>AP025250.1 GCA_020886235.1 Candidatus Dependentiae bacterium Noda2021 | reverse complement strand
TTGTAGCAGATTATCTTGACCTTCAAGAAGATAGCGATATTTTAGCTACTATAGCAGGTGAAAACGTAGTAATAGTATATCCTGCTGGCATATCTCGCACCAAGGAACTCTTTAACAATTTAAGCACCCTATTGTATTACAAGCAAACCGAGGAATAATGAACAAGAATATTTATACAGCATTGCTTGCCCTTATTATCAGCACTACCACCTTGTGGTATTTTGCAAAACGTCAAAAGGCTCATGAAAATTATCATGAACAACTTATTGTAGGGACTAACTCAGATTATTATCCCTACAGCTTTATCTCCGATGATAAGATTCAAGGATTTGACATTGATTTGATTGAGGAAGTTGCAAAACGCCTTGATAAAAAAATTACATTACAAGACATGCCTTTTGACGCATTAATCCCCGCTGCACAAATTGGACAAATTCAAGTTATTGCAGCAGGCATCACCTCAACTCCTGAGCGTGCAGAGCGTATTATATTTACAGAGCCTTACTTGCAACAAGATCCTCTTCTTATTGTAAGCCCTAAAGAACATGCGATAACATCAATTAATGAACTTGAAAATAAAACAGCGGTCGTAAATGAAGGTTACATGGCAGACCTGTATATGAGCCAAAAACCAGGTGTCGATCTTCTCAGACTCGCAACTCCAACTGAAGCATTCTTAGCACTTGAATCAGGGCGCGCTGATGCGTTTATTGCTGCGCGCAACAGCGTCAAAGCATTTTTTGACAAACACGGTACTGACAAATTTTCCATCGTTGAAATACCTGACGCAAGCGACAGCTATTCATTTGCCATATCTCCCAAGTATCAAGAACTCCTAGAACCTATTCAAAAAGCACTCAATGATATAAAACGCGAAGGCGTATTGCAGCTGCTTTTAGAAAAATGGAAACTCAACTAATTAGCAAGAGGCCTGCATGGGCCTCTTTTTTTGTTAATTTTTTATTTTAATTTTTCATAATTGCTCACACCAGAAAATTATGGTAGTGTTGCTCATCAAAATTTACCCAGAATTAAAACTTAGAGAAAAATTATGAAAAAAATTATTTTTATGTGCTTATTATTCTCACGAGTGGCCGTTGGATATAATTCTGTAAACAGTTGGATTAATTACAATTTATTTCCTGATACTATTCGCATCAAAGATAAAAAACGAGCGCCTGACCAAAATAGTTATAAGTGGCTCAAATATATCTATGAAAAATCGGGAGATATATGTCTCAATACACATATTGTCGAAAATAGTAATTTTTATAAGGCCATTATTAAAAAAAACACCCATCAAACAAATAAAACGTTAAAACAATATTTTAGACTTACTTCTAAATTATTTTTAAGCGGTATTTGCTACTGTGCTGGTATGGGTATACTATATCTACTTCATTATGAATTATCGCAACCGCCAACCAAAAAAAACCTACAAAGAAAAGCCGATGTACAAGCCGAAATTTTTAGCCTGCTAACTGCAACTGGCTTATGTTTTACCGTTGGTAGCTACATCATTTATAAAACAATAAAGAAAAGATTAAAACTCAAAAAGACACTAAAGCGCAATGCAAAAATGCTACATGCTTTAGAATCTGTAACTTAAGATATAAAAAGAGGCGCCCAAATTATGGCGCCTCTTTTTATTATAAAATTGTACACGATTGTTCTGAGAGCAGGCCATCACCCGCAACGAGCATAGTTGCTATATCGCGGTCAGCTTCATGCAGTAACTGGTCTTGCTCTTGCCCTGTATGGTACGCAGATGATACTATGCGTGAATCAACTGCGGTTGGCAATGGATTTGTGTAAGCTTTTTTCCAATTTTGTATCATTAAATAATCTGCCCAAGAACCTTTATCTATAGATTTAAAGTCTTTCTCAGGACATACATTACGATCCATGCCAAAACAGAGCACCGGCGCAATAACCATAATAGATGTAAGAATGGTAAATTTCATGTGACCTCCATGATCCAATTTTCTATTTTTCATAATGCAATTTTACTACAAATAGCACAAAATGTAAAAAGAGGTGTGAGTAATATTGACTTTTATAGGCATTAAGAATTATTATTCATAGTATAATGCATTTAATTATAGGAACCCTATGATAGATTTTCCCCTTATAAAACAATCATTACCTGCCCTTGCTCGCGGCACGTTAGTTACCCTTCAAATAGCAGGGCTATCTGGACTTATTGGCATGTTATTGGGCACCACCTTAGGCATTGCTCACACAAGTCCTTTTAAACCGTTGCGCTGGTTAATTACCACGTACGTGACTTTGATACGGGGCACACCTATGCTAATCCAAATCACTATTGCGTTTTATGTGCTTCCTCAACTTGGCATTGGGTTGCCGGCATTTTGGGCAGCGATTTTAGCAATTGGTCTTAACAGTGCTGCGTATGTAAGCCAAATTGTAAAAGCGGGAATACAATCTATCAATAAAGGGCAAATTGAAGCTGCGTATAGTCTTGGATTGTCACGTTGGCAAACACTCCGCTATATCGTGCTCCCTCAAGCATTTCGTGTCGTGACTCCCGCACTGGGCAACGAGTTTATTACACTGGTCAAAGATTCTAGTTTGGCGTCTATCATTGGTGTTGTAGAACTTACTCGTGAAGGATCCTTAATACGAAGTCGTACCTTTGATTACTTTACCTTATATGCCGTAATTGCTCTTATCTATTTAGTAATAACAACTACTCTTTCCATAATCGTTTCTCTGGTTGAACAAAGGATGAATCGTCATGCTCAAAATTGAACATCTTTCAAAATCATTTAATGATAAAAAAATTATTGATGACGTTTCTCTTACCGTAAACCACGGTGAAATTGCCGTATTGTTAGGCTCTTCTGGCGTTGGTAAATCAACGTTGCTTCGCGTGCTTAACAATCTTGAAACACCTGATGCAGGAGCCTTTACCCTTGATGGCAAACCGCTCGATTTAACAACAGTAAATAAAAATCATACTGTTGGTTTTGTGTTTCAAAATTTTAACTTATTTGAAAATTTAACCGTCGAGCAAAATATTACCTTAGCGCTTGAAAAAGTTGCGGGCAAATCGCATGCCGATGCAGTTACCATCGCACATAATCTTTTAAGCCAGTATGGCCTTGCCGATAAAAAAAATATGTATGCTTCATCACTTTCTGGTGGTCAAAAGCAACGACTTGCTCTGGCGCGTACCTTGGCATTGCAACCACAAATAATCTGCTTGGATGAACCAACTTCTGCACTTGATCCATTGCTTACTAATCATGTAGCACAATCTATACAAGATCTTGCACAACAAGGATTTATCGTATTAGTGGCTACGCATGATACCTCACTTATTGAACGATTAAAGGCAACCATCTATTTAATGCATCAAGGCAAGATCGTACAATCAGCAACGTCTACCGACTTGGCTGACCGCCCTGAAAAATACGGGCTTATAAAGCAATTTATAAGTGGCAATTAACAATTACTGCATGTTTTCAAAGCGCAAATCAGGCCATTCTTGTTTAAATAATGTGGCAAGCGCCGTGAAACAACTACGTATTTTTTTTGGCAACGTATATTTAATACTGAGCGCTTTTGGTATCTTGATAGCGATTGATGATTTTTCAAGATCTTTTTTTATATGCCCTGGTAGTGAGTAATAGCATTTTGCAAGACGATCATTGCACACTAATGCATCATTAGCATGTGTAGCATGATATAAAAAAAATAACTGTTTTGCAGTCAGAGTCTCATATGCTTTTGATTGCTGAATAAGTTCTGCAAGATCATAAACACACAAGCGATGAACAGTTTGCGTATTAAATAATTTTTTAACTAATAATTTTTTTTGAGCTGGATCAAACGCCAGCACTTTGTCCGTCGCATTATAACTGACCAAACTACAGCAATTAATTTCATCCGGCTCTAAAAAGAGCATACTGTTTCTAGGATTTTGTGTATCTTCTATAATTTTAAAGCTGTGAGGATCATTAACCTGGATAAGCTTTTCAAAAAAAGAAATATTCGTTTTAGTGTATGATTTTGGTTCTAGAATAGTTGGCTTTTGATGAGCATAATTTTCAACCCATAACATGGGCTGGTCACCCGATAGTGCCACTGCGTACAACACGTCTGAATTGGCATAGGAAAGATGACACACCGCAGTAGGAAATTGATGCAATTTTTTTTTAACTTCGCCCGTGGATGAATCCCACGTTATTACATTTCCCAATCTATCACCCGATGCAAATACGGTTCCTTTGGTGTTAAAAACAAGCTTTACTAAATCGGCAGGATGATGTCGTATCGACCATATGATGGCGTTGCGGCCATACTTAGTAAACATGGTACGAGAACCTATTAACAACGATTGATCTGAAGAACATTTTGCAAAAACATCAATGGGTTCATGGTGTCGCGCAATTAAATCATATGCATCGGTCCGGGAATCTGTTTCAATCATGCACACGCAGCCATCACTAGTTCCCACCGCAAGATTGTTTTCATCAAAAAACATCATACTTCTGACCACATTAGGCATGGTAAAATGCAGCTGAAATTTACCTTTTTCGTAAATGAGCACGGTAGATAGATGTTGTAAGGCCAGTAGATTACCCGAGGGACTAAATTGCGCTCGTTGATAATCTTTATCATACAGTGATGAAAATGTTATATTTCGGGTTGAAAACGTGATCGATTGCCGCAATTTTAAACATAGTTTTTGATGTAATTGAACTACGAGTGAACACAATAACAGCGGTGGTAATTTCAAAAATAAAGGAGATTTCTTACCTTCTACCCATTCTTGCCAATGAGTTTGGCTTTTAAATTGCTTTTCAAGGCAATATGAAAGCTCTTTAGGTACGCGACGGACTCCGTAAAAATCACAACACAAAGCTAACGTTGCAAAATTTTTGCGGTTCGACATCAATAATTTTAAAAAATTTTTCTTATAACCAGGAGTTAATAACTTCTGATCTAATCGCTGGCAATATAATAAATATTCTCTGAATAGCTTAAATTCATACTCGGTGAGCTTTGAAAGATCAAGCTCTTTAACCGCACAAAAATCATGCAGTGATTGGATAACCGAGCATTGTGAAGTAAATAACTCCAACAGAGATTTTTTTAATGGTAGTGTTTTCTCTTGTAACTTAAGAGAACCTCGCGCACAACATGCGTAAAACAATACGATGAGTGCAAGTCGTAGTTGAATCACCCCACTCTCCTTTTAATCCATTAGTGCTATGCTCTCCTACTTTATCCAAAATATGAGTGGAACTATTTAAAGATAAAGCGTTGTAACTTATTTTTTTAATAACACTTTTTTGTTATGCACTAATAGCTTTTGTACTGGTTTTGGTAATTCTTTGAAAATTGGATAAATTACACTTTTTTTTGGCAGCGTCGTTGGTCGCTCAGCATTATTCAGGTGGCCAACCACAAATTGCTGTTTTAAATCTAATGCTTTAACCAATTCTTGTGCGTGCAACAATGGCTGCAAAGAATATAATCCAATATCGCCATTAATATGTTTAACCAAGGCTTTATTGTTACGGATGTGTACTACTTGGCCGCCTTCAAATGTTTTTAAACGTTTACCATTGCTGGTATCAATGATATGCATCAAGTCATCAACGCGTGATCCAAATAAAACGTTATTTTCATCATCGGTAAATGCTGCCGTATCAGGTTGTGTTATTTTTAACTGTTTTTCCTGTTGGTTGCTATCAATTTTCAAGAGATTACAAGATTTGGTATCGTCAATAACAAGAGTACGTAAATCATTACTCCCCAAAGTCAAAGCTAAGCGCTCGCTGCTCTGCAAGGCAACATTTGCCCCTTCCTCATGCACAGGAGTTACCATAATTTTTCCTTGACGATCGGA
This sequence comes from Candidatus Dependentiae bacterium Noda2021, assembly GCA_020886235.1. GTDB lineage: Bacteria > Babelota > Babeliae > Babelales > Vermiphilaceae > Noda2021. Next base: position 1,216,403 of record AP025250.1, on the reverse strand, counting down.
CGCGGTAAGCAGGAGATTTCCATGCGCGCTGAACTGAAGTTTGGTAATAGGCTCTGTATAGTCCGTAATTCTTTTTTCAGTCTTCCCGGTTGCTATATTAAAAACATGTACCGCGCAATCTTCAGATCCGGTTGCTAAGAGCATACCATCGGCACTAAATGTCAAGGCAGTTACGGGAGCTTGATGATTGCTCAACGTATGCAGACAGTCGCCTGAGCGGGACCAAATTTTAACTTCTCCATTATGTGCTGCTGTTGCAAAATAAACGTTGTTAGGAGCTGATGTTACGAAGCTAACGGGCTCATTGTGCGCTGCGCGCTGAATAGTGTTTTTTGCAATTGCATTGCACAGGAGCACTTGACCATTGGCAGTACCCAGTATCACTTCATTGCTACCGCGACACACCGCCATATCCGTTATAGTATCGCCAAACGCTATTTTACTTATTTTTTTACCCGATTGTGCATTCCATGCCAAAAGATTGTTTTGATCGATTGCAAATATAGTTTGCGCATCTTCAGTGAGTGCAATTTTTTTCAAATAAGGATGTTTTTTTGTTTTTATTATTTTTTTATCAACCTCAACAGAACTATACAAGCGAGGCAATTGAATATTTTGATAAAATTCTTTTTTTAACTCGTCATTGGTAGGGGTGTCAATAAGATCATCAAATTGAGCAGGATTATCAAGATACAATCTCCAGGCATCTTCTTGAGCTAATTTCTGACCTGCAACTTTGAGTGAAGGGAGTGAGTAACGCTCCATACCAAGATAATCAAAGAGCTGTAAATCTTCAGCTACCGTGGGCAGATCATGGGCCGCTGACTTTTCTTTAACCTGTTTTTTGACGAGCTTAGTGTTAGATTTTTTTTCTTTTAAAAATGATTTAGTTATTGATAAAAATGAACGAAGCCGTTGTATGCCCTTTTGCGTGACACTTTTGAGAGGTAAATTAGTTTCACCCGAAACGTCTTCTTCCAATGCTTGAAAAACTTTTGATTCTCGACGGAGTGCTTCAACGCTGGGCGAGTTGAAATGGGCAATGGTGTTATCAGCCAAATCAATATCCATAGGAAAGGTATTACTTACTACGCTGCCTAAAAGTATACTTGTTAACAAAAATACTTTTTGCATGAGATGGTCCTTTAAGACAAAAATGGTTATTTTTGCATCACAACTATCTCATTTTTTGTGACCGGTAGAAATAATACCTTACCCTAAATTATATAATCTGCAACTATCCCTCAATTACCGGAACGCCGTTTTTCATTTTAACCCACAATTGTTTGGCATCTTTTTTGAGCAAATACTGTGCAATCGGTACAAGAATGTTATTTTGAATAACTCGTTTTAATGGGCGTGCTCCAAACTCCGGCTCATATCCTTCTTGAGCTAAATAATTCACCACATCTGGTTCAACCGTTAGATCGATGTTACGTTCTTTCAAGCGATTGGTAACTTCTTTAAGCTGAATATTGGCAATCTGAGCTACATCTTCTTGCGTTAACCGCTTGAAGAAAATAATCGCATCCAAACGATTAAGAAACTCTGGTCTAAAAGTGCGGTGCACAATTTTTTCAACTTCAGTTTTAACCTTTTCATCTAATTCATCGGCCTTGAGTATTATTTCAGCACCAATATTTGAGGTCATAATGATTATGCAATTTTTAAACGATACGGTTCTTCCTTGGCTATCAGTCAAATGTCCTTCATCAAGAATCTGCAGAAATATATTAAATACATCAGGATGTGCTTTTTCTATTTCATCAAACAGAACAACACTGTACGGATTACGTCTAACTGCTTCTGTTAATTGGCCACCTTCTTCGTATCCAACATAACCAGGAGGAGAACCTATCAAACGGGCAACCGCATGCTTTTCCATATACTCTGACATATCAATGCGGATCATTTTTCGCGGGTCATTAAACAAGAAATCTGCAAGTGTTTTGGCAACCTCAGTTTTTCCTACACCCGTTGGCCCTAAGAACAAGAACGATCCTATAGGCCTGTTAGGCTCGGACAATCCTGTCCGATGCATCTGTACCGCATAGGAAATACGATCAATAGCCTCATCTTGGCCAACTACTCGTTTGTGCATAGTATCTGCCATGGTGAGTAATTTTTCAGATTCTTTTGTTTGTAACTTTTCTAAAGGAATTTTAGTCCAGCGTGATAACACTGCAGCAATATCGTGCTCATCAACTTGTTGTTTTACCAGCTGAGTGTCCATATTTTTAATTTTTTCTTGTTCTTTTTCTAATTCGCTTTGAAGTTTTGCAAGCTTGCCATATTTGATTTCAGATGCTTTTGCATAATCACCTTCACGCTCAGCCATTTGAAAGCGAACATTGAGCAAATCGATTTCTTCTTTAAGTTTATTAATACGCGTTAATGGCTCTTTTTCTGCCTTCCATTGAGAGAGCAAGGTTGCGTGCTGTTCTTTTATGTTTGCAAGCTCTTTATTGATATCTTCAAGACGCAATTTTGCGGTTTTGTCTTCTTTTTCTTTACCTAATGCAACTTTTTCAATTTCAAGCTGACGCATTCTGCGCTCTAAGCGATCAAGCTCTTCTGGCTGTGAATCAATAGACATCTTTACCATAGAGGCTGCTTCGTCAACCAAATCAATAGCCTTGTCAGGCAAGAAGCGATCGGGAATATGCTTTGATGAAAGAAGCACCGCTTCAACAAGTGCTAAATCTTTTATACGTATTCCATGGTGCAACTCGTACCTCTCTTTAAGGCCGCGCAATATAGAAATAGCATCTTCAACTGAAGGCTCTTCAACAAGTACTTTTTGAAAACGACGCTCAAGTGCCGCATCTTTTTCGACATATTTTTTATATTCTTTAAGGGTTGTAGCGCCGATACAATGCAGGGTGCCCCTTGCTAGTGCAGGTTTAAGAAGATTTGATGCATCCATTCCCCCACCTGATGAACCGGCACCAACCAGCATGTGCAATTCATCAATGAATAAGATAATGTCGTCTTTACCTTCTTCAATTTCTTTTAAAATACCCTTGAGGCGTTCTTCAAATTCACCTTGGTATTTGGCACCGGCAATTAAAAGCCCCAGATCTAAGGAGTAAATTTGTTTATGCCGCAAACTACCGGGCACATCATTGTTGATAATACGTTGTGCAATTCCCTCAACAATTGCCGTTTTACCAACCCCCGGTTCACCAATAAGCACGGGATTATTTTTGGTGCGACGTGATAATATTTGTATGACACGTCTAATTTCTTCATGTCGCCCAATGACCGGATCAAGCTTACCTTCTTGTGCCAGTTTAGTTATGTTTATGCAATATTTTTCAAGTATTTGATATTGTTTTTCTGCGTTTTGTGTTTTCACGGTTTTGCCCTTTCTTAGCTCTTGCATGGTCTTGAGTATGCGATCTTTGGTAAACCGACTACGCAAAAATAAATCTTTTATGCCATCAGGCAACTGAGTAGTTTGAGCCCATACGAGCATAAAGACTTCAAGGCTAATGTAGTCATCGCCCAAAGCATGCGCTTCTTCTTGGCAGGATTTAATAAATTGCTCGAAAGCTTGGTCTGCTGCTAAGCTTCCACCCTGCACAACCGGTAATTTTTTTAGTTCTCGCTCAACCTCTTGTTGTAATTGAACAATGGGTACTTCTAAGCGCAAAAATAATGAGGTGCAAAAATCATCCGTTACGCCTGCTGCTAGTAAATGGAGCGGCAATAATACCGGATTCTTTTTTTCTGTTGCCAGCTGTATGGCTTTATTGATCAGTTCTTGACTTGCTGTTGTAAATTGATCGAGTTTCATTGTCTGGTCCCTCTAAACCCTTCTTGCGACGCAAGCGATGATAGCTCACGGCAAAATGGTGTGCATAATCTCGTAAAGCTATTAAAAGTCTATCCACTTGGTTATGCAGATCAAGCTTTTTACCCTCAGGATACTGCGCACCAAAAATAGTCTCTTCTCTTTTTGCAAGACTAATACACAATGCATTAGGAAGAATAGCTCTTACTGCATTTAGTTGACCTTTGCCACCATCTATTAAGACTAGATCAGGCAATTGTGTGGGATCTTTGTATCTACGGCTTACAATTTCTTGCAACGCGGCATAATCATTTTGCTCAATAAGAGTTTGTATCTTAAAACGACGGAACATATTTTTATCCGGCTTACCGTTCGTGAACCTAATACAAGATCCTACTAAATAACTACTTTGAAAATGGGATATATCAAAGCAGTCAATCGTATAAATAGGTTTTTCTACCCTAGAAATTGTGCAACTTCTTGGGGGTTACACCGCTTGCCTCTTGAGGCGCTGGTGTGGTCACTACAAAAATATCATCTTTGTATTTGTCTTCGCTGTAGCGTGTGCGAATGGTTTCAAAAATGGTATCTAAATTCTGTAAATATTCTTGTAAGCGACGGGATTTTTCAAAGGCAAATTGCTTGTTATATTCACTAATACGCTTTTTTACCATGTTGAGGAAAATTTCATGGTTTCCGCGCAACGCTTCCATAGCTAAATGCATACGAAACATGTAATCAGCAATATCAAATGAACTCTTACAACTTCCTGCACAGAGCCCAAGATGAAAATCAAGGCATCCATTTTCAATTTTTTTATTGCATAAGTTAAGCCTAAAGGTCTGCATCAAAAAGCGGTAAACGGCCCGAGCATCTTTTTTGTGCATGAAGGGGCCAAAATACGTACCCTTATCTTTTTTTTGGCGAACAATAGAGATTGTGGGAATGGCATCTTTGCTAAACATAAGATACAAAAAGGGCTGACCCTCTTTGAGAAGCACGTTGTATTTTGGCTTATATTTACTTATAAGCTGAGCCTCAAGCAATAATGCTTCGGTCTCGTTTTTAGTTTCTATGTGATCAACGGCTACATGCTCTGCAAGTAATGCATCTACCTTCCAATCTTTATGGCGATTATGAAAATATTGACTCACGCGATCTCTAATAGAAATAGCTTTGCCTATATAAATAACAACGCCCTGCGCATCTTTAAAGAGATACACACCAGACTTTTTAGGAAGCATTTTAAGAGTAAGTTCTTTAGACATAAGATCACCATTTATTTAATCAATATAGCTTACCACACTTGTCAAAAAAAATTAAGTTCTATCCGGTGTTTTAACTTCACACTAAACAATATGAATAATAAGAACAAACGGGCCCATTTAATGAATTTTTATCCATTTTTTTACACCAAATTTCACATCATAGTGCCAAGCAAAATTCATTCTATTTGAGAAGTTTGTAAATCATTTTTTTGTTGTTAAACTTTTTAGGCATTAAAATGTAACCACTCAAAATAAAGGCTCTCAATGAAAAAAAATATACTCTTACTTGCATTGTTTACCATCATAAGTGTGTCAGCATTTAAGACACATACCATGGATTCATTAGATGATAATCCAGCCTTTCTTAATAAATTTTTTGCTGAGCGCGAAGAATTTTTACAAGAAAAAACAGAAAGCCGCGCTACCGCAACTGAAGCAAAATCAGTTCAACCCGTAGCTGCAAAAAACAGTATGATTGATTCTAAGTGGTGTGATAGCAAACCCGCTTCACAGGCAACAGCATCAAATGCCAACAATTCCACAACTCAACAAGTTTTTAAATTATGGGTTTTGAGTATTATGCTTGCAACCTGGTTTCACACGATAAGCCGATAATACTTATTGTAAGGTGGCTTATAGTCATGAGCCACCGGCTTATTTTCTAAGAAGATTTGTCCTAACTGCTTGAAAAGAGTACATTTATATCATTATCAGCCTTAAAACCAATGTTTGATCAATGAAAAAAATAATAGCTTTTCTTATTTGTATCAATGTACTCATATGTTTTTATCTACTTAATAACTACTCACACGTTCAGCTTCAAACAAACAAGAAAAAAATGGTCTGCACAACCAGCATCCTTGCCGATACCGCACAACACATAGCAGGCGAAGATTGGCAAGTCGTAAGTCTAATGGGACCAGGTGTTGATCCACACACATACCATGCCACAGAGCATGATGTTCATGCCCTGGCGCAAGCAGATCTGATTTTGTATCACGGGTTGCACCTTGAAGGAAAAATGGTACATGTTCTTGAGCAAATGAATCAATACACAACAAGCGTTGGTGTTTGCGAGTCACTCCCTAAAGAACTATTAATCGAAAGTGAAGTCGCGGGTATTTACGATCCTCATGTGTGGCATGATGTTTCATTGTGGCGCAGGGTTACATCAACTATTGCTGACGCGCTTATCGATGTGGATAACGCATATAAAGAACGTTATGAAACTAATGCACACACCTATAGCACGCGCCTTGAACACTTAGACACATCAATATTTGAACTCATTAATGAAATCCCCCCCAACAACGTGTTCTCATAACTGCTCATGATGCCTTTAGTTATTTTGGAAAACGATATGGCATTGAAGTTCTGGGTCTGCAAGGAGTAAGCACCGACTCTGAAGCGGGCACTCGTGATATACAACAATTAGTGGAGTTTATAACAAACAATAAAATAAAGGCTCTTTTTGTTGAGTCTTCCATTTCACCCCGTAATATACAAGCAGTGCAGCATGGCGCTCAATCACAGGGATGGCACGTTGCAATTGGACCTGAGCTCTATTCTGATGCATTAGGAGATAAACAAAGTAATGCAGATAGCTATGTGTCTATGATAGAGTACAATGTGCACACAATAAGCCAGACACTTAAATAAGTTAAGGTGGTATGAGTATGAAAATATTGCTACTTTTTGCTGTAGTTGCACAAAGCTGTTTTACTCTTGCAATGGAATATACGCCTAAAAAAGTTATAACCATTGAGGGCCACACGGCAACGCTAATTGAGCACATTGATCGCGCACGATTATTAATGGGCATGTCTACCCTTTCTACTACCCTTCTTTTGCGCTATGAAAACGGACAGATCGAAGAAAAAGGCAATTTATCTTTAATAGCCAACAGAGAAATGGACGATATCAAAAATGATAACTATGTCTTTTTTCCGGCCTATGCAATGGTTGAAACCCGCACAAGTAATAACCAAAAGCAATTAGTAAATGCAGTGATCGTGGGAACGACTGATCAGTCAATACTCAGCATTGCATCACCCATGAGCATCATATTGGCCGAAAAACGTAAAAAAAATAAAATAAAAGGCCGGTATAACAACCAATAATTTGGTATTAGTTTTGTTTCTTTTACGTTAAACTTACCAAATATATAGATCTTATTTAGTTCGGCTCATGTATGAATAAACCTGTACTAGAAATAAACCACTTAACCGTTGCCTACCAGCAAACTCCTGTCTTGTGGGACGTTTGTGCGTCTATACCAAAAGGTGTTTTACTTGCTATAGTTGGTCCTAATGGAGCCGGTAAAACTACAATTATTAAAACTATTTTAGGGTTAATAAAGCCCCTTGCAGGTACCATATCAATTATGGGAAAGCCCTCACACACACAACGTCACGCAATTGCGTATGTACCTCAGCGCGCAACGATAGATTGGGATTTTCCCGTCACTGTTTTAGATGTAGTTCTTATGGGTTGTTACGCCCAGTTGGGCTGGATTAAGCGCCCAGGACCCACTCACATTCAAAAAGCTCAAGAAGCCCTCAAGCTTGTCGACATGCTTGAATATGAAAACAGACCAATCAATACCCTTTCAGGCGGGCAGCAACAACGAGTTTTTCTAGCACGTGCGCTGATGCAAGATGCACCTATTTATGTAATGGATGAGCCCTTTGTCGGGTTGATATTTACAGTGAAAAAGCAATCATGCAAGTATTGCGACAATTAAGAAGCCAACAAAAAACTATAATAGCCGTACACCATGATCTTAATACCGTTACCGAGTATTTTGATTGGACCTTGATGATCAACAAAAGCTCAATTGCGTGCGGCCCCACAGCAGATTCTTTTACACCAGAACACATCAAGGCTGCCTATAAACATCATGTTTACTTTGGCCACAAAAGCGATGCGCTATGAACATTATATTTGATTATACTTTGCTCATGGTTATTGTTGGCACCACCATGCTTGGCATAACTGCTGGCGCATTAAGTTCATTTGCATTTTTGCGCAAACAAAGTTTACTCGGTGATGCGATTTCACACGCTGCGTTGCCAGGCATTGTTCTTGCTTGTCTGGTAACTCATCAAAAAAATCCCTATGTGTTGATGTCAGGTGCAGGCATAGCTGGTGCAATTGGTACTGGGTTTATCTATTTAGTACTTGGTCATACCGCGATTAAAAGTGATACCATTCTTGGTGTGGTACTCTCAGTTTTTTTTGGATTTGGATTAGTCCTTATAAGCTTATTAAAAAAATATCCCTCATTGCAGGCTGGCTCTATGCAAAAGTTTTTATTTGGAAATGCCTCCAGCTTTACCACACAAGAGTTACATATTGTTTTTATGATAAGCTGTTTGGTTTTACTGTGCATCATCTTGTTGTGGAAAGAATTTAAGCTTTTATCATTTGATCGTGACTTTGCTCACAATGCGGGCTTTGCAACCAACAGAATTAATGTTGTGCTCACCAGCTTACTGGTAATTACCATTATTATTGGGTTACAAACGGTCGGTGTAATTTTGATGAGCACCATGCTTATTGCACCTGGTGCTGCAGCACGCCAATGGACAAATCGTCTTGAGCGCATGGTTATATTGAGTGGAACGTTTGGTGCAATTGCCTGCGTTGCAGGATCATGCGTGAGCAGTATGTTTGCTCACATTCCAACCGGGCCGACCATTGTAATCTTTTTAAGTATCATTGTGTTTGTTTCGCTTGCATGTGCCCCTGCGCGTTCTATTCATAAGCATAAGGTTGTTTCATGATAAGCGCGCTTTCGATACACATAATTGTACTAGCATGTTTGGTGAGCGTAATGTGTGCAATACCAGGAGTGTTTTTAGTTCTCAGGTCAGTAGCGATGATGAGCGATGCAATAAGTCACGCTATTTTGCCAGGTATTGTTTTAATGTTTTTTATTGTTGGTAGCCTAGAATCACCCTTACTCTTAGTCGGAGCTGCTATTGCCGGTATGCTTACCGTGGTTTTGACCGAATTTTTGATGAACACAAAGCAGTTAAAAAAGGATGCTGCAATTGGCTTAGTCTTTCCCTTCTTTTTTTCAGTGGGAGTAATTCTCATTAGCTTATATGCACGCACCGTACACTTAGATGTAGATATGGTATTGCTTGGTGAACTCGTGTTTGCTCCCTTTAATACTATACAGATCGCCGGCGTGAGCGTAGGATCATATGCGTTTTGGAGCACCAGCATCATAATACTCATTAATGGAATTATGACCTGGTTATTTTTTAAAGAAATAACACTCAGCATTTTTGATGCATCATTTAGCATGCTTGCAGGCTTCATGCCGCAACTTTTGTATTACGGATTAATGGTTACCACAAGCATGACCGCCGTTGCTGCATTTAACGTGGTAGGATCTTTTGTAGTGGTTGCACTCATGATTGCTCCTGCGGCAACTGCATCATTACTGACACACTCAGTAAAAAATCAAATTAAAGTAAGTTTAATAATTGCAGTATTGGCTGCGATTAATGGTTACACAGTAGCTGCATTGTATGATGTATCTATTACCGGTTGTATTGCTGTATGCAATGGTGTCTTATTTTTATTGGCATTGTTATGTGCTCCTCATAAAGGTATAATTGCACGCGTAATAGGTCATCGCTATGCCATTAAAAATGCTGAACAATCAATTTTGCTGTGGCTCTATGCAAAGCATTCATCGTCCAATAGTTTTAGTAGCGCACAAAAACTTGGATGGACAGAATCCCACGTTCAACGGGTAACGAAGGCACTTATTGCACAACAATTAATTACCCATGATGGCCGATTAACTGCCCAAGGCGCAGAATACCTCTCACAACTGCATTAACTTTTTTCTCTGTTTTTTTTAAACAACTATTGCCAAACATTCTTAAGCATGATTATAGTAAATGCATGAAAAGAATAGGCAGCGTTAATCATTCACAACCAATCACACCTACTGCTCTTATTATTCTTGATGGATTTGGGTACCGTCAGCACAAAGAGTCTAATGCCATAGCGTGTGCTGACACCCCGTTTTTTGATTATGTATTTAAAAACTATCCTCATTGTTTGCTCAAGGCCTCAGGAACGTTTGTTGGATTACCTCAAGGATTTATCGGCAACTCTGAAGTTGGTCACATGACTATTGGAACCGGCCAAATTATCGAACAACCGTTAACGCGTATTCACCAAGCTATCGATGATAATTCGTTTTTTACCTATCCAATTCTCAAAGAACAATTAAGCTCACTTGCTAAGTCAGGCAAAACTTTGCACATAGCAGGCATTCTATCTGACGCAGGTGCCCATGGACACATTAAGCACATTCTGGCATACATTAAGGCAGGGTTACTCTATGGCGTTAAGCACATCGTAATACATGCATTTTTAGATGGACGGGATGTCGGGCCGCAAACAGCGCGCACGTACCTAGAGCAATTGCAAATCCTGTTAGATCAGCATCCTAATGTTATCCTTGGGACCATTCAGGGACGTTTTTATGCTATGGATCGTGACCACAACTGGCAACGCACGCAAAAAAGTTATGACGTAATGACGTCTGTTCAACAGCTCCATTTTATACGATGGCAAGATGCACTTGATTATTATTATCAGCACAAGACCTTTGATGAATTTATTCCGCCAACGCAACTTTATCATCAGGCAGTAATCAAATCGGGCGATGGCCTTATTTTTAGCGACACACGTCCTGACCGCGACAGGCAGCTCGCTCAAGCATTTACTGATTCTCAATTTTCCCATTTTCCTACCGATCACCTACAGCTGTCGTTTGTTATTACGCCCGTTATGTATAGCGCCGACATTGCAACAATGCCATTACTCGAGCCACAACTCCTAAGGCCTACCCTCAAGCAGGAATTAACAAAACAAGGTAGAACTATTTTTACTATTGCTGAAACAGAAAAATATGCGCATGTCACTTACTTTTTTGATGGCGGTAATGAGTCTGTTTATCCACAAGAAACACGTGTACTGATTCCGTCGCTGAAAGTTCCTCATTATGATATAGCACCTAGTCTGTCAGCTGATCAGATTACTCAGCGTGTGATACAATCACTCACTACCAATCCATGCGATTTTTATCTCATCAATTATGCCAATGCAGATATGGTAGGCCATACTGGTAATTTTACCGCAACCGTTAAAGCCATTGAATGCTTAGATAAAGAATTGCAGCAATTATATAATCAAATAGTTATCAAGCAAAACGGCACGATGTATATCACCGCTGATCATGGCAAAGCAGAAGATATGTATGACAGCACATTGCAACAACCGCGCACCGCTCACACAACCAATCCTGTGCCCTTTATCGTTATTAATAAAAAAGTTGCTCATTCTCAAACACCATTACCGCTCAATCAGCTTGCAGACATTGCATCGTATGTAATAAAACACCTGTAACCACAGAATTTATTGCCTATTTTCTTGGGCCTAGTTTACAGTAACAAATAAAGGAGAATTATGACCGTTCTAAGACATATCTTCACCACATTGTTACTCATACCATCAATTGCTTTTGCACAACTCTCTACAGAACACTCAATCAAAGCAGGCCCTGAGATTTTAAAAGAAGGGGTAGCCTTTGAAGTTAAAAATAAAGGAAAATATCCTATAGAGGTTATGGTAAAACAACTGCCCCATTTGCCAGTAGCTCTTACTTTACAACCCAAGTCAGACGCACTGCGTATCTCTCGATTTAATTTTTCTTTAGAACAGCCAGTATATCTTACCATTCGCGAACTAATTCCCGCTGAGACCAATGCCCCATTCTATCAATATTTATTTCCCACCAATGTGCAGCAAATCATTGTAAAATGGGAAGATGGAAAACTACAAGCGCAAAAGGGGAGCATCTTTGGCTACAGCGAATCAGGTATTCCATTAAAGGGCAATGTCAGAACGCAAGATATAGTGAGAATGCGATAGCCGTTATAACTCGGTACATTCTTCATCAACTTTTTGCCACTCATCATTTTTCTTCAATAGCCAGGCACCAAAAAAATAGATACCGCTAAGTATATTGCCAATGACAATGGGGGAATCTGGCTGAAACTGAATACCCGATCGCCGGTACCAATTATGAGTGATCCCAGCGATAGCCCAAATACTAGCTCACCCACATGGCGCAGCGTTTGAGGAAACTTATTTTTGAGATAATCATAGTAAGTCATCGGCACCCTCATCCTGAACACAATAGTACTTTTGATAATAAGCTCCGCCAAGCACAGAACCTATTATGTAAATCACCACAAACCAACCAGGCAATTTTGCAAAATTAAATCCTCTAAGGCTGCTACTTTTTAAAGAGCAAAGATACAATAGTAAGAGTATCCCACCCAATATCTGCATTGAGTATGTCCATTGCTGCTTGAGGCAATTTATGTATGATTTATTGTTATGATCCATTCTTTAATGTCTTATCAACATCATTTAAATATGCTTACTTCTGTTCTTGAATTACTAATTTGTGATAAGATAGAAAAAATAACACAAAAGGTTTTTCTATGCCAATTCTTTCTGTACACAATTTATCAAAAACATTTGTTTCAAGAAAACATATCTTGGGACCAAAAAAACACTTTACTGCGGTAAAAAAGATTTCATTTGATCTTGAGCATGGTGAAATTTTAGGCTTGCTGGGCACTAATGGTGCGGGTAAAACTACAACCATACAAATGCTCCTTGGGTTACTCACTCCAAGTTCAGGACAAATAACCTATTTTGGTAAAGACTTTGAAAGGCATCGCTCTGCAATTTTAGAAAAAGTTACCTTTGCGAGTACCTACGTTAAACTTCCCGGCAGACTTTCAGTTTCAGAAAATCTTGATATCTTTGCCAGACTAAACGGTGTTCCTACCAACATCCGCAAAGAACGTATTGCTGAATTTTTAAAACTATTTGATATGTGGAACATGCGCGATAAAGAAACGGGCACGCTATCGGCAGGTCAAATGACCCGAGTAATGCTTGCAAAAGCATTTATCCCTCGTCCGGCCGTAGTATTACTCGATGAACCGACCGCATCACTCGATCCTGATGTTGCACAAGAAGTGCGTAGCTTTGTGATAAAACAAAAACGAGAATTTGGTTTGTCAGCGCTTTTCACCTCACATAATATGGATGAAGTTACCGAAGTGTGTGATCGCGTACTAGTCATGAAAGATGGCATGATTGTTGCCAACAACACCCCATCTCAACTTGCTTCATCAGTAGCAGTAGCTCACGTGCATCTGGTAATTACTCATGGTCTTGAGTCTGCAATTAATTACGCAAAAGAAAACAACTTACCCTTTAAAGTGTATGAGCGCAGTATTGAGCTTGATATTGACGAACTTGCTATTGCACAATTTTTAAGCGCTCTTGCTCATGCCGGCGTTACGTATTCACAAATATTTATAGACAAGCCGACACTTGAAGATTTCTTTCTTTCACTGGTTCAAAAAAAAGATGTTCACCACAAGGATAATCAATGAAATGGTCTCGCATTTGGGCAATGATCTTGCGCCATGCAATTTTGCTTTTTAAAGATGCCAATCGTATTATTTGGATTTTTTATTGGCCACTCGTTGATATTGCGCTATGGGGATTCACCGCAAATTGGGTAAACACCAATCAAACTACCGCATCAAGTGCTGGTCTTGCGCTTATTACAGCCGTAGTATTTTGGCAATTGGTCAATCGCGCGGGCTTTGAAGTGAGTAGCAGCTTACTTGAAGAATTTTGGTCTTTGAACATGGTCAATATTTTTGCTACGCCATTAAAAATAAGTGAATGGATAATAGCTTCGATATTGCTAACCGTAGGTACGTCAATTTTTGTGACACTCTATTGCATACTGGCCGTCAAATTAATGTATGGCATTAGCATTATTGGACTTGGCTTGAGCGTTGTACCCTATCTTCTTTCCTTATTTATTGCTGGTCTGTGGATCAGTTTTGTATCTTCAATTTTTCTTATTTATTTTGGTGCCCGCGTGCAATCGTTAGCATTTATGCTCACCTGGCTGTTTGCACCGTTCATTGCAGCATTCTATCCGCTTGAAATTTTGCCTTCTTACGGCCGCATTATAGCCTACCTACTACCAATGACCTACTCATTTGAAGGCATTCGCTTGTTGGTAACAGAAGGCATTTTTAACGCATCGCTCTTCTGGTGGGGTTTTTCAATGAGTCTTCTGTATTGCGCACTTGCCATTTGGGGCTTTAAAGCTGCATTTGAAAGAAGCAAAGAAAAAGGCCTTGCTCGCCTGACCGCTGATTAAAACATAACACGTTACATCAAGAGTAATTATGAAACTATTATTTCTCATTTCTTTATTGGTTCTTCCTGTTTTGGCAACAGAAAAGCCTACTCCGTTTACTCAAGAAGATTTTAAAAAAATCACTTTTAAGTGCGATATCATATTACAACACATGGGTTTGTTAAAATCACGAATTCAAGAGCTAGAAAAAGAAATACAATCAAAAACAACACAAAGTGCAAGCCTGCTACCTCTCGTGTTAAAAATACATGAGATGGATTTTCTCGTTAATTATCTTATGTATAATGAAAAGTGCCTCAAAAAATAATTAGATCGATATAATTGTTTACTATTAGAGTTTTTTAATCAATTTTAAGGCTATTTGATTGATTTTGGTTGCTATACTAATTAATCTTATTATGCATACACTGCTGCAAGATCAGTAATCAATCACCAGCATATTTTGCACGACATCACGACTCGTTTATTGTAACGCATGCTAACGACGCTCTAAGGATCCTTATGAAAAAAATAGTAATTATAGCCCTTACACTAGTAAATATTATAAGCGCTGATGCTTCAATAAGCGCACCATGCAATATGGCACAAGTGCGCAAATGGGTAGTAGGGAAAATTTTAAGCCAGCGCGCTGAAATGCAAGAAATGCTCTTTGACTTGGTTACCATCTGTGGAGAACCCAAAGTGTTAAAGATAATTGATCAACAAAGCATCAATAAAAACATTGTACTAATGGAAAAGTACATTGCACAGCTAAAGACACTAGCAGAGGGCTGCCAAGCTGAGATTGAAGAAAAAGCCCAGCAAGCCGCCTATTATAATTTAAAAAATTTCCAGGCATGGAAAAAGCAAGAACATACCAACTGCTGGGTAATGCATTCTCAATTAGTGTGCAAACTTGAAAGCCTCAAAATTGCATTGCGCCATCTACATCATGCCCAGAATAGAAAAAGTTAACGGTTATTGTGCTAACTTTTCAAAGTGCACAAAGCCTTCTTTATCTCGTTTGATTTCTTTAAATCCAAGCCTGTTGTAAATTTTTTGTGCACGTAGATTATCAACACGAGTTAGCAGTACCAATTTAGTAGCACCTAATTTTTTTAGTTCCCCAAAGGCATCTTTCATAAGCTGCTCTGCATACCCTTTGCCGCGGAATTTTTCATTGACGGCCAAGAACAAGATACGCCCTTCATACCAATTTTCCATGTAGTAAGCGACAAAGCCAACTAGCTCATTGCCGGCACGTAGAACTTTTATGTTTAATGACCCAACATGGCGGGGATCTAATCCCGCTGCCTTATTTTTGAACATATAATCTACATATTGCGGCTCGTATGTTGGAAACGATGCAATGAGCCAGTACCAATTATTCTTAAAAATATCGTGAATATCTTTTAAATCTCGTTCTTGCTCAAAAAACGTGATCAATTGTGGTTGCTGCTGAGGCAAATAGTTATATAACGCACCAAGGCCAAGAGCTAAAATTACACTCAATGCACCGATTTTAAACCATTTAGAATTTTGTTTCACTGTTTATCCTTGTGGTATATAACTGTGTATAATAATAAGCCCTGCGCAGGCGCTGTAGGTAACGTTTGTTGTGGATTTTTTTGAGCCATAACATCTGTTATGTAGTTTATCGCAAGATGAGGCGAAGCTGCAACTTCCAGCGCAGCACCAACCATTCTGCGCACCATATGATGCAAAAAACTGCTTCCTTTAACGACTATGCGATGCATGTGATAACGCTTTAAATACTCAACCGATACCTGGTCGATAGTCCGAACGGTGTTGGCACGCTCATAACCAGTGCTGTATGAGCGAAAATCGTGCGTGCCTACAAATAATTGAAGCACTTTTTCTAATTTTTCAAAATCAATCGGATACCGATAGTACCACCCGTAACGCGCGACAAAGGGCAACGGCTGCTTTGAAAAGAAATGATAATAATATACTTTTTGATTCACGTCATGCCGCGGGTTAAAATCCTCAACCACTTCTAGTGATCGTATCATAATATCTGCAGGCAGCTTGCCGCGTAGCCCTTGGAGCATTTTTTGTGGCGAGATAATAAGATCTGACTCAAAACGCGCTACTTGTCCTAGCGCATGTACCCCCGCATCGGTGCGTGAGGCTGCCAGTAGTTTAATATCGGCATTAAAAACTTTTTTGAATTTCTCTTGTATAACGCCAGCAATAGTTTTGAGCCCTGGTTGTACTTGCCAGCCATGATAATCGGTACCATCATAGGCAATAACCAGTTTGTATTGTGTATTCATACCATTATTGTAGCATGTCCTTGAGAATTTTTAAATTTTCAAGGACAGAGTTTCATGGTCGTAATGTAATTATAAAATTATTTTGAACATCGATAATTACTGTATAATTCTTTGGATGCGTTTTAATATGGATAGATCAAAGGGCTGTGCCTGAATAGGAGCAGACAAATCAGTTTTATTAATACCATGATTATAGAGATTGGTAAAAGCTTCTTTTAATTCTTTAAATTCAGATTTATTAAGGGGCTTTTTGACATATAAATCAGGAATGTGTGAGGTGCTTAAAACGCCAAATTTATTTTCTGGCCCATAAAATAATAAACTAAAGCGATTGCTACCATTTTTTACATAGTCAGCCATCACATACAACACAGCAAGCTTCTCGTGAACCTCAGCATCAGGCTTTAAAGAATATTCTGCGCTCTCCAAAGAAACAATTACCTTATCTAAAGCTTTTTTATCAAGACACGGTAGAACGCTACCCATTTGCTCATCACCATCGGCACATGAAATGGTTTGTCCAACCTGTATTGTGTACGTTTTGCCTGTTGTTCCAAAAAAATGAATGGATTCAGATCTTTTAAAAAGAAGCTCTTCAATCTTATCCACAAAATCAATTACACCATCGTTGTTAATTTGTTTAGGACTTACAATTTTTCTGGCGGCACCATAAACCGGTATAGTGGCGCCATACTTGTTACCTGATCCATCGTCTTTAAACGCATACAAACGAAATGTTTGGGTTGGTTGAATTTCATTTGCCTGTATTCTTTTTGTCGCTATTGCCGCAATACACAATAATACTATCAAACACTTTTTCATAACAGTCCCTCATTATGGTTAATTCATGGAGTTAAAATTGTACAGAGGTTATCAAAAATTTTTATGTTTATAAAATATATATAAGTAAGTTCTACTGTAAGCTATTTAAGCTTTTCAGCACCTCTACTGGTAAAAAACTTGGACCATTTTCTAAGCCAATGTTATAAAGATCCATCAATCGAGCTTTTAAGTAACTAGCATGGTTTGCATCTATAGGCGCCAGGTCAAAATAGCGACTTTTTGTTGGAAGTAATACTTCAAAACGAATGAGAATATTTTTGTTATCAAGATCAGGCGCGTAAAATTGGATTACCGGTCCTTGCCCTTTTGTGGCAAAAAAATCTCCGACTTGCTCTAACAAACTTTTATCATCATTTTTTTTCTCTGGAATAGTAACTGACGTAAATGTATTGTGTGTACTAAAGAACGCAGCTAATTTTTTTAAAGCTACAATATCAAACGTAGTAGTTTTACATTCAATACCAAATAATGAAGGCCCTTCGGTGTGGTTAATATCTGGATTGAGTAAGTTTCCGAACAATTCTTTTAGATGCAATGCATCGTCCTTGTAAATGGGCGGTAAAATTACCGTTCTATTTTGGTTAATAACAGGAACTTGCATGGTAATAGGATAAGCCAACGGATTTTCTACAGTTGGCACAGAAAATCGTATACTGCATTTACTCTCAAATGGTTTTTCCATAGCTTGTAGTAAACATGTGGTAACACAGGCAATGATGATTATTAATTGCTTCTTCATTACTGCTCTTTCAAATTATGATTTCATCATAGCTACGACTAGTAACACTGCAACCGTTGGAACTCCAGTGATAATTAATGCTGTTAATGGGTGAGGTGACAAAAAACCATAATGGGTATGTTGTTCACGGGGTAACTTTGCAAGCAACAATAGTTCTTTCTGATTTTTTTTGATCTCTTCCTGGTTTTTTAACACTCTCTCTAATTTTTTTACTACATGCGTCTCAAGCGATTCTTTATTTAACACCGGCTTTATAAGATTATCAATCTTTTCTTGGCTCATCGCAAACAAGGATCGCGCTGCAAGACTGGCAAAAACTATACTCATAATTACTATTTTTTTCACTACTCATCCTTTAGAATGTTTTTTTACCTTCTACTAAAAAATAGAATATGTTAGCGCAACTGTTAACCCACAAGTAATAATTAGACAAAAAATGTAAAAAAAAGGCCACAACACATTTCTGTGCTGTGGCCTTAACTTTTAACAACTATTACTTACGTAATGCTGCACGTAATATTTTTTTACGTAAACGAATATGTGTTGGAGTAACCTCAATCAATTCATCGGGTCTAATCCATTCCATACAGGTTTCAAGTTCCATAACGCGTGGTGGTTGTAACTTGATAGATTCATCAGTACCAGACGCACGCATGTTGGTTAATTTCTTTTCCTTACATGGGTTAACGTCCATATCACCTTCACGGCTGTTTTCACCAATGATCATACCTTCATACACTTCATCACCCGGGCGCACGAACAATATGCCGCGGTCTTGTAAGTTATCAAGAGCGAATCCAGTTACTTCACCTTGTTCCATGGAAACCATCGCACCTTTGATACGGGTTTGAATATCACCCTTGTAAGGCTGGTATCCTGCAAAGCTAAAGTTCATAATACCGTTACCGCGGGTATCGGTTAAGAACTGGCTTCTAAAACCAAGCAATGCACGAGATGGCAATTCATACTCTAAACGCATACGGCCATCATCAAAGGTTACCATGTTAATCATTTGCGCTTTACGGCGACCCATGTTTTCCATGATGGTACCTTGGCTTTCTGTTGGAATATCAAGCAAAATACGCTCAATAGGTTCACATTTAACGCCATCAATTGTTTTATAAATTACTTCAGGCGCAGAAAGCTGTAACTCAAAGCCTTCACGGCGCATATTTTCAACCAATACACCTAGGTGTAATTGTCCACGACCAGATACTTTATAAGATTCTGGTGAGTTGGTAGGTTCAACACGCAACGCAACGTTTACACGTAACTCTTTATCTAAACGATCTTTCAAGTGACGTGAGGTCAAGAAAGTACCTTCTCTACCACTAAATGGAGAATCGTTTACTGAGAAGTAAATAGAAACGGTAGGCTCATCAACCTTAACATATGAGTAAGGTAACGGGTGACCCACTTCGCAAATGGTTGTACCAATTTCAATTGGCTTATCAAAACCGGTGATAGAAATAATATCACCAACACTTGCTTCTTCAGCTTCTACTTTGCTGAGTCCCAAGAATTTAAAAATTTTGGTAATTTTTACCGGTGCACTTACTTTATCATCTTTGCAGCAGATAACTTGTTGACCAACTTTCAACGTGCCGCTAAATACACGGCCGATAGCTATAGGCCCCAAGAAGTCTGAGTGATCCAAGCTGGTGGTTAAGAACTGTAAGTGATCAGCTTTTGGAGTTGGAGCAGGTATATGATTTAAAATAGCATCAAATAATGGCTTCATATCGCCTGAGCGAGCTGAAGAATCTAGAGATGCATACCCGTTTCTGCCTGAACCATAGAGCAATGGGAATTCCAATTGGCTCTCGCTGGTTGCTAAATCTAAGAACAGGTCATTAATAAGACCTTCAGTTTTTTCAATGTCAGCATCTTTACGATCAATTTTATTAATCAAAACAATTGGACGTAAATTGAGTTGTAATGCTTTACCAAGTACAAAGCGAGTACCAGGCAATACACCTTCTGCAGCGTCAACTAAAAGCAAAAAGCCTTCAACCATCTGCAGGGTACGCTCAACTTCTCCACCAAAGTCACTGTGACCTGGGGTATCAACGATGTTAATATTATAACCTTCGTATTGAACACCAGTATTTTTTGCCAAAATGGTAATACCACGCTCACGCTCTAACGCATTTGAGTCCATTACACGGTCAGCAGATTCTTCTTTGATGGTACCCGATTGTTTAAGCAACTGGTCAACCAACGTTGTTTTACCGTGGTCAACGTGGGCAATAATTGCTATATTGCGTATTTTTGAGCTATCATTCATTGTTACATTACCTTGTTAAAAAGAGGAATTTTTTTGGTTTCTTTGGCATCCAAACGAGCCTTTGGCAGATTCTAGAGGAAATGTCCGGATTGTTATTTACTATTATAACAAAAAAGGAGGCAAAATCCAGTTGGTCAACGCGCATACTCAACAACGCTATTTTACCAATTAACACATAAATATTCACTCTTAATTGAAAAGTTAGAATCTATTTTTTTGCAAAATCGCCCACATTAGCTGTGCTCGTGTATCAACGCTTTAATCGTCCTTTTATCTCCATGCACCGCTGGTTGCTCGTATTGTTCCCATTGCTGTAAAAGCCTGCTTTTTTCCAATTCTTGCGCCCACCCACACTCTTGATGGTTTTCATTGATGGTAACGAGACTCTGCTTGCCCGAAGGGGGCACATGGGGGCATTGCGTTAAGTGTAAAATTAATTTTTCATAGTTTGGGCAATCTGCCTCACAGCACGGACAATTGAGATCTTTATCAAAACACGCCAAATAACATACAGCCGCTTGTATACTTGTTTGAAACGGGGTGTAACACTGCGGGCAGAGATACAGATTATTGTTAGTCTTGTGTTGTGAGTCTATATGGCGATACAAATGACTAAACGTATCAATATTAGTCTTACAACAATTTAATAGTAAAGCTGATGAGACTAATGAGCCAGCTATACGGAGTTTTTGCTGGATACTTTGCCACTGTTGTTCGATAACACTCGCATCCTGAGATAGGTAAGGGTTGGATCCTGATGTATCCATAGCAAAAAATATATGAGTCGCAAGTATATACCATATACAAAAAAGCGCCGTAATGAGTTTAGGCATAAGCATCCTTATTTTGAGAATTATAACGAGTGTGATAACAGTCAGTTAAATCTCAAATATAAAGGCTAAACTGCCCAGCCACAAATAAAAATCAAATTAGTAAGGGTTCAAATGGTTATGTTAATGCCTTGCCCACTTGATGAACGTGTAGAATTTGTGTTTTTAGTTTTACAATTTTTTCACTCAAATGATGCGAGCGCGCTTTCTTAAGCACTGATTTTAGGGGCTTTATGATTATAGCATGTTCTTTTTTGGTAGGCACGTCATATCCCTGCTCAAGTGACATGTTGTCATCGGTAAAAGTGGTTTGATGTTCAAATGTTTTTAAACGAGTGAGCTTTGTATTATCTACTTTATAAAGGTGGGTGCCATTAATCAAAAGTAAATTTGGGTACACTGATGACTGCGAGAGAGAATACACGTCTGACATATTGCAAAGCGAACTTGCATAACCTTCATGATTTTTGGTTAGATGCCACAACTTTCTGTTACGATCAATCGCCCATAGCGCTTCGCTATCCAACTTAGCCTTGTCAAAAGAAAGTATCTCGAAATACTCTGGAGTATCGATCATCTTTATCTCTACTTTCTTATTGTAGGAATCATAATGAGTCAGCGTTATGCGCTTTTGAGCATGCGCTACATCTTTATCTAAGCCTACAATTATATTTTTAGTGGGATGAATGCAGGTAAAAAATTGCTCGCACAAATATTTATTTTTCAGATCCTGTGCATTTGAAGAAACCATAATATCTGATCTTGGTTGCTGCTTATGTGCTGCGCGCAGATAAGGGAATTGTTTACAATCATCTGAGTAATCATACAAAAAATGATCGAGCAACAAGATATTATTTTTGTTCGGCCCTAACCTGCGCAATTTAGTTTTATTCGCTGGGTAGGGATGATAGAGAAAATAGGGCTTTTTATTTTTTAAAAATGAATAACTTAAATTCCAGTGCTGAAAAACTTTTTTTGCCGGTTTTAGCAATGTTTTCCAGTAATAATTTTCTTCATTCTTAGTGTTATCTTCGCTTGCATCAGGTAAGGGTTTTAGGTACACCAAAGCCTTTAATTCAGGGCAATATTCTGGAAATACCACACCTTTTATTTCTTCGGGTAACTTTGCAAAATTAGCCAACAATTGGGCTGCTTGCGCATGAGAAAGATTGGCGCTTGGTTGCTCAGAACCTAGTGCAAAGCTGCACAAAAAAAAGCTTATAAACATTAATTTTTTCATATAACCTCCCAAGTTTTACTTCTTATACAATTATACAGATAGAAATAAAAATTACAATGAGAAATATGATATATAAATGCGCCTAGTGCTAATAATAATTCAAAAATAGTTATAGATGGGGGGCAAAAGCCCCCCTATTATTTAGGCAATTGATAAACCTAAACCTAACAAATCTTTGCTTGGCATAAGCTCTAAAACTGATTGTAAACTTGCCACGCCTGGTAACAACTTAAACTGCTCGTTATGGACAGAACGTGTAACTTCAACTTTGTAATTAGAAAACAAATTACTTTCTGCGCTCAGCTCAGTCAGCCTAGGAAAATGAGTAGCCGCCATAACTACTGAGTTTGGCGAGTTGCCAAGATAACTCAGCAATTGGTGGGACAACTCTTGTCCAGTCTCATAGACGGTGCTGTTAAACAACTCATCAAGCGCAACAAATGCAAATTGATCTGCAGGCAATGCTTTGGTTTGTATTACAATTGCCTGTGCTCGTGCCACTGATGCACTAAAAAGTGAATGGCCGTTGGTTAAATCATCAGTAATATTCATAGCAGTTTTAATCAAACTAAAAGGCGTCAAGCTCATAGAGCGTGCCGGCGCTATACCTAATGTCTGAGCACATACAATGCAATCTGCTACTGATTTAATAGCAGTTGATTTACCACCACGATTAGGCCCGGTCACTACCGCAGTGCGTGGTTTGCATGAGACTCCCAACTCAATACTGTTAGTAGTTGGAGCCGGTAAAAAAGGATTCCAAAAATCGGTTACGGCGAGCTCAGGCTGATTACTGTCGACATATGATGCAAACGAGTAGGGGGTTTGCGTATCTTTATGCTCATTATACAAATACGCCGCAGATAAAAACGCATCTAGCTGACCAACCGGCTCTAGTAATGCATATAATTCATCTTTAGTTTCGCGCATCAGGCGATGGGCTGCCAATATATTGCCACTGCGAGAAAAAAATGATGGCTTGCCTTTAAAGGTGCGGGTTGATAATAATGCCAGCAACTGCTTAAGTTCTGGCGTTACCGCTTTTTCTGTCGCGTTAAACAGTTTTTTTAAATTTTGATAGGCAGGAATGCCATCTGCAAGTATTTGGTTTTGTTCAATAATTTTTAAAACGTTCAACGCGCTGTCAAGGCACGCGCGCACAGCAATCAACTCTTCTTGCATGTGCATAATGATTCTATTTTTTTGGCGCAAATGGTCATACAACCCCTTAAGCCCCATCAGGTGTATACCCCAGTGTGCTGCACTATAGGCTTGATAACCAATGCGAGCGGCTGTTGAAGGAGCCTTATGATGATGATCATGATTATGATGATCATGTTTGCCATGACCGTGTGGGTGCATAGCGCACTTAAAACCTAATTTGTCTTGGAGCTTTTCGCTGATAAAAAGATGAAGCACAAAGTGTTCAAAAATGGGCAAAAACAAATTGCCAACGTATAAGACTTGCCCTAACTCTAGGCCAAACGGGCTTTTATTATACTTTTTAAGCGAGCCATTTTGGTAATAAAATTCTTTAAGCGCAATCCCATTAAGTTGGTCGGGTTCATGCCAAAAATTATTAAGATGTGGCTCAGTGCGTGCAAAATTACCAATTTCTTGCTCTATAGCTGATCTGAGCGGTTGATTATCTGCCAGCTCTTTAATAAGCACTTGGCGTTGCTTGAGCTGCTCGATGTTGCAGGTAGGAGATTTGAGCAATTTTTTTAAGCGGCGCTTTCCACATTCTGAGTGCGTATAATCAAGGTATGAAAAAAGACCAGGTGAGCCATTATGAGTAGTAAACATTTCAAGGTCACGTATTTCATGATCGCCCAGCGGCTGATGTACCGTTGCCATTACTTGCCCGCAGGACATTAAAACCATCATAAAACAGCATGAAGCTCTATAAGCGCAAACCATTGTTGCTCCTAAGCTAAAAGGGTAAAAAAATGTGTTATTGAATAAAAGAACGAGAAAAAATTAAAGACGAGTATTTGTTGCAAGCATCATACAGAAATACAGAACCACTTATTTTTTTGTTCTTGCATAAAAAAGTATATAAAGAAATTATTAAAATGTAATCGTATTACAACAAGCTTTTGGATACCGCAATGATTTGCAAAGAAACATAAGCGTTTTAAATTTTTCTCAATTGAGTACGATTAAAGCCCTTGAGGCAAAAATTTTTACTTTTTTCGACCGCAATTAAATCTTCATATTTTTTTCTATAGGAATCTACAAATTCAAACGCACAGTCAATTGAATCTCTCAACGCGAGAAGATAGTGAGGTTTTGATGCATCTTTGTATGAATTTTTTCTTTGAAAATCTTCGGGCTGATCCCATGAAACAATGCCAGGGAATACATCTAATACGTCGCATTTATCTTGATTCTTGATACACATAAGTGTTTTAGTTTTTGTGAATTTTCGTAGTGGTTGATCAGTATTAGTACCGTTTTCAACTGTAGCCTGCTTGCTCAACACAGCATGCACTAAAAACAATGATCGTTGGGATAACAAAAATTCTAAGCCTGTCAATTTTATTGCAACATCCCCATCTGCTTGCACCATATGACAGGCGTTTTTTATCTCACCCAGCGTTAGTAACGTACATGCTTGTACCATCTCTTTTACTTTTTGTATGCGAACGAGCAAAGCGTCATCATCTTTTGAAGAAATTAAGGACGTCAAAAAAGCATTATCCCTATTTTGTGATAAGTCATACACCATAAAATGATACGCTAACGGTATTGTATCCTTAACCGCAAAAACATGCTTTTTTTTCAAGCCAATAAGGCCAAATTCATCCGGTGGATTAACCCGATATGAAGTAATTTGATTATCATTGTTCAATATAAAAAATTTGTTTTTGATTGGATGAATACCAATAACAATAGTGCTCGCGTTGTAATTAGATATCAATTGCTCACATAAAACGCTCTTGTTATTGCCATCAACAACCTTAATCTGATAGGCAAAGTCATTACCGCGCCGTATGTAACCAAGGTTATTTAACTTCAAGCCGACTTGATTGGGGCCAGAATAAAGTTTTTCACTTGCTGCTCCATGTGATTGAGTGTTGCGCTTAAGGTAGCGTAACCCACCATAGCGTTCTGCTTTTAACGCAATTATGCGCGCCCAAATTTCGACTGGTAATACGTTAACCAAAAGAGGCAATTGATCGGCAGTTATCTCTGGTGTTTTTTGCATAGTCAGACACAATGACGAAAATAAAAGGCCTACACATAACAGTATTTTCATAACACCCTAGAGTTAATTACGTGTCATAACTTTAAAATAAAATACCCGCCTTTTTAGGTGCGGGTATTTTACATAAGCTTAGTAAAATCAATTACGCTTTAACAACTTTTTTAGTTTTTGATGAATGCTCTTTAACAACGCCCTCGATTTGCTTGAACGCATTGAGAGTCTTAGTCGCATTATCAATCATCATATCAACCATTTGGTCTATAGTTTGATTGGTAGGATTTGCAGGTCCGGTAATTTCTAATGATGCGCCTGCGTCCAGCAACACCTTTAGCATTTCAACACATTTTTCATGATGCATGCCAGTAAATGCAAGAGCCCACACCACCGGCGTTGTGCCCTGATCATATTCAGCATTTACATCTGCACCTGATGCAATTGCTTTTTTTAAGCCATCAACATCTGCTTGCTGAATAGCTTCCAATAATTGCACGTTTAATTGCTCTTGGCTAAGGCGCGTTACCTCTTTTGCACCCTTTGCTAACTCTTCAATTTTTGCTTTTAAGGTTGCAGCATCTTTGTAACCCGCAGTACGCCCCAATTCTTTGCCATCTTTAAAAACTAAAATGGTAGGAACGCTTGAAACCTTAAACTCTTTTGAGCATGAGTCTACTTCATCAAAATCAACTTTTACAAATTCGTACGCGTCGCCAAGCTGTGCTGATACCTCTTCAAACACCGGCCCCATTAATTTGCAGGGCGAACACCAGGTCGCAAATACATCAACAACCACGATTTTACTTGAAGTCGCTATGGTATTTGAAAGAGAACTTTTATTAAGTTTGCGCACTGCAGTTTCTTTTGCTGCATGCACAAGCGGAGTAGCCAATAAAAGTAATGAGAATGTGCAGAGGGTAATTTTTTTTAATGCATTCATGAAAAATCCTTTTTGAGGTTAAAAAAAAGACCCAGCGTTATTCTGAGTCTTTATCTTTTTATCTGCTCTTAGAATTGAGCCGCTGAGTATGGAACTAATGCCATAACGCGTGCTTTTCTAATTTGTCCTGCAAGCTCACGTTGGTGTTTGCTGCAGTTACCAGAAATACGAGCTGCTAGAATTTTGCCACGCTCAGTTAAGAAATTTCTTAAGAACGTTGCGTTTTTGTAATCGAGGTATGAAGATTGACCTTCAGCTCCACAAAAACGGCAGTGCTTTTCAGCACCAAAACCTTGGCGACGTTGTTTCTTTTTGTATAAACGAGCACTGATTTTTAATTTAATTTTCTTGGTCATGCTTTACTCCTGTGTTTCGTCGTCGTTGTCATCTTCATCGTCTGACATTGAACCAGCCATATCTGATGAACCATAGTCACCGCGGTCTCTTCTGCCAAATGGAGATGATTCACGCGCAGGTGCTTCTTCTAATGATTGTGGGCGCTCATATGCCAATGAACCTTCTGGGTCCAAGACAGTAATCATGCTACGCATCACAATGTCATGCAACTTAACATCAAGAAGATTTTTAACTTCATTAACCAATGGGTTAATTTGTTCTGTTTCAAATCTTACTAAGAAATAAACACCATAATCATTCTTTTTTACTGGATAAGAAAGACGGTATTTACCCCAACGTTCAAAAGAAACAGTTTTACCTTTGTTTTCCGCCATTACGCGATCAAAATGATTTTCAATATTTTTGATCTCATCGGCGGTAATTTCAGGAACCGTAAGCAATAATGCTTCGTAACGAGCCATGAATTACTCCTGTACTAAGTGGAAGTGTTAATTATTTTACACTATAAAGCCCCTGTGGGCTTTATTTAGTTGTAGATGTTTTGTACACCATACAACCATAAAAGTACCATAAATACAGGATTTTTCTAGCCTCGAGGATAATTTATTTTATATCGTATACAGTTTTGTGAGCCGTCAAAAGATATTTGATGTGCTTAATGTTTTGCAGAATACTATAACCATCAGAAATAAAGCCTTCTGTGTTTATCGGTATCAAATTGGCTAAATTAAGCATACTAACACATAAGGGAATTTGTGTGGCAATGCCCAGCGTATTTAAACTTGTATTAAATAACAATCCTGCTACAGCACCCAATAGAGGACCTGCAGAATCGATAGCAATCATCTTCAATGAATCTATAATTGCCTGCTTTTTGGTCGCTGGCCCGGTAATGCTCACTCCAGGAATTGCTCCAAATAAAGGAATTCCGTGAAAGCTAAAAGGTCCAATTTTGTATAAGACTGGGTCTGTCACGTTAAAATTTGGGTTAGGCGCTAAATGAATATTTATGGGATTATTATAGAATAATTTACCTGCCAATGCGTGACCGGCTTCGTGACTAGCAAGCACTGTAAGCCAACTAGCAGCCAATACACCTAGAGATTTGAGTGCTCCAGAAGCGTTATCCATAGGGCAAGCTGCTTTGGGAATCAGCAACAATAAAAGAAGTAACTTTTTATAATTCATGGCTGTAACCTCCACTAATTTCCATTTACTACCAGTGTACCACTATTTATAAAAATTACAATTAGAAACATTTATTACACAAAGAAGACTCTAGTGCTATCCGCCTCTAAAATTGGGCACAAAAAAAGACAGCGATTTTTCACGCTGCCTTTAATTTTTATTTTCTAAGCTTACGCTAGACGTTGGTGACGTTGGATAACGCGACCAATAATTCTAAAGTGATCTTTACCGCGAACAAGCGCGATTGGCGGTTGTTTGTGATTCACTGATTCTAATACGATGAAATCATCAGTATAGGTTACTTGCATAATCGCACGCACCGGAGTGTCGTTGCCATACTCAACAGCTGCAATATCACCTGAGCGGGTCCACACTTCTGGGGAGATGATCAAATAATCACCTTTTACAAAAGTAGGCGCCATTAAGTTGTGATCGATGCACAATGAGAACATTGAGCCATCAGTTGTGTTTAAAATAGGAATAAACACATCTTTGTAACCGGTAGTTACTTGCATTAATTGATTATTGTATGGAGATGGATTTGCAGGGATATCACCTACAACTGGTACGATTTGTACTTTGAGCTGAACGTCTGTTTGCTCTGGCAAACTTACGTTACTGTCAATATTGTCAGTACGTTTGCGACGTTGCGCGAACAAGTCAATTGGGCTTACTTCAAATGCGTTAGCTAACTTACGCAATGAATCTTCGTTCCAACGACGTGTACCGTTTTTAATGTGAGTTAAATAACTTTCAGACATGCCGGTTTTTTCAGCTAAAACCTTAGTTGTCCACCCTTTTTCTCTCAAGAGTTCTTTAACTCGGAGTTCAGTTGAACGTGAAATCATGATATACTCCTCCTATTACCATAAATATGGTAAATAGATTATAAAAATACTGCTTATTTCTAATTGTACACCTAATTACACTCTTGTCAAATTGAAAAGATTGCCAATGACAATAATTATCCAGGCATCACGGGGCAAACAAAATTTCAAAAAGAATTATTTTGAGCGGTCCGCATGGTCTGAAAATCAAGTAGTTTGCGGCATTGATGAGGTAGGTAGAGGCCCTCTGGCAGGCCCTGTCGTTACCGCCGCTGTTATTTTGCCAATCAACAAAATAAGCCCTTTAATAAAAGATTCAAAAGAGATGACTCTTGAAGAACGTCTCAAGGCTTATGCCTGGATTACTAAGCATTGTTGGCATGCAACTGGCATAATTCACCATAGAATTATTGACCAACAGAATATATTTAATGCGACATTAGCCGCAATGAAAAAGTCTTTACTGCATCTTTTAGCAAGAGCACCACATCGTCCTCAATCAATCTTAGTTGATGCAATGCCATTACGCCTTGACGACACGTGCTATGCTGACATACCAATAAATTATTTTCCGTTTGGTGAAAGCAAGTCCACCTCTATTGCCGCTGCATCAATTGTTGCAAAAGTACGTCGAGACATGCTCATGCAACGCATCGATGCACTATTTCCTGGTTACTATATGGGACAACACAAGGGATACCGCACTCCACAGCATAAACAGGCACTGGGAATGGGCAAATTTCCTTTAATTATTCATCGGATGAGTTTTGTAAATCGCTTAGCGCAGTACGCCGCACAGGGAGAAAAAGAAGATGACACCGGTCACCAACAAAGCTTGTGCTGAAATAATTGAAAGCTCCTTAACTGACTGGCTTGCACAAAGCTGGTATTGGAATAATTTCCCCTCATTTGGGTCACTGATCACCATTGAAACCAAAAAACGGATTTTATTTGGTATAGTGCACCATATTCAAACCGGCTCAATGGACCCGGGCAGATATCCGTTCCCTTACCAAAAAACTCATGAAGAGTTGTTAGCAGAACAACCTCAAATATTCGAGTTTTTAAAAACCACATTTTCCTGCCTTGCTCTTGGATACCAGGAAAAAGGTAAGATCTATTACCAATGGCCAGCTGAGCCGCCATTAATCCACTCTTTTGTCAGCCCCGCCGCAGATGATCTAGCCCGCCAATTTTTTAGCTCCGAGGCATACCTTGCGGTGCTATTTGGACATGCTGGCAAAATAAACAACATTGATGAGTTGTTATTGGCACAGCTTAAAAATCAAAAAATTGCTGGCACTCTGAGCAATGACAAATTAAGCAAAATTATACAAAACTATGCACTGCTAACCTGTAACGACTACCGAAGATTAAAACTGTTTGCTCAACGCCTTGATATCTTGGTTTAGCAACAATACCAGTGACACCATACTTATTAATGTCTGGCATGATAAGTTATTTTTTGTCTTCTACTTTAGGGCCAAAGCCTACCCCCACTCTGATTAATTTTTGCTATTTGAAAAAATTACAATTTTTTATACAATTATTTTGATAATTACCTATCTTAAGGATTACTTATGAAAAACGTTCAATTTTCTCTCATAACAATTGCGTTGTTAGCTAACGCGCTAACCCATTGCATGGATAAATTTACCTTTATCAAAACAGTAGCACCTGCTCTGCCCAAGTATGTAGCCGCTGCCGCCGGTATGGAAATTGCCACCACAATAACTCATGAGGTAGGTCATGCAATTCCTAGCAATCATTTCTTTGGCAATCTGCATGGTTTCAGTTTTTTTGGCACACCAAAAATACAAAGCCAGGTAGGTGACGTAACAATTACCGTGGGTGCTAATCCGCTCGGAAAATCATCGGCGCTCCTTCACAATGTTGCCATACAAGATAACGATTACAAGCTGTTGGCGATAACAGCAAGTGCAGCGGGACCACTGTGTGGAATGATTGGCACATGTGTTTTTAAAAAAGCATTATTAAAAACGTCACTCAATAAGAAGGTAATTACCTGGACATCACGCTTAGTGCATGCCAATAATTTATCTTCATTCGTTCCGGTATCAAGAAAAGACACACAAAACCCTAACGCATTAATAACCTCTGATGGTCAGCACATGGTCAATTTATATACTGCTTATAAAAACAACAAGGTGTGCGATCTAAGCGGAAACGTGATTGAAAAATAATAGCACTTAGATATGAAAGCATGATACAAAGTACCTATCATGAGGTACTTTGTATCTCAGAACTAACATGACAAAATAAACTAATATTTTATACTAGTTGAAAACGATAAGCCTTTAATCTATTGGTATTACATGTTTAGTTTTGTAAAAAATCAACTTCAAAAAATCTACCAGCAATTCACGTCTAAAATTAATGCTCTATTTGCAAAAGACACCTTAGATGACCAAACGCTTAAAGAGCTTGAATTAATTCTAATGGGTGCAGATACCGGGGTAAAAACAACACGAGCGCTGATAGAATCCCTCAAAAAACAATATGCTGCCGGAACAATCACAAAAGGCCCTCAGCTCCATGAAGCATTAAAAAAAGAGCTATTGGCTATTTTAGAAAAAACCCCTACTCCCAAAGAAACTGGTGTTTATCTGTTAGTAGGTATCAACGGTAGTGGCAAAACTACTACTGCTGCAAAACTAGCCCATCAGGCTAAAAACGAAGGCAAAAAAGTATTACTCGTAGCCGCCGATACCTTTCGCGCTGCAGCGACAGAGCAATTGGTAACATGGGCAAATCGCATAGGTGTTGACATTGTTACTGGCAAAGAAGGTCAAGATCCCGCCTCCGTAGTATTTGCCGGCGTTAAGCAGTTTAAAGATCTCAACTATGACACCTTAATCATTGATACTGCCGGCCGTTTACAAACTAAAGTTAACCTAATGCGCGAGCTTGAAAAAATAAAACGCATTGTAATAACGCACCTAACAAATCACGCCATCACCACACTTTTGACTATCGATGCAATGTTGGGGCAAAATTCTTTTGAGCAAGCAAAATTATTTAATGAATCAACTCAATTAAATGGCATAGTGCTAACCAAAATGGATGGCACGGGTAAAGGTGGTATTGTTTTTGCTATCTGCCAAGAATTAGGCGTTCCGGTTACGTATGTCTCGTATGGCGAACAACTCGAGCATCTCAAAAAATTCAATGCCACTGAATATGTGACTGAGCTATTAAGTTAAAATACATACATCACTTTTAATAGATGCAATGGTTGTGCTACCTTCCTAACAGAAGGAGAATACTTATGAAAAAACAACTGTATCTTGCCACGTTATTGTCATTGCTGTGTTCAGGCATCTCTCATACTATATCTGAGCGCCCCGAGCCACCGGCGCGCCCAAATTATACGTTACCGCAACAAGTGGGAATTTATTCTATAGAAACAACCCCTATGGCAGGCCAATCAGGACTTGATGCAAAAAAAATTAACTTTGAGTTGCATAACAAAGGCAACAGAACTATACGTGTGACCATTCTTAATGGTGTTAATAATATTCCAAA
Organism: Candidatus Dependentiae bacterium Noda2021; assembly: GCA_020886235.1. Classification (GTDB taxonomy): domain Bacteria; phylum Babelota; class Babeliae; order Babelales; family Vermiphilaceae; genus Noda2021. The sequence goes on along the minus strand of AP025250.1, from coordinate 1,183,763 downwards.
TATTATTGTTGGACCCAATGCGTTCATGAGAACGGGACCACTCAATTATAAAAATAGCGACACAACGATTATTATTGAGCCACAACTTGGCGGAGCCGAATCTTCAGAAAAACCATTCCTTCCTCAACAATATCTAGTGAGAGCAGGCACTGCGTCAATGATAGCTGTAAAATATAATGAGCATTCTTCAGCACGCCTTGAACCACAGCAAGGTCGTTTAAAAGGTTTTGGCTTTTACAGCATTTCCGGATTGCCTTTAAAAGGAAATGTTTCCGCTAAAAATTTAAAATAATTACCGGGGCAAAAGATCAACCAAACTCTTTTGCCCAAAATTTGATAAGCTACTATAAAAAGACCATATATGCTCATCACTCAGATTATCAATTACATAGAAAACGCATTAATGCCACGCTACCAACACCTACATACTTGTAATCAGTATGCATGGTGGATGCTAGAAGAAATAACGAAGAAAACCAAAACTCAATTATTGATACTACATCAGCTTGGTCTGACTGTTGCTCAACGATCCCAACTAGACGATTGGATTTATAAACAAGTTGTGTTGCATATACCTCTTGCATATTTAATTGGGTCAGTGCCCTTTAATAACGTAATAATTGATGTGAAGTCACCCGTATTAATTCCCCGACCAGAAACTGAAGAATGGGTTTCAAATCTTATAGATGCCCTCCAAAAAATACCGCAAAAGAGATTGAGCATCTTGGATTTGTGTAGTGGTACGGGATGTATTGGCTTGAGCATTGCAAAAGCCTTTGCAAAATCGCATGTAGTAGCAATTGATATATCTGATGAAGCCCTTGCGCTGGGCAAACACAATGCACACAAAAATAATATACCTAATATTACTTTCATACGGTCTGATCTGTACACTGATCTGCCGCCCGCGTTTACCTTTGACCTCATTGTTTCTAACCCGCCTTACATTGCTGAATCTGAGTGGGAAGATTTGGATGATTCAGTACGTAAATGGGAAGACTCCCGCGCCTTGGTTGCACCCAATGAGGGGCTGGAGCTTATAGAAAAAATAGTGCAAAACGCATCGACTTACCTGCACCCAAATCCCGATTTGTGCGCACAAAAAATAAACAATCTCTACATTGAAATAGGCTACCGACAAGGTGCCGCAGTTAAACACATTTTTGAAAAATACCACGCACGCAATGCTGCCGTTATTAAAGACCTTGAAGGTAAAGATCGCGTTGTTACCGGGAGTTTTAATTGTTAAAAGAGAAAAACCCGCAACTCATTATCACATTCAACGAAGACGCTATGGCACTATGCCTGTTCAAACCCTCAAAAGATTCTAATAAGCCTGCTACATTGCTTGCCTATGAGTGCAATGCACTTAATTATATGATCGTCCAAGGGCGCATCATGCAACCGTTTTTAGTTACTCAGCACATCAAAGATTTTGCTACGAGAAACAATCTTAAGAGGTACGACCTTGCATTCTCATGCGACACATCTTTAATACAGGAACAATGCATAGAATTTGCAAAGCCCACTCCATTAGCACGAGAGCTGAGCGCAGTCTGGCCAGTGGGAGGAGCGTCCCAATACAGCTATCTATTTGCAGCAGAGCAAGGAGGTACATTTCTGTTCTACACGTGTCATACCTCGCATGCTTACCTTTTTCAACTACAACTTCTTGGCATTGCATTGCAAAAAAAAATTACCCAAATAACTACACACACTATGTGTCTTTTACAACTGTACAAACATAGTAAAGGTGTCACATTTCGGCAAAGCCAATTAGCTGCCGACATGATAGCTTATAGAATGGACAGCGGGAGATTTTTCAATCAAGACTTTTTATTTCGTTTAACCAGCATTTCACAAACTCTTTCGATTGATGCAAAAAAAGAATTAAAATTTTTACTACCGGCACTCGGTCTTTTTTTACATGAAAGAAAAAGTAATGAAAACCATTAACTTTGCACACGATGACTACACCCCAAAGCAAAGTCCTTATGCCAAAACATGTTTTTTAGGCTTAATTGGTGTGACCGTTATAACTTTCACGCTGATACATCGTCTCAACAACTACCGATTAATACAAATAAACAAAGAGATAAGCTCACTCCAGGCAAAAATGGCAGCGCGTAGATCAAGTCACAAACCAGACTTGAAAAATAAAAACACAATTCGTGCATGCGTTATCGAGTTTTTGTTTAATCTGTCCTCAAAACATACAATTCACGTAGAACGCCTTCAAATTTCACCAAACAAACATGAATTAACGTGCTCCAGCAATAAAGCAAGCAACCTTGTCTCACTTAACAACACTATTTTAAAACATTCACACGTCAAAAGCTGTCGCTTAGAAAATCTATGCAAAAAAAACAACCATTATAGTGCTCGCTTCACCTTGAGCTAGAGGGGAGTCATGACAAAGAATGCTGTATTTGGTATAATCTCAGGATTATGCTTGCTACAAGCCGAGTGCATGGAAATTAACGAATCTCCTGCATTAAAAAAGCAAATCGTCTATTTTAGACCACAGCTTGGTTACTTATATTCCCAGTCAGAATTTTTGATATTCTTAGCTAAAGAAAATTTTGACTCTCCTCTTCACAAACCACCCCATTCTTCCTCAAACCCACTATCCATTCAAACTAAACGACAACAGCACAATGAGAGTATTTTATTTGAGTTCAAGCGTGCTCTTGCTCGTAAAGCAGATATCATGGCTGTAGATAAAAACTGTAACAGCTTAATGCATCTCGTGCTGCAAAATAGTTGGGCGCCCAGTAGAGGTCTTATAAAAATATTAATACCCGCAACGCTCTGGCTTGAAGCTAATACTGAGGGCAAATGTGCCTTTGATTATCTGGAACCACATGACAAGCATGCCGAGTGCGCTGATCTCATAATACATGACGTGATGAGATTCATCTGCAAAAAGAAAAAAATTAATTTTAAGAAGATTATAAGCCGCTACACAAAAGACGAACAATTTCGGATGTTAAAGTTATATTTTGCTAAAATGTATTGTATACGCTCAGCCCTGGTTAGAAATAACAGAAAAACCTATTAAAATAGAGGTTTATGGTTGTGCCCCTATGTACTATTTCTTAAAAAAATATATAATATTTGTAACAAAGTATTAGATTTAGCAATTAAAAGGTTACAAATAACATGAAAAAATTAGCACTATTTTTAAGCTTAGTTGCGATGCATGCTCATGGCATGGATCTCATTAAGGAAAACGATCAAACACAAGTTGTAAGAAATAAAAGCGCCAAAAAAGTGCGTATAGAAATACAGCAAACAACTGCTCAGGGAACCACTAACGTGCTTTCTAACCTACATCCTGATGACTCAGTAACGGTTACTGCTGAAAACATTAATAAAATACGCATTGTGCTGAAAGATAGCGCAACAGACGATAAGTTGCTCTCCCGTGAGTTTACCACAGCTGATATCCTAACTATTAAAGCAGTTAATAATAAATTAGATATACAAGCTACTGTACTTTCAAATAAACCTGAAAGTAAAAAAGCACAAGAAAAGTATGACACGCTACAAGTCACTCCTCGGATTACCAGAAAAAGTAGCTCTTCGGCATTAAAGTTAGCTCAAGAATACAGTAAGCTTGAAGAGGCTGCTCAAAAAACAGTAAGCGAACGTGTAGTGAAACAAAACCCTCTCAAAGACCCTCATCATAGAAAAATAGATTCTATTACCACACTTTTTAATCACGACAACAAGTAACTACCAATTCAAAAATAACTATAAAACATATATACTCATGGTATCTTTTTAGGGGATACCATGAATAATTTAGACATTAAACATTTTCAATCAATCATATGGGACTATTATCAAAAGAATGGCCGCCTATTTGATTGGAGACACACTGATAATCCCTACCACGTTGTTGTATCAGAAATCATGTTACAACAAACACAAACTGCCCGTGTTGCAATTAAATTCCCACAATTTATAACTACATTTCCCACATTCCATGCACTAGCTAACGCCTCGCTTCATGAAGTACTCTTGCAATGGCAGGGTATGGGTTATAATCGCCGCGGCATGTATCTGCACCAAATTGCAAAAAAAATTGTAGCCGAGCATGACGGCGTTTTACCTAATGACCCGGCTATTCTTGAAACGTTCCCTGGCATTGGAAAAGCAACAGCCGCTTCAATATGTGCTTTTGCATACAACAATCCTACCGTTTTTATAGAGACAAATATTCGCGCAGTGTTCATCTACTTTTTCTTTGCAAATAGCTCTGAAAAAATTCACGATAAACAAATAGAACCCTTAGTAGCACGCTCCCTTGAAAAAGAACACGCACGCGATTGGTATTATGCGCTTATGGATTATGGCGTGTACCTCAAAAAAAATACCATTAATCCAAGCCGCAAAAGTAAGCACCATGCGGTACAATCCAAGTTTGAGGGCTCTAATAGACAAGTACGCGGCCTGATATTAAAGAAATTACTCCAAAGCACAGAGCCGGTTAACACACAAGCGCTCATGCAGGGAATCAATCGCGATCAGGCATTACTCCAGCAAATAATCGATGAACTTTGCACAGAGAAGCTCATTAAAAAAACGTCTGATGGCTTTATAATTACCTAGCTACTTGCATACGTGCTTTTTAAATGCACCTATGTGCTTTTCTAAATCTTTTTGTAGGTGCTCCATGAGCTTGGTGCAATCAGGTTGTTTTTCATTTGCTGCATCTGGGTAGCCATGATTTTCTATAAACCAATCTATAGCAGCTAACTTATATAACAATTTCAGACAATTATATTCACAATTTGTCATCTCTGGCATTGGCATCTCCTTTTGTTTGCTTCACGGTAACAAAATGAGTTATTAGAGCGCAACAAACCTGTCTCGCAGTTAAATATATTACAATTTGAATTTGTATATTGGTAGACTAATAGCATACAAAGGGGACAGCAATGAAACAATTTTCTAAATATCTCATACTTATCGCTACCTTAGGAACACTTACCATCAAACCTTATCGTTGCTCACCTTACGGTGATTGCCCACGCACCCCTCGCTCATTTTGTGTGGAAACCTATGAAAATTGTGAAGGTATTAAAATTGCCCGACAAGGCACAACTTTATACATAACTCAGATTCAAAATCTTACTCAACATAATTTAGTAATGAGACTAGAAGAATATCCTCTTGCCGACTTGCCCATAGGCGCGGTAACACTCAATAAAATTCGTGTCCCCTTGCTGGTGAAAAATTATTATGATTTTCATACCAGACTCACTTTTTATGATCCTGATGTTAACCACGTGGTAGCTTACTTAGTTTTCAACAAAAAATTACAACAATCCCCTTTTGGTTACATTGGAGCTACAATCGCTCTTAATAATCACATGAACCAAACCCTCTACGAATGGACACCCGCTGACAGAATAGCCAATGAGCGTGCCCGTCATGATGTTTATGAGGTAAAAATAATACTCAAAGGTCGCCTGGGCCTTAAAGGCTCATCACTTGAGGTAAAATCATACAATGCCGGTGGCTCAGCGCTGCCTACTCGTACGTCAGAGCGCAATCTCATGATGATTCAAGAAAATATAATGCGTTAAGATTATGTCTTAATATGCGCATATTTATTCAAAATTAATCAAAAAGCTGCTTTGTGCCCAAACCCGTCTCGCTTTTATTTTCTATGTGAAATATCAAATTGACAATTTTTGAGTTTAGTTCATAATAAGATTAATGCGTAAAGAAGGTAAATGGCTTCTAGCACACTAATAGTAACGTGGAGGTTATAATTATGAAATTAACTTATATCGCTTTGTTTGGCTTTATAGGCATTGCAGGTACTTCAAGTGCGATGCAAAACAACCAAAGTTTTAATAAAAAAGCTTACCTAACCAGCTCTGTCTGGCTTAAAACAGCTTTTTCTCCCTATTCAACTCAAGCACAAACTCCTGAAGTAGAGCCTGAAACACCTAAAGTTAAAAAAACACGCTCACGCTTTAAAAGTGCACTTATAAAAAGAAGCATTGGCACGTATGCCTTAGGCACGGGAGCGTTATTGGGTTTTGAATACTTAAAAAATTACATGCCTGCAACAACAAAGCACGTCACGAATACGGTAAATGCAGGAGTGAACTCATTAAAGAGTTTCATTACTAAAGAGGTTAGTGAACGGTTAGATGCCCTTTCTAAAAGATTTGAAAATTTTAGAAAAGAAAATCGCGACGCACACACTAAGACTCATAAAGATTTAGATCAGATCAAAAAAGATCTGGATCAAATAAAAAGAAAATTATAAGAAATGTTGGAGGTTATCAACATGAAATTACGATTACAATTAGCCACATTAGGCTTATTAAGTTTACTAGCAGTTCCAGCCGCTACACACACAATGGCCGGCCGTATGGTGGGTACGTTTGTTGGTACGGGTGGTGCACTTGCCAGTTATTGGGCATACCAGAATACTGATCGCCTAGGATCTGTATTTACCCGAACAGATAGATTATTAGCGTCTGCGGTTGATAAGCCTGCAGAATCTGCTGCCCAGGCAATAACTAATGCCACATCTGGCCAAACACTCTCCCAACTTGGTGGAGCAATCGGAAAGCAGGCTGAGCAGTTAACAAGTGCAATAAGCACTATTGCAAGCTCAAAAATGCTTACCGCTGCATTAATTGCAGGGGTGGGTATTTAGTCCTAAATCAAATTCATAAGTTTATAACTGGCGACGGTATTAAAACCCGCGAGATGCTTGAAAAAGTTAAAGGCGCGGTAATAAACGCTGTCACTAAATCTAAAGATGAAATTCTTGCCAAACTTGGTGAATACACCCAAAATATCAAGGGCTGGGTAACCAAAGAAGTTAAGTCTGATGGCCAAAAAACTCGTAATGATATGGCTGATGGGTTTGGAGCAGTTAATACCAAAATCGCAAATCTTGACGCTGAAACAAAAAATCAGTTTAATGAACTTGCAACTAAACTGAATCTTACCAAAGAACAGATTGAATCATTACTTTCATTAAAAATTGAAGATTTAAAAGCGTTCATCGCTGAGAGTAATAAAACTATACAGACTGAACTGGCAAAACAATTGAATGAATTAAACCAAAAACTAGATAAAGTGTTAGATGCACAAAAACAGATTCCTAGAAAAATGGTTTTTGCAATGCAAAATCACTTTAGACCACCAGTTTCATTTGGTAATAATGTAAATTAACACTTACCACGACTACATAGTAGGCCCTCAATTAATGGGGCCTATTTTTTTGCTCATGTAAGTGTGATATCATGTGCTTATCTTATTCACCACTAACTAGGTTTAAAAATTATGTGTAGAGTATTAATTTTAGTCATATCGTTAACTACTTGCCTGCTTCAATGCATGGAAAATAACAACAATTTTTACGTACCGGCTAAAGCACAACAAATATTTACTACAATAACACCCGAACAATTAGCTCAAATACTTCCAAAATCACAATTATCTAATAAAGGAATAATCACTTCCTTAGTGGTAAGACCTGAGCCTAACACACGAAAAATTGTTGATACAATGCACATCTTGGATGATGGCATTGAAGCTGATAAAAAGGATAGTTTGATAAGTTATACCCCTGTTACACTCATGCGATCTGATGTTTCTAGTGCCCTGGGAGGCGCGCAAATTCCTGGTGATAATATACATGTAGCCGGACTAGATATAGGTCAAAAATCACTAAATAGTGGTGATTTGATCGTTGTTACAGAAAATGATTCTATCTTAGAAAACTCTAACATTACACCAAAAGCAATTTTACTAAAAACGGATATTCCTCACCACGCCTGTTGGAAAATTGAATCCCGCTGTGGTAAAACAGCACTGAGTTTCCTGAACGCTGAGAGTGTGTATGAAAATGGACACAAGACGATAAATGGCGACATAATTCACGGCTTACAAGATCGCTTGCGTGGATTAAAGTTATTTGTTTTGAAAGCTGGCATCATTAAAACAGGTGATGTAGTAACGATTGTTAAAGATGAAGAAAAAGTAGCGCTCCTTAATTCAATCCCAGAATTAAAAAAGCAATATGGCGAATGTTTGGAAAATACTCGCCTTATTGCTGGAAAAATCGAACAACAGGAACTAGTTAAAAGAAATCTTAGAAAAAAATAAAATTCGATCACATATTTCACCATAAAAAAAGACTCTTTCACTAGGGTCTTTTTTTGTTATATTAGAATTAATAAAAATAAAATTAAATGACTGGAGTGATTATGTTTAAGTACCTCTGTTTTTCATTAATGTTCACCATGCTTAGTATTAGTTGTATGGATTGTTCTTTGAGCCGTTTATCGCCACAACAGGAAAGAGACTTGTTAGGCAAAGAATTTTATGATTTATTGGTCGCATACAACCAGCTTACATCGCGCAAATTCCCTTGTGAGCAATGCATTGCCATTTGCCGCAAGAACTTAAACTACATTGCAGCGCAGACACACACCGTACAAAAAAGCCGTCACGAGAAGCTCAGTGAAAAATATCAAGCAAAAGCAGTACCTCGCGCTCTTAATGACATTGCACAAGAAAAATAATTCATACCCTGTAAGGCCTCTATGAGAAATTCCCTATTTTATATTTTTTTATTCTTAATTAATTGTGTGAGTACATCACAAGCTATGCACACAGAAGAGAACTATTCTTTTGGCAATCAGCAAATGTTTATAAAAAATGAGATCAAGATGGATGAAGATTGCATTTACTTAGAGGCTCAACTACAAAAACACAAGAAAGAACTAACGCAACTTGAACTAAAGTACACAGGCAAAATTGGAGATTTAAAAGCAATTCAGGAACAAGTTTCTGCTCTGACAAAAAAAGATATTGATATTAATGTCTATGAAAATAGCCTCTATCAACGCAAAAGATATTTAATGAAGCAATACAAGCGTGTTAATCCTGACACAGTAGTGTAGTGGTCATTCAGATACAATCTATAAATAATTTATTTACAATTGCTTCAAAAAAGCATCGCCTACTCGTAACAATTCTTTTAAACGTTCAGGCTTGAGTCTTTTTAAATATGAATTCATTATTGCAAGGCGAGCAGTATTGCCTATTAACTCTTGGTGTTTATAAATAAAACGCCAAAATAGTGCATCCCATACATCAGCCCACGGCCCTTTTTTGTAATTGCTCATATTCTTAATATAATTAGAGCTTGAAAAATAAGGCTTAGTAGTCATGAGCCCCCCATCAGCATATTGGCTCATACCAAATACATTAGGCACCATAACCCAATCATACGCATCAATAAATAACTCCATGAACCAACGATACACTTCTTTGGGGTTGATCTCACATAGAAACATAAAATTGCCCAAGACCATCAATCGTTCAATGTGATGAACATAGGCAAATTTGTTAATTTTTTTTATAGCATCATCAACCGGATCAATGCCGGTCGTGCCGGTATAAAATGAGTCGGGCAATTTTCGTTTAAAAGAAAAAAAATTTGAATCTTTTTGCTCAATGCCTTTACATGAGTACACCCCGCGCACAAACTCGCGCCAACCAATAATTTGCCGTATAAACCCCTCAAGGTTATTGAGTGAAATATTCTTGTGATGCTTTGCATATTCAAGGGTACGCCCTACAACATATGCGGGTGTCAACAACCCACTATTTAGCATTGGCGTCAAAACGCTGTGAAAGGTAAATACCTGATTTTTTTCAAAAGCGTCCTGATAGTCACCAAAACGAACAAGCCTATGCTCTAAAAAATCCTCAAGCCATTGTTCAGATTGATTATGGCTTGTTGGATATATAAACCCCTCAGCCTCTCCTGGATTATCAGGAAAGTGTTTGGCCACATAATCATGTGCCTCTGCCACAAAAGCATTAGAACGCGGGATCTGCAAAGAAGGTATGTATAAATCCTTAGGCAATTTTTTTCTGTTCTCGGTGTCAAAGCTCCACTTGCCTCCCGTGGGTTTTCCTGCCGTCATTAAAATGTTAAAATCTTTACGCTGTTGAGCGTAAAAACCGCTCATTCTAAAACTCTCTTTATCGCCTAATAGTGAATCAATGCGCTCTTGATCGCATAAAAAAGCTGGCGATTGGTACACATCAATGTGTATACCTGCTTTTTTTGCAGCAGCGCCTAGAGTTTTTTGTAAATCATGATCGATGAGTTCAAGCACCGATAATTCTTTAATATTTTTCTTTTTTAAGTAATCAAATAATGCTTGGCCATATTCAAGATACACAACATTATGCCCTGCTTGAGCCCAATCATGAGCTAAGGTCTTCATGCTTGCCCGGTGCAAAATAAGCTTTTGTTTATGAAATGCAAAATCAGTAAAAAAGCGGGATGCTCGTACAGGATAATTACACTACCTTCCTCGACTAACGGATGATCTTTAAACAGTTGATTAGGGAGTATCAGTACCGCCTTTTTTTGCATTTGCCTACTCCTAATTCGTAGCAGCACGTTTGTAAATAAGCTTAGTTTTCATCGATTCAACCGAGTGATCCACGAGAGGGCGCGGATATCCTTTGATCGGCCTAGAACTATCTTTATATAAATTGTGTAAGACATCGTTACTTACGTTCTTTAACTCTGGTACCCACTTTTTAATATAGGTGCAGTCTTTATCAAACTTTTCTTGCTGTAGCCACGGGTTGAATATTCTAAAATAGGGTGTTGCATCGCAGCCCGTTGAGGCAACCCATTGCCAGCTACCATTATTTACCGCAGGATCATAATCTAATAAATGCTGTGCAAAGAATTTTTCACCCCACTGCCAATCTATATGCAAATCTTTGACCAAAAATGAGCCAACTATCATGCGGGTTCTATTATGCATAAACCCAGTTTCAAGCAGCTGTCGCATGCCCGCATCAACTATGGGAAAGCCAGTCAAGCCGTCACACCACGCTTTAAATAGTTTTTCATTATGTGCCCATGGAATATCATCATATTTTTTGTGAAATGCTTGCCCAAACACAAAGGGTGAATGATACGCGACATGAGTAAAAAAATCACGCCAGTAAAGTTGGCGTATGAGCCCATGATTTGCACCTAACTCACGAACCATCATATGGTAGACTTCTCGGATTGAAACGGTGCCAAACTTGTTATGCCCTGAAAGATGGGTCGTTGGTATTGAAGGAAAGTCTCGCGTGGTTTGATAATTTTTAAATGTGCTTAAATCTTTTAAAATGGCTATTGCATGTTGTCTTCCACCACGGATATTAATGTTGGGATTTTCATGTTTTATGAGGTGATCTTTTATAGATTCCAGCGTTTTTTCATGAGCTATATGCTCCGTGTAAAAACGGCCTTCGTCAGTTAACGCTGTCGGCTTAGCTACGGGAAAATGCAAAGAATTTTTATAAAATGCTGTGTATACGCTAAACGGGGTATTGCTTTGAGTATGGATTTTCTCTGGACTATTTAACAGTGCGTCATCGTATTGTTCAAATGCAATACCATGATGCTCGCAGAGTTTTCTTATTGCTTCATCGCGCTTTAAAGAAAATGGGGTGTAATCACGATTGGTAAATATCGCCTCAATCTGTTCTTGTTTTATTAGTCGCTGTAAATTAATAATTAACTCATCAAAAAAGAAGTATAGTTTACCGTTTTTACGCTTTAGATGATGCGCTAGATCGTCTAAAGATTCAATCATGAATTGAATAGCATTATCTGAGCGGAAACTATTTTGACTGCCTACCTGCACCGGATCAAAATTGAAACAAGGGATTACGTACAAAGACTTTTCCAGCGACTTATTGAGAGCTGTATTATCTTGTAACCGCAAATCACGACGAAAAATAAATAAAGATTTTTTATAGATTATAGACATCTTAATTCCTAATTCGAGTAATTATGTTTGTAATCTAGGAAAAGAAAGTTCTCAAAGTCAATTGTAGCTTTATTGAATTAATAAAACAAAAAATGATACCTCTATTAATGTAGATACATGTAAAGGAAAATTATGAAAATCGTTTTATTAATTTTTTGTTTTGGATTTATGTGTCATAGCATGGAACACAAAATCATCGTTCCCCAAACAAACGATCTTCAAAAAAAATATCAATATTGGGATCCGCTTGAATATCCTGATTACGTAACTCCTGCCCATGAAACGGTAACAGTTTTTTTACAAGCACTCATGAACAAACATCTCTATTTTGAATCATCTACGCAGCAATTCGTGCTAACAGAGGGTCACCGTTTTTTAAGCCCAACATCAACGAAAAATTTTTTAGATGCTTATCAAGGTAAAATTGCGATACATTTAGATGAAGCTGAATTAATATTGCGCGCGCTCGATATTTGCTTCATTGAAAAAAGACCTATCAATTTTTTAGAAGATAAAACGCCTATTGATTATTCCAGAACCATTTTAGAATACAGTGAATTTTCAGAATATTATGACATTAAATCTACCAAAAAATATGAAGAAATAAAAAATATTAGATCAGAATTAAAAAACAGCATTTTGAAAAAAAATTCTGAGAAGATTGCACAATTGTTAAAATGTAACTATCAATTAAACAAGGCAATTTTATGGAAGAACGAAGCAAGCCCTAAGAATAATAAAAAGCACTGTCAAACACTTTAATAAATCAAATCCGTCTAATCTCGCAGTGGATGTACATCAAAATGCCAAATAAATCTAAAGGCACCATTAAAGCCCTGTGTTCGGTTTTGTGCTAATGTTTCCCAGTATAGATATCCAAGAAGTTGAAATGTATCACTTACAAAATAAAGCACTCCAGGCCCTAGACCGAGGACTTGTTCTTTAGTATCAGGAATATACTCGCCACACATGCGATTGTTTTTAAATTGTTTCACATAATAACCGCAGAAAGAAATCCACCAATCCTTTTTAACTTCATAGTCAAGGCTGAAATTTAAATTGATAGCATCACCTGCTTTAATATTAGTGCGATGACTTTCACCAGACCAAATATAGTAAATTCGCCATGACAAGGCTAAATATCTCTGAAAATAGAGCGTTGCTGTCCAGTATGGCGTAAGATAAAAGTATCCAGCACCCACATTGAAATATTTCTCAGGTAACTTATTCCTACCCGTAGGAATATTTACATCAAACTCAAACCTATGTATAAAAAGCGGTTCACCTTTATAAAGTATGGGTCTCCACTGGATATAAGGACCAAATGTTGTATCTCCTATTCCTGGTGGAGAAGAATCAAATTGGCTATCGGTGTTACCTGTGCTCTTTTGGTAGGCGGAAAATGCTGTGTAAAAGGTAAAACCAGGCTCACCACCTAAAAACAGATAAGAACTTTGATAAACTAAGGAGGGAATAATATACAAAGCTCTAAAAGCACCAAATCCTTCTATTCTATTGCCACTAAAATCTCGCACATCATTTGATTGGTAATATTGCACATAATGGAACCAATAGATACCCGGTGAAGGCCTCAATGACCCGCCGCCTAATATGTTAGACAAGCCAAGGTCAAGGGGAGGTAATCCCTCATTTGAAAAAATTTTGGTGGCAAAAATTAAAGTAAGTATGCAGATGCTTATTACATTTCTCATAGTGCTTGCAGAATGCCACAATATTAAGAACAAAACAAGGCTGCATCTAATAAAAAAAGTAAGCAAAAAGAAAGGCCCCTGTGTCAATGAAACATTGAACACAAGAGCCCTTTTTGGGTTCTTCTTAATTAATTTCTTTTTCTGCTACGGGAAGAAGAAGAACGTCGGCCTGAGAATGAACCGCGATCACGATCGCCGCCACGCTTGCCGCCAAAGCCGCCGCTACGTCTGCCACCTTTGCTACCGCCTTCTGAAGACTGGTGCAATTGCATTGCAGAAATTACTTTTACCTTTTGACCTAACAACTTTTTACCTTGTAATGCATTCATTAAAGGCTCACATTGTGCTTGGTCTACACGAATAAAGGTACGACGTTTAATAACTTTAACTTTTTCAAGTTCATTTTCTTGAATCATACCAAACTCTTGAACAAATTTAACGATATCAGATTTAGTAACACCATCATCTTCACCGATAAATAAGACTAACTCGTTAGCATCTTCATGCGCGTCAAGGTCAACCTTGCTTGCAGGAGTAAACGCTTGATCAACGACAGTAGCTTTTCTGAAGAACTTTTGTCCTAAGATATTGCATACTGCATTAGTTAATGCTGCGTGATCAAAAGAAGAAACTAATTGTTTGAGATCTTGTGGATACTCAACCGCAGAATCTTGAGTTAATTCTGCAAGGTACTCAGCTGCTTTTCTTTGATACGCATCTTGAATCATACCCATAGATGGCACATCAAGAGGAGTAATTTTTACGTTAAACTTAGATTCTAACAATCTTACTTTGCGCGCTTCATGTCCGCTTACAAAGGAAATTGCTATACCTTCTTTACCAGCGCGACCTGTTCTGCCAATACGGTGAACATAACTTTCTTGGTCGATTGGTAATGAATAGTTAACTACGTGAGTTAAATCTGCAACGTCTATACCACGTGCCGCAACATCAGTCGCGATAAGTATAGTAAATTCTTTATCTCTAAATTGTTTAATAACGCGGTTTCTTTGCTGTTGTGTCATATCACCATGTAATGGTTGAGATGGATAACCCGCGTTGGATAATTTTTCTGCAACTTCTGCGGTTTGTACTTTAGTCTGACAGAACACAAAACCATAGAATGATTCTGCACAGTCAATAAATCTACGTAATGCTGCAAAGCGATCTTTTTGTGAAACCACGGTGTAATATTGCTTGGTTTTTGCACTACCAATTTGTTTTGGACTTGTGCGAACCGTTACCGGGTTTTTCATGTGATCTTTCATAATGTCATGAACGCCGGCTTTAATGGTTGCTGAGAATAACCAAATTTCGCGGTTTTTAGGCGCAAAAGTTAAAATTTCATCAACTTCTTCTTTAAAGCCCATATCAAGCATAATGTCCGCTTCATCGAGCACTAAGGTGTTAATGGTGTTAACATTAAGAGTGCCACGACGCAAGTGATCATTAATTCTTCCCGGGGTACATACTACTATGTGTGTGCCACGTTTAATTGCTTTGATTTGCTCTGACATTGAAACGCCACCATAAATTGATGTAACGCTAATACCCATAGGATGTGCAACTGCAGAGATACTATTGGTAATTTGTACAACCAATTCACGAGTAGGCGCAACAATTAATGCTTGCAATGATTTAGTGCTTGCATCAATACGTTGAACTAAAGGAATACCAAAAGCAAGTGTTTTACCAGTACCCGTTTGAGCTTGACCTAAAAAATCAATCTTGTCGGTTTGGGTTAACAATGGAATTGCTTTTTCTTGAATTTCTGTTGGTTCTGTAAACCCTAATGTATCAAGTGTTTTGAGAATAAGAGGGTTTAATGGAAAATCTTTAAATAACATATATAACTCACTTATGTAAGGATTTTTTGTAGAAAATTTACGCTATGGATAGCTGAGGGTTCCCGATGCTGTGTGTTAGGGCACCACTATCCAAAAGCACCCTATCATAAGCTATGACTTCTTATATAATTGTAATACAACTAGAAAATTTGTCAAACACTAAGGCCTGAATAAAAATACTATGAAAATACGCGAACATGCAAAGAATTGACCACCGACCAAAGCTGCGAATTAATATTTATTATAGTAATTTGAATAAATAAACCCAATGGAAAATAGATTTATAGATTGCTTTGGCTAATGTCGACTTCCTCTCCATTGAAAGTTAAAACGAGCCGCTCTATTGGATCATCTCCACCTTTTTCTCGTTCCCACTGCAGCCACCATATACCAATTTTTGTCTCTTTTACCTTGGGGGCGGCAGATTTTTTCATCTTCTTATACTTCTTAGTCATTTCTGACAATTCACTTTCATATATGTCTTGATAAGATCTTTCTGGCATTCTTTTTAGTCGTTCATTTTTTGGCGTTTGGTTTGCAATGCGTTGCAACTCAGCTATTTGGTCTTCGGAGAGTGGATCATCATTAATTTTAGAACCATACAATTGTATATCCTCATCATGAGCTTCAGGTATGGACGAAAGAGAACTAGACTGTTCTCCATCAAGCGCCTTGGCAAAAATACCCGAATTTTTGCGTGAATGGTTGCGCGAGGGTAAAGGAGATGATAAAGGAGTGTTTTCACTCGAAGCAATTAAGATTGACCACGAATGCCGTTTGTTTAGTGGTTTTAGTTGCGAGGCCGGTGAGGTTGTTATGGTAATAGTAGGAGTTTGTTTTTTTGGTTTTTCTTTAATAAAACTAACACGCGCAATGACCTTTTTTATAGAATAAAAAAGCGAACTTGCACCAGCGAGTATTGCCGCAGATGCAATTGCATAATTGGTGTGCTTATCATTATTTAAAATTTTTTTAGTTACCGTAAAACATGCAACAAGGGTTTTTTTAAAGAACGTAGTAAATTCTGCAGGTGCTGCAATTGAATGCCAGAATAGCGCTATCAATAATATACGTCTCATGTAATCCCTTTATGGTATGGGTCACCTGATATTGTTGACAGATTTTCTGGCATTACGCAATGATTCTCTTTATGAAAGGTGTTTTTTAAGCAGCTCTTGTATGACGCGCGGGTCACCTTTACCCTTGGTTTTAGCCATTGCTTGACCCACAAAGAAGCCAAACATTTTATCTTTACCAGATTTATATTGGGCAACTTGTTCAGGAAAGCCTGCAATTAAATCTTTTATGATTGCTTCCAGCTCATCTGCTGAACCAATTTGTTCAAGACCTTTTTCTTTGACTATCTCTTCAGGAGATTTACCCGTATGAGCAATATCAATAAATACTTCTTGAGCGGAGCGATTGTTGATAGTGCCTTTTTCTATAAGCGCAATTAGTTGCGCCAAGCGTTCTGGAGTAACTTTAAAATCAGCAAGTTCAACTTTTTGATCTTTTAAGTAACCCATAACATCGCGCAAAATCCAATTAATAATCAACTTGCTTGGCACTAGTGAATACGCTTTTTCAAAGTAGTTAGAAAGTGCCAAATCATCAACTAAAATATCTGCCTCATACGCAGTTAGTCCCTTTTGATTGACGAGTCTGTCAAATTTTTCAAAAGGTAACTCAGGCATAGATTTTTTTATGTTTTCAATGTAGTCAGGTGCCAATACAATTGCTGGTAAATCAGGATCAAGCAAGTAACGATAGTCAGCAGCTTCTTCTTTGCTGCGCATCGCAATAGTTTTTTTGTTTTTGGTATCCCACAGGCGCGTTTCTTGTTTTACACGCTCACCATTTTCAACCATTTCAATTTGACGTTCAATTTCATGTTCAATTGCATCGCCAATAAACTTAAACGAGTTGATATTTTTTAATTCTACTTTTGTGCCATAAGCGGTTGCGCCTTTTTTACGGACTGAAATATTAGTATCAGCACGGAACGCACCCTCTTCCATGTTTCCTGAGCAAATACCTAAGTATTGCACGATGGCACGCAACGTTTTTAAATACTCTTTTGTTTCATACGCGCTTGAAATATCAGGCTGACTTACCATTTCAAGTAGTGGTGTTCCCGCTCGATTAAAGTCAACAAAGCTTTCGTTGCTATGGCCAGCATGAATACTTTTACCCGCATCTTCTTCCATGTGAATGCGCATCAATCTAATTCTTTTTATTGATCCATCTTCAAGACGAATAGGCACAAAACCATTTTGGCAAATAGGATCTTCAGCCTGGGTGATTTGATAATCTTTAGGCAAGTCTGGATAAAAGTAATGCTTACGCGCAAAATATGAAGGCGAGGTTAAATGGCAATTTGTTGCAAGACCTGCTTTGACTGCATATTCAATAACTTTTTTGTTTATGCATGGCAACGAGCCGGGCTGGCCAGTACAAATCTGACAAATATTAGTATTAGGCTGTTTAATAACTTCGTTAGCACATGTACAAAAAATCTTTGTATTGGTGTTTAACTGGACATGCACTTCCATGCCTATAGTAACTTCATACTCCGGGTATCTGTCGAGCACAGAAACAGATTTTGACATTGCGCGCCTCACATAGTGTTAGATCGTTTGCATCAATTGGTTAAAGTGTATCATTTTTTGGATTTTATTATAGAACGCGATTGAACTTGGTTATTTTTTCTCAATCTTGTATTGATGCCTGTGCAAATCTTTTTCTGAGATGAGAGTGATCTTGCAACGATACGCTTTTTCTAATGCTAAAATTGCATTGTACTCAACTGAGGTAACGTGCTTAAAAATGTCTGGACTCAAGACGAGCTGTACTTGCGAACCATATTTATTTGATTTAAGACCTGCTTTCAGCGCACGCAAAACTGCTTGAGTTTCAGTCTCTAGGGACATAATAAACCCTTGCCCGCGGCATGTTTGGCAACGTTGTGTCAATTGTTGATACAACGTAATACCTGATCGCTTGCGCGTCATTTGCACTAATCCAAACTCAGAAATCTTTAAAACTACCGATTGGAACTTATCGCGTTCGCGTAAGTTCTTCTCAAAGAAGTTAAACAACTTTTGACGATTAGAAGGCACACTCATATCAATAAAATCAATAACAATGAGCCCACCAATATTGCGCAAGCGGAGTTGTCTGACCGTCTCTTCAGCTGCTTCTAGATTAGTCGCTAAAATCGTTTCTTCAAGATTTTTTTTACCAGTAAAGCGACCTGTGTTGACATCAATAACAGTCATAGCTTCAGTTGTTTCAATGATCAAAGACCCGCCAGATTTAAGAGGAACCTTTTTTTCAAGACCCGCGTTAATCTGTTTTTCAATGCCATAGAAATCAAAAATTTCTGAAGCGCCATCGTAGTAGTGCACTTTGCTGGTGTATTCAGGGGCAATGCTTTTAATGAACTTATATATTTTTGACTGGCTTTCTTTACTGTCAGTAATCACTGCCTCAACATCATCATCTAAATGATCACGCACTATCTGCAAAGGCAATTCTATATCTTCGTAGATGCGTTCTTTGGGTTTTGCTGCCGTGAATTTTTTTTGTATGTTTTGCCATGTCTCTAAAAGAAAAGCTATATCTTTGCCGATATCTTTTGCGCTTCTTTCTTCAGACGTTGTTCTAATAATAGCACCCATACCTTCAGGTAAGGCTGATTTTACAATATCTTTTAAGCGATTGCGCTCGTCTCTGTTTTCAATCTTTTTTGAAACGCCAATGCGTGGAATGTTGGGCATTAAAACAATAAATCTGCCGGGCAAGGTAAAGCATGTTGAAAGCTTTGCACCTTTTTCATATACCGGCTCCTTGCTCACTTGAACAAGAATTTGATCACCCTCTTTGAAAATTTTACTTATGTCTATTTTTTGGCGCATACGTGAAACAGGTGCTTCTTCTTCATCGTCTACCTGAATTTGCTTAGAGATACGCTCTATCGCCAAATCACGGTCAATTTCAGATATGTGCAAAAATCCAGCTTTTTCTTGGCCTATGTCAACAAATGCAGTTTGAATACCTGGCAATACCTTGGTAACTATCCCTTTAAAGAACACCCTCTCTAAAGGATGTTCGCTGTGGCCCGCAAAATAAACGTTTTGCAAAAGGCCATCACGCGTAATGGCAATTCGTGTCTGCCATACGTCTTCGTTAATTAAAATTTTTTTCATTTGTGCCTGCCTGTAATGGCTTTATCTTTAATATATGGTAACAATTGAGGCTTATTCAAATATACATTATAGCCGATATTGCTATAAATGAGTAGAAAATAGGCTAAAAACATGTTAAAGTCTTGGTGCATTCCTTCAGAACAAACTTAACATGCAAGGAGACATCATGAACAAAAAATATTTTTGCCTAGCGTTATTAATGGTAGGAATAGCTGGATGCGGACGTAAAACACGTAAAATTGATTTACGCCACAACCAAGATGCGGTTGTGACTGAAGTAGACATTCCAGTTGCAGAAGATACCGTAATCAAAAGCTTTTATGACGGTGATTTAAATGAGTTATCATTAGCAGAAGACATCGACGCTGCTGTAGCGCACGATCTTAACAATGCTAATAATGACTTTTCTTGGGTAGAAGATACCTCAGTTCAACAAGACTTTAAAATAATTTATTTTGATTTTAACAAGCACCATATTACCTCTGCTCAAGAACAAAGCGTAGTATATGATATTGCACAGATCAAAAGAATAGTTGACGAACACGAAAAATCAAATGAACCAGTTGACATCAAAATTGTTCTTAAAGGACATACTGATGACATCGGCGCTAAGGCATACAACCTTGCGTTATCAGAAAATCGCGCAAACGAAGTTAAACAACGCCTTGTAGCTGCAGGAATTCCTGAGAAATACATCAGCATTGTAGGACTTGGCAAAGAAATGCCGGTAATGGTTGATGGAAAACCCCTAACTGGAAGTGCTCAAGAGCAATGGCTCAACCGTCGTGTTGAAATTAACTTGATCAATTGCTAAGTAAAATTAGTAAAAAACGAGGGCCTAGTGAAAACTAGGCCCTTTTTCATGGAAAAAATATGAAATATTTAATTTTAATTACGCTATTGATTACATTTGGATCTAGTCAGGCTATGGAACAAAAGAGCTTTTGTGCAAAAGTTTGTAACTTTTTCTCCCCTTGGCTGTGTGGGAATAAAGAAAAAATCATGAAAGCTAAAAAACCAGTTACGCAAATTCTCTTAGAACAGATTGAATTTGCAGAACATTGTGCTCATATTAATCCAGCCAAAACACTGGGAGCTAATCCAGGAAGGAAATAATATGAAACGCGCCTTGATTCTTATCTTGGCATTACATGCTAGCCCTGCGCTGTGTATGGCACCAATCAAGCCACACCTGGTACAAGTTAACGAATTTTTTTGTCTCTTTATACCACAAAAAAATTTACTAATACCCCTACAAAAGCGCGGTTGGCGTTTACAAGATGCACCTGATCACTTGTATTTATCATGGGTACGCACCAAAAAACTTAAAAGCAAGCTGTAGCGTTAGCTGTTTAATAAGTTTTTAACAACCACGGGAATTTCATCACAAAATATTTTTTTAGGAAATTGTGCTAAATTCTCGTGCATCGCTTGATAGACAGAGGGTTGCGCCAAAACATTTTCAATCACCTGTTTAATGCATTTTACTGATGTAATACTTTGGCCAAAGCCATGACTTTTAATAAAAGCATGATTGAAGCGCTCCCAGGTCAAAATTGTGCCGGTTGCATCAAAAAACATAGGCAGATTCATGTATATTGATTCTGAAACGCTGACTGAGCCTGATTTAGTGATAGCAAAATCAGACATTGCCATGTAATCATCAATATGTGAGGTAAATCCTACGATGGTATACGTAATGTGTGCTGGAAATGACAAACTTTCTATTTTTAATCTGAGTTGCTCAAATTTACCAATGCAAACAATAATATGAAAAGGGCTTGCAATTTTACTGAGCTCATTAAGGAATGTAATGATAGTAGATGATCCTTGGCCACCCATCATCAAAAAGATAATTGGTTTGTTTTTGGGTATCGCGTAAGAATCTTTTAATTCATTTTTTTCTTTAGTATTGAAAAACTGCTTACGGAGCGGAAAACCGGTTGTAGCAATTTGGGCAGAAATTAAACCGGAAGGTTTAATGGAATTGGCAACATCAGCATCATCAAATGCCTGTGTCATACAGATTTTATTATAGCTAGTTTTGTGCATACCATTGATAAATGATTTTGCGTTAAGGTCGGTTGGAACTATTATTAGAGGAACATCTGCCATTTGAGCAGCATCTGCCAGCGCACCGTTTATTATGGGAACGACTGATATTATAAGATCTGCTTTTTGATCAATTATGTATTTTTTAAATATAGCTGTTATTTTTTTTCTTCTGAGCGCAAAATACCAAGTTCCAATTTGATAGACAATATTCAAAACCGCAAACCAGCGACGCTTGAGGCAATAATTGTAAAACACTTGTTCAGCCTCTAGCCCACCTCTTGTTATTTTTTTTACTAAGTCAATATCATGCAGTACGTGCATAAAATCAATACTCGTAACATCATAAGCGCCGCTAAGGCAATCTTTGAGTGCTTGTGTTGCAGTTACGTGTCCTGCTCCACCTGAGCTGCTTAAAACAATAATTTTTTTCTTCATGTAATCCTAAAAAAACCAGGCAACACGCTACTTACCAACACAAAACTCATTAAACACTGCATCCATCGTTTGCTCGCTTACTGTTTTGCCAGTTAATTCACTCAAATGAGCTAAGGCATCATTAAAGTGGATAGATAGCAACTCATATTCAGGATGCTCAAGCATAGATGCAATATCCACCAGTTTGTTTTCAAGTGTTGTCAGTAAAATATATTGACGAGAATTAAGTAAAAATGGCGAATCATGTAGTGCCGTGATGGCTTGAATTTTTTCCGTTAGCACTGCTAACAATGCATCAATTTGATAATGCTGTTGAGCAGAGACTTCTATACCCTTTGGAAATTGTTCACACGCATTGTTATTTTTTTGATCAATTTTATTATGAACTACAACTATTTTATTCTCAAAATCTTTTAATAGGCGCTCATACACATCAGATTCTTGGGGCGTAAGCTCGCGTGACGCGTCGTAAACCAAGACAACGATATCAGCCAAGCGTGCTTGTTCCATGGATCGCTTAATACCTTCTTGTTCTACAACATCATGAGTGATACGTAGTCCAGCAGTATCGATTAATGTCCAAAACGAACCATCTTTTGTCAAACCAGCTTCAATTGAATCTCTGGTTGTTCCCGCAATGGGCGTGACAATAGCTCTATTTTTTCCTAAAATCGCATTAAATAGGGAAGATTTACCAGCATTTACTGAACCAAGAAATGCTATTTTTATTCCAGAGCGTATATGTTGTTGATTATCAAATGACTTTTTTACCTGGCTTATTGTGGCAAGAGTTTCATTGACCATTATGGTAATTTGATCTGAAAACTCCAATTCCTCATCGATAAATTCAAAGCTTGCTTCACAAAAAGCCATTGCTTTGATCATCTGTTTTTCAATAATCGAAATCCAATGTGAAAAACTTCCATTAACTTGTGATAAGGCTTTTTTTAACGCTTGTTGTGTCTGCGCTCCAATAAGTTCATTGATAGCTTCTGCTTGTACCAAATCAATTTTCTTGTTGAGCACTGCTCGCCGTGAAAATTCACCTTCTTTTGCAAGCCTAGCCCCATAAGATAACGCGCTTTGCACAATGGCATTTATAATAAATTGATTGTTGTGACAACTAATTTCTACAACATCTTGACCGGTGAAAGTGCGAGGGCTCTTCATGACCATGAATAATACGTTATCAACTAACGCACCGTGAGAGTCCACAACAGATCCATAATGTATGGTATGGCTATCAACATGCATTAATTTTTTTTGAGTTCCAAAACGCGCCATTGCATCAGCAATCTCCAATGCATGCACGCCTGATATTCTCAATAAAGCAATAGCTCCGCTACCGGTGGGCGTGCACTGGGCGATTATAGTTTCATCATCATGAGTTAATAGCATATGAGGTAATTAAACCTTTTTTCGGCTTTCAATTACTAAACGAAGACCACGTGTAGATGTTTTAAACTTTTCACGTAATACTTCAAAAATGAGATTAGTCCAACTTTTAAATAATACTTCTTCTTGGCGCACATCTGAATCAACGGGCTCGCTCAATTCAACTTTGAGAAAGTTGTTAGAGTAGTTTGCATGAACATTGATATGTGACTGGTCCATCATAACCAATGTTTCTTTGAGCCATTCTTGGGTAGCATCTACCATTTCTTGGTTCCAGCTTACATCAGAACGGGAATCTCTTTGATCTCTATGGTCGCCACGTGGGTTTTGACGTGAACGAAAATCTGAACGCTGATCACGGCGGTTGTCGTGACGATTGTCACTTCTATATTCACGAGGCGCATCTTGTCTGCGCTCTACACGCTCTACACGTTCAATGTGAGGTGCCTTGTCTTCACGCGCTTGTTGAGGCGCTTGCTGAGGGCGTTGAGCAGGACGAGGTTGTTGTTCAGGACGTCTATGCTCTCTTCTTTCTTGTCTTTCTTGAGTGTGAGCAGTACGTGTTTGTTCTTGTTGTGGTTGACGCGGCTGCTTGTGGCGCGGTTGCTCAACAGATTGTATTCCTGAACTGGCAGGTTGGTTAAAAAACAACGCAATTTTTGCTGCTTTTGTTGTTATTCCCAAAAAATTTTTTTGTGGCAACTCTAAAATCTTAACGGTAAATTCTTCTGGCTTGCCAGCACGGCTCCAGCAATTTTCTATAGCTTTAAAAACTGATGAGGCTTCTTCCATCATTGATTTCATTCGTCAAAACCTTTTGCTTATAAACGTACTTTATCTATTACCTTTATGGTGCCAAGTTATAGCTTTATTATTATGTAGGAACTCAATATTTAGATTGATTTTCATGAATTTAGCAAGATTTTGTGTGGTTGCCAAATTATTAGGCGGATAAGCTTTATTTGGAGCGGGAAACGGGACTCGAACCCGCGACCTTTGCCTTGGCAAGGCAACGCTCTACCAATTGAGCTATTCCCGCATTGATTTTATAGAGTAAATGCTACCATGCTTATGGTATTTGTCAATAAATGAACGGCAATTTCCAGCTTTTTAATAGTTTTTACACTTTTCAGCTTAAACTTGCTGAACCAATTTTTTCCTGGGCCATAAGTTTAATACCTGCACATTCAATGTTGCCCCTGAGCGACAAGCCCGAAGTTGTCTTTCCAAGCATTGTTCCGCCTTGAGGGTTATTCTGTAACCATCCCACTTAACCAGAATTTTTTTAGTCATAGCCTGATTTGTTGGCACAAACTGGTAGGTCTGTTTATACTCTTTATTTTCCTTATCTTTGTACCTAACTATCAAAATAGTTTGCTTATTTAAATCAAGACCCGCAACACGAAACGCTAAATTAACACTCTGGTCTTCTACCACCAGCGGATTTTCTCGTTGTTTTGGAAGCCTGTCACCATTTTTTAATGTTACACGAACTGGCTTCATGCTTTTATTTTTAAACTCAAAATTATATTCATGTACTGGCAAATGAACGGGGCGCGTTTGGTCAATTTCAACAATGTGTTTTGCCTGTACACCTGAAACACTCAACGCGCAATACAAAATAAAACGTTTCATAATTATCCCTTTTTTTGTAAAAATAACTAAGGCTTATGTTTATCTCAACGGTTTTCTGTGAAATTTAGCTCACTCTAATTAGTATTGGCAATGAGAATATACCCTTTAAAAAAAGTAATCATATGATACATACACTACACGGAACTATTGCACAGCGTATGGAGCAATTAATAATTGTAGAGGTTAATGGAATTGGTTATGCCGTTAACGTGGCAAATCCCGACATGTATACCATCGGCTCTCAAACACAATTGCAGATTTATCTTCACTGGAATCAAGAGCAAGGCCCAAGCCTATATGGTTTTGCACAGGATCTTGAAAAACGTGTTTTTGAAATGATTATTGGCTGTTCAGGCATCGGTCCTCGCATCGGGCTTGCATTATTAGCTGCCATGAGCCCTGCAGAATTTGTGGCTGCTATCCAAGAGGCAAATGAAAAAGCATTGAGTAGCGTAAGTGGCATTGGCGCAAAAAAAGCAGAACAAATTATCGTGGCCTTAAAACATAAAGTAGCAAAAATGAGTGCTCATCCAGAACTACAAAAGACTCCCGTGCATCAAGCACGCCATCAGGTAAACGAGGTCCTAAAATCGCTCAACTACTCTAAACAAGAAATCAGTGCTGCCATGAATCATATTAATGAAGAGCATGCGTCTGCTGCTCTTACCTTTGATCAGTTGATGCGACAGGCATTAACATACTTGGCAAAAAAGACATAAAAAAAGGCCCGCTTCTTGCGGGCTCTAGTTTAAATCTGCAACATTCTTAAATAATTTTCATGTATGATTTTTTTGGTTTCCTTAAATTGCTCAACCGTTTGAAAACTGTGCTGATCTGCTTCGATTTCTTTTTCAAATTTTTTAATTAATTTGAATAATTCAATTTTAAATTCAGCAAAACTTTTTTTGGTGTTTACATATTCAACAGCTTCCTGTGACATAGCCGCGACAATAGTATATTTTGCGGTACGATTTTCAAACATAAGTTGTTTAAGAGCTTCACGTTCTGCTTCGTCATCGCTTGATTCTAACGTGTCTTTAATATGTTTAAACGCTAGCTCTTTATTCATTACTTGTTCAAGCATGGCACTAATTTTTTGTTCTTTATCGCCACCAGAATACCAGTTAGCTATATAAGTTCTTAGTCCAATTTCTGCACTCGCAAACTTTTCTGCAACCGATTGGCGTACATAGTCATGAAAGCCTCCGTAAGCTCCTTGCTCTGCCAAATCTTTAACATTAACCCATACCCCGCATTAGGATTTGCTTTTGGATAGTGGTAGTTATTGATGGTAGGCGATCCTATTTGTATGGCAGGTCTTTTCCAGCTAAGAGACTTTATTGAACCAATTTCAACTGTTGCGTCCACAAATTGATTAGGGGCGTATGTTGCGTCAGACACAGAATCAGGTTGATCCTGCAAATGATCGACAGGCGGCAATTGCCCTGGGCCTGCAGGATTATAATCCATAGAATTTACCGACGAATATAAGCTTGCAATAACTACTAATGTAAGCACTTTTTTCATAATCTTACTCCTCAGTTAATTTTTTTAGTAATGCCGTTTCTTTACGCTTCATTACTTTATAGTCTTCATCCTCAATGTGGTCATACCCAAGCAAATGGCAGATACCATGCACAAGTAGTCGGCGCATGTGCCCTTCAAAGGTGTCTTGCCAGCGCGGCAAATCATTGCGCACATATTCAGGGGCAATTATCAAATCGCCTAAGTTTTTATCATCTTCCGTTTGAGGTTTAATGCGCTCACCGGCCTTTAATGTGTCGTGAAATGCAAATGACAAAACGTCAGTGGCTTTGTCTTTATTTCGGTATTGCTTGTTATAATTGCGGATGGTTCTATTAGTGGTTAACCAAATACCTAAATCAAAATCTTCATACCCAAGCGCATCAAGGATCTTCTGTGCATCTTTTTTGAGTTGTTCGGTATTAACATCAATAGCGCGTTGCGTATTTTTAATTTTGATCATAAGTACAATCGGTAAAAAAATTAACTCTCATTTTGCAGAGCATTATAATAGATTTTAATCAATAGACCAGTTTTTTATAATTAATCTAGGTAAACAAAGCTTACAGTGAATACCGTGTTTACCTATTATTTTTGATTAGCTGATCACAATTACCATATGCCACTGAGCATTGTCATCTTGAACCATAGAACTTTGCTCACCCGAATCAGATTTATAGCTAATATGAGTCGCGTGACTTACCCTTTGATCAACAATTCTTGTGAGGCGATATCATCTAAATGAATGTTTTTTTCATCAACAATGAGCAAGTTTGCAAGCGGTGTTTTTAAAGATAATTGCTTTTCGGTTTTCAAGCGACGAATGTGCCCAATAACACCGATCACAGACTTCATAACGGCACTGCTTTTTTTAAAGTCGTACTCAATCTGAGTTGTGGCAAATTTTGATTGATGGATAGACAGATCGCCTTCATATTTTTTATATATTTCTTGATAAATGGCGTCGGTGATGTAAGGAACGTACGGTGCATACCACTGAAGTATACGCAATCCTACATGATAAAGTACCCAACGAGTAGCTTTAACTTGATTCATGTCATACAGCTCTGGATGGAACAGTTGATCTTTAACTAGTTCAAGATAATTATCACAAAAGTCATTCCAAAAAAATTGGTCTATTGCAGCAAGCGAACCAGTAAATTCGTTTTGCTCAAGATGCCTTTTATACTGATCAAAGGTGTAGGATGCCTGGTGGAGCAACCATTCATTAATGACACCAAAGTTCCCTTCAATGCTTGGCTTTGCATCAAACAGCGAAATATGTTCTTGAATAAACCTAAATGCATTCCACATCTTGGTGACTAATCGTTGACCAATCTTAATCTGTGATTCTGAAAATGCTACATCTTGACCTAAAGCCCTGAAGCGGTCCAGTATCTAATTGAGTCTGCTGAAAACTGCTCAAGTAATTTTTGCGGTGTTCGCGAATCGCCGCCTTGTGATTTTGAGATTTTCTCTTTTGCAGTGGTTAACACGTGTCCAGATATTACAATATTTGACCATGGAATGGTTTTATTGTGCATCCACGCTTTTACGATAGTATAAAATGCCCAGGTTCTAATGATGTCATGTGCCTGTGGACGCATACCCATCGGTATAAATTGTTCACTAACCGCATCATTAAACACATTATCATAATTTTCATTATAAAGGGCATAGCAAATGTATGGAGTTATAGATGACGTGTTCCACGTATCCATCACATCTGTGTCTGGGATTATATTACTTGAGCCACATATTGGACATGGTTTGTGGTAACTCGTTTCTTGAGGATCAACTGGTAAATTTTGCTGCTCTGAAATAATAATTTCGGCGCAATCACTACAGTGCCACACGGGAAAAGGAATACCATAAAAACGTTGGCGTGATAAACACCAATCCCACCCAATGTTTTCAACCCAATTTTGGTAACGCACCTTCATATACGGAGGAAACCATTGTATCTGGTCTGCAAGTTCAATAAATTTTTTCTTATGGTCTAAAATATTTAAAAACCACTGCGATATGAGCACATACTCAATCTCTTTCTTGCAACGCTCATGCACATTGACCGAGTGCTTGATAGCTTTTTGTTGTAAAAGAAGTCCATGATCTGCCAACTCTTTAAGTATTTTCTCTCGGGCATGAAAAGCGCTCAGGCCAGCCAATACTCCTGTTTGGGCAGTCCATTTACCATCAAGCCCTACAGACTGACGATAGGGGAACTGAAATTTTTTAAACCACTCAATATCAGTTTTGTCACCAAACGTTGCGACCATTACCAAGCCGGTTCCTTTTTCTATTTCAACCTTCTCATCAGGCAAAATAGGCACCTGGTGACCATAGATAGGCACTATCGCTTGTTTGTTTTTTAAATGCATGTAGCGAACATCATCGGGATTATACAGTAGCGCAACTACAGAATAGAGCAATTCAGGACGTGTTGTACCAATAATCAGATCATTACCATGTTCGTCTTTGAACACAATGTCATTAAAGAATGCATCTTTTTCTGCATCATCAAGTTCAGCTTGAGCTACGCTGGTACGGCATTGCGCACAATAGAGTGCTGGCTCATTCTTGCGGTAGACAAAACCTTTTTCGTATAAATCAATAAACGAAAGTTGTGAAAGCTTACGTACCAAAGGAGATATCGTCGAATATGACTTTGTCCAATCAACCGACAACCCAATAGATTGCCACAATTGTTTAAATTCACCTTCAGCATCGTGACTTGCCTGTAAACATAGTTTAATAAATTCTGAGCGCGCCATGCGATGGGCGCTGATATTTAATTTTTTTTCAACAAATCGCTCGGTGGCAAGTCCATTATCATCAAAGCCAAAGGGGTAAAAAACAGAAAACCCATTCATGCGCTTGTAGCGTGCTACAATATCAGTCTGAGTATATGAAAACACGTGACCTATGTGCAGGTTGCCAGATACAGTTGGTGGCGGTGTATCGATGCTATACAAAGGGCCCGCGTTATTTTCAGCAGCATACAATTGTTGGGATTGCCATAACTCTTGCAGCTGTTTTTCAGTAGTTTGATGATTGTATTGCTTTTCCATTGAACTTTTTATTTTAAATGGTGATTTTTCTTTAATGATATATCAACTAATAAACCTGGTCAAAAGTTAGCTCAGGTTGATAAGTCAAGCATATCACAAATCAGGTTTTGCTGTTGGTTTGACCGTATTTTTAAATTGAATTAAACTACCCAAAAAGCCTTAGCTCAGGATTGCCATGATCAGTGTACAAATAATTGAACAAATCATAACACTCATTACGTTCGTCTTTGCATATCTATTTTCAGTTACACTGGCCGGTGCTTTTAGGGCATGGTACACCAATAAAGTTGGTGACAGCTCTGCTGCGGCAAGTGGCCTTTTAACACTCAACCCCATCGCCCACATTGATCCACTTGGGTTATTGTTTATAGTACTCTTTAGGTTTGGTTGGGGTAAAACTATACCTATAGACGCTGACTCAATTACCGGTAGGTTCCGCCCGCTCAAATTAGTATTTGCTTATTTGTCTGATGCAGTAGCATATGTTGCAATTGCAATAGCTGGCTTGGTAGCACTGCTTGCGATGTTTGGACAACGAATATTCCACGTGATCATACCGGTGCTTAACGAAGAAGTATTTTCGCACGCAAAAATTGCCCATTTATTTCCGCAATACTCTTCACTGAGCATTTCAGTCGGGCTTATCTTGATAGCAATAATCTACTTGAATACTATTTTGGCAGTAATTTCAACCTTAGTAAGTGTCAGCCGTGCGTTTGTGACCCATTACGTTACAAAGCATCCGGATAAATGGAAAGATGCTCAAGCGCTCTTCTTGATCGTTCCTTTATTTATTTGCTTGCTATTGAGCTTCTTTTTACGCGCTATTGTAATCAATATTATATTTTATGCAGGTTTTATACTTGCACATCTGTTTGGAGTTGTATCTTTATGAATACCATCGAAAAAACATTAGATCTTCTTAAAGCAGGTACAAGCGCTATAATACCTGAAGCTGAATTAGTAAAAAAACTACAAACACAAGAGCCTTTGCGCATCAAACTAGGCATGGATCCAACGGCACCTGATTTGCACCTTGGGCATGCTGTCGTTTTGTCAAAACTAAAGCAATTTCAAGATTTAGGGCAT
The DNA here is from genome assembly GCA_020886235.1 of Candidatus Dependentiae bacterium Noda2021. Taxonomy (GTDB): domain Bacteria; phylum Babelota; class Babeliae; order Babelales; family Vermiphilaceae; genus Noda2021. The sequence goes on along the minus strand of AP025250.1, from coordinate 1,152,949 downwards.
ACGGTAATTTTTATTATTGGTGATTTTACTGCACGGATTGGTGATCCTACGGGTAAATCAAAAACGCGTCCACCGTTAACCACACAAGATATTGCACAACATACAAAAACCTACTTTGATCAAGTAGGAAAAATTTTAGACACCTCAAAATTAATCATTCATTACAATTCTGAATGGCTTGATAAACTCTCAACTAAAGAAATGGTTGAACTGTGTGCTAAAGTCACTCTTGCACGTCTTACCGAACGCGATGACTTTGAAAAACGGATTGCGGCACAACAACCAATCAGCTTTCACGAAATGCTGTATCCTTTATTTCAGGGTTATGATTCTGTTGTGTTACAATCAGATGTGGAGCTTGGTGGCACCGATCAAACATTCAATCTTTTAATGGGACGATTTTTACAAGAACAGTATGATCAAAAACCACAAGTAATTATCACAACACCATTGCTTGAAGGTTTAGATGGCGGCAACAAAATGTCAAAATCTCTTGGCAACGCTATAGGACTTGCAGAACCAGCAACCCAAGCGTATGGCAAATTAATGTCTATCTCAGATTCTTTGATGTGGCATTATATAAGCGTGCTCCTGCATACCACTGATACTGATATTGCAACGCAAAAAGAACGCATTGCGCAAGGCTTGGTGCATCCCATGGATTTGAAAAAAAATATGGCACAAGCAATCGTTTCACGTTTTTGGTCCCCTCAAGAAGCAGAGAATGCTCGCCATCAATTTGAATCTATCTTTCAAAAAAAAGATTATTCTCAGGCACAAGAATTTACCATGCCCTCAAACGTAACCCAGATGAGTGTCATTGATGTATTAAAGATATTGGGTATATGTAAAAGTAACTCTGAAGCCAAACGCTTGATCGAAGGCGGCGCGGTTTATGTAGATCAAAAACCCATTAATGACATTAAAGCGCATATTGATTTACAATCAGGTATGATCATTAAAGCTGGCAAACACAAAATCTTTAAACTGGTTTAATCAGTCGACAGCAATACGCTTAATGAGCGGGTTAATTCGCGTAACCACTTCATAGTTGATAGTATCGATGAGCTGGGCAAGGCTGTGCGCGCTAATAGCCTCATGTTGTCCAAGAAGGGTAACTTCGTCGCTCAGCTCAATGCCTGGTATGTGTGTCACATCTACCATTATTAAATTCATAGCTATGCGACCAACAACAGGCGCTGTTGCTCCGCGTACCAGCACGCGTGCTTTATTTGAAAAACCGCGGTCATACCCATCCCAATAGCCAACAGGTAACACTGCAATAGTAGCATCGTATGGTGTTCTGTAAGTAAGGTCATATCCAATAGTGCTTCCGGCAGGAATATGCTTAATTTGAATCGGCTTAGTTTTCCATTGTAAAACCGGTTTTAATGAAAATTCTGGGTAGGTTTGCTCTGTTACTAATTTATTGGCAGCAGAAGGCCATAACCCGTAAATACCCACTCCACAGCGCGCCAATGAAAGATGGCTTGCAGATAGCGCCGTGATGGCAGCAGAACACGTAATATGTTTAGTGGGAATCATAATCCCTTTAAGCTCAAGCATTTGAATAAATGTTATAAATCGATTGATTTGGTGTCGCGCAAATGACTGGTTGTGTTGTTCAGAATTTGCAAGATGTGAAAAAATACCCTCTATTATTATGCCAGGCATTACAAGCGCTTCTTCAATTAACGACAGTACCATTGGCTCAAACACACCTAGCCGTGACAATCCGGTATCAAATTTAAAATGGACGCGCACTTGCTTTTTTTTAGCGCAGGCACGGTTATTAAGTTCTTTAAGCGTTATGCTTTCAAAAACTACAAGCTGAATATCAAAATCAACTGCATAGTCTAGATCAGCATCTACAATACTTAAAACTAAAATGTTTTTGGTGACTCCCTGCATGCGCAAGTCTATTGCTTCAGTCAGACTTACTACACAAAGTAACCCCACATCGCTTAATTGCTCCAGCATCTGTGCGATTATATTAAGACCATGTCCATAGGCATTGCTCTTAATTACCGGGGCAATGGCGATCGGACCTAAAATTTTTTTATAGTTAGTAATATTATGCCGCAACGCAGAACGCGAAACCTCAACCCATGTTTTAGTGTGTCCACACTGCTGGTTTACCAGACAACAATGAGATGTTTTTGCAGGTATTTTATCTAATAACACGATAAACCTTTTCATGAATTCTTGTTAATAGTTCGCGCGGATTGTAACTCTGCATTAGAGCGCTTAGGGTCGTAGGGAGTATTGCGTGATGGGACCCAATAAGCTCAACTTCCGTACCAATGACTGCATCAATACCCGTAACATCTATCATCATGGTTGTCATCGCTATGCGACCAACAACGGGAGCAAGACTTCCATTTACCAAAACGTGCGCTTTATTGCTTAACCTGCGATCGTATCCATCAAAGTAGCCGACCGGCACTACAGCAATTATACTATCGCGCGGGGCAGTAAAGGTACGATCATATCCTACACAGTCTCCCTTTTTTATGTGGCGAATAAAATCTATCCGTGAACGCCAGGTCAAAACAGGCTTGAGCTCAAAATTATTAAATCTTTCTTGGGTCATGTGCTGGTTAGCTAAGGACGGCCAATGGCCATACACGCCAAGTCCGACACGTACTAAGTTTGCTTGGGGTATCTCAAAAGCTGTGGTAGCGGCACCGTTTGCAATATGAATAGTGGGAATATGTACGCCTTGTTTTTTTAGTAAACAGAGTAACTCATTAAACTGTGAAATTTGCTTAAATGTATATTGCGTATCTTGAGCCGCTGCTTCTGCAAAGTGTGAATAAATGCCCTTTAACATAATGCCCGGCAATGTTTGTATATGTTGTGCAATATCAACTACTTCATGCGGCAAAAAACCAAATCTATTAAGACCGGTATCTACTTTTATGTGTACTGCAATCCGTTTATTATGTTGTATACCTAGTTCGTTAAGTTGTGCAATAGTTGCCGGATCGGTCACCATCACGTCTATTTCATACAGCGCCAATAGACTGGGATCATCATCAATGTGATACATTACCAATATTGGTTTAGTAACGCCCTTGTTACGTAATAATAATGCTTCAGAGAGGCTTGCTACAAACAACCAATCAACGTGGTTATTTTGTTGTAATACGTTTGCGACGTGCTCTATTCCATGCCCGTATGCGTTACTTTTAACAACAATACCAAGCATTTTTTCTCCACATGCTTTTTTGTATTGGAGAATATTATGCGCTAATGCGTGAGAATCTATGGTGATATATGACCTGTTATACATACAAATTTTTATTAGAAATTTATTTAAAAAAACAGGTACTAGTATAGATGAGTTAAATAAAAAAAGCAGGCACAATTTTGTTGCGCCTGCTTTCTGATTACTTTTCTTCTGTGTGCGATGTTGATTGTTTAAAAACAACAGGAACGGTGAGAAGATTCTTTTTAATGAGTGGCACTTCTACCACGAGCTGTTTATTATTTTCGTCATACTCAAAGTGCGCTTCGGGAAGTCTAATGTCAGAATTAAAACTACGGGTAATGCTGTTTCGCCCGCTATATCCATGAAAAAATTTAGTAACATCTTTTTCTTCTTCGTTGCGCATCTCATGGTATGTTTCAATGTTGAGCAGCTTGCCTCTACCGAGTAAAACAACGGTACCTGCAGATGTTTTGATCATCCATTTCTGCTCATCTTCATCAAAAGATGCATTGAGTGTTTTATCTTTGATATCAAAATTTTTTATTATAACGCTTGCAACACCTTTTTCGGTGTTTTCTTTAACGTCTACTGCAAGAGGTTGCTGATGAACGAATTCCTGTGTCATCTGCTTAAAAAGTTTCTGGCTTTTTTTATGCATGCGGTCCATTTCTTCTACCATTTCGGTAAACAAATCAGCACGCATATTGTTGGCACATGCCACAAAAAGCAAAGTTGCTGAAAAAGCTTTTTTATAGGTGTTTAGCATACCTGTTCTCCTTAAAAAAACGGGTTAGTTTTAACTCACTTTTTCATACAAATATATATCACATTTTGGGGGAATTTTTCAAGAGCAAATTAGTAACAATTTAGAGGTCACTAGTGATAAAATTGTATTTAAACCTAAACGCGCTCATCGATGTAAGAATAAAAATATTTAAAGAAGGTATCGTAGCTTATTTCTGTGGGCCGACCCACATGAAAATTAGACGATTAATATCTTTATACGTAACGTTATTTGAAAGACTGTGGCCACGCTCTGTAATATTTCTGGCACCGAGTAACGGGCCTGTTTGTGGTCCAAAAATATAATTTTGTTCTTCAAAGTGCTTTTTGCCAAATATTTTTTTTAAATATTTAGTTATCTTTTCCTCGGGTGGTAACGCTATCCGGACGTACATATCTTTAAAAGGAGCAAATTGATACACGGTAACTAATGAACCAGGTTTTGGCATTTCTTCGGTTAACAATAAATAAGAAGGACGAGACGTATCAAGAGACTTTGATACCCATTTACCTTCTTTTATTGCAGTTGGTTGTTTGGTAATAACCTCCTGCAATGAGTTGGAAGTAGCATAGTAAAACGTGCGCTCGTGCTTGTTCCACAATTCAAAGTTAACAAAATCTGTTTCTGACTTACTGGAGGACACTATACAGAACAACGCAAAAAAGCTCAGGATTACGCGCTTCATTACTACTCACTCATTTTTTTGAACAAAAAAAGAGGCTAGGAAAAATTCCTAACCTCATACATTTTGACTATCTACGGTCAATAATGAGACGACCTGTTGATGGGTCTTCACTTACAAACACGTTCCATTCTTTAGCTTGACCTAAATCAGCTTGCGCTTCACGGTTTGTTGACGGTACGTTGATTATAATATCAGAAGGAACCCATCCACCTGTTTGAAACACACCGGTTTCGCCTGGTTGGATTGCTTCTTTACCATACTGAGTATGCCAGCCAATTAATCTTACAGTTGCTGTAATAGGTTGTCTTGTGTTGTTAACTACACGGTGAACATACCCAAAATTAATGTCATTTAAACGTCTAACCGCAGCATCAACACAAGAAACTGCAAATAAACCAGTTACAACTGCGGCAAAAGCCATTATATTTTTTTTCATACTATCTCCTTTTTGAATCTGCTCAAAACAGATTAAATACTCATAGATATCATTATTATAGTCTAAATTATTTCAAATATGCAATAATTTGAATCAATCTGGCATATCTTTTTCTCTTTTGCTTTGTAACTTTGTTTTTACGCAAAACTATGGCATGCTGAAATAAAACATCACCTTGTAAATCGAATTTTTATCATGGAAAAAAAGAATAATAAGCCTATTGGCGAATTAATTTATGGTATTCATCCTCTTGTTGAAATACTTAAAGCCAAGCGCAGAAAAGTTATCAGCATTTACACAACACGCCCCGAGCCTAAAGCGTGGCATACTTCAATTGCGCCTTTGTTGGTCGCAAAAAAAATTCCTATTCAATATGTAGACCGCAATGTGCTTGATCGCATGGCAGGAAGTATTGATCATCAAGGCATCGTAGCGTGGGTACAACCGTTTGCTTTTAGGTCAAAGCCATTTGATCCACAAAAACATCCTTTCTTGCTTATGCTTGATGGTATTCAAGACAACAGAAATTTGGGAGCAATTTTAAGATCGGCATATTGTACCGGCGTGTCGGGTATTATTTTAAATAAACGATTTAGCGCTCCAATTAATTCTGCAACGCTCAAAGCATCTGCGGGACTTGCTGAGCATTTGGAAATTTATATTGCCCAAACACCCATTACTGCCGCTCAAGAGTTATCAAAGCTTGGTTACTCATTTTATTTAGCCGCATTTGATGGTACCGATGCTACTACGGTACATTACACACAACCTATGGTTTTGGTAATTGGCAGCGAAGGTGAAGGTATTAGCCAAGGAATGAGTAAATTTGGCACCACAATAACCATACCACAACGCACCCCAGATATTTCATACAATGCGTCAGTTGCAGCAGGAATTTTGATGTTCATTGCATCACAACACATTAAAAAATAATCGTATAGGTCAATTAACTTAAAAGCCACAATGCTAAACAACATTGTGGCTTTTTTATTTTTTAAAAAATTTTCAATGGGAGTAAATGTTGATAAACATGTGCAAACTGTTGACTATTAAAACATAAAAATAATAAAAAAATAAGTGTGATCGCCTGTGCTACATTGTTTTAGGGAAATAGGGAAAACAATGACCATAAGGGTTAAATACGCTCTCGCCTCATTGTCGCCGATTTGTATACTTACTGTGCTCTGCATAATTCCAGCCTGTGCTTTATGGTTTTGCACGGTACCTTTTTTTCTTAACGAGGCCAGTTCATTCTCGCCAACCTACACGCAAAGTGTACTAAATCAGATCAGCAAATCTTCAAAACTGAAAAAAAAATTTCGCACATATCTTGAAACGCACAAAGAAATAAAACAATCAACATTACGACGGTATAATAACGGGCAGGCTCACGTTGAGTTAGTAAATGATTCTATAATCGCAAAAATCAACGATGAATATGTTGTTACCAAAAATGGCATGCTACAACCAATTGTTTATTATCAAGAACAATCTCTTTGCAATACACCAGTTATACAAACGGCTCAGCTTGTGTACCCATCAGAAAAATTTTTACAGTGGATTTGCCATCTTCCAGACCATGTGTGGAGCAGTTATAAAATACGCTATCAGGACGATTTTAATATCACTCTTCAGGGCAACGATAATAGCTTAACTATTATTTGCACGTGTACTATGCCATTTACCGAAGAGCTTCTTACCAAATGTAATAATTTAAAAAAAAATTTATCTGTAAGCAGCCCTCATGCTCCTCATGCATTAACAGCAGATGTTAGATTTGAAAATCAGATTATTATAAAAAAAAATAAAAAGGGGGCGTGGTGTGGTTAAAAATTATTCTGCAAATACATTTGTATCTATTGATGTGGGGACCACCAAAATATGTGTTTTGGTAGCACAAGCGATAGAAAATGAATTTACCATCCTAGGCATTGGAAAAGCTCCCTCAGATGGTTTAAAAAAAGGCGTGGTGGTTGACGTTGCCAAAACCATTCATTCAATTAAAACCGCTGTCAAAGAAGCTGAACTTATGGCTGGATTAACCATCGAATCTGCCTGTGTAGGGATTTCAGGCGGACACATACATTCTACTAATTCGCATGGGGTAGTTCCCATCAAACATGGACAAATTTCAAGTTACGATATAGCAAGTGCACTGGCAGCAGCAAAAGCAATACCAATACCCGAAGGTCAACAAATTCTACATGTATTGCCCCAATATTTTATTATTGATTCGCGCGAAAAAGTGCAAAACCCTCTTGGTATGCACGGTGTGAGGCTCGAAGTTCAAGCTCACATAATAATGGGTGCCATTGCATCGGTTCAAAATCTTATTAAATGCTGTCAACTGGCTGGGGTAACTGTCTCAGATATTATTCTTGAGCAACTAGCATCGGCTGATGCAGTATTGAGTCCTGATGAAAAAGAAATTGGCGTGGCCGTATTAGACATTGGCGGTGGTACATCAGATTTAGCACTTTACCAAAACAACAGTATTCGTCACACTATGGTGCTTCCGGTTGCCGGAAACCATTTTACCAACGATCTTGCTGTTGGATTGCACACAACACTAAAAGATGCCGAACGCATTAAAAAAGAAATAGGAATTGTATCTTCACTATTTTTAGACGATGCCAGATATATAAATGTTGAACATATTGGTAAAGATGGTAGCTACCAAACCACACAAAAAATTATTATGCGCATACTGCAATCACGCGCAAAAGAATTGTTTTCGTTAATTCATGAGGAAATCAGCACTAAACATCTTGAGCCTTTCATGCCCAGTGGTCTTGTGATCACCGGAGGCGGCTCTTTACTGTGTGGTGCAAAAGAGCTGGCTCAAGATATTTTTAAAGTACCGGTGCGTATCGGCCGCCCATGCTCGGGGTCAAATATGCCAGAATCTCTAAACAGTCCTATTTATGCCACTGGATATGGATTAATTGTTCATATGTGTAAGTTAAAAAGTGACGTATTACAAGATTTAAGCACAGGGCCAATGGTTAAGCGCGTTTATCTACGAATGAAATCATGGGTTTCTGATTTTTTTTAACCGATCCAAGTAAGGAGAATAACAAATGATAGAATTAGAATTTGAGCATTATCAAATGCCCGGTGCAACGATTAAAGTAGTAGGTATTGGTGGTGCTGGTGGCAATACTATTAATAGTATTATTCAATCAGGGTATCACGGTGTAGAATTTATTGTTGCTAACACTGACAAACAAGCGTTGGAAATGTCTGCTGCTCAACAAAAAATCCATCTTGGGGTTAAATCTACCAAAGGCCTTGGAACGGGAGCAAATCCTGAATTAGGAAAACGTGCTGCAGAAGAAGACCTTGATAAAATAATGGACGTACTTGAAGATGCAGATATTGTTTTTTTAACTGCAGGCATGGGTGGCGGCACAGGTTCTGGCGCATTACCAGTTATTGCTAAAGCGTTAAAAGACAAAGGAATTTTGTGTATTGCTGTTGTCACCAAACCTTTTATATTCGAAGGAAAACGGAGAACTCAAATTGCACAAGATGTCGTTGAAAAACTCCAAAATGAAGTTGACACTCTCATTGTTGTGCCAAACCAAAAACTACTTGATGTTGTTGATCAAAATGTTTCCATGGTTGATGCTTTTAACATGATCAATAATCTTCTTGGGCAATCTGTCAAAGGTATTGCTGATATTATTTCTAAAGCCGGACACATTAACGTTGATTTTGCAGATGTACGAACTATCATGAAAGATCGTGGACTTGCTCTTATGGGAACTGCTACCGCACGCGGAGCGCGTCGTGCCGAAGAAGCAGTGCTTGAAGCTATATCTTCACCATTGCTTGAAAATATGAGCATTAAAGGCGCGCATGGAGTGCTTCTTAACGTAACGGGTAGCAAAAACCTAAGCTTACATGAAATAAGCCAAGCTGCCTCCATAGTCTATGAAATGGCACACCCAGAAGCACAAATTATTTTAGGTACTGTGGTTGACGAATCGTTACAAGATGAGGTTCGTGTTACCATAATTGCAACGGGGTTTAGTTCAAAAAATGAACTTAAAACTATTCAACCTCATGTCTCTGTTGAGCAAAAAATAAAACCAGCCCCGCAAGACGCACAAGATAAAATTGCTCCCGCACGACAAACCGAACAAGTGTATGAGTCTATTGAAAGCGATCTTGATATTCCTTCATTTATGCGCAGTGAATCATCAACGCATAATGATTTAGTTTGACAACAAAAAGGGGAGGATGATAAATCCCCCCCTTTTTTTATTACATTTTGTGCAGTGGCTTTTAACTCTTTAAGCCGCGTTTTTCACCGACTTATCAACTCTTCCAATTTTCACGGTAATCAACTCATCTGCATTGAGTACTTTTTTCACCGCTTCTTCCATTTGAGTCAAGCTAATTTTTGCAAGCTGTTCGCCACGCTTGTCAAAAAAATCAGCGCGGAAACCGTAGCGCTTGAGCCATAAGAATGCTTCTGCAGTACTTTGATTGGATTCAAAGTTAGATACCAGTGAATGAGTTATTGCTTGTTTGCCCGCCTCGAACTCACTTGGAGTAATATTTTCAAGTGCCGTTCTGAGGGTATTTTTAATGGCTTTTTCGGCTTCCTCAAGACGGTCTTTTGAAACAATGGTTTTTACCAGTACTAAGCCTGGCTGTTCGTTTGCTTGTGAAACTAATGACCCACCAATTGTGTAGAAGAGGCCCGATTGCTCACGCAACCTGAAGAGCAATGAATGCATAGATCCTAATGCCCCGCCACTTAACAACTGATCAAAAAGAAGCAATTTATCATAATCAGGATTTTTTCTATCAACAGACAACCCTACAAATGCAAGAACCACTTGATCACGATTAATTGGGTAACAGATTTCTGTCGGTTTTTGTTTAACCACAACAGGGAATGTAATCTCTTTAACAGGCTCACCATTCCAGTCACCAAATATTTTTCGTACAACTTCTTGTACATTATAATCGAGCAAGTCACCCACAATAGCCATCGTAGTGCCTTGAGGTGTTATGAACTGCTTGTATGCATTAATGATGTCTTTTTTTGTAATCTTAGTAATTGTTTCTATACTACCAAGTGAATTTTTGCTGTAGGGGTGGCCCTTGTAAATACACTCAGAAATTAACTGGCCTGCAAATGCTTTGGGTTCATCCCAGAAGTTTTTTAAATTAACTAAAAGTTGATGACGAATTTTTTCAATTTCTTTTTCATCAAATCGTGGATGCAATAAAATCTCTTTGAGCAATTCCAAACCTTTTTCAAAGTCTGCGCTCAACATTGAAAAGACTGCTTTGCCCGGGCCTGCAGAGAATGACATCCCGCGCGACTCTAACTCTTGAGCTAATTGTGCGGCACTATATTTTTGGGTGCCCTCAGAAAGTAAACTACTCATAAAGGTATTAAGTCCTTCATAACCAGCAGGGTCATAAAAAGACTTGGCCTTAAAATCGATAACAATATCAATTTTAGGTGTATTTTTATTGTCGTAATACAAAAGATTTAAACCATTAGATAAACAAGCCGTTTTTGCGTGGGGAAAGTTAAATGCTTGCGCAGCTCGTGGCTTCATTGTTTCTGCAAGACGCGGCTCTTCTATTGGAGACGTTCTAACGTGCATATCTAAAATCTTTTGATCTTCCTGATCTGAAATGTGTTGTAATTTGGCTAATTCTTTTTTTTCTTTTTCGTTAGCCGGTAGCAAGATCCCTTTATGCATCACTTCTGGGCGGAGATAATCAGCAAGTATTGTTCTGACCTGTTCACCTAACTCAGGTGTTGGATCTTGCAAATAATTGAAAATGTAATTTTCATCTTGTGTTGCCAAAAATGCTTTACCAATTTCATATGCTTGAGACTCAATGTCTTCTAGCGTTGAGTAGTACTCCATTTGCGCTTTTTTAATTGCTCGTGTTAATTCAGGTTTTTTGATGCCAGATTTAACCAACTCAGCAATTTGTTCATTAATAAGCGTGATAATTTTTTCAGTGTCTTGGTAATGTTTTGGCTCAAATGCTATAAAGAATAATCCATGCTCAAAAAGTAAAAATGAAAAAGCTTCGATTGAAGTTACCAGTTGCAGCTCATCCATTAATTTAAGTTTAAGGAGCGATCCTTTACCGGTACCTAAAATCAATGCAACAATGTCCATAATTTGATCAACCTGTTGCGTTTTGCCCGGCACAACCCAACTTAGCATTACCACAGGCTGATTTACGTCTCTGACAAGAGTAACTTGTTTGGCCGACAAATCATTGTGGAAGTAAAATGTTTCTTTTTTATAATCAGGATTTGGCTTAATTGAACCAAAGTTTTTTTCAGCCTCTACAAACACTTCTTCGGGATTAACATCACCAACAACAACTAATGTTGCGTTATTGGGAAGATAATGCTTTTGATAAAATTCTCGTAAATCGTCGGCATGCGCATTCCACAAGTCTTGTTTAAATCCAATAATAGGATACTGATACGGGTGGCCGGTAAATATTGCGGGTAACATATGATCCATGATTAAGGAGCGCTGATAACTATCGCGATACATTTTTAATTCTTGGATCACCGCTTTCATCTCAGAACTTAAATGATCTTCTTTAAAGCTTACGTTCTTCATGGAATCAGCCATCAACGGTAACACATCCTTCCAATAGTGCGAAGGAATTTTCCATAAATAGTTAGTAAAATCAAATGATGTGGAAGCGTTTATGTATCCTGAAAAAATATCGTGGGCAATTTTATTGATGTCTGACTCAGACATCTCATCAGTACCTTTGAATATCATGTGTTCAATCAAATGCGCAATGCCTTTTTCGCCGGTTTTTTCATCTTTTGAACCGACATTATACCACATTTCAAGTACTACCTTGGGTAGCGTGTTTACCACACGTACAAGCACCGTCATGCCGTTTGATAAAACTTTTTTATGTACATGAGTTTCTGGTTGTTTATCAACTTTCATAATTTCCTTTAGTGGTTCTTTACAATCATTATTAACCGCATGCCCCATCCACGCAGTTGTGAGCAGAAAAAAAACAAATATCTTCTTCATTACATACCTCTTAACCTTGCATACACCATTTACACCAAGAACATTAAACGTTTATTGTTTACTGCTAATATACTTGTTGCATGGCTGTTAGAAACTTGTGACAAGTTTATCTTAATGCAATTACATAAGGCAAGGAGCATGGGTAAAAGTTTTTTGGTAATTAAGCCGTTGCACAACACAACAAGCAAAAATGCACACATATGACAACACCACAATAATGCGGTATGATTAGAAAAATTAATACTGTATTATTGTTTTTTCTAATATGCATTATGAGCTTTGAGCAGTTTTCTTCCTTTTTTCGTCGTCACTTTATTTGGTTTGATACACACTTTTTACTACCAACAACAGCAGTGTTTATGGCTGCTATTGCGCTGCATAGTTATTCCATTAATGCTAGTTACCTTACGATTGCTTGTGCATTATCACTGCTAGGGTTAATTTATGCACCAACGCAAGCGCTTCAAAAACTGTTTATGTTTGGTTTAGTGTTCACCCTAGGCAGCTACCACACTCACAGCTTTATAGCTCATCACACAACTTTTTTAACGAATGTTCAGAATATTCGCCTCTCAGCATTAGGCGTAATTGATGATATTCAACCAACAACCAATGCCACATTTAAATACAAAGTCATTATTGAGATAAAAAAATTAACCTTTAACGACAAAACAAGTAGTGATGCAAATCACAAACTTCAGATTTACACAAATTCTGTTGGTAGCCTGCTTGTTTCAGATGAAGTGATTATTTATAATATCTGCATACCGCGCGCGAAAAGTTCTTTTTTGTATTATCTGTACAAGGAAGGTATAAGTGCATCAGCATTTACCAACACCTTAGACTACAAACTTATCAATAGACCCACTTATTCATTAAAAAGAGCGATACACGCATTACGAGAAAAAATATTTGCAAGAATAGGTAACAGCAGTAATGCCTTCTCAACTATTAGCACCTTGTTTTGGGGAAATAGGATCGGCGAGGAAAAAGAAATAAAAGAGCGTTTTAAACAATGGGGTGTATCACACTATCTGGCGCGATCTGGCTTACACTTAATTATTGTTATAATGATTTTACAGATGTTATTATCCGTAACTCCGTTATCCTATAATACAAAGCAGATCATGTTAATTGCTTGTGTAATCTCTTATAGCTTTTTGACGTGGTCTAGCGTTTCATTCGTGCGCGCTCTAGGGATGTTTTTAGTGTATAAAATTGCCACACTCTGCAACAAACCGATACACTATTTACACTTAGTTACGTTAGTAAGTTTAGCGGTGCTTTTGGCCAACCCGTTTTATTTATTCTTTCTAGATTTTCAACTGAGTTTTGGATTGACGTTCAGTCTTGCTTGGTTTAACCAAGTTGCGTACTCAAAAACGATAAGTTCAAAAAATTATTGCTAATCACGGGTAAAAATTCATAGTATTACAGCAAATATATTAAAGAGGAGTTGCTGTAATGCTGCATTCGTTATTACGCTCAAAATATAGCCTGTTGTGCATGGCTTTGCTAACCCAATGCACCATTCAAACAACAATGCATCAAATGGCAGACACCCTGGTATGTGTGTTCATGGCAGGTATTAATAATTTGGCTGGATTTGCTCCTCGCAACATTAAACAAATGGCCGCGATTGGATCGAACCAAAACTTACACATAGCAGTGCATTTAGACATACGGCTTAATGGCAATAAAAAAGTTTCACGTCGTTATTACATTGAACCAAATAAAATCAATCACGTTAATGCAAATGACCCAACAAGCCAACGCATGGACAGTGGTGATCCACAAACTGCTATCTCCTTCTTTTCATGGTGTGTAGATAACTGCCCCGCAAAAAAATATGTCTTTATTTTTTGGAATCATGGATATGGTATCATCGACCCTCAAAATGGATATGCCGTTGATACTGCAAAGTTATTTCACTTCAACCCTTGATTCACAAACTTGAACTTGATAGAAGTGTCGATTTTCTCCAACTCATAGAGCGCCCAGCCGCTGACCCACGTGGCATTTGCTGGGATGATATTACCGGTAATTACCTTACTAACCAAAAACTTGAATATGCATTGACCAAAATGACTGAAAAAATCGGTCGAAAACTTGACATGGTTGTGTTTGATGCCTGCTTGATGTCAATGCTAGAAGTTGCAAATATCGTAAAGCCTTTTGCAGATTATTTAGTATCTTCTCAAGAAGTTGTGCTTGGGCCTGGTTATAATTATAAAGAACTGCTAGAACCTTACCTAAATCCAACACCACCCGATATGCGTACATTTGCAAAGCATATCGTAACATCTTACAAAACGACCTACAGCAAAATAACCAACGATTACACGCAATCTGCTATTGATTTAGGAAAACTCGATCTGCTTGAGCAAAATATAAATGAGGTTTCAAGCTTGCTTATTGATAGCATAAACCAACAGCGTAGCTATTCTGTAAAAAACGCAATTACCTATTGCAAAAGTCCATCATACTGCACCCATTTTGATCTGAGTAGTTATATTGATTTAGCCCATTTCTACAAAAATCTCCTTGCCAACCTCTATCGATTTGACATGCATGATCAAAATAAAAAAATTAGCATGTTACACCAATTAAGAGCAACGCTTGAAACAGGCCTTGAGATAATTAAGGACGTGGTTATTGAGAATGTTGCCGGCCCTAACCTTGCACAAGCAAGTGGCTTGGCAATTTACTTTCCTGATCGAAAAATTCACCAGTCCTACAAACAAACTAAATTCGCACAGCAAAATAGATGGGTAAATTTGCTTACCCAATTTATACTGACATAACTGACAATTGAATCAATAAAAAAGACGGTTATACTGTGTCATAAACAACTATAACCGTCCTATATAAAACTTCATGACACCACAAGAATATAAACAACAATTACTCAATCAACTGTACGCGCCATACATTAAATGTACCATGTGCCCATTGGGTCTACTTGGGCGCACAAATGTCGTCTTTGGGCAAGGCAATCCAGACGCTAAACTAATGATTATTGGCGAAGGCCCTGGTCAAGATGAGGATAAACAAGGGCTGCCATTTGTGGGTCGATCAGGCAAGCTTCTCAATAAACTTCTCGAGGCATTAGACACATCTCGTAGCGAAGTATTTATAACCAATATTGTAAAATGTCGCCCACCTGAAAACCGTAAACCTTTTCCACTTGAAAGCCAAACGTGCAAGAGTTTATTGCTAGTAAACCAAATTAAAATTATACAACCCGCGATAATTTGCACTCTCGGCGCATCAGCACTACAAGGCCTGCTTAACGATTACACCATAAAGATCAGCGCTGTACGCGGGAAAATTCAACACTATGAATCAATTCCTGTCGTACCAACCTTTCACCCAGCATATATTTTGCGCAACCCGCGTGAATTAGCCACCTTATTTGAAGATCTTAAACACGTGGTGACCATTGCTAACCAAGCGCGTTACTGATTGGGACGCAGTGGCGTATCTCGCATAATGTCTATGCGATTGGATGACCCCTTGAGGACAGTTTCAATAAAATAGGTAAGAAGGCGAAGCTCATAGCTTGGGGTTTTTTTTATTTCATACAAATTAAGCTCTTTACTGGCAAGTACCTCTTTTGCATCTTCATATAAATAATAACGAGTGGCTAATGTATCGGTGACCACAAATTGTACGGTGTTTCCATTTTTTATAATACCGAGCGTATAATAATGCCCCATGCCTTTACCCATAATTGCCTTTTCTTCATTGCCTACAATTAAGCTATAAAAAAATTTGTCTTGCCGCAGACCGTTAATAATATCATTTTTTATTTCAGCAACCTGGCCCAAGATTTCCCGCGGCTGATAGGTTATTTGGTTATATTGATCATTTAAAAGCAACAAAGTCGGCATAAATCCAATGTTTTTATTGAGCCTGCCAGGAAAATTTTGTAAAAAATAAGATTCAACTTCTTTCATGTTAGCCCACGTAATACATCCGTGCTTCATGATAAAATCTCGCGCGCTGTTGCTATTATGTAAATTTTTTAAGAGGGTCTCTTGCCCCGTGTTTACAAAATCCTGCAACAATAATGCATTGCGCACCGCTAACGTAGGACATGCGCCCACCGTTTGGGCAAATTCATCTTGATAAATCGTTTTGAGCTGGAACAACTCAACTTTAAGATTTGGCAACGAAAGATCCGGTGATAGATCCAAAGAGCATGTAAGATATTTAGTTTTTTGCACCGGTATTTCTTCAGTTTGCCATTCTAAAACAGGAGTTTTAATTACCGTCGTGTAAAATACCGGCAAAGCAACAAGCTGAGGATTACCATTGCCTATTTCAATTAAACGGGGATACAATGGACACAAGCCTAATTTACCTAGGTTATCTTTTGGCACTAAAGCAAACTGATTAACGCCAAGCCTATCGCCCCCTGGCACGGGAACTTGATAATCTGTCAAAGAGAAGATCATACCTTGCAACAAATTTTTAAGATCGGAAAAAGCCTCTGATTGATTAGATGCAATTTGGTAAGTAACCACACTACTTAACAAGCTCTGCAAGAAATCCACGTCCAAGGGTATGGTATCAGGATAACGCGCATAACGATTTAAGTCCTCCCCCAAAACCACGAGGTCTGCCGCAATTTTCTTACCTTCATTAATTTTCACGCGACGCTGTATTTCATCGTTTATAATATCGGCCAACTGCTTTTCAGGCATAGTGATATTTTGCCTACTTCTTAAATAATTAAGCGCCAAATCAAGGTCAGCAAAATCTGCTGCATGCAAATTAAAGCGGCCACCCCTTAGCTGGTTAGTCCAGGCATCTACAATAGACTCTATACGAATCGACTCTTCAAGAGGCTCTTCCTGTTCACGGTGCATTGAAAACACAGCAGCACAAAAACCTATAAACAAACCAATCAAAACACATTTTTTTAACAACAACGCCTTCACAGCCACCTCGCTTTTTATTCTATTATTCAAATTTAATAATAATAAAAAAAACAAACCCTTCTCAATAGAATTTTTTTAGCCTGATTTTAATTGTTATTATGGCCAACAAGGGGGGGTGGTGGATAACTGGTGGATAAGTGGTGGATAACTTGGTGGATAACTTTACCCCTATCCCCTTTTTGGCGATCCAGTCGAATTGTTTTTTTAAAAAAACCTCTTTTAATGCTTTAGGAGCTTAGTTTGGCGGGGGGCAAATAACTTTTCCACATTTTGTCCACCAGTTTTCCACCACTTATCCACCAGTGGCCTGATCGTCGAAATACTCATTTGATCAATATATTTGAAAGACAAAAGTGAGTTATCCACCAAAAATCTCCGACATTATAGTTATTATATATATAAATATATTTATTAAGGTTTATTGGTTATGGCTAAAAAAGGTTGCGGACCGGTATGCTTTTTAATAAACTATATTAGTGTGCTTCAAAAAGCTGCTCTTCTTAAAAGAAATCAATGCACAAATAACCCAACTTAAGGAAATAATACCTGTGAAACTTGCTGAAGTTATAGACGAACTCGTTGAAGAGCGTGGTCTTGATAAAGAAATATTAAGCGACATAGTCTCTGAGGGACTACTTGCGGCGTATCAAAAAAGATATCCAGATTTAGACATTCGCGTTGTTTATGAAAGAAAGACGGGCGAACTGTTGATAGAAATTCAAAAAGAAGTTGTTGCGACCGTTGAGGATGACGACACGCAAATAAGCCTACGTAAGGTAAAATCATTAGGATTACCTCAAGAGATCGGGCAAAGAGTTTACGTGCCATTTGATGGAAAAATTGGACGCATAGAAATACTGCGCGCTAAGCAAGTTATATCAAGCAAGATAAGAACTATAGAGTCTGCAGCTGTATACAATGAGTTTAAAGACAAAGAAGGCTCAATTGTACTTGGCACAATCCACAAGTGTGAGCGTGATGGCTACGTGGTAAAGGTGCAAGAAACGCTGGCCTTTTTGCCTAAGTCTTTAACTATTCCTACCGATAAGTGTGTAGTTGGTTACACCATCAGGGCGTTGTTAAAAGAAGTTTTACAAGAACCAAGAAACGACAATCAACTTATTTTGGATCGCGTTTCTGATAAATTCCTACAAAGACTCTTTGAACTAGAAATCCCAGAGGTTTTTGAAAAATTAGTAGAAATTAAGAAAATTGTACGCTCACCGGGCTACAAGTCAAAAGTTATAGTAATGTCTCATGACAAAAATATTGATCCTGTTGGCACCTGTGTAGGTGTTGGTGGTGCGCGCATTAAGCCTATTCTTAAAGAATTGGGTGGCGAGAAAATTGATATTATTTCTGCCAGCGACTCAATTGAGCAACTCATAAAAGATGCGCTCAAGCCAGCTGAAATCAATCGCGTGCAAGTAACAGATGATCAAAATGCAAGCGTATGGCTCAATGATGATCAAAGATCTCTTGCGATTGGTAAAATGGGACAAAATATTAGCTTAGCATCACGCTTGGCGGGAATTAACATTCATTTGGTAAAAAATGAGATCTCTCAGTCAAAAAGTGAGCGTTATGATGACGATATAGAGGGGTTTGAGTTAGACTAAAAATTGTATTAAAGTTGGGAATTTCGGTAGCAATAAAGCCTGCAGGTAAGAATACACGATGCGCGTTTATGAATTTTCAAAAAAAAATGAAAAAGCCACTAAAGATGTATTAACGTTATTGAAAGACAATGGTTTTAACGTAACGAGTCATATGTCTGTGTTAACGCAAGAAGCACTAGAGTTTTTAGAAAAACACTACCATAAAAAAAGTGCACAATCGACACCGCAAGAGCAAGCTCCAAAACAAAAAGAAACTAAACAGACTGAATCGGTGCCAATGACACAACAAGTAACCAATAAAACTGAAATTAATAAGGCAGTTGCAGCACAAAAACCTGCACCTAAGCCTGCTGCGGTAAAAGCGCAGCCAGAAACAACCGTTAGAAAGCCTGTTTCTACTCCTCACAAGACCCAATCGGTACAGTCAACTCAGGCTGAAGTTAAACAAGATTTAGTGCTTGAGGCAATGAGCCTTGCAGATTTTGCTGCTAAAGCTCAAAAACCTTTTACAGAAATTATTGTTACCCTTATGAAATGGGGCATTCTCTCAAACAAGAATCAAATTTTAACAGAAGATCTTGTTGAGCGTTTAGCGAGCCATTATCAAATAAAATTGGTTAGAAAAGAAGAAAAAAAACAAGATCATGGAAAAATAGAAGCGGCCGAGGGTGCTCAATTAGAAGAGCGTGTACCGGTAGTTGTGGTAATGGGACACGTTGACCACGGAAAAACAACCCTTCTAGATTTTATTAGAAACACACGTGTTGCTTCACGTGAAAAGGGCGGCATCACTCAACACTTGGGTGCTTACGAAGCGCGTACTTCACAAGGCTCAATCGTGTTCTTAGACACTCCTGGTCATGAAGCTTTTTCAAAAATTCGACAACGTGGAATCAAAGTCGCAGACATTGCGATTTTAGTTGTTGCTGCAGATGATAGCGTGATGCCTCAAACAATTGAGGCGATTAAGCACGCGCAGGCTATGAAAGTTCCTATCATCGTGGCAATTAACAAAGTTGATAAAGTTGATGCGGCACGTTTAGATGTGGTCAAAAGAGATTTGACTCAACATGGGTTGGTTCCTGAAGATTGGGGCGGCGATATTATATTTGTGCCTTTATCTGCAAAGCTAGGAACTGGCGTTGATAAATTATTAGAAATGATAATACTTCAATCCCAAATTATGGAGCTCAAAGCTGAAGTTTCTGGTGTAGGACGAGGATATGTTCTTGAGTCTAAACTCGAAAAAGGACGCGGGCCAGTGGCTACCGTACTATTTCAGCACGGACATGTTTCTGTCGGTGATTATTTCGTTGCCGGTGGAACACAGGGGCGTATAACTTCCATGGTTGATTCATATGGCAAACGATTGGCTTCGGTGGGGCCTGCTAACCCGGTGCAGATCGCTGGATTTACTGACTTGCCTGAAGCGGGTGACTTTTTTGAAGTGGTCGATAAAGAAGTATACTTAAAGTCTAAACAAGCTCCAACAGCTGCAAGACCACAATCAACAAAGCGTGTTGCTGACGAAAATTCTGTTAAATTGATTGTAAAAACCGATTCAAACTCTTCTAAGGAAGCGTTGCTTGAAGCAATTGCAAAAGTTTCTAAAAAGAGTGAAAAAGGTTTTACTGTGTTGCATTCGGGCCTTGGCAATATCGTTGAAAGCGATGTAGACCTTGCAGCCGATACAGGTGCGCGTATTGTAACCTTGCACGTGAAGACTGAGCCAAATGCAGCAACGTTAGCCCAGCGTCTGGGTGTTAAAATTGATACGTATGAGATTATTTATAAACTGCTTGAGGCATTAGAAGATATTGCTGAGCGTGGTAAAGAGATTAAATACGTACGCAAAAAAATTGGCGAAGCTGTTGTTCGCAAAGTGTTTGATATTAAGAATCTTGGCGTTATTGCCGGATCTTACATCAAGGAAGGTATCTTCACCCGTGAAGGTAGCGTAGTTGTATTCCGCGGCAACAGAAAGATTGGTGCCGGCAAAATTACTAGCTTGCAACGTGACAAGAAAACGGTCAAAGAAGTTCACACAGGATATGAGTGTGCATTTATGGTTGAAGGGTTCAACGATTGGCTTGTTGATGATCGCGTAGAATGCTACATAGAAGTGCCTGAAAAATAATAGATACTAAAAAAATATAAAAAGCCGCTTACAAAAAGCGGCTTTTTTATTATCTACAATCTTATCTAAAACAACAAAAAAACACGGTATAAAAAGCGTTGTTACTAAATGTAAATTCTGTTGTTTTTTTGTTGTTTTTTAAAAATTGAACAATCTTTTTTAAAAAAATGCCTTTAAATAAGGCTTTTTTTGTTGTTGCTTTTTTACACATTAGCAGTTTTATTGTTTTTTATTTTTTTTTGAGCAGAATTGTTATCACCTTGGTTGAAAAGTTACTCCTCCTTACTAATCACACCAGGGATATGGTTAAATACACTGCTTATGAGTAAGTAATAGATAAGAGTAATAACTACAATTCCTTCTTAGCTTTTTTCTATTCTTGTCTATTACTTGGCTCAATTCTTACAATCCCAATAATTTTTTCGTTTCTTTTGTTAATAACGAGTTGAGTACCTGCATGTTTCGTGCGTAGTCTTCTAGTGTATCTCGTGGTGTTTCTAAGATTTTTGGAACATCAAACAGTTTTTTGTCATTCATGAGTAATGCAAAACCTTCTAAACCAATAAGCCCTTGGCCAATATCTTCATGTCTATCCCTGCATGCGCCGAGCTCTTTTTTTGAATCATTAAGATGTATGATTTTTAGATGTTCAATGCCTATAGTTGTATCAAACTCGTGCCACAATGCGTGGTATGTGTTTTCATTTCTTAAGTCGTAGCCAGCTGCAAACGCATGGCAGGTATCAAAGCAAAATCCAAGGGAGCGTTTGTGGCGACTTAGTTGGCGAAGTTCTGCAAGTTGTTCAAATTTTGAGCACAACGCAGATCCTTGACCTGCCATATTTTCAAGCAAAATCATGCATTTTGGTTTGGTTTCTTCAATTATTTCATCAATAAGAGAAGCAATTTGTTTGAGGGCGTCTTGAGGGTTACCGCCTAATCCCGAGCCCGGATGCAACACGAGATAGGGAATAGCAAGGGTGTCGCAACGTTGCAACTCTATTGCTAATGCCTGGCGCGATTTTTCAATAGTCTCAGGGTTTGATGAACCCAGATTGATCAAATAACTGGCGTGCGCAACAACCGTTTTTATATTTGAAGCCTTTTGTGCGGAGATAAATTGTTCTACTTGGCTTGGCTCTATGGGGCGCGCCGCCCATTGACGATTGCTCTTGGTGAAGATTTGTATTGCCGTGCAATGTATTGACTGGCCGTTTATAATCGCTTGATCAAAGCCACCTGCTATCGACATGTGGGCGCCTAACAACCGGGAGTGTTTTTTGTGTGTCATGGGTAAACTTTGTTTAAGGGGTAAAAAAAGTAATTCCATCTACCAGAATATACTCAAAAAACGCTGTTTAACAGCGTTATCTTGTTGACAATTGAATAAATAAAAGTAGGCTACTAATTGTATACTTTCAAAAGCGCATACGCGCTTGTAATGTAGATTTTTTTACCAATATCACTAGTGGAAATGAAGCTCCCAATAGAGGGAGCTTTTGCTTTTTCTCAGGTTACTGCAGGAGCCCAAACGATGAACAGACCTCAGAGTATAATGTATGTACTCGCAACGATAATTGCGGGCATGTTTTCTTTTCAAGATACTAATGCACGATGCGGTTTTAAAACTGATACCGACTTTGAGTTTGCGTTATGGGGTTTATATAAACCTGAGACCTTTTATGGCAAAAATTTAAGCTTATTAAATAACAAAAACCAACAAGATCAAATCTTCTTTTCACGTCATGTATTTGATGTAAATATTAATATTTTGTATGGCCAAGAATGTTATGGTATTCCTGTTGCTGAGTTCATGAGTACATTTAGAAATAAAGCAATTTGGGGTCTTCCTACTAGTATTTCACCAACCACTGATGCGCGTTTAAAAGTGCTTGATTCAATGATAGGTGATCACAAACACTTCTTGCCACGTCTATTTATGTGGATTCGTGAGTTGTGGCTTGATTTTTCAATTAATGAGGCGCTCGGATTAGGTTTTTCAAATGAGCACCGTTTTAAAATTGGTGCGTTCCCTTTTGAGCTTGGTCGTGGTATTTCATTAGGTTCAGCATTTGGTGTAGGTCCTGATCTCCTTGGTTTTTACAGTGATAGCATTATTGATCAATTTGCATTTGGAGCAAAATTTGGTGGTGACATTGTACAAAGCAAATTAAGTTATGATATTTATGGCGCAGTACTGAATAATAACAGTGCGACCTTGAGTGATACCAATGCAAAAGTGCTTGGCCACCTCATTAACTATCGCGATAATCCTGTTCGTGGGTTTGGTAAAATCAACTATTTAGTTGCCAGCCGCTTAAACTGGACCGTATTTAAAAATGAAAAAGTGGGTAAGTTAACTGTTGAGCCGTACTGCTTATATAATAATGATCCTGAACAAAAATTAGAGTACATGGCAAGCGCGTCAAGCCACCTTGGTACTTTTGGGTTGGCTGCAGAATTTAATGCACCTCGTTTTGAGTGTGGCTTTGATTGTGCATTCAACGTCGGAGCACAGTCAGTAAAAGGATTAGACAGAAATCGTCCTGAACTTGAAAATCGTGATGGTTACTTAGTTCAAGTTAATAGCAAAGTAACTGATGGTAATGGAAATAAAATTCCTTACATTCCTGGTTCTGACGCACAAAAACTTATTAACCGTTGTCACCAAGGTGCAGAGTTTAATGGTAGACAAGTTGGTCAAACCTTAGAAAATAATGTTGGCTATTTGCCTGCTCCTATTACAATGATTAACGACTCATGCCGCTTTAGAGATCCGTACACAAACTCCTACCAAGGATTAATGTTTGTAGGAGACGCTGGCTGGTGGGTTTATAAAAAAGATCTGATGCTTTCTTTGACAGCAGCATATTCAAGTGGTGATAGAGATCCTAACACTGAAGAGATGGATGGTAATTTTGGTGGATTCGTTGGATTGCAAGAATTGTATTCTGGTAAGCGTGTACGTAGTGCCTTCTTCTTTGGGTCAGGAAAATTACAACGTCCTATTGCAGGCAAAGATGGTATCGTAAATCCAACTGCGTTCCCACAAGGTGTTGTTGGTTTTACTAATATTGCCCTAGTGGGTGGTGGTGCATTATATAGACCATGTTCTTCACAGCGTCGTGTGAGCATTAATCCAAATATTCTTGCGTACTGGCAACCAGCGCCGGGTAACCGTTATGATTATGTAACTAAAAAAGAGTTGTCTTCAACAGCTCGCTCATTCTTGGGCTTTGAAACTAACTTATTTGCTCACGTATACTTGCTTGAAAACCTCAAGCTGTTTGGTGTTGCATCGATATTCTTCCCTGGCGATCACTACACTGATATTCGTGGAAGACCGCTCAACTCAGACCAAAAGAAAGCTCTTGAGCAAATAGATACCAGTTGTGTTAAAAAATGTGATGTCCCTAATATTGGTACAGACAAGTCAGTAACACTTAACATGGGTCTTGAGTTTACTTTTTAAGAACTTAATAGTTGAAAATTGAAGGGGCCTTACAACGGCCCCTTTTTTGGTATGATAACTCATATCAGTATTTGAGAATACTGGTAATATACATGTAAAAGTCACGTTCCTAATTTTGCAAAGAGGCGCCATGCAATTCAAGCGAACAATTTCCTGTGGATTGGTAGATAGTACATTAGTTAATAAAACAATTGATTTATGCGGATGGGTGCACAGACGTCGTGATCATGGGGGTCTTATTTTTATAGACTTACGTGATCGTTCGGGGATTATGCAGCTTGTCTTTAATGATGCATTTTCAAAAGTGGCACATGAAGATGCGCATAAACTTAGAAGTGAGTATGTAATTTGTGTATCGGGTACTGTGGTAGAACGATCCGCACAAACGGTGAACAATGAAATCCCTACGGGTAAGTACGAATTACAAGTAACGGCACTCACTATTCTCAACAAGGCAAAAAATTTACCATTTATGCTTGAAGAAGATAATGTTGATGAAGAGTTGCGTCTAAAATATCGTTACCTTGATTTGCGCAGACCTGAAATGTTGCATCGCTTGCAATTGCGCAACAATGTTTTTTTTGCAATGCGCGAATTTTTGCAAAAACAAGGTTTTTACGAAGTAGAAACTCCGCTCCTTACTAAAAACACGGGCGAAGGCGCGCGTGAATTTTTAGTGCCTTCTCGTGTTAATCAAGGGTCCTTCTATGCATTGCCGCAATCACCGCAATTATACAAACAATTATTAATGGCAGGTGGCATTGAGCGCTATTTTCAAATTGCTCGTTGCTTTCGCGATGAAGATTTGCGTGCAGATAGACAGCCTGAATTTACTCAGCTTGATTTAGAAATGTCATTTATTAATGAAAAAGACATTCAAACAATTATTGAAAATTTATTGAATCATGTTTGGAAGATGGTTTTTGGTAAAGAATTAACATTGCCCTTCCCACGCATTACCTGGGATCAGGCGCTTGCTGACTATGGTTCAGACAAACCTGATTTGCGTTTTGATCTAAAGATTAAAGATTGCACGTCATTATTTGCTAATACGGAGTTAAAATTCTTAAAGTCTGTGCTTTCAAATAACGGTAAGATAGGCGCAGTTCACATTGAAAAGCATGCTTTTAGTCGTTCCGAGCTTGAAGGATACGTTGCCAAAGCTCAACAAATGGGCGCGCAGGGATTAGTGTGGTTGAGGCTAAAAGATGGTGTTGTTGAATCGCCAATTGCAAAATTTTTACCAACTGATTTTGTCGAACAAATCAAAACTGTTTTTCCTACATTTGCAGAAGACAGTACCCTCTTTATTGTCGCGGGTGATTACCAAGATGCATGGACGATACTGGGTAGATTACGCCTGCAGTTAGCGCATGATTTGAATATGATTCCTCAGGATGAGTTTAATTTTTCATGGGTTACTGATTTCCCGCTATTTGCATTTGATAAAGAAACAAAAAAATGGCATTCAGTAAATCACCCGTTTACCAGCCCACAAGATGGCTGGCAAACGCAAGACAATAGCCAGATGAAAGCGCGAGCGTATGACGTAATTTTAAATGGTGTGGAGCTTGGCGGTGGTTCTATTCGAATTTATAATTCTGAAATACAGGACAAAGTGTTTCAAATTCTGGGATTAAATAAGCAAGAAATGCAAGATCAATTCGGGTTCTTACTTGAAGCTCAAGATCTTGGCTTCCCTCCGCATGGTGGCATTGCGCTTGGTCTTGACAGATTGGTAATGTTGATGAGTAATGCGTCTTCTATTCGCGAAGTAATTGCATTTCCAAAAACCGCACGTGGGCATGACCCTATGATGGATGCGCCTACACAGGTTAATCCTCTCAAGCTTCGAGACTATGGTCTTAAGTTAAATGAAAAACTAACAAAATAAACGTTCAGTTTAAGAGCTGCTCGACCGAGCGGCTCTTTTTTTTTGATCTCCCGATATGGGCTTCAGATCAATCCTCATTCATAAGATTATGTAAACTTTTGTTACAACAAAAATTTTTTTTACTGATTAATAGTCAATTAAAACTATTGCGTATGTTTATATTGTTTACGTATGGTAAGCGTAACCAGGGTTTATAGAGGTCCAAAACAGGGGATTGTATGAAAACAAAAGTAATTGCTTTTTTGAATCAAAAAGGTGGTGTAGGAAAAACTACATCAACTATTAACATAGGTGCAGGTCTTGCAAAATTACAAAAAAAAGTACTGTTGGTTGATTTTGACCCACAAGCAAGTCTCTCATGCTCCCTTGGTATAGAATCGCCCACCTATTCAATATATCATCTTGTTAAGAATCAAGTTTTATTAGAAGAAGTTGTTATAAAAAAAGACAAACTTTCAATTATTCCCGCCTCAATAGAGTTATCAAGCCTTGAGCAAGAATATCGCACGGCTGCTGAAAAAGAATATCTTCTTAAAAAAATTATCAAAAGTATAAAAGGTTACGATTATATTTTTATCGATTGCCCACCAAGTTTAGGGCTTCTTGCAATCAATGCGCTTACTGCTGCACATGAAGTTTATATTCCCGTGCAAACTGAGTTTTTGGCATTACAAGGATTAGGGCAATTAATGGACACCCTTAGTTTGATTACCAGTCATACTAACCCACATTTGCAAGTAGGTGGTATTATAGGTACTCGGTTTAATCGAAGAAAGATCAACAAGGAAGTGGTTGCTTATTTAAAATCAAACTTCAAAGGTAAAGCCTTTAAAACGGTAATACGTGAAAATGTCGCATTAACTGAAGCTCCGAGTTTTGGCAAAGATATTTACAGCCACAACCCTGAATCAAATGGCGCAAAAGATTACTATGCATTGTGCAAAGAAGTGATAGCCCGCACGGTGAATAAGTAAGCGCGAAAGTAATATGAACATAAGGGTACTTGATTTACTCAGTAAACATACATGAGGAAATACGATGAAAAATGGACTTGGTCGCATACCAAAAAGCTTATCGAATATAATGGTCAAAAAGGACCACAAAAAAGCCACAAGCAACAAATCAAAGACGAATCTTATCAATCTCTTGCAACATTAATTGAGAAAAGTAAAAGCACTCAAAAAGGGTTACCCGAAGGCTGGACTCGTGCGACCTTTATCGTGGAAGAAAAAATGAATGAAAAAATTCGTGCTCTGGCGTATTGGGAACGCCTGACCGTCAAAGAAATCATGTACGAGGCTTTGAGCACATATTTAAAAGGAAAACACGTAAAACCCTTACCACAAAAGAAAAATCTGCATCGTTGAATAATAATTTAATGTCATCTGAGAATTAATGCATCCTGATTGATAAATATTTTCAATAACTAATTTAATCCTCATTTTGCTTAATTCATGGTATTTGCAGTTTTGAATTTGATATTCTAATTGTAAATAGTTGGTTTGAGCGACGAGGTTTTTTTATGAAGTTGAATTATGTAATAATGATTTTTGCTGCTGCAGTCTCATTGTGCGCAGAAGCTTACACGTTTAGAGTAAGGAACACTACCAATAATCGAGTGGTGGTAATATTAAATGAAATCGGTCGTCAGAATAGAAATGTAACATTAGAGCCCCACACTGAAACCAGAATCAATACAGGGATTTTTTGCGTAAACTCAATTCTTGCCTATGTTCCTGAGTTTGTTATCGGTGGAGCGCGGCGGCAGGATAGTTTAGATTTACAAGGAAATGCTTGCAGAGGAAGAAATTTTGTTATAAGAAGTCGCACGATGACACGAAATCTTTGGATTCCTACAATAGATTTTAATGCTCCTCAACGCACCGAAGAAGTTGAGTCTATATACATACAAGAAGAGTAAATGGTTGATCAAAAAGTTTTAAATAAACGTAATAAATAACAAAAAGGAAGTATATGAAGTATAAATTGTTAGCGCTGCTTCTTATGACCGGCGTCTTTAATGCAAATGCCTATCTAATGAGAGTTATTAACACAACGGATGGTATTGTTTCAGTAGCAATTGAAACCACTGCAGGTCCAACCTACACACAAGATGTAGATCCATCAGCAGAATGGACTGCAAATACTATTGGCTGGTGTCCGAGCAGAATCTCAGTTTCTGGTGTTACTGGTTCAACAATCGGATTATCAAATGCGACAGCTAACATTCCCGGCAACAGATGCCGTAATAGAACCATACACATTACCCCACGTTTGCCATTAGCAAGAAATTTGCAGACAAATATTTTGCAGTATCAAGGGCTTAATATAGAGCTTTCAAATTAAAGGTGATTACTATGAAATTAAAATTAATCTTATTTAGCTTACTAAGCATTGCATCATGCGCAGTACAAGCGTATGTATACCGTGTAAACAATAATACCGCTGGCCAAGTATACGTAGAGCTTAATGCTATTGGTACCTGGTCAAATCCTAATCAAGTGATTGAGCCGGGTAGAACATGGGAAATAAATACTCGTGGGTATTGCGTTAACCGTGTTACGGCTATCGGAAGAAGTGGTGTTGTTCAAGGATTAACAACAAGTCTTAACGTGCAAGGTATTGCATGCCGCGGCCGCACATTCAATATTAGATCAATGGGTGAAATCCGTGATGTGCGTGAACGCGTTGATGAAAACGGAAGACCGTTATACGTGCCACAAACGTTGCGCATTGAAGATTCTAACTAAAAAATATAAGGAGAAAGAAAATTTCTTTCTCCTTTTCTATACAAACAAATTGATATAGTTATTCTACATACACATCTACTGTAAACACCTCTTATGTATCATTTTATGATGTGGATAACTACAAAATGAAATTCATTTTTTTTCTAGCACATACAATTGTGCTCACTTCGATATCTATATACTCATATGAGCGTCCTTTAACCGAACTTGATTTAATAGAGCGCGCCATTAAATATGAGCCACTTGAAGAAATAGAAGAAAGACTCAGTTCAATACATGATCTTAACAAAATTGTTTTTACTCATCCATGGTACGAAACCAAAGAAACTATTTTGGAGGCGTTAATCAACCGAAAAGGGCCTCTATTAAATATTATAGAGTTAATGGTGAACAGAGGAGTTGTGATTACTGATCACATTGTTTGCAAATATGCTGAACGGCGGCCTCATGATGAATGGCCTGATTCTGCCGAGGTCTTAGATTTTCTGATAAAAAAAAGTAAAAAAGTTAATGCACATGATGAACGCTTAAAGTATGCAGTGCATTATGCAGTTACTGCCTGCAACGTTCCTGGTTTGTCGGTCTTGCTCAAGGCTGGCGCTGACCCGAATGCATTAGACAATCGAGGCAACACACCTGTTATGTTTGCGTATGATATTAATGTAATTAATTGCTTACTTGCTCACGGCGCTGATGTAAGTAAACGGAATCTAGATAAAGAAACAGTGTTTCATGTGGTGCGTGGATGGGACCATCTAAAGGGAAAAATAGTAAAAAAGTTTTTAGAACAGTTAGCAGCGCAAAAACCAAGCCGGATAAATCTTATTAACTCACAAACAACCGATGGTGACACGCCGTTACATTATAGTGTTAAAAAACAAAAATTCTCTAACAATCATCATTACGCAATCGCATCGCTCCTCGTCTGCCCGGTAATTGATGAAAAACTAGTAAACAATCAAGGTCTGACACCCTATGAGCTTGCCAAAAAGAATGACCACAAAGTAGAGGGAAGGATGTTGCATCGTTACACAATAATTAAAGAAATGCTTTCAGGGAAAGCTAAAAAACAAACTATACTGTTGCCTTGGCCCTACGAAGTTGCAGCTATAATTGCGTATTATGATGCAAAAAATGTTTTAAAAAAAATCTATGAAGATGAGATGGAAGCAGTTAAGCGCTCTGGGTTGTTTGATTAGCAAGTGTTAAAAATCATGAGTATTTTTCCAAAATTCCCAAACCATATTCTCACTCTAACAAACTGTGTATAGTAGCAAGTAAGGTTTACTATAAACATTACTGCATAGGGGAGTTTTAATGAAAATTACCAAAATCATAGGCCGTGAAATATATGACTCCCGTGGTATGCCAACTCTTGAGTGTGAAATGTTTTTAGAAGAAGGGTTTTCAGTCACTTCTTCTGTGGCATCCGGTGTTTCAAAGGGGCAGTTTGAAGCAAAAGAATTGCGTGATGAAAAAAGATTAGGTGGGCATGGCGTGTCTGCTGCTATAGAAAATTTAGAAAATATTATTGCGCCAGCATTAATTGGCCAAGAGCCAGAAGCAATCACCATGGATTTACATATGATTGAGCTTGATGGTACAACAGATAAGTCCAAGCTTGGTGCCAATACGATTCTTGCTGCAAGTATGTGTATATTTAGATCGCAAGCATTGATTGCCGGCGTGGAGCCATACGAGCTTGCTGGGCATTTATGTGACTTTAATTCGGTGAGTTTACCCTTTCCGTTGTTTAATGTGATTAATGGCGGGGCACATGCAGACAACAATTTGATTATCCAAGAGCTTATGGTAATACCGGTAGGTGCCCAAAGTTTTAGAGACTCGATGGAGGGTGGCTTTGTTATTGCGCAAGAGTTAAAACATGTTCTTAAAGAAAAGAAAAAATCAATTCTTGTTGGTGATGAAGGTGGCTATTCGCCCCAGTTTACTGATGAAATGGAAGCATTTGATATTTTAATGCTCGCAATAGAACGCGCGCAATTAAAAACTGGTCTTAAATTTGTTATAGCAATTGATGTTGCAGCAAGCCAGTTTTATGATGAGACCAAAAAAATCTACAAATGGGGTCATGAGTACAAAACAACCCAAGATATGATTGATTGGTATGAAAAACTAGCAAACAGCTATCCCCTTTATTCAATTGAAGATGGGCTTGCCGACACCGATATTGAAGGATGGAAAGAGCTTACCAACCGACTTGCAGAAAAAGTATTAATCGTAGGTGATGATTTATTTGCATCAAACCAACATCGTATTGTGCAGGGCATTGAGCAAAGTTTGGCAACCGGTGTCATAATTAAACCCAATCAGGTTGGTACCGTGACCGAGACGCTTCAAGCAATCAAATTGTGCAAAGCATACGAGTTGCAGAGTATTGTGTCACACCGCTCAGGTGAGACCAATGATACCTTCATTGTTGACCTTGTAGTAGGATGCAGTGTGCCGTATATCAAAGCAGGCGGCTTTTCACGAGGTGAGCGCATGGCTAAATATAATCAGCTCATGCGCATTGAAGACTTTTTAATGTTTTCTTTATTAGGCTCGTGAAAACGGATTTTCCTCTATCTGACTGACCAGATCTTTTAGCTGCTGATCTTTAGCGTCTTCTTGTTTTGCGGGTTTATCTTTGCATGCAATGTGAAATCTGCTTTCGATGTCTCGCTCATCTAAAATATCCTCAGCATAGGCATCAGCAGCAATATCAGGATCTGTTGCAAGATATTGATCAACAAGTGTTTGTGCCGGTTCGCGCGCTGGTTGGAAGAACCAACGAGTAATCGGATCACGCAAGTTATCAAAGATGTAATTTTCATTGCTGTAATTTTGGGCAATTTCTACATAATCTTTGGTCAAGTCACTAATGCCTGCACGTAAACGTGGTTTAATAATGGTAGGAGAAATAAACACCGTTAAAAAACTTTTAGTTGCAGCACTGCTTCTACGTTTAAACAACCACCCAAAAAAAGGAATTTTACCTAATAATGGTGTTTCATTGAGTGCATCAAGCATATCTATACGGGTAAGTCCGCCCAGTGCAAGAACACATCCATTACCAACATTAGCATTAGTAATTACTTTACGTGTCACACGGTTACCATCAGTGACGTTATTGCTCAAAAATTGCTCAATATCGACTTCAATATATAGATTTACGGTGTTTGCAGAACTAATACGTGGTGTGATACCTACTGTTAATCGAGCAGGGATCCACTTACGGGTTGCGTTAATAGCACCACCAGAAGAACCTGCAGCAGCATCTTGTAAAAAACGCTCCTCAGTAACGGTGATCATAGCTTGCTTATTATTTATAGCTATCACGTGTGGATGGCTTAACACTTTTGTATTATCAAGTAGTTTTTGCAGTTGGAATATACCCCATGTTTGCCCGCTATTTGGATCATTTAGTGAAAGGGCCACCGATCCTGGGCCAAAAAAGCTTGCCGCACTTCGCGCGTCACCAGGTGTACCATTGGCTGCATAGGCATTACGCAACAAATCTGATTGCAAGGTATTTGCCGGAGGTACGGTATTTTCATTAAGTAAGACATTGGGTGTGGTTTGCGCTGATTGGAAATTAACTAAATGTGGCAAGGGTAATTGCGCGGGGTTTCTAATTGAGCTTCCAATTAAACGTACGTCATTTAATGTTAAGTCTGCAATCAATACTTGCAGCATCACAATATCTTGTGGTCGATCAACTTGCTCAATAAATTTTTTAATATATTCCCAATCATCAGAGCGAGCTGCAACAATAAGATTATTATTACCAGCAAATTTTCCACGCTGAGCTTCTTCGTTGCCCAGATTTAATGTTCTATCGCTTTTTACAATTACGGTTTGCAGCATACGCTCAGGACCGCCTTCAGCGCCCGAGTCTGCACGGGCTTGATCAGGACCAGCGCCACGTTGGCCCCTAATCAATGATTCAAGTACAGGCACAAATGTGTCAGCGTCGAGGTATTGCAATTGATATACGTGCAAAATTGATCTTCCGCTGCCAATTTCTACATCTATGTATTTCATTATAAAATCTTTTAGACGCTCTACCGCTTGAGTCCGTCCGCGCAGGATGATTGAATTTGTACGCGGCAATGCTGCTGCAGCAACCGGTTGAAAATAAGCACCCTCTGGCTTTTTCATGCCCGGTAACCGTTGAGGCTCAACCGTTATTTGTAACTCTTTGAGTATTTGATCAACTACAAACGAGGCTTGTACAAAATGCAATCTAAGCACTTCCAGTGTTTCTTTGTAAGTCGTTTGATCAAGAGAGTTTAATATGTTTACTGCAGCACGTATATTGCTTGCACGGTCCGTAATAAGAAAACTGTTGGTCGCAACATCAACGCGAATATCAGCTTTAAGTAATGGATTGTCTGATAAAATACTTCTAAGTATCGCAAGAAGTTCACTGTCAGTCCCTTCAGATGCGCGTATATTGTGCAAGTAATGCAAATAGCGTACGGGCTGATCCGTATCAGGTGGCAATACACCGACATACAATGGCAATGATTCTCTAATAATTTCTGGAGATGTCCTTAAAATTTGAAACGTACCTGCATGCGGTACCATGCTATAGCCGGCAACATTAAGCAATGTTTGCAAGATATCCCATGCTTCAGGAACGGTGAGTTTTTCCTCAATATGCAAGGTAACTTTTTGCGTTATTGGTTCTTTGGGTAACACTACATTAATTTTTTTTTCAGCGCTCATTAAATTAATAACGTCGACTAAATCTTCGTTATCAAAATAAAAGCTAATTTTTCGTTTGCGCTGATTTCCCTTTGAAGGTTTTTCATTGGGTTTAGGTGAAACTTTTTCACCTAATGAGCTGCGATGATACAAGCTTTTTGCCTCATCAGCGCAAAGAGCGGTGCTTACAAATAGAAGAATAAGTAATACTATCATATTCCCTCACGGGCCAAGGGCGGTAACAATGTTGCTATAGTTAATGTCGAATTAATGGTTCTTGGGTTTTTTTCAGATCGTACAATTTCTAAATCTTTAATATACAAACGATTTGTTTGTTCTATCGTGGATAAAAACTGTGTGAGTTGCTTCATGTTAATACCATCGAGCGTTACTTTTTCTGCTTGCTCTCGGTAGTTGTCTTCGACAGTACTGGTAGTAAACTCACCTGAAGTAAAATGTTGCTCAAGATTTAAATTTTTAGTGATGTCTCTAATGAATCCATCAATTTTGAATTCAGGATCTTGTGCTAAGATTGCATCAACCGCTTTTCGCTGTTGTTCAACGCGTTGTGCTTTTTGTAAAATTTCTACGGTTTGTTCACGTGAGTCATTAATAGCGTTAATTTGTTGCTGTGCTGAGGAAACACTCAAAAAATAATTTACCACTAGTAACAGCACGATCAAAAATATGAAACACCAAAAGAGAATTACATATTTAATAAACGATTTCTCATTAAGATTTTGAATAAAGTCTTGAATTTTTTTTAACAAGGTCATGATTTCTCCTGACCGTTACCTAGTAAACGGATAACAATGGTAAATTGTGGCTCTTTGCCTTCTTCGATTAATTTAAAGAGCTTTGATTTTTTTAGATCTCGCTCGAGATTTTTCAATGCTTCGTAATCTTTAACTTTTCCTTGGAGAGTTAAGATGCGATCTGATGAGATGGTAATTTTTTCAAGATCCAAATCGAGCGCTTGTTTGTCAATTTTATCAGTTAATTCAAGCAAGTACTTTAAATATGATGTGCGAGCCGTAGTGAGTACCGCAAAGCGCTT
The DNA here is from genome assembly GCA_020886235.1 of Candidatus Dependentiae bacterium Noda2021. Taxonomy (GTDB): domain Bacteria; phylum Babelota; class Babeliae; order Babelales; family Vermiphilaceae; genus Noda2021. The sequence goes on along the minus strand of AP025250.1, from coordinate 1,118,185 downwards.
TTCCTCGTCATTAACCGCTCGTTGAGCTTCTGCGATAATATCGTCCAGGTCATTGATATCATCTGGTATTTTTGGGAACCGCTCGCGCAATGTTTCAATTACTTCTTCTTGAGAACTATACGCTTCGTTGCGTAGCGTTCTTACCGTTAAGAAATTGTAGGCCAGCAAAGACCCAATGATGCCAAGGGCTAATAGTGCGCTGGTAAGAAGCTGTCGTGAAATTAACCACGGAGATTCCGTTGCAAATTCTTTTTTGCGTAAATTAAATGAGCCAGTAATTGTACTAGGCAATGCAACTGCTAAACTTGCAATATTTTCTTGAGGAAAGTTGTTTTTTTTCGGCAATACTAAATGTGTTTTTTTAATAGTGGCAAAATCAAATACCGTAGCTGGTAATTGAAATTGTTGCGAGAAATAATCCAACATTCCTTTTATGTTTACTGTTTGTCCAAAGAACAAGACCGAATCTAATTCAGCGGGATTATGTGATGTAAATGAATGTATGGTAAATTGCATATCTTGAGCAAGTGATGCAAATCCTTTAGTTATAGCTTGGGTATAATTATCGTTAGTTGCATGCTTTTCAAGACCATACCGCATGATGTGGTTAAGTGCGTCTGAAAATGATATATCAAGTTCTTCACTTGCAATACGCGCAACATCAAAAATTCCTTTGGGCAGTGTACGCATTGATCGTAATTGGCCGTGTTGAATGTAAGCCATGCGCGTTGATTGGATACCTATTTCTGCGATGATTGTGTCACCATGACTGGTGTTATACAATTCATGATACAAACCATACAATGCAAATAAATCAATGGTTACGCGATCAGGATCGACACCTGCAGCTTCAAAAAGTGCCAGATGATGAGCGATGTGTTGTTTTTGCACCGCAGCAATCAAGACTTCTGCACTCTTTTCTTCTTTATTTATTTTAGTGATCACAAAATCAATAACTGCATCTTCTATGGGAAAAGGTAATAGCGGCTCAATCTCATGATGCACCACACGACTGATCATTTCTGGCTCAGTAAAAGGAAATTTAAGTTCTTTAAAAATTGCTTGTGCATTGCTAATTGAGCTATGGATTGCTTGGTATTTTGAATCAACAGAATCAATAATTTTTTTAATTGCGGCAGTTACTCGTGCATCATAATCTGCTGCAACATCAGTATCAAGTTGTTCTTGATACCATTTTTCAACAAATAGCTTGCGCCCTTTAGCAAGCACTTGTGTTGCCGTTACCTGAGTCTTGCCAATATCAAACCCAATAATGCGCGTGGGCACAATGTAGTAATTTTTTACTTCTTGTGGAATAAACAGCTCTCGTATCATGACTGTACTCCTTCTTGCTGTTCTTGTGCAAATAAGTCAGCCAGTGATTTTTTGGATGTACTGTGTGCGAGTGATCGTGAACGTGGCTGAACACCAAGTTCAGGTTGTTGTATCGTTGTGTGAGCCAAATCTAATGCTTCTCTGGGTCCTACCGTAGGTATTGGTGGTTCTGATGGCATAGGACAACTATTGTTTTTACGCTGGAATATGAAGTCATCCGCAGCACGCTCGGTTGATGGGCGACTTGGTTGGAAGAACAGTTGTTGTACTGGATCACGTTTTTGTGAAACATCACGCATGTCATCCATGGTCAACTCATACTCAGTGATATGCTTTTGAGTAAATTGCGAAACGGTTCCACGATCAAACGGTTCAATAATAGTGGTAGAAATTAAAATGAGTAAATCTTGTTTACGCTCTGCCTGGCGTCTATTTTTAAAGAGCCATCCAAGACCTGGAATGTCCCCTAATATAGGAACCTTACTAATATTATTGGTCGTTGTATTTTGTATCAATCCACCCAGTGCTATTACCTCTCGGTTTGCAGAAATTGTGGTGGTGTTGATTTTTCTGGTAATACGGGCTGCGTTAACTGGATCAGCAGCGGTGATGAAGTTTGATAATTCAATGCCAAGATCAAGTACGATCATACCATCGGAGTTTATTTGTGGTGTGACGTTGATTTCTAGTTTAGCTGACTCATCACCAAATGTGTTTGCTGTTGCGTTACTAATAATTTGACTGGTGATTAAGCGACGAATTTCTCCCAGCGTTACGGTAGCCTTAGTTTTATTAGTTGCAATTACAAAAGGGTTAGAGACTACTTGAGTGTTACTAACTGTTTGTAACAGTTGTAATATAGCCCATACGTTTAAATTATCACCCAATGAGATAACGGTGTTACCAGCTGGTGCAAAATTTACCAGCGAAAGAAGATTGCCGAGTAAGCGATTAGCCCCAGGCCCAAAGGTATTTTGAACAATCCCTTGTGCAGCACCGCCGGCACGCAATCCAGATGTCTGAAAATTAACATCGTAACCAGTCAGGCCTTCAACGCCGGGTACTCGCGTTCTAATCTGTGCGCCAAGCTCTTTCGTGTTAACAAGATCAACAAGTAATATTAATACTTCAACAGCAACTTGTCGTTGAGGCGCATCAAGCATTGCCACAATATCTTTAACTTTTAAAAAGTCTTCATAGTCAGCACGAACAATCAGTTGGTTGCCCTCTGCCTCGGGCACAAAGGTCATGGGTTTAAAAAACTTATCGCCATCACGAACTGAGCCGTAGACACCTTGGGGCTATTTTGCCCAAGAGTTGTCACGCTATTCATGATGTTTGCAATAGTTCGTGCATCAGCGTAACGCATTTTGATAACGTGAATCGGCGAATACGGTTGAGTAAGCTCAACGTCGATAAAGCGGCTGATAAAGTCTTCAACTTTTTTAATGCCTTCCGCAGCTCCTAAGATAATTAATGAGTTGGTACGCGGCTCTGCAAAAATCTTAGTATTTTCAGGGAAATACTGTCCTGTTGGTGTTCTTCGTCCAGGAAATAGACGGGCGGTAACGCTCTGACGATCTTCTTCAGGGTTTAATTGTTTATACAGTTTTGCGACATCCATTGCATCAGCACGCGTTAATTTTAAAACGGACATTGCCTGTGGTGCATTTGCTTTATCAAGCTCTTTTATGATGGTCATTAAACTTTTAATGTTGTAAGCTCTGTCGGTTATTACCAGAGCTTTTAATTCTTGCAATACGACGACGGCGGATGTAGGGCTACGTAATCCCGGCTTATTATCATCGCCTATTAATGAGCGCAGCGTGTCAGTTGATATGTTGTCGTAAAAATAAACAAATCGTACCATTTCATCGCTGTCGGGCAATGTCTCAAAAGGTACACCAATAAAAGCAGGCAAAGGAGATCTTCGCGCATTTTCAGTCGTCGTAATTCGCATTACACGGGGAGTAGGTTCTGGTACAACAGCTAGCCCTGCAATCGAGAGAAATGTATTAAATAAATTCCACGCAGCTTTTTTTGTTAATGGTTTTTCTGTTTTAAAAGATATTTTATTACCTTTAATTGGTCGCACAACGGCACCTTGAGCCGGAGGGGTTACGGTGTCATCGGTGATAAAGGTGATGTCGTAAATATCTTCTATTTGTTTTACCAGCTGTTCAAGGTCAGCATTTTCAAAATAGAATTCAATTAAATCTTCAGGACGCGGCAGCTCAATGTGTGGTTCTTCAAGTGGCAACTCTTTAGTTTGCATCAGGCGATCGGTTGCCTCTGTGGGACTTTCTCTGAGCGCTTGATCATTAAGAGGTCTTACGGGTTCTGCATCTTCTACCGGCATGGGTGCAGGCTCTGCAAAAACAGGATTTTCTGCAGGTATTACTGGTTTTACCGGTTCGTTTTCTAATACTTTTTCTACCGGTTGTGGTTTTGATTCAAGTTTTTTAAAGCATTCAGGCGTAGGAGCGCATGGCTTTTTTTTACCACATGAAGGTGTGATTGATAGCAAAATTAATAAAAACCACGCGAAAGGAATACGATATAAATTCATATTTTTTACTCTACATTAGATAACATGTTTTGTATTGGCCGTCTTCCTTTTTCCAACATATTTTTTCTTTCTCTGGCCCTTAATTCTTCAATAGTTGGTGCAAATGTTTCTCGTTGTTCTAATCGTTTTAATTGCTCTTGAGTTATTTGGTCTGCGGTTCTTCGTGTATTGTTTCGTGTTGATTGTCTTTCTAAGGTTTCTCGCAATTCATAATTTATAGTTAACTCAGAGCCACCACGTATTATGGTAACGGGAATTGTTCTGTTTGTCTTGAGAGCTGTTAAATCCTGATAAATGGCAAATCGGTTTGCAGTGGTCGTTGCTGGTACCCCATTAATCGAAGTTACAATATCGCCACGCTCTAATCCAAGCGCGTAACCAAGAGAGCCCGGATTTACTGCTCCTATGCGGCATCCCATACTTGATCCTTGGCTATACACCCCCGTTAGATCAAGCATATCAAGCAGCTGGGCAAGGCTGTGTACGCGAGAAGCAAACTCAGCAATGTTTACAATGTAATGGTTGTAAGAAACCGAGCGTATAACCTTGCTCCAATCATCCAAGAAGGTAAAGGCAGGGTCCGACTGTGCATCGCGCTCTTTTAAGTACAATACTTCTTGCTGTCCATTAGATCGGAGGAAAATAATTTTATTACTCATAATCCGAATGAGCTGCGCATCCTCTATGCGGTCTCCAATTTGATAACTTGACTCTTGACCAGTGGCATTTTCGGCGATGATTGCACGATTACGTGTATCATCTTGCACAATTACAATAATGCCGCGCAAGGTAATGGGGAGCGGGTCTTGAAATTGTGGCTTTTGCTCTTCAGGTTTGTAAATAGGTTGAGGTGCAGGTGGCTCAGGTGCGACTACATTAAAAGAGGGAGCTTGTTCTGAAGGAACTTCCGGTACAACCGTATTAAATAAATCATTTTCATAAATTTTGCTGATATTAACTTGCGAAGAAGTTGTGGTAATTGGTTTTACGTACTCTATAGTAGTAATATCTTCGCGCTCAGGCACAGAAACTGAAGAAAAAAGAATAAAACCCATTACGGAAATAAAAAGGAAAAGAAGCGCGCTGTTTAAAAGCCAAAATGGTTGTTTCATTCATTCATTCCTTCGATAAGTTCTTTCACACAATACCCCTCATATTTGCTTTTTGTCAAGTCCCCGAATCGTGTGAAAATGACTTACCGCTGCGGTAATCTGACTACTATGGAGAAGGAATAGTTTGCAATATTTTATTTATCACCGTATCAGTATTTAATCCATCGGCTTCTGCTTCATACGTAAGAACTAACCGATGACGAAGTGCTGCAAGCGCAACGGCTTTTACATCATCTGGTGTCACAAAGTGACGCTTCTTTAGGAAAGCGTACGCTTTAGATGCATGATGCAGTGTTAATGTAGCGCGCGGTGATACCCCTGATTGGATATACGCCTTCAGGTTGCTTAACCCATATTGCTCAGGAGATCGTGTTGCAAAAACAATGTTTACCATGTAATCAATTACTTTGTCATCAATGTAAACAGCATCAACTAATTTTTGAGCTGAAATTATTTCTTCTTTATTGAGGATCTGGCGCAATGAGCTGGTGTCTAATGAGCGTTTTAATAACTCTCGCTCTTCATGTTTGTTGGGATAATCTACCAATAATTTAAACATGAAGCGATCCACCTGAGCTTCAGGTAGTCGATACGTTCCTTCTTGCTCAATAGGATTTTGTGTTGCAAAAACCAAAAACGGCTCATCAAGCTTATACGTATGTGAGCCTATAGTCACTTGTTTTTCTTGCATTGCTTCAAGCAAAGCAGCCTGTACTTTTGCAGGGGCACGATTAATTTCGTCGGCCAGAATTAAATTGGCAAAAATAGGACCTTTTTTTGTTTCAAAATCTTGTGTCTTAGGGTTATAAATTAATGTTCCGATAACATCAGAGGGCAAGAGGTCAGGTGTAAATTGGATTCTATTGAATTTTAATCCAAGTGCCTTAGTTAATGCCTTAATCATAGTAGTTTTAGCAACGCCCGGAACACCTTCTAATAAGATGTGGCCATTGCATAGAATTGCTATCATCATAAAATTGATTACTTCATGATGACCAATTATCACCTTACTTATTTCTTGGGTAAGGCCCTGAAAGCGGGAGCTTTCATTTTTAATGTGTTCAATGATAGAACTATCGTGTGTTTGCGCTTCTATCATAGTATGCCTTTCGCTTAACGCTCACGCACTAATAACTTTTTAAAAATAATGGTTTCATTGTAACAAGCTTATGTTAATCTTACAATAGATACAAAGTCATTCTAACGTAGTTAGATTTTTTATTTTTAAAACAAAATAGGTTTACATTCTATGATTCTTTCGGGCAAAGAAATAAAAAACAAACTCGGCAAACAGATTAATATTGCGCCATTCAATGAAAAACAGCTGGGTCCCAATAGTTATAATTTGCGCTTACATAATGAGCTATTGGTATACGAAGATGCTGTTCTTGATATGAAGCAAAAAAACAGCACGCGTTCACTTATTATCCCACCTGAAGGATTAGTTCTTGAAACTGGTAAATTATACTTAGGCAGAACGGTAGAGCATACCGAGACTGATGAGTACGTGCCTATGTTAGAAGGGCGCTCTTCTATTGGTAGATTAGGATTGTTTATTCATATCACTGCTGGGTTTGGCGACGTTGGTTTTAAGGGCTTTTGGACGTTGGAAATATTTTGTGTTCAACCTATTCGCATTTATCCTGATGTGGAAATTTGCCAAATATTTTATCACTCCATTGAAGGCGCATATGATCGCTATTCAAGCAATAAGTACCAGAATAATCGTAGCATTCAAGCGAGCATGCTCTATAAAGATTTCGAGAGATAATTTTTTAATAATTACATTGTTCTAACTATTCGATCCCCATTATATTGATTATAAAAAAGTTCAGGGGGTAGTATGAAGTTACTGCGTCAAATACTCATCGTATGCTGTTGCCTATCATCACTGATGGTCTGTAACGAAAAAAATCAAACTCTTCGAAATAAGAAAAAGAAAAAAGAAGAGTTTATTTTGCTTCACGACGCCGATCCTCAGGTGGCTACCTATTTTAACTACACCAATTGCGAGACATTGACCGGCTTGCCATGGAACAAATTGGTCAAAGACGATAGTCAAAAGCAAGGCGCTTATTTTCTTGCGCGTGCACTATTTTTGACCAGGAATGGGGAGTATGTCAATGAAAGTTTTGATGCGCGTGTATTTAACGAGCGGTATTTTGATATAAGTTGCGATAATCACAACATGTCCATAGATTCTGATGGGGGTATTCAGCACCTTGATGAGGCATCAATACGCTCATTTGCGCGTAGCGAATGTACGCTAAAAAAAGAGCCAAAAAAACATCATAGTTTAAAAGAAGTAACGTATTATAAAGTCCACCCATTAGTTTTTTTTCAGAAGTTTCAACCTGAAGTTATCCAAGAAATTGTAACATTAAAATTATATGTGGATACTCCAGAATCTTCCCAATAATTAATTTTTTAAACATATTTTCCCTCTACACTAAGCTTTAATTTATTGAGATAATAATGCGTCACAATTCACATAAGCTTAGGTGTTACTATGATATTATTGCTGTTATTGTTCTCGTTTTCCTTATCTGCAATGCAACGCGTTCAAGTTTTTGATAGGCAAGAGCAAGAGCTAGCCCATTTGCTCGCTCATATAGATTTGGCAATTACAGAATACAAAGCCATTAAAAAACGCATTGACGTATCGACTCAATTTGTGCAATTAGCAGATGCATATTTTAATGAGTGCGTGTCGTTTGCTGCCAGCAATCAATTTATCGATGAAAAGCTTAATCATTCCCTGAGTGAGCTTGCGCACGAAATTGGCTTTGACGCACTAATGCTCAATGATGTTGGCGTTGCAATAAAACATTTATCATTTGTTGTTGACGCATCAAAAAATGATAAGAAATACTTTAGCGCTGTTGCTCTGGGTAGATTGTATCTCTTAAGTAATAATCCTAAGGTAGTAAAAAAATATTTAATTCCTGTTCTTGATTCATCACATACTCAATGTAGAGCCGCTGCTTACTTCCTGTTAGGGCAAGTCTATGAAAATACTAAGACTTCTAAAGCGCTTGAATATTTTAATCAAGCAGCATATTTGAGTGATAATATAAAAATTAGGGAACAGGCTACCGGCTCTATTATGTCTTTGATAAAGCGAGTTCAACAACTTCAGTCTTGATTGATAAACCAGGGGATGAAGGAACTCGTTCTTTTTTTATAGTCAGCAAATTGATCATTTTTTTCAAGTTGTTTTTCTGCAAGTGGGATACCTGAGACAAACACGAGTAGATAGGTGATTAACACGGGACTTACTATGCTGGTGTAACCATATGGCACTGAAAGCGCGATCACAAATATTCCCCACCAGAGCAGTGCTTCACCAAAATAATTGGGATGACGGGTGTACTTCCACAATCCAGACATAAGTATTTTGCCGCGGTTAGCGGGTTGCTTTAAAAATGCAGCAAGTTGAGCGTCGCCCACTACTTCAAAGTAAAAGCCTACGAGCCACATTGCTAGACCCAAAAAATCTTTGTAATTTAAAGTTGCATCTGAGTAACTATTGATTATCATTATCGGGTAACTAATTACGAGCAATAAAAAACCTTGCAGTAAAAAAACATTGGTAAAGCTGAATAGGGTTGCATGTTTGCCCCAACTTTGTCGCCATTGTGCATAGCGTGCGTCTTCGCCTTTATTCCAATTGCGTTTGAGGATGTGGGATGAAAGTCGTGTTGCCCAGAGCAATACTAAGGCTGTGACTAACAATTGTCGTGGGAAAAATGTACCGCTGTTAAAGAGAGTGTAGAGCGCAATTAGCGCAAAGCCTGGGCCCCAAGCAATATCAGCAATACTGTTGTCTTTTTTTATCTGGGCATTGACAAAAAAGATCGTCATGTAGACAAGAATGATCCCCGCGCACGTTGCGAGTAATGACATGAGCATGCAAAACTCCTTATCATATTTTTTTTACGATATCTTCTATTGTATTATCCTTGGGTATACATACCAGAGAAAACTTCATGAAATAACATTACATGTATTATTGCTACAAGCCTATAAATTACAAAGTTTCGTGGCAATAGATTTGCCATAAGGCCGAATTTTCAAAAATAGGTAGCAACTATTGCAATCTGGTTGTAGTAGTTTTATTGTAATCTCATTTGTGTGATCTAATTAATTTTTAAAAAGGAAATACTATGAAAGAGCCTCACAAAAACCATCACGAAGGCAAAATTCCTGAAGATGTAATAAGTTTTGATCGGTGTCGCTCGTTACATAAACGAAAAGAAAATGAGCTACGTTCTCGTGCGCTTGTAGCATCTTTGTTAACGGGGCTATTTGGTTTTTGGCTTGGTTATATGTATCGCGACAAAACGATGCATACATGCCCGATACAAGGCGCAATACCCGCGACGCTCAGTACACCAGAAACTGAAAAATAATATTAATGTTCTCTCCACTCGTAGATGGTATTGTTGTGGTGCAACCCATAAACAGTGCCATCTGGAGTTACATCAATACTTTTTAACCCCTTCAATGCTCCGGCAATATCCCATTTGTTTGCGGCGCTGTCCCACCAAAATGCATACAATTGAGTTGGGGCGTCTCCTTGCAAAGACCAGATAGTTTTTCCTCTTCCACTTGAAAATTTAAATATCCGAGGACCCATTTGCTGATAGGCTTGTTTAAGAGTTTGCGATAACTCATCCCAATATTTTAATTTAATAAAAAGAGTCGTTTGTCGGCCTTGTCCAACTAATGTTTTTTCTACCAGCCACAATCTTTCTGTCTCATCTACCGTCCAATCAGAGATGTGGTTGAGTTTGGTAAGGTATTGTAATGCGTTAGGAAGCTGACCGATAGGGTGTATTTTAGAGTTTTCTAACGCTAAAAGAGTGTTGTGAAATTCAATAATATTAATTACGGGCAATGGAGTGTTGAATGTGTGGCGAGTAATAAATGCGTTATTTTTTAAAGCGAGGATGCGCTGAGATTCAGCTTCTTGAGCGGTCAATATAACTGGTACGAAGCCAATAATATCAAATCTTTGCACCGGGCCATTTATGATACCGCTGACAATAGACCATGTTGCGCCGTCCCATAGATAAATTGAAAATACATTTTCTTTGTTTTGAACTAATGCCCATACACTGTTTTTGGACTGAGCAGCAATTTCTACGATGTTTTTTGGTGCGTTTATATTCAAAGAGCTTATGTGCCATTGCCCGCACACCGGTATAAAGGAGGAAAAGAACACCATCAGGAATATTGCTTGCTTCATAATTACCCTTTTTAAAAAGCTCTCTTTTAATAATAGTAAAAATGGCAATTATAAAACAATAATGATTCTAAAAAAATTTTAAATTGAAAATGCATTGTGTAAGGTGCTATGCTCATTAGGAGTTAACACAGGAGATGTAAACATGAACTTTCAGATAGTACAAAGAATAATTATTATAGTAGGCATGATTGCAGTAGCATCAATTAATGCGATCATCATTGAATACACCAAGCGAGCTTCAGGGCAAAAATTTTATCTCGAAATAAAAAACAAAAGCAACGTTGACATCGAATGTATCATTTATGCTGATACTGAGGCTATCGTGCATGAAACGGTCAAAAAGCATAATCTGAGTAGATCGCCGGTTATTCGGATAGGCGACCTTGATGCTGAAAATTCTTTATCAATAAAAATTTGGCCAGCTGGCGCACCTGCCAAGGCCAAACATTATGAATTGCCGCTTGATAAAACAATTTATGTCAAATATAAAAATGGTAATCTAGTTCCCCAAAAAGGGCACAAAACTTCCGTCAAAGAAATTCGAAAAACAAAATCGGGATTATCATTAATTGACAATCTAGAGCAGGGCGACATGCAAGAATGGCGGCCAATATCAACGTTTAATAATGATTAGGATTGTCTGATTGAATAGGGCCATGTGTTTGACCTCTAATAAACTGATGAATAAAAGGGTTGTCACATTCCCAAATGGTTTTTGCATCACCAAAATATTTTATAGTGCCTTCATGCAGGAGCGCTACATTATCAGCATAATTAAAAATTTCAGTGTCATGGGAAATTGCAATAGAAGTAATATTCAATTTTTGTTGCATGTCGTGCATCAATTCATGGATAACGCGTGTTGTTACCGGGTCTAAACCAGTAGTAGGCTCGTCATAAAGAATGACTTGGGGATTTGTCATAAGAGTTCGCGCAAGACCAACACGTTTTCTCATACCACCAGATAATTCTGAAGGATATTTATTGAGTGTTGATTGACTTAGGTTCACTAATGCGAGTTTTTCTTTTACCAAAGGTAAAATTTCGCTTTTTGAGCAACCTTTTTCCAGCAACGTGATGCCTATGTTTTCCAACACGGTTAAGGAATCAAGCAACGCGGCAAATTGAAAAACGTACCCAAACATTTTGTAATGATCTTCAAGTTGAGCATCAGAAAGAGTAGTAATATCTACCCCATTGATTATTATTGACCCTGATGTGGGTTTAATAAGCCCAATGATTTGTTTTAATAGCACTGATTTGCCTTCGCCAGATCTTCCGATAATAACGGTCATTTGGCCTTTAGGGATAGAAAGGTTTACCCCTTTGGTAATCCAGTGCGTATCAAACCTTTTTTTAAGATCAACAATATCAATCAATGCCATATAATTTCTTACGCTATAAATGTTCAAGAAGTTTGGTGAGAAAGTAATTGCTTACCAGAATAAGTATTGAGGCAAGCACGACGCTTTGAGTAGTAGAAATACCTACTCCGCGCGCTCCGCCTGTGGTGTGGTAGCCCTTGTAGGCTCCTACCCATGACAAAATTAATCCAAAAAAAGCTGATTTTATTAAGCCGCCTCTAATATCTGCTAATTCAACATACGTTTTAATGTTGCTCATATAGTCTTCAGGGCTTAAATGGAGTACATATACACAAATAATATATCCACCCATGATACCGCAAAGCATGCTAAACACAGCAAGAAAGGGCAACGCAATAGTGCCGGCAAGTACCCGCGGTACTATCAAATACTGATACGGATTAATACGCAACGTTATAAGGGCATCTATTTGTTCAGTAATACTCATGGTGCCTAATTCAGCGGCAATGGCTGATCCAGCGCGACCGGTCACCATGAGTCCGGTTAATACCGGCCCCAGTTCTCGTATCATACCAAGAGCAACGACGGCTCCAATAAATTGTTCGCCACCTACACGCTGAAAACCAATATAGCTTTGGAGTGCAAAAACCATACCGCTAAAGGTGCCTGTAAGGATTACAATGTAAATAGAGTCAACGCCGATTCTATTGATTTGATCAAACACTTTACCGAGCTTCAGTTTAGTTCTAAATAATACTTTTAGTGTTTGGTAGAAAAAAAGAGTAAACGCGCCAATGGCGTTACACAACATGAGTGTTTTTGTTCCTAAGCCAGTGATGAATGCTGTAACCACGCCACGCTCGTTAAATCAGATTGAGTAGACTATTATTCTTGAGATGCTGTTGGCATAGGTGCAGATTGAGTTGTTAATGGACGCATTGAACGAGTATAGGTATCAATACGTGAAGATTTCATTACCGCTAATAATAATGAGCCTGCCATAAAAATTGCGCCTAAGATCCAGGTGATTTTTTGAAAAATATCTTGTCCGCCTGATCCACCAAAGAGCATTTGTGCGCCACCGCCTAAATTACCAAGGCCCATATTGCCTTTGCCTTGTTGAATAAGAATAAGAAGTACTAATAAAAATGAATTAAAAATAAACAAAGAAACGAGTAATCCATATAACATATGTGTGCTCCATAGTTAATTTTTTGTAATAGACATACATGAGCGTACTATTTTTTTAAATTTTTGAGAATCGAGACTTGCTTTTCCCAGCAGTATTCCATCAAGTTCAGGTATTTTGAGTAATGAAGTAATAGTATTCTCATCAATGCTGCCTCCATATAACGTTTGTATTTGAATTGGATGCGTCATCTCATTAAATAAGTTTTTTATATAGACCAGTTGAGCAGTAATATATTCGGTGCTGGGGGTAATTAATGTCCCGATGGCCCATACTGGTTCATACGCAATGATAATTTGTTTCTTATTTTTTGAATGTTTATTGAGCTCATCAACCAACGGCTGTATTTGTTTTTTGAGTGCCGCTTGTGAATTATTGTTCTGTTTATCATCAGCAGACTCACCGACACATACAATTGGTATTATGTTGTGTGCTCTCAGCTGGCTCATTTTTGCGGCAATGAGTTCTGATGTTTGGCCACACACACGCAACTCATTATGGCCAATAATGGTGTAGCGACATGAAAGTTCTGCAAGAGATCTTGCTTGGACTTGTCCCGTAAACGCGCCGGAAGAATGTGCTGAGCAATCTTGGGCTCCTAGATTAAAAATTGTGTTCTTTAAGATAGCCTGAGCGCCTGCCAGAGCATCAAACGAGGGACAAAAAACTAAGGTAGGTGTGGCTGTTTCAGGGCTCATTTTATTAACTAGGCTTGTTAGGTAGGATAGTGCCTGCTGGTAGGACAATTGCATTTTCCAGTTGGAAACAATAATAAAGTTCTTCACGTTTTTTTCCTTTAAAATCGTAGTTTCTGGTCACATGAATATAGTAATCTTAATAATAGAATCTATCATACAGGGGATAATAGGGTGAGGTTAGATAGATATTTTAAAAAAATTCAGGTTTTGGTAATAAGTCTTTTTTTAACTATTTTTTGTAGTTACAGCGCAGAACACAATATATCTTATCAAGACTATTTTGATAATTACCTTCTTCCTTATTATAAAGAGCCTCTTGGCTCAACTACTGAACAAATGAGAAAAGATATTATAATTCTCTGTCTTAACAACCAATCAGATGCGCACAGAAAGTTATTGCTTGCTTTTAACTTTTTCCATCCAGCAGTAGAAACCTTACAAAAAACACATATCCAAAAAAATAAAAAAATGAAATTGCTCAATACCTTTTTGGATCACGGCCATATTGGTCCCTATGAGTATGTTGAGCATGTATGTGCGCTTGATTATTATTCGCAATTATTACACGTGCCCAAGCTGTCGGATGTCCTAATAAGCCACCTTCTTAATTGGGGGGTGAATCCGTTTACGCATGCTGCTCATGAAAAAAGTCAGCTGTTATTTAGTCAAAGGCTTCCAACTTTCACGCAGCACCATTGGGGGTTGGATGAGGGAGCACTCGTTGATATAAAAAAAATACCTACGGATAGCTTGAACACAGAAAGCGTTGATTTTTTTTGCTCTAAGGTGAGCGGTTACGCATCCCAGCGGGCCACTTTTTTTAGAGATCAAGTTCAAATAAATAACAAATTTATTAATGACAAAAAGTTTCCTTCATTATTTGTTTTAGCAAGTCTGAGCGTTATCAAAAAAACAATTGAAATCGGTCAGAATAACCTTGTTATTGGAGATTTTTTTCCCACTGTCATTGGTTGGATGAATAATCAAAATAATAGAAAGTTGTTTTTTTCAATTCTCTTGCTTCATCCAGAGTCTGTCATAAACAGTGTTGGGCTGCCTTACCCTAAAACGCAACTGGACTTGCTCAATAAATTGTACAAATCATATAGACAACTCAGTCCCTTAGAATATTTAAGTTATCGTGCAATTATTGAGTACTTACCAAATTTTTTTTTCTCAAAAAATATGTCTATAAGTGCGCTGCACAAAGTTTTGGAGTTGGGGGCTGACCCACGTGTTGCGTTTGATGATATTCAGCGGTCTAATACTAATATTGCAGCTATGCTATGGCAGTGTGACGTCGGGCGGATAGATCTTTGTGCCAAAACTATCATTTATAAAAACTACAAAAAACATTTTCCCAGTTTACTGCAATTACTTAATTATATGCGTCAGAATAGTAATGTAGATATTCAAAAATATCTTATTTACGCACACGTGCACCAAAAAAAGGAAGCACTTGAGTATTTGAAAAAAAAAGTCGGATTAACGCAGGATACGATCACGTTGCTGGAAAACAACAATATTATTCAAGAAAAAATTAAAAAAAATGATGGGGGTATATGATCAAGAGATGCTGTGTAATATATATTTTTGTTATAAGTTTTTTTTCTACACACAGTGCAGAAATTACACATAAAGGTAAAGAATTAACAACTACCACTGAGTTTGAAATAAAAGCATTGCGCATTTCTCAAAAAATAATAAGCATTAGCCAATTGTATTCTCCCGAGGGTGTTAGAAAAAATAGAAATAGTATTAATGGGTCAGAATCACTGTTTGACACTGATACTATGATTAAAGGTATTAAAGATATTAATCACAAAAAAGGCCAAGAATACACTAATCGTATAATTGAGTTTATTTTGCATCATTCCCTGTCACCTGTTAATCAAATTTTTCCTCCCATTTATTATTTAAGAAAACTTACCTTGCTAAATTCTTTGCAAAAAAATGGTTTGGTTAATGCAAAATCGTATCTTGAGCATTGCGCGCGCATAGAATGTTATCAACCGATGGTTGACCATAATACAGTTCCCGAGACTATTATTACCCATGCGCTTGAGATGGGCGCAGATCCGCGTAATTTATTGTTATCGCTGCAGGATAAAGCGACTGAATTTTGGTGTCAGATCGTTGAGTCAGTGCATCCGGGTTGGCTAATTGGTATTGCACGACACATGCTGTTACAAGAATTTGCGCCACGATCAACACAAGAAATGGTTTTCAAAAATTATGTAGCAGCAATTGCTAAAAATCCTTTGGTTTTTGGATACGCGCAATTATTATCAGCAAGTATCAAAGAAAATAATCTAAATGCCACTCAGGTCATTATTGATGCTGGTAGCAATGTGGACGCTGAAAACAATGATGGTGATACGCCATTGCACGAAGCGGCACGCTATGGGCATGCAGAGCAAATTAATGTACTGCTTGCAGCAGGAGCTCGGCCAAAAAGAAATAAGAGTCAGCAACTACCTCAGGATTTGGTCAAAAAAAATGCGGCGTGCTTGAAATTATTTCAAGAAAATTTATAAACAATAATTCAAATATTTGGTGGTGTGGTATACTAAACTTTAATCTACCTCATTACCCTACAAGGACTTTTCATGGCGCGTATTAAACAACTTCCCTTGCACGAAGCACAAAAAATTGCAGCAGGAGAAGTTGTTGATAGACCAGCTAACGTGGTAAAAGAGCTCGTTGAAAATGCAATCGACGCAGGCGCTACTCATATTACGCTGCATATCATTGACGGTGGCAAAGAACTCATACGTGTCATTGATAATGGATGTGGTATGTCGCCAGAAGATGCCCGATTATGCTTCTTGCATCATGCAACCAGTAAAATAACAAGCGTTCACGATTTAAGTAGCATTAATACGTTTGGATTTAGAGGTGAAGCTCTTTCAAGTATTAGTGCCGTCAGCCATGTAACGCTGCTGACTAATGAAGATGGCATTGAAGGCACTAAATTAGTCTTGCATGCAGGGGTAATCGAGTCTGAGTCAGTAGTGCCGTGTGTCCAGGGTACTGATATAACCGTTGAGCAGTTGTTTTATAATATGCCCGCTCGGAAAAAATTTTTAAAAACGCGTGATACTGAATGGCGCCAAATCGTACACTTATTTCAAGCATTTGTGCTTGATTATCAATCGATCCATTTTAAAATGTATTCTGAGGGTAGCGAGCTATACAATTGTCCGCCAACGCAGCATGTATCGCAGCGATTTGCACAACTATGGGATGCCACCCTTGCTCAGAGCTTAATTGAAGTATCTGGCCAAAACAGTGCGTACAAAGTTCATGTGCGTGGTTTGATTTCAAACCACCAATACTACCGATACGATCGCTCGTGTATGTATTTTTTTGTCAATAATCGCTGGGTTAAAAATATAGCACTGACTAAAGCGCTTACTAAGGGATACTTAAATGTAATTCCGGCAGATAGATACCCGGCTGTTTGTTTATTTATCACGATTGATCCCCACGAAGTTGATATTAATATTCATCCGCGTAAAGAAGAAGTGCAATTTTTGCATCCACGATCAGTGGAAACACTGGTAACACAGGTTGTCAAAAACGGCCTTGAACGTCATTTGTCTGAGCAAATTGGAAAAGAAGTTACGTTTTATCAGGAAAAAAAGCCAATCAGTTATTCACCTGATATGCCTTTTTCAATGCCGCTTTCTATGCAAACGCCGTCTTTTGAAATCGACGCGCCGTTTATGCCTATTCAAACCGTTTCAACAACGCCAGTGGTGCAGGCAGCGTCACTTGGCATACAAGAACAGTTGTTTTCAAATAATGAGCCATCAAACCAGTCTCATATGCCTCAGGAAATTACTCCCATTCTGGGTAACTACACGGTGCTTGGACAGTTTAATAAAACGTATATTTTAATTGAGCAAGAACAGGGGCTCTTTTTAGTAGATCAACATGCCGCACATGAGCGCATATTATATGAAAAATTTGCAAATCGGTTTGAGAATAATCAGCCTGTGGCGCTCTTGTTTCCCATCATGGTTACAGTTGCACTCGATGACTTAGACATATTGGCATCGCACTATTATTTATTTTCAGAAAACGGCATTATGTGGCAGCAAATAGGCCAGAATCAGATTGCTATTTCTTCTCTACCAGTTCATGCAAAAGAAATTGATGTACAAGAACTTATACATCAAACTATTGGATGGTTAAAAGAATATAAACAAGTTGATAAAGATAATTTTCAAAAAATAATACATGAAAAACTTCATGCACAAATGGCATGCAAAGCTGCAGTAAAAGCAGGCGATATTCTAACTATGGCTCACATGGAACAATTGCTTGCAGATCTTATGCAAACACCTAATCGTTTTACCTGCCCGCATGGAAGGCCAACCGGATGGCTTCTTTCACTTAATGAAATTGAGCGAAAGTTCAAACGAAAATTATAGCAGCTAACCGTCCATAGGTTAGTCATTTAACTTTTTATACTCATTAAACGCTGGTCGCAAAATCGTATCTAGAAAATGTTTTTTTAGCATTTGCCAGGCTTTTTCATTGTTCTGCGGTTCATCGTTGAGTAGTTCTGCAAATTTTGCATCAAGCGCTGTGCTGCGCGGTACTATCAATTTTCCTACATACATATGGGCTTGCATATGTTTAGTTTCGATCGTGTTATCGATTCCAGAATTCTGCTTACTGCAGAAATTAACATACGCTGATGGTTTGCCGGGGATATTGGCTACCGACATCATATCAAACAAGGATGAAAAATATCCCTCCAGCGCATTTTGATCTTCATTGATATGAGCGATAGTGGTGTGAATGTCTTTTTCCATTGAAAAAATTGAACTTGATAGCAAAATTGCAAAGAGTATCTTTTTCATAACATCTTTTTGGTTTAATGGTTAGCAAACTAGAGCAATGGTACCGGTTTAATTGTTTTTGAGCAAAAAAACTATTTAAATCTGATAATGTTTCAATTGAGATAAATCACGCAACCTCTAGATTTTAATCTTTGATATGTATTAAGGTGTGCTTTAAAGATTCCTCTAGTATTGTTTTACGAAAAAAGGAGAACAAAGCATGGCTTTTAGCGTGAAGTCCAAAAAAAGCGGAAAGACTTACTACTTGCATACCAAAGAAGTTAAGTTAGCCGGTGACCGTAAGCAAAAAATCTTCTATTTTGCCGGGGAAGAAGGTAAAAATTCGCTTGATGCGTTACCTGCTGGTTATGAAGTAATGGAAAATGAGCGTACTGGCTTGCCAATGCTTCGCAAAAAAAAGAAATAAAAAAAGGGCGCTTGGAGCGCCCTATCTTTTAAGATCGAATCTTATTGTGTAGCATCTGGCCTAACTTATATAGACTGCCTGTTAACACTGCCGGAGCTATGCAGTCTTTTGCAGAGATTTGACCGGTTAGTTCTACTTTTTTTATAAGTGCTGAGTACACCTGACCAAACACGAGAGCATTTACCGTTGCAACACCCGCCCACGCAGCGATATCGGTATATTTACGAATTTTTTCTGTTTTAGCGTCCACTGTCTCTTTACCGGCAGGGGCATTGTCGACTAATTCCTGTCCCGGTACACTCGAAAAAGTAAAAACACTGATACCATGTGGCAATGTGCCATAGCTTATGCTGCTAACACTCAAAACTGCTAAAATGGTTTTCTGAACTATTTTCTTAAAATTCATTATGATGATCCTTGATAAAAGGTGGCTTGTTCTCGCTAAAAATTATTTTTTAATTATACTAAAATTATGGATTAATTCATTTTATCAGTCAAATTGTATTTTACCGGTGTGAGGTTTAAATGGAACCTTTAGCAGCCAAAATCCGCCCAAAGTCCCTTCAAGCTTTTGTAGGCCAAGAGCATCTGGTGGGATCGGGCAAACCACTCAGAATAGCAATTGAAAAAAAACATATTTTTAGCTTTATTTTGTGGGGTCCGCCTGGAGTGGGTAAAACTACCCTAGCTCGCATTTATGCCAGTGCTCTTGACGCAGATTACTATGAGCTTTCAGCGGTTTCTACGGGTAAAGAAGATATTAGAAAGATTATTGATAAAAAGTCTTCTCAAGAGAGCAATCGCCCCAAGGTCTTATTTCTTGATGAAATTCATCGATTTAATAAAGCTCAACAAGATTTTTTGTTGCCCTATGTAGAATCGGGTGCCCTTACGCTCATTGGCGCAACCACAGAAAATCCAAGCTTTGAGGTTATTTCTCCCCTGCTTTCACGCTGTCGTGTCTTTGTATTACAAGAGTTGCGCCCTGAAGATATAGCAACCATTATCGCCCATACCGGGCATGCCATGGATAATGAGGCAAAAGAGTGGCTAGCGCGGATGGCCAATGGGGATGCTCGGCAAGCACTGGTGATGGTTGAGAATGCGTTCAAGCTGTATCAAGAAATTACGGTTGAGAGTCTACAAAAAACCCTACAAGATTCTACCCTGCGTTATGATAAAAAAGCTGAAGAACATTACAATACGATTTCAGCATTTATTAAGTCTATGCGGGCAAGTCAACCAGATGCTGCTCTTTATTAGTTGGCTCGCATGATACAAGCAGGTGAAGATCCCAAATTTATTGCTCGCCGTATGGTGATTTTTGCCTCAGAAGATATTGGTCTTGAAGATCCGCATGCGTTAGTTCTGGCCAATGCAGTGTTCAGGGCGGTAGAGACCATTGGGTATCCTGAGTGTGCCATAAACTTAAGTCATGGCGTATGTTATCTGGCCAAAGCGCCAAAAAGCAAAGCGTCTTATTATGCCTATTTTAGCGCGGTTGACGATGTTAAGCAGTACGGCAATTTACCGGTACCCATGAGCATAAGAAACGCACTAACTAAATTAATGAAAGATTTAGGCTATGGCGATGGATACCAAAAATATACACTTGATTGTCTCTTGCCTAAGAAATTAAAAAACAAAAAATATTTAAAATAAAAAAGAACCTTCACAAATCCGTGAAGGTTCTTTTTTATTTTTACTGAGAATTTACGCTTTAAGGCGCTTAAGTACCGCTAAACCATTACAGAACGGATAGTGTATAAAGTGCCAGGTACGGCCATCTTTTTCAAAAGTTCTGTTAACATAGGTGCTTTCATCAAACTCAATTCCCCAATAATTTTTAATTGCGGCGCAAGACTTGTTGAATAATTAGATTTTAATAAATGATTGTCGCGAGTGATTCTTTGATGTTGAATAATGTCAACCAAATTTAAAATTTTTACTTATATAATTTATTTAAAAGGATATTAAATTAATTCATCCAAAATAGTTAACAATTGAGCGGGTGAAAAACTATTCATAATTCCTGTTTGTTATGTTAAAGCTAAAGAGATGATTTAGTATAAAGCTCTTGATGAAGCGATAGAAGTTATAAAAGCGGAGTAATAATGAAGATTTTTATATGGGCACTGACAATTACAGCGTGTTTTTCAGCAATGAGTAATTATGCAACGGATGATCAAAATTTTTCATTATTTCAAAATAAAAACATTCTGGTAATTGGCGGTACCGGCTATTTAGGCCGCGCAATAACCGCAGAATTGTTAAAATATAATCCCCACAAAATTACTATCTTTAGCCGTGATGAAGTTAAGCATTTTAATGTCACGCGTACCTTTAACAACAACCCTAAAGTGGTAACCCTGTTGGGTGACATCCGTGATTATCACAATGTATTAAAAGCAACTAAAGATATGGACATTGTTTTTCATGTAGCGGCACTCAAGCGTATTGAGTCAGTAGAGCACAACGTTGAAGAAGGCATAAAAACAAATATTATCGGATCTCTTAATGTGTACAATGCGTGCCTTGAAAATAAGGTAAAAAAAGTATTGTTTATGTCTACCGATAAGGCATGTTGGCCTATTAATGCTTACGGCGCAAGTAAGTTTGTAAGTGAAAAAATATTCACCAATCATGTGAGCAACGGCAACGACACAATATTTGTAGTAGCCCGTTTTGGTAATATTTTGGAAAGCACTGGCTCAGTAATACCACTATTTACCGATAAAATTCTCAAAGGTGAAGATTTAACGCTTACCGACGAACATATGACGCGTTTTATTATTACCAAAGAAGAGGCGGTAAAAACCTTATTCAGCGCGCTACAATATGGCATTGGTGGTGAAATATTTGTAACTCAGCTTCCCGCGCTTAAAGTAACTGACTTGATAGAAATTCTAAAAGAAAAACACAATGCTCAAAATCCTGTTAAATTAATTGGCTTGCGTCCGGGTGAAAAAATACACGAAACGCTGATAAACGAATCTGAAGTAGCCCGCACCTATGAATACAAGGGCTATTACATAATTCGTCCTACTATTGCAAGCACGCAACCTGATCCTGAATACGTTGTTCATGGCAGAAAATTGAGCAAAGAAGAGATGAATGATTACACCTCAGGTAATGAGATTATTTCAAAAAAAGATCTCTTATTGTTTTTTAACTCAGTGGGTGTATTGTAAAAAATAAAAAGGAGAGACATGAAACTAAAATTTATAGCTGTCTTACCGTTACTCGTTATAGCATCTTTTGAGCAATGCAACGCTGATAGCGTCTTAGTATTTGGTGGAAAAACAGGTTGGATTGGTCAAAAAATTGTTAGGTTGCTTGAACAAGGTAACCACCAAGTTTTGCATGCAACATCCCGCTTAGAAAATAGACAAGATCTGCAGAATGAAATAGCACATTTCAAGCCAGATTATATCATTAACGCTGCTGGACTTACCGGTAAGCCCAACGTTGATTGGTGCGAAACGCACAAAGAGCAAACCATTAGAGTAAATGTGTTGGGAACGGTGACATTAGCTGATGTTGCCAATGAATATAATATACATGTAACGAACATTAGCACGGGTTGCATCTATGAATATGATGCTGAGCATCCTATGTATAGTGGTAAAGGCTTTACTGAAGATGAAGAACCTAATTTTGATGGTTCATTTTATTCGCATACCAAAATAATACTCGAACAATTATTGCTTGAGTATCCAAACGTATTAAACTTACGCATCAAGATGCCAGTGTCTTTAGAATTAGATAAAGGCTTTGTGGGTAAAATAATAAATTACCCACGTGTGGTGAATATTCCTAATTCATTATCAGTTTTAGATGATTTGTTGCCGTTGGCAGTTGATATGACCGTTAAAAAAATTAAAGGTAACTTTAATTTAGTAAATCCTGGTGCTATCTCTCATCATGAGGTGCTTGATTTGTATAAGCAGTATATTGACTCAAAACATCAGTATGAAAGTTTAACGGTCCAAGAACAGGACGCCACGTTAAAAGCGCGTCGTGCCAATGCTGAACTCAGCGCGGCAAAGTTACTCACGTATTATCCCGATGTACCACACATTAAGGATTCATTGGTTGAGTTATTTAAAAAGATTGCAGCGCAAAAAAATTAAGAGGGTAGGATGAATAAAAAAATACTCGCATTACTTTTTTGCGTAACGATGAATTGTGGAGCAGCCGTAAAAATTTTGTTAACGGCCGCGTTGTCTGATCTTCATTTTGATTTTAGAAAGCAACAGTATCTTGAATCGTTTGCCGCTTTTAACAATTACGGAATTGGCCCGGCTGATTTGTACATAGTTGAATCACTCAAAAAACAGGGACCAACCTTTTTAGAAGAGTATTCGGATCACGTTTACTATACACACGTTAACAACCCGCATTTGCGCAATCAAGGTATCAATGAAGCTAAGGCAGTATTAGATGCTGTTACGCATTTTAACTTTGAACCCGATGATATGGTCATAAAATTAACCGGTCGACACAAATTTGCCACTGATTATTTTTTACAAAAAGTACACGCAAATCTTGGATATGATGCAATAGTTAAAATTGTGTATAACGGTAATATGGTAAGTGCTGCGTTTGCCATGAAAGTAAAATATTTGATCGAACTTTCAAATAGCTTAGATTACAACCGCATGGAACATAATTTTGTAAATCTTGAAGAGGCTATGGGTAACTATATCCTCACAAAGCATCACCAAGGCGCGTTAAATGTACTTTTTATTGACAAGCTTGATATGCATGCGCAAATTTATGGCAGCACCACAGCACCCGGATGCAGCCCAGAACTCATCATTTGGTAAGTTTGTTTGTTGGGGCTGTATGATTAAGAAGAAAAAAAATAACACGTCCTGGGTGAAGAAAGTTCAAGAAACATCAAATGCCATGGATCTCCCTGAAGGTATATTTACCTGGTCAGCCAAAGATATAGCTCAAGGGCTCATGGAAGCAGTGCTGGAAAGCGACCGCACTAAGGGCACTAAGTTTCAATCAGCTATGTCTATGCTTAATTTATACATTAATCGTGCAGGCAAAAAACTGCCAGACAAAGATAAAGCGCGGCTTGAAAAAGCCAAAAATGAGTTACGCATACTCTTTGGTAAGCCCACACAGTGACTTTAATTAGTAAGGCTCTGCAATCGTTTGGATTGCGGAGCCAATTTTTTTGCTATAGTAACTGCAGATACCACCGCACTTTCATGTGAATCGATGTCATTTGTATACAATCCTGCTATCCAAAGGTTGTTGATGCCTTGTGTGGAAGCAATGACTTGTTGTGCTTTAAAATAATTGAGATTGGGCTTTGGGTGAAAATAGTCTTGCGTTGCATGTATTTGCACGGGTTCAGGAAAACCAGGCAATAGCCAGCTTCTAAATAGGTTGCTACTTTTCCATTGTTTGTTGATGGTCAGCGTGCTGTAAGTACCATTATAATTAACATTGGCAACAGACCAATCCTGTTTTCTTGGTGCCATGAATCGTGGATCTTGGTGTACGGCAATTGTTGTGGGGATAAATTCAATTGAAGAAATTGCGTTATAGCGCGCTTTGTCGGGATCAATTAATTGTAAAAGACTTGGTGCACTGTGTGGATCGGTAGCAACTACAAGGTGATCAACGGTAAGTAGTTCATTAGTGTGTGTTGCAATTGTATACTCATCATTTGCATACGATACAGAAGTAATGGTTGTAGACTTTTTCAAGTGAGTTCGTGTCAAGCTGTTTATTAGTCTAGAAATGTAGGAGCTCATGCCATCTATGATTTCAAGCCAAATGCTCGGTTGCAAGCCTATCGGTTGATTTTTTACAATGTAAGCAAGCACATTGTAGGCAGAAAACGTACCAAACTCTTCTGCACTCACTCCCCACCCGGCACAAAAAAGAGGTAAAAAAAACTGTGACATAAAGTGAGATGAGATACCTTGGCGTTTTGCAAATTCTTCAAGTGTTACCAAACCATTTTTATTCATCATGAGCTCATGTGATTTGGCAATAACTTTTTTAAGTTGGATGAGGCTGCAGATATTACGCGCTGAGAATGAATGCCAAAAGATCTTATTCTTTTGTATAGGAGGTAACACGAGTAATTGTTTCTCGGGTTGATAAAACGTGTAGGTAAAATCAAAGGTACGCGTTGCAACGTTGAGCGCAGCCAGTAACCTACAAAAATGAGGATACATACGCTCATTAAAAAATTCAAAGCCAATTTCAATAGGGATTTGTGTATCACTCTGATTAACATACACGGTTTGTGCATGGCCACCAAAACGATCATTTTTTTCAAACAATAGTACTTCGTGGTGTTCTTCTAATAACCAGGCGCTTGCAAGTCCTGCTGCACCACTGCCTATAATTCCAATTCTCATAATTCACCATATTGTTAACATGCAATACAATACTAACTTGTATAAACTAGAGATTTCAACCAATCAAAATGATGACTTTAACTGGGATAATGGTACATATCAAAATTAGAATATTTTTCATTTAGTAGCAGGTTTGAAAAGTTATAATGAGCACGAAGTATTCTGGTAAAAATTTTATTGTTTTAGATAATAAGTACAATTTATATTGAAGCTATACATTAGTCATGAATAGAAATTGAATTATGATTTAATATGATGAGTAAAAAACATGTTTAAAGTACACATCAATAAAAAGGAAAAGTTGTGAAAAAAATCAATCTTTATTTTATTGTTATTATTTTTTCATTTGTTGATATTTCTGCAAACGCCCTATATTTGGATCTTATGAAGCGTTGCTTATTGAATTTAGTTTATCAAGATGCCAACACTGAAGGTACTTTCAGCCAGGATCTTCGCGAACAAGGAAGAGACTGCCCCACACAAGCCCATACTATGATTGGTCTTCATGGCCTTAACAACATTCAGAATTGTCTAGAGGATATAATAAAAAATAACATTCCTGGTGATTGCATAGAAACTGGTGTTTGGCGTGGTGGTGCGGTAATTTTCATGCGCAGCATACTAAAGGCGTACAATGTGACTGATAGAACAGTTTGGGTAGCAGATTCTTTTGAAGGTCTTCCTGTTCCAAATACGGAAAAGTATCCAGAAGATAATTATCCGTATAATGTTTCAACCCCTAATAAAATTCTTGCAATATCTCTAGAGCAAGTACGAGACAATTTTACTAAGTATGGTTTGTTAGACGATCAAGTCAGGTTTTTAAAGGGTTGGTTCAAAGACACGCTTCCTAATGCACCGATTGACAAAATTGCGTTGTTAAGGCTTGATGGCGATTTTTACGAATCCACAATGGACACTTTAATTAATTTGTATCCAAAGCTATCCGTTGGTGGCTACATCATAATTGATGATTACGTAGCCATGACTCAATGTGAAAAGGCTATACAAGACTATCGAAGAATGCACAATATTACTGATAAGATAGAAGAAGCGGGCTGGTCGATACGTTATTGGAAAAAATCAAAATAGGTGACGATATTAAATAATTGTGAATGGCTATACGTTTTTTATTGGTAGTGACATTTATTAATTCTGGTTAAATTTGTTTCTATTGATGCACATATGCTCTCTTTTGTGAGAGGCATATGTGCATTTAATTTTATTGACTAAACTAATTTCAAAAAAGTTTTATAAAAACAATGGTAAGGCGATAAGCTATAAATATTCACTGCGATTAGAAGCAGGTATCCAAATAAAATTCTTCACGAAAAATTGCTTTAATTTTTGGCATTATTTTATCTAATAGCTTCTGGGCAATATGGTGTGATTGTGATATGGTAGGTTTGTTTTTTCTCACCTTACCTAGGAACAATGTATGAAATTATATGCATCAGGAATATTAGTAGTTAATTTTCTTTTAGTTTCAGCATGCTTTAGTCAGCCAAGCGTTGCAGTTTTTTGCAGCGCAGATAATAAAGCGAGTTCTGATTTTAAAGCACTGGCATATAATCTTGGTAAACAACTAGGAGAACATAATTTTGGATTAGTTACGGGTGGCTCAAAGACTGGGCTGATGAAAGAAGTTGTCGATGGCTACACTTCAATCGCTAAGTCTAAGAAAACACTATATGGCGTGATGCCGCAGGTTTTATATCCATACAATGTTCATCATGAAGAGATACTTCCTGAAAATTTACTATGGGTTGATACGCTACACATAAGGTTGGCGCGTTTTGCAGAACTTGCTGACACTATTGTTATACTTCCGGGTGGATTTGGCACACTTCATGAACTCATGGATTTCTTAGCGCATAACCAATTTGCGCTTACATCAAAGCCGATAATAGTTATTAATTATAAAGGATATTGGGATAATCTATTGGCCCAGTTTAACGTAATGAATGAAGCGCAGTTACTTGCAGATAAGCATTTAAAAGCGCTGCACGTTGTGGATAGCGATGATGCATGCATAAAAACCTTGATTAACAATGCTGGTAGTAATCAACAGGGGTTGAGTGATCATTATTGGAATTAAAAAGACTATAGGGAGCTGATGCAGCTCCCTATTTATCCATTATAGCCCAGGCTGATAGTTGTATATTGCAATTTTAATTTTTTCAACAAGTGATTGTAGCTGCTGAGCTGTTTGAGCATTGTCACTCTCTTGGAGTTTGAGATTTACAAGTTCTTGCAGGGCCTCTAAAAAAGTTTTCCCTTGAGGATCTTGTTTATTAACATCAAATGAATCTGAGCTTTCCAGTACTAGTTCTGTCAGAGGGCTCGCTTCTGGATAATTTACATCTTTG
This sequence comes from Candidatus Dependentiae bacterium Noda2021, assembly GCA_020886235.1. GTDB lineage: Bacteria > Babelota > Babeliae > Babelales > Vermiphilaceae > Noda2021. The sequence goes on along the minus strand of AP025250.1, from coordinate 1,090,665 downwards.
CTGAACGCATAGGTTATCAAATTATGATCGAGTTCTTCACAAAATATTACATCGTTAAGATTAACGCCGATTTCTTGCAAATGTTTAAACAAGTCTTTAATTTCTGCAACTTGTATCTGTCTAAAAAGAGCTTGATCTTGAGGAGCAATTTTTAATTGGTCATCATGAAAAGTACTCATCTTGTTAATGATAGATGTTATAAGCGTTTCTTGTGGATTATTTTTAACATAATTGTCATACCAGCGTTCAAAGTCTTTTTGTACTTCAACCGGCAAATTGTAGCTTAAAAAATATCCTGAGCAAGGAAATTTATTTGCAATATAACTAAGAGCATTATCAAGATATGGCTTACGACCATACATTGGGTTTTGTTCAATAAGCCTTGTTAACTGGTCGAGCGCATTTTTAGGATTTTTTGCCGCAGATAATAAACTTTGCGGTGAACCCAATCTGCGTTCTTGTAGGCCCTGGTTTGAGTAGATGCTTTGTACTCCAGAGCAACATAATAATATTGTAAATAATAACTTTTTATTTGTGACCATGACTTTTACTCCCTATTTTTAGTGATTATAACATTTTCAAATGGTAAAATAGAATAGTTAATTGTGTTTTGTCGGTCATTTAATAAGCATATTTATTTTCTTATAGCAACTTTGATATGATAATACAAAAGGGGAGTAACTATGAAGTTAAAAAACTTATTAACATTAATTCTTATCGCTAGCCCAGCGCTTCAGGTTGTTGCAAGTGCGCCAGCGGGTAAATGTTTTTGCTCACGTATTTGTGACTACAGAAATCAAAAACCAGATGATCAGCCTGTTCAAGGTGAAAATGGTATAATATTTTGCAAAATATGGGACAAAAATAATTATAATAAACGATGCACAGCAAAAAAACGTAGATAATAGCTTAGTGCTATTCCATGTTGCGACGCTGCAAACTGTTGGTTCTTTCTTTTTTCGTTGTTAGGATAGCCTAAACACCATTAAAAGGAGAATGACATGAAAATATTTTCATTTGTATTAGCTGGGCTCAGTAGTTTATCTGCCTTTTGCCTCAAGGCAGAATCTTCATTGCAAGCAGTGATGGGCATCTCAAAGCAGAGTCTCATTATTTTCTACATAGGAGTGATGGCTTTGAGCGCGCTTGGTTTTATATTAATGCGCCGCTCTCAAGGTACTCGTGTTCCGCTTTATTTTTATATGATTCACTTTGCCATAGTTTGTTGGTCTGGATTGATATACCTCAATATTTTATTTAACACTCCGTTGCGCGACTATGCATGGTATGCTGACTGGGTTATTTCAACACCATTAATTGTTTTAGCGCTTGGATTATCTGCTATGTATTACCTGCAAGAAAAACGCTGGGATTTAATCTGGGCGGTTATGGGCTTCCAAGCAGTTACTATCATAACTGGTGTCTTGGCTCAACTTTCATATTCTCAAAATGCGCTACTTACTTTTTTTATACTGGGTAACGTTGCCATGCTGGGAGTTTTTTACATGATCTGGGGCCCATTAATGACAATTGCAAGACAAAGTGGCTATGAACTGTATGCAAAATATCGTTTACTAGCATCGTACCTTGTTATTTTTTGGATAGCTTATCCAGCAATTTGGATTCTCGGAACACCAGGTTTTGGCTTGATTAGCGATTACGCAACAACGCTATCTTTTGTAATTTTGCCCATTTTGTGCAAGTCGGGATTTGGATTTTTAGATCTTTACTTGTTGGGTCAATTACAACACAAAAATACAGCACAAGCTTAATAATTAATTATGCAGGGCAGTCTAACGCTGCCCTGTTGGCTTTTTTAATGCTCATATTTTTTAAAAAATGTTTCCATGCTTGCAAGTGAAAAGCGCTGTGATTTCCATCGTGGCTTGTGATGACATGTGTGTCAAAATTAGTGCTTTTTAACCTTTTAATAAATAACGCATCATCGTGGTTACCAATAATTTCATCAGGATTTTCAAAATTTACAAGAATTGTGCAGTTTAGTTGAGTGAGTTTTAGTACTGTGTCAATTGGTCGCATGTCATTGCGGGCGTACTGGTTGAGCACGATCTCACGTTGTTTGTCTGGTCCTCGCAGACTTATTATCTCTTCCATTGATTTCAAGGGGCAATTTAAAAATATAACTCCCCTTCTGAGCGCACTGAGAATATTTTGTTTGTCTTGCGGGCTAATGCCCAGTGATGCTAATTCGTGATCATACGTGGTTGTAAGCAATGTTGCCAAACTATTTATTACAGCTCCACCCCCTGCTGAAAAACCGTATAGATGTATTTTATTTCCGCAAGCTAATTTTGTGAGATGGTGTAAAACATAGAGTAATGGTAACAATTCTTGTATGGTTCCAAACGAGGACTTACTGTGATCAAATGTTTTGGGATTAAGACTGTGATCGGGAAAGTTAAACCCAATCAAATGATGGCTTGTAATGCCGTATGAGTGAATCACGTCTACTAAAGCGTTGCTATGGCCATAGCCATGACAGCAAACAATTATCTCAGCATTACGATCGGGGCTTGTAATCGTTTTTATGCCAAGATCATATGAAAATGGATTTCTTATTTTTGCGGCAAAAGAAGATAATACTTCTTTGTCTATGGCTAAGTTCGGTAAAAATATGAAGCCACTTATTAACATTAATTGTTTCATTGCTCTCTCCAGTTATCGATAAGAATTGCTTATTAGCAAGGTATACAGAAGGCACGCAAAAAAATACACTTATAGGTGAAAAACAATTTATAGTTAAATTTTTAGGGGTGCTTAATGAATTTTAATCGCATGCTTGAGTATCTTTTGTACATGAATATTGGAAATCCAGCATTTGATTACTCTAATAAACACGTTTTTGCAATGAAGAGTGGCTCACAGCTTCCATTTTGCAATCGAGTATATGGAACAGATTCAACCGATACCAGTGACATTTTAAAACTAAAGATATTCTATGCGACGGTGCCTTTTAGATGGTTTGTACACAATCAAGACAAAGCCATGATTAATCTTTTACAGGTATCTGGATTTCAATATAAAATTTCGTACCCTGCTATGATTAAATCGCTTGAGAATCTCAATGAGCAAGATTATGGTTCAGGCGTACGAGTAGAAAAAATTAATAACCAAGATCTTACGGCCTGGATCAAACTAGTGTGTAAAGCCTATTCAATACCTGCCATAGAACAGTTTAGAATTTTTGTTGATTATCTTATTGCGCGTGCCGGATCGGAAAAAGTTCATTGTTACATTGGATATTATCAAGGTATTCCTGCTGCGGCGAGTATGATTATTGATCATACTGATAGCGTTGGTTTACATTGGGTAGCTACCATACCTGAATATCGTTCAAAAGGCCTTGGTCATGCCGTAAGCCACAAGCCATTATTAGATGCACAACAACGTGGTTTTAAACAAGCGATATTACTTGCATCTGAAATGGGCAAGCCACGCTATGTTAAGCTTGGGTTTAAAGAATATGCCACGTACGACGTGTATGGGTATTAAAATAATAAAGACCTGATATTATCAGGCCTTTATTGTTGGCAGTTACTTATTCATTAAATTAATAAACGGGGTGTTGCCGCCAGAAACTTGGGGCAGCTTACCATCCCACTTTTCTATAGCGCGCACCAGTGATTCAGCTTTTTTGAGTTCAATAAGTTCAGTGGTTACTGCTTCTTTTTTTACCTTGAGGGCATATGCTTCAGCTTCTGCTTTGGATTTAGTTTGTAATGCTTCTTCTTTAACTTTTTCAGTTAAGTTGCGTGCTGTTTTTGCGCTTTGTTCGGCAATTTGTTTTTCTTCCACTGCTTTAATAAAGTCAGGAGAAAAATCTGAATGCACGAAGTTAAAATCAATTAAGGTGATATTAAGAGGCAGCAAGCGGTCTTTAAGCTCAGAGCAAACTTTGTCTTTAGCATCATGACGGTACTGTATTAAATCTTCAGCTGTATATTTTGCTACAACTGCTTTAATGCTTTCTTGGGCAAATGGATCTATAATTACCTGCTCAAATTCAGCGCCTACGGTTTGATAGAGCGCAATTGCATTATTAATTTTATAGTTGATAGCAACACCAATGGACACAGATTGCAAATCTTTAGACAAAGCCGTTGTTTCTATAACCGATTTGCAAATGCGGTTATTGATGTAGATTACTGAGTCTACAATAGGCGCTTTGACATACCACCCAGAATTTTCATGAGCAGCAATGATTTGACCAAGACGCAAGTGCAATGCCGTGTAGCCCGGTTCCACAATGTAAAATGATGAAGAAGCAAACGCAATAGCAAGTACAAGAGTACTTGCAGCAATAAAAGGAATTATTTTTTTAAACATAGTAATTTCCTAGAGTGATGAAAAGTAAGAAGGGATTATCTTGTCAGTGGCAATGAGTCAGGATTTTCAGTTTCTGTTTCTTGAATAGTAGTGTCATGAGAGGGTTGATCATCTTCCGTATTTTTGTGGGTATTGGCTTTATGCATTACGTCATCAAAGAGAAACGTCAACGATAAACAACCCAGCATCAGAGCAATAACGCCTAATACAACAGCCTTAGTATATTTTTTTTGTTGAGATGTTAGAGTTTTTTTTGGTTCATTTGGCTTTGGTAGCTCATTGCACAGCATTAAGTTGCCAGCAAGTATAAAGACTAATGCTATTGAGAGTAGTTTTTTTAACATATCTAATTCCTTAATGCTTATAACTCAACAGCTAGATATGCTGTGGTCGAGATATTGCCGTTTTTTTGAACAGTGGGAGCAAGTTGCGCAGATATCTCAATCTCATTGCTAAAAACCTTTGAGCACCCTACAACGGTTTTATACAAACAAAATCCACTTGCAATTGAGAGCGCAACAACATTTGCGCCCATAATTTCTTGCTTTGTGTTGTCTTGTTCTTTTTGATGTGCCAGAGCATTTTGCACCGCAAGATAACCCGTGACTAACGCGCCAGCCCAGTACAATGCCGGTGGTATTGATTGTTTAATAATGGTAACGGTTTGAATGCCGTGAGTTATTGGAAGAGCACGATGGGTTATGCCTAATGACAATAGTGCAATTATGGTAACTTTAATAAACATGTTATTCTCCACTTGTCTATAGTAGAGTGTACAATAAAACTGCAATTTTTCCAGAGCCGTTATGCAATCTAAATGCTTACTGTGATACTTGCCTTGCTGGTAATTGATCCATTTGGATTAATCTGAGCGTTCATCTGAGCTTTAAGGTCATAGAGCATGTTATAATTCTCATAACTTTTTTGAAAGCTATATGCGCTGAGTAATGAGAATACCAATCCGCGGTAAAATTGTGCGCGTGTTTCGTAGTAATGAGATTCTTTAATTAGTTGTTTCATATATGCAAAAGCAGCTTTTTTTGTTGTATCAGTAGAATTATTAATCATTTTAATTTCACGATCTGTCAAATTGGCGCTCTTGAGTTTGTTGGCTAATTCATTATCAAGCGTCTCAAAAGCTTGCTTGTTTAGAGTTGCATTTACCTTTGAAGTATCAACTGAAATTCGCGCAAATGATCCTATAATATCTTTAGCCCCCATTAATGCTGTAAATAAGCCTGCAAGACCCCAAACAAATGTCTTGGTCTCTTGTTTTTTAACAGAATTTTCAGAAACGTTGGTATAGATAATACGTTCGTTGGCTATTGATAGTGAGGTTGACAATACGAGTAGCACAATAAGCGTATTGGTCATTTTTTTCATAGCAAGGTATCCTTAAATAAATAAGAATAGTATCTAATAAAAATTAAAAAATGCCTAATAAAATTAATTTACGACAAGCTTATAATTTTGGCTAGTTGTTCAAGAAGAGGCCTGTTGTGCAGCTTTTCGATGTGCACGTTCTCGCTCAGCGCAAGGATTAGTTGTCCATTTGCGTCTGCAAATTCAGTATAGGTGTCAATAAAACCAAAACCGCAATAAGCGCATTGTTCTTTGAGTTTATTATTGAGCTGTTTTGTGATACTAACTCGTTCTTCAATAGTGCCATAATACGGAAATTGGGGATTAAAAACTGAGTCGATTGGTGGAACAATGCCTGATACAATGACCATGATATTTTGATAAAAATTTTTATTGGTCTTTAATGTGTTAATGTAATGAGATACCAACTCATCAAGAACATCATCTAAGGTACGATTATCACGATCTTTAATTTTGCCAATATGGCAGCGCGCATCTATTTCCCCAAACACAAATAATACGGTGTCACCCTCTACCACATTGTATTGTCGAATGTCTAAAAAAGCGATTCCATCTCGACCAACCCGGTGCATAGTGATAGGCCCAAGCCAATGAATAGCAATAGGTGGTAAGCTTAAATCAGCTAAATCGGTGCGCCCGTTAATTTGATAACTAAAAGAATGGCTATCGCCAATGATATGAATAATTGATGAGGTTGTGGCGTTTATTAGTAACAACAAAAATACAACATTGAGCTTCATTATTTGTCTTTTCTTAATGCGGTTATTAACACATTATTCAGGGTACTCAAATGTTGCTGGTATGTTGAGAGTTTAAAAAAGGAGCGCATTGCGCTCCTAGCATTATTATGATTTTAACTGTGTATAATCTATGTGCCCAATGAGCTGTTCGGGTTTAAGATCTTTGATGTCTTTTTTATTAAATTGTTTTGTTATTTGACCATTTTCTAATACCCATATCGTATCTGCCATACTTAGTGCGATGTGAGGGTCATGGGTAATCATGATCGTTGTCACCTTGTGATACTTGATAAATTCTTTTGCATGGACCAAAAGACGTGTTGCAGCATGCGGATCTAATGCAGCAGTAGGCTCATCCAGCAGCAAAAGTTGAGGGATGCGTTGGGTGGACATCGCAAATGAAATAAGTTGGCGTTGCCCACCTGACAAACTACTCATGTTTTTATGTAAAACACTCTCATCAAAACCTAAGGATGTAATTATTTCGTGTGCCTGGTCATATGACATGCGTTTCATTCCGTTTGCTAATGTGGCAGCACGGTGCGCGTAGTGGGTCATCGCTAAATTTTGCCACACCGTCATAGCGCCCACTGAGTTCAAATGAGTGTTTTGAAATATGCGTGTTATCAATTTTGCCCGCACAGCTTCACTCTGTGCGGTGATGTCGTGACCATTAAGGTAAATAGTTCCTGATGTTGGTTTGATTTTTCCGGCAATGGTATCTAAGAGTGTCGTTTTACCCGCACCATTACCACCCACGATAATTACAAATTCACCTTGTGCAACTTTACAAGAAATAGAATAAAGAATCTGTTGGGCGCCATGGGAGCTATTGATTGAATTAAGAATTAACATGATATCCTCTTTTTTGAGTCATTCCTTGCTTAACAACCATGAGAGCTACGATCAGCAGTCCAGTAATGAGCTTGTTCAGATCAGGATTGATTTGAAATTCAAACGTTACCGCAACAATTAATTGGTAAAGCACGGAGCCTGCAATTAAGCCCCAGCCAAGGCCTTGCTGGAGCGTCTGGCCTAATATTTTTCCTGCTAGCCCAATGACAAGCATGCCTACACTGGTCCAAATAGAGAAATATCCTGCATATTGTACATATAATGATCCGCAAAGCGCGGCTAATGTATTTGAAAGCGCCAGCCCAAGCATTACGTAGGCATTAACGCGTTTGCCTAAGTTCGTTACCATTTGGGGAGCGCTGCCTGCTGCACGCAGTACCATACCAACTTCGGTGTGCAACAGCCAATGAAGAGTGCTTACGCATGCAGTGGTTAATAATGTTAAAGCAATCAATGTGTGATAGGGCGCAAACTGTGCAGAAAGTAACGAATTAAAAATGGTATTTTCAGTTCGCACTGCTTTATTTGAACCAGCAATCACCAGCGTGAGCGAAAACGCGCAGGTCGTCACCACGATACCACTAATCAAGTTGTTCAGCTTTAAGTGGGTGGTGAGTAATCCCGTTACGATACCAGAAATGGTTCCTATAAGTGCACCACCAAGAAGAGCAAGCCATGGGTTAACGCCTGCAGCAAGCAACACCGCGGTAAGCCCGCCCCCAAGGCTGAACGCGCCTTCAACCGCAAGATTGTCAAAGTGAACAATATCTGATGCAATATATACACCAGCCCCCAATAAACTAAATAACATACCGCGTTCTATAATGCCCTGCGCAATTGATATCAGTTCTATCATTTGGCCTCTCCCTGAACCAGGTGATAATCAGTTAACGATGCCGGTATAGGTAAGCCCAGATGGTTTAACGTTGTGCTGTTAATGTGGGTTATGTGGCAGTTTGCATTTACTAATGGTATGACGTTGGTATGTTTTGCTGTCAGGCATTCAAGAGCAATTGCTCCTGCGTGTGCACCGCACTGCGTGTAATCTACGCCGCGTGATGCCAATGCCCCTTGCTCAACGGCTTGGTTGTGACACGCGTAAAGAGGCTTGTTATGATCGCGCGCAATTTTGACAATGATAGGCATACCCGATGCAATAGTATTATCAGTAGGGCATAAGAGCGCATCAGCTTTGCGGCACGCCGTAGCGGCTGCCAAGGGAAGATCGCTTTCATGCGTTATGCCAACCTCAACGTAATCTATGTTGTTTTGGGCAAGACGAGTTTTCATCAAATCAATTTGCTTGAGTGAGTTAGGTTCGCCAGTACTGTACAATAGCCCAACAGTTTGAAGTGAGGGCGTTAGCAGCATCATCATTTCAATTTGTTTATCTATATTAATAGCATCGGTAACTCCACCAAGATTCTGTTGAGAGCCAATAATTGTCGGATCTGTAACGGCAGCGATAATAATTGGTTTGGTTTTTTCTACCGTGGCTATTGCTTGAGCTGCTGGAGTGGCTATGGCATAGATCAGATTCACACGTTTGTCTTGGCTGCAGCGCTGCGCTATGGCATGGAGGTTTGTAATTGAACCTTGCGCATTGTGAACTACGATGTTAACTGTGTTGGGCATGGCTTTTTTTATTGTAGCAACAAATCCTTCTCGTGCGGCATCAAGAGCGGGATGAGAAGCTGTTTGGATTATTCCGATAGTGTATTGATATTGATGTGAATGATTACGGTTGCCTATAGCGATTACTAATGAAATACCTGCAAGTATACAAACTGGTATAGTGATTATTTTAATGTTCATGTAGTTTTCCTTTATATTGACACTGTTTGTTGAGTCGTCAAAATGTTTACTAACTGCTTTTCAAGCAGATCGTGGTTTTTTAGTTACTAAATAAGAATGGGTGAGTTTTTACATTAGTGCGCTGCCAAGGCGCAAAAACGTTGAATGTACCTTGTGTAACTAAAAGCATATAAGCAATGCCGTAATGATGTCCTAGTGGTAGAGCTGTGGGGAATGTTTAATTTGGTGTGAATGTTTTTCATACTAGTCTTTCAATCTAAAATTCTATTTTTTGGCAACAAAAAACCCCAGCTTTTAACTGGGGTCTCGCACAGTGCCATAATTAATTCTAACCATTATTTAGGCATACTGCGGTCCCCGTTGGTAAAAAAATAAAATGAAAATGAAAAAAGGGCGCAGTTATTGCATGTAGCAGAATTTGCCGTAATGCTTGAAGCCAATAATGATTTTTGAGAGGTTGTTTTATATAAGTTCATACTAATTAGATTAAAACGAAATGCATCAATAAGCAACTATAGAACATTAAGTAATAAATAAACTTTAGTTGCTTATTAATATTCATCGTTGTGTTTTAACAATTATAAGTGCAACCATCAGATTGTTCTTGTAATTGTAATGATTTTTGCGCTAAGTAGCTTTCAACAGCCTTGATACGTGCTTCAGGGCTTGGATGTGCACCTAAGCGGGTATTATGATAAATCCAACGACCGACTCTGTGAAGAACGTGGTCAACTTTGGCAAAGAAATAACGCACATTTAATAAGCTATAATCAAGTAATGAAAGTTTGTCATAAGAATTTTTCAAGATTGTTCTTGTTAAGCCAAAACTTGCTTTTTGATTTTCATGTTTTTGTATGAGTACATTGAAAAAACCTTTTAAGCCTTTACCCTTTTGAAGGGTTTTGTAAGCAAATGTGTCGGCTTGTTTTTCAAAACGTTTGCCAATGATTAAGTGCGCAATAAGGGGTGAATAGAGTGCTAAATATAAATTTTTTAACATTGAAACTCCAAAGCGTTCTTGAGTATCAAGTTTACGTAAGTCATTTTCAAAAACGTGTTCTATTGCACCATTAAGAATGTAGTAGATCCCAACAGTTAACAAAATAGTTTTATTAACGTGGTTATATTTGATGTGGCCAAGTTCGTGGGCTATTACTGCTTCAAGTTCTTCATCGGTGCTATCTTCAATTAGCTTTTGTCCAATGATAATGCCGCCAGAGCTATTAATTAATTTGGCTGCGGCAGCATTAAAAAAGCCTTTTCTTGTAGGCAAAAATATTACCGGTGTTTTAATGTTTTGTGCTTTGCAAATGGCATCGATGTATGAAAACAACTGCGGCATTGTGTCTTTAGTTACAATGATCGTATCGAGTGAAAAGAACACATTTAATAAGAAGCGATGAATAAAAGAAACCTCTTTGTAATTATGTATGTCGCATTGAAGTTGTCTAATACTAGGCCATGTATCGTGATATTTAAAAATCGCTTGATGGCTAGCGCTCTTTTTGAATGCTTTTAATTCCTGTAGATACTGCTTGTTGTTTTCTTGTGCTGTTATTGAGCAGCCACTAGCGATTAAAAAAATCATGATATAGTTTGACAATAACTTCATGTAAGACCTTTTTGTATGGTGTGTTGTGTTATTAAAAGCAAATGCCCACCTAATGGTAGGCATTACCTACAAAAAGTCAAAATTTAATTATTAGATATGAAGGGTAACCGAAACGGTATTGGGTGAGACGTTAACTGCGTATTCTGCTTCTTTAATTGCTCTAAAAAGTGGGTAGCCTGTTGCTACCATTGCAGCACCCTCAGCGACAGTGGTAAGAGCTTTGACGCGTAAGTTGTAACTATTGTTGGCTGATTCTTGATTACCATAATGCACTGCAAAATGATGTGGGGCTATGTGTTGTTCAGTACGAATTTTTTCAAGCTCATTTACCACGGCATAGCATCCTACTATTGCCCCAACCCAATAACCACTCTTGCAAACATGTCTAAAACGATCAAGTTTTGCTGCTAATGCGTCACTAGTTGGTTTGCTTGCAAAAATTTTAACGCTATGTTCTAGTGCTTTGCTGGTTGTGTAGCCAAAAGTGGCTCCTGATAGAATCAACCCGGCAAGCGCTTGGTTCTTTTTATAATCTTCATTTAAAAACACAGGATATTTAAGATCTGGATTTTGTTTGTGAAACCAATATGCCCATCCTGTAGAAGCGGCCATTAGTAAAGAGCTCATGGCAAAGCAGCCATATACAGAAGCTTTAGTAAAATGTATAAAACGCTCGGTTTTAGTTTTATCAGGCGTGCAGGATGCAGTCTGTTCACTTGCTGACAATGGCAATGATGCAAATAGCAGGGCAAAAAGGATTAGTCGCATGTTCATAATAACTCCATTGATACTATGATTTATCTTAAAAATTAGAAAAATAAGAAATTGATAGCTTGTTGTTATTCTAATTGAAACTATTTATGGTTTATAATGTTAAGTTTATCATAAAACTGAAAATTATATAGGGGTAGACTAAGGCCGAGTGCTTAATTGCGGTATGTTCCAAGTGTGCTAATGGGCAGCCATTTCGAGGCTGCTTAGCAAAAAAAAGTTCTAAAAAGAAAACCTCAGTATTCCATTTTGACTTGCAAGTATAAATTGGCTTTATGTTTGTTCAAAGACTGTGTCATTCTTCTAATGCGTCTTGCCTCATCAGTATACTAACCAGTCTTGGGGTATTGTGTATTTAAGGAATTAGTATGAAAAACGTTTCATTTTTTATATTTTTAGCAACTCTTCATTGTGTTATTGTGTCTGCGCAATCAGATTATCCAGCAGATATTTCATTTTTAGTGTCTGATTTTAAATACAGCAAAACACAGGGGATTAAAATTTGCGAAGTGCAACACGGATCTCTTTCTGCGTTTGGCGGGGATATATTTACAGCCGGACAAGATGGCCGTATGTGCCCTATGATTGCTGATTATTTTGCTCAGTTCCCTCATTATAAATGGGGTGCGGGATGGATGTACCAGCCTCTCAAACGATTGTTGAGTGCCACAGGCTGGAAGATGGAACAATCCATCAACAGACTCGTAAAAGACTCACGCTTTATGACCTGTGCAGTGCGTTACCCTGAAAATACGGCATTGATAGCAACGTATGCAGGCATTGTCTACGCTGACTTTGAACTGATAAAAAACATTTATTATCGCACCAAATTTCCAGGAATTCTTTTTATCAACGCAGTTACGTTTCCTTATTGGAATGATAAGTGCGCACTGAATGCATTATTTGATCTTGATGATGAGCTCAAGCAATACAAAGCAGATTGGAAAATGTATGAAAAAAAATATGATGCGCATTTAGCCCAAAGAATACAACAAGATATGCCCAGTAACATGTATGTAATAAAACCACGCAGCGAAGTATTGGCGCATGGCATACTCATAGTGCCGGCTTTGGAACTTGATAGTGTGTTAAAGATTATTTTACAGCCGGCGCCGAGTTTGCAACATCACCCAGATAAAAAGTATGGCTATTGGCTCAAAAACAAGGATGATTCTTTTATTGTTGAAAAATATTATGAATCAGATTACTTAAGCTTTGCATCACCTTTGGATAAAGCAACTGATCACATTCAAGAATACCACTATGATGCTACCATGCGCCTTGCTTTTATGCTGCAATGTGATGGCGGCAAGATGACTTACCACTGTATGGGCGGCTTTTGGAAGCTGCCAAGCAAAGCGCTTGAGGAAGATGGAACATTAAATGAAAAAAGAATCTCCTGCTGCACGCCGCCATTTTATAAGCAAATAGATCCAGAATTATTGGATGAAGTTAACGTGCACATGGAAAAAGCAATGCTTCGCTTATATAGGGTTATGCTAGACAAAGAATATTGTTGAAAGAAGATACTTATGTCTGTATCACAAATGCTGAAGGCGTAATTCAGTTTATAAAATAACCTGCATGGACGAGATATGAAAGCGTAATCTTTATATGATATTTCTATTTATTTAATGCAAAACCTAAATTGAGCTTGTATCTTGCAATGATTGTATGAAAGATTGGCCTCAGCTTTTGCGCTAGCTTTACGTTGTTATCGGTTCATAGTAAAGCCAACACTCATGCTGCTTTGAATGGTTCCATTCTTAACGTGTGGCTTGATGCATACGTCTAGGGAATCGCCCGATTTGAGGTAGCGTATTGCTTCGTGACCAAAATGAATCGTTGCGCAACTTGCTACCAGAATACCAAGAATATCTTTGCGAGCATAAGAGGTCTTAGGTTCTTCCTGCTTGTTTATGTTATATTTTTGTAGCTCCTCTATTGCTATCTTTGCGGTAGCATATATGCCGCTTTGATAGTTCTGCGTTTGTGTATAGGATAGTGTCGTGTCTCTTTTACTCCGTATTGCGTCTATAGCTCCAGTGATGTCAATTCTCTCACGAGATGTGATGGCTAAGACAAGCTCAGTTATCACTTCTTTTCCTTTATCAAGTCCGCTGTTGTAGTCATTTTCATCTGCTAATTTAGCTTGATCAATCTCTTTTTTAATATTGGTTACCACTTGAGCGGTATTTAAATGAGGGGAATTCGCTTGAGAGGAATCAAAATCGGCTGGTGCAGTGCGGTATAAATCTCTAAGGCAGCAATAAGCGAAGTAGCCACTACCAAATGCTGCAACGCTATACAACGCTGCTTTTACATATTTTTTTGTTTTTTGATTAAAAAAGCCTTGAGATGGCGTAGTTGAGCTCGAAACTAAAAATAAGGTCAAAAGTGCTGTTTTTTTTAAAGAGTTCATGGAACCTGAGACCTTTTTTGTAAGGTATTAATCAAGTAGTGTAGTTGTATGTGTAATATAGAAGAAATCGCTTAAAAAAAATTGGCGTCCCCAAAGAGAATCGAACTCTTATTTTCGCCGTGAAAGGGCGATGTCCTAACCGTTAGACGATGGGGACGCTCTGGTGAGCCGCGTTGGAATCGAACCAACGACCCACAGCTTAAAAGGCTGTTGCTCTACCGACTGAGCTAGCGGCTCATAATTTGAGATGTAATTTCAAAAAAATATACATTAGTGTATAAAAAGATAAATGTTCACAGCGTAGTTGTCAAGAAAAAATTAGAATATAGGCTTCAAATTACGCATTAGACATGGGTATTATGATAATGGGTTGATTGTTGGCAATCCAGGTCTGAGATTTATCCATGCTTTTTTCAAGTATACAAATTATTTTTTTAAGCTTCATGGTGTAAGGGCCCGAGAAGCTTTTTAGGGAATCTGCAAGCTCATAGGCCATCATGAGCGGTGTTTGACTTTTTTTGTTGGCAATATATGGATCACATTTATAATGGCGGGCAATGAGACCGACTATGTCTTCATTGGCTGTAGCTACGGCATAGTGCAGAGCGGTATTGCCTCCTGGCAGATCTTGTAAGTTTGGATCAATGGTAGGCTCGCCAAGCAAGGTTTTTATGCTTACTTTTAACCCATATATTACACAATAATGAAGGGCTGTCATGCCCGATATGCGTGGACAGAACTTATTGGTAATTTCAGGGCTAAATAATGCCAATTCTGTAATGGCCGGTATTCCAAAGGGGTTGTGACTTTTTTTTGCGGCTTCAGGGATGTCCCACAGGTCACGCACGTTAGGTTTAGGCTCTAAAAGATGAGTTAACTTGCCAAACCGCGGTTCTTGCTGATTTATATTGCCATGTTTTTCATGGCAAAAAGCTTGAACATGAAGATGATCATTTAAGAATGCACCTTTAAGTAGCTCATTAGGTTGGTATACGTTTGACATTTGTTGTGCCCATGCTGCGTAATCTTTTTCAACGTCTGACCATATCATCGCGCGTATTGGTTGAAGCCAGATAGAAGTTATTAAACAGAGTACAAACATCAAATTATTTTTCATATACATCCCAGTAAGGTTTAATACAAGACGACTAGCTGTAAAACTCAAAAAGGTTTTTTAAGGCTAACAAGGATTCCATCGTTTCACGATCGTAGTACTGCATTGTTGTTTGCTTAATTAAAGTATTTACATGATCCAGCGCTGAGGCACAATGACAATTTTTTTGGTGAATCAAGGCGTTTGCTTCAGGTTTTCTGAGAATTTTTTCTGCGTAGGATATATTTTTTGTTCGAAAAGCGGCCTCAACGGCATTGTTTAAAATCGTATTGCCATGCGAATCAGTAATCGTTATATCGATATCTTTGTGTTCTATTAATAAGTCAAAACTTGTGTCATTACCATCACGTATTGCGTAAAAAATGGGTGTATATAATGCATGGCGCACTTTGTTAATAGTTTTATCGTGGTACAAGTGTGTTGCCATGCTGGTGACAAAATTAGGTTCTTGTGTATTAACGCATGATGGGTTATTTTCTAAATCCAATTGTAATAAATACGTGTTGTGAGTGAGCGTGTGTTTGATCACCGGCTCAATGGGGGCTTTAGGGCTTTTCATTGATGCTGTAACGTTACAACACGCAAAAAAAGCAAGAAAATTTAATAAGAGAGAATAGATCATAAAGGTCTTTCTAGTAAATTAATTAAAGGTTGTAAAGTTTTTATGGCCATTATAAAAATCAGTCTCATTGCTGTCAACATTGATATGCAGACAAGAATTATGTGCAGTGATTTGCCTAATTATGAGAGTATGAGCTGGCTTACATAACAATAAATTAATACACCCAGAATGTCCATTAAGGTAGCAAGGAAAGGGCCGGCAGAAAAAGCAGGGTCTATATTTAAGCGTTTTAATAAGAAGGGGGTACAGGTTCCAAGTATTACCGCAACGATTACAATTGAAGAAAGTGAAAGAGAGATGGTAATACATTCAATCAATGAAGCAGAAGTCCACCATGCACGTAAAAAGGCAAATAATCCAAGCATCATGGAAAGCACGCAAGCCATGAGGATTTCCCGTTTAATAAAGCGCTTAAAGTTTGCTTCATGGATTTCACCTGACGCAAAGCCTTGAATTACCAATGCAGAGGTTTGGTTACTGGCATTACCACCGGTACTTATGAGCATGTTAGTAAAGTATAATAATGATCCAATTTGAAGAGTAGACTTAAATGATTTCATAATGGTGGTTGAAAATGATTGTGCAAAGAGCAATCCAATTAAGATGTAACCACGCTCATAGAGCAATCGTGAAAAAGAGGTTTCAAAGTAAGGATGCTTCATGGGTGCTAATGCAGACATTTTTTGTACGTCTTCGTTAGCTTCTTCAACTAAAATATCAACTAAGATATCACTGGGAATAACACCTAAAAATTGTCCGTCGGTACCTACAACCGGAACAATCATTAAGCCATAGTGTATCATCTGCTTTGCGATTTTTTCACGGTCTTGATTTGCAGCAACAATAAGCTCATTTTTGTGCATAAACGCACCAATACGCGTCTTTGCAGGCTGCAAAACAAGGTCTTCAATTTGTATGTTACCCACCAAAATACCTGAACGATCGGTTACATATATTTGTTGATGTATGTCACGATCAGGTTGAAGGCGTTGTAGAACCTGGATACTTTTTTCAACGGTAAAATCTTCCACTAGAGTAATGACGTCGGTGTTCATGATACCACCGGCTGATTCAGGATCGAATTTAAGAAGCGAGATTACTTTTTCACGTTCTGTTTTGTTGAGTAATACTAAATATTCTTTAAGTTCTTCGTCAGAAAATAGGTCAAAAAGATCAGTAAGTTGATCGGTAGGCATCTGATTAAGGGCATCAACACGCTCTTGAGTACTCATGAAGGTTAAGCTTTCCACCTTCATAGAGTCAGGCAGCTCTAAGAATACAGATAGCTTTATTGCATGAGGAAGCATTAAAAATAATCGCTTAAAGTGTTCACGATTAATATCGCTAAAAAAACCTGCAATATCAGCGGGGTGGCTTTGGGTGAACTGTTTCCAGAGTTCTTGCGTAAAGGGAGAACTTTGTTCAATAATAGAATCAATGTGCTGTTGGATTTCGTTGAAGATGGTGTCAGTGTTCATGTGTCCTCCTAAAGATCCCTATTTTGCCTTATTATATTTTTCAGAGTAAAATATATGAAAAAGCTTGTCTATGTATAGTTGCCATTTGACAATTTATCTTAATGAATTAAGCCAGAATGCGACTATAAAACCTATAAAATGGGGTCACTGTGGATAATAATCTCATTCAACCAAATAGTATTATTACCATAACTGTGCAACAGACTGTTAGTGAACGCATCGATAAATTTTTGTCTGAACATATTCCCCAATTTTCGCGAAGCTTTTTTAAGCGCATGGTCGAAGAGCAGCGTGTGTTAATTAATGATAAAATAGTGCAAAAGCCCAGCGTTTTGCTCAAAGAAGGCGATGTGGTATCGGTGCAATTTCCTGCTGCACCAAGCGAAACTACCTCTGCGCAAGTCGTTGGCGATCTTGGTATAAAAGTTCTGGCGCGTACCGATCATTTTTTAATTCTCTCTAAACCAGCGCCGCTATTGGTGCATCAACCGGCTACTGCCGCAGGGCAGCCGAGCGTAGTTGATTGGCTTTTGGCTCATTTTAAAGAGTTAGAGTCAGTCGGCTACATTGAGCGTCCGGGTATTGTGCATCGTCTTGATAAAGATACTTCAGGGCTACTCATCATTGCGCGTACTAATTTTGCACACAATGAGTTTGGGCGATTATTTAAAGATCGGCACATTCATAAAACCTATTGGGCGGTGGTGCAAGGTCACCCCGAGCCAGAAGGTACTATTTCTTATCCGATTGCACGCAGCATGTCTGACCGAAAAAAAATGGCAGCATTTAAAACTGAACCCTTAGGGTTAAAGCTGCGTTCGGCAACCACCCATTATAAAGTGTTAGAGTACTTTAAAGACAGCGCGCTGCTTGAAGTAAAACCAGTGACCGGTAGAACACATCAAATACGAGTTCATTGCGCTGCCATAGGCCATCCTATTATTGGTGACATTGTCTATGGCGCTAAGTCTAAACTTATTAACAGACAAGCACTTCATGCGCATAAATTAGCATTTGAGTTTGAAGGCCAGAATTACGAATTTACCGCGGATTTACCCACTGATTTTAGTGATTTGCTCGCACAATTGCGCATGCAAAAATAAAAAAACTTCTTGCTTTTTTTGTAAAGATGAATAGCCTGAACCACGAGCTAAGAAGGAATTGTAGTAATGAAGCCTCACTCTCTTTCTCTTAACTTATTTGGCATTTCTAGTTTTTCTACACCGTTACGTGATTATTTGTTTTTTGCTCTGCTTTAATGCCCGTGCAGCTTTTCGTTCTTTACGCTGCGCAAGCGCTATATTTTTTTGAGTCTTGGTAATTGTTTTTGCCAGAGTATCAAAATGACCGTTGTAAAGCGTAATGAGATACTGATCATCAATAATCAATACATTTTCTTGGTTTTTAGTATTTGCAGATTTGGTAAAGTTAAACGAGCCGGTCCAGAGCAATGATTTATTCATCATATTTTTTTCAAAGATAACAAATTTATGATGCATCAGATCATTAATAAACAGATGTTCTTGTGCTGGCGTGTAGACAAAAACGGAGATGCCTTCTTTTTGAAGTAATGATATTTTGCTAAATTTTGCGCGTAAGCATGAGCAATCACATATAATACGCACGCTTACACCGCGCGCATGTGCGCTCATAAGTGCTTTTGCAATTTCCATATCAGTAAAAGCAAAAATAGCTATTTTAATAGATTTTTGTTCTTTATTAATTAAATCAATAAGCATTTTTTGTATATCGTCATGGGCGGAAAATAACGCATGTTTGACGCATCCGTCATGTATCAAACAAGATTCATTAAGTGGCCCGGTTTGTCCACTTGGTTTTTTAGCAGGACAAATGAGTGTATTGTCTTTTACAATAAAATGCGTTTTGCCCCATGTTTTTTCAGCCGATATTGTTTGTTGGGTTCCGAGTAAGAGCCAAATAATAGTGAGAAGAAAATACATTACGTTTCCTTTTTACTTGTATGCTTGCAGGGGAGATTTTGGTGGTAAGGTGGTTGATGCTTGTTCAACTTTTAAAGAATAATAATCTTTTTGCATTTGGATTATGTGAAACAAGAAGGTAGTGAATTGTTGTTTGGGGATAGTTACATAATCTTTATTGTTAAATGCTTCTTGTTGAGGCGGAGACATAGTTTGAATAATGCGAATTAACTCTCTATCTTTATCATTGTCCATAGGGTCGATAACGCCGATTGTTTCAAGCGAATGTTGTGCTTCCTCTGATTCTTCATCAGAGTATTCCATTGCGTATATTGAAAATCCACTCAATAAACAGAAACATAATAATACATAGTTGGTGTGTTTCATTTCGCCCCCTTTTTTATTGCTTTCGTGCCAGCTACCAGCTTACTAGAACTTCCATCTAATTTCAGCTTCTGCGCTGGCATCACGTCGTTCATCGCGAATTGCACGCACACTTACATCATCTGAAACTAAGTATTCAAGCTCAAAGCGCGTGTCTTCAGATAAGCTAAAATTTTTCTGTATCAGTGCGCGCCATCGCTCACCTATTTCAATTTCTATGCCGCCGCGCAATCCGCCACGACCTGTTTGATCAATAAAGCTAGGCACCAAGTGAATATGTTTAAGCGGCTTGAGCATGTGTCTAAAATATTGATCGAGTTTAAGCGGAGATTGCTCAGATTCAAACACAATATTTTTTATGTTTTGCATAACTAATGCGGGCATTACAATGTTTAATGATTCACTGGGTGAGCCGACTAATAAAAGTGCCATTATCTGATCTTCGGTCAGTGAAGGGGATGACTCTAAATTGACGGTATGATTTTGTAATGACCCGGTTACTGAAAGAGAAACTTGATATTTTTTAATTGTATTTTTTGCAAGAATCTCTATTGTGGGATCGCTCAATTTATCGGCTTGTAAACTAATTTCTGCTTTATTTATGTACAGAGGCTTGTAAGGGAATGCGAGTGCACCTGAAACTATTTGTATAGAACCAGCCAGCTCAGGATTGCTCACGCTATTTTTAAGCGAAAGATTAACTTTAGCATTAGCTTCAAGAAAAGCTGTTTTAATTCGTATGGGGTCACGTGTTTGAAGGGTAATATCGCATTCAAGATCAGGTGGCGTACTCGTGCTATTTGAAAACAACGCATGTTGGAAAGTAGGAGAAAATAAATTTTCTTTTAGCTGTGCGCGTTCAATAATTAAATCACCTTGTATGCGAGGCTTGCACCCAGCTTTGTAATAACCCAAACAAGAACCTGATACGATGGCAAAAAGATCTTTAGTAGGGTTGAGTAAGCAGGAATCCACCAGAAGAGGAATGTGCGCAAAATTACATCCGCCCGCGTTATTAAATTCTAGAGTGCCTTTTTTGCATTGTATAAGACCTTTGTGCATTGAACACTCTGCATTTGAAATAATGCATTTTTTGTTCTTAAGATCAATGCTGAATGGAACTTTCAGACCATTAATAAAATTGTATGTTTGTGGTAATCGAATGTTGCCTTGAGATAACGTACAACGACCCTGTATTGCGCTATCTTCAAAACGGGTATCGAGCAATAATTTTCCATCTGCTTGTACCCCAAAGCCTGTTGACAGCTGAATAAAATCTTTGATCAAAGAAAGATCAATCATGCTTTTAAGATGATATCGATTTTTTGGGTTGCTCTTTAATTCAAATAATGGTTTTACGGCGTTGCTATACACGATATGGTTTATGGTAAAGGGCTGCAGCTGTGCGCTCGCCGCGTAGCTATTTTGGGCGTGGTTACCTTGTGTAGTTACGTTGTATCCATCAAGCGTGTAAGAACCGTGTGTAGTTTTTTGAGAATATGATGGTGATGTAAGATTATACAACGAGTATGTGCCATAAGCGGTCTCATTTTCTTTGTGATAATTTGCGTGCAGGTGACATTGAGGAATAATAAAGTTGCTTGTTGCTAGTGGCTTATTGTTTGATATATTGAGCGATCCGGTATTGGTTGACCCATCATACTGTGCGTTAGTATGCACATGTACCTGAGATCCTTGGTAAAAATTACCTGCTACCTGCCATACGTTGTTTTTCAAATCGGTGGTAATAGTACACGTATCACAGATGCTTAGATCGTTGATAGAAAGATTCTTTACATTGGCATGTAAGTGCGATTCGCTGCAGGGAGCTAAGGCGTTGCCTGTGGCGGTACTGGTTACAGATCCCTTAATTGCAGGCAGAGCAATCCCGGTCATTTTGGCTGCAAGATCGCAGAACGGTTCTAGTTGTAATGCTATCGTAGCTTGTGAGTGAATAGTGTTTTCATCTATTTTTTCAAGACGCCCATTTGAGAGTGTTATGCTGTCATCAGAGCTTCGTATAGATACTGTGCCGCTGGTTTTATCCCACATTGCACGCGTTTTTACTAAAATCGGCGGCTGGTTGTTAGGGTGCAACACAATATTGGTATCAAAATGTGCTGTCGGTTGCAGTTCATTGTTTGCAAGCTCAGTTAATTGTAAATGGAAATTGCCCTGCAAGTCTGACAGACACAACGCGTTATCTATTACGCAGGTACCATGCAAAATGTGAACAATTGTTTTAAATATTCCGGGCATTTTTTTTGAATGGCTTTGCCAACCAATTGAAGCATGATTTGAGCCATTCTCATTTTTTAATTCAAAGGAAGCCTTGTGAAGCTTTAGTTCAGTAAGCGCAAGAGGAACTCCCATTGTTGGTTTCATCATGCGTTCAATGTGCGGCATAATAGCAAGCGTTTTGTTGGTGTATAGTGATTGTGCTTGAATCGTGCCAATATAAACCCGTAAATCAATACTTTTACTCAATAGTAAATGTGGCCAAGAAAATCCTGCGCTAAAAGAATCAGTATGCCAGCCCCATGCATTGCCTGATTTTGGCGTAACGGTGACATGTTCCAGTTCCAAGCACGGAAAGAAAAAATTAACGCGCTTTAAGGTAAAAGTGACGGTACAATCCAGTGCTTCTTCAAATGCTTTTTTAAATTCTGTACTTATTGTCGCTTGTACCGATTCATTGTATTGGAGAGATACTATAGTGGCTATCACTCCTAAAAATAAACCCAATAAAATTTTTTTGATCATACGTTACAGCGCACAGTAAAGCTATTAAGAATATGGTTTCCAGCCTCCATCATACTGGTATTTGCGTAAAAAAGAAACGGATGAAACCGAGGAAGAAATGGCATACATTCGTGTTTTTTTTGAGCTAGTAAGATACACAGTACCCGCGCTTACAATGCCGGTTGGATAAAAAATAATGGTATTATGTTTGAATGTGCTCGGCATCCCATCGCGTATGCGGGGTTATTGTTAAACGATCCAAATGTGAGTTTTTGCAGCGATTTGAAATTGTGTAAAAAATTATAACAGTGACAGATGTTATCTATCTTAAGCTCTTGACTGCAATTGGTCAATTGAGCATGTTGCTGCATGTGCATGCAGGATAAATAAAGTTGTTCTACCTCTATTAATTCTAGTTGTTTTTCATACCATTCAAAACTAGAAAAAACCAACATGCTCAGTCCGCTCAGTAAGCTAATTACTAATAAGCACTCTATAAGAGTAAATCCGTCTTTTTGATTATTGCGTAACTTCATAGTATGCATTGTTACACGTTTATAATTCATAAAAAAAGAATTGATTGAATCATGCACACTTCGCGTATTATGGTGCATAGTAGAAATTTAAAACCCTTATTAAAGGAGTGTCATGACAAAACGATTAAGCATTTACATTTTGTTGGGTGTTATGTGCTTGCACAACCAATCATTGGTGCACGCACAAGATGCAATGCAAGAAGAAATGACAGACAAAGGTTGCTGCAAGCCTCGTCCAAGTTGCTGTAATCCATGCTTTACCGCACCACGTCCTTGCTACACGAATAACTGCTGCAGAGATGGTCAAGGCGAAATGGAAATGGCACAAGAAGAAATGACAGACAAAGGTTGCTGCAAGCCCCGTCCAAGTTGCTGCAATCCATGCTCTACTGCCCCACGTCCTTGCTACACCAACAGCTGCTGCAGAGAAGGTCAAGGCGACATGGAAACGGCACAAGAAGAAATGACCGATAAAGGCTGCTGCAAGCCTCGTCCAAGTTGCTGCAATCCATGCTTCACCGCACCACGTCCTTGCTATACCAATAACTGCTGCAGAGAAGGTCAAGGCGACATGGAAATGGCACAAGAAGAAATGGTTGATAAAGGCTGTTGCAAACCACGCCCAAGTTGTTGTAACCCATGTTTTACTGCGCCACGTCCTTGTTACACAAACAGCTGCTGCCGCGATTATGACATGATGGAAGTAAATGAAGTTAATCCTGCAATAATGTGCGAAATGCGTTATGCATCTGATAACAATTGCATGAAACAAGCTATGTGTGGTGACAAATGCTTTGTGCGCACAGAAGTTGCAATGGCATTAGATGCAGTACAAAAAGAATTAGAAATGATGGGATTATGCTTAAAAGTATGGGATGCGTATCGTCCCATGTCAATGCAGCAAAAATTATGGAAAGCATGTCCCAATGAGTGCTATATGGTGAATCCTGCGCACGCTGATTATCATAGCTGTGGTCTTGCGGTTAACGTAACTATGGTTGATTTAATGACCGGCGAAGATTGTGAGATGCCATCAGACTTTAACGAGTTTAGCGCTCGCGCTCATTGTGACAGCACTGATTGTTCAATGATGGCTCAAAGAAATCGCCATATTCTACATGATGTTATGACCAAGCATGGCTTTAAAGGGTATGACCAAGAATGGCATAATTTTTATTTTGAAAAATGCACAGACTGCACCCCAATGGATGTAGAATTGGCATAACGTAGTTTGTCAGCAAACAGTACCCCGTAGAGTATTCTACGGGGTTTTTTTGTAGTACAAAATGCATCGCCTTTTCTATTAGAAAAAGTTACAATTTATATTTTATGTTGTGGCAAAATCTTACGTTGCAAATATATCTAATTGGATACTATGAATCTGTTTGTTTTTGTTCTTTGTACTACAGTCAGTTTTAATTTGTTAGGTATGGAAAAAAATATTCCTAACCAAGAGCATGTAGTTGACATTGTCAAAGAACCTGAATTTAGAGAAATAGAAATGACACCTGGTTTTCGTTCATGGCTTGATGACGTATCATCTGCTTTAAAAACATATCCTGTGCACGATCAGGCTAGAATGAGATCTGGTATTTTACAATCGTTTAACATTAAATCATCAGAACAGCTTTTGCCAAAAGTAAAAAATATGGCGCTTTCGTTGTACGTCCAGCATAAATTTATGAGTAGCGTGGATCTTAAAACCTACATGTTTTTAAAAAGATATATGGGTAATCCTCCTCAATCAGATGAATTCAAATTTGTAATCAAAGATGGCAAATGGTATGGATTTTATAAAGAAAATATGACTGTTGCAGATCTTGAAGAAGCAATTAAGAGTATTAATACGGCAGATGATCTATTTAATGATACTAAAATTAACTCAACTCCTGAGACTAAATTTAGTGTTGCAATTAAAGTGGGTGCAAGCCAAGATCCAAATAGTAGGGAACTTGCGCAATATTTAGTTGATGAGGCGCATCTGACCTACACAAAAAATTATGATCAAATTGCCCAAGATAATTATTATAACTTTGTGAGCGCGGATATTTTCCAAAATGTTCAGTTTGGATTAGTTCCATTTATTCTCCGCTGGGCGGCTAATAACGACAAACAATTTAAAAACACAGAATTTCAAGATTTGAAAGACTCACAATTGCTTACTGATGCGATAAACAATCGTCAGCTCTGCATTGGCTATCAGCAAATCGAATCCCAATATATAGATTTGTATAATTCTGTAATGGCCTTGCTAAATGCATTGATAACAGAAACTAAAACAACAAATGAATTTAAAAAAATTATAGTTAAACATATTCAAACAAACAAATCACTGAGCTTGCCGGGTGTTGCACGTGCGTTGCCTGATACATTAACGCCTATTGTTCTTGCTAAAACGTATCTCAAATTGCAAAGTCATCACGCCTTCATAAACACATTGATTAATGAACGCATCAAAACTCTGGCAAAAGAACGTGAGGCTGCACATCAAGTAAAAACTCCTCAAGCAAAACCTTTTGCAACAGATAGTTATGGTAGTCAAGCTTTTAAAAATGAGCAAAGTAATAAATTAATTATTAACGATGCGGTTAACCATGCTCAATTGACGTTGATTAAATCGACTGAAAAAAAATTGAGTGCGCCGGAAATTACATACACCAAAAATATTGTTGAATGGTTTGAGTCTCCCGAGTTGGCAAAAGCCAACCAAGGTTATTTGGTACCAGGCAGCCGTAAGCACACATTAACGGCTACAGCAGGGTATGATCCGGTTTTGTTGCACGCATTTAGCACGTTAGTAGATAGATTTATCCCTGATTATGCTACTCAAACAGAGACGCCAAGTAGGCGCACGGCACATCAACAGGATATCTTATACACAATTCCTGGCGGTATTACTGATAAAAATGCAAAAGAAATAACTGGCATTTTTACCTACCTACGGGATAGTGCTACCGGTCATATTTACCACCGCTTT
This sequence comes from Candidatus Dependentiae bacterium Noda2021, assembly GCA_020886235.1. Lineage (GTDB taxonomy): Bacteria > Babelota > Babeliae > Babelales > Vermiphilaceae > Noda2021. Next base: position 1,064,927 of record AP025250.1, on the reverse strand, counting down.
TTTGAGCCACAGCTTGGCAGTCAACTTATAAAGGGGTTTTATGAAAACGGGCATTTTGCGCCTGCATCTAACGGTTATTATGACTTAGCATTTCCTCCGTTAAGTGCTCCTGCTGTAGAAAAAAATAAATAGGCCAGAGTTCTCAGGAACCTAGATGACAAGCAATTCTCTTGTGTAGAGTAATGCTATTTGCCTACTATTATAGTTGGTAGGCAATTGCGTATTCTGCAAGAAGGGGGAAATGATATGGTTTGGCATTATGTACTCTTCTTCTTAAGCGTTTTCACCGTGCATAGCGCAGAGCAGGCAACCGTGTCCTTGCCTAAACCGTCTTTAACTCCTACTAAATTAAGTAAAAAATCACACGACGGATTTGTGTTGGCTACAGACGATCGATCTAATAAGGTAATCATACACGATACCCGTAATCAAGCGGTGCTCACAGTATTTAAAAGTACCAATGAACTCAATCGGATTGCGCTGCCCTTGAGCTATGCGCGCAATGTGCGCCAATGGTTTGAAAACCCTCAAGCCGCAAAAAAAGATCAAGGATATTTAATCCCCGGAAGTCGAAAATATATATTAACGACGCGCTTTGGGAACGATCCGGTGCTATTGCATGCGTTTTCATTATTGGTTGATGATTATTTGCCTTATTTTGCAGCACAAGGAACAAAGCGAAGCCGCAAATATTATAAACAATATGATACTACGTTGACCATGCAGGGCACCATTATTGATCATAATCAAAAGAAAATTAAAGGTGCGTTCACCTATTTTTTTGATGAAAAATCAGGTATTTGCTACCACCGTTTTTTTCAGCCCCAGTTCAAACATCGTTGATGTCAGTCGCTTGCTGACTCCACAACTGTTATTCAACTACTTCTTGTTCAAGTGCGGCTACTGCTAATACTTCTTCGATCGTTGTTAAGCCTTCTTTAATTTTTCTAATACCGTCATCAAGAAGCGTCGTCATGCCATCAGCAATAGCTTGTCGGCGAATTTGTGCCGTATCAGCGCGGCTCATAATAAGTTGCGAGATAGCAGAAGTGGTAAGCATAAGCTCAAAAATTGCAATTCGTCCTTTATAACCAGTTTGGTTGCATTCTTCGCACCCCACTGGTTTGTAAAAAGTTATGCCTTGCGCATCTTTTTCGGTCAACCCAACACTTTTTAATAGATCAAGATCGGGCTTAAAAGGTTCTTTGCAGGTAGGGCAGAGTTTTCGCACTAATCGTTGGGCCATCGATAAAATGATTGATGATGCAATTAAGAATGGCTCAATACCCATATCAAGAAGTCGTGTAATAGTAGCTGGAGCACTGTTGGTATGAAGGGTACTTAATACCAAGTGCCCGGTTAGCGCTGCTTGGATAGCAATTTGGGCGGTTTCTTGGTCACGGGTTTCACCAATCATGATAATATCAGGATCTTGGCGCAAAATAGAGCGCAATGCTGCTGCAAAATCTAAGCCAATTTTATCTTTTACTTGTACTTGGCCAATGCCTGCCATTTGATACTCAACCGGGTCTTCAACGGTGATTATATTTACATCCGGTTGATTAAGCTCACCCAAAATTACATACAAGGTACTGGTTTTACCAGATCCGGTAGGACCCGTTATGTAAATAATGCCATTGGGCTTAGTTATGCTACTCATAATCACTTTAAGATCGCGCTCGCTAAAGCCAAGATCTTGTAGTTTTCCAAAGGTGCGAGATTTATCAAGCAAACGCATTACTATGCGCTCACCAAAGGCTACGGGTAGTACCGATACACGAATATCGATTGGTCTTCCGGCTACACGAATATCAATACGGCCATCCTGAGGAACCCGCTTTTCTGCAATATTTAAATTAGCCATAATTTTTATGCGGGATACCAATGCGCCTTGAATACGTTTTGGTGGGTTCATGGCGGTATAGAGAACGCCATCAATACGATAACGAACGACCAGCTCTTTTTCATAGGGCTCAATGTGTATATCTGAAGCGCCTCGTTTTACTGCTTGATAAAAAATATGGTTTACCAATTTTATGATAGGGGCTTCAGCGGCCATGGCTACAATATCTTTTTCTTCGATTTCGCCAAAATCAACTGATTCATCAAGGTCTTCTTGAGCACTTTCTTCAAGTTGTGCAATCATTTGCTTGGTGCCCTCAAGGGGATAGTAGCGATTAATTGCATCTATAATAGTTTTAGGGGTTGCCACAGCATAATGGCGTTGACCGCCCAGGAGCAAATTGAGTTCATCTAGAGGCTGAAAGTTTAATGGGTTGGACGTGACGATGACTAAATTTTCATCCATAACCAGGGGAATTATGATGTTATCACGTAAAAATTTGATGGGTACTTTGGCAAGAATGGTAAGATCTGCCATGGGCTCGGTAATTTTTTCAATAAAAGGTATGCCTGAATAGGTAGCATAGGCTTGAGCGCATTGTTCAGGGGTAATATATTTTTTTTCTAGAAGGCAGGCTTCAACAGAGCTTCCTTTTTTTTGTGCATCTGCCTGGCATTCTTGCAGTTGTTCATGTGATATTGCCCCACTAGCCAAGAGGGTTTGCCCAATGCTTTTTGGTACCATCCAAAATCCTTACCTGTCTATAATTCGATTACTGTTAGCAACCATATCAAACAGCCAAATCTGAGCCTAGAGTTTTGTTTGCGTGTCTTATTGTTTATCGATATGATTGTAATAAAGATCGCAATCAAAGTCGATTACAATCATAAGCAGTGATTAGTAAAAAGGAACACACATGTTCTCATCCAAACTACCGTTATACCTTATTTTGTTAACGTTTATGCCATACTTAGAGGCTGCTCCGGCCGGTGTACACGTGCCTACTCAGGCTCGTACGGAGACAAAAACGCGCTTAAAGCGCTCCACAAACAATGATTTAGTACAGATTGAAAAGCAAAAACCCACCACTTTTTGGGGCAAGCTCGCCCATGGGGTAAAAGAGCTTTTTGTTGTTCCTGAGTATGTCTCAGATATCACGATTGCTGAATTAAAGAAAAATAAAGATGAAGCAATTAAATCAAAAGATAGAGATACTGCGCTTCATTATTTAGAAAAGCTTATCCCGTTGTGCGATGAACTGCATGATGCCCGTGAATTGACCTTACAAAAAGCTGATTTACTATTTGAGCTTGAGCGATATTCTAAAGCTGAACCAGTATACCGTTTGTTTATTGAGCTGTACCCGGGAAGTGATCAAATATCACAAGCACGTTATAACTTGCTCATGTGTGTGCGTAAGCAAATGCTTGGCTGCGACCGCGACCAAACCAAAACTGAAGAGACGCTGAAGCTTGCACAAGAAACTATCGATTTGCCTGAATGCCTTGCATACAAAGCAGAAATAGAAAAAATCATTACTGATTGTTATTTACAATTGGCTGAGCGTGAACTGTATGTGGCTGATTTTTATTTTAAACAAAATAAATTAGTTACTGCATCAAAAAGACTTGAGTCTGCGCGCACTGATTATCTGAGCAAAGCAAGCCGCATTGAGCCTGAATTATTATCTCGAGAGGCACTTCTTGCAGAAATGCAAAATGATAATGCCAGTGCTGCAAAAAAACGATATGAGTTGGTAACACGTTTTCCAGAACATCCTGTATCAGTTACCTTTGTAAAACAAAAATCAGAATTGGAGCAATTACTTGCAGGACTTGATAAATCGCTCAATTTACCAAGCGATACTATTGTAGTAGCACAAGCAACACCTAAATCGTTTACTGAACGTTTTTAATGTATGTCTAATTCGCGAGTTACTGGCCGTGCGGCGGAACAATTTGTTGTTGATGTTCTAAAAAAGCAAGGTAAAACAATTCTTGCACAAAATTATCAGCAAATGTTTGGTGAAATTGATATTATTGCAAGCAACAAAACTCATGTGCTTTTTGTTGAAGTAAAGTTACGATCTAAGCCACTGTTTGCAATGGAAGAACTCATAACACCCGCAAAACAACAAAAAATTATTAAAACTGCCCATCACTACCTATCTACCAATCAATTTTTTGATAAAATATGCCAATTTGATGTTGCTTTGGTAGAATTAATAGACGATAATTTTAAGCTAACGTATATACCTAATGCGTTTATGCAAAGCGACATTAGAGGCTATTAATTTTTTAGGAGGTTGCAATGATAGGCACAATGAAAACATTTATTAAGCGATCAATTACAGGATTCGTTTTGGGTCTCTTGTTTTGGCTTTCATTTGTCTATCTTCCTCCGTTTTATTTCTCACTTATTCTTGCTGGTATCCTGGCTACTATTATTATTTTTGAATGGACAAATTTTTTCAACGTGCGTCGCTTAGCATTTTGGTTAACGATGCCCTTGTATCCCATTTTGCCCTTTGCTCTTTTGATTAAAATGAATCAAAATTCTTTGCACCATCCGCTCTTATTTATTTTATTTATCATAGTTTCAAGTTTTGATACCGGTTCATACATTGTCGGGACTTTTATTGGCAAGCACGTGCTGGCTCCATCGATTAGCCCGAATAAAACGTGGGAAGGGGTAGCGGGTGGCTATATCTTTGCCTGCATTGGGTTGTTTTTAGTTTTGCTTGAACTTAATAAAATGCAGCCATGGTATGTTATTGCACTCTTTACCTTGTGCGTGTGTGTATTATCGTTAATTGGTGATTTGTTTGAATCATGGCTCAAGCGAAAAGCGCATATCAAAGATTCAGGTAATCTTCTGCCCGGACACGGTGGTTTTCTTGATCGCTTTGACGGCATTTTATTTGCAGTGTTTTTCTTTTACATTTTCAAAGATTATTTAGTGGAACTGTTTAGATTCCACTATTAATTAAATCTGATGCAATAAATAGGGTACTGCGTTGACTTGTGGCATGTTTTCTTCTGTACCATTAATCATATTTTTAATAGTAACCGAGTGAGTTTTTTGTTCATTTTCACCCAGGATGAGCACATACTTTGCACCAATTTTATTAGCTTTGCGCATCATACTCTTCATAGAATCAGATTCTAAAAAAATTTCTGTGCACAAATTATGTGCTTGCAGCTCATCGGCAAGAAGAAGGGCAAGTGCTTTTTGTTCAGGTGCCATAGGCACTATTGCGTGCAAGGGAGGTAATTGCGGCAACGGCAGAGTATCTTTGTAGGGTTCAAGTAAAAGAACCAATCGCTCCATACCAATAGCCGCCCCAATGGATGGTTGATCTTGTTTGCCACCGATTTGGCTGACAAGCTGATCATACCTTCCACCGCCGCAGAATGCACTCTGCGCTCCCAGGTTATGGCTCACAAATTCAAACACTGTTTTTTGATAGTAATCAAGACCGCGCACTAGATGCGGTTGTACGATAAAGGTTACTGACAACAGTTCCAGGTCATTTTGTAAGGTTTGCCATTCTTGTGAACATGGCGCGCACAGAGAATCAATCAAGCGTGGCGCGTTTTGATAAATCAATTGGCAATTTGGTACTTTGCAATCAAAAATACGCATTAAATTTTTTTCTTTACGCTCTTGGCATAATGAGCAAATGCCCTGAGCTTGTGGCGTTTGCAAGAATGCAAGCAACGTTGCGCGGTAACGCACTCTATCTTCTGGGCACCCTAAATAATTTATTAACAAGGCGTAATTGTTGAGCGATAATTTTTCACTAAAATAACGATCCAACATTTTGATAAATTGAACATCTTGTTCTACGGCGCTAGAGCCAATAGTTTCAATATTAATTTGATGAAATTGACGGAATCGTCCTTTTTGCGGGCGTTCATATCTAAACATAGGGCCGTAGCTGAATGCTTTCCATGGTGTTTGTGCAATAGCATTTTCAACAAATGCACGCACGGTAGAGGCAGTTGCTTCTGGACGTAAGCATATGGTGCCATCAGAGTCTTGGTCTTTACCTTTGATTAAAAACATTTCTTTTGAAACAACATCCGTTTGCACGCCCAGTGAGCGCGTGAATAAATCAGTCGATTCAATTATCGGCGTTTCTATTTGTGTAAAATGGTAGGTTATTAAATGCTGCTTGATGGTGCTGAGCACAAAATTAATCAGTGTTAGATCAAGTAAATCTTGAGTTCCTTTAATGCGTCCAAACATGAGTAGCCTTTATGTGACATAAAATTCTCTTGAGATGCTCTGATTGAATGTTGACTCTATCAAAGCGACTATGGTAGATACCATAACAGGATTAATAGTATAATCATAATTTTTTCAAAAAAGGAGAAGGAATGAAAAAGCTTTTGTCTGGCCTGCTTATATTAAGTATGGCTTCAGCGCTCCAGGCGCGTCAAGTAAGAGACGAGTGTGACTGCAAAGCAACTAGTCATACTTTCTTTTCTGACGAGTGGGAATTAATTTTTGGACCAACATCTCCTTCTCGCGTAACGTTATTTAGAGATCGTATGCACGCGAGTGACAGAGACGCTTGCAAAGGAAATGGAGCATTCCAAGCAGTGATCTTTGGTGGTAAATCAACCAAAAATGACCGCCTAGCGCGTTTTTTCTTACCTAATTGCAAAACAACGTTAATTGTACGTGAGCAAGCAACACCAGCAGTACCTGATACTGATGTACTTGCAAACTACCTCAACATTTATACCGTCAATGGTACTTTCTTGAGTGAAGTAACCTTTGAGCCTCGTCATAGCTGGGTTGGTGCCGGTTTGCAATGGCAACAAGCTTTCTATGAAAGAGAAGATGGCAGAGCCTTATGGTACAGCATTGCATTGCCAATCGCTAATGTAAAAAACAGAATCAGAATCTGTGAAAACATTATTGATAATGGTGGTGGCGCGGGCGTAACACCAGTTGAACCAGGCCTTGCACAAGTTCGTGCATGCGGCAACGTTGGTTCTTGTGGTAATGTTGATACATGCAGCACACAATGTAACACACAATGCACGATTGATCCTACCGTTGCATTAACCCCAGTGGGCAGTGTTACAGAAGCGTTTGCACAACCAGGCTGGTGCTATGGTAGAATTGACGACTGCAGCAGCCGTAATCATAAAACCGGCGCGGGTGATCTTGAGTTGCGTGTTGGATATGAAATTGTAAAATCTGACCACTGCTTCTTAGATTCATTTATTGGTGTGTTAGCTCCAACCGGTAACCGTGTAAGAGGTCGCAATGTATTTGAACCGGTGGTTGGTCACAACCATCACCCAGGTGTATTAACCGGTACTTCTTTTGGTATTGAAATCTGGCGTCCAAAATGTGATTTAGGCACCGTATGGTTCTACTTAGATATGTCTTTTGAGTATTTTGTTGAAAGAACTGAAAGACGTTCATTTGACTTAAAAGGCAAACCATGGAGTCGTTACATGCAGTTCTACGCTAACGCTGATCAAGCATTGTTAGCAGCGAACGCAGTAGACTTTGCAACCGGTCTTACCTTGCATACTCCCGGTATTAACATTTTAACACAAGATCTACGCGTAAAACCTGGCTTCTTACGTGATTTCAACTTTGGTATTGCGTATGACCGTTGCTGGTGGCAAGCAGAAGTTGGTTATAACTTCTATGCACGTCAAGCAGAATGTGTTGAGCTAGATTGTCCGTTTATCGAAACCGCTGCGTTAAAATATCTCAACGGCTTTGGACAAACAAGTAAATTGGTACAGATCAATAGCATTTTCCCAGGAAATGTAATTTCTGACACCGTTGATGCGTATGAAAATAACATCATCAGAACAGAAGATCTTTGCCTTGAGTCAGCTGCTCACCCTGCAGTAGTATCTCATACCTTCTACGGTTCAATCGGTCGTCGTTGGGATGAGCGCGAGCGTCCAGTGTTTGTAGGTCTTGGCGGGCAGTATGAAGTAGCACCTGATAACACCGCAATGAATCGTTGGATGGTGTGGGGTAAAGCAGGTATCTCCTTCTAATTTAACAAGGATTTAGTATGAAAAAAGTAATAACAAAATTATCGCTTATAGCGCTAATGGCACATGGTGTGCCATTAGTTGCATTAGCACCAGCAGATGTTTCTCGTCTTGAGCAACAAGTGCGAACAGCATTGGCAGCTGAAGATGTTATTCAAGCCCGTTTACTTATTGATCAACTTGAAGGTGCGGGCGCACGTTCAGTTGCACAACCTTTAAGAACACAGCTTGAATCTGCGCTTAAAAAACAAGCTATTAATGAATCAGCTTTTGAAAGATTGTATCGCAATGTTGCTGATCGTGAAAAGAAACAACTTGAAAGAGCGCGTGCAGAATTGCAAAACCAATTGCAAAATGTAAAAGCTGATTTATTGCGTGCACGTGAAGAAGCGGGTGTTCAACAACGCGGAGTTTCAGATGTGCGTGTTGCGCTTAAAAAACAAGAAGAAGCTAACCTAAGACTGCAAAGCGACCTTCGTAAAGTCCAAGCAGAACGTGATGCATACCAGAACCGTGTTAATGATCTCGAGGCTGGAAATCAGGATTTCCAAAGACAATTAGATGCTGCAAGAAAACAATTAAAAGCAAACCAAGATTATATCAATCAAGCAAATCAAGATACTGATGCTATTGAGAAAGATCTTGAAGCAGCAAGAAAAGAAATTGCTGACTTACAACAACAAGTGAATGATTACAGAAGCATTCAAAAAACATTGCAAAGCAAAGCAACTGAGTTTAGTAACAAGCTCCAGAATGTTAAGGCGTACATTACTGAACAAGGCTTAAAGCAGTTGATAACAGACTACGATAATGGCAGAAACCCATTAGCTATTAATACCTTTGTAAACACCTTTAGAGGCTTGTTTAATTAATTTTTCGAGTTTTTAAAGCAATAAAAAGGGTCAGGATTTCCTGGCCCTTTTTATTGCTAATTGAAAGCTTCAAATGGTACCCTTATTGTAGAAATAATGTATTATTTAAGGGTAATTATGAAGATAATAAAGTATTTTTTTGCACTAGTAGGGTTTGCAACCTACAGCTTAAGCTTTTCAATGGCGCCAAGCCAGCTATCTGCCCTTCAACAAGAATTTAAACAAGTATTAGCGGCACAAAATTTTGATCGCGCTCGTGAAATTGTAGACAAACTTGAAGGTGCAGGCGCACGAGCCATAGCCTTGCCATTACGCGTGCAATTAGAAGAGGCAATAAAAAATTATGCCGTAGATTTTGGTGCAGACATTGGCCAAGAATTAACTGATGTTAAAAGAGATTTAAGATTACAAAAAGAACAAGTTCGTAAAGATCTTGTTTTAATTGAGCAGTTACGCAAAGAATTAAAAGCGGTGCAAGCAGAAAGTATTGCGCTCCAACAAGAATTTAATAGGCTGCAAAAAGATTTTACTGCTGATATTAATGAGCGTAATCGTATTGAAAAAGAATTGCGTGATCTCAATGCGCAGCTACGAAATCAAAATAATACACTGACTCGTGATATTGAGAGCGTGCAACAAGAGGCCGCAGATCGTGTAGCAACCGTTTCTCGACAGTTGCGTGATAACACAGACCAGCTTAATGCGATGCGACTGGAGCGTGACAGATTGCAAGTATTACTTGATACTAAAATTCGAACGGCTACCACCACACAACAAGATCTACAAAAACGTTTTGATGCGCTCGACGCACAATCAAAAAAAGAAATTGCTGATTTAAGAGCACAGCATCAAGTAGCCTTAAAAGAAGCTCAAGATAGAAATAATGAATTGCAAGACCAGCTACGTAGTGCAAGTGCTGGTGAGCCGGTATTAGTAAAAGAAAATGAACGATTAACCGCGGTCAATGCAAATATAACTCAACAAATTACACAGCTTCAAAAAGATGTAACACAAGCGCGTGTTCAAGCTACCGCTGCTGAGCAGAGCCACGCAACCGCATTGCAAGCAGAACAACAACGTCGAGCCACAGCAGAAGCAAATCTTGCTAACGCACAAGCTCAAGTTAAACTACTACAACAAGATATAATTCAAGCCCAAGGGCTTGTGGCTGCACGCGATGCACAAATAACACAACTTAATAACTCGTTGAAAGAGCAATTTAATATAGTAGATCAAGCACAACAAAACGCTCAAGAACGTCTTGCACAAGCGGAATTAAAATCTGATGAATTGAGAAAAGAAATTGCAACGTTACAGCAAAATCTTGCACGTTCCGAGCAGGGTGAGCCGGTGCTTGCCCTAGAAAATCAGCGTTTAATTACTCAGATCGATTCGCTTAACAAGCAGCTTAAGGATAAGCAAGATCGCTATGATTCTGCCGCAAATGAAATTGAGCGTATGCGTAAGTTGAAAAATGATGCGATATTTAAACGGGCTGATATGGATAAAGAGCTGAAAGTTGCTCAACAACAATTGCAACAGTTACAAAAAACTGCAGCAGATAATCGTGCCCAATTACAACAAACGATAAACACACTTGAAGATCAACTACGCGCTACTCATGCACAAAAACAACAAGACATTGCAAACTTAGAAGAACAATTTAATAAAAAGCTCAGTTCATTAACGCAGAACAACAATGTGGAAATTAGAAAACTTAATGAGCGTCTACAAAATTATGCAAATAAAGTTAAAGAGCTTACCCTGCAACTAGATAAAGTGCAGGAAGTTCCTGTTGAAAAATTTAATCAACAAATCGTTGATTTACAAAATCAATTAAATAATATGAGAAACTTTTTTCAAGAGCGCTTTTTGCCTAATATTTCGGGAATGATGCCCGCAGTTACATTGCAAGATACAAACCAGTTACAAGAAAAAATTGATAATATCATAACAATTATTAATAAGTTAAGTTCAAAATAAAGTAAAAGAGCCCCGGGATATTTCGGGCTTTTAATGTTCAAATGTTCAAAGGAATGTGAATTTTTTAGATTCACCAGACTTACGGAATACGTGTCATTACATCGTTGGCTACCATTAGCTTGATACCTATTTTAAATTCAACTCATTAGGGAGATTCTGCTAACGAGCACCGAGTGTTTGATAATACTTGCTACTCTGATTCTTTGCTTGTACATTTTTCAACGTTACTAAACACCATTGTTTATTCATCAAATAAAATGAAAGATGTATATGTTTCTTTGTTATGTTTTTATTGTGCAGTTGTTTTTTATGAATGTTCTGGCCGCTCAAGAGTTAACTGCTAGTTTTTCAAAGTTTATTAATGCTACATCCGAGCGCCTTACCTTTGTAAACCGTCTGAGCTGGACACCCAACGTTGAATTTGAGCTTGAACCAGGAGAAGTGTTTGAAAATAAAGCCATTACCTTGCAAGCAGAAACATGGCCAAAGATTGCCTCATTCATGATTTATAGCGATAAGGCAACGGTAGCTATTATGGACATCATTTTTAAAAAATTACCCGATCACAAACGTGTTGCATCTCTGGCGCTTTATCATAACCAATCGGGGAAGATTAGTTATAATTTTGCCGATTTTACCTTATGTGCTGAAAAAAAATATATAACCTATTTAAGGGATAATGTTCCTGCACATATTGCTATTGCAATGCGGTACAACGGGAGTGATTTAATTTCCACTCAAATGAGAACAACTCTCTTGTAAAATAAAAAGAGCCGGACTTGTTCCGGCTCTTTTATTGACATCACTCTCCGTGACATTTTTTATATTTTTTGCCTGATCCACATGGGCATGGGTCATTGCGTCCGGTGCGGGGCTCGTTACGCGCTTCTTGTTGTGCGGCCGTAGCGCCTTCACCTGGATTTTCTGATGGCGCACTAAAGTTCATGCGATCAAATTCACGCTCACGTTTTTCTTCAAGCTCAGCTTGGTCAAAACGTTCAATGTTTAAATGGAACAAGTGGTGCATTACTGATTTACGTACTTCATCCATCATATCTCTAAACATCTCAAATGCTTCTCGCTTGTATTCAATAAGAGGGTTTTTTTGGCTAAAGCTGCGCAAGCCAATACCTTCTTTGAGATGATCAAGGTTGTACATATGCTGTTTCCACGCTTGATCAAGTGCTTCCAGCAGCAACCATTTTTCTGCGCTTTGGATTATATCTTGAGGGCGCTGATTGCGATAGAGCGAATATTGCTCAAGAATATAATTGCCCAAGTCGCTGGCAAGAGTAGCTTGGTTGTGATACGTAATACCTGCATTTGCAAGGGCAGAAACTTCAAGCCCAGTGATTTGATGCACTTCTTGAATAATTTGATCAAATTGCTCTTTGCTCACCGTGCGTTGTGGTGCATGTTTTGAAATGATACCACCGGTTGTTTCTAAAATAAGATCACGTATCAGGTCAAAGATCTGCTCTTGGCCTTCTAAGATTGAGCGGCGGTAGCGATAAATTACAATACGTTGTTGATTTAAAACATCATCATATTCTAGAAGATATTTACGTGCTTCAAAATTTTGCTTTTCAACACGTTCTTGTGACCATTCAATAACTTTTGATACTGAACGATCTTCAATAACTTCATCTTCTTTCATACCCGCACGTTGCATATATTTTTTTAAGCGATCACCGGCAAAACGACGGATTAAATCATCTTCAAGTGAAATATAAAAACGAGATTCACCTGGATCACCTTGGCGACCAGAACGTCCACGAAGTTGGTTATCAATACGACGACTTTCATGGCGCTCAGTACCTAAAATATATAAACCACCCGCTTCAATAGATTCTTTAGTGAGTTTAATATCAGTTCCGCGACCTGCCATGTTTGTTGCAATAGTAACACGGCCTGGTTCACCAGCATGTGCTACAATTTCAGCTTCGCGCGCATGATTTTTTGCGTTAAGTACTTCGTGTGGTACGCCATTGGCAGTGAGTACTTCACTGAGCAGCTCAGATTTTTCAATGGCAATGGTACCAATTAAAACAGGCTGCTTTTTCTCATAGCGTTCTTTAATATCTTTTACAATCGCTTCATATTTGGTGCGGTTTGATAAAAAGATAAGATCTGGTTTATCAAGTCTAATCATTGAGCGATTGGTTGGCACTGAAACAACATCAAGTTTGTAAATTTTATAAAACTCTTCAGCTTCGGTCATTGCAGTACCAGTCATACCGGCAAGTTTTTTATACAATCTAAAATAATTTTGCAGAGTGATAGCCGCAAGTGTTTGGCTTTCTTTTTCTATTTCAACGCGCTCTTTAGCCTCAATAGCTTGGTGCAATCCATCGCTGTATCGGCGACCGGGCAACATACGACCGGTAAACTCATCTACGATTAATACTTCATTGTCCATAACCGCGTAATCAACATCACGCTTGAAAATCACGTGCGCGCGCAGTGCTTGATAAATATGGTGTAACAAGTTGAGATGTTCAATAGCATACAAATTATTGATGCGTAGCACTTGTTCTATTCTATCATTACCACTTTCAGTTAACTGGACGGTACGCGCTTTTTCATCAATTTCAAAATCAGTGTCGCGCTTTAGATGGCGTACTACTTGATCGGCTATAACATACAGTTTGCTTTCTTCATCAGTTGCGCCGGAAATAATAAGAGGGGTACGCGCTTCATCGATTAGGATAGAGTCCACTTCGTCAACGATGGCAAAGTTAAGATCACGCTGTACATAATCTTCGAGTCTGAATTTCATGTTGTCGCGCAGATAGTCAAAACCAAATTGGCTGTTGGTGCCATATAAGATGTCACACGCATATTGTTTTTTGCGTTGTTCATCATTCATATCATGCTGTAAGCAGCCAACCGTTAATCCAAGAAAGTTAAATATGGGTGCCATCCACTCAGAGTCACGCAATGCTAAGTAATCGTTAACGGTTACTAAGTGTACGCCTTTTCCTTCTAATGCATTTAGGTAAAGGGGCAGGGTTGAGGTAAGTGTTTTACCTTCACCGGTTTTCATTTCTGAAATTTTTCCTTGGTGTAAAACAATACCACCAATCAATTGTACATCAAAATGACGTTGACCCAATTTACGTTTGGAAACCTCACGAACTACCGCAAATGCTTCTGGTAGAATGTCGTTGAGTGTTTTGCCTTGCGATAATTGCTCGCGAAATTCATTTGTTTTAGCAGCGAGTTCAGCATCATTTAAGCTGCTGATACTACCTTCTAAGCTATTAATTTTTTCGACAATGGGTTTGATTTGCCTAAGTTGTCGGGCGTTATTTGTTCCCAGAACTAAAGCCAATATGCGCGCAATCATTAAAAGATCCTTCTAGCACTAACATGCATCGTTACCAAGCAGATAATCTATCAGAGCAAATGTAACACAAAACAGACAGTGCCTCAACCATTGGTGATGCAAGGCTGCACGCAGAGATCTATGTTTGTAGTATGCACGTGCGTGCATGGAGTTTTCGTGCATGCAAAGTAAAAGTTGTGTATACGAAACCTGAGTTATACTAGAGTTACTACGCTCATTTGTCGATCAACAGATTTATCGCGGCGGTATGAACAATATGAAGGTTCGCACATTGTACAGATGTTATGTTGGGTAATTATTTGTTGAGATTGAACGCCGCGCTGTTTTAATAATTGTATGTTGTATGCGGTGTTATCAAAATAGATTTTTCCATCACGCTCAATAATGCTGTGCGAGATTAATTGTTGAGGGATGGCGTCTAAAAAGTCGGATTGAACTTCGTAACAACAAGCGCCGGCTGCAGGGCCAAAAATAACAGTTACATCCTCTACCTGTGTGCCATATTCGACATTCATATGCTGAAGTGCTTTAATAACAATTCCCTTTACGGTGCCGCGCCAGCCACTGTGTATGGCAGCGATTGCCCTGTGCTTGGTATCAATAATAATTACCGGCAAACAGTCAGCTGACATTACACCAAGTCCGATCCCAGGAACGTTAGTCATTACATAATCACCTTCAACACTAAAAGCTTTAGTATTGACCAATGTTGCTGAATCAACAGCTATTCCATGAGTTCCGTGTACTTGTTCTGTAAACATCAAAGCATGCAGGGGTAAGTTGTTTGTTAACGCCTTAAATGGTGCAATGTCCAAAAGATGAGGTTCGTTGAGATTGAGGTAAAAAGTGGTCGTTAAGCCATCTTTTTTATCGCCAAAGTAAATTTTAACCGTATTGTGTTCAACTATCATTGGTATACCTGCGTTATTGGCATTATTACAAACGTATGTGAATATGCACTAACCTAATGTAGCACTAAAAATTATTCTCACCAACCATAAACCCTCTAAGTACCGCATAAGTCGCATGAGACGCGCATGTTGTTGCAATGTCTGTCTGCCGTTTGTTAATATTTTATAATAGAATAAAAAATAATTTAAAAAATTGAATTGATTGTGTTGTAAGGTATATGAAAAGCGTAATAAAACATAAAGAAAAATTTCTTACTGTAACAATAGCAAGGCTATCCCGCCTGGAAAAAGGTGTTGGTCGGCCTTGCTGTGTTGATTGCGCTATTATCAATAGTTCGATAACTAAAAAAGGATTTATGGTATGTATAAATCACTTTTAGTCTTACTATTATTTGGGTTTAAATTAGCTGGCAAGAAAAAAGGCCAGCAGAAGAAGATATTGGCGTGGGAACAGGTATTGCCTGAATTTCAAAATGAGGTTGCGCAAGTGTTGGCACAAGCGGACAATCTGCCAGAGGCATTAGTTTTATTAAAAAAAATAACGATACGCAATAAACAATACATAAGTTCTGATTTAATTAATGCATTTTTGGATGCAGTATTAGAGCGATATCCTGGACAAGAAATACGTATTGCCCGCCTTTTTAACACGACCTTGGCGCAAGAATGGTTAAAAAATAAGGGATACGCCTTTACCGATCAAGTGGCAATGGGAGTGCCCCTAAAGGCTATTGAATCTCGCATTCAAAAAGGTGACGTGCAAAGTTTAAAAAAGGACTTAGACGAAGGCTATTTGCCCACACCACGCATGGTTAATCAAGCCATCTATCATAATAGGTTTGATATTTTAAAGTTACTGATTGCCTATGGTGCTAAGTTAGATCAACCGGCATATGCGATGCTTCATTACCAAGTCTATTATCTTACACCGCTTGAATATGTAAAAAAGTTGCTTTATTTAGATCAAAAATTAAATGCGCAAAGTTCTCAAGAAAAATTCTTACTCATAAAAGAGTATCTTGAATGTGAAGGTGGCAAGCATTAAATGCTTGCAAAATGATAAGGCGTAGAGGGTAATTATGAAACGTGCTTTAATAAAAAAATTATTAGTAATAGTGGTAATGCCGTTAGGGTTATCAGCGACGATGCATCAGCAAATTTTTTTCCCCTGGGAACCACGAATGCCCGAGATTACAGCCGCAATCAATGATAGAATAGCTCGCTCGCGCAATGTATTTCAAGGCGTACAAGAATTAGAGCTCTTGCAGCGTGATAGAATTTACTCATACACCCATGTGATTGGGTTATACCTTGACGCACTGCTAGAAAAGTTTCCTAACCAAGAAGATCTTATTGCAACCTTAATAAATACACCTTTTGCTGCCCGATGGGCTCGTGTAGTCAAATTGCGCCGTGATGATAGCTTAGGTAGCTATGTACGTGATATACTGCGTCAATAATTATTAATTACATGTGAATTTATAACCTATTGTTTTTGTTGAAGATGTAAGCTCATTTTTGTTAAAATTTACTATAAGGATATAAATTAAAAGTAATTTAATAGTTCAAATTAAAAAGAGTTTTCAATGAAGAAAGTTTTGTTAGTATTATGCTTTGCTGCCAGTGTGCACAGCATGGAAAAAGATGAGCCGTCATTTCCTTACCAAGAATTGCCTATCGATATTCAAGGTGAAGTTTTAAAATCTTCAATTATTATGGCAGTAGTTAACGCCCAAAACCCCGATGATGCCATTGCACGATTTAAAGAACTACGTATGGTTAACAAGCAACTTGCAAGTAAAGCTAGTGTTTACACTTTTTTAAACGCCGCTTTAAAAAAATTCTGGGGATATGAAGTTCGCTTAGCGCGTGCTCTTAATAACGAGTACGCCGCGTTGTGGCTTAAGAGTGTAAAGCCGCTGCTCAAAAAATATAATCCTAACTACCCTGACATGAAAAACTTATTCATGGCTACATCTTTAATTAAGAAAAATCAGCTTAATTTGCTAGAGGACTGGTTAAATAGCGGTTATGACCCGGACGCTCAAGCTACTGAAGGGACATTGCTGTTTATAGCCATTACCGTAGGCAACCTTGAGGCGGTAAAACTATTAGTCCGTTACGGCGCTGATGTTAATTCGGGAGTAAAAGAGTTTCCTACCGATTTGTTTACCCGCACCCCGCTTCAATTGCTTCAAACATATATTAATTTATTTCCGCAAGATGCGGAGAAATACATAGCAATAGATAATTATTTACGTTTGCAAGGTGCGCGTGATCAAGAATAAGTGAGGAAAAATTTAATAAGGAAGATATATGAAGAAGTTACTAATGCTGGTTGTTTTTGGGTTTAGTTTTATGCAAGCAATGGAAAAAGATGAACCAACGTTTCCTTCATTTAATCAGCTGCCTCAAGAAATAAAAAAAGAAGTCTTAACTGCATTGTACAACTCAAATTTAGCAACTGCACTAAATCCAACACAAGCTGTTGAGCGTTTTAAGGCGAGTATTGCAAATTTAAGATTAGTAAGTAAGGAGTTTGCGCAGTTTAACCCTCTTAATATTGCGATTGTATCATTTATGAATGATGCAGTAAAAAGATTCCCGGGGCAGGCAGTGCGCATTGCTCGATTGCTTAACATGCCTGAAGCTACTGAGTGGTTGCAAACAAAGTTAGGGTACGTAGCTAGACAAACTACACAAGCTGACGTAGATGCGGCAGTCTCTTTAATTATTGATAACAAGATCGTGTCTTTAACTCGTTGGTTAAAACAAGGATATGATCCCAATACGCTATCTTCAAATGGGGTGCCATTACTTTTTACTGCTATTGAAAATGCTAATTTAGATGCGATTAAAGCCCTTGTTTCATACGGAGCTGATTTTAATGCACCAATACAAGCCTATGAGCTCAATTTTGTGGGAAGCCCTTTACAGCTTGTACAAGTTTTACAAAGACAAGGTTTTAATACTACAAAATTGCAGAAAATTGCTGAGTATTTGCGTAATCAAGGCGCTTTAAACTAAGGGATACACATGAATATAAAATATGCGTTATATATGTTATTGGTGTGTACCACATCCTTTTCATTTGAGTACAATGAGGATTTTGATCAGCCAATAATTATTGGCTTAGATGATAAAATGGCCCAGCAAGAGCTGATTAAAACTATTGTTGCTAAGTCATCTAATATTCCTACCGCCGTGGAAGCATTCAATAGCCATTTTTCTAATTTACTTGCTGCAAACTCTAAACAGATTAATGTAAAAACAATAGTTTTTAATTTTTTAAGACTATTGTCCCAAAAATTTCCGGGGCAAGAAGTGCGTATTGCAAAATTGTTAGATACCAGTTTTGGGTATGACTGGCTCGCGATCAAAAAACCACTCTATAAAACTAATGCAACCTCGAGCCCAGGAGATGGCAGCAGGGCAATGCAATACGTAATGACAAAAAATTACGACAATTTACGTAAATGGCTTGATCAGGGGAACGATGCCAACCGAGTCTTAAAATTCGCTCTGATAAATAAAAATTTATACGCTCTTAAAATGGCTATAGCCTATGGCGCAGACATTAATATTCTCAATCTGTTCTATGATCACGGAACAAATGGAACACCTCTTGATTATGTTATTCTTAAACTTGAGCAACAAAAGACAAAAGATGCAAATAGTGCATCGGCTGCTTTCCCACAATTACAACCACTATATGATTATCTAGTTTCTGAAGGTGCGCGCACCAAAGATTCACTATAATTAATAAAGAGGCTTCGTAAAAAACAGCCTCTTTATAGTTTAATTACAATGTTATGGTAAAGCTTACTTCAGATGAAACTGATGGTTTGCAATGTGTTGAATTTTGTACTTGTCTTCGTTCCATTTTCAAGCGCTCTTCTTCTAATTTACATTTTTCTTTTTCTAATCTGTTTTGTTCTTTTAAAGCAGAAAGTTGCTTTTGTTGCAATGCCAATTGTTGCTGGGCGATCATAAGCTTTTCGCGTTCAATGCGCTCGCGTTCTTGTGCAATAACTTCTGTAGAATAGGCATGGTCAGATATGATGATGCCTTTTATAAAACTTAATTGATTTTTAAGATCAAGGCACCAGCTGTAACGATTAGGAAAGCCGCGTGCTTTTTGTAAATAATCATTTAAGCACTCAAGGTGATTATCAAGAACGTCAATAAATTTGGTTAATGGATATTTGCTGCTCGTGCCATGTGCTGCAATACTTGCTTTAAGATGTGCTGTCAATTGTGTTTGATCGTAATGATTGTAGCTGAGTATAGTAAGTTCGTTTTCGTAGGTCTTGCGAATTTCTGCTTCTACATCAAACAACGAAAAATATGCACGGTAATTATCAAGCAATGAGTACAGTTGTTGATAAAGCGGTAACATCTGCGCAATTTTATCTTTACATTCGAGCAAATCGATTAGTTCGTGCTGCGTCTTGTAATCTATATTTGACGATGATTTAATTTTTGCAAGACGCTTTTCTATCTTATTATACATGCTAATCATCGATGAGTTATTATCATGCAGTCGAGCAATAAATTTTTTGAAAGTGCCACGAGGTTCATATGTCTTATGTAAATCGGCAAGATGATAGAGTTGTTTTTCCTCGACTGAATGCCAGGAGCTTCGTGCGTGCGTATTAAAGATTACATCTTGAGCGATAAGATAGGTAACATAAGGCGCATATTCTTTGTCGGCAATTGCGCACAGATTGCGGGTTTGATTAATCATGGACTCATTAGTTTCATCAAACCAACTGAGCATAGCATTGATGCCAATGCCAGCTGCAACGGTGCCACCAATAGCTAATGCGCCAACAAGAAAATGATTTTCAGTCCAATCAGCACGAGATGGTGCAGAAGATATAAGTAACAAAGGAAATAATGAAAGGTGAAACAATTTTTTTAATATAACCACAGAGAACTCCTGGCTAAAAAGATAAGTATTTCTAATTGAAGCATGCCATATTTCTTATTTTTTTCAAATGTGCATCATGTACTGTATTATAAGTTTCGTGGTGAATAATTATCCCATGACTCTAAATAAGTGGGTACACAATTTTTTCTAATGGCAAAGGTATTTGTTAGTTCAAGATCATTAAAGCGCTTGATGTCTTCTTCAACTGAGCCAGCAGGGCCATCGTTGTCAACCCCGCCACAGGTGAGAATTGCTTTTGCAAGTTCAACTTGATTGTGTGTAATTGCTCCGTATAGTAAATTGTTACCATCAGCAAGCTTAGCATTAGGATTTGCACCGCGTGCGATCAGGCTGATAAAAAAACTTTTAGCCACTGTTTGATCGGGGCAGGTGATTAAAAACGGTAAAACTGATCCCATAGGTCCTTGGTTATCCGTACTTCCTTTTTCTATCAATACATCAGCAAGCTGGTACTTACGTAATGACAGGGCATAATAGAGCGCGTTATCGCCCAGACGCGATTGGCTGTTAACATCAACACCCGATTCTATTAATTTTTTTATGATAGCGATAGCGCTTTGTTCGTTTTCAATTTTTTCAACGGCAATATGAACGGGCTTTTTGCCCACATGGTTCATGGCATCGGGATTAATGGGTGTGTGCAATAATCCAATTACACAATCATACATGCAAAGACGAACTGCTTCATGGAGCGGGTACAATAAAAATTTTTGATTTTTATCGTTTACAATTTTTAAAGAACCGTGTGCTCTGTCGTAAAGTTTAACTTTTAATAACTCAAATAATTGTTTTTCAAGCCGAAATAATTCGGTCGTTGCTTCTCTTTCCTGCTGTGTATATTGACTCAGTAAATGGGCCCCTGGATACACTTCCGCTAAAGAATTGTGTGATGTTTTAAGTGAGGAAATCTTATTTTTTTGTATCTCTATTCTACTTCGTAAGTCTTCTTCAGGGTCTTTTGCTTTTTGAATGTGCGGTATTTGATGGAGTTCAGCTAGCATCTGCGCAATTACGGTTTCTCTTGATTCTTTTTCTTCTTCAATTCCCAAAACTTTTTTTAAGTCTGATTGGTCAGCGGGCTTTTTTTTTATTAACGGTGAAGAGGATTGTTTGATGACGAGTAAATTATAATATTCTAAATATTCTTGCGGTGATATTGGCCCTAAGCTTGCATGCGTGCTGAGCGAGGTTGTTATTACTAAAAAAGTTAACATTTTTATGTTCATTATAATTCCTTGTTTAATTTATTAAAATTGTAATGAGGTACTGCTTTAAAAAGCAATAAAGGCGCTATTGATGCTGGCCAATTATATTTTTTGTGTTATGGTGAATCGCAATATAGATCTATTAAAAAAGGAGATATTATGTTGCATACCTTTAAACTGAGTTTATTGCTTGTCGTAAGTATGTGTGGTGTTAACGTTTATTCCGCTCCTACTTTGCTTTTTTTCCTAGCTGAAAAAAACACCGTTCGCATAGAGTCCTACCAATTAGACCAATTGCAGCCCGTTAATTTTATTTCAAACAAGCTGAGCAATGAACACACGCTTCATGTAGTAAAAATGGGTACCAAAAATGTCTCAGTAAATGAATTGCTGTGGGATGCTAATCACCCAGACCAATTAGCAATCGTATTGCACGGCAAAAACAAGCAAAGCCTCTCTACTTTGCAATGGTATTCCCTGTTAATTACTAATGCCGATTGTTTAAAAAATATTACCTATGTTCCTGGTATGTTGTGTGAAATAGAAGAACAAGATAGCTCATATAGCCAAGAATATCGCTCGCAAATTTTATTACAGATGGAAGAAAGACAAGAAGCACTTGCATTCGTATTTGAAAGACCAATTACTACTGGTTGTGTGTTGCTAGTAGCTGACGGCGCAATAAAAACACATCATGCAAAAAAAGCACTCAGCAAAAATGACGTTGAGGCGTTGGGCATTTTGTCAGTTTTAGAACAAAAAGATGTTCAGAGTGATGAGCAACAACCGCAACCTCATATCACTATTGAACTGGAAGAAGCCCCGCCTGCTGTAGTCGAAGTGCAAGCCAATGTACAAGAAGAGCCCCAAGCAGTCATAGTTGTGCCCCAAGAGCCAGTTGAACAATATCACAACTATGCGCAAGCAGATCATCCGGTAGCGGTAACTGTTACTAACCCCGTCTTTGAAATGCCCTGGCATAAACAATGGTATGCGTTCATGCAACTCAAGCTTGCTGCTATGCTAAAATACGTACAACGTTTATTTAATCGATAAGGCATGTAGGCTGGATTGAATAAAAGATTAAAGTTGGTATTCTGGTGATTATTTCATAATCATAATGCAGTAGGTATCATGGTTTTTTCAATCCAGCGTTTTAGTAATGTTTGCATGTTATTGTCATTTATTGTTATGAGCATTGGCGCTTTGACGTATGCTAAGCCTCAAGATGACCTTGATTTTGATGCGCTTTATCATGAAGCAGAGCAGTGTGGTGCAACTCACATTAAGCGTGAATCACATCCGGTAATGGATACAGCTATAAAATACTTAAAAATTATTTTTGTACCGATTTTTATGGCAGGTCTTAAAGCTAAAAGACATCTTACCAATTTGTTTTATTGGACTAAGCAGCGCGCTATCATATTGTTTGCCCGTGCCAAAATTATGAAAAATTATGTGGTGCGGCGTATCGCGCAAGAGAATGCCAGACGCACATGAACAAGCATGAATTTGCTCTTTATTATCCGTCTTTGTCAGAGTATGTGAGTACTAATTCAATGTCACTGCACATTACTGATAAAGATTTGTGCCACAGGCTAGGCGTTGTTCTTCGGTTTCAGCCAGCGCAAACATTAGTTTTATTTGATAAAAAAATATGGGCATCCGTTACGCTTGTAACAATTGATCGTAAAAGTTTTACTGCTGCTATACATGTTATTCATAAAAATAAACCGATACAGCCAGATGTTACTGCTATTATACCGCTTATCAAAAAAGATTCTTTAGAAACATTGTTTTATCATCTGGTAGAACTTGGTGTAACACGGTATCAATTAGTAACCAGCCAAAAAACGCAGCGTGCATGGGGTGGCATTAAAGAGCATATTCGCCTTGAAAATATCATGATTGCAGCAGCAGAACAATCTAAAAATTTCTATATCCCGCAATCACTGGGAGAACCTGTATCCCTTGAAGACGCGCTTTCATTCTTCAACCAACAATCTCATCATTATGAGAAAATATTTTTTGATGTTGATGGCTTGCCGCTAGCATCCTATGTGTCATTACACCATGGCAAATCGCATAATAATTTTCTAATCACGGTCGGTCCAGAAGGTGATTATACCCAGTCTGAAAAAGATATGCTTAAATCACACGCTTTTACTACCGTTAAACTAACACCTACGGTATTGCGTTCATGGCAGGCTGCTACTCTTGGTATTGGTGTTATACGTTCTTATTTTACTGATTAGCAGATTATCAAGCTTATTGATTTTTTTTTGTAAATTTAGATAAGTTAGAAGGTAATGCAGCTATCAAAAAAAGGATGGGCTTCTCTATGAAAAAAAAGCAACATGAGGTTTTTATAATTTTAGGTGCACTCATAGCATTGAGCTTTGGGATTGGCATTCTTCATGGCGACGAAAAAGAACAGCAAACTGTTCTTGAACTTACACAAAACAGCAAAGATTATTTAAAAAGTCTTGAGCCCTTGATCGAATCTAGAAGCGTTGAAAAAATTGCAAAATCTTTAACCGTTATGCCGGTTGAGCAAATTGGAGCAATTGTAAGAAAAATACTTAGTGATCAAAATACACTGCTCACGCGCAATGATAAACTTACCCTAATTTTTGCGCTATCGACTGAATTTGCGCGCGACCCTCGGCATGCAGATTATTTTTTTTCTGTGTTACGTGATTATCCTCAATTGATTATTAATGGTGAACCACTATTATACGTTATGGCAAAAAGCTACTATGATCCGTTAATGCCACAATTTATAACCTGGTTATCGCAGCACGAGCCACTTGCGGGTATACCAAGTGTTGCTCAAATGTTAGAGCAAGCAGGCATGACTGCTGTGCAAAAACGATCGCTGGGTGGCTCACGCCGATTGTTTACCCGCGGGCTTGCATTCACAAAACAGCAATTAAACAATTATTTATGGATGTTAACGCAATCAAATGGCAATCCGGGACTTGTTGAGGTATTAGTGGCAGCCGGTGCAGACAAAAATGTAATCATCAAAGGCTCTACCCCGCTTTTTAATGCCGTAAAGAATGATAACTTGCCTATGGTTAATGCACTTATTAAAGTAGGCGTAGATGTTAATTATATTGCAGATAAATCATTGGGTAGTCCGTTGCAAGAAGCGCTTGGTCAAGGATTAACACCCATTGAGCTTGCATTGCGCAAAGCCGGTGCGCGCGAATAGATTACGCAGGATTGATAATTACGGTTTTTAAATAAAGCGGCAGCAACTGCTCAGATTGATGAGCTTCTTTTTGCCATAGTGCATAGGCAGCGTTACCTAGAAAACTCAATGAAGGATTGGTAGGTATAGGTTGTGGACATGCAATGCGTGAGCCGAACGCTTCATCGAAAAGTTGTTTATGAAGCATGTAGCCATTTCCGAGTATGCGTATGGTATTGCAAGGGAACGTTTCATTAATGAATTGTATGCATTCAGAAGCTGTGTTGTAGCCTTTTGAAAGAATGCCTTGGCATGATACCAAGGCATAATACAATTCTTGATTAAACGCATTTTGTACGATTACCG
Organism: Candidatus Dependentiae bacterium Noda2021; assembly: GCA_020886235.1. GTDB lineage: Bacteria > Babelota > Babeliae > Babelales > Vermiphilaceae > Noda2021. The sequence continues at coordinate 1,040,210 of AP025250.1, read as the reverse complement.
TTTGGGGATAATGCGTATCCATATATTCTTGCGCAAATAATTCTAACCCATCAAGCCCAATTAAGGGGATGTTGGTACTAAAGCTAATGCCATTAACTGTAGTCAGAACAACACGTAGCGTTGTGTAAGGTGCCGGTCCTTGATTTGCCGCAATAAACGAAAGATCAGATAATTTTTTATTGTTTTTTGCAAGAAGACTATCAATTAAAAGTATAATATTTTTGCTGACATATAATTTGTCATCGCTTATAGAATCTATTAAGTGATTATTGCCAAAAAGACCGATTTGGACCAAGTCAAACGTGTTAGATACAGTTAAAAAATAAATCATGTAGCTTTTTTTCAGTTGCGATTACGACATTTTTGCTGTTGATAAAAAATACTGAACGTGTCGAACTCAATACTTTTGTCTTTTTTCAATACTACTTTACCACAATTTAGACATTTCCATCCATCAAAATTTAAAAAATGGTCGAAAAATGATTGTAGTACCATTAGCCCGCCACAGCGCTTACACTTCATTTTATTCTCCTTTTTTTAGTGCCTTTTTTTAGACTATAGCACAAAAAATAGGTATAAAAGCAACTAGTTGATTGTGGCGGTTGCAGATGATATTGGTGCTATTACTCGTGCGATATATCGTTAAATTGATTGGTAAAGGTTAAATAACTTTCCAAAATAAATGCTGCAGCGACCGAATGGGATTTAATCTTGTCTTCTTTGGTTTGAATTTTCTTAGTTTGTTGTGCCGCGCGTTTGCTGCTCAAACGTTCATCCCAAAGTATCCATTGTTTATCAGGATATGCAATTTCAAGCTCTTTTTTGGTAGCTTCAATTTTTTTTGTTTGTTCGCTTGCCGTACCACGCATGGTTCTTGGATAGCCCACGACTACTTTGTGTATGGGCTCAGCGGAAAAGACTTCAGTTAAAAAACGAGTAAGTTCTTCAGAAGGAACCGTGCGGAAGGGACGTGCAAACATGCCAGACAAATCAGACAATGCTGAGCCGGTCCATGCGTCTCCAATATCTAGAGCAAGAGTTTTCATAAGAGATTTACCTTTGTAGGATACCTGATAAGCTAACAATTATTGTGGTGATATTCTCACCCTATCATACTATCACGCCATTATAAAGGATAAATTATGGACATGGCCGGTATTTTTACAAAGCTTAGTGATGTCGTCTTGGGTTGGCCCCTCATTATATATGTAATTTCCATTGGTATAGCGTGTACCGTGGCATTACGCTTTTTACAGATCCGCTATTTTGCAAAAGCATGGCAGTGGACATTAAGACCAGAAAAAAAAGAAGTAAATGCAGCAGCCGATATGTCACCATTACAAGCATTTATCAATGCCCTTAATATTGGTATTGGTAATGGTAGTTTGGCCGGTATGGCAACGGCTGTCTATTCTGGAGGACCAGGTGCAGCGTTATGGGTAGTTATTATTAGTATATTGCTTATGGCGGTACGTTACGCAGAAGTATTTCTTGCCAGTTATTTTGCCGCACATTCGCTAGAAAAAAGCACCATTGGTGGCCCAATGCTTTACTTACGTGCCGTGCCCGGTGGCAGCTACCTTGCCTACGCGTATGCGTTGTTATGTGCACTGTTTGGATTTGCGATGGCAGCTATTATGCAAAGTAACTCCATACGCTTAGCGGTTGAAAGAACCTTTAATGTGTCTCCTTACGTAATAGCAACTATCTTTATGTTGTTTGTAGCATACGTAGTTGTCGGTGGCGCACAGCGCGTGGTGGCTATTTCTGAAAAAATTGTACCCATTAAAGTGGGTGTGTTTTTTGCATCAAGCTTTGTGGTTTTGTTGTATCACTATAAAAATATAATCCCTGCGTTAAAGCTTATTATTAACAGTGGTCTTTCATCTCAAGCTATTTTAGGGGGTGTGGCTGGTTATACCGTGCAGCAAGCAATGCGCTTTGGTATGGTGCGCTCTATCAATGCAACCGAAACAGGTCTTGGTACGGCGGCTATTTTCTTTGGCGGTACCAAAAGCCAAACACCCGTAAAAGATAGCATTATGACCATGCTCAGTACTTTTGTAAGTATGTGTGTGTGCTTTTTGGTAGCATTATGCATTGTTGCAAGTGGTGTGTGGGATAACGGCTTGCAAAGCACCGCGCTTACCAGCTCAGCATTTGAAACCGTATTTGGTAATTTTGGACAATGGATTGTAGCATTCTTGTCAATAACATTTGGTATTGGTGTAACGGTATCTTACGTATACATTACCCGTGAATCATGGTTAACCGTAACGGGCGGACGTTTTGTGCAATTATTTGGCGTACTCTATGCAGTAGCAGCTTTTGTGGGAGCCTTAATGAATGTTGATCTTGTTTGGATGATCGCTGATTGGATCAATGGCGGATTGCTCCTTATCAACTTATTTGGTATTGCATGCTTATTGCCCCTTATTCGCTCGAGCTTTAAAGCATTTGAAAAATTAAAATAACCAATCTTGTGTGATAGAATCTATGGGCCATCATTATGATGGCTCATTTTGTTTTTATTATGTAAAGGAATATAACCGTATGTTGCCTGTAGTTTTGCCCGTAACGAGTCATACAAAATACGTAGGTGTTGGAACAACCTTTGTTGTTGTTCAAGGTCAAAAAGAAAACGGGATTAACTATATACTTACTGCCCTTAACCAGGGAGCAACCACCATAGTACTAGAAGAAGAACAAATTCTTTCAGATGACGTGGCATATGCTATTGCACATCATGGCGCTGAGGTAATCTATGTTGAAAATGCCCGTAAAGCATTGGCACAACTGAGTGCTCAGGCACATGATTATCCTGCGCGGAAATTAAAAATTATCGCCGTAACCGGTACTAAAGGCAAAACTACTACAAGCTGGATGTTAGCTCATATTTTTAAACATGCTGGATATAAAACGGCATTGCTCAGTACAGTGCGCAATCGCATTTTAGACACTGAGCTTGCAACTGAGCTTACTACACCCCAACCTGACTACATACACGCATTTTTAAACACCTGTGTTGAGCAGGGGGTAGAATGGGTCATTATGGAAGTTGCAGCGCAAGCTACCTCATTGCATCGCACTGAGGGAATAGAATTTGATGGTGCGTTGTTTACTAATTTTAGCCCCACGCATGCAGAATTTTATGCGCAGGTTGATGATTACTTTGCTGCAAAACACCAGATTTTAAAACAAGTAAAATCGGGAAGCCCGATTATTCTTAATGGCGATGATGAGCGGGTTAAGCAACTGAGCAGTCAATTTGAAAATGCACAGTGCATCTACAAGGATGACGAAGAAGAAAATGCTATTACCTACCGCATACTATCTTCTCTAAAAGGACTTGATTGGTGGTACTCAAGCCAAGGCCAGCAAGAAGTTTTTCACAGCCCCCATCTTATTGGATCATTTAATGTTTTTAATGCATCAGCTGCCACGGCACTGGCTCAGCATAAAGGAATAGCGTTACCGGTTATTAAACAAGCGCTTATAGATTTTGCTGGCGTGCCAGGAAGGCTTGAGGCGTATGCGTTGCCCAACGGCGCGCGCTGTTATATAGATTATGCACACACACCCTCATCATTTGCGGCCGTATTATCCTTGTTGCGGGAAGTCACCGACAATCTCATCGTTGTTTTTGGTGCAGGTGGTGACCGCGATCGCACTATGCGACCAGAGCTTGGTGCTATTGCGTCAGCGATAGCTAATTATATTGTCCTAACTACAGACAATCCACGCAGCGAGCAGGTGGAAGATATCACAGCAGATATTCTGGCGGGTGTTGATCCACAGCATACGTACAAAATATGCGTTGAATATGATCGTGAAGCGGCTATAAAAAAAGCGTATTCTTTAAGCACGGAGCGTGCTATTGTCGTGTTGCTTGGTAAAGGGCCTGATGAATATCAAATTATTGGCACACAAAAAACATATTTTAGTGAGCGCGCTATAATTAAGCAATTATCGTAAATCTGCCCCTATACTCAGATTATCTGGCAAGCGTTGTTATGCATTTGTTAGGGTACTACCGTATTGTATTTAACTTAATTATAAGGAGTACTCATGAACAATCATGCCCCAGAACATCGCGCTCACGATCATTTGCCGATTCATGATAGATGGTTAGGTCTGTTAGGCCTAGGTATTTTTTTGCTGATACTTGGGACCATTGCGCTTGGGCTATCAGTGTATACTACGCTTGCAAGCGTGTTAGTGCTTGGTGGATTTTTAATAGCGGGTGGTATTTTACAATTAATCCACTCATTTTATGGCAAAACATGGCGCGGATTTATCATTGATTTTGTACTAGGGATTTTAAATACGGTTGTGGGCGGTTTGCTTGTTGCCCGTCCTGCAGAAGGTGCACTTTCGCTTACCCTTATATTGGCCATGTTATTTTTAATTGCCGGCTTTTTTAAAATTGGTATTGCCATAACCCGTCGCATGGATCATTACGGGTGGGTAATTCTCAGCGGTGTTATTAATATTGTCTTAGCTCTGCTTATTCTTGCACAATGGCCTAATTCTGGCTTATGGGTTATTGGCGCGTTTATTGCTATTGACCTCATCTTTAGTGGCTGGAGTTATATTATGCTTGCGTTGTACGCTAATCGCATAAAAGATGGCAGCAAAAGACACAAATAAGCATTTTTAATACCATCTACTCGTGCGATTCTTTACAAATATGTTAATTGTGAATACTATAAATAAGTTGTTTCTTTTCACTTATTTTTTCACAAAAATGTTACTAGCGAGGTGTTGTACATGCAGTTACTCTCTTATGTAACGGCCATGATTGGAGCATCAATTTTCGGGATGTGCGTGGTCGGCATTTTATTCAAGCTGATAAATAAAAGCAAAGTCGATGACCCAAAAGCAGGTCATATTGCTCAAGCAATACGATCTGGTGCAATGACGTTCTTAAAAGAAGAATATCGCGTTATTGCAATAGTAATTGCGTTAGCTACCGCTGTATTAGCGTATGTAGTGAGCCCAATTGCTGCAGTATTCTTTGTTTTTGGTTCTCTGCTTTCTATGGTTACCGGTTTGATTGGTATGCGTGCTGCAACAGAAGCAAACGTGCGTACAACATTGGCAGCTCGTGATAAAGGTGAACATTCAGCATTTTTAATGGCATTCTTTGGCGGCGGCGTAATGGGCTTTGCAGTAGCAAGCTTTGGTCTGCTTGGTCTTGGAATCATCTTTTACTTATTTGTAGAAAATCCTGACTTTGTAAAAATTTTAACATGCTTTAGCATCGGTGCTTCGTTAGTTGCATTCTTTGCACGAGTAGGTGGCGGTATCTTTACTAAATCAGCTGACGTAGGTGCTGATTTAGTAGGTAAAATCGAAGCTGGTATTCCTGAAGATGATCCACGTAACCCTGCAGTAATTGCAGATAACGTTGGTGATTGTGTTGGTGATACTGCTGGTATGGGTGCAGACATTTATGAGTCATACGTTGGTGCAATGGTTGCTTCTATAGTACTTGCTACCACTATGTATGGTAATAATTTGCTCTATTTAACCTTACCAGTAATGCTCTCTGTATTTGGATTGTTAGGCTCAGTACTTGGTCTTCTTTCAAATGCATTATTCCGTCTTGAGCCAGCAGCAATGTTGCGTAATGCAACCTATGTTGCGATCGCTGCTCTGTTAGCAGGATCATACTTGTATATTTCATATACTGGTTTAGAAATGAGTTTATTTATTGCAATCTTACTTGGTTGCGTGTCTGGTATCTTGGTTGGTTTAATAACTGAGTATTACACAGGTGGCACACCAGTTGTAAAAGTTGCAGAAAGCGCACGCTCAGGTGCTGCTACCAACATAATTTATGGTCTTTCAGTTGGTATGGAATCAACTGCCGTTCCTGTTGTATTACTTGCAATGATTGTATTAGTTGCATTTATTTACGGTGGCGGATTATTTGGTGTTTCATTGTCAGCTGTTGCTATGTTGGCAACTGTTGGTATCACTATGACTGTTGATGCATATGGCCCTATTGCTGATAATGCCGGTGGTATTTCAGAAATGGCTGGCTTTGGTAAAAATGTTCGCGCAATAACTGATAAACTTGATGCGCTTGGTAATACCACTGCGGCAATGGGTAAAGGTTTTGCAATTGGTTCAGCATTGCTTACCGCTCTTGCTATGTTCAACGCATATGCAAAAGAAGCGCACATTAGTGTACTTGATATTTTAGATCCATACATCTTAGTTGGTGTATTTATCGGTTCTATTTTACCGTTTATCATTTCATCCTTAACCATGCGTTCAGTTGGTAAAGCTGCATTGCAAATGGTTATGGAAGTACGTCGCCAATTTAAAGAAATTCCAGGTCTTATGGAAGGTACTGCAGAAGCTGACTATGAGCGCTGCGTTGCTATAAGTACTAAAGCGGCGATCAAAGAGATGATCTTACCAGGTCTCATCACCGTTGCATTGCCAATTATCATTCGTTTTAGCTTAGGCAAAGAAGCCTTGGGCGGTATGTTGGTAGGCGCAACACTCGTGGGTGTATTACTTGCACTTATGATGGCAAATGGTGGTGGTGCGTGGGATAACGCTAAGAAATATATTGAAGCGGGCAACTTTGGTGGCAAAGGCTCTCCTGCTCACATGGCAGCCATTGTCGGTGACACGGTAGGTGACCCTTTCAAGGACACTTCTGGTCCTGCATTAAATATTTTAATTAAGTTAATGTCAGTAGTTTCACTATTGTTGGTATTAATTTAATTATTGTCTAAGAAATAATTAAGCCCCTGCAAAACTGCAGGGGCTTTTTTTGTAGTTAATTATTCTTTTTTGGAGTGATTGTTTTTTTCTCTATAAAATCCACTTCTTCTTGTGTTGCTAGAGTCCATTTCTGAATTGTTGAGTTTTTACCTGTTATGCTACACAAATGGGTTGTAACGTAAAATTCATCGTGCCCTGCCATTTCATACAGAGTGTGTGGTAACTCGCCTTTTAATTCCACAGAATGAAATTGATACGATGACAAGTCAATTATTCTAATTCTGTCTTTGTAAGCAAGAGCAATTATGTGAGCGTTTACTTTTGAAAGACAGGGATGATGGTGGCTGCCCTTATTCTTGTATGGTAATTTATAGGAAACTACTGAATCGTTACCTACGCTGTCAGCTAAGCTCAAGCGATATTCATCATTCAACCAGATTATGTGCTTGTCAGTGTGCACAAGGTCCATAATGCGGTGAGACTGTGACGTGTTTTTGCTCCATTCATGAAGAGGTTTTTCTGGGTTTCTAAGATCCCAAAGAGAAACTAATCCGTTTGTGTAACCAGAAGCCAATAAGGTTTCTTTTTCTAGATTATCGAGTGCATTGACAGTATTTTTTTTGTGGTCAACACATTCAACTTCTTGCTTAATTCTTAAGTCATACAAACTTATACCTGCTAACGTTGCTGCGGCAAAAATATTTTCATCAATAAAAACTGCTCTTTTTGCAGGGCACTTTAATTGCAAATTAGTTTCTTTTTGAGTTTCAACATCAAATGCTGAGCAATTTTTTTCTTTTAACACTACCAGTGTTTTATTCAAAGCACTTAGCATTAGATCTTTATTTGGATTTTTAACATCTTCATTTGATAGGGCCGCTTGGGGTTGTAAGCTTGAATTAAACAGCTCAATCTGGTTTTTACTTGCAGCAACTACAATGGTGGCATCGTGAGAAATTATATTTTTAAATATAATATTGGGTCTTTCAACGCTCTTCTTGTGTCGCAACAAGTGGTATTCAAATGAACACATTTGATGATCTGTTGCGTCCTGTGTATTCTGCAACGCTTTAGATTTTCGATTGATTAAAGACCCTGATTCTAATGCCCAGGTACATGACGAGAACAGTAAAAGACTTATAATTAGATGCATAAATTTTCTCCCAGATACATGTGTGTGATGTTAAATTTGGTCTAGAGTAGCAAAATATTCTCTATTACTTAATGTGCGTGCTATCCAGCGGTCTTGCTATGAGAAAAATAATATATTAATAGAAAATTTAAGATAAAATTAAGGCTAGTAGATTATTTGATGTTGTTTTTTAACCTTGTAGGATGTATGAAATTATTTTTTTTATTAATGGCTTATTCTTCATTTGTGGTCTGCCAAGAATCTTTGGTGCCCCCTTTGCAGCAGCTTGCATTAGCACGGCTCGCTACTCAAATGCACCGCGATGAGTGTTTAAAAAAAAATATAATCTCGCAATTACACAACGAACAATTAGATTACAAACTTGAAAGACCTTTGGTAAAAAGTCTCATTTATGCCGCAGGTAAAGAAGTAGAAATTGCCCAGCGTTTTAAAGAACGCATGAAAATAATCAGCTTTGGCCATGATGCTAAGGTGCAATCACTACAAGATATTAACTGGAAAATGTATAAAAATCTCATTTTTTCAGCGTCAGATAGTTGCCCCTTACATAGTATTGACACAGCAACTGGCCAACGAAGATCGTGGAATTTTTTAAACCATGGTACCAGTGTTTACAGTAACTGTCTTGCTATCAACAATAATGCGGTGGTAGCGCATGCCGAGGGAATAATCAATGCGCATGGCACGCGCTATACTATTTTGGTATGGTCAGCGGATAATCTGCAAGCGTTAAGCACGCATAGTTTACCGCCCGATAGTATTCCCCAAACACTGGCACTTTCTGATTCTGGAACATTTCTTGCTATTGGATATGCCAATTCTGTAGGACGATTTATAAAGCTGTTAGAAATCACATCAAACAAGGAACATGTTACGGTTAAGGGTACAGGGGGTACTTTTAGAGGTGATTGTTTTGAATATTATACTACGCCCAATGCAGCAGATTTAATATTAAATGTGATTGATCTTAACAATAATCAGACTGTTGCATATGATCATGCAGATTATGAATGTGATACATCTTGCAACAGGCCAGATTGTTTAAAACGCAAAGCTCGTTTGTTATTTACTCACAATATTTTGATTCATCATCCTACCGAGGATAGCGTGCTCAGTTATGACGATAATCAACGTATGATTTTCCCAAAGGTAGTAGTAGACCAAAAAAATAACGCTGCAGCGCTTGTCAGTGACGGTTCGATTAAAATGTATCAGCTCGATAATCCTAGTCTGGTCAAAAATTTTGCCAAATTTAATGTAAGTGCAGAAGAAGTGGAGTTGATTGCGCCTCAGGGTGATGTAATAGTAGTACGTAATAAAAAAAATTCCATGCGCCGTATGTACACACTTTCAAGCCAACATCTCTTGCAAGAGTTTAAAGCACACACTGATACTCAATTGTACTTTGATCCATCACATAACACGGTAGGATTTTATGAAGACGGCAAGTGGACCCTGGTGCCCACCCATCGCTATGTACTCGATCATGCTAATCCTCAAGAAATGCTCAAAGCATTAGATCACATAGAAACAAATAAATGATTACAAGTTTTCAGGATATTCGTGCAATTGATAGTGCCACGATTTTACTTTGTATGTTCTGTTAATTTGTTAGGCGGTTTGATCCATTTTTTGCAATAAGTGATAGAACGTCTTTAAGGTGTTCAGTATTAAAAGTTTCACATTATTGCGATTAATTGTTGCAACACATTGAGCGCATAAATGCTCTCAAGGAAGCAAAAAATGCTTTAATGCCGTAAGGCTTTGTATGGATGCGACAGGTCTCATCGGCTTCCTGGTTGGGTGTAGCGTTTGGAAATTCTGTTAAAGCAAGCGCATGTGACCACATAATGCCATTTGAATCAACATAAAATAGTGGTGATTGAGGCTGGGCCAACCGTGATAAACAGATAACCTGCTCTTGGGCCGGTAGAGACTCCATATGCTCTTTAAGTATAGCAAGAGTATCGCTGCCGTTGTACATGGCACAACATCCCATTGTTGTTACTATAATCATAAAAAAGATTTTATAAAGCATAGCGTCCTTGTATTGCATGGGGGTTTAATTTATTCATCATCATGAAATAAATGAGAGATTTCTTCAACAGGGTTGGGGCTATAATTTTCCAAGAATTCTTTAAGGGCATGAGTCGCTGGGAAGTTTCCTAAGCATAAAAGATGCTTTAAAATATCCATGAGATTTGTGTTGTAATTATTGGTTTCTGTCACACAAAGACCGTTTGCCAGTAGAATCTGTGCCTTATAAAGTAATTGTCCCACGTTATTTTCGCCGTAGTGAGAGCTATTTGCAGCAAGATTCATTAAGGGTGTATTACCTAGACCATCTTTATGATACATGCGTACACCCCGCTGCGAATAAAACGTAATAAGCGACGGTGGGTAATGAGAATAAGTTAGCTGATCAATTATTGAAGTATTACTAAATTCGTTTTTAGCATGAATATCTAAGTTGTAAGATAAAAAAAGCTTTGCAAAGCGCTCTGATTTTAACCAAAAAAAGAGAGGCTGGTGGTCTACTTTGCGATTAGGGTTTGCGCCTTTGTTGAGCAAGAATTTAGCCATGGGGTAATCTTGATACATAGCGGCACGTTTTAAAGCGCATTCATTCCAATATGTTGAGGTTTGATCAACATCTGCCCCAGCAGCAATTAGGCATGCAATTGCACCGCGCAACTTCGGATAATTTGCATCATTAACTTTATCTAATAGCTTTTGCAACAATTCGTTTTTTATATTGGAATGGAGCGCATCAACTTGATTCCACAAGGGATATGATGCTTCAAAAGATTCTTTTGTAATTTTATTAGGACAGGGACAATTATTCGCTAATAATTGTGCAATATCTTGATGATGGTTAATGTCAACGATTATAGGCTTTAAAGAAGAGTAATGCCTTTCAATAAATGTATCCCAATCCATTGCGGCAAGAAAACTTGTACTCAGAAAAAACAGAACAATTATGCTTACCATTATTACCTCCTCTTATTTACCTAGTATCATTTAAATTTTTTTCTAAATAGTTCTTAATGAGCTGTTCGGGAGTAGTGGTGCTTTTTGATAATTGTTGAATGATTTCACCTTGAGTTTTTTGAGTAATACCAGCATCAATAAGTAATTGAACTTGCTTGAGTAACGTATTATGAGGCTTACAGTAATTTGCAATGGCAGATACTAATTCATGCAAGGCGGTGTGACCACGTTTCTCAACATCATTCACATTTACCCCATGGGCACAGTAAAATGTAATTAATTCTGGTTCGAAAGTAAGTTTAGAGATAACGTTATGAAGAACTGAAAACTCATTTTTGTTTTTGAGTGTAAAATCAGCTTTAAAGCTATCGAATAATTGTGCCATTTTTACTGAACTTATCCAAAAAAATATGGGAGAATTGCCATTTCTCATTGCATTAGGATTTGCGCGTTGACCTAATAAAAATTGAGCCATGGTATAATCGTCGTACATAGCGGCTCTTTCTAAGGCAGACATCGCATGTAACTTATCAGTTGTATCTACATTACAACCTGCACTTACGAGAAATGCAATAGCACCACGCATGGCTTTATAATTGGGGTCATTTGTTTTAGCCAACACTTTTTTTAATAGCTTGTTTTTAGTTTTGATATCCCATGAGTGTACGGTACTCCACTGCTGTGAGTACTGTTGTTGAAAAAACTCTTTGGTAATGTGTTCCGGGCATCTGCATTTTTCTGTTAGAAAATCTGCCATTTCTTGATGTGGCGCAAACACCACATTGTATGAGTAAATGTGATCACCCACGTCATTATAATCCATAGCGGATTGGCTGTTGTGGATAAAAGCAAAAGCAAGCAATAGAAGAGTGGATATCGATTGTTTGATCATCTTATTCATCCTCATGAAATAAATGAGAGATTTCTTCAACAGGGTCGGGGCTGTAATTTTCTAAGAATTCTTTAAGGGCGCTAGCTCCCTCGTTAGGGGGTATGTTGGAAGATCGGCCAAAATATCCAAGACAGAATGATTGGTGTTATTAGTTTCTGTAATAGATATACCATATTTAATAAAGAGTTTAGCTTTTTCAATGAGCTGTTTAATTTCACTTTCATCATCATAATCAGATGAATGTAATGCACAATGCATCAATGGTGTATCCCCATTTTCATTTTTATGGTGTATGTCAACCCCCAGGTTAAAATAATAAGATATCAGTGACGAAGGGTAATCCGAATCTACTGTTAACCAGTGAAAAATAGAGTTGTTGAGATCATCTTTAGCATGCGGATCGAGTTTATATTTTACAAAAAGTTTTACGAAGCGATATGATTCCAACCAAAATAATAGAGGCTTATCGTAATTTACTCTATTGGGATCAGCACCGTTTTGCAGCAAAAACTCAGCCATGGGATAATCTTCATACGAGGCTGCTCTTGCAAGAGCGCATATTTCTTCATTGTCGGTTTCTGATTGATCGACGCTTGCACCAGCAGCAACAAGGCATGCAATTGCCCCACGCAATTGGTCATAGTTTGTATCATTTACCGCATCGAGAGTTTTTTGTAGCAATTTGTTTTTTACACTAGCATTTAGGGTATTAATCGTATTCCACATCCTATATGTTGCAAAAGAATCTTTTGTAATTTTGCTCGGGCAGGGACAATCATTCACTAAGAACGTTGCAATATCTTTATGATCATCAATTTTTATGGTTGGTTTTTGTACTTCATCAAAATACATCGCGCTCAATCCTTGTGAGCCAATCATCAAAAAGAGAATTATGCTTACCATTATTACCTTTTGTTTACTTAGTATCAGTTAATTTTTTTTCTAAATAACTTTTAATAAGTTTATCAGGTGTTGCGGTGCTCTTGGACAGTTTTTGAATAACATCTTTTTTAGTACTTTCTAGCGTACCTGCTTCATTAAGTATTTGAGCTTTTTGTAACAAGTTTGTCTGCTCAAAGCGATATCGAGATGTACAAACGGCCAATTGTTCAAGAGGTGTTAGACCTTTAAAGTCGGTACAATTTACATCCACTCCATGTTTGAGATAAAAAGTAAGGAGTTCAGGCTTATAGTCAGGTGTTGAGACAACATGGTGTAATACATCAGGTCTTTCATGAAAAGCTGCTCCGTATTGGCAAAAAAGTTCAGCCATAGATAGTTTTTTTGCACTAAAAAATGTTGGTCCATATCCTAAATTTTGATTGGGGTCAGCATTATGTTGTAAAAGCAGTTCTACCATTTGTTTATCTTGAGCCAGAACTGCTCGCTCAAGAGCATTATCTTTAGCAACGTGACCTAATTGGTTAACACTAGCGCCCGCAGAAATGAGACAAGCCACAGCACCTCTTATGTTAGGATAATCTTCGTTGCCTACCTTATCCAAGATCGTTGCGAGTAAATAATTTTTTTCACTAAGTGGTAAGTTTTTAAGAACCTCCCATTGCTTAGGATTTGCATCGCTAAAAGAATCATCGCTGAGATCAAAAATGTTTTTACATTCACTAAGGAGAAAAATATTCATATCCGTTTCATTGTAGTTTGCTACATTCATTAACTCAAAAGATGATTCGTCTAAGTCATTTTTGTCCATAGCCGGCAGACGTGTAGCAAACATAGCTATAAAACAAAGTGTAAAATTAAGTTTATTCATAACGATATTCCCTTGATGTGTACCTTAAATTTTAAGACCCCACTTTAGGTTAGTTTAATTTCTTTGTAAACCTTTGACTCATTTGTATTCTATTTTTTAGTGTGTTACTAACAATGAAATCTTTTTAAAGGAATGTAATGCAAACTAAGTGGCTTAATCGTAATGTGTTGAGTTTTGGCCTTGCAAGTTTTTTAGGTGATTTTTCGTATGAGATGGCTAATGTATTGCTGCCATTATTGACTCTCGTCGTTGCCGGGACTCACGCTCCTGCTGTGCTTGGTTTAGCAGTCGGCCTTGCAAGTGGCCTTGCAGGCGTCCTGAAAGTGCCTTTTGGGTGGCTGAGCGATACACGTGGTAACAAAAAACTTTTTAAAGCCATTGGCTATTTTATCAGCGCGCTAGGTAATGCTCTTTTAGGCTTTGCGACCCAAGCATGGCACATTGTCTGGAGCCAGATAGCTGCGTGGACAGGAAGTGCCGTGCGCGAGCCGGCACGTGACTCAGTGTTAGCATCTTCTGTTGCTGGCGGAAACGTGGCACCAGCGTTTGGATTTCAACGAGCGTTAGACACGCTGGGTGCGTTAGTGGGTCCTGCGCTTGCTTATATGTTGATTAAATATGTTTCGGTTCGTGTATTGTTGTTCCTAACCATTATTCCTGGTATAGCTGCCGGACTGCTTATTTTGTTTGCGACTAATGATCGGGTAGTTCCTGCAAGTAAAAAAAAACGTACTCCGTGGAGTGTGTTAAAAGATCTTTCTTCATCATTTAAAAATTTTTTATTCGTTATGCTCTTGTTTGGCATAGCTAACTTTAGCAAAACATTTTTAGTATTGAGAGCTACTCAGTTGCTTGGTTTTGATGCATCCCATCTCATAACGAGTGGCATAGCTATTGGATTGTATGTAGTGCTCAATGCTGTGCGTGCCATAACCGAGTTTACGGTAGGTCTGGTAAGCCGTTTTATGGGCAAGCGCGTCTGGCTTGCCGCAGGATTTATCTGTTTTATTATTGCGTGCATCTTGCTTGTATTTACCTTCCATTCAAAATTATTGTGGGCGCTCATTTTTATACTCGTCGGAATAAGCAGCGGCATACTCTCAACCACACAACGGGCCTATGCAGCTGAGTTGGTTCAAGAACCAATTAGAGGTACGGGATTTGGTCTACTGTCTATGATAAACAATATCGGCGCCGTGATTTCGAGCATCGTTGTAGGAGTGGTGTGGACATATCTAGGTGCTCCAGTTGCGTTTGCATATGCAGGAGCTATGGCAACGTTAGCAATGATTGCATTAGGCATTCGCTCGTAGGCAAGCATGTTGTTTTTTGCAATAATGACCTTGCGCTCAGAGTTTGTTGAATTTGCAAATTTTGGTAATCTTGAAGTAGGTACTTTCTATATAAGGAACTAGTTCTTGAAAACATTCGATCCCCAAAAAACAGTCTTTTTAATTGATGGCTCTTCTTTTTTATATCGCGCCTATTATGGCTTACGGCCACTGCATACGACTAAAGGTATACCAGTTCAGGCGGTGTATAGTTTTTGCCGCATGATTAAAAAATTATTAGATACTTTTTCGCCTATGCACATTGCCATAGTATGGATAGTAAGGGTAAAACTACTCGTCATGAAATGTACCAAGATTATAAAGCAACGCGCCAAGCACCACCCAGTGACTTGTTTGAACAAAAAGCCCTCATCGTTGAGTTTGCAAACATAATCGGCTTGCCCCAAATACAGCAACAGGGTATTGAGGCTGATGATATTATGTACAGTATGGCTCAAGAACGATTAAAAGAGGGTGATACGACGGTGCTTGTCACTTCTGACAAAGATATGGGCCAAGCATTAAATGGATCGATCTTGTTATACGATGCGTTTAAAGATGCCTTTACCGATGTACCTGCATTTGAGCTAAAATATGGATTTTTGCCAGAAAAATTGCCGTTTTACTTTGCTTTGCTGGGGACAGCTCAGATAACATCCCCGGCGTTAAAGGCATCGGCGATAAGGGCGCCACTGACTTAGTAAAACAGTTTAATAGCTTGCAAGATATGTATGACCGCATAGATGAAGTTCCAAAAGAGCGTACTCGAGCTGCATTACTTGCAAATAAAGATAATGCGTTTTTGAGTTTAAAGCTGTTTTTATTACAATACCACCCAAGTAATTTGAGCAAAGAACAGCTTGGCTTTCATCGTGCGTCATGGGCTAAAGCGCGCAGTTTTTTTGCTGATTTAGATTTTAAAAGTTTAATAAAAGAAATTGATCAAGAGCTTGCCATTGCCGGAGGCGTTACCCCCTCTGTTGCAAAAAAAATGGCACAGTATGAGTTTATCACCGTAACCACACCCGAGCAGCTTGCAGAGGTATGCCGGTTAATCAAAGACAAAAAAGCAGTTGCGATTGATACCGAAACTACTGGACTCGACGCCATGATGAGCCAGTGCGTGGGTATTTCATTGTGTGTGGAGGCGGGTAAAGCCTTTTATGTGCCGTTTGGTCATATCACCATTGAACCACAGCTGAGTGAGCAAGAAGTAGTTAGCGCGTTAGCGCCAGTTTTTGCGGATGAATCAATAAAAAAATATTTTCACAATGCTAAATTTGATTTGCATGTGTTAAAAACTATAGGCTTGGATGTAAAAGGATTTGACTTTGACACGTTAGTTGCTGCCAGTTTAACGGTCAAAGAATGGCAGCGCATCGGACTCAAATACTTATCAGAATATTTTTTTGATGAGCCAATGCTTACCTTTGAAGAAGTAGTAAAACAAAATAAATACAAAAATTTTTCTTACGTGCCCTTTGAATTGGCCACAACATATGCTGCAAGTGACGCGCATCAAACGTTGCGTCTTGTTCCATTGCTTGAAAAAGAGTTAAAGCAAGAAAAAATGCAAGAACTGTATGATGCCATTGAGTTTCCGCTCGTTGGAGTATTGTTTAAAATGGAGCAAGCGGGCATCTATCTTGATGTGAATCAATTACATGCCTTAAATGTCCGGGTTACACAAGAAATTAAATCGCTTGAAGCGCAAATACTTATGCTGGCAGGTGAAAAGCAGCAACTTATTAATCTCAACTCACCGCGTCAGATTGAGCAATTGCTGTTTGTTGAGTTAGGGCTGCCGCCTCAAAAAAAGAGTGCTAAAGGTACGAGTTATTCAACTGATTCAGAAGTGCTTGAGGCGTTATCTGCTTTGCATCCGGTGCCCGGCCTTATCTTGAAATATCGTGAGTTGTTCAAGCTAAAAAGCACCTACATTGATGCATTGCCGACATATATAAACCCAAAAACAGGGTGCATTCACACTACCTATAGCCAGACGGCAGTAGCTACTGGTAGATTGTCGAGCTTTGATCCTAATTTGCAGAATATTCCGGCAGATTCTTCAGGTTATGGCATAGAAATACGTGCTGCATTTAAACCAAAACCAGGACATATTTTCTTATCTGCTGACTACTCGCAAATTGAGTTGCGTGTTTTAGCTCAGTTGTCTGGGGATGTTAATTTAATTAACGCGTTTTTAGCTGGGCATGACATTCACGCAGAAACAGCTTCAAAGCTTTTTGATGTGCCATTAGCATTGGTAAGCCATGAACAGCGCCAAATTGGAAAGCGCATCAACTTTAGTATTTTGTATGGCTTGACACCGTATGGATTATCCAAAGATCTTGATATCTCTTTTAAAGATGCAAAGCATTACATTGAAAAATATTTTGCGCAATATCCGGGTGTGCAGGCTTGGATGGAAAAGATCATAATTGATTGTAAGCACACTGGGTACGTCAAAACATTATGGGGCCATCGCCGCTGGGTGCCTACCATTTACGAAAAAAATCGTGTCATGTACGAAGAAGCGCGCCGCATTGCTATCAATACCGTCGCTCAAGGTACTGCAGCAGATATTATGAAGATTGGTATGATTGCGTTAGACAAAGAGCTGGTAAAACGTGGACTTGATGCGTATCTCGTATTGCAGATACATGATGAATTGCTTATTAGTGTTCATGAGTCTCAAAAAGAGCAGGTTGAAGAGATAACCAAAGAAATTCTACAATCGGTTGTGAGCTGGCAAATACCTCTTGGGGTTACCACCCGTTTTGGAACCGACTGGAAAGAAGTTACTAAGTAGCAATCTTGCTAGAGCGACTGCGCTATTTTGTGAAGTTTTTCAAAATATTCGATTGCTTGTAGTAAGGTCATGTTGTCTATGTCCTCATCTAGGTCATTGCCCTGTGTTAACTGGTCAATCATAATTTTTTTATCACTAACAGTTTTTAGCAATGCTTTTAATTGTGTGTTATTGCTTATTAATAACGCTAGCTGTGATTGACACATCACTTGAGAACTATGTTTGATGCGCGGTATCAAGAGATCGTTAATTGCCAATTTAATTTTTATAATTTTAATTGTGTCAGTTGTTTTTGGAATACAATTGGTATAGTCCATGGAAAATACCGATGCAGAAGTTGTAAAGCCAACGATCGCAAGAACAAGACACACGCGCTTCATTCTGTTCACCCCGAGTTATTATTGTTTGTAGTCCAATAACGCCATGTAAAGTTTGTCCAGCTGTGCCGCTTCTTTTTGTACAACTAAGCGTAAACCATCTGAAACGAGTTCAGCAATTCTTTCATAGTAGTACAAAGGGTGAAGGCCATAATCATCTTCTATGTAGGGGTTAGCGCCCTGAGCGAGTAACATAAGCACAATATTTTTTTGAGTTTGAGAAAGCTTTTTATTTGGCCAATCTCCATTGCTTAATATGGTATAGGTTAGGGCAGTTTGGCCTACATCGTCTTGCTGGTTCACGGCAGCACCTTTTTTAAGAAGATAGCTAACTATGGCAGCATTTCCTCTACTACATGCCAACATTAACGGGGTAACACCACCATGCTTATTTGATATTACCGGAAAGGTAAAGTCTTGGCTTGATGCGTTTTGAGCATCAACCTGAGCTTGTGCATTAACCAGAAGTTCTGCGATGGTTACATGGCCAAAATACGATGCAAAATGCAGAGCAGTTGCTTTTTGCATATTGCCTTGATTGGGATTAGCATTTTTCTTTAGTAGCGCGTTAGTTTGTACGACATTGCCTCGCTTTGCAGCTTCAATAAGGGCACTGTTTAAGAGCGCTTGGGGCCTTAAGCGAAGATCGCTTGATTGGGCTATGTGACAAGAAGTTACTGGTACTAGTATAATTCCAAATAATATTAAAAGTTTCATAACCAACCCTTTTACTGGTATTTTGCACAAGAAAGTCATTTTTATTTCTATCTATTAATTGTAAATCACAGGGCGTCTTTGTCAATTTCTTCATCAATTGCTTAGAGGCATAATTATTTATCACTGTCATTTTTTTAGAAATTGACTGATTTTTAGCCGATAAAAATTTCAGTCTGAAAAGTTTATTGTGAGTGTGGTCCAGGGAAATAACTGATCAATTATTGACTTTTTTTTAGACCAAGCCATACTATACCATAATCTTTGATTAGATTCATTTCGTTATAATCTAACAAAACAAAACGTTTCATTTTTGAATATCAAATAATATTTTTTAAAGGATTGCGATGGCAACGAGTAAATCCGGTGGTTCGACGCAGAATGGTCGCGATAGTATAAGTAAACGTTTAGGCGTCAAAATCTTTGATGGCCAACGTGTAACAGGTGGCGAAATTATAGTTCGTCAACGTGGTACCCGCATTCACCCAGGTAGATTTGTAGGCAAAGGTAGCGATGATACCTTGTTTGTATTAAAACCAGGTGTTTTAAAGTTCCATTATGGTTACAAAGGCCGCCGTTACGTTTCTGTAATTCAAGCTGCTGTATAAATTCATTCATTAGTAAATGAATTATCACTAATTATTCCGGTATGAAGTATTTAAAAAGCGAGAAAAATCTAGTTTACGGAGAGTGCAATGATTGATTTTGTCAGACATCGTTTTGTGGCTATTGCTCTAAGCCTTGCTTTTGTTGGAGCTACTATAGGCTTGTATTGCTATAAATTGATGACGACTGGTCAGACATTTGCCTACAGCGTAGACTTTACTGGTGGTGCTCAAGTTTTATTAAAATTTGATAAACCAGTAAGCACTATTAAAGTGCGTGAGATTCTTGAAAAATCTGGCCTCTCTGGTGTTACGGTACGTGAATTTTCTTCAGATGAAGTATTGGTGCGTATTAAAGAGCTTAGTTCAGACGCCAACCTTCTTGGGGAAAATATCAAAAAATTAGTACAAGCAGAGATCCCTGATAACAATGCTCGTATACTACAAACTGAGCTTGTAGGTCCTGGCGTTGGTAAAACATTGCGCTGGAATTCTATTTTAGCAGTATTGATTTCTTTGATAGCGATACTTATTTATATTGCAATAAGATTCCTGTCGCCGGCATTTGCTATTGGCGCGATTGTTGCCCTTGCCCATGATGCAGTGGCAATGCTTGCAGCATGCTTGATTTTCAACCGTGAAATCTCTGTAACGGTAATTGGTGCAATGTTGGCAGTGCTTGGTTATTCGATTAATGATACCATTGTTATTTTTGCTCGCATTAGAGATAATCTTAAAAAAATGCCCCACGCTTCATTAGAAGAAGTGGTTAATGTAAGTTTGAATTCAACATTGCGTCGTACACTCCTTACCAGTTTTGCGACGATGTTAACGGTCCTTGCGATGTTCTTATTGGGCGGTGAAGCGCTCAGAGACTTCTCGTTAATATTGTTGGTTGGTATTGTATTTGGTACATACTCATCAATTTATATTGCAAGCCCCGTAATGATGATGTTATATAATAAAAATAAATAAAATTAATTGTAGTACCACGAGTAGTAGAAGTATTTAATGCGTTAATATAACGCGTATTGGTTAGATTTTTGCCAAAAAAATCGTTGCATGATTGTGCATAATGGTTATTGTTATGAGCTATAACAATAACCTGTCCCAAATTCTGTTTGTTTTGAAACATACTAAAATCGCTTGATAGCGAAAAATCAAATCACATCACTTTTGTAAAAATACCCATTGATGCAGGGTATATGCATCTAAGGAGTTTCTATGATATCTATGCTTCACTACTATTCCCAAAGGAGATTTTGATGAATGATCAAGATCAAAAGTTGTCCGTGACTACCCCAGAAGAAACAAGGGAAAACGGTCAATCTCAACCTGCTAACAAAGAGCACAGTGTGGCTCCTCAGTCTGAACCAGTAGTTTCTAAATCTGAAGAACAAGGTGAGGTTGAGTCTCAACAATCCACACCTGCACGAGCTCCAGAAGGTCGCGCACCGCGCAGTGGGCATCGTACCGAACGCAGATATCACTCAAAAAGTTCCGAATCAGCACCGCGTGCAGAAGCGCGTCATGCTGAACCAAAAAATACAGAAAGACAACCTCAAGATGATTATGCTCAACCTTCAGAGCAGCGTCCTGAGCCACGTCGTCATGATCAATCGCGCTACAATGAGGGTGCCCAACAACGTGAACAGCAGCGCACCAAAGAGTATCGCGCTCCACAACCGGTAGCGATTGAAGAATTATCATTAATGGAGCTCAATTCCTATGCAAGAAGATTAGGAATAATTGGCGCAGGTCTCATGCCTAAAGCTAAACTCGTTGAGCGCATTAAATATATAGAATCTCATCCAGAACTCGAGCTTGAGGTAGAAGGTGTTTTAGAAAAATTACCTGATGGCTTTGGCTTTTTACGTTCTGCCCAATATGATTATGTATCGGGCCCAGATGATGTGTATGTTTCACCGTCTCAAATTAGACGTTTTAATTTAAGAACCGGTGACACTGTCTCTGGTGTAATCCGTAAACCAAAAGATGGTGAAAAATATTTTGCCTTGCTTAAAGTTAACAAGGTTAATTTTGAAGAACCATCAACCACTGCAGATAGACCAAACTTTGATCGTTTGACGCCACTGCATCCCAACAAAAAATTTAACTTAGAGTTTGATCCAACTACTATTTCTACGCGCATCATGGATTTGTTTACGCCTATTGGTAAAGGTCAGCGTGCATTGATTGTAGCGCCGCCAAAAGTTGGTAAAACCATGTTGCTCAAAGAAATTGCCCAAGCAGTAATAGCAAATCATCCTGAGTCTCATTTAATCATTTTACCGATTGATGAGCGCCCAGAAGAAGTTGCCGATATGAAACGTACGGTGCGTGGTACTTCTGCAGAAGTAATTAGTTCCACGTTTGATGAATCAGCAGAACGTCACGTACAAGTGGCAGAAGTTGTTTTAGAAAAAGCAAAACGTATGGTTGAGTCGGGCAAAGATGTTGTTATTCTTTTAGATTCGCTTACACGACTTGCCCGTGCGTACAATACTGTTGCACCAGCATCAGGCAAAGTATTAACCGGTGGTATTGACGCTAATGCATTGCAACGTCCAAAACGTTTCTTTGGTGCTGCGCGTAATACCGAAGAGGGCGGTTCTCTTACTATTATTGCAACCGCACTTATCGATACGGGTTCTCGTATGGATGAAGTAATTTATGAAGAGTTTAAAGGTACTGGTAACCTTGAAATGCATATGACTCGTAAATTATCTAATCGTCGTATTTACCCGGCATTTGATCTGTTAATGTCTGGTACTCGTCGTGAAGACTTGTTGCTCACAGAAGAAGATCTTAACAAGGTATGGGTATTACAGAAGTTCTTGGCTACTATGAACACAATTGAAGGTATGGAATTCTTGATTGATAAAATGAAGAAGTCTAAAACCAATCGCGAGTTCATCGAGAGCATAAATAAGAAAACTGTTCCCGTTGCTTCTTAATTATTGATTTATTGTGTGGTGTGTGCTGTAACAAGTACACACCACGTTAGGATAGTTGTATGAGCGTGTGGAAAATTTTACTAGTATGGTGTCTCTATTTACCTCTATGGGCACAAGAGCAATCTCATAACAACAATTATTTTGAATGCTATCAACAGTCTTCAAATCAGCACAGATTTAATAATCACGAACTATTTTTACAACCGTTACATCAAATTCAATGTAGTCCTAACACAAGAGATCCTTTTTCAGTAACCCGGCATGTTTTTGCACAAGGTAAATATTGCGTTACCACGATTATTAATAAAGACTTACAAACGTCAATTTTTTACATAGAACAGGTTTTAAGTTACGCGGCTCAACCAAACATAGTGCTTTGCTCGTTAAAGGGAAGCATTATCCAAAATCCGTGGGATAATTACCTTTTTGTTGCCCACATACAAACACCAGAACAGTTTCAAAAACAGGGTTATGCCCGCTCGCTTATGTGCAACCTTGAGTGGCTTGCGGCTAATGCAGGGTGCAAAAAAATTACTCTTAACTCTACCAAGAATGCAATTGGCTTTTACCAAAAAATGGGTTACAGCTACGACACCAGTCAGGTCGATGACTTTGATGAAACCATTCCCATGACAAAGAAATCTGATTTATTTGGTGTTCAAGGCTCGAGTATATATCTCATAAATTGAGATTACTTTAAAATATCAAGTGATAAATCTGAAAATTCACCTTTTTGTCCTTTGTAATTGCCAACATAGGCAATCATTGCAGCATTGTCAGTGCAATATTTTGGTGACGGCCAGTATAAAGAAAGCCCATTTGCTTGGCACCATTCTTGCATGTGCTTTTTAATATACGCATTACAGGCCACGCCGCCTACAAACGTGATTGCTTTAATGTGCGGATAGAGCTTGTATGCCCGAGCTAATTTTTGTATGAAGATATCTTTTATTGCTGCCAGTAGTGAGCTGCATACTTTGTTGATAAATTCTTGGTCATCTGATTTTAAAAATGTTTTAGTTTTTAAATCATAGGCATTTTGCTTTACCAAATCGTAAAGCACGGCAGTCTTAAGACCAGAAAAACTAAAATCAAGTGAATTGCTCGTTGAGCGTGGGTAGTTAAAATAATCGTGATATCCTGCTAATGCAGCGCGTTGCTCTACCAAGGGTCCTCCTGGATAGCCAAGCCCAATAAGTTTTGACACTTTATCAAATGCTTCTCCTGCAGCGTCATCGGCCGTTTGCCCGATGATGGTATAGCTGCCAAAATCTTCTACTAAATAGAGCGAAGTATGCCCACCCGATGCAGTCAAACATACATGGGGAAAGGGAATAGTATGCTCAAGGTAAGCAGAAAAAGCGTGACCTTCTAAATGGTTAACGCCAATGAGGGGATATTACGTGTCCATGCCAGTGCTTTTGCAAAACAAACACCTACCAGCAATGATCCCGGTAGTCCTGGCTTGTTGGTTACTGCTATCACATCAATATCATCTAAAGTAATTTCTGCTTTTTCAAGGGCGTGGGCTATAATGCCATTTATTTTTTCAAGGTGAGCGCGTGAGGCAATTTCAGGCACCACACCGCCATACTTTTCGTGTAATGCAATTTGGGAAAAAAGTACGCTTGAAAGAATGCCTTTTTCTGCGTCATAAACAGCGGCAGCTGTTTCATCACAAGATGTTTCTATGCCAAGAGTATAGCGAATATTTTTTTTCATTAGATGTTAAATGCCACTATAGTTTTAGGGTAAGGAAATTGTTTAATTTCTTGTCTGACCGATGCATGTATGGTATCTAAATCCAGCGTTGAAAGCAGAATTTTAGCCGATTCTTGGTGTAAGGTGCTTTCTGATCCTACAATGCTCAATATGTCAGGTTTGATCACTATTTTAGGAAATTCAAATGAGCTACCGCCATCCAAGCGTTCTACATAATTTGGATCATAGCAGACGATAATAGTATCATCTGGCATTTGGCCGGTGGTTGGCAATTCAATTTCTTTAATAAGCCATTTATAAACCATGGTAGGGCTTTTAGAGGCAGTTTCAGTATTTGCGTCTTCTGGGATGAGCACTAACTCTATGGCATAGAATTTGTAAGGTTGCGTTGGATCGACTTTTAAGTATTTAATGGTATTGCTGTTGGGAACTGCTAGTTCATACCCGATATTTTTAGCAGATGCTATGGCTAAGTAAAAAAAGGTACGTTGACGATAGTCAGAAATAGCAAATGAAATTTTTTTGGTCTCATGATCAAGCTCACCACATATTTTACGCCCCGCACAGTAGACGCGCACGTCAGGAACTTTTTTAACTGCTAAGGGAAATTGAATGGTGCCACTGAAAACGGTTTTTTCTATAAATCCAAAAAAGGTTTGCGTAGAAAAAAGTGTACTCAAAACTAATAGTAATTTTTTCATGTAACCTCATATTGGTTGGTATAAGCAATAGCCAAATACATTACTATAGATTAGAATATATAAAAAATAGGTTTTTTCAAAAAAACCCATCTTTAATGATTATTCCTTGGATTCAATGAAGATAATTGCTCAAAATAAAAAAGCATTTCACGATTACTCAATTCTCAATACCGTAGAAGCGGGTATCGTCTTGACGGGTGACGAAGTAAAGTCACTCAGATTAGGTCACGTCTCTTTGGTGGGTGCGTTTGCGACCGTGCATCAGGGTGAGCTTTTTTTAATTAATTGCAACATTACTCCCTATGCAAAAGCGTTTCAGGCTAAAGATGAAGGAACGCGTAGCCGCAAGCTATTGCTTCATAAAAAAGAACTCAACAAGATGATTGGTGATATTGCAAAAAAAGGTATTACCATTGTTCCATTAAAAATATATTTTAATAACAAAAATTTAGCCAAAGTAGAGCTTGGTATTGCTAAACATAAAAAAGCTGCAGATAAAAAATCTGAGCTGAGAGAGCGTGATATTAAGCGTGAAACGTCACGCGAGTTGCGCGGAAAGATTAGATTTTAACTAATTATTCATACAAAGCTGTTTTTTAGTGGTTTTTGGCTATTAATTGACTGGTTTTGCAATACATCGTATTCTAATTATATCTATCTTTGAAATGTATGTGGGGCGTAATGGCTTCGACGTGTTATTGTGGGCTTTAAGAGCATGCCGAGCGTTGGCTAAGTGCTCGTAAAACAATTAGTCAACAAGAAATGCAAATGCATATATTCCTCAAAGTGTAAACTTTGATGGTACTATGGCAGCTGCTGTTGCATAAATAGCGCTTCATAGTTCTTGTTAACCAGGCGTGTCTATCAGTTTGGGTAACAAGTATTAGACCAGATAGAACTGTCATGCGAGACTACGTGTTTGTGTAACATGATTAGTACATTCAAGCGCCTTGATAGTAGTGCTCTGTCTTTGAGGTAACTATCTCGTATATTCAAAGAATAAGCGTGTAGGGCTTAGGGTCTTTGATAGTGCGGACATGGGTTCGACTCCCATCGCCTCCACCAGTTTCTGCTATAGCTTCAGCTGGCATCCCCATACATTTTTCCAAATACAATTTCACCCACTTACTTTTCTTCTGCAGTTTTCTGCATTAATAACTTCATTTTGTAATTAACCTCAATTTGAGCATTTCATTACGCTTCAAACAGTTGACATACTCATATGTTATGCCTATGTTTAGGCTAAAACTATGTGTCTCAAAAAGGAGCTATCAAAATGAAAAAAATAATAGTATTAACATTGGCTATGATTTCTTCAGCATCATGTGTTCATGCAAGTATTGAAACAAGAACCAATGATTTAATCAGAACTTTAACACCGGCTTTGAGCGCGCGCTCATTGGCTCGTGATGCTGCCTATATCGCTGCTAAATCATGCCCGAATGCACAATCAGTTGTTACGCCACTGGGTACTGTTGATACCGCTGATCTAGCTCGTTATATTGTTGCCGTAATTTTACAAACTAATAATTACAAAGGTGCGCTTGCTACCATTGGTCATCAGGCTTTTGAAGATTTAAGCATGTACGGCTTTAATACCTTAAACACAACCGTAAACCAAGTTGCTGATCAAGCTAAACTGGGCTGTGTGTCAAACTTTATTCGTAAAGTAAACTCAATGTTTGCAAAAGATACCCTTGGTAACTACATTATTCGTTGGTTGATCCGTGGCAAAACACAAGAAATCTTCAGATCACCAAATGTAAAATCAGTTCAGCGCTAATCTGATAGATTAAATTCATAAAAGGAACTTGTTAATTCAAGTTCCTTTTTTTGTTTTTAAAGAAGTAGATTATTTCAATTGCGATAGTTTTGTTTGTTTGTATACTGCTTTTTAATGAATTTTTACATGTTTTATTTTCAATAAGGAATTTTATGAGCCACCTGAAACGCATTGCAATGATCCTGTTGTGTTCATTATCTTCATCTGTTTATCCATCCGTTATTGATGATGCAAAAAAACTTGCAAACATAAGTGTTTCAGAAGCAAATTTAGAAGTTGCACTGGCTAATAGAGAGCAGTTAAAAATTATTAAACAATCGGTATTACAAGCTCATGAATTGTTAAAAAAGAAATATCGTGAGAAAATTGCAGAAACAGCACACAAAAATCATTTTGATAGATGTGAGTATTTATCTTCTAGCGAGTGTAATCGTTTAAGCGATGAGCACAGAAAACTATTAAAAGATGCAGATGAGTGGGTTGTAAAATTAAAAACAAGCTTTGATGCGTTAAAAAATATTGAAAGTTGTATTACTTCACTTGAATCAAAGCTTTCAAAATTTCCTCAGGCAGAACAGCAGTCAGTTATTTAATCAACCAGTTTCTAAGCAATTTGTGCATTGTGTGTGTATGAAGAATATTAAATATTTTTTCTTAATTTTTGTTATAGCTTGTGGTTCAACAGACTTGTTACAAGCTTTTGAGTATTCATCGTCAGATAATAGCTACTCAACTCCAGAAGAAGATATTGTTGTTATTGGAAATGACTATGGATTGTCAGACTTTCATATGTGTGTTGCCTATAATCAAGTACAAGAAACTATGTGGTTCTTAAATAATGGTTGGAGTGTTAATAATAACGATAACCCCTATCGCATTACTCCCTTAATGCTAGCAACTGCGTATGACGCGATGGCGTGTGCTCAAGTACTCGTAACCTCAGGCGCTAATCCCTATCAAGATAATGGTACCATTAGTGCCTATGGCATTGCTGTCAGAGACAACAGAAATGATTTTTTATCATTATTTGAAGAACAGTTAGATTATTTCAAGACAACGTATCACACGTTATTGCAAGGCCTGCATCGCTGTAAAGGCATAGGGCAAGACCCGGCCGAACCCAAGAGCCTAAGTGAAGAGCAAAATAATACCAATGTTTTTATCAATTTATCACCCACTCAAACCAGCGTTCTTGATAGCCCTAGCCATGAAAAATCAGTATCATCTAAACTCAAGTCCAAAAAATCTGTCACTAAGAAAGAATTAAAAAAGGCGGTCGTTCTCCACAGAAATAAGAAGGGTCGTTTTAAAAAACGAGCTAGCGAACGTCAACGCAACCCTCGTACATTTTTTGGTGATTGAGCAGCATATATTGCAATGAATAAAAAAAAAGGCGATGATAGAGCCATCGCTTTTTTGCTTTTTAAAAATTGAGAATATCCATGAAGCCATATTTAGAGTCTGTTGCAGCGTTGCTCGCGCTTTATAGTACTGATCCTGTTCAAGGCCTTCCTGCTTTAAAAATTTCTGAGTACCGCAAGAAATATGGCTTTAATGCAATACAAGTAAAGCGAAAAGAATCATGGATTATTGTTTTTTTTAAGCAATTTGCAAATCCTCTCATCTATCTACTTATCTTTGCCGGCGCACTTATCTATTTTTTTAGTGATCATCCTAATGAAGCATTTCTTATTACTGGGATAGTTTTTTTTAATGCCTTATTGGGTACGATTCAAGAATGGAAAACGCGCAAAACAATTGCCGGTTTGGGTGAATTTTCAATTCCCACATGCACAGTCGTGCGTGACGGTAAAAAATTAGTGATATCATCAGAGCAATTAGTGCCAGGTGATCTGGTAATTTTACGCCAAGGTGAAAAAATAACCGCAGACGGCAGAATCATTGATTCTTTAGATTTTACCGTTGATCAGTCATCACTAACCGGTGAAATGGGTGCGGTAAAAAAAAATAGTGATCTTATTTTACAAGACCTGCCGTTAGCAGATAGACATAATATGGTATATCAAGGTACCTATGTAACTACTGGATGGGCCCACATTCTCATAACAGCTACGGGCAAACACACAGAGCTTGCACGGGTGGCGCAAAAAGCATATGAAACGGTGAGCATCGGTCCCTTGCAGGTGCAGCTGCAAAAAGTTACCTGGTGGATAGTCCTCATCATTGCTTTAATTTGTGTAATTCTTTTACTGCTGGGAATCTTCCTACAAAACAATATAGTTGAGCTTATCATTTTGGTTACTGCATTGTTTGTGTGTGTCGTTCCTGAGGGGTTACCTGTAGTTTTAACGGTTGTGTTGCTTAATGGCGTATATCGTCTTGCCAAAAACAATGTTTTGGTCAAAAATATGCAATCAATTGTAAACCTCGGCCTTTCAAATGTGCTCATGGTTGACAAAACAGGCACGTTGACTCGCAATGAGCTTATGGCTGTAAGCATCCTGACAAATAATGAAAAAAATATACGTTTTCCGGTTCAGGCTATTTTAAAGAAGGTGCGTTATTTCAAGACGGCCAAAAAGTGCTTGATATAAACCCAGAGAATGATCTGGGGCAAATTGCTCTTGCAAGCTATTTGATCAATACAACTGATATTGTATATGACTCACACAAAAGGGTGTTTGTAATTAAAGGAGATCCCATAGAAGCAGCTTTGTTTATTGCTGCTCAAAAAATGGGCGTTACGACAGAATCTACTTCAGAATATCAGCTGTTGCATGAAATACCTTTTAAAGCACAATACAAATATCATGCAAAATTTTTTAATTACCATAATCAAGGGATCGCCTATCTTATTGGTGCGCCCGAGGTTATCATAGAAAAAGCTCTTAACGTACAAAAAAATACTATCCGAGCAGCACTGGATGATTTTTTTGTACATGGGTTGCGTGTCTTAGCTGTAGCCGCTAAGACATTCAACCTTAGTGAAGTGCCTTCTTCTGATCTTGAGAAAGATAATTTTTTTAAATCAGTAGTTGACACTGAGCTTACCCTTCATGGATTTGTCGCGATTGCAGACTCTATACGACCCGATGCTGCCCACATGGTTGATGTTGCGCGAAAAGCGGGTTTGCATATTAAGCTTGCAACCGGCGATCATCAGCGTACGGCACTGTTTGTTGCCAAAGAAACTGGCATTTATAAAGAAGGTAATGAGTGCGTGGATGGGAGCGAATTCAACAAATTGTCTGATGAAAACTTACAGGAACGTCTGAGCGAGATTACTGTTTTTTCGCGATTTGCACCTGACGATAAGCTACGCGTAGTTAATAATCTTCACGCAAAAAAATTCACGGTGGCAATGACTGGTGACGGTATCAATGATGCTCCCGCACTGGTCGCAGCAGACGTTGGTATATCCATGGGTGGTGCTGATAAAGAAATAGCTCAACAATCAGCAGATATGATTTTGCTCGATGATGCATTTTCAAATATAGTACGTGCAATAGAACAAGGCCGTCATATCCTTGCAACGCTTCGCCGCGTTATACTTTATTTTTTTGCCACTAATTTTGCAGAAATTCTAGTTGTTTTAACTGTTTTTATACTTAATAGTATTACGCCCGGAGCCCGCTACCCACTTCCCTTAACCGCGGCACAAATTTTATGGCTTAATCTTATCACCGATGGGTTTCTTGATATGGCCTTAGCCCAAGAAAAACCGGATAAGAAAGTGCTAATGAGGGCTGAATGGCTTACCCAAGCGCGGGGCATTATTGATGGAAGATTAATGCTTCATGCCTTGTGGGCGGCAGGAGTTATGGCTATAGGTACGGTGTGGGTGTTTTTGGAATATCAAGAATCAGTTGCAATGGCGCGAACCATGACCCTACTAACCTTGGCGCTTTTTCAATGGTTCAATGCATGGAATGCCCGGTCAGAAAGTAAATCGTTGCTTGCAATGTCATTCTTTTCAAATATGTGGCTGATTGGTGCGACGTTGTTGGTATTTATATTGCAGTGCGCTATGTTATATATTCCAGTTCTGCAAAATCTTTTTTCTGTTGTGCCAGTTGCTCTTTCTGATTGGCTGCATGCAGCATTGGTAGCCTCAACCATTGTAGTGGCAGAGGAATTAAGAAAGTTTATAATTTCTTTCAGGAATGCATAATTATTTACAAGACGGGGCAATTTGACTATTGCCCTAAAAAAATTAGACTAAAAATTACGGAACATTAGTTATTAGAAAGGTTCATAGTATGAATAAAAAATTAAGTTTTTTATCTATTGCATTGTTGTTAGCAGTACCAGCGTTAGCTGATAATATACCTGCATCTGCTGCGCTTGATAGCTTGGCAAAAATGCCAAAGCTTGAGTTTGTGCATCTTTCAAACATTGCAGAGAAATCAACCCTTGGCGAAAAAACAAAAAAAAGCATAGAAGACAAGCACAAGGCTATCGTACAAGAACTACAAGCTGCAAATACTGATTTTGAAAAACTTGCAGCAGAAACATCTGCAAAATTGCCTGCAATGAAAGATCAAACAGCTCGCAACAACGCTGAAAAAGAGCTTATGACCAAGAAACGTAATCTTGAAGCGTTAGCGCAAGATAGAGACGATGATCTAAAACGTTTTTATATGGCGCAAACCGAAGTAGTGATCAAAGAAACTGTTGATGCAGTATCTGCGCACGCACGCACCAAAGGCGTTGATGTAGTATTCGACATCTCTTCAGGAAAACCAGTATACGTTGCTGACAATGTTGACTTCACCACAGAATATTTAAAAGCTGTTGAAAGCAATTATAACAACAAGCTTAACGTTGCAAAAAATAGCAAATTACCATCGGTAAAAGCACCGGGTAAATTGTCCTAATTAATTAGGTTCATAGACTATGATGGTTGATGAGAAAAACTCATCAACCATCTTTTTTTGGAAAAACCATTCATGAATCAATACATTATTTCTCTATCTGGTCATAACCCGTTAGCGCGGCGTGTTGCAGATCACTACAATACTGCATTGCATACGCATGTCATAAGCTATTTTCCCGATGGTGAAATATGTTTTAATGCAGACGAGTTTAAACAGTATAAAGATTCTCGCGTCGTGTTAGTGCATTCATTGGGATGGCCTGTTCAAGAAAATATTTTTGCGGTGCTCCTTGCTGTAGATAGGTTGAAAAAAGTAGGGGTTCATAAAATAACGTTAGTGGCTCCCTATTTGAGTTATGCACGACAATGCCAGCCAATAAACCACCATGCCGGAACTGTTGATTTATTGATTAAATGCCTAGAAGTTGCCGGCGTTGATGAGTTTGTATGTGTTGAACTACACAAGTCATCTATTACCCAGCTTTTTTCTCGACCGGTTAACAATATATCCGTTGAAGCATTACTTACAAACCACATTCAAAAAACAGTTAATACATTGTCAGATTATTGCATTGTTGCACCTGATCGCGGCGCTGAACATCGTGCGCGCAGCATTGCCAATACTCTGAGCCTTGATGTTATTGTTGCAAGTAAGCGTCGCATGCTTAATGAAAAAGTACATATTGATGTAGATCAAATAAGTGCTCAAACTAAAGCAATACTTGTCGACGATATGATTTCTACGGGTCAAACCATTCTAGAATTGTCCAAATGTCTTGCCAAACGAGGAATAAAGTCAGGCATTGTATATGCTGTGCATCCCGTGTTATCAGCTAATGCGCTTGAAAAATTATTAGCCTGTTCATTTTTTGAAAAAATTGTAGTTTGCAATACACTACCTGTTACGATAACTGACTCACGTGTTGAGTTGTTAGATTGTGCATCTTTGATTATAGAAGCTCTTTTACAAAGCAGGATGTTGTATGAACACACCACAGCCAACAAATCCCGACATAAAAGCCATAATTGGCTTGGGTAATCCCGGCAAGCAATACGAATTAACACGTCATAATATTGGATTTAGAGTAGTTGATCAGCTGGCCCGCGATTATCACGGCACCTGGCAGAGCAAACCAAATATGGATATTGCATCAATTAATCTTGATGGCAAAAAAATTATACTTATCAAACCGCAAACCTTTATGAATAGCTCTGGAAAAGTGATATCTGAGTTAACCAAGCAAGGTATCAAACCAGAACATATATTAGTAGTTCACGATGAGCTTGAAATGCCTTTTGCAAAAATTGCCATCCGTTTTGGGGGCAGCGCACGCGGCCACAATGGACTAAAATCAATTATTCAGGCATGCGGTCCGGATTTTTTTAGACTTCGTTGGGGTATAGCCCGCCCAGAAGACAAAGCTCATGTGCCAGATTATGTTTTAAAACCTTTTATGCAGAATGAATCAGAAATAGAGCGTGGCATACAGCAGGCTATAACTGCTCTTGTACTGTTAATTAATAAATCATAAGTGTGTTGCGATACTATGAAATACAAATCTACATTGTTGTTGGCAATGGTTAGCATGTTGTCTGTGGGCATGGAAAAAATTACTCTTTATGACCATGCATATAATGGCAATTATTCTAGTCTTAAAGAACGTATTACAGACAACGATATGACCGCCTGCGATGAGTACGGGAGTACATTATTCATGCATGCGGTGGTGGGGGTGTTTGCTCATAAAAAATATGATAATTTTCAAGAATTAATACGTATATTTAAAAAACATACCTTTGATTTTAATGCTCCTGCACAAGGTGATTCATTGGTTTCTAATATATGCTTTGTAGCTAATATAAGTATGCAATGCAGAAACTTGATACCATTAGAAATAGCAATGCAAGAGGGTGCAAATCCGTTTTTTGGTTCCAACAGCGTCTATGAAAATATGTTAACACTTGCTATGAATGATCAACTAGAAGCTTTTAAAGTTGCAGGTCTTATGGCACAGTTAGCCACAAATATACATGATGCTGCAAAAAGTGTTTGTCTTGCTTCTATGATTAAACAGGTGAGCCCACAAACCGTGAATTTGTTAGATGCAAAACAACGATCACCGTTGTTTTATCTTATCCAATACGGATCATTAGCCCCCAAAACGATCTAATATTTGCGGTTCAATTGCTCAAAGAAACCGGTGCTGATTTGAATGCCGACATTCCCCATATTCCTAAAAAAAATTATACGTACATGCACTTTGCAACTACCGTCTCGGCACTATCTAAAAATACGAATGTCATAAAAGCAATGCTTGATAATGGTGGCTCTCCGCACGCAGGTTGTGGCTTAAGCATGGTTACGCCTTACACCATGGCTCAAAAAATGCAAAGTAAAATACCGTATTACAAAAATATTTTAGAGATATTTACTGCTCACCTACAAAAATAATTAAAGCTTACCTATTTTGTTGTATTATCCTGAACTGTTGCAATGAGAGACTGTTTTGAATAATCAATTAAAATAAAAAGGGTTTGTAATGTTACAAAGACTAGCAGTATGTCTTTTAATTGTGGCTTCACACGCAACAGGTGCTTTTGAAGTAAAAATTATTAATAAAACGGGATTTGATATCCAAGTGAGTCGCGTCATGCCACCACTTAACGTTCATGCCAAAGGCGAACAAGGTAAGATTATTGGCAAAACAAAAACCTTGTCTGCCAATAAAGCAATCACCTTTAAAGCTAAGTATCATGGACTTGCAGATATCACCCTCAAAGGTGTGTTCCACGGGCGCCACATTGGCCCGCAGTCTTTATACCACAGCGCGAGCAAAACTGGTTTTACCGGTAAACAAACTTTTGAAGTGCATTACAGCGATAAGCTAAAGAAATTTTATTATAAGTAGGAAAAAAGGCTCGTGATACAACGAGCCTTGATAGGATGACTTAACTGGTTAATTATTTTTTATCCATTGTGTGACCAGGTCTTT
Source organism: Candidatus Dependentiae bacterium Noda2021 (assembly GCA_020886235.1). Classification (GTDB taxonomy): domain Bacteria; phylum Babelota; class Babeliae; order Babelales; family Vermiphilaceae; genus Noda2021. The sequence goes on along the minus strand of AP025250.1, from coordinate 1,005,827 downwards.
CAAAATTGCATCAATTTGAGCGGTGCTGCCTTGATAGAGTATGGGCGATCCACCACCTGCGATGTTTGCCTTTTCTTTTAACCATGCCCCTAAATTTTTTAAATTTAAGCGAGTTGAAAAGTTAGGCGAGACAGTTGCAAATAAGATATGCCGTTGATCAGCATTACTGGTTAAGAAGTAAAACCCAGGTTTTTTTGTAGCTAAGGTTTGTGCAATATCTTTAAGCTCATCATGCGAGGTGTCTTTAATCGCCAAGAAAAGAAATGGAATTTCATTAACAAGTTCAGCTTTTTCAAGCCATTGAGGAATTTGGTTGTTTACGGCTTGTTTTTTAAGCTGTTTAAGCTCAAGCTGCATTTTCTTGATCAGTTCTTTTTGTTTATTGAATGCATCAATCACTTCTTCTTGTTGGACCTTAAACTCTTGGCTTAACGCTTTTACCGTGTTAAATGATTGTTGAAACAGTTCAATAGCACGCGGTCCTGTCACGGCGGTTATACGGCGATGACCGGCAGATAAGGCACTAATATCAGTAATTTTAAAGGTGCCAATGTCACCGGTTCTAGTTACGTGAGTGCCACCGCAAAGCTCAACTGAGAAGTCAGATACTTTTACCATACGCACTTCTTCAGGATTGTACTTATCGCCAAAGAACGCTAATGCACCATGGCTTAATGCATCTTTTAAATTAGTGTTATGAACTGCAACAGGAATATTCTCACGAATTTTTTGGTTAACCAAATCTTCAACACGCGCCGTATCAGCTGCGCTCAAGTTTTCATGATACGTAAAATCAAAGCGTAAATAATCAGGGTGCACTAACGATCCTGATTGTTTGATTTGTTTTCCAAACAGCTCAATTAAGGCTGCCTGCAACAAGTGGGTTGCGGTGTGGTTTTTCATCGCATTAGTGCGCCACACGGGATCCACTATGCTGGTAACCGCCATGCCTGGTTTTAAGTCAATTGGTGCTTCGATTTGCGCTGCGATAGCTTTGCCAATAAAGCGCACTGATTGAATAGGGGTTTTATGACCATCGATTACAATCCAACCTTGATCAGGTACTTGCCCGCCGCCTACAATAAAAAACGGAGACTTATTAGTGATTACAAAACAGATATCGCCTGCTTCTACGTGATTGGTAAATTGATTGTCTTTAATTAACAATGCTATTTCTGAACTGGTTTGTAACTCATGGTATCCGGTAAATTCAGTTTTATAATCTGTTTCTAATGCGTTAAGCGCATCTTCTTTTTTACCACCTGATTGTTCCTGTTGTTGTTTCATATGCTGTTCAAACCCAGCAGAATCAACGGTGTAATGGTTTTCGCTTGCCATTAAATTGATAAGCTCAATGGGAAAACCAAAGGTATCATACAGCTTAAATGCTTGCTGACCGGTTATGGTTTTTGTCGCAGCACTTTCTTGGAAATATTTTTGCAATATGTTTTGGCCACGTATTAAATTATTGGCAAATTTTTTGATTTCACTCTCAAGTATTTTGTAAATAAGTTCAGCATTTAGTTTAAGTTCTGGATAAATGTCGCCTAGTTGCTCAACTACCGTTTTTGAAAGCTCAGGGAAAATATTTTTGTCGGTAAGCTTTTGTGCAAACAATGCAGCTCGGCGAATAATTTTACGCAATACGTAACCGCGACCTTCATTTGAAGGTGCTCCGCCATCTGCGATAATAAGCGATGATGATCTGATGTGGTCAGCAAGTACATGAAATGCTGCTTGCATCTGTGCATCTTGATCTGCATAACGCACATTGGTTAATTTTTCTATTTGCGTAATGATAGGGGTAAATATATCAGTTTGGTACACAGAATCTTTGTTTTGCGCTACGGCACACAAACGCTCAAGTCCCATACCAGTGTCGACACCCGTTTGTTTAAGAGGCTTAAACGTACCGTCTGCTTGACGGTCAAACTGCATGAATACCAAGTTCCAAATTTCTAGAAAACGGTCGCAATCACACGCAGGACCACAGTCTTGCTCATTTTTGCAGCCCAATTCGGCACCTCGATCGATATGGATTTCAGTGCAGGGCCACATGGACCGGTGTCGCCCATTGCCCAAAAGTTTTCAGCTTCGCCAAGGCGATGCATACGCTCTTGAGGAATGCCAATCTCTTTATGCCAAATGTCATAGGATTCATCGTCGGTTTTATACACAGTGGCATGAAGTTTATCAACAGGCAGTTTCATTTCTTTACTGATAAAATCCCATGCAAATTCAATAGCATCTTTCTTAAAGTAATCACCAAAAGAAAAGTTACCCATCATTTCAAAGAAGGTTAAATGGCGTTTAGTAAAGCCCACGTTATCCAAGTCATTGTGTTTGCCACCAGCCCTAACACATTTTTGAATAGAAACAGCACGGGTATAGCTGCGCTTTTCTTGCCCCAAGAAAACATCTTTAAATTGGTTCATCCCTGCATTAGCAAACAAGAGAGTAGGGTCTTGTGCTGGAATTAATGATGAGCTTGCTACTTTTTCATGATTGCGTTTTATAAAGAAATCAAAAAATTTTTGGCGAATCTGCAATGAGTTCATAGAATCTTTCTAAGTAAGAGAAAACTGCATACAATCATTTTAGCAAAAATGGGTTTTTTGCCAAAGAATGAATAGAGCCTTCTTACTAAAAAGAAATCCAGGATATTTGAGCAGTTATTCTTGTTGGGGCGCAGGCGTTACCACTAAAATTGCACCATCAAGATCAATGCCATGCATTGCATCAATAGCAAGAAGCGCTTCGTCATAGGCAGGCATATTTAAAAAGGCAAAGCCTTTAAATTGTTTAGTGCGAGGGTCAGAGACAAAATTGAGGGTAGTAACAGTACCGTATTGCTCAAAAAGTTTTTTTATCGTTGTTTCTGTAACTGTTGGTGCAATGTTACCGACGTAAATTATCATTTTCACGCTCCCTGGCCTGTCATACCTCTTTTAGTAGAGTATACGGCGTGATAAATCCAAAAATCAATACAATTTTCAAATTGAATATTTCATTGTCTGCTGCATATCGTTTTTAAAATAGCTTGTGCTTAGCATTATTGTGCAAATTGAATAATAATATTGAGCCGCTTGCAGCTGGTTTGTTAGGCTATATTTTGTTATATGATCTTGGGTTTTTTTGTGAATTTTCCACATTTTGCTAAAAAGGGTTGAATGAAGATTATAAATATCCTCATGAGATGTATTGTGTTATTGCAGTGCTTAAGTCTTAATGCGGGCAGAGACGTTCACGTAACCGTTCCGACAATAAAAATAAACGTGGTTAATAACAGCACAAGACTTTATCAAGTAATTATGCAAACGGGGGCGCTTAAGCTGTTGCGTCATGGAGAATCTGTGGCTGTGCCATTGAGACTAACGACACGTGATGTAGATGACGTTGATGCAGAAGATTTTTTTGGACAGCTCATACTCATGGATGATGATGACTTGAGTGACACTAAAATTAACGTTGATTACTTAGTATTTTGGAAAAAAGTTGAACTACGAATAGAAGCTAAACGATTTGATAAAAGTATTTTAAAAGTTGATGAATTTTATTCTCGACCGGGGAATCCAAAGAGTTACACCATTAATGTGACCTTAAATCAGAGTTTTGACGACCTTGATATTCAAGTTACTCATAATTGAGAGCGTAAGAGATAATGGTGAGTGTAGTGATAGAAAATTTGTAACGTTATAATTTATTGAATTATAAGGATCTTTGGTAATGCAGCTGTATTTAAAAATATTCATTCTTTTTTTATGTGCGCCCGTTAGTATGGCCTTGCCTATTATTCGAATTACTCAAGTGGTTAATAATTTTGCTGAACCATTGGTTTTACAACAAGTTATAACGGGAGCACAAAGCCCAAAACTTTCTTTGGAGCCCAACACCGCTTTTGCTTCGCCTCCTTCACAACCGTTTGCAATAAATTTAGTAAAAAACACTAAAGAAAATAACGTTTGGGGAACATTAATTGATATCCAAAAATCTGGCAAAAAAATTGGGTATATTTTAATACGACGTAGCATTCAAAATAACGTTGTCAGTATCCAATTTAGACTTATGGATGATCGATTTACCAACGTTACTGAATGGGACCAAAAATTTAATGACCAAGGCAAAGAGAGCTATGGCGTAACATTAATCCTAAGGCCTGGCCCAAGCGGAGATTTAAAAAACAGTGACAGCGAGTTAGATGTGTTGGGGGTAGTGGAGTAATAGTTAGTGCGTCGCATTAAGCTTTTTATTTTATGTAGACATTGAAAAAGGCCGTCGGTTACGACGGCCTTTTTAAGTAGCGATCAAAAAATTCTTAGAAGCGGTTGAAGCGCGGGGTACGTGGACCTGAAGAGCGGAAATCTCTACCGCCGCCGTTACCACCTGGACGGTGACCGCCCATAGGTCTGTTTTCACGAGGACGTGCTTCGCTTACTACTAAGTCTTGTCCTTCAAAGTTCATGCCGTTTAGGGCAGAAATTGCAGCTTGCGCATCATCCATTTCTGGCATATCAACGAACGCAAAACCTTTAAATTCACCGGTGAATTTGTCTTTGATCAATTTAACAGATGTTACTTGACCATATTGTTCAAAAAGTTCTTTTAATTTAGTTTCATTAACTGAACGTGAAATACGTCCTACGTAGATATTCATTTATAATTCACTCGAATATAGATATTAAAAATATTTTATTATAACCAAACCATTTAGGTTTCATGCTTTTAAAAGTCTATCGCTACTAAGATTTTTAATTGCATTGTTATCAGTATAGAGGGACATGTAGTGAATGTCTACGGATTAATGCAATTTTAGAATTATAGTACAAATAGAAAATAATAGGATTTGGGATAAAAAATTGTCATCATGTTTTATACGGCGTATACTGGTAATTATAGCAGTGTATAAAATAATTAATGTGAGGATTAAAGCTAATGATGTTGAAACGGCTTGTATGGGTAGGGTTGCTGGTTTTTATTCCTAATTGTATTAAGAGAGCGCCCCAGCCTATCCGTAAATCCATTACGGTATCCCACTCAAGCAGTAAAAACTTAAATACTGCAATAGATGTTCAAGCAAGTTCACTTATTCAGCCAACACCAACGGTAACCGTGTGGGTGCATGGAACTCGTCTCCTGCCACGGCTTTTTTTTGAAAATTTCTTTCACAGTACTCATGGCCTTACTCATTTTACTGATCTTGATGAGCGCTACCACCTCAGGCTCATTGCCAATACCCTAACTGACAATGCACCTGATATTTTTAATAAAGACCATTTTTATATTTTTGGGTGGTCGGGAAAACTCAGCTTTGAGGAACGTGAGCAAGCTGCTGAGCATTTGTATTCAGAGTTAAAAGCATTAATTTTAGCGTATATTAACCAAGGTCATTCAAAACCTAAAATACGTATTATTACTCATAGTCATGGTGGTAATGTAGCATTAAACCTGTGCCGCTACAAAAAACCTGAAGATAATGATTTTGAGATAGATGAGCTTATTTTGTTAGCATGTCCTGTTCAAGCTAAAACTATGCATTTATCGCATGATCCCCTCTTTAAAAAAATATATTCCCTCTATTCACGCGGAGATTTGCTGCAAGTGATTGATCCACAAGGGTTATACTCCAATCGCGATAACAAATGCTCGTTGTTCTCAGAGAGATGCTTTCCGCCCCATGAAAAAAACATGCAGGTTAAGGTTAAGTTTAACGGACGAGCTTTAATGCATACCGAATTTATTTTGCCCCATTTTTTAAAGCATTTTGCCTATATATTGCAGGAAATTAACATGTGGGATCAAAATTCAGCAGCGCTGGTGCGTGATTGGAACAGTCGGCAAAAGTTACTTGATATCTATACCGATGGCAAACGTCCTGCAATGCGTCGCAAGATGATCTCATGATATTAAACGCTTAACTGTCTGCACTATAGCATTTGCATCAATGTGGGCCCATGCCAACAAGTCCTCAGGGCTTCCTGAGCGAGGAAGTTCTTTAACAGCTAGGCATTCAATGGTAATGTGGCTGTTGCGCAACCCATAGCATACTGCCTGTCCTATGCCACCTTGAATATAGTGGTCTTCAACGGTGATAAGGATGTTTCTTGCAGCGTGTGCGGCTTTTTGCAATTGCTCTACGGGCAACGGCTTAACGCAATATAAATCAATGACAGTGATAGCAATGCCTTCTTGAAGCAGAAGATTATATGCTTTAATAGCTTCATGCAAGGTAATGCCCGCCCCAATTACGCATGCTTGGTCTTGCTCGCTTTGACGGATTGTTTTGCATTGGCCAACCGGGAACTCTTCATGGTTAGAGTAAATCACGGGGGTCGCCGAGCGCGTCGTTCTCAAATAAGAAATGCCCTGGTTGTACTCGACCATTTGATTGACTAATTTATACGTGCTTACGGCATCACTGGGGTAGAGAATAATACTCTGTGGAAGGGCTTGCATAAGCGCAATATCTTCAAGGGCCATTTGTGAAGGGCCATCTTGTCCTATAGATACTCCTGCGTGTGAGCCAACTAAGCGTAAATGAGCAGTACCAATAGCTGCCATGCGAATTTGGTCATACGCTCGAGAAAAAAATGCACCAAACGTTGAAACAAAAGGTATTTTGCCGCGTCGCTCAAGACCTATTGCCATGCCCACCATGTTTTGTTCTGCAATAAAGCATTGCACAAAACGATCGGGGAATTTATCTTCAAAAAGCTCAGCCATTGTTGAATTTTTTACTTCTGCGTCAAGGCTTACAATATAAGTACATGGTGAACCTACAGCCCGTAATGCGTGACCAAATGCTAAGCGGGTTGCAATTTCTTCATTGAGCTTGTATGTAGGATCTTTTGCCACTACTCCAACGCATTCCGTTCTGCTCTCAAGAGTGTTATCAGGGGTATGTGTGGATGCCAGGTGTAACCGTTTTGGTAATGAGCAGCATTATAAAAACGTGATTCCATCTGAGCTAAAATCGCATTGAGCTCTTCTTTTTTAAACGCTTTGCCGTGAAAGCCTTCTTTATTTTCTACGCTATCAACGCCATAGCCTTTAATAGTTTTTGCGATAATAACCGTGGGATGATGGTTGGGTATGCGCGATTTTTCTAAAGCATTCATAATTTGCTGCATATCGTGTCCATCAATGATAATAGTTTTCCAACCAAACGAAGCAAATTTGTCGGCATACCGTTGCAAATGGTAGCCATGGATAGTTTCTGTGGTCTGACCAAGCCTATTGCAATCGATTATTGCAACCAGATTGCTTAAATTATAATAGGCAGCAATTTCAGCAGCTTCCCAAATAGACCCTTCGGTAATCTCGCTATCACCCATCAAAACGTAGGTGTAAAAATCTTTGTGGTCCATACGAGCTGAGAGCGCCATGCCTGCTCCAATTGAAAGCCCCATGCCCAGCGATCCGGTAGCAGCTTCAGTGCGCGAAAAACGCAATGTTGGGTGGCCTTCAAGAACAGAGTTTATCGATCGATAGTGGGCTAAGTCTTCATCGGTTAAAATACCTGCGTTTTTCCATGCAGCGTAGAGGATAGGTGCTGCATGCCCTTTAGACAATATAAAGCGGTCACTGTTAGAGTTATTGGGATTTTGTGGATCGTATCGCATAGCATAAAAAAATAGGGCAGACATAATGTCAGCGCAGGATAATGCAGAGGTAGGATGGCCTGAACCAGCAAGGCTTGTCATAATGAGCGATTCAACCCTCATTAAGTAAGCTTTATGTTCTAGAAACTTTTTTTTACCATGCAGAATGCTCATGATAGCTCCAAGTAACTCAGATTGTAATCAAACAATGTGCGTTGTTACGCTAGCATGAGAGGTGGTAAAATAGCAATTAACAAAACTGATAAAAACAAATCAAGTTATAAAATGCGTTAGCTATTGCGATTTGTTCTTTTAGGGTTAGATGGATTGTGATGACCCTCGCGACCTTGGCCACGACGCCATTGATCTTTGTGGGCTACCGTTCTTGTCTTGGTAATTTCGCTTGCACCTTCAGACATTTTCTTTTCTTTAGAATCCATTAAATTACGCCATGATTGACGGAGGCGTTCATTAGCATTTTTAAAAAATTTTTTCATAGCCATCTCCTTAATTATTTTACAATAGTAACAAATAAAGCTGTCATATTACAACAATAATGATAAAAATGGCTTATTTATGGCACAATTGCTACTATGAGATTTATTAAATATATTTTTATAAATTATTTTATTAGAAATTATACTATGATTCTCATCTCTGGCCAGTTCATGCAATTGTTGGCCAAATTTACGTATCTTCAGCTCTTTATAACATTGGTGTCATTACCAATTCTTATTGCGTGGGGTTTGCCTATCTCAATAATGACATTTGTCGGTAATTTTGTTTTTACTCCGTTTTTGTCGCTTATTCTATTATTGTGCTCGCTTATTTTTTTTGGTAATCTCCTGGGCTTTTCAATGTATTATTTAGTTACTGTTGTCGATCAGGTAATTACCGGGTGGTTATGGATACTTTCATGGGGGCAATCACGCTGGCTCGTGGGTTTTAAAAAACCTTCAATCATTGTTTTGTGTATTATGGGGATAACGCCGTTTGTAGTGCTTCATAGCAAATCGGTCCATTCACTTAAGCGCGCAATACTACTTTTTAGTTTTTTGTTTATAACTATTATTGTGTATTTAAAATACATTCAGATGCCGAGAGTCGAGTATTCATGTTTAGATAATCGTTCAATGCCGGTGCACTGTGTGTATCATGGTGATGTGACCCTAGTAATCCCTCGCCTATCAGGTCGCTCAGAAGAAGCTATATCAAAGTGGGTTGATTACACGCTTATGCCATTTTTGATCAAACAAACGGGAATGATGCGCGTGACTCATTTAATTATCTTAGAATCTAATCCAAAAAAAGTTGAGCTATTTTTATCAGTGGCAACTAAGTCTATTGCCGTTGATCATTGCTATGGAATGTATACATCTCTAAAAAATGTTAAAGGCATGAGTGTGATTAACGGCAACTTTGTTTTTTTGCTTGGTCGATATGCCCAGCTTGCCGTAGAACAAGTCCCTGGTAAAAATGGTTATATTCCTGCACAAATTCTCTTAACGATTGACAATGAAGTAACGACTCTCTATTCTCCCAAGCTAAGATCACCGCATCATAATATGCAAAAAAGGAGCAGGAATTATGAATCGCAAAAAAGTTTTGCTTATCGTTGCGCATGATGGCTATCAACCAGCTGAATATGCAATTCCAAAAAAAACATTACAAAACGCAGGGTTTGACGTAGTTACCGCAAGCAACAAGCCGGGTACTGCAACTGCCAAAGATAAAACAACTACCCCGGTAGACATTGTCCTGGGCGACGTGGACATTGCAGATTATGATGGGATTTTTTTTATCGGTGGTTCTGGTGCATTAGATAACTTAGATCACGAAATATCATACGACATTATCAATCAAGCATTTAGGCAAGAAAAAATTCTAGGTGCTATTTGTATATCGACAAGAATTTTAGCCGCAGCAGGCGTGTTAACCGCTCACGCGGCAACTGGTTGGGACGGAGATGGCAAGTTGGCTGATATTTATCGTGAGTATGAAGTTTATTATTTGCCTGATCAAAAAGTAGTAACGCAAGGAAATATAATTACGGCAACAGGACCTGAAGCAGCACAGGATTTTGCAGACCAGATAGTGCGCATGATTGACCGCCCCTTAGCATAAACTTGTTTTTTTTCGTATTTTTTTACTGGTAAACACTCACGTGAAAGAGTGTTCATGCATTGTAATGGGTATAAATGTTTTAAAAACCTGTATTTCATTGCGTTTTTCATCTAAAATATTCTATTATTAAATAATAAAAAGTAATATTTAGAGGGAGAATAAAAATGAACACCAAAACACTTATTATAATTTTACTTGCGGGATTTATTACTCACATAAAAGGCGCAGAAACTAAATTGCCTTCGTGGGAGCCAACCAGTTCAAAGATTGACTATTTTGTTAAATTTTATAATAAAGATTTGGCAAAGCTAAGCGCTATCTTGAGCGTGAATAACAACACAAATCAAGTGGTAAAAGTTGGTCCTTACAGCATTGAGCAAGGTAAGAGTATAACTACTCCTATTGAATTAACTCCTGAATTGCAACTTACTGTCGGAAATGTGTTTGATGTAACAAGTAATAGCGGGTCACGTTTAGGTACGCTGGGAATCAACGTACGATCAAGAGGCTACTTTATGGCAAGGCATTCAAAGGTTTATGATGATCCTAAAAAAGTTTTCGAAACGGCCGATGTTACTTTGCTCTTGGGTGAAAAGCAAGCACCTCGTTTTGTACGTAAAGAATTTGATATCTATTCATTAAGTAAAGCTGTCCTGAACATTCAAGTTAATCTTAAGGGTGCGGACTTAGATGATTCATCAGTTGGCATTGAAATTGATTAAGATTAAATTTTTTAGTGTACCCGCAGGGCAAGTATATAAAAGTGCTTGCCCTATTTTTGTGGGAGTTGCCAAAAATCATTCGATTATGCTTTGCCCATTGCTCTTATATTTGTTAACTGAATCGCCGTATTTAAATATAATATTTTTGTTCTGATGATCAATGGTGAGAAAGTTTTTGTTTGCCTCAATACCTTCGCATTCAACAAAATCTGGTGAGTTATTGTTGCCAATTGTCCGAGTAAGTGACTCGCAGGTTTCCTGATTTTTTTCGTCGCAACAATTAATATCAGTCTGAACAACACCCTTGTCTCCAAACGCTAAGTCAAGTGTGCCACTAGGATTTGCTCGTATGAGAATATATTTATAACTCCACTTTGGCACGCATGCAACAATTATTTTATTATCTTCTTGAACCGTCACGTATGAGGACAAAAAAGGTATTTTACCGCCACATTTATCTCGCCGTTCATTTTTGTTTCCAGGAAAACGCAAAGGCGTTAGCTGCATTTGAGCAAATTCATTGTTATTATTATTCATATGTCGCGACAAAGCAGGATGATTTTTTCTACGCGAGTTAACGTTACCGCTTTCCGAAATAGTATTAACTAGGCAATTATCTGAAACATAACGATTTTCATCTAAAACATGATAAAAAACTAAATCATTCTTAGGTGTCCCTTCTCTTAACAGTAATGCAGATCCATCCCTATATCTCCAAGCTATATTGAATAATCTATCTATATGTTTATTAACTTCTTGGCATAATATCTTATCGTTTTCTGCTATAGCATCCATAAGATATGAGTTAATAGTCTCTGAATGTTTGTTCTTTTTTAACATTACATAGATGCGCTGAGCATCTTGCAATAAGATATACAGTTCATTTGGATTGAATTTCCTGCAAGCTTTTTTTATTGCCCCGTAATTATTTTTTTTAAAGTACCAGGTTATAAGAGCAGGGCAAATGTTATAATGTTGGGCTAACTTCTTTTTTAAAGCATCTAAAGAATGTTTAATTTTGTTTTTAATCACCTTATTTGTAGCCGATAAGTTAATAATGGCTTGAATGTCTTGTATTATCTGTGTTCCACATGAAAGAGATGTGATTATTTTTTCTACTAGTTCGCTGGGTAATTGTTCTAGCAGAGAGCAATATTCTCGTTCGTTTTTTATATTTTGTGCTTTTATAAAAATTTCTTTGATGAGCGGAGTTGAAATCCACGTTGCTACCTGCATATTTTGCGCGCTGTTTTGCAAAAAATTACTCTGATTATTGGTAAATGTTAATGAGTCTAATTTGGTAAGTTGGGTAATCGTAATAGGTAGTTGGGAAAGTTGATTGTGGCTAATGTTGAGTTCATATAAGTTAAAACATTGACCTAATTCGTCGGGTAATTTATTCAAACTATTATGACTTACGTTAAGATTGCGTAGTTCAGTCAATGTATTGATTGTTGCAGGTAGTAATCGTAATTTGTTTCTTTCTAAATTCAAAAGCTTTAATTGTTTTGGAAATACAAGGTTTCCATCGCTGGTTTCTAACGTTGTCAAATTGTTGCCGCTAAAAGAAGCAAACTCAAGATTAGAAAGGGCTTGTAAATTTGGTAACTCGGATAACTGATTGTTATCTAAGCGTAATCCCACCAGTTGTACCAAGCTTGAAATTTCACTCGGTAATTTTGTTAGCGTATTGTTATCTGCATATAATACTCTTAAATTCTCAAATCGACTAATAACCGGTGATAGATGGCTCAAATTTTTCTTGCGAAGATCTAATTTCTCAATAATTTCACAATCAGTTAGATTTATGCCGCTATCTGCTTTAGATGGATCATGGAGTTGGGCTAATTTTTTTTGATTTTTTTTGCTATTCACTAAGTTATTTTCACTTGTGTGTGTGAGAAAGCAGAATAAGAGAAGTAGTAGTGTATGTTTCATAAATTCCTATTTAACGCCCTGACTGGTAATAAAAATTGCTTCTGTGTAATTAAATTATACGTTTCATATCTTAACTGGATACTTAAACGTATATAGTTTCATTTTTATGAAATTTATCAAGAAAACAATACTAATGACCAAAATATCAAAGATAAATTAGGTGAAGCGAGGACTTTTGTGTTGTAGTGAAATATATTTACTGCTTATATTCATTGAGGTTTTCTTATCTAATTTGCTAATATGAAATAAATTAGCAGAAGAGATATAAAAAGGAATGAGTATGAAAAAATTATTGAATAAAAAAATTATAGCCCTTGTGGCCCTCGTTCTGGCGTTAGTGGGTGAAGTTGATGCCCGCGGTGGTATTGGGTTTGGATTTGGCATTGGTTCTGGCTACGGCTGGGGCGGCCGAGGTCGTTACTGGGGGCGCCTGGTTGGGGATGGGGTCCTGGAATAGGATTTGGTATTGGATTTGGCGGAGGACGCAGATACTACAACCGTCCGTACTATGATTACGATTATTATGATGATGGTTATTACAATGATGACTACTATGAACCTGAAGTAATCTACACGACACCGCGTCGACCGTATAAACAACAACAAAATTACGTTTCTGAACCAAACTATGTTTCGGTGACTCCCAAGCAATACATAGATAAGTCGGGTAACACCCAGTGGAAGTTTACTAACAACACACCGTTTGCAATACGCGTACGAGCCTTGCGCGGTGGCGGGCGAGAATCAATAAATCCTGGCCAAACAAAGGATATTTCACGCGGTGAAAGTTATCAATTCTTAGTGAAATCAGACAATGGGCACAGACAGTTATTTGAAGGCCAAAACCACTCGATAAGTATTATTGAAGAAGGTGGAGACCTTGTAGCTGTTGAAGAAAATTCTACTAAGCTGCAAGGAGTGTAATCATGGCCAAAAAAAAATTTGCATTATTCGCGGTGTTGCTCAGTTGTTTATTTGCAGAAATAGCTGATGCGCAAGTTGGGGTATATTTAGGATTTGGTGGTTCGCCATACTACAATTATTATCCCTATTATTATAATTATCCCGCTTGGTACGCCTACAATTATCCGTACTATTATGCACAGCCAACGTGGGGTTTTCGCCCAACGCGCTTGCATGGTTGTAAAAATTATTGCAAAAGACGTTGCGATAACAGACGTCGTTGCAGATAACTATTAATTAATAGGAGAGAACTATGAAGAGAATATTAATGAGCTTACTTTTTGCCGGTCTTGTGTTAGTCGGCTTTGATACGTTGTCACGCGGTGGCGGTCATGGCGGAGGCCATGGTGGTGGTCACGGCGGTGGTCATGGATATCATGGTGGCGGTCACGGATACCATGGCGGTGGAAGACATGGTGGCTATGGTCATGGCGGCTATAGACATGGTGGATACGGCCGCGGATATGGACGTGGCTATTATGGTGGCGGATATTACGGTGGCTATTACCCAGGTTGGGGTTATGGTGCCGGTACTGCAGCTGCATTAACAACGGGCGCTGTAATTGGAGCCGCCGCGGCTTCAGCTGCTAGCGACGATGACTACTACGATGATGCAGTAGTCGTTGGTTACTAATTAAGACCATGAAAACAAGTACAAAACTTTTGATGTTAGTACTCACATTATACCCTGTGTTTAGTGCACAGGGTATTGATGGCTATAACCGTTATTCACAACCATACACCGGTGGATATCGCACGTATGATGGCCGTGATCGTGATGTATATCATCATCGCGTAAGCACCCTCCAAGATGGTGTGTACGCCGGATCTTACTACCGTGAGCCCTATATTGGAATGGGTTCACAAGTAGCTGATTATTCTTATGACAGCAACTTGCCGCTTAATGATCAGCTTGCAGATCCGTCAGCCACGCCTCAATATCCTTACACGAGTGCGGATATTATTGAGTAAAATTTTTAAAAAATTCAAATTGTGCAGGGATAGCGTTAGCGCTGTACAATGGGTATGAAGGGCGTCTTTTAAAGACGCCTTATTTTTAGCTTAATTTTGGAATAGATTTGTAGTGCTGGTGCCACTGCTTATACGCATCGCGATATGAATGTGCGCTGGGAAGATTTTTGTCTGAAATTCTTTTGTAGTAGTGACATGTCTTTTTAGATTGCTTACGTGACAAGTAATCGAGGTTAAATTCTTTTTTTTGTGTTTTAAAATGCTGTTTTAGTGATTGTTGAATCAGAAGTGTTTGCGAAAGCACTCCATGAGCAGTTGATGCTTTTACTATTTTTTCATCAGCCATTGCACCAATAGAAAGAAGTCGGTTTGTGGTTAAATAATACCCGTTTTCTACTGCCAACCTTAATAATGTTTTGCCATTTTCCATAAGTCCATTGACATCAAATGTGCTGTTTTTAGTTTCTTTAATGTGGTGCAAAAAAGCATTAAGACGCATTAAAAGAACATAATCAATATCTTCTTGAATTTTGTGGCGTTGATTAACGCTGAGTGTTTTATTTTGAATACTCACTGGCAAAGGAGGAATAAGTTTTTCCAAGAAAGGTGTTTGTTGATTTTCTTCTTGAAAGTTGGGATTTTTCTTGCAGTAGTGCTTTAATTTTTTTAAAAAACGACGTTCTTTTTTCAAAGATAAGTGTGTATTGCTTTTTGGTGTGGGCATGCGCAACGACTCTTGCGGGTAGATTACAGAGCTTGAAAGTATGCCGGTGATTAACAGTGATGATATCTTCATAAATCCTTGTGCGTTAAGTGTTACTAGTAAGTGTATCGAGATTTATATCCAACATGTAACAAAAATGTGAGTACTATAGATTATAAATTTATAGACGGTAAGAGCACGGCGCGAGCCGGAGCCGCTTCAATGCCTTGCAATGCAAGAGGCAAACAGCATAAAAAATATGACCCCGGTGTGACATGCTCAAGCCTAAGGCCCTCTATGATCGTAATGCCTGTGTTAAATAGTGCTGTGTGAGTGGCGTGATCTGGTTGTCCTCGCTCAATACCTAAATAATCAATGCCTATTGCCTTCACTTTCTGCTCGGCGCAGTACTCTGCAGCAGAGTGATTCAGAAAAATAAAGTCGGGATTGAAGGGTGCGCCATGCGCTAGTGCACTATTTTTTGTTTTCAGAAGGATGATTTGTCCTGATTTGAGTGCTGCCTGTTTTTTTAAAAAATCAGCGTCTATAGCATTGTCTATTTCTGTACAGTCAATTACTACGCACTGACCAATGATAGTTTGTAAATCAATCTTATCAATCGTAAGACCATCTTTTACAAAATGAGAAGGTGCATCTACGTGGGTGCCCGTGTGAGCACCAAGCGTAATTTTACTTTCACGCACATGATCGGCATCAAAATTTTTCAGGGGATAAAATTCAACTGTTTTCTTGTCTTTATACGCAGTTATAGCTGGTCCTACGGGCCAGCTTATGTCAATAATGTGCATCGTGTTACTCAATTTTTTTTACGTTGTGTCCACCAAAAGCATTGCGCAAGAGCGCAACAACTTTGGTTGCAAAATTACCGCCTGTTTGGCGAGACCAACGGCGTACTTCTAATGATTTTTCTATCACCGGGATTTCTACGTTGCAGCTCTTGGCCTCATCAACCGTCCATTGCCCTGTGCCACTTTCCTCTATAGCACCTGAGATGTTTTTTAAATCCTGGTCATGTTTAAAAATGGTGTGTGAGAGCTCTAAGAGCCAACTCCTAATCACTGCGCCATGATTCCACACGCGCGTAATTTCTTCTAAATTAAGATTATCATCTTTAAAATAACCTTCTTTGAGAAGTTCAAAGCCCTCTGCATATGCTTGCATGAGACCATATTCAATACCGTTGTGGACCATTTTTACGTAGTGACCAGATCCTGATTTGCCCATATACCCAAAACCATGTGGTGTGGCAATAGCTTTAAACAACGGTACTACTTCGTCATATGCTTTTTTGTTACCGCCTACCATCAAGCAAAATCCATGCTCAAGACCATGGATACCACCAGAGGTTCCACAATCTAAAAAGTAGATGTTATTTTGAGCCAATTCCTGCGCGCGTCGTATGCTATCATGAAAATTACTGTTGCCGCCATCTACCAGGATATCACCTGCTTTTAAATGCGGCTTAAGCTGCTTAATTACTTCGTCAACTAAGGCTCCGGCAGGAATCATAAGCCAAATGATCCGACATTGTTGTGCTACTTCAGCGACATTTTTTGCAAGGACTATCTCACTCAATCCTTTGTGTGTAGCGGAAGTTATTGCAGGATCAAAGCCTACTACATCATGTCCATAGGTTGCAACGCGGTGTGCAATTCCTGCACCCATTCTTCCTAATCCAATGATACCTAACTTCATATGCGCCACCTCAAATCATGTTTCTTGTTAAATTGTTGAACTTCTTCTGGTCCATCGCTTGCTATTTTATAAGAAAACACTGGTAGATTCATCTTTTTTATACTATCTACTATACGCCATGCATATTCAATCTCATCAAAGCGTACTGATACTTCTTGTGATCCTGCCATAATTTCAATAAAGAGTACCTCATAAGCTTCAGGAGTTGCCGAGCTATATAATGCACTGTGGGAAAATTCCATATTTACCGGAATAACTTCTTGTGAAGTGCCAGGCTTTTTAATATTAAGTGTCAAAATAAAAGAGGCGTCCGGAAAAATTCTAAACGTTAAATAGTTAGTATCGCTTGGGCATTCTTTTGCGAGTAGACAATCTACTTGTTTAAATTTGATGTGAATTACCGTTTCTTTTTTCTTGAGCATTTTTCCGGTTTTTAGATAAAAGGGAACGCCTTTCCAGCGTTGGTTATTGATTGCTAATTGTGTGATTGCAAATGTCTCAGTACGCGAATTGGGCGCAACATGCGCTTCGTTTGCATAGCCATCATATTGACCAAGCAACGCATCGGTTACTTGTATGTGCTTGAGAACTTCTACTCGTTTGTTACGAATGTACTCACCCGTTAATTTCTCTGGTGATTCCATGGCAATAAGTGCAACAAGCTCAAGCATGTGATTTTGCACTACGTCTGCTAGTGCACCGTAATGATCATAATACCCGCCACGACCTGCTACACCCACAGACTCACTGAGGGTGATTTGTACATTTTCTATGTACTGACTATTCCAAAGTGGCTCTAGAACACAATTGGTAAAACGAACTAATGCAATGTTGCTCACTAATTCTTTACTTAAATAATGATCAACACGATAAATCTGATCTTCATCAAAATATTGAGCTATGCACTTGTTAATGTCTTGAGCAGATTGTGCATCATGCCCAAATGGTTTTTCGTAAACTAAGCGATGCCAATAGGGTGTATCATCCAACCTGAGCGCTATGTTACTTTGAGCAACATGCTGTGTAATAGGACAAAAAAAATGCGCTGCAGTTGCTAAATAGACTATGCGATTGCCTGAAGCGTTAAATAATTTTTCATGATTAGTAATATGAGTGCTTAAATCTTGGTAACCAGAGCCATTTAAGAAATCAAGCTGGTAATACACCATGTGCTTGTGTAGCACATGCCATGTTTCTTCGTCAAAATCTGCTATGAATTCTTTTGCTGAGTGCAGGATGTTTTCGACGGTTGTTGCATCTCGTGCAACACCTATGATGGTAAAAAAGGGTGCTTTTTTATTTTTCAACAACCGATATAAAGCGGGAATAAGTTTTCTTTTGGTAAGATCTCCCGAGGCACCAAAAATAATAATGGTTACACTATTCATGGGCGAGTATCTTTCGCGTTTCTTGTTTGTAAAGTTCAACTTCTGGTTGATCAAAAGGATTAATACCAAGAAGATATCCAAGGTAAACCATTTGTATCATGCTGTATTGTAAAAATTGGCCTACATAATAGGAAGTTTTTTCTGGCAAGACAATTTCAATAAAGGGTAATTTAGTTTTGCTGTAAGCGATAATGGTTCCATGGTAAATAGCGTTCATAATATCGGGCAGTGATTTTTTTTCTAACGATTTGACCAATGTAGTGTACTCGGGATATTCAGGCACAACAAGATCAGAGTTGTTTTTTTTCACCCGTATAAAGCTGGTAAATCTATTAATAGGTCCGGCCAAATATAACTGTGCAACTGAATGCAAATCACTACTGCCAAGAGAAACCGTGGGAGTAATACCTACCCGTGTTATTGAGTTGTGTTCTTTTTTTTGTTTGCCAATACTTTCACCCATCAGTTGGCGATACCATTTGCCCACACCCTCTAGATCTAAAGAGAAAAAAAATGAGTCATGAATATCAATGCCTCGCGTGTGATGGCTGTACAAACAAGATGCTGCCATAGCGGCGGGATTTTCAGCTAACGTCTTTGAAAGACAAGGAGTTATAATAGATTGTGCGCCAGCAATAAGCTGAGTAATATCTACCCCAATTAATCCTAGCGCAAATAGCCCTACTGGTGATAATACTGAATAACGCCCACCCACGCGAGCGGGTATTTCTAAGCGAGCAAAGCTTTTGCTACCTGCCAATTTCCACAAAGCCGAATCTTTGTCTGTTGTAACTATTACATAGTGATGATATTCATCATCGTAGTAGTGCTTTAAGAGTTCAATAAAAATCTGGGCGTTTGCAATCGTTTCTGTAGTAGTGCCAGATTTGCTAATAATATTTATCAATACCGTTTGCTGTGCAATAAGCAACTGCTCTGTTAAGAGTAAAATATCATACAAATAGTCAGTATCCACGGTGTCAGCATAATAAATTGCTACATCAGGTTGATGTGCATTGTAAAAAGTTCCAAAAAGTGCTTCTTGAACCGCTCGTGGACCTAAGCAAGAGCCACCAATGCCAATTACAATTATTGCTTGAGGGTTTAGTTTTTGTTTTTCGTTAATCAATTCTTGAGTACATTGTAATGCTTTTTTATCCTGTGGGACGTTTAAAAATGCATAGCGAGTATCGTAAGCTTGCGTTTGAGATTGTTGTAAGTTATCTATTTCTGGTAACAATCTCTTATTAAGTTCATCCAGGCTTTCCTGATTCACTAAACAACTGGTTTGATATGAAAATTGTATTGATGCCACAAAACTATCCTTTTCTCCTGATCGCGTGTATGGTAAAAACAGGTTTATCTTAACAATTCAAATAATTTTCTGTTAAGTAAAATGTAAGGAGTATGTATGAATAATCGTCAAGCTGTTTTACAATCTTACGCATTATTGCTCGTCCGTCTAGTCGTAGGCTCAGTTTTCTTACTGCACGGTGCTCAAAAAGTTTTTGGTTTATTTGGAGGACCAGGACTTGATGGGTTTGGATCCTATATTGCAAGTTTAGGGTTACCAGTAACATTAGGCCATCTGGCCGCTATTTTTGAATTGGTCGCTGGGATTATGTTAGTTTTTGGTATAGCCACTGAATTAGGTGCTCTGATGACTATCCCTGTCATGAAGGTTGCCATCTACTTGGTGCATTGGTCCAACGGCTATTTCATACAAAATCAAGGTTATGAATATGCGTTGAATTTACTTTTACTTGCGGCTGCTATCATCATTGGTGGACCTGGTGCACATGCATTGTGGGACCCCTTTGCAAAATGGCGTAAATAAGTCAAAGTAACATACGTAGTGCAGGGCTTAATTTGACAATACTCGCTTATAATATAGCCTAGGGTATATATTAAGCGAGTAAAAAAATTATTTTAATTCCCATTAGAAAAAAGCCTTGCATGATGTATATCAAACATGTATCTTACCTATCTTTAATTATTGGAATAATACTTCTGCCTGCCTGTGGGCCGCGTTACCATAAGCGTAACCTGAAAGTTTTAACCAATAAAAATTCTGAATATGTATCAACTAAGAATGGCATCACCGCGCGTGCACATGTGCTGACGCCAAATCAAACAAAAACACTGTTTGATGGTCGCGGTGCACAATTAACAAAAGAGCCTATTAAAGTTGTTCATCTCGCATTTACAAACACTACGGATATTCCGTTGATTTTATTGCCCGACAATATTGGGTTGTCATTATTGTCCGACAAGCTAATTAAAGAACTTTGTTATGATAAAACCGTGAGCTATGTCGGCAGTTACGCCCTAAAAGGATTAGGTGTAGCTTCTGTTATCGCCGCTCTTACGTGTGCGCCTCTAGCATTTGGCGTTGTCCCATTAGGGTATTACCTTGCCATTGCAGGTGGAGGAATTTCAGGAGCCATAGTGACAAGCACACCGGTGGTGAGTTATGTTCAAACTTCCAAAAAAGTGGTTCAAAGCAATAACCAAATGTATAGTGATATCACTAAAAAGATGTTGGTTGAGAGTAAGTTAATCGCGAGTGGCACCACACAAGATTGTTTGTTGTTTGTATTTGATAAATTGTATCGTTCTAAATTTGCGGTAACCTTAGTGGATCAATGTTCCAAAGATATTCAAACATTTAATATTAAGCTTTAATGATGATACGAAGATTACTTACAATCGTTTTAATGGTACTCTTGTTGCCCGCCTGCGGTCGTCGTAGATATTCGACCACTAATCTTAAGCCCGTCTACAAACGCAGTGCACATTTTCAGGAAAAACAATCTGACGTTAAAATTAGGGTAAAGAAATTAAACCAAACCCAAACTAGTAAATTGTTTAATGGCAGGGGCAAGCGACTAAAAAAGTCTGGCATTGTTCCACTTCAAATTACGGTAAAAAATTATAGTGACACCCCTTTGTGTCTTGATAGATCTGGCGTTGATTTACCAATGGTTGATTGTTCCGTGGTGGCGCAAAAATTATATTCTTCTACAACAAAAAAAGTGGCAGCATTAACGGTAGTTGGCCTCACTTGCGCCGCTCTTAGTTTTGCAGGTTCTTGTGTATGTGGCCTTGTTGGTGCAATGTCAGGTATTCCCTTCTTTATTGGAGCATCCTATGGTACGGGAGTTCTTTCAGGCGTTTTCTTAATGGGTACTCCGGTAGTAACGTACATACAGGCAAAAGATTCTCAGGTTTCTAACCGTGAAATTGCTCACGATATACATCAAAAAACAGTAATTAACTCTCTATCCATAGACAGCAATCAAGAAAAGACGTGGCTTATTTTTGTCAAAGAGAAGGATCTTGCTCGGCAATTTAATATTACCTTTAAACATGATTCACGCAATGATACACGCTTTAAAGTGCTCATCAGCTGATGCCGTTATGAATGGGTGACACTAATTATTTAAATGTTCTTATGAAAAACGATAATCATTTCTCTGAGCGCACTTGTCTAACAATATACTTATAGAAATTTGGACATGAATATTATGAAAATAAACCTAAAATTACTGGTAGTCGTTGCATGTTTTGTCTTACCGATTAATGCCTCTGTTATTCATAGTTATCTTTTTGCCCATGGGCTTGGGGCTTCATCGCAGCAAGCACACGATTATGCGGTCAGCCCTTTTAATAATCAATGGATAATCAAGCAACCGTTATTCTTATTTGATTTTCCTGATGCGGCTAATCAGAATTTTAATCCCGCATTCACGAGTTTGGGGCAGGGCGATGAAATAAATGTAATTGCCGACGCTTATAAAAAAACCAAAACGGTATCAGATAAAATAATTTTGCTTGGCCTTTCTCGCGGTGCTGCGGCAATGATCAATTTTTTGGGATCCCACCAACCCTCGAATATAGCAGCTGCTATTTTTGAATCTCCGTTTGATTCGATAACTGGGCTGATACAAAGAAAGTTATCACGAAATTATATGTGGTGGATACCGCAATCCATTGCAAAACGAGCTCCCGAGCTTATATTTAAAAAATATCGTGCTCATGAGTGTGCGCCGTGTGATGCAATTATGCACATACCTAAGGACATTCCTCTTTTATTTGTTTGCTCGCTTAAAGATACCCTTATTGATGCGCAAGGAACCTGTAATTTATACTGTGCCTTAAAAAATGCGGGATACAATAATATTTATTTGTTACTATTAAATGAAGGTGCACATGCACAATTAAAATGGCAAAATGATCGTGATTGGTATGTACATACTGTTCATGCCTTCTATGACAAATATGCATTGCCATGCGAAAAGAATTTTGCACAAAAAGGTGCTGCTGTATTAGAACAATGTCAACCATCGGTTGAAGTAGTACAAAAAGCACTTCAGACGGGTAAAAGTTATATAACGGGATAATCATGATTAAATTTTTAACGCTCTGTTATGCGTTTTTAGCAATGGGAACTACAATAACCACTGCGCCGCATGACGTGGCCTATCTTTTTGCTCATGGGCTACGCTCCAATCAAACTCAGTATAGGTTGTACACGCGTCTTGAAAAGCCTCCTTTTGATACCTTTTACAAAACAAATGAGCCCTATATTATTCAAGAGCCAGTAGTTTCATTTAATTTCCCTGACTCATGTGAATATTACCAAGCAACGCGCACTAGCTTTGCTCAAGATGATGAGATTGATGCGTTAGCGCATGCCTATCTTGATGCATTGCATGTAGGTAAAAAAATTGTTTTATTTGGTCTTTCACGCGGAGCTGCAGCTATTGTAAATTTTGCGGGCCGCTTTCATCCGGATGCAGCCTGCGCATTGGTGCTTGAGTCGCCACCTGATTGCATGAAAAATTTAATTGCTACTCATGTCAAGCGTTTGCACTTGCGGTATATTCCCCATTTTTTAATTGAAACCGTTCCCTCTCTTATGTTTGGTAAATATGACAAAGCAGGTCTTGCTCCTATTGATATGATAGATAAAATCAATAAGGACATGCCAATTATATTGATTTGCTCACTCGAGGATAGTGCAGTATTTCCTGAAAATACGATACATTTATATCTTAAATTACTAGAGGCTCAGTTTACCTGCGCGCATTTATTATTACTCAATAAAGGAGGCCATGCGCAATTATTGTGGGGACCTCAAGGCTTTACCTATCAAATCGTGGTACACGCATTTTACAAGCATTATGGTTTGCCGCATGATGAAATCTTAGCACAAGAGGGTGAACAAATTTTTAAACAAACCCAGCCTACCAAAGAACTCGTGGAGCAAGCTCTTGCAGTACAGAAAAGTTTTATTAAAGAACTTGGCTTGTAAATGTTTGAATAAAAAAATGAAACAAATTGCACCATAAGCAGCGTGTCTGATTGATGCTATAGGTGGCTATTAAAAATAAAAAAAGCTATTCACTTGAATAGCTTTTTTTTTAATTTAAATGATGTTTAACGAGAACCACATGAATCATCTGGACAAATTCTGCGTGGGTACGCACCGTAGCATGGTTCTGGTTGATAAGTGGTACAATTTAACTGCATTCTAAATGATTGCGTTTGCCAATCTTGTGCACCTTCTTCTTCCATTTCTTGCACTAAATCACGAGCGGTTGCAACATCACCAGCAGCTTTTGCACGTTGAAATTGGTGTTTGAGTTCTTCAAATTCACCTTCGTTGATTCTGCTACTCGCATATGCTCCACCACACACGCAAAGCATGAGTGCGATTGTTATGTTTTTTATCTTCATACTATCACCAATTAGTTAATTTATATTCACAATATTCAAATAAAAAGTAATGAGATTGCTCATCGTTTATATTCTAATATAAAATAATTTAAGCAAAAACTGCAAGGGTTTTGAATTGAAAAAAGGTTGTGTTTAAAGGAAATGTAATAACAAAGGGATGCTGAAAAAGCATCCCTTTTGACATCAACTAAGTAGATAGTAAAGATGTTTTATTATTTGCCGAAATTTTTATTTTCTTTAAAAATAACGGGCGTTACACCACGTTCTTCTTGTTTTGCAATGAGATCTTTCTCTTGTTCGCGGACTTCGCGATCTTCAGCAAACTTTTGCAATTTATGTGTGTCAAGCCAAACAGCGCCGCTCGGGATATTGCGTACATGCTTTTTTAACTTTTTTGGATTTATCTTGGTTCTTATATCTCCAAGAATGACACCAATTGCTTGCAATACCGTTTTGTTTGCTAAAAGTTCAAGAGAATATGCTTGATTAAGCATCTCGATGTGCTCTAAACCAGTGTTGTCAATTTCTAATGAAGGGTACATTTTTTTTAAATGCTCCACACCCAATAAATCGTTATTTTTATCGGTAATGAACGTTTTTATAAAGTCTTGAATACGTTGACTCTCTGTACGTTTAATTAATTTTGGGCGGGGTGCGTTATCTGTTTCTTGTGTGTTCTCATCTGGTAGTGGTAACTCACGCAAAGAAGCGTAGCGTGTTGTTTTTAACTTAGCTTTGTCTTTTTGATTTATTTTAGCTGGTTCACTAGGTAATTCTGAAACATCAAAGTATAACGCGCGATCTTTTGCATGCTCGTTTTTCATTTGTGTCATGAGTGCTTTTTGTTTTAAGACTAAATTGGTCTTAATACAATACAACAAGAGGTTTGAATCGTTTTTTTCAATATTCATTATAACGTTGTCAAGCTCAGATTTAATAATATTGAGTTGATCAGCGCGCGTGCGTTTTTCGTCTGATTCCTCATACAATACTTCAGCAGTATTATTGAGAACATCTAAAATGGTTTGTGATTTTGGGTCGAGTGTAGGTGTGTTACTTTGGTAATTTTCAAAACTTATGTAAAAATTTTCACATTCTTTTTCGCTACGAATTTTTTTGTATTTTTGCGGCAAGTAGTTCAAATAGTTTCGAACAATGTGTATAGCAGTAGTATTAGTTTTGAATTGTTGATTTCCATAAGGTTCGCTTGCAATATTACGTTTAAAAGTGATGTCTAGGGAAGGTTTTCTTACATCGCTAAATTCTGTTTTCCAACTATCGTTTTTTCTGTGTTTTATGTGTTCTTGAAACTCTGCCCAATTATTAACGGTACTTTTAGATTTAGTTCCAAATAGCCAGGACATAGAAAAGCTAACTTGAGACGTCATGAGTAGGATTAAAAATAATGTATATATCATATTTTTCTTACGCAAAAAGTTTGTAACAAATACTAATTTAATTTTACATCTTTTTTACGTATAGACAAGAAGGGGCTATTAGAGGAGCGATTTTATGAAATTACCTCTGGATTATCCTCGGCTAATGTCACATGGTTTAATTTATCTAAAATGTATTGATTCAAGTGCAAAAAATCACAGACGTATTTTTTTGTGTTTAAGAACGTATTGAGCTGATAGCTTGAATTGCTAAAAGACCATGCGCTGAGCATAGCAAGCAGCGCTGCGGTTCCTTGCCAACCATGGTAGTCTTTTTCATTAATCGTATCGATAGTCGCAAGCGTACTTAATCCGGTCAGTAATGCCCAGCCTGAAACTTTTGCAAGGGTATTGATTGAAGGCGATTGAGTTTTTATCGCTTCTTTTTTTAATTCATTCACGCGATTTTGTGCGCGCAGGGTGAGCGCATCGAGGATTGTTTTGCGGTCAGGAAACTCTTCATGATAATTATTAAGTTGAGTTTCAAAGGTATTAAATATGATTTGAGCACGTGCTTGATGGGCTTTGAGATACAGCCAATTATCGTTATCGATGATCGTGCATAGTTCTTGCCAAGGTTTGCTGGTAACTGATGATGACTCAAAAAATAAGGGCCAGTATAATGGGTTGCTTGCAATGGTGCTGACCTCTAATGTTTGGGAAAAAGCTTTTTCTGGTTCAATATTGCGCACATAGTCATTAACACAGCACAGTGCATCTTTGGTCGCGCGCTTTAAAAGAGAGTGAGTTTCTTTTGACCAATTGAGGAGGTATTGTCCAATTTTTTTACCATGGCTTTGCAGATGAAACGCAGCATTTTTTATTTTTAGTGAAGCAAGGTGATCATGGCCTGTGCAATAAGCCGGGACTAATAGTGCGCCAACAATACGTGCGATCAGTACTAATTTATTGTTCATCTGCAATCCTCTTACCATATATCTATTTTGAAAATATTGTCACAGGCAGCTTATGCTTTGCAAGAGATTACCATAATTACAATTTTGATCTAATGCGATTAACTATTAAGAATTAATTCCCATTCTTTCATTAAATCGTCATATTCTTGATTGAGTTGCACAAGTTTTGTTTGTGCAGTACTGTAGGCGGGAGTTCCGTAAACCAAATCTGCAAAGCGCGCTTCAATTTTTTTTATTTCAGCTTCTGTTTTTTCAAGTGAGCGCTCAAGGGCTTTTGATTTTTTCTTGAGGTCATGGCTCAAGGGCATAGCTTTAACCTGCTGACTTGGAGCGCTCGGTGCAGAGGATTTTTCTTGGGTATGAGGTGATATAGTTTCAAGATACTTTTTGTGTTGTAGGTAATCATCATAATTACCTTGATAGCTTAAAATCTTACCATCTGACAATTCAAGAATGCGGGTTGCCAGTGAATTAACAAAGGACCTGTCGTGAGATACAAAGATGATAGTGCCTTGATAATTTTTCAATGCCTTGAGCAACAGTTCTTTTGAGCTAATGTCCAAATGGTTGGTGGGCTCGTCTAAAAACAACAAGTTAGCATTTTGTAACAACACGCGTACCATACCAACGCGGTTTTTTTCACCACCGCTTAATACGCCAACTTTTTTTCGAATTTCATCAGCACTAAATAAAAATGCACCTAAAAAATTTCGTATAACGGGCTCAGGTATTTTAGGGCAGCTTGCATTGATATTATCTATGATCGATTTATCAAGCTGGAGTACAGCTTGTTGATCCTGGTCAAACAATGCGTAAGTCACATTGTGTCCAAATACAATCGAACCTGTTTCTTTTTGGTACTTACCCGTCAAAACGTTAAAAAGAGTTGTTTTACCAGCACCGTTGGGTGCAACGATCGCAACTTTTTCGCCTCGCTCAATTTCAAAACTCACGTCTGAAAATAGCTTTTTATTGTCAAAGCCATACGAAATATTTTTAACCGTTAACACTTGTTTTGAACTGGCAGGCAGGGGCGGGAAGCTTACTGCAATATCTTTTGGCGATGGGGGAATTGTGATGCGCTCAATTTTATCAAGCGATTTCATCATACTCTGGGCAGCTTTTGCTCGTGTTCCTGCTCTAAACTTATTAATGGTTTCTTGTTTTCGTTTGAGTTCTTTTTGTTGTTGTTCATAGGCACTGTGTAACAATTCAAGCGCATGTTCTTTTTGTGCTTCATAGCTAGAATAGTTACCCGCATAGTGTGTTGCTTTATTATGCTCTAATTCAATAATTTCTGTGCATACGGCGTCTAAAAAATGGCGCTCATGACAAACTAAGAGAAAGCCACAGGATGAGTCTTTTAAAAATTGCATGAACCAATCTTTAGCTAGAATGTCTAAGTGGTTAGTAGGCTCGTCAAACAGGTAAAAGTCAGCGCGAGAAAGCAACAGCTTTGCAAGTATAATACGCATCTTCCAACCGGTACTCAATGCTTGTACGGGTTGTGAAAATTGTTCCTCTTTAAAACCAAGCCCTAAAAGCATTTTCTTGGCTTCGATTTCTGCAAGAACAGGATTAAATTCGGCTAATTCTAATTGTATTGCACAATATCGTTCAGCCGCAGTGTGATTTTGATCATTGGCCGCCATTTCTTTTTCAAGCAAAACGCTTTCTTGCATGAGCGCATGCAGTGCTTCAAAAGCAGTCAACGTTTCTTGCAAAATAGTACGTGAAGAATTAAGAACAACGTCTTGGGGCATGTAAGCAATTTTTTTATTTTTGCTTACGCTAATGCTACCGCCATTTAACTCTTGGTATCCTGCAATGGCTTTAAGCAAGGTAGATTTACCCGAACCATTTCTACCAACCAAACCAATTTTTTGGTCCTGATTAATAGTGAAAGAGATATGATCAAAAATAGGCTGTGCAGCAAATGAAAGTTGTATGTTTTGTGCAATTATCATGGTACTAGTTGTTTATCCAACACTGTTTGTGCACTCATGTGGTGCGGTTGTGTGTAAATAGGAAATAGAGCGCAAAAGTGTTCTACTTCTTGTTTAATAGCGCGTAATTTTTTATCATCTTCGGCGTTCAAGAGAGCTTGATCAATCCACTCAGCAACCGTTGCCATTTCTGGCACGTTCATTCCTCGTGCAGTGATCGCAGGTGTTCCAATACGAATACCACTTGTGATCCAAGGTTTTTGAGTGTCATGGGGTATACAGCTTCTGCTCACCGCGATACCCGCTTTTTCTAACGCGGCTTCCGCGGCACGTCCGGTTATACCTTTTGATGATAGATCAACAATAAATAAATGGTTATCGGTACCGTCTGCCACAATACGATAGTGACGATTTTTAAGCTCGGTCACTAATGCTTGCGCATTTTCAAGAATACGTTTTTGGTATGCTTTAAACTCGGGAGTCAGAGCGATGGCAAAGGCCACAGCTTTTGCAGCAATGGTATGCATAAATGGTCCGCCTTGCGTTCCTGGCATTATAGCGCGGTCAATCTTTTCAGCATACTCATTTTTACTTAAAATCAGTCCGCCTCGTGGACCACGCAGGGTTTTGTGCGTTGTTGAGGTAACAAAATCAGCATACTCAGTAGGATTTGGGTGAAGTTTTGCGGCAACGAGTCCGGCAATGTGCGCAATATCAGCCATGAAGAGTGTTCCATGAGCTTTTGCTATGTGACCAAGTCGTTTAAAGTCTAGGGTACGTGAGTACGCGGAGGCGCCAGCGACCAGAAGCCTTGGCTTATGTTCTTCAACCATGCGCTCCAAATTATCGTAGTCTATACATTCGGTTTCTTTATCAACACCATAAGAAATAGATTTATATTGAGTTCCTGAAAAATTAACTGAATGACCGTGGGTTAAATGGCCGCCATGGCTTAGACTTAAGCCCATGATGGTATCACCAGGCTGAAGTGCTGCAAAATATACCGCCATATTGGCCTGAGAGCCTGCATGGGGTTGTACGTTTGCGTGTTCTGCAGCAAAGAGCTCTTTAGCGCGTTCAATCGCAATGGTCTCGACTTCATCTACAAAAGTGCACCCGCCATAATAGCGTTTTCCTGGGTAACCTTCTGCATATTTGTTCGTTAACAATGATGCATTTGCCTGTAAAACTTCAGGCCAGGTATAATTTTCTGAAGCTATTAAATTTAATTCGCCTTCTTGGCGTGCGGCTTCTTTTTCCAATAACGAAAATAAAATCGGGTCATGCATTTTTAGTGAATTCATATTTTTCCTCACTTAGGTGTTTTTTTTAGTATAGCAAACTGAGTAAGGGGTACAACGGTTAACTAAGGGCTACTCTGTCGAGGTTGGAGGCATTACTCGTTTGGCTGCAGCCATACAAATAGAAACGAGGGCAATACAGCTTAATTTTATAATATAACTCACTATCATGATTTCGGTCAGATTACTTAATATGCCCCATAGTCCAAGTACCGTGAATAACAGAGTATCAGCGGCCTGTGTTATACCAACAGATATCGCATTACGCATAGTGGTAGAGATATGTGCGTACCGTTGGCGCATAACTGCATACAAAGCCGTATCTAGCTGGGAGGTTATCCAATATACCAGTAATGACGCTACTACCAAGCGAGGAGCAAACGATAAGAGGGCATTAAAATGTACATTTGAGACATCGTAGCATGAGGGTACATAAGCTAAGTGCATAAACGAAAAAAAACCATAACATATGAGCATGAAAAAGGTTATTTTAATAGCTTTAAGGGCTTGATTTTTACCAAAATACTCTTGGAGTAAATTAAGGCTTAAGGCTGAGCCGATGATGAATGGATCCGCAGCAGTTGCATTAAATCCGCACAAGCTAATTTGTTTTGTTACAAAAAAATTAGCAAGCACCGTTTGCATGGCGATAAACGTCACAAGAGCTTCCTTGCCTAAACGAAGAGCATACAGGCACGTGAGCGCAAGGACAAGGGAATGTACTAAAAAGTATAATTCATTCATAGGTTATTCTGCCATTAAAGGATACGTATCAAAACCCAGTAACTGACATTCAGGTTGCGGTATGATACCAAATTGTTCAAAGACGCGTTGTTGCATGGTTCGGGCAAGCGTTATAATATCTGCTGAAGTAGCATTACCAAGATTTACAATCATGTTTGCATGTTGGTGAGAAACGAGAGCATCGCCCACGCGTAACTGCCCCTTAACGCCAATTTTATCAAGATAGTAGGCTACATAGATCATTTTTTTATCTGAACTAGTGAGTGTAACTTCATGCTCTTTAAAATTTCTAAAAAAACTTCCACAGGTACGTGCAGTGGGATAGCGTTTTTGGCGATGGCGAATAATCTCTGTTTGACGTCCACGAGCATACGCAACGTCATGCTCAGAACCTTTTTTGAGTAAAAAAGTAGCGTCCACCAAATAATGGTTACGTTCTTGTAATTTAGATTGGTTGTAGCCAAAATTAAACCATTCTTTATCAACGGTTTGAATGCTGCCGGTCTCATGTTCAATGACGGTCGCATTAACTAAAAAATGTTCGAGTAAGAACTCGTAGTAATGAAGATTAATATAAACTGAGCCACCTACCGTGCCGGGGATGCCGCTAAATTCTTCCAATCCTAAAATCTGGTTATCAAGGCAATAATTAATCAATTCGGGCATGCCTACACCCGCACCAGCGGTCACTAATACTGAATCGGTGGTGCTTTGCGTAATCGACATAGCATTTAATGCAGGTTTAATAACAAGTCCCTTAAAGCCTTCATCACTTACCAGCAAGTTGGCGCCATGACCTAATATAAAAATAGGCAGTTTGTGCGTATGCATAAAGGTTATAGCATGGGCAAATTCTTGTGCATTGCGTGGTTCAACATAGTAGGCAGCTGATCCACCTGTTTGAAACCAATTTTTTTCGCGCAAAGGTACATTTGTTTGTATTATGGTGTTCATGGCAACTCTGAATTAGATCTATGGACTGATTGGACTGATGTTAGCGAAATATGCTCTGTTTTTTTGCGCATTGGACGTTTTGGAGCATTATGAAGGTAAACCAAATCGTGACATTGCTGACTACATGCATTTTGATAATGCGCTACGCATTTAGGGCATCCAATGTAATGTTTGTTGCAGGCTGCGCGGATACAATTTTCGTAATCATCCCACGGTTTTGAGCACAACGAGCACTCAGCTAAGATGTCGTTGGTGATGCGTACGGTAAGGCGTCCATCAAAGACGTAGTTTTTACCTTTAAAATGGCCATTGGGAAATTGTTCAACATAGCGTTCAATACCGCCTTGTATGTGAAAAACTTCTTGAGCAACATTTTTTGATTTAATATAGGCAGAAGCACGCTCGCAACGCACTCCACCAGTGCAATACATGAGTACTTGTTTGTCTTTGAGTAAGTCTTGATTGGCATCAACAAACTCAGGAAACTCTCGAAAGTGATTGGTATTTGGTCTAATTGAGCCCTCAAATGTACCAATATCAGTCTCTACTTTATTGCGGCAGTCGATAATTACCAGGTTGTCGGGTTTATTGCTAACCAGCTTGTGAGCTTCTTCTGGGGTTAAGTAGGTACCCGCATCACGCGCGTTAATAACTTTTGGATCCAGTCCTAAATGTACAATCTCATTCTTTACCACTACGCGCAAACGAGGAAAGGGTGCGTCAACACTGTACGCTTCTTTAAAATCAATACCCACAAAAAGCGCGTGGCTATCTACTTGTTTTTTATAGTGATCGATATCTTCTGGCAAACCACCCACAGTGGCATTAATGCCCTCATGAGCTATAATAATCCGCCCTTTAAGAGACAAGCGCTCACAGAGTTCCTTGTGCCAGTCTGCTATAGCATGAGGATTTTCAAGATCAATGTATTTGTAGAATAGAAGAATTTTATACATATCGTGTATCCACTACAGAAAAGTTTGTCATAATTCTAGTATACACGTCTTTTTGCTGTGAGAAAAATTGAGTTTTATTACCTTATTCTTGATTAACAAGAGCACCTTTGTTCTTGGCAAAAGCACTTACCAATTGTTCATGTTTTTCTACAAGCTTTTTAATTTCTGGGTGCATATTTTTGTTAAGATTTGAATCTTGAGGAGTCGTTAAATTAACTTTTGCATAAAAGCTACTAATAAGCCCTTTTTTATCGTGGCAATATACGGTTTTAATACCGTCATTGACGACCTTTGTTTTAGTCCCCCTTTAGACTTCTTCAACTTAAGGCTCTTTGATAGTTCTTTAAGATGCTCTGCATTCTTTTTTTCTTGTTGTATGGTCTCTTTGAGAGTCTGAATTTCTTGGGCAGTCAGCAGCACATGCTCAGGAGCAGATGTTCTTCTCTGATGATGGGGAGATCTTATGATGTCTGGTTCTGATTGAAAGCGAACTATCTTTTTACGTTTTTTTTCAAACGATTTGGGTGTCGGTGTATTGTTTTCCATGCAGAACGCTGGAGCATTGATACAAATAAGAATGACTATGGCTATGCGATTTAGGGTAATCATGGGCTAATCCGGAGTATAAATTTCTTTTTTTTGATTCTATTAAAAACAAATATTTTTTACCAGTGTGAATTATGCATAGTATAACTAAGTGATTAGAATTTTCTATTAGAATGTGCAAAAAATTGTAAAGTTAAAAAAAGTTACTTTGTTGCGTGCAGGCAGGACGTTTGGGTAGGTTACATACCATATAATACATTTCTTGTTGGATATTATGTGTGAATGGAGCATGCGATGTCACAAAACGGTCCTTTAAAAACGTATCGCGCAAAGCGTAATTTTAAAAAAACTGCAGAGCCCCAGGCTAAAAAGCTTAAAAGAACCCCAAAAACAAAAGCTCCCATATTTGTCATTCAAAGACATGAAGCTACTAGAACTCATTACGATCTACGTCTTGAAATTACCGGGGTGCTCAAATCGTGGGCGGTGCCTAAGGGACCATCGTTAGATCCTGCTGTTAAGCGTCTTGCGGTAGAAACGGAAGATCACCCCATGGAATACGCACAATTTGAAGGAGTAATCCCTGTGGGCAATTATGGTGCAGGACCCGTTATGATTTGGGATTATGGCACGTTTGAAAATATCAAAAAAGATTCATTAAAAAAATGTTATGGACAAGGGCACATTGAATTTTTACTCCATGGCAAAAAGCTCATTGGAACTTTTGCGCTCATTCGCACCCATCTATCTGAATCAAAGCCGGCATGGCTCTTAGTGAAAATGAAAGACGAATACGCCAGTGCTACAAAAAATCCTGTAAAGAGCAAAACCAAATCGGCAAAGACGGGAAGAACCATGAAGCAAATCAGTAAAGAAGGGTAAAATAATGGCCCAAGTTAAAGTTGGATCAAAGATTGTTGATGTGAGCAATCCCGATAAATTATTGTTTCCAAAATCTAAAATCTCAAAAAATGATTTGGTGATGTATTACAAAGATATTGCTGATATTATGTTGCCCTATCTAAAAAATAGACCCATTAGTATGCAGCGCTTTCCTGATGGGATAGCCCATGAGGGATTTTATCAAAAAGATGCTGCCGAGTACTTTCCTGCATGGATTAAGAGAAAAAAAATTCCCAAAACAGATGGTGTGGTGAATTACGTTGTTATTAACAATGCTGCAACATTGGTCTATCTTGCAAATCTTTCTTGTATTACCATACATCCATGGATGAGTCGGATAGATAAGCTTGATTATCCCGATCGGTTAGTTATTGATCTTGATCCTTCTACGAATGATTTTAACTTAGTTCGTACGTCAGCATTACGCTTAAAACAATTATTTGAAGATCTTGGGCTTACGTGTTTTGTAATGACAACCGGATCACGCGGGTTACATATTTGGGTTCCTCTTAAAAGATTGCATGCGTTTGAATATGTAAAACAATTTGCTCACGATGTCGCACGTGTCTTTGAAAAGCTAGATCCCAAAAATTTAACCCTGGAGATAAGAAAAAATAAGCGAAAAAAAAGAATTTTTATCGACTGGTTACGTAATATGCCCGGCGCTACCAGTGTGTCTCCCTACTCGGTGCGTCCTAAGGAAAAAGGCCCCATCGCTATGCCCATTGCGTGGAAAGAAGTGGAAGATGCTACCCTAACGCCTCAGCGATACACGATTGAAAATATACGAACTGTTATAAAAAAGCGCGGAGATGTGTGGAAAGGAATTATGAGCCACGCGCAGAGTTTGACCAAAGCACGCTTGCGGCTCAATGCATTATTAAAAAGTAACGTTTAAATCTTATAAGACAACACATCATACGTTCTGTACATACGATCAATCACAGCCATTTTTTGTGCCAGGGTGAGATCAAGTGATTCAAGCTCAGCAACGTCACTCAAAAACAAGGTAAGGTCAATCTTTTTGTATTTCTTGATAGCTGTTTTTAATTGGTTGGTGTGAAATAATAATTGCCCCAGTTGAGTTGCGCTCAGGCTTTTTTCGTCTTTATTGTTGTTGTTAACTAATTTTTCTATCGCTATTAAAGATTGTTTAATGGGACGAATGGTCAAATAAGGAATTTGCTTAGAGGTCAGAGTACCAAAACTTTTTTGAGAAAGGCGGTAAATGCTCATACCGATCAAGGCAGTTGGCGTAAGAGCTGCCATAGGTAATAATAACTGTAAGTCGCGTGAGGCTTGCATTAAAATTTTATATGTTTGTAATTTGTGCGACAAAATTTGTGCAGAACTTGATTTGAGCAATGCCATTTTACCATCGTATAAATGCCAAAAAGCTTTACTAAAGGCGTTTCCAAATTGATCATGCCAGATTTTATCAAGATAACCCATGTTATTGTTTTGGGTAATATCTTTAATTCTTTCATGACGTTCTTGCGCGTTCATTTCAGGATTTACGCGTTGGAATAGTTCATCCAAAATGATTTCTAGCTCACGCTTAGTATCATCAAATGCTTCTTGCGACATGACGAGATTGCTCTGACGATCTACAATAATGCGTTTGATTTGAGAAAGGGGGCTTACAATATGATCACGCAAAAAATTGCTAAGGATCATAGTATAACGAGTACATGCTTGCGCGATCTGGCTCCGGTGTATCCAATAGCTTGCAAGTAATGAAGAAGTTACGACGCCGGCAATTAATAAATGCTTTTTATTTTGATCAAACCATGAAGGCTTTTTGTAAGCATCAATGCACAATTTAAAAGATTGAGGAAGCTGATTGGTAGCTATCGAGTAAGTGTCTTGAGCAAGAGTTTGAATAGATGTTGGGGGCATGCGCTTAATTGCTGTCTGTAGAGGAGGTGTATTCACTTCATGAGATAAGGTTACATACGTTTTTTTTAATAAATCTCCCACCAATTCGGGGCTACTCTCTTGGGCATTATATTTTAACTCATGGATTGTGCCGAGCAAATGTGCTCGTTTATTAAACTCATTTTCCAGGCCGGCAATATTAGTGCGAATTTTTATCGCATATGCATCAGTGGTAACATGTTTGTGTAGGCCGGTAGAAATTTTTTTTTCCTCATTTTGCCAATAACGTAAGTGAGTCATTATTTCATGCATAGCTTTTAGTGACTGCGACTCAACTTCTTCATGGCTTTTTGAGCACCACAGTTTTAAAAAAGATGCCTGATCGTCTTTATAGCCATGTAAAGAAAAAAAACATAGAAGTAAAGTGCCTACATTCATAACGTTTCTTAGCTGCATGATCGCCCTTGTTACCAAATTGGTACTATTAATTTTTAATTACGTATTAGTAGCATTTTTTTCTTCAAGATTAAATGAATCAAAAAACGGTTTTAACTTATGATATATTTCATCTAAGTCAAATGAAATAGTTTTAACGTGCGCAATCGCAGGAAGAAAGTTAGTATCGCCTTGCCAGCGTGGTAAAACATGCACGTGTAGATGCGATGGTATGCCAGCTCCCGCAGCTCGTCCAAGGTTAATTCCTACATTAACGCCTTGTGCGTTTATTGCATTTTGTAAGACGTTTACCGCAGCTGAAGTAAGTTCCATAATTTCAGCACGCGCTTCTGGTGATAGCTGGTCCAGTGATTGAACGTGTTCTAATGGTAAGATAAGAAGGTGCCCCGCATTATAAGGAAACTTATTCATAACAAGGTAAGAATGTTTGTAGCGACGCAAAATATGATTCTTCTCATCATTTGCCGTTCGTAATTGGCAGCAAAATACGCACTGATCAGAAGTTGCATGTGGATCTTTAAAGCTTTGCACATTAGACGCGTATGAGCTACGCCACGGGGTATATAATCTTTTCATTAAATCCTCTTTGCTTATACATGGAGTTAACTGTTAAAAGGAAAAATTGTCAAATTTAAGACTAAAAAAACAGATAATGTAATAGTAAAAAACATTGAAATTAAAGCATGAAATTTGATATTATTTCAATTAGTAAGATAGAATGGCAACATTCTAGTCTATTTAGTTATTGCATATGAATAAAAAAGTTAAGGACAGGTAATGAAGAATTTAGTTATGACCGCTTGCGCAGTCTTGCTTGGATCATTAGCATACGCTACCAATGATCAAGATGCGCAGGTGCTTGCACAATTTATCTTGCAAGTAAAAAATAAAACAATCACCCAACCAGCACAATTGACGCGTGATGCTATTGCATTAGATATTGCAAAAACAGAATTAATGATTAATGAACTGCAATCAATTGTCGATCGATTATCATCTCAATCAACATTGTTTGGTTCATCGCCTATAGAAAGCTTTACGCAAATTGTAAATGATATTAAAACGATACAGTTTGATTTAGCTCGTTTAGTAATACCAAACGAAGGATTTAAAAAATCATTTGAAAACATTGAACAATGGATGTTGCTTAAGGCAAAAAAAATGCAACTGGCTGCACGTGAGTTAACTGAAATTGCACAGCAAACGGGTATTGCGCAAGCACGAGTACTTGCTGCGCATAAAGAACAACAAGCACGTCACATTGAAGAGGCCTTACGCTTAGTAAAAACAGGAAACATTGGTAACAACGCAGATGATTTAATTGAGGCAATTAAAACAAAAGCGATTGATTTTTACAAAGAGCTTGAAAAAAAGGCCAACACTAAATTTAACGAAAAAGTTAATGTGTATAAACGCAAGGCTGGCGAACAAGTTGGTAACACCATAGGTGATACACTTGATGATTATGTAGATTTAGCTGTCAAAAAAGCTAAAGAAATTTATGAGCGTTATCAAAATCAAATTCAGCCTAAAGAATAAGCTTTATTATTAGGTCAACGGCGCTAAGTAGGATTCAAGACGATTGAACCAGCCTTGGCGCCATTGTTTTTCATTGCGCGGTGCGTTGGCAATGCGACATGACAAGAGATATTTAGCAGCGCGGGTAAATTCTTGCAATGCTTGCTCGGGTGTTTTGCATGCAATCATTTCACTTAGTACCTGCTTTAATCCCCACGCGTGCCCGTTGTAATGTTCTCTGCTATTAAGGCCATCACCTTTAAAATTTAAATAATCTACCAGTGCAAAAATTCCTTCAGTTTTTTGCAATAACAGTGCGATGTTGTTTTTCACTTTTGGAATTACGAGCGGAACGCTATCTTGAATTACCGCATTTAACTTTGCGTTGAGTCGGTTAACCATAAACGCTGCTTGTAAGGGGATAGTGTTTTTTAATAACGTATGCAATTCAGCTCGTTGATGATAGGCTTGAGATGATAAAAATTCATCACGAGATTGCCATGGGCAGTGAGGGCTGTTAAGCAACCACGCTGGTATCTTAACACCATTGTCTTTTAAAAAATCTATCAGTTCAGGAAATGTTTGAGAAAACGACACCTGAGCTGATGCTGGAATCCAGATAAAATGTCCTATACCCAGCGATGGAAATGCTTCATGAGGGTTCCAAAAAATTAGTTTATCTAATGAATTACTACACTCATGTCTGAAGATTCTTTGGCCTATGCAGGATATGTCTGCATTGCTTAGTGCGCTTTGCAATTGCTCGCTAAGATTTTTTGAATGTACAACGTGGGTAGCAATTGATACAAAAAGCAGTAAAAAGCTAGGTAAAGTACGCAAAAAGCTTGATTCTCTTTTCATATCAATTACCCTTTTTTTTAATTTTATTTTGTTCTTGTTAGCGATTGTGTCTATGAACTTTTTTAAATCTACTATGCTTGCACTAAGCATTTCAATTACTGCTCAATGTTCTGATAAAAACACTCATCACTATACCAATAAATATATTATTCTTAGTCAACTACATGACTACCTGAGTGACTACCGGCTAACATTAAGAGCTGTAACTGAACAATGCAACGCGCTCGATACTGAGAGTTTTGATCGAGTCAAACGTATCTTATTTGAAGGATATATCCCATCAGGTCTAGATACGCAATGCATGGCACAGTATGCAACCCTTCACCAAAAATTCATTACCCCGCGTGTACCTTCTTTAGGAATTAATAAGTGCACTATAATGACCCCAGAGACAAAAAAAAATACTATAATTGTGTGTAAAGAGCGAACTCCACTTATTAAAAGAGTCAACCGTAGTGCACGTCGAGAATATTATTGCCATAGTCAGTTAGATGAGGTTATTGATGCCATCGCTTTGAAGCTTGAAAAGAAAAAAGCTGCCTGCAAAGTAAAGATAATTGCATCCTTAACCGTCCAAGAAAAAGATCAAATTTTAACAACTATAGACACGGCATTGAGTAGTATTATTGACCAAAAAAAGTATGACATAGCTTGTATGATATTGAAACGAAAAAAAGAATTAATACATGCACACAATAAATTTTTTCTTAGACGACCACCCATAGAAGCCAAGCACCATGAAAAGATTCTGGTGTATGAAGATTTATATGATATGTCATTTAATGATGTGCAAATTACTGAACTCAAACATTACCAGCAACAAAAGGGTATAACAGATAAAGATATAAAACATGTAACGCATATTCAGGTATTGCTTGAACGAGTACAGGCAGGGCAGTTATTTAATGACTCCCGCAACAATGATCGAAGATTTGATGTTATACAAACTATTTTCAATCAAAAAGCACAAGATGAGTATCGCCACACAGTCGATGCAGCAACGCCTTTAGCTGCGCTGCGCATCACCCTTATTCGTGTAAAATCGCTCCTTGAGGCGCATCATGAACAAGCTTGAGCTGCCAACAGGCGGGTGTATTGCTGCGCTAAGCAGGACAATAATGCCGTGGAATCTTTTTGACAAATGGTACGGGTACTCTGAGTATAATTTTTGTGAAGCTCTGGTGTGCGAAGCATGTAACTACCAATGGTAAAAAAGCTCATAATCATTTGGCCAATATTGGTAATCACGGTATTAAAATTTTGATGTTCTTGAACAATAATAAAAAAACTTTTTACCACGAGAGCAAGATGAGGCAGAATCGCCTTAACTACTTCTTTGTCAGATAGGTCATCCGCTTCGATGCCCGTATGATGAGCAACTGTTGCTGGCTGAGGACGCGGCTTTTTTTGAGCAGCATCTAAATTTAAAACATTACAGGTCACAAGGCATACTACTACCCATATCTTCATTACGTGCTTCCTTTTTTAGTTACTCAAACTTAGAGTCGTCATACTGAATAGTATCTGAGTTTTTTTCCTCAAATACTAACACTTGCAACACACGCCTTGGAATAGCTTTTTGTACTTGGAAATAAAAATTTTTGTACAATAAACGTTCACCTTTTTTGGGTAAATGCTGCAATTGTTCAGTTAAAAAACCGCCGAGGGTAATAGACTCTTCTGTCTCAAAGCTAATGTGCAACAACTCGCTTAGATCTTCGAGCGGTATACTTGCATTTACTAGCCACCCGCCTTGTTTGAGCTGGAATATATCTTGTGATGCGCGCTCGTGCTCATCGCTAATTTCACCCACAATCTCTTCAAGAACGTCTTCAAGGGTGATTAACCCGGTGATAGATCCGTGTTCGTTAATTACGATGGCAATGTGCATGTGTTTTTGCCTAAACTCACGCAATAATTGGTTTACTTTCATACTTTCAGGCACAAACATGATAGGCCTTACAATATCACGCAATGCTTTGTCTTCATTTTTTGATATTAATAAGAAGATATCTTTCATGTGTACCATGCCAATTATGTTGCTCGTACTTTCTTCATAGACTGGCAAACGAGTAAAGGCACGTTTAGTAAACACGACGAGTGTCTCTTTAAGTGTATTGGTTACATTTACGGATATGATATCAGTATCAGGAACCATAATTTCACGTACAGGTGTTTTACCTAATTCAAAAATGTTTTTTAACATTTCAGTTTTTTCAGGTTCAATAAGCCCTTGTTCGTATACATAATCGATCAAAAACTGTATTTCTTTTTCAGAAGAAACCCACTCAGTGCTCATTTCTTTTGCTTTGTTGCCGGTAACTAATCCCACCATTAGATCAACAAAACGAGTCAAGAAAGAAACAATTGGATAAAATAGATAAAACAGGATATTGATTACCCAGAGGGTAGACTTAAATAATCGCTCACTGCGTCCTTTGGCAATATTTTTTGGTAAAATTTCACCAAATACCAAGATTGCAAAGGTTGCAATACCAATACCAAGAGAAAACCCAACACCTTGTGACAAATGATAGTATTGGGCTATAGTTTCTGCAATTCGGGTAGCAAGGGCGGCAACGGTAACATCGGCTAAGTTATTAGCAATCAAAATGGTTACTAATACTCTATGTGGTTGTTTTTCCAATGATTGGAATAACGCTTCATAACCTCCTGTTGTCATTGCTAATTCTTTTAATTTAAACAAGCGCAAGGCAGTAATACTGGTTTCAAGAAATGAAAACAGTGCACGCAGTGCCAATGTTATGAAAAAAAATAACGCTAACGTTGGAAGCCCATTTATAGCCGACGTCTCCATAAATCCCCTTTACTACTCCTTACCTAAATCTAAATCTAATGAATCATCATCCTCATCCATATCCATGTTTTGATCTTCAAAATCAAGACCAAACTCTTTTTCAAAGAATGCACGTAGTTTTTTACTACGAGACGGATGACGAAGCTTGCGCAATGCTTTGACTTCAATTTGTCGAATACGTTCACGGGTCACTGAGAAGTCTTTACCAACTTCTTCTAGGGTGTGTTCGGATGCAACGTCAATACCAAAACGCATTTTAAGAACCTTTTCTTCACGAGGTGCAAGAGTTTTTAGCACTTCGCGCACACGCTCTTTGAGGTCATTATTTGCAACGGTGTCAGATGGTGAAAAGTCTGTATCGCTTTCGATAAAGTCTTTAATATAGGCATCTTCACTGTCACCAACAGGTGCTTCAAGAGAAACAGGCTCTTTTGATATTTTAATAATGTTTTTAA
The DNA here is from genome assembly GCA_020886235.1 of Candidatus Dependentiae bacterium Noda2021. GTDB lineage: Bacteria > Babelota > Babeliae > Babelales > Vermiphilaceae > Noda2021. The sequence goes on along the minus strand of AP025250.1, from coordinate 964,272 downwards.
TTTTCTTTTCATCAAGGTTGAGCTCTTTAGCCAATTCAGCATGAGAAGGTTCTCTTCCATGTTCTTGAATAAAGGTGCGCTTAATCTTGTTGATCTTATTAAGCGTTTCTACCATGTGTACCGGTACACGAATCGTACGCGATTGGTCAGCAATAGCACGGGTGATCGCTTGTCTGATCCACCAGGTTGCATAGGTAGAAAATTTAAATCCTCGTTCGAACTCGAATTTTTCTACAGCCTTCATGAGACCGATATTACCTTCTTGAATCAGATCCAAAAAGTGTAATCCGCGATTAACATATTTTTTTGCTATGTTAACGACTAAACGCAAGTTAGCTTTAGCTAAGTTATCTTTTGCCAGTTTGTCTTTTGACAATGCTCCCATAAGTCTACCATAGAATTTAAACATAGTAGGTTGGGGAAGGCCAACTTCAGCTTCGATTTTCTTAATGCTTTTTGCAGAACTACGAATATTACGGTCCAGTTCGGCCATTGCAAATTGTTGATCTTCAGTAGGATTTTCAATCTTTTGATAACCGGCTAATTGATCTTGAGAGAAGCGTATAACTTCTTCTTTTTCTTTAATTTTCTTAATAAATTTTTCAATTTTCTTAGCAAGTTTTTTTATAAGCTTGTTAGAAAGTTTGATGGTGCGAATAATCTCACCAATTTTATCTTTATTTTCTTTTACCTTGGCTAACATTTCCTCTTTTTTTTCATTAGAGTCTAGTTTGCCGCGATAACTTAAATAAATTTTTTCTTCATTGGCGATTAAGTCTCTCATAGAGTTAATCGTTTGAAGCAATGCTTTCTTTTCTTCGTTGATGTTAGGCGCATTCTCTTCATCAAAGTCTGAGAATTGAATGATGTCTTTAAGCGGTAAGCTGTTAAGGCTCAAACGCTCACCAATGGTGACAAATTCTTTATGAATAGCGGGAAAACGTGAAAGCGCATCGATGGAATCGGTTTTGCTTGCTGCAATTTGATCAGCAATAACAGTTTCTGTTTTTTTATTTAATAAAGGAATTTTACCAATATCACGTAAATAACATTTAACCGGGTCAGTAATTTGTGAAGCACCTACTTCACGAACAACTTCTTTTTCTTCGTCTTCGCCTTCTTCAAATTCTTCGTCTTCATCTTCCTCAAAGGCATCGGCCTGCAAGTCAAGTGAGCTTTCCAATTTAGCTTTGATGTGAGCTTTTGATGATTCTTCTTCGCCATCAAGACCACCAAGACCCGATCCGTCTTCGCCTTCTAACTCATCTTGCATTACCAAATCAATATGTTCACGCTCTAAGGTGCGTAATAGGTCATTGGTTTCAGATTCAAGAAAGTGATTTTTTTCACTAAATTCTATTACTTCTTCGTAGGTAATAACGCCACTACGTTTACTTTTTTCAATAAGTTCTTCAATGAGCTCTTTTTTAAGGTCAACACTGGATCCTGATGATTTTGCTGTAGAAGCAGTTACTTTTCCTGTTTTTTTAGTGCTTTTTGCGGCTTCTTTTTTCTTGAGCGTAGTAGGCTTTTTTACGCTTGAGCCGGTAGTTTTAGATTTTTCGATTTTTTTCATATGAGGGTACCTGTCATATATTTTTTTCAAAAATTTCTTTTTTTAAATCGAGAAAGTCTTGGAGTATGTTTTTAACTTCGTTATCAAGCGCTTGCTTTCTTGCAAGTTCTAGCTTGGTCTGTATGTCTCTCACTATGACCTTCCAATGTTTTCTTTTTAATTCTGTCATCAGGTGATCAAACGATGTTTCTTGAATTGTTTCATCCCCGGCTAACAATAAATTACTTACATAGTGTTTTTCATCTTCATTAAGAACATCGAAAAACGTAGCAAAGGTAATGGTTTCATGAGTATTTTTTGCGACCTTTAGCTTTTTTAGTATATCGCATAATGGTTGTGGAAGATAGTTTATGAGATATTTTTCATTATTATTATTAAATATCTGGATATTACTCATTATAGCAAAAAATATTTTCTTTTCCAAATTAGGCAACTCAGCGCCTATTGGGTTTTTTTGACGGGTAACAACCTGTTCAGGACGGCTTGTTTTGACCTCCGCTTCCCGTGCGCTCTGTCGCTTTAACTCACTTTTAAGTGAGTCCAGCGGGACACCAATCATCTGAGCGGCTTGGCCGAGTAATAAGTCTTTTTTAAGGGGATCATCAATTTTGGCTATAATATCAACAATTCTACGTATCAGTACGAGCTTTTCTTGAAGTGGCTTAGCATTAAAGTCCGATCCTAAATGCTGGAGGAAAAAGGTGAAAATATCGGGTGCATTAGCTATTAATTCAGTGAGATTCCCCTTTTTTTGTAAGAACGAGGCAGGGTCTTCTCCTTTAGGAAGGCAGATAACACTGAGCTCTAAGCTTGCCTGCCAGGCTAGTTCGGCAATGCGAATCATAGCTTGATTGCCCGCATTATCATTGTCATAAATAATAAACAGCCGTTGTGCGTACCGACCAAGGGTATCAAGGTGAGATGAGGTACACGCTGTACCCAGCGTTGCGACGGTGTTTGAATATCCAGCTTGTGCCATGGCTATGCAATCAGTGTAACCTTCTACTAAGAACACTGATTCAGCTTGCTGAATGGCTTTTTTTGCCCTATCAAGCCCAAACAACAGGCTGCCTTTGGTAAAATATTCGTTTTCACGTGAATTATAATACTTAGCGCGTGTGTCACCTTGTTTAAAAATTCTTCCTCCAAAACCGCAATGGCGGCCTAGGTGGTCTGAAATCGGGAAGATTATACGTTCTTCAAATGATGAAAAAAGTATTTGCTTACCCTTAGCAAGCACATGTGCTTGTAGTAAATCATCGGGCATAATGCGATGCTTGCCCATATCTTTAATAAATTGATTCACGCTTGCAAGCCCGCCAGGAAAGTAACCAAGGCCAAAATTTTGAATGAGTTTTAAGGTTATTCCTCGGTCTTGTAAATAGGCCATTGCAAGCGGAGATTTTAATAGCTGTGCGTGGCACCATTGGGCAATGAGCTTGCACAGTTCATGATAATCTTTTTTTTGTTGGTGTTTTTGGCTAAACTGCTCTTCATTTTCAAAAGAGACCGGAATGCCGTATCGCTCTGCTAAATGGCGCGCTGCTTCAAGAGGAGAGCACTGTTCAATTTGGGCAATAAAGGTAATAATATCACCACCTGCATGGCATCCAAAACAATAAAAAATTTCTTTATGGGGGCTTACCGTGAATGACGCAGTTTTTTCACTGTGAAAGGGGCATTGGCCTTTCCAGTAGTTTCCTGCTTTTTTTAATGCAGCATATTCCCGCGTGACATCCAGTATGGAAATACGCGATTTAATAACACTAAAAATATTCATATCGATACACTATTTTTTTTGCCAGATACATAAAAATATAAACCCAATGCGGTGATGAACAGCGCAATCGCAATAGTCTGATGGACAGAAATCATAAAACTGCCTGCAGATATCATTAATTCCCGATCTGATCGATAAAAATCAACCACAAATCGTTCAATACTTACTAACATAAGAAAAATGCAGAATAGTTTCCCGGGCTGAGGACTGCGCGATTGGACTATATAATAAAGAATAAGAAAAATTATAAACAAAGCAATAGCACTGTAAAGCTGTGTTGGATGAAGCGGTACGCACAATTGTCCTTGTGTGCATTGATTGGTAAAGGTAATACCCCACGGTGCAGAAGTAGGCACACCACAACAGCATCCTGCAAGAAGACATCCAATTCTCCCAATCGCTAAAGGGATCGGAGCGTACAGAGCTAAAAGATCAAGAAAGGGTAGCGGGTCAATTTTTTTATATTTTAAAAATAAGGGTGCAAAGATGAGCACTGTTAGCAACCCACCCAAGAAGGAAAGGCCGCCTTGCCATAAGGAGAGTACGTCGGTAATGCTAGTATAGTTGTGCCAATCATGAAACAGGTGGAGTGCCCGCGCGCCTATAATTGCGCACGCCATACCCCAGGTAAGAAACTGCATCAAGGTATCACTGCTAATCAAAGATGCCCGTTTAGGATCCCTAAGGATGAGCCAACAAAAAAGAATTAAGCCAAACGCCAGTGCTAGGCCATACGATTGTATAGAAAATTGGCCATAGAGAGGTAAAATTTCCGGGCACATAATAAATCCAGTTACAGGGTCTTGTTAAGGCTAAGTATACCCCGTGGAATGCGAGAAGAAAATAACCAGCATTAAATTGGGGTAAAAACTTTATGGTATTGGTTGTATAAAGTTTTTTGCGTTTAAACTCATAGCTGTTGTAGCCAATGGGGCCGATAAAACGAGCATAGCTGCTGATGAGGGGGTGTGGTGTGATGTATCAACTTCTTTATCGTAGGTTTTTAATCCATGAATGGTTGACAAGCAGTTATAATTTGCCTCAATAGTAGTGCAGTCTCGATGCTCGCACGTGTCGTATGATGAATTTCTTTTATTCAATCGCTCGTTGGCTATTGCTTTAGAGCAATAAATTTTAACGAACGATAGTGCTGGCTGATGATGCGCTGCCCATTGTTCTAGAAATTTTTTCATGATAGCGTTGTGATCGCAGACAAGCTCAAGAATGCTGCACGAAGTTTTTTGTAATGCGTCAAAATATGATGCAAACCAATCCTCAAAAAGGTTATTCATGTAATCGGGCCACATCTCAAAAGCCACAACAGGGTGGGTTACCTGTGCTTCTTGTGCACGTGCCAGTAACGTAGGTAAATCTTTTTTTTGGTTATCGGATAAAGAATTCAACATATCGTGGTATAAGCGATCAATTGAAAAATGCTGATACGCAACGTTGTTAGATTTCCAAATCGTTGCTATCTGATGTGCAAGAGTCGATTTACCTGAGCATGAAGTTCCATTGAGTACAATGTGGTGTTTGGTATTTTCAAGACCATGGATCATACCAGACATAAGAATTGCTGCAGTAATAAAATTTTTTACCATCACACTATTCCCTTTTTGTGCTAATTAACCATGACAGGAAACGTGTGTCAAATTATTCTAAAATCGTTTTTTTCTGAGGTGTGCCGTTGCTTAATTTTACGCGCCAGTCATCGTTCCATGAGAATGTTAGATCAGTGTTTTTAATAGTAGCAGGCAAAGTAAACTCAATAACTTTTGATCCTTTGCGACGCTTTCCAAACTCATACTCGTATTGCACTGACACTCGATTATTGGTAACTACTATATTTTGAGATTGCCCGGCGGGGATCAGCACATCGTTAACTTTGATACTAAAATAACTTGGATAATTCATGATGATGTATTTATACCCAAGCATTTCTTTAGTGATTTTATTGTGCACGGTAAGGCTTTTTTTGGTGGTGAGCGTGTGCGCTGTATCCAAAGATAACTCGTTGGTAAACAATGATATGGTGCTGGTGATCAATGCTATGAGTATAAGATTTGAAAATAGTTTCATGTTTAGGTAACCTCCATTACTAATTCCCTTTATGCACAATCATAATCTGAATGCTCTGTCTTTTTCTACAGTTTAAATTTTCAAATATGAGAATTATCTGACCACCTTTGCCCTGTATAGTTTGATAAACATGTTAAATAAGAAAAATATTGTAGAAGGCTGCCCTGATCATTTATTGTTATATTAGTAATAAAATTAGGGAGTGATCAATTATGTTGAACAAAATCACGATAGTAATGCTTATGGCAAGTGTAAGTTCGGGTGGTATTCACGCAGCAAAACAATACGTTACGTATGACAAGAATCACGCAAAAATTGTAGCATGTGCCGGAAAATGCGGAGTGATGACGATTAAACCAAAAAAATTGCCAACTAATGGATCATTGTATGTGATTTCTACCATCTCAGGAAGAATACCCCAAGCTCCTGCGCAACAATTTTATGAAGGCAATGTAAGACTGGGTCAGACGTATGTTAATAAAGAGGGATTGGTAGTGTTATATGACTGCGCTGATTATGGTAATGCAGTACACTATCGCTTGTATACGCAAATACGAACAATCAAAGGCAACATTATAAAAGTGCCTCTTAATGAGTGGCTAGAAATTAAAGTTGAGTTATTGCCGTGTGCAATTGCTCACAAGTTAGCATCTTATGCACCACTTAATATGAACTATTTTATGTCGCGACGATAGTTAATTAGTTTCAGACAGGTGTTTATCGTGAATAATAAAACCGATGGTTTGCAAGGATTCCCATTTAGGTTTCCAATGGTATCCATTGTCTATCCAGTTTGGTAATTTGTGCGCTACTAAAATGTCTGCCAAAAGATATTCTTTTTCTTCTGGATTAATTTGGTAGTCAAATGTAAATGAAACTGAGATATATTTTGTCGCAATTTTCAATAGCTTTTTGAGCACCATACGCATTTTGGTTGGATGAGCATTACCGCTGGTATCAATATCTGCGGGGTTGTCATCTAAAATGAGGTCTATCATTTTATCGCGTAATTTTTGAGGGAATGTTTTGAGCAACGATACACGCACGATGCATGAATTATTGCGTACTCGTATAGACGAGGTAGCTTGATGAGGAATGATCTTACCGTTTACCTCAACAACGATCCCTTTTTTAACTTGTTCAAGCTCATTGTCATCATGAGTCAAGTCAAGTAAGCAAAAAAGGTTATAAATATTGTTGGTAAATGATTTATAATCTGCTTTTTTGTTACGTATCTGCGCCACTAAGGACGGAGATATGTTTGGTCTAATTGCTTGGCTATCAGGCAAAGCCTGAAGGCCAGACATGCTTATTACTAAACTACTTACTATAAATAAATACTTACGTATCATGCAGTGCTCCGTATAACGGGTTGATTATACATGTTTGTTTTGCATTCACATAACCTATCATACCACAGATAAGAAAAAATATGAAATTATAGGGATTTTGGCAAAAAAAATTATTATAAATATTTTCTATCTGTAAAAATATTAAAGTGAATAAAGATATGCTAAATAACACAATGCTGCTCGATTGAATCGCATTATCAATTGGAAACTTTTAGCTTAAAACCCATTACATAATACAAAAAGTTGAGGTGGAGCATCAATTCTTATTGTAACGATTGGACGTCTAAGTTTGAATAATTATTCGGAATGTTTAAACATTTATTAAATTCTCTGACTCTAAAAATCAGCAAGGAAATAGCAGCCGGTGTCATACCAGGAATTAACGAAGCGCTTGCTATGTTTTTAGGTCTGATGCGGGTTAGCTTTTCTTGTAGCTCTTTAGATAATCCTGAAACCTGGGCATAGACAAAATCTTCAGGTATTTCTAGCTGTTGATACTGATGAGTTTTTTGAATTTCCTTCTCTTCACGTTTTAAATAAGGTTCATACCTAATTTCTGCGTGAATCGTGTCTACCGCGCGATCAGAAAGTGATTTGCCCGTAATTTCTCGTAACTGTTTTGCGTAAGTTTCATTGTCGCCAAAGAGTTTAAGAAGGTTGGCGTTATTGTGATTGGCACGTAGATCTTTTAAGGTTTCTTGAATGATTTGTTTTTCTTGAACAAAGTCATTATACAATTCTTGCTCAATAAGTCCCATCTTATAGGCGCGATCGGTCAAGCGTAAAAATGAGTTGTCTTGGCGCAATACCAAGCGGCGCTCTGCACGTGAGGTAAACATGCGGTATGGCTCATCAACGCTCATGGTTACTAAGTCATCAATCATAACACCAATGTAACTTTCAGTGCGATCGAGTATAAAGGGTTCTTGACCGCTTTGCTTAAGATGTGCGTTAATACCGGCAATAATACCTTGGCCAGCGGCTTCTTCATAGCCAGTTGTACCATTAATCTGTCCAGCTAAAAATAATCCCTTGATGGATTTAACTTCTAAGGTTTGGTGTAGCTGGTTAGGCATTACAAAGTCATACTCAATAGCATAGCCTGGTCGCGTGATGATGGCATTTTCAAAACCTTTAATAGTTCTGATATATGCTTTTTGAATTTCATAGGGCAATGAAGTTGAGATGCCATTTGGGTAAATCTCTTCAGTTGATGCACCTTCTGGTTCTATAAATACGTGGTGGGATGTTTTTTCTTTAAATCTACCTACTTTATCTTCTATAGACGGGCAATAGCGAGGGCCAACACCTTTAATGTTACCGCTGTACATCGCTGATAAATGAAGATTGTTTCGTATGATCTCATGAGTTTTTTCATTAGTATGGGTGATATAGCACGCATGAGAACTTGAAACTTTGTGAGGGTGGAATTCAAATAAAAAGTTTAGGTTATCTGGTTCTTGGTATTCAAGGTCAGAAAAATCAATGCTTGAACGGAGCAAGCGGGGCGGAGTACCGGTTTTTAAGCGGCCCATGCCAATACCATTTTTTTGCAAGAACAAGGAAAGGTTTGTTACCGCTTCTTCACCTTGGCGGCCAGAAGAATAGTTCACCTGACCGATGTGAACCTTACCGTTTAAAAAGGTCCCGGTGGTCAAGATTACTGTTGGCGCCATGAAATCAGCACCATCGCGGGTACGAATACCTCTAATGGTACGAGTGTCATCTATAATTACTTCTTCTACCATACCCATGCGAAGAGTAAGGTTGGGCATATTTTCTAAAATTTGTTTACTGAGTTTATTATAGGCATATTTATCTATTTGTAGGCGTAGACCCTGTACGGCAGGTCCTTTACTGGTGTTTAGCATGCGGGCTTGGATATAGGTCTTGGTGCAGAGCTTTGGCATTAGGCCGCCCAACGCACTAATCTCGTAAACGATATGGCCTTTACCTACGCCCCCAATAGCCGGGTTGCAGGGCATAAGCCCAATATTATCCAGGTTTAAAGAGATCAACAGTGTTTTTGAGCCCATTTTTGCAGCAGCATGTGCCGCTTCTATGCCGGCATGACCGCCACCAACCACAATAACATCAAAATCGCGTGTGTATGAATTATTCATAGTAATAGATATGCCTTTTAAAAACCCTAATATAAAGCTATTTTACGCGATCTTAGTCACAAGAGCAAGGTTTCTAGCGTACTGAGGTCTAACTACCAGCGTAACAAGGTAGTAAGGTTAATTTTGCGTTTGAAGTATGCTTTGGCATATGATATCTACCAGTGGTTTGTAAATTTCTTTTTCATATATTTCGTGTAATCGGTAAGGGCTAACGCCACCAGAAAAATTGGTGTAACGTATATTTTCATTGTATTTTTTTATTGCTTGATTCATATTTTTCAAATTTTTAAGCATTTCATTTTTAGAGACACGTTCTGTCAATACATTAATTGTTTGGCTTAAGGTATTAATTTCTTCTTCAAGATAGGTATGTGAATTCCATTTTAATTGCGTGATGTGTTGTGCCAGGGTGCTTACAGTGGAGTTTGTTTTTGATTCAATTTCACAGATTAATTGGACCAATGGGTGATAGATTTCTTTTTGCAAGATTTCATTGCTTCTCGCTGGACTCAATGATCGTGCGGGATGATATGTAATTGAAGTCAAATATTTGGTAATAGCAGTATTAACAGAATTTAAATGTGAAGTTAATAAAGCATCATTTGTTTGCATAAGTTTTGTTAAAGTATTCTGCAAAGAAATTAATTCATTTTTGGTATACGTAAAAGAATTCCATCCCAGAGTAGGAATATGTTGTGCTAGTTGATGTTTTACGTCTTCCATAGCCTGAGATGAGATTACGGTTGCGATCATAACTAAACTATATATATTTTTCATTAGTATTCCTTAATTTATAAATAAGAATCGATCAAAATAATATATATGTTCTAAGGAAATTTAAAAAGTTATAAAAAGTAAACTTCCTTCTTATGCAATAATCAAAAAGCAAGAAGGAAGTTATAATACATTACTTAATTTGCACATAAGAATTAATTATCGAATCAGCTTTTTTATATCTTGATCACACTGATTATGATGTTGTACAAAATCTTTTGTAATGCTGTAATGGTTTAAAAAAGAATCAAAATCTTGAGTTTTTGTGGTAGTTGAACTAATAAATAGCACTATTATAGCAACAAATGGGCTAAATAATTTCATATTAGTTGCATCTTTATAAAATAGCTTTGTGTCAACTTAGATTAAACTTTAAATAAGCATTAATAGTAGAAATATGTTTTTTTACTATATTCAAGTTCATGTACATGCAAGGAACCAGCTCTATTGTGCAATGTGGATTCTGAAATTCATAACCATGTATTATTCCCGGATCTCGCAATACCTGTGACACTAAAAAATAATACTTTGCGGTGGTGTTTAAATATTTATTTGCTTCTGTAAGAGCATTTTGCCATGCAATTGGCATGGTAGTTATTTCTAAAAATTTTACCGCATGGGCTAAATCTTCATAACTTTTTACAAAATCTTGTAATTCACCACGATGCTGTGCATCATGGTATGAGTAATAGTCTTTTTCAAATAATTTAATATTTGCTTTCCAGCTATCTTTAAAAACATTCATTAATTCAGGATTTATTGCAATTATATTGCTTGCGATAATTAAGCTCAAAAATAGTGTTCTTTTTAAGAATTTCATACAACCTCGTTACTGTTTACACAAATTAATTTATTTTTTTCTCGGCAGTTAAATTTAACCCATAGATTTATTTGATCGTTTCGGTATTCAATAGAATATTTTTATTTTCATTATTGTTAATTTAGATAGGCCGGAAGTTCGATTGAATTTCCGGCATGTTTGTAGTTATTATAATGCTAAGGTTGACCATTGTGTAAATAGAAGATCAAACGCGTTAATATGTGAAAAAAGCTTTTTTCTATTTTCTTTAATCCATGGTTTAATTACTTGCGCATCAATGTTAAGCTGGCAATTACAGCTGCCTATATATTCATTTATGCGTGTTACTAATGAATCAATTTCTTGAAGATACGTTTGTGTTTCAACTAAAAGAGTTAATTCTTTTCTATTGATTCTCGTTATTGATAAGTTATGAATTAATTCTTTCAACGTTTGATGTGTGGTAATTAGGCAGTAAATATCTTCGTTAGAATGATTGACTTGCTTAAAAAAGTTAACGTTTTCAATAACAGTACATTTAAGTTCATTAATTAATGGGTGATGTGCTGTCGCTATACTACCAGCAGATACAGCACTAATGATGAGTAATGATTTAAATAATTTCATAATAAACCTTCCATTTTGGTTAATACTATTGTAGCTGATTACGGCATTTCCAATTCTGCATAAAAAAAGCCGGGGTTGTATTGCTACTACTCCCGGCTCAGTATGTTCTTATGTAATGGTTTGGGTATTAGCAATGAGCATAGCTCACGCTATGTAATCTCCATTTCCCCAACATATATTAGCCATTTTTTAAACGTTGGCTCAATGCGCCAAAGAGATTTACTAATTTCATTTTGTTATTGTTGATTGCTTCAATGCGATCAACGGTATTTAAAATGTCACTTTTTAAAGCAGCTACTTTTGCAGCAGCTTCTATGTATACGTCTGCAAGCAATTTGTGCAAGTTGTCTACCTTAGATTTAAGCGCAGGTCCTTGTGCAGCCATATTCATAAGTGATGGTTTTAATGCAGCTGATAATTTAGCGGCATCAGTAATACCACGCTGTGACTCCATAGAGCGACATAGATTTTCAAGTGAAGGAATAATAATATCTGCAATTTCATTAGCGCAGACAATTATATTTTTCTCAGCGTCACTTAATGGTTGTGCAAGCAATGCTTTTACATCTTCATTAAGCTTTTTGATTTCTACTAAGATAGTATTTGCTTGTTGGATTTGCGCACTGAACTTCTCAGATCTGTTTTTGTCATCGATGAATCGATTTACAAAGCTAAGAGTTGAACGTGCTGCTGAATCAAGTGAGTTTACTAATGTATTGAGTTCTGCAGGAGTAGCTTGCAAAGAAAATGCGGCAGTTGACGCAATTGCAGCCAAAGTAAATAGTGCTTTAAGTTTCATAATTTCCTCTTAAAAATGTTTTAAGACTGAGTCAATACATCACCTAAGAAGATAGTTATAGAATAAGGGGTGATGCATTTTGCTTGACTGTCTATTGGGTTAACCTCCAGTAAAACACAAGCTTTTATGCATTAAGCTTATTTATATTTACATTACCCATTGTACCGTAGGCTTTATTTTAGTCAAATCAGCACGCGTTTTTTATTGATTTTGTGACAGATTTCTATAATCTAAAAGCCGCATCTAATCAGCCCATTCTAAAATAATATTTTCAAATAGAAAGATTTTTGAATGTATCATATTTCGACTTTTTTTACACAGTGGTGTCCAACTATCAATGCCCTGCACTATGTGAGCTTTCGTACCATCGCTGGATTATTAACCACTTTGTTTCTCTTTTTATGCACTGGTAGCTGGTTTATTGCAAAATCGCGCCAGTTCTTCCGCTCTAAGGCGCGTGAAAATACGCCCGAGTCTCATCGTCAGAAAGATGATATGCCTACCATGGGAGGTGTTCTTATTTTAGCCACAACACTTATAAGTTCCCTTATATGGTGTGATATAGCCAATCCTCTGGTGTGGATATTCTTGGTTTGCCTCTTTGGTTTTGGGGCAATTGGTTTTTGGGATGATTGGTGTAAAATTAACAAAACTAAAGGCATTTCAGCGCGTTACAAATTTATAGCACAATGGTCAGTAGCCCTGCTCATTGTCAGCGCATGGGTGTTTATTGCGGGCGCAAAAACTACTGTTACCATTCCTTTTTTTAAAAATTTTAATCCTGATTTGGGTTTGTTATTTATACCCTGGGCGGCTTTTATTTTAGTGAGCTGCAGCAATGCCGTAAATCTAACTGATGGCCTTGATGGGCTTGCTATAGGCTCGTTAATCCCTAATTTTGCTACTTTTTCTGTAATAGCCTATTTGGCAGGACATTGTGCCTTAGCAGACTATCTATTTATACCCTTTGCAAGTACGGCAGAAATAGCCGTAATGGGCGCTATTATGGTAGGAGCATCACTGGGCTTTTTATGGTTCAATGCCTATCCGGCACAAATATTTATGGGAGACGTAGGCTCTTTAGCGTTGGGGCGGGTCTTGCGCTTATGGCATTAATGGCAAAGCAAGAGTTATTGCTCGTGATTGCGGGTGGCTTATTTATAGTAGAAACGCTGTCCGTTATAGCACAGGTATTTATGTTTAGACGGTATAAGAGGCGCATTTTTAAAATGGCCCCTATACATCATCATTTTGAATTGCTTGGTTGGCCTGAGGCAAAGATAACAACCCGATTTGGTATTATTTCCATCGTGTTGTGCCTTTTGGCGCTAATTACACTCAAGATTCGGTAGAGTTTTGTGCTTCAGCACATTTTACTGCTTCATCTAAGATGCCGTTGATAAACTTGTAGGCATCTTTTTCTGCAAAACATTTTGCAAGCTCAATAGCTTCATTGATCACAATGTTTGGTGATGTGTCAGTTGTGTTAAGTTCCCATAACGCAAAACGCAAAATAAGTTTGGTGCATACGCCGATTCTATCAAATCGCCAGTTGTGCAATAATGGCTTTATTTCATCGTCAAGCTTTGCGCGATCATTAATCACCACTTGTGCAACGTTGAAAACTGCACTGTCAGTGGGGATATTGAGTAAAAATCCGCGATTAAAGTTTTCAACAATTGACTCTAGTGAAGAATCATAGTCAAATGATTCAGCCGCATACAACAAGTGAAAAATAACTGAACGAGATTCACGACTAGAAATGTCGTTAAAATCAATGTTTTCAGCGTGTAATCCGTGAAGTGGATGCTCTAACTCTGGACAACAAGTCATACCCTAAACCCCATCTAAGTTATTATTATTTTTTTACGCGTTCAATGTAGTCGCCGGTGCGAGTGTCAACCTTGATTGAGTCACCTTCATTTACAAATAAAGGAACTTGAATAACTTTACCAGTTTCTAACGTTGCTGGTTTAGTTGCGCCACCTTGTGCGGTGTCACCTTTAACACCAGGAGGTGTTTCTTTTACCATGAATTCCATGTGTAATGGAGGGGTAACGGCAATAGGACGCTCGCCAAAATAAAGAACGGTATAAATTACTTGTTCTTTTAAATAATCGAGAACTTCTTCTACTTGATCTTTGTTGAGTGAAATTTGCTCAAAAGATTCTTGGTCCATAAAGTCGTAAAGACCATCTTGCTCGTATAAAAATTGCATTTGGCGATATGCAAGATCAGGTGATGGGAATTTTTCGCCTGAGCGGAAGGTTTCTTCATGCATGAGACCAGTAAGCATGTTTTTCATTTTGGTGCGTACAAAAGCGCCACCTTTACCTGGTTTTACGTGTTGAAAGTCAACAACCATGTAGGGTTGGTCACGAAAAAGAATTTTACAACCTTTGCGAAAATCTGAAGTAGAAACCACGCGAAATCCTTTTAAGAAAGTTTTTTTTATTATTTTAGTATAAAAATCAGGTTGAAAAAAGCAATGACCCAATGAGGCTAAATCTGCTTTTTTTCAATATTATGCTGTTTGGTGTAAAAAAACATCAGACAGCCTAATCCCAGTATGGTAATAAAGATTAAAAAAGGGAAGAAACCGGTTGCAAGAAAGCCCCTAACGCAGGCAGACCCCAGGAGTATACAACTTGCAGACCCCGCGACGAGTATCGCCCACTGTGTTGGCACGGCGCGATGTACCTTTGCAGCTATCAGGGAAGCTACACACAGCGAGTAGGCTATACACGATGCAAAGGCTGAAATTTGCTGTAAGGGAACTTGAGTGCCTTTGGTAATATACAAATACAATGCCATCAGTAACCCTTCAATGGCAACGCAGGCTACCGGTATAGCATGGACATTATAACGCGTGAGATAATTTTTAAACAACGTATGGTCATGTTGTGCAAGGGTATATATGTTCCACATATTACTATAAATAATGCCATAACTTCCACCCAGTGCAGAAGCGGCAATAGCAAGGTGAAATAGTGAAGACAATCTATGAAGAGCTACGCCACTCAGACCAAATAGGTTGCCAATCAAGGCAGGAAATACCCCAAGATAACTAGCCTGTGCCGTTAGCTGCTTAGTAAGCATTCCATACAATAAAAATTGAAAGAGAAACAAAACGCACATTACAATTCCAAATGAGATAAAGATCGCCCGTGGCCCATTTTTATCAGCATCTTTAATTCTACTGCTCAGTGAGCAGGTAGCTTCAAATCCTGCAGCCGCGTAAAGCACGAGGGTATGCTTAAGGGAATACCAGACCACGGTAAAGGAACATGAGTAATAGAGCCGGGATTAAAAAATATAAGCCCAGTAAAAGTACAAATAAAACAGGAATGAGTTTTACAATCAAGAAGCCCATTTGAATACGGCTTCCGGTACGCATATTGAGCGTATTGAAAAAAATAAACAAGCATAAAACTGAAGCATCAAGCGCAAAAATATTAATGTGTGATAGGGTAGGCAGTATGCTTTGGCACAAGAGCATGGCAACGTGAATCATAAGCATAGCCGATGCTAGTTTTCCGGTAAAATAACTCCATGCGCTTAAAAACCCAGCAAAAGGATGTATTTCTTGCGCAGCGAATGTATAAAAGCCTCCTGAAGGATGCAATTTCATCAGCTGGGCAACAATAATAATAAGTGGTAACACCAGCAATCCAACCAGGGGATAGATAAAACTGCCTAAAAAGCGGGCGCGTTTGGCCAATTCAACGGTATTAATAAATATGCCGGTTCCCAGCATTATATTAATGTTTACGAGTATAGCTGCTGGCAGCGAGAGTTTATGATCATGAGACATGACGAGCTTTCACAAAAAGTATACTAATTACATATTAGTATAGAAAATAATTAGAAAAAACCGAAATAATGATATATTTTTGCAATTTAATCTTACTAGACGAGTATGTACAGAAGGCCGGTTGTATGAAAATAACAGTATTATTAGTTTTATTATCCATGCCCTTATTTGGATACTGCATGGAAGAGTGGGTGGACTATTTTGAAATGCTACCTGATGAAATGACCGCGTTAATAATTACTCAGATCCCTGAACCTACTAGCACATTAGCTCAGGCTGCACAATCACTTGCGCCCCTTGCCCTAACAAGTAAATCATTGTCGATTACACCGCGATTCTTAATTCAGGACTATAAAAAACGTAAAGCTGATGTTGAGCTCTTTTTGAGTGACCATGTTTGGAATTTTAACACTGTATTATTTGATTTACCTAATAAACCAACTATATGTTGTGATGCGCATGCACTAAAAACCATTGTGCACCGATTACAAAATAAGGACACAACAATTCCTAAACTGTTTAATGAGTTTAAGCATTATAGCACGTTTGACTTGAGTGCATTAAAAGAGTGTTTGAGCACTAACAAAGTCGAAGCCAACGTGTTATTGAAAGAAATGTACAATTGTTTAGCATCGCGTTATGAACATTATTGTGAACCTGGTTGTAAACCCGATTCGATAGTATTTAACAATAAGAAAATTCAATATTGTGATTGGATAATGATCAATAATGAAATTATTCAGCACATAATTGATAACATGGTTATTCTTTTGAAAGCAGGCGCAAACGCCAATGCAACGCACGATTTTCTCGGGGATGATATTCCATTACTTCACGACGTCTGCATTGTTGGTAATGCGCAACTAGTAAAAGCATTTTTAGATAATGGTGCTGATATCAATGCACGAACATCCTTAACCGATGCAAATGCAATAGAATGGATGATGGTGCCTGTTCATCGCGATAATAAAAATAGAATAGAAATTTTAGAGGAGTTGTTTTCTGGTGGTATTTCGCTTTCCACCATTTACAACGATAATAGAACGATACTTGATTTGGCTTATGAGGTTATAGATAACGAAGGATTAGTTAGCTACTTGAGGTCCAAAGGGGCCAAAACGTATCGAGAGCTACAAGGTCAAGACCTTATTTAAAAATGTAAAAAAAAATTCATTCGTATCAGGAAAAAACAACATGAAACAAGTTTGTTTATTATTTTTTACTTTTTCTTTTATTGCCTATGGTATGGAAGAAAATATTAATTATTTTGAGATTGCGCCGTTTGAAATCATTGAGCCAATAATCGATTACGCACTCGATACACCAATAGCATATAAATCAGTATCTGAAGTCAATAAAGATTTTCATAGGGTTGTTGAAAATAAATTGCGAAAAATTAAATCCAAACGTGAAAGAATTATTAATTGGTGTAAAAAAACTAATTTAGAAGTCACCGATACAAATACACTCATTCGCCTCATATATGAACATGAGCAAAATCCTCTAGGCGAAGCAATTGTTAAAATTATCAACAATATAGGTGAATCCTCGTTTGTTATACCTTTCATCGTTGAAGCCTTGGCTGTTAAACATTACGAACCATTGAGAGAGTTAATTAAAAATAAAGAATGGTGGCAACTGCAAAATATGATTAATTCTTTGCTCCAAAAAGAAATTTTGGGCATTAGGAACGTACGTGAAATCCGGTTTCGTGTTGATTTGTATACACCACAAGCGCGCGCGGCAAGCGCTTCTTTATTCCAGCCCTTTTTTATTGAGGCTGGCGATTTACCAGATAAAGATAGCTGCTTAAAAGCGGGTTCCTTGATAACAACTCTTTTAAACCACGGTATTAGACCCAATATTTGCGTACCCATACCTCACACTGATTATTATCGACCTCTTTTTCATTTCGCGTGCGCAAGAGGTACGCTAGAATTAGTTAAAAAATTTATTGAAAAAAAAGTTCCAATTAATATCACTGATTCATTTAATATGAATGCATTTCATTATCTAGCATTTGACTCGTGTAATCTTCAGCCTATTCAAGAAAGAAAAAAGATTATTGACGAATTATTAACGCACAAGCTTGAAATTAATAAAACTTCTGAATGTTATGATCGCCCTACTCAGTTTACTGTTCTTGATATTGCACAAAAAATGATAGAATTAAATAGAGCAGATTCGAATCAAGTAGAATTAATTAGTTATTTAAAACAATGTGGTGCAAAAACCTATCAAGAATTAAAAACTGAGGGGTTACTGTAAAATTCACTTTTCTCACATTACATCTACTTGCTTTTAAACGTGATAAACAACTACAACATTTTAAGACGAAGAATACTATGCTACTACTCCTCTTGTTATTACCCCTTTCTTTAAATGCACATGAATTTTCTTTAAAACGCAAAAGAACTGAATGTGAGTATGAAGCTGCCTCATACAAAAAAGCCCGGTTTAGTGTTAACGCCTATGGAGAAATATCGTTAGAATATGATCAATTGCCTGAGAGTGCTTTGTTAGGCAATAAGGAAAAAGCCAGCCAGGTTAGAGCGATCTATAAGAGCGAAGTGTCGATTGAGTGTCAAGATTTGATTGACGGACTGGACAAAGCGTTTACTCGTTTTGTTACCAAAAAGAAATACCTCAAACCAGGTCATAGGCTTGAGGCGTCAGTGTATTATTTTTTTAAAAAGTATAAACATGAAATTGCTGCGCAGCCGACGCTTAAGGATCACGTGTATTGGAATTTTGTTAACCATCTGATCCCGGTTAATGATTTTACTGATGACAGCAAACCAATTATACGTAAGGCATTGTTAAAAATAGTGTCACCTTGTGACATTGCCAATAAGCGTGATAATAATGCTAGAACTGCCCTATCCTTGTTTATTGAATCTAAAAATATATTTTTAAAAGACCTTTTTTTAAAAATTCAAGAACAAAAAGAAGCGCAACTTGATACCATGATAAAAGAAAATAGAACCGAAGAAGTGTAAAAACATACCTGTAAGGAGAATACATATGACACGATTCTTATGTGTATTGTTGGTAGGATTGTCTACTAGTGCGTGTGAAAAAAATTTAAAACGGTGTTTGGAGGATCCACAATTACCTGATGCTAAACGTGTGCGTTTGCAAAGTTATATTGATAAGGATTGTTACGGTAATGTGCAAAAAATTCGTATCAAGTTGTTTTTTGATAGTCCCCAAACCAATAATCCGGTAACCCCCGCTGTAATTGGAAATACCTACAACCTGAGAAGTAAATCATTAAAGCATGTGGTAGAAGAACCGCAGCATGAGTCTGACTATGCTAGATCTCTTACCGTGCAGGAAAACATTCCTAAAACAATAGATTTATTAATGAATGAGATTTGCGCTAAATCAAATGTAGCAGAGGTTAGAAATATTATTGTCAGAATGGATGGCGTTTTAAAAAGGCAAGAAAAGTTTGCTCATGTGAGTTCTCAAATACTTGAGACTACAATCTGGTATTTAGCAAAAAAGCTGTTGTGCATACCATTCCAAAAGAACACTTATTACCTTTTTTATTTTTTTATTTTAAGAATGATATTGATCTTTTTGGTATAAAAAACAATGAAAACAGAACTCTTATTGATTACGCAGTTCATGAAAATTGTCATTCGCTTGCACAAGCTCTGCTGCAATTTAACAGCGAGCTAGCGGAAAAACTTCATGGTAAGGTTACCTTGATAACGTCAGAGAATATTGCAGCGCTTAAAGAAAATGCTGATGATAAGAAGCTTAAAACTATTTTGTCTGCTCAGTATGTGCCACGTTCAGGAATAAAAGTGTTTTTACATCGAATGAATTTAATTAAAGAAGATGTGGTACATTAGCGTGAATCGCATTAATAACATATTTTACTTTTTAAGATCAATGTTAAGCAATACAAAATCGTATTGAGAGTTTGCGCATACTTAACTTTATTGATCGTGATAACAACTAATTTCTAGCAGATACATCATCTCTAGGTCTACAACCACACATTTGAAATTCAAGTGCGCCTTGTAATGGTAGGGTGTAAGAAATTGTTTGATGTTTTTGGAGAACAATGTGTTGCCTACCATGAGGTATCGGCTACAGGCCAAACTTTACTAAATAATGACGTAGCAAAAAATCGCAAATCTAATATAATTTATAATTACTAAATTTATTAAATAATAAGGTAACTCTGTTGTATTATTTTATAGCTTTTACGGTTATGTGGGCACAGGTATTTTTTGCGCAAGAATCACAACAACCGACTTCTCAATCACACTATAGCGTGGGCGAACTAACAGATCTTACAACTTATAATGAAAAGCAAATATCTTCACATTCAGAATTATGTTGTTTGGATGTTGATGCAAAAAAATTAACTTCGTTACAGGGTATTGAAAAAATTAATGCCGATACGCCCATTCAACTGCTATTTGCCGGTAATAATAATTTGCAAACGTTACGTGGCATAGAGTCTCTTACCAAATTAAAAAAACTGTATGCCAATCACAACCGGTTGACCACACTGAGTAAACTCTCTAGATGTAAAAAAATTAAAGAATTGGCTTTAGATCATAATTGTATTGAAACATTGGTAGAAGTTGCCGATGGCAAATCAACTCGATTGTTACTTCCAAAAGGGTTAGAAACACTTCACCTCAATGATAATAAATTAACCGCCATTCCATCGGAGTTTTGTGTTCTTACCATTCTGTGTTCCTTATCTATCCAGCATAATACTATATCTGAACTACCCAAAGATTTTACCCAGCTCCATCGCTTAATGGGTATCCATTTTTCACACAATTTATTGAGAAAATTACCGGATAATTTTGCAGAAATTGGTAGAGATGATCTCGCTTCTTTTCGTTACTATGATTTTTCAGCCAATAATATACAAGTTTTGCCAGAAAAACTGGGTGATATTCAAAGAAAGCATGAAAAGCCCGATACTCCTCTTTTTATACAACTCATACTTAACAGTAATAGGTTGCAAGCAATTCCTACTTCAATAAGCGCATTGCACAGTTTAGCTACCTTAGATTTGTCTAATAATTATTTAACAGAATTTCCTCTAGCTCTTTGTGCGTGCATTAATTTACAGAGATTACTGCTTGCAAATAACCAGATCAATAAGATCCCACTTGAGGTTACTCGGCTAGCTAAACTGCAACGTCTTTCGTTGCTTGATAATCCTATTGAGACGAAGGTCCCAAAAAAGGTATATTCATTCTTAAAAAAGCTTGAGGCAAAAAAAGCTTTGTGTTACGGTGATGCTCTTTACAAAACGGGTCTTGCGCCAGAATTAATCTATCTGATTTATAGTTTTGTTGGAACGTTAGATAACTGCATGTAAGCTTATTACATTGAGTCTCCTAAGAGCTGTGTTGAGCACTGCTATAACTTCTTGATGCTTAGGTTGTTAGGCTATATACTAGCTCATGATTTTAAACATCTGTATCTGAAAAAAATTATGTGTGCAGTGTGCGCCAGACGGTAGCCATACTCTATGGCAAAGGAACGCATTTGATACCTTGTTGTCTTGTAGTCGTTTTGACAATTATTACTTTCAATTTACAAGCTAGCCAAGTGTTGGGTAAGCGACAAATAACCTATGATTTTGTGGATACTGAACCAGAGTTAAAACGGGCATGTTTGGCTAGTAGCAAAAAAACTGCTTTTGCAACCAAAAATACAAATAACACCCTACATCAAAGACTAGAATTGCACTCTAGCCCACTATCTCACCTCTGTGTGGCGGATGTTCTATCACGCTTTACGGATATTCATGTTCAAGAGTTTATGGCAAAAAAATGCGATCAACTAGGTAATAAGTTTAATTTATTTTTTTCACTTAACTCTTACGCTCATAAAGATATAAAAAACTTTGCTGTGATGGTACATCGTGCTCTAAAAAAAGCACATACTGAAA
This sequence comes from Candidatus Dependentiae bacterium Noda2021, assembly GCA_020886235.1. GTDB lineage: Bacteria > Babelota > Babeliae > Babelales > Vermiphilaceae > Noda2021. The sequence goes on along the minus strand of AP025250.1, from coordinate 942,611 downwards.
TTATACAATATCCTCAAGCTGTGGCAGATATATTGTGGAAGTTAATGAGGTCTGCTGCACTAAAAAAGCACGATGAATACACAGAAAATGCCTTATTAAAGGCTTACGAGCGCATATTTGGGTATTGTGATATATTTGCTATAAAAAATGATAAAAACCAGAAATTACTAGAATATGCAACTACGCTTGGGTGTCCTCTTATTACTAAAACACTATTGCAATTTAATGCAGACATTAAAAATGCGGTGCTTGAGCGAGCTACTACCATTTCAGATCAAGAAATTGTAGAGATTAAAGAACGCTGTCAAAACCCTGGTATAACTGATTTGCTTACCAATGTATACCATTCGCGAAGAAGCAGTTGTGCCCAACTGCGAAAAAATTATATTAGCTTTAACAGGTTACAATACCATATATACAATAACCAAGGCTGACCACCTTAATAACGTTGTGGCTATTTAAGAATTATACTAATATCACCATTGGTTTCTAATATTGCGTGTTTAACGTTTTGCAATGAGTTTGTGTGAGCGTGACGCCTTACTGCGCTAATGAGATCATTTTGAGTAATGTGACATTCTCTGAGCATCTGATGATCGATTGCGCCATCTTTAATTAAAAAATAAGGTGAGCCTTCAAATACAGTTTCTGCTGGTTCAAAATAATAGGTAAGTGCAGACACACCTGAATGCACGGCAAAAAGAAGGATCATAATCCCGATACACTCAAAAAAGGGCCAACTACCAACAATCGCGTCAGCCAAAATATTACCGATGATGATTATAAAGATTATATCAAAGGGGCTGTTCGGCTGCAGCACCCGTCTTTTACCAAGGCGTATCAAAAAAATAGCAATAAAATAAATGATAATTGCGCGCACAACCATTTGATAAAACATCGGCGTGTTGTGATTGCTGCCGATGAAAAAATCTACCATATCAAGCAAACTATTCATACATTCTCCTCACCACCATTTTCTCGATTTGTTTTTGCATTTGTCAATAAATAATAGATTTTTGTCCGAATAAATTGCTATCTTGGCAACTAATACGGAGGGAGAATTATATGAAGCGTCTAAAAAAAATAGCACATGACATAGCAGATTCTGCGGGTATTACTATTAATGGTAACAATCCCTGGGATATCCATATTCATGATGATCGTTTTTATCAGCGTGTGATCAAACATGGCTCACTGGGCATGGGAGAGTCGTTCATGGATGGCTGGTGGGATTGTAAGCAGCTTGATGAATGCATTGCGCGAATGCTAAAAATCAAAGCGTTGAATCAGATTCAACCAAGCCTGCCACTCGTGTGGGAGCTATTGCGGGCACGGCTGCTTAATTTGCAATCAAAAAGTAGAGCCTATCAAGTGGGTGAGCAGCATTATGATTTAGGTAATGATCTGTATGAAAAAATGCTCGACAAACGCCTTGTTTACACCTGTGCATATTGGAAAGATGCTCGCAATTTAGATGATGCGCAAGAAGCTAAGCTTGATTTAGTGTGCCGTAAATTGCATTTAAAACCTGGTCAAAAAGTATTAGATATCGGCTGCGGTTGGGGTAGCTTTGCAAAGTTTGCTGCTGAAAACTATGGCGCCCATGTAGTTGGTATAACCATTGCACAAGAGCAAGTTGAATTGGGTAAAAAATTATGTCACGGCTTACCGGTAGAAATTAGACTTCAAGATTATCGTGATCTTAATGAGCAGTTTGATCACATTATTTCGCTTGGTATGTTTGAGCATGTTGGTTATAAAAATTATCGCACCTACATGGAAGTGGCTCAAAAATGCTTAAAGCCCCATGGTTTATTTTTATTGCATACTATTGGCACGAACGTTACCACTCACAGTTGTGATCCATGGCTTGATAAATATATTTTCCCTAATGGCATGTTGCCCTCGGTGGTTCAGATTGGAAGGGCAATTGAAGGGTTGTTTGTTATGGAAGATTGGCATAATTTTAGTGCCTATTATGACACAACACTGATGGCTTGGTATGACAATGTGCAAAAACATTGGTCAGATTTGCAGCATCGATATAGTGAACGGTTCAAGCGCATGTGGGATTATTATCTACTGAGCTGCGCAGGGATCTTTAGAGCGCGCCACGGCCAGTTGTGGCAAATCGTATTGAGCAAAGATGGTGTTGTGGGTGGTTATGAATCAGTACGCTAACTAAATTGTGGCATTGAGTGCATAATTTTTTTCATGGTTGTCAAAACATTTAGTCATCAAGCGGTGCATAATATTGCTCAGCTCTGTGTTAGATTCATCAGCATCATTACTTAGGTTTTGAAACTCAACGCTTAAACTATCAGGTCTGAGTTTTTTGATATGCTTATTTTTTTTTAGTTGGTTTGCTAATTCTTCAATCACGTGAATATTAGGTCGAGCTGAAATTTTAACTGAACAGCTGGAAGCATTAGTCTCATGGGGTTTAATGTATGCACGTGCGAGTGACTCGGGTGAGTTTGGTGGCGTTATCTCAACTGAAAAATGGCTTTTATTATTGTCATACGTAATCTGTGTGACTTCATATCTTTTTTCTGCATTTAATGAGTTTTTGCGTTTTGTTTTCACTGATTGAGATTGGCTGAGGCCAGTATTTTCAGAACAGAATGAATTAAACATGCACAGAAGAAGAGATAACAGTATAGATTGGTAAATCATAGTTGCAGCCTTGTAAAGAGATAAGTTTGGACTCAATCTAGCATTACTCATGGTGCAAGTAAATTGTTTTACATAAGAAATTATAGGTATAAAAAAGGGGTGACTGCATAGCCACCCCTTTAGAAATTTAGTGTGTGATAAGTACTACTTGTTTTTGAGGTATACATTACCTGTTTGGGTAGCTATTTCAATAGTGGTTTGGCCTGAACCTAGTTTTTGATCTACTGAAAATCCAACTCTATTGTTTATGCGATCTATGGCCCAATCACTTGTTAAAGAACCCTTGCGAGACGTTATTTTTAGATAAGCGTCTTGTAATGATTTAACATTAAGCTGCACATTACCTTGGCCACCTTTGATTGTAATTGATTGCTTTGGTTCTTCTAAGGTAACAGTAGTCTCGCCCGTTTTGGACGTAAGCAATAGTTTGCCTAAAACGTTTTGTAAATAAGTGTTACCATTTGTCGTCGTTACGGTTGCAGAATTTGAAATATTTTTTAAATGATGATTACCATTAATAGAATCGGTTTTCACGCAACCTTTAATATTTTCAAGAGTGACAGTTCCATTAGAGGTTGATGCCTCTACCTTATTGCCACCATTTTGTAATGTAATATCACCATGTGATGTCTTTAACTGGGCAGCGCCTGAGATATTGCTCGCAATAAGTGAACCCGAGTTAGATTTTAATTCAATATTACCGGTAATATTTTTAAGCTTTTGATCGCCGGAACTTGTGTTACTTACAACAGATCCAACAATAGCCTCATAAGAAGTATGACCAGACGAGGTTGTATTGTGTATTGAGCCGTGAGCATTGATAATTGATACGTTGCCATTTGACGTTTTCGTGTACATATCACCAATTCCATTGCGAAGCTCAATAGAACCATTTGAGGTTTGGATATTTTTTTGCAACGTCTTTTGTGGCACTTTTATGTTATATGCTATAGAACCTTGAGTTGCATTATTTAAATATTCGGTCTCCAGGCGTACGGTGCCAGTCTCAGAGTCCCAGAGTTTAGGCACCAAATTTTTTGCTTCATCTTCATTAGGGGCGGTTACGGTAGCAATTACCTCAATGGTATTACTTCTGCCTGAACTAATGAGTGACACGTTTCCCTTGTCATTGTTAACAATCAAGACGCCATTGGCTGGTAAATCAATTGTTTTATAAATAGTTTTGGTAACTGGATTTTGGTCGGTGGAATTAATTTGAATGCGTTTACCATTTACAACAATACCATTAAGGCTACTATGCGATCCGTTGATTGATATAGAATTACCGCCAAACCAACCAGCAAATGACATTGCAGTGCTGAGTAAATAACTGGTTGCGTTTTGTTTTAATCGATTCGCTGTTGCAAAGTATTTTTTTAATGTCTCCATGCTGTTGGCTGGTTGTGCCATGCTAAGAGTAAGCATCGTCAATAAACTAAGTATTTTGAGTTTCATAGTTATCTCCATTAGTTATTTATTTCCTTACTAATTAGCTTACTCTAACCAGCAAAATTGTCAATTTGAAATTATTTATCATCTCTCAAATTGACAATTTAATGCATAAATATGCAACAAATGCTTTTTATTTATTGCTAAACAACACATAAAGAGCAATAGAACCAGCAACGCCAGCATTTAAACTTTCTGTGTTACCGGGCATAGGGATGGTTATGAGTTCATCGCATTGTGCAATCCACTCAGTCGGGATGCCATGAGCTTCACTGCCAATCACCAATAAGCAGTTTTTGTTCGAGGTATCTTCTGGCTTTTTTGCGCTATCGAGAACCAAGCCACATAATGGTAGGTCATTTTTGCGCTTGAGCAATTCTTGCCATGACATTTCAAATACGGTCATGTTTGCAATGGTACCTGCTGAGGCTTGTATTACTTTGGGGCTCCATGGATCGGTGCTTTCAACACATACTACCGTTTTTACACCCATTGCAGCTGCGGTACGGATGAGCGTACCCATGTTGCCTGGATCTGCGATACGTGCAAGAACAATACCTGCACTCAAAGCTTTGGTTTGATTTTTTGGCATGTTAAATACAGCCAAAAACCCACTGGGCGTATGCGCGGTGCTAATTTTGTTCATTACAAACTCATTTACTAGCGTGATGTGTGGAGTTTTAATAACGCGTTTAAGGTCATCAAAACGATCATCAGTAATGTAGAGCATGTCTAATTCAAAACCATTTTCTACCAGTGTTTGACACACGCGTGTGCCTTCAGCTACAAATTGCTTGTGCTCTTTGCGGCCCTTAGTGCTTTGTAATTCAATAATATGTTTTATTTCTGGGTTTTCACGTGATGTGATAACTTTCATTAAATTTCTCCGAGTAAGATTTTGCTACGGTATTCAGCCATGAGCTGTACCATAAAATGTAAATTGTGAATCGTTGCAAGCATGTAACCGGTCATTTCATGCGCTTTAAATAAATGGTGCAAGTATGCGCGGGTGTATTTTTGACATACAATACAAGTGCAGGTTTCATCAACCGGTATGAATGCCTCACGGTTTGCACTATGTAAAATTTTGTAATTACCTTGCTTGGTAAATAAGAGTCCGTGTCGTGCGCAGCGAGTAGGGTGTGAGCTGTCAAATGTGTCTATGCCTAGTTTAATGCACTCTTCGATTGAGGTAAGGTCACCTATGCCGAGTAAATGATTGGGTTTAGTTTCAGGCAACGCGGGAACAACGTACGAAAGCATATCAAACATCTCTTGATGAGTTTTGCCTAAGCTTCCTCCAATAGCATAGCCATCAAAGGGCAACTGGCTTAGAACTGAGCAACTCAGTTTGCGTAAATCCGGATTAATACCGCCATGAACCACGGCATACATTGCTTGACCCTGCGGGTTGAGCAAATGCTGATCAAGGGATCGCTTTTCCCAGCGATGAGTGCGATGCAATGATTTTTCGAGTGCGCGCTGATCCATGTGATAGGGTGGTAACTCATCAAACGGAATAATGATATCGGCACCTAAATCTTTTTGTGCTTGAATTGAAGATTCAGGCGTGAGAACAATTTTGGCCCCATCACGGTACGATCTGAAGGTTACTCCTTCTTCATTGATCTTGAGTACCGAGTTGTTAGCTTTTTTTTGTCCCTTGCTTTTAAGCTCATCTTTAACCGTACCATAAGCTAAACTGAACACCTGGAAGCCACCCGAATCGGTAATAATGGGAGCATTACGGTTAATAAATTTGTGCAGTCCGCCTGCCTTTGCAATAGTTTGGGTACCCGGCTGGAGCATCAAGTGATAAGTGTTGCAAAACATGAGTTGCAAGCCAATGCTGGTTGCCATCTCGCTATCAATAGCTTTTAAGGTTGCATTGGTACCTACAGCCACAAAGTTTGGGGTGTCAATCACCCCGTGTGGTGTTTGTATTTGTCCAACGCGAGCACGGCTCTTTTTTGATTGGTGAATTATTTTAAAACCAAAACTATTCATTTTAAATCACATTTATTTTGCTGGTTTACTATCTTGATTTTTATGGCAGATAGGATGGCTTAGGTATGATATTGATCTGTCTGGCATTATGGAAAATCCGATTGTAATTAAAAATTGCCACACGCGTACGTGAAAAGCCCCTAACTTAGTTCATACCTTAAGTATAAAGTTCTTTTGTAAAACATAAACAATAAAGACGAATATAACCAAATCATTCAGATTGAAATTAATTATAGTGCATCAACTTTCTTTTTAAATACATAAAAAGATAAGAGGGTGAAGACCACAGAGAAACCGAGTAAAACCGGTATGCAGATGGTAAGTGGCAAAAACTGATCCCCGCCGATAATTGCCTGGCGTAACCCCTCAGTGATGTAAATAAGTGGATTGACCAAAACTGCCTTGCCAAGAAGCGGCGAATAGGCATTCATTACATGCCAGGGCACCCAGAAGCCGCCCAGTATAATCATAGGCACGTTAACGCGCATCCATAATTGGCGTGTTTGCTCTGTTTTTTTTAATAATGAGGTAGCAAAAAATAAATAGGCCGCACACGCTAGTGCCGAGATAAACAGCATTATAAAGACTAAAGGCCAGGAAATAGAATGAGCAGAAAATGAGCTACCAAGCAATACACGCGCTAAGGGAAAAAATGGAATGACGATTAAAAAGCCCCATATGGCAGCAAAGAAGATTTCTTTAATAATAAAAAGCTTAACCGGTAGAATGCTCAGCTGATATTGTGTGAATTTATGTTTTTTTAAATCAAATAGTACTGCGCTTATAACGGTGTAGGTTAAACTCAATAAAATTTGCGATACGTTACCAATAAACGTTGATAAGCCAACTGCCATTTTGGATTCAAAAAAAACATGAGGTTGTAAATAGGCAAAGGTGATCACATACAATACAGGTGCGATAATACCATAGTTAATGAGATACTTACTCATGCGTTTGCCATACACATAAAAATCTCTCATTAAGAAAGCATAGAATAATTTAACATAGGCAGCGATATTCATAGATTATACTTTCTTATACAGGATTAAGTCTCTTGTTCATAGCACGGCTTAATATGAAGATCAAACCGATGATTGCAATACCAATAATGCTTATGCACAACCAAAAGGGCAAATACTGAGAATCTGCTAATAAGGTTCTTCTAAATCCTTCAGTGATATAGGTAATAGGATTTAACAAAAACAAATAGCCAAAAAATTTAGAAAACGCCACTACTTTATACCAGGGAAAAAAGCTGGCGCTTAATAAGAATAATGGTGATAAGCGTCGTGGCCAGATATTATCAAGAAACCATTTAAACTCATACCTAAAACTGAGTGTCAAAAACAACAAGGCAAAAAATACCATTGATGTGGCATAAATTGCAGCAAATGCAAGCCAGTTGGCGCGTGAGAGTGAGATTACATCTTTAAGTAACAATAATCCCATCGATACCAGGGGCAGAGATATCGTAATACATTTTACCATGAATGAGCATACATACTGCCCAAACAACCACTTTTTGTTGATAGGTAGAGTGAAGTGATATTGAATAAAACGATCAAATTTTAAATCAAACACCAGGTTAAATGCTAAGTTAAACCCAAGCAAAAATAAAATTTGGCAGATATTGACCAAATAGAGTGGACCAATGCTGGCAATTGGCATACCCATTATGGGCAACAGTTTTCCAAAAATAAGTACCTGGAGCAAACACAAAATACCACCATCTATAATGTCTTTGCCTATTGATTTACGTATAATTTTTAAATCGCGGCGCATGAGAGCCGCAAAAACGCCAAAATTGTTACTCATAATTTATTCCTGCTCGGTTAGCTGCAAGAAAATATCTTCTAAGCGATCTAATTTATGTTTGGACTTGAGTTCTGCAACAGATTCTACTAACAGAACTTTGCCTTTGCTCAGCATACACACGCGATCGGATAAAATTTCTGCTTCATCAAGGTAATGGGTAGTCAAAACAACGGTAATACCCTGATTTTTGAGTGCTTGAATGTGAGTCCATAGCTTACGTCTAATATCTGGATCAAGGCCTACTGTTGGCTCATCAAGAAATACTATTTGTGGCTTGTGAACCAGTGCACGTGCAATGAGAACGCGCTGCTTAGTGCCGCCAGAAAGTTTGTCTACATCAAAATTTGAGTAACGCGTAAGTTCAAACTCATGCAATAATTCATCAACACGTGTTTGAATTTCTTTTTCATCCATTAAATAATAGCGTCCAGCAAAAACAAGGTTTTCGCGCACATTAAGAAATTGATCTAGATTTTGAATTTGCGGACACAAGCCAAGTGCTTTGCGATAGGTGTACAGATCTTTGTAAATCGATACCCCATTAAACAAAACATCCCCAGCAGTTGCAGGGTGAACGGTAGCAAGAATGGATGATAGCGTGGTTTTTCCTGCGCCATTAACGCCCAGCAGGCCAAAAATTTCTCCTGCGTGGATATCAAATGATACATTGTTTAATGCGTGAACAACGTGATTCTGATCTTTATACGTTTTGCTCACATTTTTTATTTCTAAAATGGGATATGGCATATGTGCGCCTGACAAATTTAAATCGGTGATAGCTTGGTTTTTGCAATAAGAATTGAATTATAGTTTATCATGTATCAAACATTATTACTAATGGTTTTGCCCCATAGCGTGAGCCTACGGGTTAATGCAGGGCGGAAATATATATAATTGATGTTACTTTGCATACAAATTTCTATCAAAGATCCGAGCAGTCATTATATGATAATGCTGTTAAGATTTTAAAAACCCATACTAAGGAGTTTTATATGATGAACCTCAAACCAGGTATTGTTGAAGGGCTCGGCACGTTCTTTCTTGCGTTAATTGTGGGATTGACCGGCGGTAATGCTTTGGCAGTTGGTTTAGTAGTCATGGGCTTGGTATATGCCGGTGCCTATATTTCTGGAGCGCACTACAATGGTGCATTATCACTTGCCGCTACGATTCGCGGGTTGCTTGATAAAAGAGAATTGATTAGCTACTGGGTTTGGCAATTAGTAGGTGCAGTTCTTGGGTTTATGGTGGTACATCACTTAGTGGGTGTAGATTTTGTGTTGCCGGTAAATCCAGAACTTAATTGGTATGGTGCTGCGGCAGTTGAACTATTATTCACCTTTGCATTTGCATGGGTTTGGTTAACAATCCTGAGCTCATCACCGTATGAAGGCAATCAAATTTTTGGGTTGGTAATTGGTTTAACCTTAACTGCAATTGTCTTTTTAGGCGGGACCTATAATCCTATACTTGCTTTAGGTAGCATCATTGTTGGCTTGTTAAAAGGTAGCCTTGCAACCAAAGCATTGGGTGGTTATATCGGTGCATTTATTGTAGCCCCACTCGTAGGCGCTGCATTAGCTGCATACGTATATCGCTACTTAAATGAAGATGATGATGTTGAAATGGTCTTTGTTGAGGAAGAAGAAGCTCATTAAGATTTAAACTTATAAAAACGAGAGCGCACTTTTTTTGCGCTCTTTTTTTTTGTATCGGGTGCGAGTGTGCGCTTAATTTCTTGAGCACGCTTTCTGTTTTCTTTTGCAATATCAAATCCATCCCATGAAAGCTGCAAGCAAGCGGGCAGGCTCCCTAGCCATGCCAAGCATTGATACGGCTCTGTTGCAGTGCTCATAGCCCAAATAGTAAAGATTGCCGCACCTTTAAAATAATGACCAAACCCCTGATAAAAATCAGCGCGAGAGTCACATTTTTTTAATTCAGCTTCTAGGTGAGCACGGTCTTGTGCGGTGATGGTTTTTTTCAAGACAAGCTTATTTTCGCTTGAGTATGATAGCGTAGACCCAAGCATTAGTAAAAATAGTATTGTTTTCATAGTTTTTCCCCCATCTATTTATTTCTATTAGTATATAAAATAATAGATAATATAGAAGGGGAATGTGTGTTTAATTAGTGTGCTTGCCGTGACTAATTATTGTTTTCTTATGAGAGCGGAATAGTTTTGAGCCTTGTTTGAGGTATTTTCATTATTCTCGCTTTTAACTTCATTTAACATCCTGATTGCTTCATCATGTACGGTAATTTCATCTGTTAAACTTTCTTCATCGCTCATGCGATACTTATAATAGTCCACTGCTCCTTTGACGGTGCCGCTCATTGCATGGTATAAAACCAAAAGTTTTGCCGTTGCAAAGCCGCCAGAAACAAACGATGATTGGGCTTTATATTCAAGATAATTAGTTGCATCCGTTACCGTGGAAGAAAGCAGTAGTGTCCAACATGCAGATGCTGTAAAAAAGTTACTACTCGAGCTGGTTTTGTAGCCTTTAACCTGTTTTAATTTTTTTTCTAATTGCTGCTTACTCAGCGCGATTTTTAATTTTGTTTGATCTTCAAATCGCACCGGTTCACGAACAATTTTACCGTTTACGAGAAACTCATTAGTGAGGGATTTTGCTAACTGTTTGCCTTCTTCCATTGCAAGACTGGTTAACGGTAAGCATAATAATCCGAGTAATAGTTTTTTCATGGTAACTCCTTATGAGGTAGTGTTTATATTAGTTTTCTAATGAACGTAATACATTTTTGTGGCACTCAATGTCATTTTTCAAAGTATGTTCACTTTGGCTCGTGTAGTAATAATAATAATCAAGCGATCCGCAGATTAATCCTTTAAATGCACCAAAAAGAAGACCCGTGCGAATACCTTGATTGACAAGATTGTCAGTTATATTTGCAAAGCTCATTAGATTAACATTTAGGGTGTTATCGGTGAGTAAGAACAAATTAAGTGTTGCACTTGCTAACAATAAATTTTTAGTTCCGCTTGATCTGTAACCTTTGAGTTGATCTAATTTTTCTACCAATTGTAGTTTGCGTACAGTAAGTGAATGGATAGCTTCTTGCCTGTGTTGAACATTTCCTGGTACGGTAATCTGTCCTGAATATTTGTATTCAGCCATAATTCTTTGGGCAAGTTCCATGCCTTGATCCATACAACACAGTGAAGATGATAGTAAAACCAAACTAAGGGTAATATTTTTCATGTGTATTCCTTAAATGCGAATATTACTGGGTGTGATCAGCAATTAGATTTTTCATTGCTTGAAGTCTGCTGAGCTGGCTCTTTAACGTCTTGATGGACTTAATTTTTGTAATGAGCTCAGGTTTTAGGTATCTGTAGGTAACGCTTTTTGCAACGGCTAGCGTTAGCACAATAGCTAACTCCAAAGAATTATTGGTGCATGAAGGGTAAACTTCATTAAAATCTTTTTCTAATTTTTCCGCTTCTTTAAGGGCGTGTGTGACTTTATTTGTCTGATCTTGTATTAAAGATTGCATGTGGTTGAGATCTTTTATACCTTCGGGTAAGACTAAATGGCGATTGTTGTAGGTGAAATTGCTGTAGTAAAAAAGATCAAGTTTAGTTTTATCATTATCATCTAGAATGATGTTTTGTGAGTTATATTGCGATTCAATCGTCACAATACGTAAGTTATTATCTTCACATGCGTGAGACAAAACGGTGAACAACACCGACACACATACTAATAATTTGCTCTTCATTAAAACTCCTTATGATAGCGATACGCAATCATAGGTATAATTTTTGGTGCTGTCAATCGGGGCAATGCGCTTTACTGAGTATATCGAGCAGCTTGTTATTGAGTGCTTGCGTAGATTGTATGTAATGAGGCAATGAGCGGTGTTGATTCCAGAGATCAATAGATTGCTTAAATTGATATTTTGCAGCGCCAATACAGAGTAGCGCAGCACTGCAGCTGTATACCATATACGGGCTTGGGTTTAATAATTCATTACCAAGCAGACCAAATCCAATAAAGGCAAGTAACCTACCGTTTCTGATTTTTGATCCATATGCTATACCCAACTGCATTTGAGTTATGGGTAAATTTTCTTTGTCTAAAGCAAGTTGTTCTTTATGTTTTGATAGCAATGTAATCGCATTACATTTTGATACTTCAGGAATTATACAGGTCTCAGTTGATTGTATGTGCAAGTTGCTTTCATAGATTTTTTTGCATATCGCCAACTCATACGAGCTGAGAGTTCTAGAATGATTTTCCATAGCGTGCATTGAGAAAATGGCAAACATAAATGCAATGATGAGCATGTGTTTCATCGGGTGTTCCCCTCGTTAAAAAATGTATGGTGCTACATTTTTATAATCTTTGCATACAGTCTTACCAATGGTGGTTTAAAATGAAATAGTTTTGCATTTATTCATGAGAATCCGCCAATCTAAGTAAAATACTCTGATGCAAAGGATCATGATGAAAAAAAATAATGCCTTGTTGCTTTTATCACCTGATTTAAGAAAAAAAATTAAAAAAGTATCACAACCCCATTTTATTAAGCCGATGCTTGCAACGTTAACAAAAACTTATTTTGCAAGTGATGACTGGATTTTTGAGCACAAGTTTGATGGCGTGCGCTGCGTTGTAATTAAAAAAGGCACTGATGTAAAGTTATTCAGTCGCAATGAGAATCTGTTAAATGTTGAGTATCCTGAGATTGTTAAGGCTCTTGAAAAACAAAAGGCTACTAACTTTGTAGTCGATGGTGAAATTATCGCGGTGAATAAAAAGGGCGTGTCTGATTTTCAAATGCTGCAATCCCGGATGAACTTAAAAGATCATCATCGCATTACAGAACATACCAAACTACTGCCGGTATCCATTCATATTTTTGATGTAATGTACGTTGATGGGTACGATGTTACTCATTTACCCCTTCTTGATCGTAAAAAAATATTAAAAAAATTACTTTCCTATAATGCCACCATTCAATGCACTGAGTTTAAATCCGGCAACGGTATTGCTATGTACAAACGGGCGTGCAAGAACAAATGGGAAGGGCTGATTGCAAAAAAATCAGATAGTATTTATGAACTGCGAAGATCAAAAAACTGGCTCAAGTTCAAGTGCGCTCAAGGGCAAGAATTGGTGATTGCAGGGTTTAGTGATTCACGTGGCCAGCGCACTGATTTTGGAGCCTTATTGGTTGGCTATTACAAAGATGGAGCGCTTCAATACGCAGGTAAAGTTGGCACCGGGTTTTCTCAAGAAACCCTGACTATGCTAGGTAAAAAAATGCGTGCACTGGAGATAAAAAAATGTCCTTTTGCCGATTATGATGGACCAACTACTGGCATTCATTGGATAAAGCCTAAATTGGTGGCAGAATTTCAATTTGCACAATGGACCAATGCCGGTAAACTCCGTGTCGGCCGTTACAAAGGGCTACGTGAAGATAAGAAAGCGCACGAAGTGATCCGTGAAGTAGCTAAAATCTAATAAGGCCTGTTAATGAGCATTATGCATTAATTATTTTATTAATTTCTTGTTGTTCGCTTTTTGCTGTGGTATAACACCTTTCATTGTCAAAACAAAACAGGGATTATACATCGCATGATTTTCAGCAAAAAACGGTCTGTGGTATTAAGCAGTCTGCTTATTATTACTTTTGTAACTTCTACACAACTTTTTCCTATGGCTGTAGTTTTAACTCAGCTAATGTTAAGAATAACTCCAGCATTGGAATATTTGGTAGCAATCATTGGCGGCACATCGCAACAAAGAAGTGATTCTGCAGCATTGCAGACATTGCACCAACACATTAATCCAACCCCAGCAGCTGTTGTGGAACAATTACCTACTGTGGCTTTAGATGTATCAATTGCCATAGCTTCCAATGATAGCCAAGCGGCACAATCGGTAGCTGCCAGTGATACATTACTGCATCCTTCTAATCCACTGGTATTGCCAACTCTTGCTAAAGATGATCTTATTCGACCAGGTTTCGTTACGCAAAAAACCGCATATCAGTTAGCGACATTTTCAAAAAGTTTAGCAGCCACAATACAGCCAGGTATTAAAGTTATACCGCGTGAGCAAGGTTTTTTAGCATTACTTCTACAACAGGCTCATGTAGCAAACAAATATAAGTCACACAGCTTATGGAACACCAACAATGCGGTGCCGGGGATAACTCGCTACCAGCATGCATCAGGACTTTTTGGGCAGATAGAGGCAAAAGCGCCGCAACACTCATTGGCCCATCGAGTATATTATCAGCAAGTGCAATCTGCTAATCGCCATTTTGCATTAGTTAAAAAGTCACAGGAATACGTGTTGCATGTTCAAAGTCGCTTAAACCATGTACTTAATCTTGTAGTTAAGTTAGCAAGCCCCAATAAGATTGAAAGATTGAGCGCCTATTTTGAGCTCAATGCATTGCGTGAGACATGGTGGGTGCAAACTAAAATAGATCCTCTTTTGCAAGAAATTAATAAGTTAGTTACCACTGCTCATCACGAATTAGCGTCAGTTGAATTTGATCAGATCTTGCGCCCGATTATTACTAATTATCTAAAAGATGTGGGGTGCAAAGATATTGATGGCCTAATTAATTCGCTTAATATCCCAGCAGCCAGTGAAACATTGACCTCACGGATATTTAAAGTTGGTCGTAGCTTTACGCGTTGGTATCCTAATCAGGACAAGGTATTTGCAAATGCGGTTAACCAGCAACTAATAGCCTTGATAGATGCATGTGAGCGCTACGATGTGACCCAGGCACAGCATATCATGCAAGGATTATCAGGTAATCACATTGCAGAGCAGGTTCATAAAGAATTTACCGACCATTACAAAAGCCTACTCTACACTAAAGAAGGAATCTATAAGCTGTATGAGCATGATCCCATTTGGCAGCAATTATCTCATGAGCAAAAAACAGAAATTACCTCTGATGCTGAAAAACTTGCACAACTCAATCAAAATTTGGCGCTGCGCTATATAATAAAAGAAAATATATTTAAGGCTTGGAATATTCCACAAACGGTTTCGTCTTATGTTCATCAAACAGTGTATAAGTTGGTTGATAATCCCCAGCTGCTCACAAGCCCTGTAAATCTAAGTAATTTTTTATCCCAAGAAGTGCTTTCTATTCCGGCTCATGAGTATGAGTCATGGATGAAGACATTTTTCTTTAAAAATGGTCTTGTTGTTGATTTTGTTAATTGGCCTGAAGCTGGGCAATACGGCATGCCGCTTGCTATTCACGAATTAGAGCATGTAGCATTGAGAAACTCTTTTAATAATGCTTTGTATTTGATTCATAGCAATCATGCGCAAGCGCCAGCTGCAAAAAATATTATATGTTACATTCAGCGTGCACTAACTACACAAGATGCACATCTTGCACAATCATATAAAACGCTTATCAGCTCACTTGAAAAATCAATAGCAAATAGAAGTCCCTTACTGAGCATAATTCCCGATTATAGCAAGCACTATTCAAATAAATTTGCTATTCAATTGCAAAACTTGCTCGTAAAAATGACGGCAAAGCTGTTAGATTCCCACAATGCAGCAGTTTTAGCGCGTGGAGCTTATAACACGTTGCAAGAAATAACGAAGGCTCTTAACTCATTGCAATCATTAGTGACTACCGGTACCACTGATTCAACGCAGATTCAAAAACTAGAAGAATTTATAAACACAGCACCTTATGAAGCGCAGGATAAAGCTGAGTTTCTTAGTGAGTTACATCATATTAAAGAATCACAAGCAAAAGCAGTGGATCTTGGTCAGGAATGTGGTGCCGATATGCCGGAAGTTTTACCACAACCAGGCACATTGCCTTGGGCTGATCCTGAGCGTAGACCTCTAAGTGGAGGTCATGGTGGGTTAGGAGAAATTGAAGATCGGCTTCCTGAATGGAATGGGCCAAATTCTCCAGGGCTTTTACCTGAAATACCGCAGCACGAGCCTGCAGCAGCTCCACCTGTGCCTGAACACAAACCAGAACCCTGCAATACCAGCAAGGGTGTGGGTAGACTACCTTCTGTAGGCAAGGCAATAGTTACTAATAATAATCAAACACCACCTCATGATGGTGACACGGACAGAAGTAGCGATTCAGAAACTACCGCAGGAGGGCTTCCAGATACGCACGTGCGTCCAGAGCAAGAGGCTGAAGAAGAAGTAAAATCCCATGACCTGTCAGAGGTTAAAGGCAGCAGCGTTAGTGGAACTGAAGCGGAAGCGCAACCTCAGTCAGAAGCTCATACGCAAACTGCATCGCAAGCACAGGCAAAAGCGGGTGTAATTGATCCGGCAACTGAAGCAGAGCTTGCTGAATGGCGCGCGAGCAAGCAAAAGTTAGTTGAGAACTTAAAAAAAGCGATTGATATACTTAAGAAAAAATATGGAGCAGATAGTGAGAGCTTTAAAAAAATGCTCTTTGGAATAAGAGAGCTGATTCAAAAAATTAACAATGGTGTAGATTGTGATTTTCATCCAACAAAGGTCAATAAAGCTAAAGTCCACATTCAAACGCCTAAAGAGTTTGAAAAATACATCCCATCTACTCAAGAAATCCAGCAACTCAATAAATTATTAGATGAAATCTTACTGAGTATAGAAGAGCATGGGATTACAGAGCTAGAAGTTAAATTAAAGCATATTTTAACTCCCGAAATAGTTGTTGATTGCAAAAAGGGTACCGTTGGAATAAGTGGATGGCATTATGACTTTTTAAGAGCTTTAGCAAAAAGTGGATTAATAGAAATCCATGCAATTGTTGAATACCCCGATGGGACATATAAGTTGACATGGTCATATCTTGGTTCAAGGACAAAAGATTCAACTTTTTTTCCTGCTCATTGGACTGCAGAACAAGTTACCAAGGCTATAAAAGAAGCTTTGGAAAACGTGCAAAAAATTAGGTTAGACAACAATCAATATGAAATTGTCGGTAAAACAATAAATGGCATGAAAATAGTTTTAACGGGAAGAATTGTTAAAAATCCATTTACTAAATCAAATATTTTAAAAATTGTATCCGCTTATCCGGATAACAGAATTTAGGGCATGTATGGAATTCAGAATTTTAGATAAAACAGAGGGAGGGTCCTACTTTTCGGGGCCTCATAATTGTGAATACCTGATGACATTGTCTTATGTTTTTACTGATGGAATTGGTTTTGCTAAAAATATTATCAAAGACTTGCTTGATACCCAGTCACAAGGAAGGTATGGGAATATCACAGACGTTTACATAGAAGGATCTATTGTAAAAATTCATCATATGTATGGATTTGATAGTGATACCGAGCCAATAGAGATTGATAGAAATGAGTTACTGCGAATTATGAAAGACGGATTGTTTTTTATGGAAAAACAAGTCCCATACATTGTTTTGCAACGTGAAAATCAAAACGCACCAATTATCATAACTGATGTTGTACCTGAGGGTATGCAATTGGAATTTAAAAATAAAAGATTATATGCGCACTACAAAGGTGAAACATTTTGATAGAAGTTCTTTTCAAAATTCTGAATGAAATTGGACTTTGAATAAAAGATAGCCCTTGTATAGATTAAAACGTTATTTTTTGAGTGTATTCAAAGCAAAACAACCATGAATACACTCAGATTATGCAACACTTCTTACATCGTGTGTGTAGCTTTGTATTCTTCAAATTGTCGAAGCATGTCTTCATCGCGCTGTAAATGAGAATTCAGTACGCGATCATACTTGAGATACGAATATATAAGAGCAATATTAGGTATTGAGGTGAACGCTGCCAAAATACCCGACATAAAAGCCCAGAAATCATAATGAGTATTTTTAGAACTATAATAATCATAAGCTGATATAGTAGTCTCTTTAACTATGAAATATAGCATGCTAGACCAAAATGCGGCATTTATACCAGAAATTATTGTTAATACTTTTTTCTTACTTTTTTTAATTTGTACGCTATTTTGTTTTTTTTGTAGCAAATAATTGTAATGATTCTTGATCATTTCATGGTAATAATCCAAGTTGGTTCTTACCTCTGAGCTTGTGGTTATAGCTTTGTTTTGTGTGTAAACCCAATTCAACCATTTTCTTGATAATTTATCCGGTTTTGCTGGTTTATTATTTAAAGGTATTAAAAACATTGCCGGAGGCATCATTGCTTTTAGGGGATGAATAGAAGTTAGAAGTATTGTAAACAATAGTATTTTTTTCATAATGTTACCTTGTCTAATTAGATTGCGTTTGTAATTTATTTTGCAGCTTTATATTCTTCAAATTGTTTGAGCATGTCTAAATCACGTTGGATATTTTTAGCATTGGTGTAATCATATTTTATATATGATCTTAAAAATGCAATTCCGCCTGACAAACTCATCAAACCTAGTGGAATGCCCGCTAGACAAAATAGCCCCATAATTTTGTTAAATTTATCAGTAATACTTGCTAATGTGATCCCGGCTGATACACAAGTTGTTAAAAAGCAAAACTTTACAATATTAAATTTGATTTTTTTAATAGTAGTCGCATGTTCTTTTTTATATAACAAGTGCTGGTAATGCTTTTGAATCATCTCATGGTAATAATCAATGTTAGCACGTACCTCTTGATGTGTGACGATCAAATTATTTTGATCGTAAATCCAATTGAGCCATTTTCTGCTGGATTTATTTGGCACTGAGTTTCTATGTGATTCAATTGAAGGTAAATATAATGGAATTAACATAGTTAACGTTTGGTTAAAGGTAAATAATAAGGCAAGTAATAATGCTTTATTCATTTGGGCGTATCTCCGTTTTTTTTGCAATAACACTAAATGTTGACGCGCCAATGGCACTACCCAAACCCATTGCGGTTTTAGCAGTCATTGCGCCCGCAACAGTGGTAGTTGTTGCTGTACCAGCTGTAGCAGCAGTAGAGCCTGCAACTACTGTTGCAGTCGTAGCTGCTGTGCCTGCTGTAGTTGTAGTTGCTGCTCCACCAGCAAAAACTGTGCTTACCTTTGCTGCTGCGGCTGCTACAACAGCTGGTCCAAAATAAACAACTGCACCAACCGCCCCTCCTGCAACCGCTCCTAAACCACCTATCAGCACGATTCTTTGAATCTTTAAGTTTTCTAATTGATATATTGCTGTCAAATCTTTTATCTCTTCTTTTTTTGTGTGATATTTGGCAGCAGCTTTATTTTCATTTTCAATTTTGGTTATTTTATTAAAAGCCTCATATAAGCTTTTTTCCGTTATAGTTCCATCGATCAAAGCCATTTTTGCCATTGTTTCAAAGGCTGCGGCACAAAAGCCTTCACTTTTTTTAGCAATTACAGAGTAAACATTTTCTTTAATTGAGTTTGAATGCTGTTGTATATAATTTTTTAGAATAGCTCTTCTAGCATCTTCATTAGGCGGCATTATTTCCACTGTTTGCGCACGCTCTGGACGAGTTAACGCTTGATCTAATGCTGTACGTCTATTAGTTGTTCCAATTAAAATAATCGAATTGTCTTTAGGTAAACTATCAAGACAGGTTAATAATTGTTGGTATGTTTGTGCAAACTGCTGTGTGTTTGGATCAATGCTTTTACCTAGATTTGCAGCTAGACCATCAATTTCATCAATTGCAAGAATAACTGGAGCATATTCTGCCAATTGTTTAGCTCGTTCAAAAAAACGTATCATTCTAGCAGATCCAGTTCCGTTATAGCTTCCTTCAAAGTCTGCGCTGGAGGCAGACAGGTAAATGCCCTGTATTTCTTTTGCGATTGCTTTGCCAAGTGCTGTTTTTCCGTTGCCAGGTGGGCCATAAAAAACGTAAGCAGGTGAACAATTGCCTGTTCTATTTTGCATGCATTCTAAAATTTGTTTTATTTCTTGGGGTATTTCACCTTTCAAGTTGTTTAAATCAATTTTAATGTCACCATGAAACGTTTCTTGCCATCTGTCATAGTAGGCATCTTTTTGAGTAGCCTGAGGAATTTCAGCAGAAAAAGTAGTTGTGTTAATAAGAGTAACTAGTAAAAGTAATTTTTTGTTCATTATGCTTCCAATAAAAATATTAAATTTATTCTGAAATATGAGCTCTCAAGGTCAGTGTAACTAGTCTATTTCTTGTCTTGTAAAGTCAAAAAGATAAGAAGATAGTCTGTTAGATTATCTAGAAAGACCTGGAATTGCGGCAATTAAAACTTGTTTCAGAAATCCCCGCCAAGAATTTTTTTCTTTTAGGTTCTTTAAGTACTCAAGCTCAATTTGCTCTTTTCGATGATTTCTCATCTCTTGTATAGCATGCCCGTTGACATAGTCTTGATAGACCTTATGCTTTTCGTTGGTCTTTAAGAAAGCGTTATCCAAAGCCTCAATCGTGACTGGTTTACCTTGAGAATATTGAATAGCGCGTACAGCGAGTGCGTTTAGCGTGGCACCATCAAAACCGTTAGAGGATTTAGCTATTTTATTGAGCATGTTATCAATAGCTTTATGATTATTTGCATCATAGTTTATATGTATTTGTAATTTGCCTTTTAAGATTGCTAATCTATCAGTTTCATCAGGCAAAGGTACCAGCATTACTTTTAGACGATTTTCACGAAATAAACTAGGTTCCATACTCTGTTTGTTATGGGTTGCAGCAATTATGTGGATGTTAGGATCTAGCACTGAAATCTCTTTGATAAAACCATTCAATACATCTATATCTTGTTGATAAACCGGCTTGAGGGCCATGTTGTCAAATTCATCAATAAATTGTATTACTTTTCCTTTGCGTGCAAGTTCTTTTGCGCGTTGAAAAAATTTAGACATTGATTCGACAGCGCTATCTTTTGAGGAATGAAAAAAGCCAGACCCGCCAATATACAAGCATGTTGCTTGCAATTTAGCAGTTACTACTTTAGCTATACTAGTTTTACCCGTACCAGGAGGTCCTTGGAAAACATATCCTTTGGGACAATCAGCATCTTGGTTGCGAGCACAATTTAGCAACTCTTTAAGATGGGCTTCGATTTTTTTACCATACACTTCATCAACGTTAGTATTGGCATCAACGTTAAATTCCTTCCACCAGTTTTCTTGTGCAGATAGTTTGATAAAACTTAAAAGTAATAAAAAGTTTAATAGATTATGCTTAAGCATAGTTGCTCCACAAAGATGATTATGGTTTAATAACTGCTATGTAAATTAGTGTTTATGAGTAGCATTATATTCTTCTAATTGTTTAAGCATGTGTTGGTCACGGCGCAAATGATGAGCCTGCTTTATATCATATAATTGATAAGATTTTAAATAATTTAAAGTTGCTAAAAAGCTATACAGCATGTAACCAGTTCCAATCATTGATGGAAACATAAGACTTTGATCGTTTGTTTTTAGAAGCGTTAGTTCAATCCAAACCACAAATGAAAACCAAAAAATAGTTGCTGCGCTAGTAGACGCAATTAAAATTCTCTTGGTTCGTTTAATATTTTCACTTGTTTTACTTTTGTTCAGTAAACGCTGATGATGAGTCGCGACTAAAGAATGAAAATAATCAACATTAGAGGTAACCGCAGGCTGCGTTAGAATGTCGGGGTTAGCCATGTATACCAGATTTAACCATTTGCGATTGGTTTCATGTAGATTTCCTAAACTAATATAATTTACGTACTCTACAATTTTTTTAAATGGAGACCAACAATTGGTGGTGCTTGTAAATAAACTGATAGTTGTTAAAAAATAGTAAATGAATTTTTTTTGTTTCATAATAACTCAATAATAACTTATTTTAAGTAGCTAAGACCAAAACCACTAATAGCACCAACTGTAGCGCCTGTAGCAATCGCACCAGGTATAACTGAAGTAAATGTAGCGGTTGCCGTAGCTCCTGCAACTACAGTGCATGCTTTGGCTGTTATAATCGGCAGTGCGGGTGGAAATATTACAGCGGCTAGTCCCACTGCGGTCCCTGCTCCAATTACAGCTCCAATTGTGGCTACAAATTTTCGATCTAGTTTAATCAAGCGCTGCAGTTCTAATTCAGCTTCTTCATCGGTTAAGCTGTTCATAAAAGTCTGATATCGTATTGCTGCTTTTCGTTTTTTTTCATCCTGAAATATTTTTTCAAACGATCTGTTAAGATTCTTATCATTTATAGCTCCGTCTACTGATGCAATTTCTACCACTTCTGCTAAATCTGCGGCGCTGAATCCGATACTTTTGTTTGAAATGTTATTAAAGACTTTTTCTTTGACAGTATTTGGATGTTTTTGTACAAATTTTTTTAGTATAGCTTTCCTGCTATTGCGATCAGGTGGGTTAAATGTGATTATTTCTGCGCGTCCAGGTTGAATCAATTTGCTTTTGAAAATTCTTTTGTTATGGCTTGTACCGATTACTATTATTTGGTTGTAATCCTTTAACGAGTCAATACATAACAGTAGTTTCTTATAAGCTTCAAAGTAATTCCTGTAATATTCATCAGTTGGGTCTAGTTCACTGATGACTAAATAGTCAATGTGTTCGATTGCTATAATCACCGGCGCTGTGCGAGATAATTCTTTGGCATGATCAAATAAGCGCTCCACACGTTGGGGGCCAGTATCAGGATAGCGTCCAAAGATATCAAAGCTATTAATTGATAGATAAGTTCCATTGACCTCTTTAGCTATTGCTTTTGCTAACAGTGACTTGCCATTTCCCGGTGGACCATGGAAAATATATGCAGAAAAGTTATTTTTAGTTTTATTTTTTATATCCTCAATAATTTGCTGTATTTTATATGGTATTTCCCCTTTAAATTTACTAAGATCGTTTGTGTTTTTGTCTGTTAGTAATTCACGCCATCTCTCATAGTAGGCATCTTTTTGAGTAGTCCTCGGTATTTCTGCAGATAGTGTGATAAAATTAAAAAGTAATAAAAAGTTTAAAAGATTATGTTTAAGCATAGTTGCTCCAAAGATGATTATGGTTAAATATCTGCTTAGGGTAATTTTACTGCTTTAGTGATGCTTTATATTCCTCAAGCTCTTGCAACATCCGGGCGTCGCGGCTGAGATTTTGTTGTAATTTTAAGTCGAAGCCAATCCATGAGGCCAATGAGTGAATGGTTTTATAGAATGTAAATAAGCATGTGATAGTCAATGAGTGTAAAACTATGCTATTTCTTGATCTATAGGGCTTTTTAAGTATTGAATAACCCGCCAGAGTTGCAAATAAGGTATCCAATAAAGGCTTTTATCTTTTTGTCTTTAATTTCGTCTTTATGTTCGTTTTTGTAAGTAAGTTTAGCGTTATGATTTTTAATTATAGCGTAAAAATGATCAAAGTTTCTTTGAACTTTTTCTATGCCCGCTATACTACCTTCTTCTTTAAATATTTCGTTGAGCCACTTTCTGCTTAATGGATCATGCTTTTTGTTAAGCTTTAATAAAATCATCGGTGAAACTGCAGGCATGAACATTGCCTGCGCTGAGAGCATTGCCGATGCAATAACGATTGTTACTATAATTTTTTTCATGATGTCTCCTGGTGTGATGTTAAATACTGTTGTTATCGCTTAAGTTATCTATAAAAATGTCTACTGATCTCATCCCAATCAATTATTTTACCGAGCACGCCAGCGGTTATTGCCGTGATAGTCAATGCGCTTGACCACCAGCCAATTCTGGCGCTTGCAAGGTTTGCAATTTCTAACGCTTCGCGTCTTTTTTCACGTAGTTCTTTATCTTTGGCGATACGGTCTATTTTTTTGTGCTGAGCAACCGTTTCTTGCAAGGTGTATTGGGCTATAGATGATTGAAAAGTTTTATTGCATCGTTTTACTATGGTAACTATTAAGTCTTTAATAGCAGCATGGTTAAATCCGTGTGTCTTTACTGCCAGTTGTTCTTTGTAAAGAACAGGAATCGTCAATTCATGCTTATCTAAGTAGTAGTTTATGATAGCCCGTCTGCTAATGATATCAGGTAATAATACCTCCACCAGTTTGCAGCGACCCGCGCGTATTAACGCCGGATCTAATTTAGTTTCATGATTAGTTGCACCAATTACTACAAGCGGAATGTTTTCAGGAATGGATGAAATTTCAGTAATTAATTTATCAAGCGTGCGTATTTCGTATTGGCTGCCATTTACTTCTGATGAACTTCTGGTTCCTACTGCTTCTATTTCGTCAATAAATATGACGACCGGGCAGTACGTGGCAAGCTCGTACGCGCGTTTAAAAAGCTGTTCAATGCGCTCGGGCCCGGTGCCCGTATAACTTCCTTCAAAGTCTGAACCAGAAATGGTCAAGCATACTCCGTGTACAGCACCGGCAATCGCGCGCGCAAACGTAGATTTGCCCGTGCCCGGTGGACCATGAAAAATATAACCCCGTTTTCCGGGCTGATTGAAGGGATCTTGCAGGTATAAAACAATTTCTTTTATTTCACTGGGAATTGAGCCGGGAAGATCATACAGGTTTATAGAACAAGAATTATCCTCGGTCCATTTTTTGTAATAAGCAGCTTCAGTTCCATGAGAAAACATGTGAAAAAAAGCGCTGAAATAAAGCAAAAAGTGAACTTTCTTCACATTCATAAAGTATCTCCAGATGATGGTTTTGGTGATGGGATGAAAAGTGAAGAAAGTATAGCTAGTGTGCAAAAACTTGCAATGTTTTTTTACTTTATGGCGTAACTGAAATGTTTGGTTTGATAATTAATTATCAGTAGGCTGTAGAATAATATTTTCACATTGGGGATGAACAATTTTGTTGTAATGAAAGTAGTTGTGTAATGCCGTATTTTGCTTGAGCATTATTCTAATTTCTCGGTGGCTGAACGTTTTTTTATTTGTTTTGTCTTCACGTAATTTTTCGTTAACTTTGATCAGTGCTTGAACAACGTTAATTTGACCCGATACAACTGCATGATTAAATAGATCTATATCCTGATTTATTTTTATATTAAAAAGATCTATTTTTTCTTTAATGAGCTTAGTAAAGTGTAAAACAAGTCTATCAACCAAGTCAGGATTGATAATTTTGGCCGCTCGTCTATTGCAATGATCAAGTATTACGTGAGGAAGTTTACTTAATTCATTTTTATCAAGTTTGCTGATTGCAGCATTGGTTGTGTAACCTAATTGCTTATCAGAGCATTGATCAAGGCTCAGTTTGATTTTTGCAACAACGCGCTCAAACAGGACACTCTGTTCAGAATTAGAAAGGCACGTGTTATATAAGGTATATTCCATGGGTGTGTGAGTAGGGGTAAGCGGTAATGGTTTATGCCCAAGATGATCAAAGGAGTATTTGTGCACGGCGCGTACTTGGGTGTCAGTAAGAGGCTCATGCCAGGGTTTCCATAATTCTGCGGTGGTGTGTGTTTGAAGGTATATAGGGTGCTGTTGCATAGAAAGTACGGAGTGAACCGAAAGTACCAGAAGTAATCCAAATGCATAAACCATGGCAAGCCTCGAAAAATAAAAATAAATATATCGTACTAAATTACCACTGATCTGTTTTTTTTCTATTTTTGATATAAAAAAGTGGTTTTGAATAGCCGTTATTAATTGTAATGACCTTTAAATTGAGGTCGATACTGATAGCGACGATCAAATAGTTTTTTGATTTCTTTATTTGGTGCAAGAGATTTGTAGCCGTTAATTTGTTCAGAGGACATCGTTGCAAGAGCCACGTTCGTTAAGCTTTTTAAGTCTTGATTGAATTGCAATAGTGATGCAACAGCAACGCTGTTTTCCAGTTTTATAGCGTAGGGTAGAATATGTTGATCTTTGTGGGATAGTTCAAAAATACTAACATTATTTTTTAGTTGCATACCAAAGAGCCTCAAGAACATGGTAATAAATTCTGTATTATCTGCATCGATGTGTTTTGAAACCTCAACTAAATGCCAGGTAATTTTTTTTATCTTTTTTTTAATAAGATCTTGATCATAGTACTCAAGGGCATCAAGATATTTTTTTATATGATCGCATATGGTCGTAGGTCGTTTGCTTCTAGCAGGATCATATTCTGAGCAATATTTTTCTATATATGTTAGTACATTTACTTCTTGTTCAAGATAATTTTTGGAACAGTTTTGCTCTGAAATATAGAATGATAGTTTTTTTAAAATTTTTGCGACTTCAAAATCCTTTGCCGGTATTTTTTTAAGCAAAATCAAGTTTTGTTGTACCAAAGAATCTGAGCCTACAAGAGAGAATATGGTTGCGAATAATACGAAAAAAGCTCCTATTGTGTTCATCGCGATACTCGTTTAAAAAACAATGGCTGCAGCTATTGCAACCATTGTTTAGGAGAAAGACTAATTATTTAAAGCGGCTTATTTGCTGCCTTGCTTATTCATTTCAGACTGTACTTGCGATTGAAAATCTGTTTTCATGTTGGTAAGTACATCTTCTGGAATATTAGGATCGATTTTTCTAATTTGAGCTGACATGTTTTCCCATTCTTTTTCTAAATCAAAGTGCATTGGTTCAGCTGATTTAGCTACCGGTTGAGCCGCAGGCTTTTTGCTAACAACAGGCACTGTTCTAACTGGTTTTGCAGCTGGCTGATTTACACGTCTTGCTGGTTGCGCAGGGCAGGTAGTTTTGCCGGTTCTTCTATCTACTTGGCAGGTACCTGCTTGTGCAATTGTTCCTGCGATTGCAAGGCATGCCGTTACAAAGAGCATAACTGATTTCATGATAACTCCTTTTTGATCAAATAAAAATTACATCTGCTCATTAGACTAACAGAGCCTAAATTATTAAATCAATAATTGTAATAAATTACGAAAGTCAAAATTGATGGTAATATTTGGCACAGCCCGTGGTGTGTTTTCAGGTTTAATTGAAGCTTTACTATTTTTCTCGTATGATAATAATTGCACGCTTAATAAGTAATTTTTATGCTAAGGGTATCGGGTTCATATGAAACTTTCGCTTTCCTGGATTTTTGATCATATTTACGCAGATTACACGCAAATTGATATCAAACAATTTGTTGATAATTTTATTAAAACTACTGCAGAAATCGAAGGGTATGAAAAATATCATATTTCCCTTGAGCAATTTGCAGTGGGTGTAGTAACAAAGATAGACCAAGATACCATGTCATTGCATGTTCAAGAATGGAATGCCCATCATGTGCTACCTAAAGTAGCTGACTGTCATGTTGGTAGCTGCTATCTACTAATAAACGATGGTCGCCACGTGCGCCTTGCTACCGCAGTTGATTGTGGCTCAGGAAAAGAAAGTTCACTGCCAGCATTTGATGTTGCTTCATCTGAGCAAGATGGCAGTTGGAAAAAAACTATTCAAAACCATGATTACCTTATTCATCTTGATAACAAATCAGTGAATCACCGACCAGATTTATGGGGACATAGAGGCATCGCACGCGAAGTTGCTGCCATGTTTGGATTGCCACTTAAACCATTGTCAGTGATTACCGCACCACTAGCTGTTCAAGTACATCAAAAATCAGCACCAGCCAGTAAAGAAAATCCATTTTCATTGGCTATAGAAAATCCCCGGCAATGCCAGCGTATTTCTGCTGTGTATGCTCAAACAAAAGCCGGGCAAGCAAGTCCCATCGCTCTTGCATTTAGATTGTTAAAAGTAGATGCCCGCCCCATCAATGCAGTAGTTGATCTTACCAACTATGTAATGTTAGACATGGGCCATCCTATGCATGCCTTTGATGCCGATGCTATTTCTTCAGGCGCCATAATTGCACGACAAGCAAAAGCTAAAGAAGAGTTGCAATTACTTGATGAACAAACGGTACACCTTACCCAAGATGATTGTGTTATTACCAATGGTTTAGAGCCAATATCATTAGCAGGTATATCCGGCGGCTTGAATACCGGTGTTACCAAATCGTCTACCAATCTTATCTTAGAGTCAGGATGCTTTGATGCGGCCACCATACGCCGCACTGCAGCTCGTTTAAAAAGAAGAACAGAAAGTTCTGCTCGTTTTGAAAAAAGTTTAGATCCGCAGCAAACGGCCATCGCGTTGCAGCGATTTATTTTTGTTGCCAAAGAAATTGGTCTTGAGATCAAGACGGCTCCCGCTATTATAAGCGTGGGTAACCAAGGAGCGCCGCTCGTTATTACCATTACTCATGAATTTTTAGAACGGGTGATCGGTACGACCATAACTCCTGATTTCGTTGTCAAAACATTACATGCGCTTGAGTTTGGTGTTGTTCAAGACGGCACTCACTACACCATTACCATTCCGTCCTTTAGGTCTACTAAGGACGTAACTCACGGCTATGATATTGCAGAAGAAATACTGCGTTTTTTAGGGTATGAAAATATACCTCTTGTTTTACCGCAACGCGTCATGAAGCCGTTTGATTTGACGAGCGTTGAGCGTGTGCGCTACATAAAACGAAACTTGGCCTTTTCATCATTGATGCATGAATTATATACCTACTCATTTTTTGATGAGTCATTTTTGCGTGTTCTCAAATGGGAACCACACAACACTCTTAAAGTGCAAAGTGCCGTTTCAGAAAACTGGCAACGGTTAGTAACAAGTCTTGTTCCTAATTTGTTAAAAGCCGTGCAACAAGAGTCTGCACGACAAGATCACGTACGCTTTTTTGAATGGGCACGCACATGGAATGTTCAAGAAGCTGTGGAAGAAAAAAAATCACTTGCTGGTATAATTGCTGATCGCAAGAAGCCGGTTAATTTTTATGATGGCAAGCAATGTATAGAGCAACTATTGCAGATGCTTGGTCTATCGGTTGAATGGGTTAAGGTGGATAATCCCACTGATCCCTGGTATGCACCATTTCAAACAGCGCAGCTGGTTTACCATAATCGTATTATAGGAATAGCGGGCAAAGCGCATCCTAAGTTTTATGAATCGGTAACATTGGGTGACGCATTTATTTTTGAATTAGATGCAGACTTTTTGCTCCAGTATAAACCTGAACAACGCGCAATTGCCCCGCTTGCTAAATATCCATTGGTAGAACGAGATATTAGCATGTTGGTACCGCTGTTTAGCACGGTTAGTGACATTAAAAAAATTATTGCTGGCGCTGATGCAAAAATTATTTCTGTTCAACTCATCGATTTTTTTGAAAAACCAGAATGGGATAATCAAAAATCGTTAACCTTTAGATTTATTGTAAGCGACCCCGAAAAAACATTAACACACCAAGAAGCAGATCAAGCCTGGGAGCGCGTATCTGCTGCTATTAAAGAAGTAGGGGGTATCATTAGATGAGCCGCATGCGCAAGCTCTTAGAATATGTTGGTCTTGCTGCCATCATTATAGCGATTGATCAATTCACTAAATGGTGGGCACTTAATTCATTGTATGAACCGCGTCTGATTAATGAATTTTTAACGTTTGATTTGGTGTTAAATCGTGGCGTATCATGGGGGCTCTTGCATTCTGCGGATAGTTCTTCATTTATAATGGTCGGCCTCATGAGTGTAAGCTTTGTGCTTATATTGCTATGGTTCACCGTGCGTCAGTGGCGTGAGCGCTTTTCAATTTTTGGAGAAACGCTTGTTCTTGCGGGTGCTATTTCTAATCTTATTGACCGCGTTGTATATAAAGGTGTTGTAGATTTTATAGTCCTCTCCTATAATGATTGGTCTTGGCCGGTGTTTAACATCGCCGACTGCTGTATTGTTCTAGGAACTTTTCTTATCATTACAAAGCTATATAAACAATGAAATCGTTAATTATTGCTCTTGCAACGTTAGGCCCGGTAGGGTATTTACCGGCATCGGGTACTATTGCCTCAGCATTTACTATACCTCTTATTTATTCTGTCTATGCTCAACCGGTCTGCGTATGGGAACAATTTGCCATTATCGCAAGTTTGAGTGTCATTGCGTTGCTGATTATACAGTTAACGCTTGAGCAATTTCAACGGTGGGACGATCCACGTGAAATTGTCCTTGATGAAGTGGTGGGTATGTTCATAGCATTATGTGGCATTCCGCTTACACCACTTTCCATGCTTATTGGTTTTTTCTTCTTTAGAGTGTTTGATATTCTCAAACCATTTGGTATTCGCAAGCTTGAATGCGTGGGGGGAGCCTTAGGAATTTTACTTGATGACATGGCAGCAGGCCTTATCTCTTGCGGTCTTATGCATGGTATTTATTGGCTTATTGCATGATACAGGCGTTTAAAAATACGGCTATTTCGCTGGGTAAAGCCTTAATAAATATAATTATTCCTCCGTTTTGCCAAGCTTGCCGTACCTTTTTAGAAGAAGATCAGATTTTTTGCGAGCCTTGTATGGAGCGCATACAGCCCATTGCTACTTATCAGCTTGAGGTCACCCCAACATTGCGGTGTAATGTGTGGGCAATTTCTGATTATAAAGAGCCTTTAAAATCCTTACTATTAGCAAAGACGTTTTCTAATATTGTAGCAGCACGACAATTAGGGCACTTGATGTGGCACATGACCGTGGTAAACCAAAATCCAGTTGATGTTATTGTTCCTATACCATTGCACTGGCAACGTGAAGCCAAACGAGGCTATAACCAAGCCTATGAAATGGCGCACGTTCTTGCCCAATACAAACAAGTGCCGTGTTCTAAACTTCTTAAACGAGTGGCCAAGACTCAGTATCAAGCACATGTTTCTTTTCAAGAGCGCCAACACAATGTAAAAAATGTTTTTACGCTGACCCGCCTTGATCCAAGTAATTATCACAATAAACATATACTCTTAGTCGACGATTTAATGACCTCGGGTTCAACCTTAAAAGAAGCAGTAAAAGTGTTAGCGCGTTTAAAACCAGCTTCAATTTCAATTGTGGTAGCCTGCCGCGTGGCCAGATAACTGTTTTGATTTTTTTGTGTTCTTTGTTTAGAATGACAGGCACAGTTTATCAAGAAACTATATTTTCATGTAACACAATGCAAAAAGGGATTATCAATGAAAAAAACAGTAACGAGCACCTATTTTAAGCTTGGTTTATTAGTGAGCGGTATTGCATTGCTCCCCGGCTGCGGTCCACTCGATTGGTTTAAAGGCCAAATGAATACACCAAAAACTGCAAGCACCGTCAAAGAAGAAGCAATTGCTGATGGCTCAGAAGTGATTGCTACCATTGCAGGAAAACCAGGCATGACTTCAAATAAATTTGAGGCTGATTACAAAAACTTTGTAGAAAAACATCCAATGGGTGCGTTGTTTGCCTCCATGCCCGGCGCAAGAAAACAAATCTTTAAGGGATTAATAACTCAACAACTTATTAATAAATGGGCTGAAGATCAAAATATTGAGCAAACTGCTGAATATCAAGAATCACTTAAACAGCTTATTCAATGGTTAAACACCAGCCAATTTGAAAAAACTTTAAACATTCCAAAACTTTCTTACTCAGACCTCAAACGTTTTTATGATGATCGCAAAGATCTTTTTGGTGATGTGCTTATTTCAACCGGTGGGGTAAATGCAGTTGGTATTTCATTTACTAACGAAACTGCAGCAAACGAGTTCTTGAACCGTGTGAAAAATAAAGTCGCTGAATTTGATAAAGTAGCTCAAGAAAAAGGCATTAAGAATCAAATCAAAGACTTCAAGTTGGTTACTCTTCAAAGCACCGGCATTGATCCAATTTTACAAGCACGCATCTTAGAAATCTCTAAAACACCGTCTGTTGAATTGATCAAACTTCCAAACAACACGTTCTGGGTAGTTAAAGCACACAGTAAAGAAGCTGAAAAACGCCGTCCATATGAAGAAGTAAAAGCATTAGTTGAGCAACGCGCAATGCAAGAAGAAAAAGCAAAAGCGTATGAAAAAGCAATTGATGACTTAGAAAAGAACTACAACTTAGTTATTAACGAAGAGTACTTTGCAAAACAAGACAGCCAAATGCAACCTATGATGCAGCTGCCAATGCAAGGTGATATTGATGAGATGGAACAAGGCCAAGTTGACATTTCACTTCCAGAAGAGAAAGAAGTAAGTTTTGACCAACACCCAAAAGCAGCCTAGTATCTTTTGACAATCAGTGTTAGAATTATAAGGGAGTTTACCTTAGGGTAAATTCCCTTAATTAGTATCTATAGTTTTGATGATGCAGATGTAGGGTGAGCATGAATTATACGCGATATGCCAAAACACTAGTGGCAGCAATTCTCTTGGTTCCTGTTTTGTTGGTGAATGCTAAACCAGCACAACCAATTACAAAAAGTACCCCTCAACCAATTGCCCAAAAAAAGCAAGTTGATACTATCAAGGTTATGATTTTCGGCCCTGAAAGCACCGATATTATAACGCAATCAGACATAGACCGTCCTGGGCTTGATGGTCAAAAACGCAAACTCGATGATATAATCATTGAGCGGTTAATGTACCAAGATGCTGAAAAATACCACATGCTGCCGGATGATGAAGCAATAGAAAAACAGTTGCGCGCAGTCATGACAGAAAATAAATTAACACCTCAGCAAATGGATGGTATTTTTGTATCGTCTGGCTATACACCCGAAGAGGGTAAACGCCAATTTGGTATTATGATCGCCGTAAATTCGATTATCAATTTTAAGATTACCAGTCGCTTGATTGTTCCGGATAAAGAAGTAAACGCTTATTATCAAGCACATCCAGAAATTATTGAAGCCGAGTATCAGCTCGAGCGTACAGTAATTCCTTTTTCAGCAATCCAAGATAAAAAAGCACAGCAAAAACGCATTGAGGCGCAGGCTAAATCGGGTAAATTACCTGATGCGGTTTGGAGTCCGGCATTCTGGATTACAGAATCTGAACTTGCAGAACATTTGCAATTTGTTATCAAACTCTATCCTGGTCAATGTGGTATGCCACTTGAGATTGAAGATGGCTTTGAAGTGTATCGCCTGAGTGATAAAAGACCAGAAAAAGCCCGTTCACTACAAGAGCGCTACCGTGAAATTGTAAATCTTCTCCGTCAGCCTAAGCTCCAAGAGATGATGGAGCAATACAAAAAAGAATTGCTTGAGAACTCAACTATTGTTTACCTTGATTAAAAAATCAAGGAAGGGTTGAGCATTAACAAGATTATAGTGCTGAGTATGATTGTTATCATTTCAGCATATTCCATGAGTAAAAAGCCGGTTGATTGGTTGACATCTTACCATGTCAATGAGGATGGCAGCATCAACAATTGGTGTTTTGCAGTTGTACCACCATTATTTAAAAAGCCTTTTAAAGAAGCAGTGGTCCAAGAGTACGATGATGAAAATGATTTTTGGCTTTTGATTGGTGATGAGCGGTATGCCCCTTACAAAGATCACCTGTGGATGCAAGCGCAAACGCTTATCAACATGCCCTACCATGTCATAGATGAAATGCTGCCAAATTTAATAAACGATACCAAATCAGAACGAAGAACTCGACTCATTTTACAAGAGCTTTTATTACTGCCGGCGCTTGATTTAAGTGGATTCAATGGGTATTTAGATCACATGGAAGCAAATTTACGATCTCAGCCCACAAACGAACAGCTTACTACCTTAAAAAAGCATAGTATAAGAACATGGCGTGCTAAGATTGCTGAATTTATTTGTGAATCAGACCAGCCTTCATTCACTTTCGACAAACGATTTTCAGCGTTATTTTTTTTTATTATGGTAAAAAAAATCACCAGTCAAGGTTTGCTTGAGCTTGAATGCATAGAAGATAAGCTTGAAGAAACGCGAGCATTGAATGCTACCATTACCGCGCAAGATAACTTGAGTGATTATTTGCTGAGCCGTTATGCGTTTAAAAAACATGCAAACCAACACTATTTGAATGAACCCATTAAAACACATCTAATAGATCACAATAAATCTGGCGCAAAGAACCGCAAAAAAAAGCGTCGTTAAATTACTCAAGTTCCTGTGTGTCCTCAGCGTGGAGTAATTCTAGGGCCTTGCTAATAAGTTCTTGCTTACGCAATTGATATTCTGGTTTGGTTGAAAAATAGGCATCAAGGATTGTCTCAAAATTCATATCTACGCCTACTGCGGTACGGCGCTCTCGGGTTTCGGGTTTGCGTATAGGAATTATACCTACTACATACATGGCACCAGTGCATGCGCGATGAATAGCTTTTAAGTCTACCGTATCTTTGTGGCCAGCAGGCACGTGATATAATATTTTAACTACCGCATCAGTGAGGGTGTAGCTTTGCAGTTTGGTAAGAATTTGTTTAGTGTGATCTTCTTGCGCGTTGAGCATTACTTCAATTTGTAAAAACGGGCGCGTGGGTGTTTTGATAAATTCATAGGTCGTTTGCTTTTTGCCATTAAGCGTAACTAAGCAAAATCCTTTTTCTTCTTTACGTTCGCCAAAGTCGATGCGCTCAAGCGACCCTGAATACACAATGGGGGGTTATTACCGGCATTTAAATCTTGAAAGCGGTGTAAGTGACCCAAAGCAACATAATCAAATGGTTCGATAGCAAGTTGTGAGGGAAGCAAAATAGGATCAGTTCCATAAATTGCGCGTTTTTCTGATCCTGAAAAAATACCTGAGCTTACCGTTAAGTGCCCGGCAAGTACGGCAGGAGCAGTTTGATCAAGCTGCGAGGCTAAATCTTTAATAATGCCAGCTACGGCGTGAGAGATGTATTCGGTAATATGCGCTCCTGTTTTTTCAAGCTGCGCGCCCAAGCTGATCGTGTTACGCGTAGGCCATGGAATTCCAACAATAGAGCAGGGGCCACTTTTAGTCTGCAACTGCAAAATAGTCGGCTTTGCAATTACGTGAAACCCGTCAACGGGCAAATCTGAAAACACATCAAGACTATGAGCTTTTCCAAAACTAAGCGGATTGTCATGATTACCAATAATCATAACTACGGGAATATTAGCTTTAAATAATCGAAGCAAACACTTTAAAAATAACTTTTGTTGCGTTGGGCTTGGATGAGCTGTTTTGTA
Source organism: Candidatus Dependentiae bacterium Noda2021 (assembly GCA_020886235.1). Classification (GTDB taxonomy): domain Bacteria; phylum Babelota; class Babeliae; order Babelales; family Vermiphilaceae; genus Noda2021. The sequence goes on along the minus strand of AP025250.1, from coordinate 907,783 downwards.
GGCATCGCCAGAAAACAAAAAGAAGTCTACATTGTGCTCAATCGCAGAATCAACGCAGGCGTTAAAAGCGCGCTCAAAATCCAAAAGACGGGTGTGTATACCCGTCTTTGGATCTATGCGACCATAGTTTTCCATGCCAAAATGAATGTCAGCGGTGTGTATAAATCTTATTGACATGAATTGTTGTTCTTACCTTTCAAGGCGCCTACAAAACCAGCAGTAGTAAATTCTACTTTGTTTTCATAGTGCGATTTGCGTATTTTTTCTGCATAGCCTTCTTTATTGGTTTGATGTGTGCGTCCAATAGCAAGCGCATTGTCTGGTACATCATCAGTGATTACTGAGCCTGCAGCAGTGAATGATTTTTTGCCAATAGTGACAGGTGCTACAATCGTGTTGTTGCTCCCAATAAAGGCATCATCGCCAATTATTGTTCTTTGTTTATTTTTACCATCGTAATTACAGGTAATAGTTCCCGCACCGATATTTACGCGTTCACCAAGCTGGGTATCACCAAGGTATGCAAGGTGTTTTGCTTTTGACTCAGCACCAACAATGCTTCGTCTTACCTCAACAAATTTACCAATTATAGCTTTTTGTTTTATGACAGAGTTTCCTGATACATACGCAAAGGGCCCGACTTCTGCTTCTGCTTCCACGGTAGAGTCTTTAATGATTGTTTGCGGATAAATGGTAACGTTGTCGCCAATTTTTGCATTTTCTAACGAAACATTTTCATTGATCTTACAGTTTTTTCCTACAACTGTTTTTCCTTGTAAGTGTACACCACAGCCTACGTAGGTACCAGAACCAATAGTAATATCTAGATCTAAATGCACATTTTGTGCAGCTGAAAAATGCACTCCATGATCCATCCAATATTTTAAGAGCTCGGCGCGTTTTACTTGCTCAGCAGCCCATAATTCTTGGAAATTATTGATGCCGCGGATTTGATCAAACGGTGCATCAACAGTAACAACAACACGTTGCGTTTGGCTTGCGATTTTAACCAGGTCAGTTAAGTAAAATTCTTGGCTTTTTTCATTAATTTGTAATGCGCCGAGTGCTTCTTCTAAAAATGAGCGACGTATCAAATAAATGCCCGCATTGATGCAGCATTCTTCGGTTGGATCACCTTCAAAATCACGTGCTTCTACAATAGCGATTGAATTATCTTTTTTTATTACACGCCCATACCCGCCACAAGAAGGATCGGGATTGTGAGATGTTACAAAACTAATATCAGCCTGCGCTTTATCATGTTCTGCGTAGAGATTTTCTAATATTTGAGGGGTCACTAATGGTACATCACCGTTCATGATAAGTAAATTATCTCGTTCCCAATATTTTTGGGTGCATAGCACGGCATGGCCGGTTCCTTTTTGCTGTTCTTGCACACAATAAGAAACTGAAGTGCCATGATGATTTTCTAAAATGCCTTGAATTAATTCTTTTTGATACCCTACAACGACCAAAGAGGGGATATGCAGTTGTTCTAGTAATCGTGTTGCAAATAAAATCATTTCTTGACCGCAAATTTTTTCAACAAGCTTTGATCTGCCTGTTTTAAAACGGGTACCTTGTCCCGCGGCTAAGACTATTCCTTGTACTTTAGTTGATAACATGCATTCTCCTTTTTTTTGTTCGCACAGAGTCGGTATTAAATGTACTGTCATGGTTATGGTTAAAACATATTGAATTTTTCTTAAGAGCTTCATTCTTAAACCTTTTTTTATTAAAAAAATTCAATTTAACTATATTATTTTTATTATTTTTTCTGATAAAAAAACATTCAAAATTGTAACACATCCAGAGTGCAAGTCTACTTTTTGAAAAATATGCCCAGTGCTAAAAAGGGTAGTGTTTTTTAACTATCATGATATCATGGTCGCAGCGCGTAATTGCACTATTAGAAAGTTAAAAATGCATGCTGTGAACTGCTTTTCAAAAATACAGAATACGATATTATAGAGTGGTGTAGAAGTTAACATTTTTGCCGTTATGGAGAGATGGCTGAGTGGTCGAAAGCGGCCGCCTCGAAAGCGGCTATCCCATGTGAATGGGATCGGGGTTCGAATCCCCCTCTCTCCTCCAAAATGCTAACACACAAGGCGAGTAAACAGGATGCAACATATGATCATCAGATTCTAGCAGGATTAGTAATGGCTATACAAAGACGTAGTACGATAACGATCATAATAACGCTACTCATTTCTTATAATGCGTATGCATCTTTTTTTGATAATAGATATTTTCCCCCGTTTGAGCGTCCGTATTTAACGGTAGATTGTAGACCTTCGCATGCAGCATTTGATATTTTTGCATCTACGTCTAAAACTGCATTTGGCACCAATGGTAATGAAATTGGCATTCCCGTTTTGCAAGGCACGTTAGACCAAGTTGAGTGGGCGCGCTCATTTGTAGCAGCAGGTAGACCAAATCCTTTGCCCGCAGAATGGCAGCTTGGTGAAATCCCTTGGATCATGGAAGGAAAAATTCAAGCCCAGGGTATAGTGCCTTCATATCAACAACAAATTACTTCATGGTTTTCTTTAGGCTTTTATGGCCTTATTATGCGTGTTCAATCACGATTTGAGTTTTTCATTGGCAAAGAAACTAATTTAGTGCTCACTGATAGTGATAAAAATGAGCTTGAAGAAATTCGTCGCTGCATGAGCAGTTCAATTGGTCTCTTGGGCGATCGCAAACATCACAGTGGATTAGGTGATTTTGATTTTTATGCACGCTTTAGCAAAACGTTATATTATTACCTAAAAATGCGTCGCATTGATGCGGGTATTCGCTTTGGGTTGCTTGCCCCAATAGGTGATCGTGCCAATATTTGGTACACCTCATCAGTTCCCTTTGGTGGCAACAGACACTGGGGTGGCTATGTAATGGGTGAAGCTGAGCTTGAAGTTAAAGAAGATTGGAAAGTGGGCTTATGGTTACGATTAAGCAAGCGCTTTAGCAAAATTCAAGAATGGCGTATGCCGGTAAATAAAGAACCACAGTTTCTAGGATTAGTAGTAGGTCGCGCGCTTATCGATCCTGGTTACACTGTTGTATTTAATCCTTATTTTTCATTAGAAAATCTTCGCGATGGTCTTGGGGTACGCGTCTTTTATACCTTGACTCACCATGAGCCTGATTATTGGACAGACGCGCGCAACGACCGATCGATTCCCGTGAATTTAAAAGATGTAAGACAGCGTTCTTCATGGACGTCAGAATATGTTACCTTAATGGTCTTTTATGACTTTGGTAAAACAAAGATTAAACGAGGATTTAGTCCGATAGTGCGGTTTGCATGGGATGTTCCTCAAGTATTGATAGCTTCACGAGATGTGCCTAAAGTACACAAAGTTTCGTTGGGCGTGGAATTTAATTTTTAGAATAATAGCGTCACAAATGCGCAAGGAAAAATATGAAATTTTTTGCCGCTAAAAGAATATTCAGCATATTCTCAAATGATTTAGCAATAGATTTGGGTACTGCAAATACCGTGGTATATGTTCCTGGTAAAGGAATAGTGCTTAATGAGCCTTCCGTTGTTGCTGTAAAAGCAAACACCAATGTGGTTTTGGCAGCAGGTAAAAGTGCAAAAGAAATGCTTGGTAAAACGCCAGAAAGCATTGTGGCATGTCGTCCCATGCGTGATGGCGTGATTGCAAATTTTGAACTTACCGAAAGCATGCTTCGCTATTTCATACGTACTGTACACAATGATCGCCGTACGTTAGTGCGTCCGCGTATGATCATTGGAGTACCGTCTGGCATTACTCAGGTTGAAAAGCGTGCTGTTGAAGACTCTGCAAAACAAGCTGGTGCGCGTGAAGTGTATACAATTATTGAGCCTATGGCGGCCGCTATTGGTGCTGGTTTGCCAGTACAAGATCCAGCGGGTAGCATGATCGTTGACGTAGGGGGCGGTACCACAGAAGTTGCGGTGATATCACTAAAATCTGTAGTATTCTGTAGATCAGTCCGCGTTGGTGGCGATGAGATGGATCGTGCAATTGTCCAGTACGTTAAACGCAAATACAATTTATTAATTGGTGAGCGTACTGCGGAGCGCATTAAGATTGAAATTGGCGCAGCACTCTTAGATTCAGCGACTGCGGGTAAAATAGTAGAAGTTAAAGGAAGAGATTTAGTAACCGGTGTTCCTAAAACTATTACCTTGACGAGCGAAGAAGTAAACGAAGCATTACTTGAAACTATTTCGAGCATTGTTGACGGTGTTCGTGTAGCATTAGAGAATACACCACCTGAATTGTCATCTGACTTAGTTGATAAAGGTATTACCATGGCTGGCGGCGGTTCACAACTGCGTGGGCTTGATAAGCTGATATCAATTGAAACAGGATTGCCGGTTCATGTAGCAGAAGATCCATTATTCTGCGTGGTAAAAGGGGTAGGTAAAGTACTTGAAGAGCTTGATGTATTTAAAGATGCTTTGATGCCCTAACTGAGGTTTTATGTCTTCGTATTCACATGGTATTGCTATAAAAAAGCGCTATGGCCAACACTTTTTGCGTAAGCAATCAGTAGTCGAGCATATGCTTGCTAACGTCACCCTTGATGACCAGAGTTCAATTTTTGAAATTGGCTGTGGTGATGGTTTTTTAACGAAAGAAATTATAAAGCATTCCTTTGCTCGCTTATGGATTTTTGAAATCGATCCAGAATGGGCGGAGCTCGTTAAAAATACGGTTGCCGATAAACGAACAGAAGTTTTTCTTGAAAACGTTTTAGACGTCAATTTTGAACGCCTAGCGCCCCATCAACCATGGACGCTTCTTGCTAATTTGCCATATCAAGTTACCTTTCCGATTTTGCATATGCTCCAAAAAAATAGAGCGATGCTCAAAGAAGGCGTAATCATGGTACAAGAAGAGGTTGCACAAAAAATTGTAAAAACGAGTGGTAGAGGGTATGGATTTCCCTCATTGTTTTTCCAATATTTCTTTGAATGGAAAATGTTAGATAAAATACCACCAACGGCTTTTTTACCGCCTCCAAAAGTTTTTTCACGCCTCTTGTATTTCAAGCCGCGCGCAGAATTACAACCTATTCCGAACGAAGCTGAGTTTTGGCGTTTTATCAAATTATGTTTTCATCAACCACGTCGTACGCTTAAAAATAACTTATCTCAAGGTCATTTTAATGCGTCTTTGCTTTCTGAAGATGTGCTTAAAAAACGTGCACAAGAACTTCAGTTTGATGACTTGTTGCATATTTGGGAAACCGTACGCGGGCAGTGAGCAGCATACCACTGTTGCTTGACGTAGTTTTTATGCCAATCACGTGCTTTATCAAATGCCGCTTGGCGACGTTTTTGATATATTTCTTTGGTGTATGATGGTTTAAACTGATTTGCCAAAGAAATATAATCAGTCACCTGATTGTTTATCCACTTGTCTTGTAAGACTATATGTCCTTTACGATTATTTTTTATGGTTATCGTGTCATGGTAGGTATCAATAGTCATGTATGCTGTTTTATTTGGGTCTAGTTCCGGTTCCACGCGCTGTAAATACTTTATAAAAGTAGGAATGAGTGTTGCCAATGGGAGCGGGCAAAAAGGCAGGTTAGGGCGATAACTACATTGTGTCCACCCAAAAAACCATAATTCAGTGTGACCTGGTGAAATATCACGCATGAGTTGAGATTTACAATTTACTTTTTTGCAAGGCAACTTTTTATGGTTGCCGCCAGCGCGTCGTAAAATGCTTATATTTGCTTGCACTAATTTATTTGGCAGCACAAACCCTTTGCGGGGCCTAAACATGCGCTCTGAAAAAAAACGTTTGCTGGTGAAAAAGTCTAATGTTTGAGGCACATCGGCATTAGAATATAAGTGATATACTTTCTTGTACAACGGGTCCATTATCTGATGATCAGTTTCACATTGTATAGGAGCACCCATTAACACAAGGGTATCGATACTAAATGGTTCATGCGCGAGAGTATTTTCTTTTTTTATCGCAGCTAAATTAAGCAAAATATTAGCACCATGGCTGTAACCAACGGCCATTAAACGCACGGTATGACCTTCTTGTGTGTATTTTTGTACTTCTTGTGACAGCGCATAATAGAGTTGTTGTGCTGCTTTGTACCGTTCAGAAAAACTGAGCAAGCTTGACCAGCCAAAAGTGTAATACTTATGCTCGCACCCCTGATCTTTGGGGAGCTGTTGTTCAAAGAGTTGTGCCATAGCACCTGCTGCGTATCCCGGTGCCGTTTTGTTCATATCTATGGGTATTAAGCCTAGGCCTTGAATCGGCTGACTTTGTTGGAAAAATGGATCGTTTCGCACGTATAAAATATTAGCTTTGTATAAGGTATCTTCTATATCATCGTTGAATAAATGGATAAAAGTACTGGTATTAAGATGGGCCTCAATATTCATTATGCCATGTACAAATAAATACATACAGATTGTTTTAGGTTGTTCTGTGGTGTGGGCCAATACGGGTAATGCTGCAAGGGCAATAAGTGCAAATTTTTTTACCATAACCAAACTCATTCTTTGTTAGTGCATTCAGATGATTTGTAGAGTGCGTCCATACATAGTGGTTTAAAGGGTATTGTGCCTCTTCCACCGGCCCATGGTGCTGCGACAGTACATGAAGCACGCGTCCTGCTTTGATTAAAATCAACAACTACTAAATCTTTACAGCTTGATTTGTCTGTGCTGTCGCCATAGCGCGGATAACAATAGATGCGGTAATGATCGGTGTCTTGCCTACCGGCAGAATCAAAGCTAAATTGCACGGGTTGGGTAGGATTATGCCACTCATAGCGGCCCAGTTTTTTTACTAATGTGTTACCCGAATATAAAAATGCTTCAAGCACGGTTTGATCGTACAACTTATTTTGTAAGGTCACATACCCGCACAAACCTCGTTGAGCAACTAGATGCAAATAGGAGTTGCCTTTGTCATCTTCTTTGATGCTAATTTCTTGAATTGCCATGAGATTGGTTGCAAACAGGAGTGAAAAAGTAATGTGTAATAACCAAGAATATCTGTTCATAGTTATTTCCTCAGTAATGGGGTAATCACCCTCATAATAGCAACAGCAAATTTCTAATAGCAATAATTTAATAAATTTATAAATATAAACTTGCTCACGGTTCTTGTTTAGATTACAGTTTGGTCATCATCATTACATGTGTAATAAAGCGTTCTTAATAGAATAATTCAACCATTTGTTTATTATTTAAAAGCTTTATTTCCAAAAGCCTTTGAGTAGTTTTGTAAGTGATATCATGATATAACAAGTTACTTGTTAGTACTATGTGATGGTAAGGAGTGCTATAATGCAGAGTGTTATGTTTGGTGTAATACTATTTTTTAACATATTGTTACATGCTTGCGAGCATGATATGTGTTATAAAGAAGTTCGTTTAGACCGGTCAAAAACAGATCAAAAATCTTTAATGACGTTTTCAAATGACGGCACTGTTTGCGTCAGTCGCATCCCTGGTGGCACTACCACTTTGTATAATTTTGATTCAGACACGTGTGAACAGTTATCCTTAACTCACGATGCAAGGTCTTTATGTGCATCATATCTGGACGCTAGCAAAAGATTGCTGAGCTGTCCGCGTGATGTTAATACCATAGGGCTTTATCAAGTAACTAACAAAAAATTATTATCTCAATTTAGTTTTGCTGCTGAGGTTTTAGATACCTCGTTTGATGAGCAAAATTGCAAAGTCTATGGTGTTTGTGACAATCAGAATGAGCATAAGTCTCTTATCGTGTGCTATGATGTACAAACTCAAAAACCGATTATTGATTTTAAAGGAGTTTTAGAACGAGACGAGTTCATTGAAAGAATTTGCGATCGTGAAATAATGCCTAATGATCGCTACGCCCCTAAGCTGACGGTTAATAGTCGGTTAGGTATCGTATTGTATCCACATCAGCACAACTCCCTTACGTTATGGGATACAAAATCTTCTCAGGTGATTTCTGGAATTACCTATGCAAAATCATGGTGTGGTACCACTTATTGGCAATATGTAACGGATCAAGATGTTAATTCTAATACTCACGCCGTTGTAGCTGGCATTAAAACAAGTGGTTGTGGAGGGGCTAAAGTAATGGAATATGACTTAAGAAATACGTCAGTACCATTATTAATTAAATCTATTTCACAATTAAAGCAGGTTACTGTTAGGTATGACCAAGCAAGCGCAGAGATTTTGGCTGTGTGCGGTAAAGCGTTATGCAAAATATTAATCGATCGCGCTCGTGATTATACCTTTGAGCTGAGCACAAATAGGGGATATTTTACGAGTATTTATGCCAATTCAAGTAAGCATATCTTACGCACTGCAACAACGGATAGTATGTGCCAAGACTGGGATATTGATCTTATCAATCAACAGATTGCACAAACTGATGAAAAAAATACCGCCTTTGATGAGATGCAACCGTTAATAGATTGTTTACTAAGCATGGCGGCAAAAAAGGGTTTTGAGCCAGGTGAATGGACTGAGCATGATCAATCAGAGTATGACGAGCTTGAAGCGCGTATTAAAACCCTCGCGATTGAAAAAAACGTATGGTAATGTTTTAACCATGTAGCCAATCCAAAAAATGATTCCATTTTTTATTTAGTGCTCTTCGAGCGATGTTAATTTTGCTCTGGGCATCGTTATTGAGTTCACGTGCTGGCGTCAGAGGGTCTTTGACCATCTTTAAAGGCATTACCAAGGTCACTTGCAATTCCAGCAACGTCAGATTCGTTATCAACTTTTTCTGCTCGTTTTTTAACTTCGTGACTTCGTTTTACCGATGCTTGCATAGTAGCACGTTGCCATGTATTCATGTCGGCTATTTTCTTCTCATTTTCTGCCGTTACTGCTTGTAGTTCATCATTTCTTTTCAGGTTTTTACTGCTTAATTATATTATGATATACCACACTGAGGTAAGTAATTTTTTTTTCCAAATTTTACGTATTGTAGATTTTTTGCAAGTTTTGAAGATGCTCAATAATAGCTTTATTTTTTTGTCGTGCGCTATCGTCCTGAAGGGCTTGTGTTGTACTTTGAGCCTCTTCTAATAATGTTTTAATGCTACAATCCATGTAAACATACAGATCATATTTGGCTGATAACTCGAGTGCTGCTAGCGAGAGTCCACGACCTGCAGCAAACGTGTCTAACCCAACGAGATGTCGACCATAGTATATTGAGGTAGGATAGCCCTGTTGTAATAATTCTTTAATCTTATTAATATCATTTTCTGCGACGCTTTTTTGCAGTTCACATGGGGTTATACCCAATGGATACATCATATGATTGGTCTCATAAATAACGTTAGGATTTGTTTTTTTTAGCCATTCTTTAGCTATATCTCTATGGAACGCCCTTGCTATGCCAACTTCATGACCCGGAAAATTTTTCACCAATTCGTTTACAATATCATAAAAGAAACTTTTATCTTTATTTATTTTATCATAGAAGTTTTTATTGGTGTGGCGAAAATTATGAAGGTTTCTTACCGCTCTAAGAGGGGTTGTGGTTGTTACGACCTGTTTTAAAACTTCTTTTTGTAATTCTATTGGTAACTGTTCATAAGGAAATGGTTGACGTTGTTCCATTGAATTGATTTCAATTGAAAATCCTATTGTAAATAGCAGTAATTTCTTCACGAAAATCCTTAAATTATATATGGTGAAAATGATGTTAATTCATACAGAGCGTCGTTTAAGTTATCCCGTCCATATAACAAGACAACATGTTACTTGATGTCTGTGCCGAACCAATGTCACGCGATAGCTTTGTAAGGTGTATGTTATTCGCGCTACAATCATAATAAAAAATTTGTTGATTACAAGAAATGCATGAGCATCAAGATTGGGATGTGTACCCGAGAAGGCAATAATCAAAATTGAGGAAAGTTCTTTACAATATCCCAAACATAGACCAATAACTCAGTAAATTTTATTGAGTAAGTATGGTTATCGAGACAAAAAGTGCAGTAGATAGTAAATTATTTTAATAATATTTTTTAATAACATCCATGACTTCAAAGCAGTATTCAACCATTAAATTAGCTTCTCTGTCACTAGCGGATTTTTTTTGTATTGTTTCTATGATGTTCTCAACAGTTTGTTGTGCGTGTTCTGGTAAGCCACCGTACTTTAGCAAACTCTCCATTACATTGATATTTCGAGTCAGAATGCCGAATGCAACGGATCGCATCAACTGTGTTTGTTGAGAGTCGTGCATTAATGCATTTGGATTGGCGCCGTGGCTCATAAGTTCTAGAGCGGTTTTATCTACCGCATCTTTTCCTCCTAGCGATCCATATTTAACAAACATCATTAAGGAATTTTCAATGTCTTTTGGTTGTGTTTGTTTTACGTGGTCTATAATCTGTGCAATTTTTTCATAACAACAGGTGGCTGCTAAATATGGTAAAGAGTCAGTTGCTTGTGCACATTCCTGAGCAGTTTTATATTTATTGACACAGCGGAAGGCGAGTAATTCATCTATTAGGGGATGTGGATATCCTAATAATGGGTTTCCGCCTAATTTGAGGAGTAGCTTTGTCATATATAATTTGCCTTGACTAGCTGAGCGACACGCAAAGGTAAGAGGAGACAATTTTCTTTGTGGGTTAATACTATTAATAATAGCGGGAGTTATTTCGCGGACATTGAATTCAAAATTAGTATCATTCATGTGTTTATTAAAAAAGGCAATTGAATTGATGAGCCGTGTAGAAATGTCTATTTCATATGGATCAGTTAAGACACATAGATGTTGTTCTGTAAAGTGAGATTTTTGGTCCTTAAATTGGTTCTCCATTGTATGTATTGCTGTGGCAGGAATTAAAAGTGTGCATAGGAGAAACTTACTTGATATCATATGTTTTACCTTAAGATGTTGTAACACGATGCAAAAAACAATTTTTTCTAACTATTTTATAATATGTTCTTCTTACTAGAATACTAAATGTTTAGTATTACTTGAACGACCAACAAAAATTAAACTGTCATTACATTCAGCGTGCCAGCTTAAAAAATAAAATAATGTCGTCTTATATCTTTTGTTTTAATACATAAGATAAATGTGTCGTTTTTACAGAACCAGAATAAGTTACTTGATATCAAAAAAATTTTTCTTAGATAGCGTAAAACAATGCGCAACACATGCTTTGGGTAATGTTTTACAAAATCCCTGGGGAAAGTTAATTTCTCCATGATACACAAAAGGTTTTTTTACCTGCTGTGTGTTTGGGTTTTGTACCAAATTTAGCCCATTTTTGTTAGACGGATTGGTGCAAAAAACTATTCCTTTTATGTCACGGTATTCATTACTGGTAAATATAGATGATAAAAATGCCTTCATGGCTTGCATTGCGTAATGTTTATGCCATTCGGATTTTTTTATTGCTATGCCAAAATTCAAATAATTTCCCGTAAGTTCTTGGTCGCATTGCTTGAGTAACAGTGCTATTGTTGGATTAATTGCCGACAACGTAATGCAACCTATGTAGTTATTAGATCTTTTTTCTTTGATCATCCAGCGCGGAAATACGCTGTTTGGTATCATAAACGCAAATGCAGCGGATAATTTAGTTTTCAAACTTGATGCTATTTGTTCGGCTTCTTCAGGCGTAGCTTCCGCTACGAATAGAAACTTACATACATCGGGGTCTTTAACCAAAGCGACAAATTCACTGGCATCGGACCAACAGGATAAAAATGAAGATTTTTTAATCGTGAAATTAACATCTTCTATTAGATCGGTAGAGGTTTGTTTTACCAGCTTATTTTCGGGCTCACCTGAGTTTATGGTAAAGGCAAACAATACTAGTAACAATAATAATTTCATACGGTACTCCCCCATTTAAAAAAATGCCCCTCATTTGATTATTATGACTTAAAGGGCAAGCGGTCAACAATCTTACGTTGCATTATGAGTGAGTATAAGTGACACTGAGGCCTAGGTACAAAGCGGCACTTAATGGCGCCGCTTTGTATTACTTGATTATGCTGTGTTCAAATTATCGTATTATGATTGAATAGCTTCTGTTTTTTGCTTTTCATCGGTATTGGCTTGTGCCCATTGTAAAAAATCGCTTTTGGTTATGGTAAAGTTTTTAACCGTGCAGGGAGTTGGCACCAATTTAGAAAAACCTTTAGGTAATGCTAATTCACCTTGATAGACCAGCGGTTGTTTTGTGCTTTCACCATTCATTAATGTCGCAAGGCATCGGGTATGATCGCTGTTAACGGTTATAGTAAGTCCCTTAACATGTTTATATTTTTTTGAAGCAAACACGGCACTCATGAGTGCGCACAGAGATTCTTTTGCGTAACCTTTGCCCCATTCTCCTGGCTCCAACGATACGCCAATATTCATGTATTGTTTGTAATTATTACGATCAATGGTGCGAACAAGTTTTTTAACCTTTTTATGGAGTGATGTTAAACCCACAAACCCAATCATATGATTGTTGCCTTGTTCTTCAAGAGTATTTTTTTTGATTATCCAAAAACTGCCACCTATACTGTCGTGCTTGAGCATAAGAGGGGCCAGAACTTTTGTTGCAAATTTAGACTTAGCAAGTTTTTGGATTTTGGTTTCAGGGGCTTCTGAGCAAAACATAAAGCGAGAGACTTCATACTGGCTGACTAACCTAATAAAGTCAGGCGCATCAGAGGCTTTGCTCTTGGTGAGTACCAAGTTTATTGTGTTTATTGTTTTAATCTGACTTTTGCTCAAAAGTGTGTGCTCATTGGCAAGTAGAGACGTTGATAAAAAACAAAGAGAAAGAAACAGTTTATTCATATAATACCTTTATTTAATCGTTATCAAGTGCGCTATCATTTTTAACGAGATAGCATTCACCTTTAAATGCTTTTGGGTGTGCAGCGGTAAAGCCTTCAGGAAAGTCAGCTTTGCCACAATAGACAAATGGGGGTATTGCTTGTTGAGTTTCTGAGTTCCGCACACAGTTGAGCGCTGCTTCATGATATTCATTGATGCACACGGCAATACCATTAACGGTTTTATGGGTATTGAACACAGTTTGTAAGAAAGTGAGTATACTTGACCGGAGTTTTGTGGATTGCCAATAGTCTTTTTGAAGCATTAATCCTAATCCCATCACATTCGTGTTATTTTCATCATTATCATAGATAAGCTTAATTATCTGAGGGTGGCTTAATGGACTAAGACCCACAGATCCGATCACTTGTTTTGTTTGGGTATCGGTAATCATCCAACGAGAATGCTGTAATAAATTTGATGCCGCAAAAAGAGTCGTGGCTAATAATTTATTTTTTAAACTCGGTTTAATTATACGGGCAATGTCTTCTTGAGTCGCCCGTGCGCCAAACATAAACTCGGAGGTTGCGTGTTCTTGAGCAAGTTCAATAAATGTATTTGCGTCGCGCCAGCTCGACCAAAGAGTAGTTTTTTTAAGTAGTAAGTTATCACATTCAATATAATCATCAGTTGTATAGCAAGCCAACTGCTTTTCGGGTTCGCTTGCAAACAGAGGCATGCATACCATTAAGCTAAGTACTATCACGTTAAACATACTAAATACCTTTTTTAAAGCAAATAATAAAACGAATGTTGTTAGTTATTATTGTTCGAGTTACCCAACAGCGGCATAAAATCTTCTTTGCTGATAGTAAAGCATTCAGCAGTGCATGCGTCAGGTACTAATTTGTGAAACCCATGAGGCAAATATACCTGACCATGATGTTTTACCGGAGCTTTGGCATGGTTAGTTTTGCTGCTGATGAGTTTGGACAGTGCATACTGGTGATCAGTATTAACACACAGCGTTACACCTTTAAGATAGGCAAATTTTGGATTGTTAAATATGCGGCTAAGCGCGGTGAAAACTGTTTCCTTGGCATAGCCTTTGTTCCATGCTGAAGGTTTAAGTATCAACCCTAGGTTTTCATAGTTTGTGCTATCAATACCCTTAGACTCTAAAAAATTTTTAACATCTTGAGGAACGGTAGATAAGCTCAACGATCCAATACTTTTATCTAGGTTGTCTTTAATTATCCAACGCGGGCCAGCACCGGCAAGTTTGCGTTGAGCAAACTCAGGTAGTGCAAAAAATAAGGGAGCAAAAATTTTAGTTTTGAATGTTGACTGAGTCATTGCATTAAGTTTTTCTTGAGATAGTGGCGCTACAAACATGTAACGTGAAACTTCAAGATCGCTTACTAAATTCACAAAATCCGCAGCTTGCTTGGCACCTGCTCTTTGTAGCGTAAGGTGCGGTGTGATTATAGGATCAGTGGCGGTATTATTGACAAGAGCCAATTTTTCAGCGGTGTGTATTAGGAGTGGTGTAAGAGCTAAAAATAATATTTTTTTCATAAACTTCCTTTATTTTTTAGTTTAGATGTAAGTCTTTGACTGCTATTTTTCTTGTGTCTGGGTGTAATGCAAAAAGTCATTTTTGCTTATGGTAAAACACGCTGCGGTGAATGCTTCAGGTGCAATATTACTAAAATCTTTTGGTAAATTGATTTCGCCTTGATACACAACCGGTTGTTTTGCTTGCTGTGTTTGGCTATCAAGAAGGCGATTTAAGGCAACGGTATTTTCTTTATTAAAGCACAATACAATCCCTTTGATGTTTTGATATCGTTCGTTATTAAAAACTCTTTTTAGGCAGGCAAAAATAGTTTCTTTGGCATATCCCTTTTTCCATTCAGATGCTTTTAATGTTATGGCAAGATTATCATAATGGTTGCTATTAATACCTTTGCTAATAAGAAATTGCTTTATTTCAGCAGGAGGTGTTGCCAAGCTTAAGGATCCGATGGTCGCATCACTCTGATCTTTTATCATCCAACGAGGTCCGGCATGAAATAACCGGCGAGTGAGAAATTCTGGCAAAGCAAAAACCAAGGGCGCCATAATTTTAGTCTTGAAGGTAGATTTATTAATTGCATCGATTTTTTCTTGAGTTATGGGTGCGCCTAATAGATATCGAGATACATTGATATCGCTTACCAAATTTATATAGTCTGATGCATCTTTTGCACCTGCTTTTTTTAAAGTTACATTATCAAGCACGATTGTATCAAGCGACTTATTAGTCACCAGCGGAGCATTTTCACTTGCGCAAAGAGCGAGTGATGCGAGGGCTAAAGATAATATTTTTTTCATAAAAACTTCCTTGTGTTACAACAGCTGGTGTTTAGTTATTACGAAATTGTTGTATAACATTTTCCCGAGATATCGTAAACATGTGGGCAATTACGGGCTCCGGTACCATATAGGTAGCTTGGGCCAATGGTATTGTGCCCAGATCGCTTACTCCGTATTTGGTTGAACCATCTTCTTTGAGCAAACAATGCAATACGTTGGTATTGTCAGAAGAAACCAAAAAACATAACCCATCAACATCTTGATGTTCGGGTGCAGACATAATCGCAGGTATTAATGTGTGTGTTATTTCTTTAACATAACCTTTTTTTGGGCATCGGTTTTTAGAAAAATTGAGAAATTTTTATAATTATCTGAGGGTAACAAGTGTTTTACGTTGCTGTCTGCATCTTTGAGGCCAATAAAACCAATGGGTTGAGCATTACGCTCTTTATCTAAAATTACCCAACGATTTGATCTACCAAAAAAGGAATAGTTTTATTTTTAATAAAAAAATTTAAGTATAGACCAACTCTAACTTTGAATGTGCTAAACCGTTTTATCATCTGCTCTTGGTTAACCGATTTTCCAAAAAGATGTTGGCATACCGCATCATCGGACGTGGCTATTTCCTTAAATACTTGGCGGTCTTGGGTTGTGCTGTACCTGAGTATTAAGCGAGGGGTTTCTAAAGAGCTTAAATCTATGTGGTTTTTTTCTGCACCGTGCAAGCTGAGTGCTAAACCTGCTACTATGAATATTTGTTTCATACGTTTTCATCCTTTTAATAATTGTAAGGGGGCTTGTTTAAGCAAAATGGTTATACGATCACATTTACATCTTTAATGGTTTGAGAAAATTCTTCGTACGCGGTGCGCGAAAGTGTATAGCATGCCATCGTAAATCGCTTAGAATATTTGTATTTAAATATACCCTGGTCTTGCAAGCCGTAGCGTGGGTGGTTTGATTCATAATCGGTAAAGCATGAAATTGCGCGATCATTTTTCTTGTTAACCAAAAACGTTAGCCCAGTGGACCGTTTGTATTTTTTAGTGTTAAAAAAAGCCTGTACAAAAGCAGTTGTTACTTCCAATGAGAGGTGTCGGCCTTGATGAGCAGGAAACAGAGATAGGGAAAGATTGAAATTTTTTTTGTTGAAAATGCTTAAAGCAGTATTTACGTTTTTATATAATCGGTGTAACCCAACGAAACCAATTATCTCATCTGATTGTTTTTCTAATACTGTCCATATTCGCGGATTAGATTTGCTCGTATTTTGTAGCATTAAGAACAGTTTTATAGATTTTTTATTAAACCAGCTTGCAAAATTTCTTTGCGCACGTGTAGTGCTTACCCTGCCTCCAAACAAGTAATAACACAGGACATCATCAAGGCTCATTGCATGGGAAAATTCTTTATATTCTTTAATCTGCGTTGGTCTGAGGTAGCATCGATCAGTTGAAATAGTTTTTTTACCTAACGACGATGCAAAAATTGTAGTATGTTCTTGAGGCAGAGTGAGTGCAGACATGCTAAGCAATAACATTATTACACACCGCATTATAGTCCTAAAAAATCAACATATAGCCAGCCATTAAAGCCATTATCAGATCTTCGGCTAAGGTTACATATGTCATGGGCAGCTTAAAAACCGTACCCAAACAGGCGCATGCTATCGTTTCTTTTTTTTTGAGTTTACGATAAACGCCGATGCTTCCAATTATCATGAGGATTAGGGTGATGGCGGATATAAGATAAATATTGAAGCGAAATAAGTAGGCAACCCCTAAAGTAACTTCAATAAAAGGGTATAGGTATCCCCACAGCGGAAACTGCTGGGTAATGAGATCATATTGTTTATACGCTTTTGCAAAAGCAGAGACATTAGCGAGTTTAAAAGCACCAAATACTAAAAAAAATACTCCCATAAAATCCAGCATGAACCCCGATGTAGTAAATCCATGAAAGAGTTGCAAAAGTACAGTAAGAACGATAATAACAGCGGTAATTATTATGAGTGGTTTGAACTGTTCAAATGAATACGATGAGCTACGTGACATACTTGCCTTTCATTTTATAACAACGATACACTATGCAAGTATATCGTACCTGTCAACCATTTTAAAAAGGAGCGTGTTGTGGCAGTAACACTCAATAGACAAGCACTTGAATATGCAAGAAAGCTTATCGAGGGGAAATTAGAGGTTGCAAAACATCATTCAAATTGGCGTGAAGATAAACCAACTGATGATGAAATCGTCAAATATTTAAACACTCATGATATTTCAAGCTATGCGTTGTGGCATTTAGGAATTAATTCCGATTTTCCAGAGGATGCAAAAGAGCGCTATGATTATCCAACAGGTGATTTAAAAATAGTGCATATCAGCGCGCTTAAAGATTCTTTAGAGCATGCTCGTCACCACGGTCACAAAGATATTGAGCATGCCGCAAAAGAACTTATTGAGCTCATAAATAAAACCATTAAGTAATGTAGCAACAATGCGTTTTTGTTTATTTGCTTATTTAAGTATCAAAACTTTTTTTAAATTACAACGCGTTGTTTTTCAAATGCTTAAGGGGTCATGTCGCATATTTGCATTGCCTGGCCCCTTAGTCTCAATTTTTGGAGGCTCGCGTTTTGGCCAAGACATCATGTATGCAAAAAAAGCTCACCAGCTAGCTCATCAGTTTGCCGAGCGTGGCATATCGGTTCTTACGGGTGGCGGATCTGGCATAATGCAAGCTGCAAGTTGTGGTGCGTATGTACATCCCAAAGAAAAAGGTAGGACCATGGGCATTGGGGTTACGACACTCAATGAACCAAAAAATGAGTGTTTGCTTGATTACTTTCAGGTTGATTATTTTTTTGCGCGCAAATGGTTGTTAACTCAATATTCAAGTGCGTTTGTGGTGTTTCCAGGTGGCTTTGGAACATTAGATGAACTGGGTGAAGTGCTAACGCTCATTCAAACAAGTACACTCAAAAAAACTCCCATCGTTTTAATTGGCAAAGAATATTGGCAACCGTTTATGCAGTGGGTAAATACTGAGATGCTTTCTCATGGCCTGATTGCAATGCAAGATATCGGTCTCTTTACGCTGACCGATGATTTGACTGAGGCATTTTGTATTGTTGAAGATAAGTGTGTGATTGACAGCAAAGGAACAATCACTAAAAAGGACATGTCGTGAAAACGTGGTCAAAAAGTGATCTGGTTTTATTTTGGCAATATATTAAAGCCGGCTGGCAAGTAATGAGAACGGCTTATGTGATTCGTACTCAATTAAGCAAATCAGTTGTTACTATTTTGGGCAGCTCTCAATTACCCCAAGACAGTGTGTACGCGGATCAAGCTTATGCGCTTGCTCAAAAATTAACGAGTCGTGGTTATTCAATTGTAACCGGTGGTGGTCCGGGTATCATGAAGGCAGCCAACTGCGGTGCACAAAGTGCGGGTAATAAGACACCCAAAACTTTAGGAATTGGCGTTGATGGCATCGATGAGGGATTTACCAGTGGGTGTGGTCTTTCAATACGGGTGAGTCAATTTTTTGGAAGACAATGGCTGTTAATGCGCTATTCATGTGCGTTTGTCTTCTTCCCTGGCGGCATTGGTACTATGGATGAATTTTTTGAACTACTAACGGCATGTAAACATGGTTACGTAAAAAGAGTCCCCATAATTTTAGTGGGAACTCACTTTTGGCAACCCATTGTAGATTGGTATGCACAAGCCCTAGCTAATAATTATATTGTAAAAGATCATGATGAGTTGTTTTATGTCACTGATGATCCAGATCATATTTTAATCCACTGCAAAAAGGGTTAATTGTTTACAGATATGACCCAATTACATAGCCAAGCAATGATACCGCAAGGCTTATTAATTCACGTGGAACCGGTGGTGTGAAAAATTGTAGCGCACTGAAAGCAACAAATCCTGCAGCAATACTCACACAGGCAGCGCGTCTGGAAACCTCTTTTTTAAAGTAACACACGAGTAGTGATACCAATAAACAGCTTACTGATATCTCATAGCTATTAATAATCATGCCCAATATATCTTGTGGTACACCATACGATGCAATTAACGCAGAAACACCAATGGCAAGCGTCGTAATTTTTGACGTAGCAAGGGGCTCATGCCGGGAAGAGTAATATTAAAGTCTTGCGTAATATTAGCGCTGATACCATTGAGTAAGGCATCTGCAGTAGAAACGATCGCAGCTACAATAGCGCAGAGTGCAAGCGCTACTACTGAGCCCGATATACTGTTGTTTAAGTACACAATTAAGGGATTGGCTCCTTGTAAATCAAAGTCTAAAAGACGTGTTGCCATACCAAAGTAAACAGGAATACACGCAAACAAGACTAAGAACAATCCTGCATATAATGCCGATACGGTGGCTACTGCTTTGGTACGCGATGCAAAAAAGCGTTGTGCTAAATCTTGTTGAAAGAGCGAGAATAACGCAGGCATTAAAATAATTGAGAGCAAACTTGTCTGCTCTGGCTGTTTTGCAAATACTAGTGATTGCTCAGTCCACATGCGTAAAGCAAGGCCGGGATTTGAAAATAGGCTATACACAAAAATAGATCCAAAAATAAGAGTGATCAATCCAAGCTGGATCATATCATTAATGGTAATGGCGCGCAATCCGCCCAGCATCGTGTAGCCAATAACTGAAAACCAAAACGGTATGATTAACCAAAACGAGTCAAAGCCAAGACCCGCAATGAGTGAGCGAGTACCAATTACTTGCGCTATTAAAATGCCAAAAAAGGTAATGATAGAAAGTAACGAAGCGATTTTTTTTAACGCAGGGGATTTATATTGTGTTTCAAATAATTGTGCAGTGGTAGTGACTTTAAATTGCTGCAAGCGTGATGCGATACCCATGGCGAGCAACAAAAAGCCAATACTCATACCAAGCGTGTATAAAATCCCATAATAGCCAATGGAATATGCAGTGGCAGCAGTACCCAGGAGCAATCCTCCACCCAGCTGGGTAGCAATCAAATTGCAGGTTACTTGCATTACACCGAGTGATCGGCCTGCAAGATAATAATCAGAAGCAGTTTTAACGGTGCGAGAAGCGCGCAAACCTAAGACAAAATACAAGGTTGCAAGAGCGGTAAAAAAAATAAGAAAAAGAACAATATTCATAACATCCTCAAACAAAATACAAAAAAAGAATACCAAGAAAGGAATTAATACAGAAAGAAAAACAGTGTATTAGGAATGATGATGTCGATGATGAGCACCAGCCAGAGATGCAGGTAGGTAGAAAGAAAAACTCAAAAATGGGTAATTGAGCGGCATAAAAGCTCCGTTTAGTAATGGTAAACTCATCTAGTCAAGAATACTTAAATTAGTTCTTACTTACAAGCATTAAAAAATTAAACATTAATAATAAAATAAAGAGCATTTTATTAAATACGCACAAACATATTAATATTGCTAATTGAATGATTATTTTGCTACCATTTTCGTATATATGACAATTACAAGCAATGGGAAAAAAGGATATTTCTATGAACTTTAAAAAAATATTTGCATTAGCATGCATAATTAGTTCTTTAGGGTTAAAAGCTGCTGAACAAGATTTGAGCAAATATCTTAGTGCTATTGATAAAGTAAATTTTAAAATCAGAAAGCTAACTAATAATACAAGCAAAGCACTTTTGCTTGAAGCAGATGAAAATGGATCATTTAATGGAAGTAAGGTTTTAATTATAAATCCGGGTTCAACATTGTCAAATATCACTATCAAAACCGCATTGGCGGGTTTTCATAGCGCAGGTGTGAAACACAGTACCGGCGTTAAAATATCAATATATGATGCGGACAAACAAACTAAGCTTGGTATGCTGACCACCTTGCTTGTCTCACGTATAGCAGGACGAGCCTTTTGGGCAGCGGACCAATGGTCAATACGGCCAGATGTAATATCGGTGAACCTTGAAATTCCGTACTATAATGAAATAACTTGGCAACATAACGTAGATCTTGTAAATCAAAATGCTGATATTAACATAGTATTAGAGTTTAATGGCGATAAATTAGAAGATTCAACCATCGACGTGTTGGCAGTTTCGAGGTAATTTGTAAAACTAGAATATATCTAAATTGTAAAATTAATCTAAAAAGAGAGCTGTAAAACAACTGCTCTTATTTGTGCTATTTAAATGTTCTTTAAATACACAATTTACGCTTCTTGAGTTTTTTGAGTCTTATTTTCATACTTGGTTAATTGTTTTATTGCATGATTAAACAAAGAATTCAATGCTGCATGATAATGCTGATTTTCTTTGAGCGTCCCAGCTACCTCAGATTCTACCTCACTGACAGCTGCAAACCATGTTTTATCTTTAGTAACCCGTGAAGCAGCAATGTCATAGCTTAGTCCGAGCGCGTATTGCGATGCTTCTTGCACTTTTTGATACATCTTACTATTGCCTTGGATGAGGGGAACTAGATAGTTTATCTGGTGATCGAGCACGTATTGATTGCGCGCAACAGCTTTTAAACCTTGTATGGTAGCTTGTTGGATGTAGATCGTATATTGCAAATCGCGCATGCGGGTTTTAAGAGTTTCTGCTTTAAGAAGTAGTTCGCAAAAAACTTCAAATTCATGCAACGCAGTAAATATACGCACAGGGTGGATCCACGGTTGAGAAATCTGTTCTGCGGTTTTTTCTAGTACATATTGGGTGGTAACGCCATGTTTTTTGTATGCCATTTTTGTGGCAAGAAAAGTGATGCGTTTATTAAGAGTAGAACAGAACTGTTTAAAACTTGATTGCAACGTATCCATTGCATAAGACGGGCAAATAATCATGATGCTCATTACCAGAGAATATGGTTTCATCATAACTCCTTTTTTAGTGAGAAACAAAAGCTTGAGTTATGTGGGGCAGTTTAGTTGCATTGGCAGAAAAATCAATTGTTAAAATAAAAGCCGGCAGCAAATCTGCCGGCTTTATGAAAGATACCAGCTTAAGCTTCTTGAGATGGTTTTTGTTTGTTTAATGAGTTTTGAATATTTTCCAAATTATGTGAAGCATTGAAAAATTTCAAACGATTTTGCGAATACTGTGCTTGTGATTCATACAATACTTTAGTAACAGCATGCTGGTAATTTGGCTTAGAATGAGTTTGCATGATCTCAACAATTTCGATTGCCTTTTTATCTAAAGCAGCTTCACATTGTGCTTTAAAATCTTCATTGCCAGACAATGCTTGTGGAGTAAAATCTCTCAAATTATCACGAATTGCATCAAGGCCTTCCATGAAATCGACTGATGATGTAGGGTTTTTGGACCGTAAATTGTTAAGCGCTCCGTTGACGGTGTAGCCAATTTCCATATCAACTGTTAAGGTGGACAATTCATTTCGTGTATTTTTCTCGATGGTTTCAAGATCGGTCTGTTTATCTAGTGCAGCTTTTTTCAATACACGTGATTTTTTTAATAAATATGTAGCACCACACAGAGATGCAATCGCGCCTACGGAACCGGCACCAATGATAGTCTTTTCTTTGGTGGTGTAATTATCATTGCGCACGGTCAACTCGACAAATCGATTGAGACCATTATGGAATGTGGTACTTAAAGAATTGAGCTTATCAAAGCATGCGTCTTTGTTGAAAACACTCGTGACACGAGAAAAATCAATGGTATGAATACGCTCAGTCATTTGGGACCATTTTTCTTTAACGCGATCCATAGATTGAGAATTAAGCAAGGTGGTAAGTAAGATCAAAACTATATAGCGCATGCAGAACCTTTCTAGAAATCAATTTTGAGTAGGTAACTATTGGTTATGTTGTTGCACTATTATAGGTTTAATATTCGCATTGTCTAGAAAGCATGCGCAAATTAGTTACCCAATCGTGACCGCTTTTATTACAACGGTATCTGAAATCATGCTTACCTGACCATCTCTATAATTTGCAACTGCTTGGATTTGATTATCACCTTCTTCAAGGCCCGTCACGCCTGATATAACCCACAGATTTAGACCGGGGATTGTAGTTGTAGTTCCTAATAACACACCTGTCGGACCACTAAAATAGAGTGCAATGTTTGACGGATTTTGTGCGGTACCAATAAATGCAGGGCCGGACAATCCCGTCGTAGTTATCACTTGGTCAGAATTAGGGCTTAAAATGGTGACTGGTACCAACGGCGTGTCGTCTAAATAACGCGCGAGTGCAAATACTGAGCCATTAGAATTTAATGCGCGTGCTTGACCTGCAGTGACAATGCGGCCATCAGCTTGCAGTGCTACTGCATTAATTTGATCATTGGTACCAAAAATAGGAGTGATGGTAAATCCTGCAAAAGCGCGTGGATTATTTTGGTCAAATATTGGTGCAATGGTAAAACCTTGATCAGTTAAAAAATTGTCTATGTCTATAAGGGGAAGTATATTAAAATCGGGAATTATAAATGGATTAACGGCAAACGGATCTGCATTGTTAAATTGAGGAAAAATAAAAATATTAGGCAGATTGAGCGGGTTAAACGACACAGTGTCCAGCGTTCCGTCGGCGGTAAAGCGGCTTACTAAAAATTTTTTGTTAACATCTTCTACCCCATTTGATCCACAGGCGATTATTTTTCCATCAGATTGCAACGCCATACAGGTTAAAATATTTTCTGTATTAGTTAGCGCAATAATTAAGGTGCCTTGCTGATTAAAATTAGGATCTAAAGATCCGTCATCTAAAAAGCGAGCAAACGCAAAATCAGTTCCAATACCACTTTGGTTTGAAGTTCCTCCTGTTAAAATTAATCCATCAGGCTGAATTAATAATGAGCTTAAAAGATTAGTACTTGCATCAAATTGCTGCGTAACTGTCCCTGCAGGACTACCAATGGCAAGCGGGTTAAATGTTACATCAAGAGCGCCGGTGCTGGTGAGTCTTACCACTGCAAATGCGGTGTTGCCGATTGCATTGCGGGTCGTGCCGCCTACCACTATTCTATTGCTTTGATCGAGAGCCACGGCAAATGCTCTATCTTGTGAGCCAGCTGACAATGATGGTACAATAACTTGTCCGCCAACTCCAAACGTTGCATCTAATGTCCCATCAGGATTGTAACGCGCAACGGCAATAAAAGCCTGGCCATTAGCATCTACCGTGGTTCCTGCTAACACTATTCTACCATTAAATTCAAGAACAAGGGCGCGCGCTTGATCATTTGAATTTACTGAAAATGAAGGAGTAATAACTAATCCATTATTGCCAATGAATGGCACGGTACTGCCATCCTTTTGATAAAATGCGAGTGCAAATTGGTATAAATTATTCACGTTAGTAAAACCGCCTGCCACAATAATTCCGTTCGGTTGTAGATTTACACACGTGCATTGATCATCAGTCCCCCAAAATTGGTGATAACTTGGCCGGGTGTTTGCACACTCCCTGATTGATAAAATGTTCTATCAAGGGTTCCATTGGTAAAAAATCGTGCAAGAGCAAAAGAGGTAGGCCCTGTTTGGCTACTATTAAATGCGCTACCTGCTGCAATAATGTTGCCATCAACTTGTATAGCAGCAGCATTTGCACTATTTGAGCTGAAAAAACCAAAATCGGTGGTAATTGTCCCTGCATTAAAATTAAATATTCCAAATTCAACGTCAAGATCACCATCTTGAGGTGTTGGTAATAAGTTAACTTCTCCATTATTAGGAATTTCTAAATCCGTGGCCATGCCAAATATGCATGGTAGATATAATAAACTGCACAACAAGATTATTTTTTTCATAGCAAACCTCGGCCTGACTATATCAAACCATATTATTGCAATGCTAGAAATTCAATCTCTTCTTGGTTTAAAAATCTGGTTTGAAGATCATGAATATGTTCTTGTACCGTGGTCTGCGGATTTGAATAGTGGTTAGGACTTAAGTAGCTTAACATGAGTTGTTGTTGGCGGATCGCATGTGCATCAACAGGAAACTGTAGACTATTTTTTTGTGCGCCTGCATGGTAGGCAAGATAATTTTCGGCATCTTTAAGATCAAATTGATTTCTTTTTATGGCATGGAAAACCGCCATTTTTAAAATATGTTTCTGAGCACCCCATTGTGTAATTACCTCTTGTGCATTGCGCAAAAGAAATTCTACCAGGTCTTCTTTATCCTCAGGCAACCCCTGGGCAAATTCTGGGTCAGTAGCTAGCATAGCTTCAATCGTCGTTCCATTTAAGCGTTCATGATGCACTATAAATGGTAACAAATAACGTGTCATTGTATTAAGCCCCTGGGCATGAGAGATTGATTTTGTGTAGGTAATTGCTATCTCTTTAAATCCTTGAACTGTATGTGAATGCGCACGTGGCTTATAGTGCTTAAGAAGACGATCTATAATACATGATTGCTCGTTATCATCAGAATAGTGACTTGCTTGTAAGGCGATTTTTTTTAAAATAATTTCATCATATATATCTTGCATGTGGCGCTTATTTTTAAAGCGTGCACATAGTCGTGCCTGTTGGTACCAACGAGCTATCTTTTTTTTAGTAAATGAAAAAGTCCAGCTAGTAAGTATGCATACTGCAGAGCCTCCTACTAGGTTAGCAATAATAGTTGTAGCATGATTAGGAGTATTATGGCTGGGCACGGGTATTAATTCAAAAGCTGATGACTTGATTGCGCTTATAAAAATAAAAATGATCAACATAACAATATTCATTACCGCCCCTTTGCTTAATCAATTGCGAATCATGCTGAGCATAGGCCGTGTCTTTTTTTGGCCACGGACATCAGCTATCATATAGCCAATGATATATCCTAACCCAGAAATAATAATATGGGCTACTTCTTTTTCAGTGGTCGTAATAAATCCATTAAACAGTATAAAGCTTGCAATACCGGCTCCGACGGCACCCCAGGCAGCACCGCGCTTAACGTCTTTTTTTATGTAAGCAAAAAACAACGGAACTAAGAGTATGCAGGTATACAACTCGAAACTAACGTTAAAAATACTCATTAAATCAGTTGAAACTAAATAACTAAAAGCCATAATCGCAAATCCATTAAATGCAGTGATAAATTCGATTTTGTTGGGATGATTTTTAAGCAACGGGGGCAATTCGAATTCTTCTGTCCAATAAGAGCTAATTGATGAAAGAAGGTAATCAAATGTCGCTATGATAGCAATAATGATGCCAAACAACATGAGTATCACGACAAAATCATTAGTTAAGTACTGTATGACAGGTATTATGGGACTTAATCCCTCAGGCATCGTTAGCTGCAATTGTTGCGCTTGGCACCCAAAGTATAAGGGCATTATGGAAAAAAATATCATAAATAAACTAGCACCCAGCGTGGAGGCAAGTTGGATTATGCGTGATGATTTTGCAAAAAGTGGATGGCTTACATCTTGTTCACTAATGCAATAAATAATGGTAGTGAACAAGGTCATGAGTAAAGAAAAAATATTAAGATGGGAAAAATGGGCTGGTTTATATTCCGCGATAAAATTGCCGAGCACGGGCAAAGACGGGGGTTCTTTGAAAATGCAATAAATAAAAATACCACAAAACACCACGGCAAAATAACCAAGCTGCGCAAAATTAGAGATACCAATGCGACCAAGGCCACCTACCAAACAATAAATAATCAAAAGCGACCATAACCCAATAAACATAAGTTCGCTTTCTAGCCCTAATCCTTGCAGCAATGTTTTGGTTGCGATAAGTTCCCCGACTAAAAATGCATACAAGATCATCATAGAAAGACAGGAAGCAAGTTTTTTAAGTGCAGATGATTGGTACTTAAGTTCAAGTAATTGAGCTGAGGTGCTGCATTGTAAAGCTCTCATACGTGAGGCAAGACCACTTCCTAAAATCACATACCCGATACTGATTCCAACAATGTAAAAAAGCCCATAAAAAGCTGTGTACAATGATTCTTGGGAAGACCCTAATAAAAGGCTCGCGCCAAGTTCGGTTGCAATTAATGTTGCTGCTATAGAAAGAAAACCAAGTTGATTATGACTGTGGGTACTATGATGAGATTTCCTTTTTTTGAACCAATGAATGATGGGCGTAATAAAAATGAATAATGACATATTAATGAAGAGCGCAGACATGCTAAACATTATTATCTGCTCCTTTTTTAGAATATCTAGGCAGATAATTACTATGTACCCAATTTGGTAACGTTGTTGCTACTACTGAATACAATAGACGAAATAAAAGGCGGCCAGAGGGGGTTCCTCAATTAATATATCGCAATACATAATTGCTCCATGAGAAAATTTTGATTACAAAAGTTTTTATAAATTAATAAAAATAGTATAAAAAACAAGTGATTTGTGCATGTTTCAAAACTATAATTCTTCAATCGGTAACTCAAGGAGCCTCCGCAAGTCAATACGATTATACGTATCAACAATAATATCCGCATGTTGGGTTTGATGCGGATTGCCGCTGGTTGTTATTCCAATACATAACATTCCAGCATTTTTAGCGGCTTTAATACCGTTTGCCGAATCTTCAATTGCAATGCACTGACGAGGTTCTACCTGTAATTGCTGCGCAGCATGAAGATAGATTGCTGGATTAGGTTTTCCTACATTACTCACTGAAGATATGCCATACAAATGGTTGCCAAAAAATGAGTCGAGGGATAAATATTTTTTAGTTAATAAAAGGGTAGCATCGTTAGCATTAGTGGCGACGCCTAATTTCAATTTTAACTGGGTAGCTTTGTGATGAAAATCAATAAATCCATCTATAAAGGCTATGTTTTCTTGATAAAATGAAAGGGCTAGAGCAGTTTTTTCTGCAATAAGTTCGGTTACTGATTCGGTAGAACTAATAAGTTGTTTTATGACGGCACAGCTTTGATACACATCAAGACCGCTTAATTGTTGGTGCAGGGTCTGCTGATCTTGTGCCGATAAGGAAATGCCTCGTTTTGCGATTAAGGTTGCCGTTGCCTTATGCCAAAGATGTTCTGTATTAACGATAGTGCCATCCATATCAAATATAATAGCGCGGTATTTCATAGGTATTTTCCTTATACTACTGTTGATAACATCCTAGTTTGCGAGTAACCTATAATTGTACAGTTTTTAATCAATTTAAACCTGAGCAAATACATGAAAGTATCAACCAATTTTTCTTCCGCTGTTAAAGCCCTACTTTTTACTAGTGTACTCAAGATAGGCTCATTATTAAAAGTAAGTTTTATTTTTGGTTCATATCTCTCATTCTTTACCGCAGCTCCTATCATTGCACCGTTGGCTGGTAATCTTGCCGGTGCGCAGGGGCCGTACTTGTTTTTGCATTGAGCGTTTTACTCAAGCTTGCACTCGGTAGCAGCTTGGGCTTTGCGCAGCTAGCAATTGTTGGTCTGCCAAGCTTGATCGCTTCTCTGGCGTGGACTCAATGGAGACAACTTGTGTCTTTTGTAATTCCTTTGGTAAGTGCAGCGCTCTATCTTGCTCATCCGCAAGCGGCTGTATGTTATGCAGCTCTGTGGCTCATACCATTAGCTTTTTCTCTCAAAAACAAATGTTCAGTTTTTGCAACAGCATTTTCTAGCACCTTGATTGCCCATGCAGTAGGTTCGGTCATTTGGATTTACACAGTTCCTATGACCCATTCAGGATGGGTAGCATTAACCCCTATCGCCCTTGCTGAGCGTGTTATTTTTGCAGCAGGCATGAGTTTAATCTACTATGCAGTGCAGCATGCGCGTAACTATGCACGCAACGGCATCGTGTTAGCGACCGCAACTAAGTAGAGCGGTAAACGTTTAGGGTAGGGTTACGGGCTTATGATTAAGCATTTAGCATGCATTATGGATGGCAATCGCCGCTATGCAAAACAGCAAGGCATGATGGGATGGATTGGCCACCGTCATGGTGTTGAATCGGTCAAGCTCACCATAGATTTTTGTTTGAAAAATGGTATATCCTACCTATCCTTGTATTCATTTTCCTTAGAAAATTTTAATAGACCAGAAATTGAAAAAAACTATTTATTTGATTTGCTTATTGAGCAGGCACATCAAGGTCTTGAGCATTTTATAAAACATGGCATTGCAATTAAATTTGCTGGTGACCGCTCTCTTTTTCCAGCTCATGTATTGCCAGCCTGCCAACAGATTGAAGAGCAAACCGCTCAAGGCACGGCATTATATCTGACATTCTTATTTTGTTACGGAGCACGCCAAGAGCTGGTCAGTAGCGTAAAACATCTTATTGCCGATGTTAAAAACGGGTTGCTCGATGAAAACTCTATTAATGAATCAGCCTTAAGGCGATATTCGTGGCTTGGTGATATTCCCGATCCTGAGTTAATTATTCGTACCGGCAAAGTAAAACGCTTAAGCAACTTTCTTTTGTTTCAAGCAGCGTATAGTGAATTATATTTTCTTGATTGTTATTGGCCTGAATTAACAGAGCACCACTTACATGAAGCAGTAACCTATTTTAAAAAATCGCAGAGGAATTTTGGGCAATGAAAAACATGACGGTTCTGGGAGAGGGCGCGTGGGGTACCGCAATTGCAACACTCTTAGCGCACAATGGCTATACCGTTAAATTATGGTGCCATGATGCGTCACTTGTTCACACTATTGCTAACACGCGTGTAAATGAGCGCTACTTGCCTGGTGTTATGCTCAGCTCACTCATTGAGCCTACTAGTAGTTTGCAAGAAGCGTTATCCTTTTCAGAATTTTTATTTGAAACT
The DNA here is from genome assembly GCA_020886235.1 of Candidatus Dependentiae bacterium Noda2021. Taxonomy (GTDB): domain Bacteria; phylum Babelota; class Babeliae; order Babelales; family Vermiphilaceae; genus Noda2021. The sequence continues at coordinate 877,897 of AP025250.1, read as the reverse complement.
ACACCAGTTCCTTTTTTGCGGTCCATTGTAACTAAAGCAAAACCTTTTGTTGATGAGAGTCAAATTTGGGTAATTTTGAGCAAAGGGATTGAGCAAGAGTCTCTCTTTCTTCCCAGTGTCATTATAGATGATGTTTTAGGATACATACCACACAAAGCAGTTATTAGTGGCCCCAGTTTTGCCCGAGATCTTGCACAGCACATGTGTACCGGTGTTGCGCTTGCCGCCACACAAGAAAATATTGCCCAGCGACTGAGCTTAATGCTTGGCAATCACTATTTCAAAACGCATGAAACTCATGATATGACGGGTGTGCAACTAGGTGGCGCACTAAAAAATTGTATAGCGGTTGGGGTAGGTATCTTGCATGGTGCAGAGTGTGGAGATAACACGAAAGCATTATTAGCAACGCGTGGTTTTAATGAAATTGTTACCCTGGGGCAAGCGTTAGGTGCGCACCAAGAAACTATGTATGGGCTTGCTGGTATAGGTGATCTTATGCTTACTGCATTTGGAAAATACAGCAAAAATGTGGCCGTGGGAATTATGTTGGGACAGGGTCAAAACATAGATATGAGCCCAACATCTGTTCTTCCTGAGGGCATCAAAACGATCAAATCGGTGTACCATCTCATCCAGCGACATGAATTAGATCTACCTATTTTGCATGGTATTTATCAAATGGTATTTGAAGATAAGTCAGTAAAACAATTTTTGCATGAACTTATGCAATAAAAAAAGGGTGCACCCTTGGCGCACCCTCAATGTTCAATTATAGTTCGCCGTATGCTTCATCATCGGGAGCAGAAATTGGCTTAGGTTGCGCTTTTGGTTTTTGTTGATTATCAACTTTTGGTAACGATGCTAATTTAGGGTTAGCAACAGGTAAAAGTTCTGCAGAGGTAACATTGTTTGCAAGGCTGTAACCGGATAATGTTTTTCCTTTGCGTCCTTGCTGTGGTCTTAAATTGCCATTTTCCCATGCGACAAACCAGGTTTTACCAACTTTTGGTTCAAACACTTTTATTTGATCTTTGTATTGGATGAATATATAGCTCGGGCGGTTGATGTCCAGAGCTTTTTTTAGACTACTCAAGCTTAAAAATCCTTTGCCAGGAACTGTTGTTTGCCAAATTGCAGCCGGTAATACTTGCGCAGGTAGTGTGGCATCGCTTACCGTGACGGTAATAGGGTAGGTGTCATGGTTTCTGATTTCAAACCCTATGTCTTCAGCGCTTTGCCACTCTTGAGCCTCAATTGTTACAAAGCTCAATAGTATTAGAGCTATACAAAGATTTTTCATTCATGTCTCCTTTATAATTACAACGTTTTTTGAGCAAAAAAATGGATATCTTTTTGAGTTATATTTTTTGCTAAACTTAAACCACTTTGGGTCACGGGTTGGAATATCCCCTTACCTTGCTGCGGTCTGAGCTTTTTATTTTCCCATGCTAAAAACATAGTTTTGCCCGGTGCTATAGTGTATGAGTTAACATAGGTTTTTTTGGTGATGGGATTTTGATATTCAATAACAATGGCAAAAACCCCGCTGTTAATGTCCAATGGTATCTGGAGGTTTTTAATGACGTTGCCTTGACGTGCGGCGACAACACCTTCATCAAATAAAGTGGTTACCACAAACTTGGTATCTTGTTCGCCCAGCAAGCCCACGTACACTCTAATGGGGTACGTATCGTGATTTCTTATTTCAAAGCCAATATCCGATGCTGTTTTCCACGTAACACCTGCACAGTGCACTGCGCTGGCGCACAATATACTATTAAATGCACAAAGTAAGACACTAAGTGTTTTCATATTCAACTTTCTTAATCATATTGCTATTCAACATTTTGATTAATGTCAGGCGCCGGCTCTTGAGGTACAAATGGACGTAAATCATTTTGTGTTACGTTATTTGCCAAACTCCATCCACTTTGAGTTTCACGTTGAAAAACGCCACGACCTTTTTGCGGACGAAGTTGTCTATTTTCCCACGCAACGTAGATAGTTTTGCCCGGTTGCACGAGGTACAATCGTTCATATTGTTGGAGGGTGGCAGGATCGGTAAAATTTACAACTATACCAACGATATTTTCATTGATATTAAGAGCTTTTTGTAAACTTGGAATAACAGTTCCCTGTTTTCCACCTACCACTGCATCTTTGATAATATGGGCTACAGGAGCCACACTATTTGGATCATTGGGATTTTCAAGAGTAAGCTGTTGTAAGGATACTCTAATAGGAAATCTATCATGATTTCTAATTTCAAATCCAATATCGCGTGATGATTGCCAGGCGCGACCAAGTAATGATACTGACGTTACAACAAGCAAGAGTGCTACTAGTTTTTTCATAGTGTGTTCCTATTGTCTAACAATTTTGCTTGCAACAATATTGTTGGTTAAATCAAAACCAGATTGTGAGGTCTTTGAAAAAATTCCCGTTCCTTTTTGAGGACGGAGTGCATTATTTTCCCATGCTAGATACATAATTTGGCTGGGCGCTAATTTATAGACCACTCGTGTTGGTTTGCCTTTATTGTTGTAGGTAATTTGCAAGAGGTAACCAGGAATAGTGGTATCTATGTCAACGTTTGTGTACTGTGCGATTTGTGATCCACGTTTGCCCGGAATTTCTTTATTGTTTACAACGATATATTCCGGTTGCATGGTTCCTAATTGCCATAGGGTAATGGCGATAGGGTTTACATCATGATTTCTAATTTCAAAACGTGGTACAATGTTGCCGTAATCAGCGTAAACCGCTGTACCGGTTGCTAAAACTAACAGTGCTATTGCCAGATTTTTTGTTTTCATGAGGTACTCCTTTACAAATTGGTGACGTTATTTTGATTTTTTACTGGTTTTTTGTTTATGTTTAATAGGCTTTTTCACACTTGATTCAAGTGCCGTTATTAAGCTGTTTTCGCTCGATTCTTGAGCTTTGATTTTTTTTGTAGCACTAACTTTTTTTGTTTTTTTACTAGTTTGTGCTGTTTTTATTGCTTTAACTAACTTGGCTAAAAAACTATTTTTATAACTACTGATATCAAAAAAATCGTGAGATAATTGTGTTATTAATTGTTGTGCTAGCGTCAGCTCTTTGCCCGTTGACGTTGAACCAAATTTAATGGCAGGAATTTCCTTAATTTCGTATTTATAGTTGAGCGTAGTAAGCAGAAGTACATTATCATACGCAGTTATGATACACACGTGATCTTTTTCATGCATAACAAACGTTCCCACCGCAGCTTTGTAGGTTTTGCCCATTGCTTTTAAAAGCACTTGGTAGGCTTTTTCATGTTTTTGTACGGGCACAGTATAGTAATGGGAATCTAAATAAATAAACGGAATCAGCGCTACATCAATAAAGTAATCAATTGAAATGGTGTCTGTCTTTTCTGGCTTTAATTTTTTTAAATTTTCAGGAGTAATAATAAAATAGCTACCATCTTTTAGTTTGATGCCTTTGACGGTTTGGTCCCAGCTAATTTCTTTGTTACAGTGTTCACACCAGCGCTTGTAGCGTACCGGCTCTTTACACGTGGCGCACAACAATTGAAAGCCTGGTGCATGGGGTCTAACCGCGCTGTAAAGTCGTATGGGTATACTAACAAGTCCAAAAGATATTGAGCCTTCCCATACTGATTTCATGAGTCACCTTTGTTGTTAATTGCGCACTTCGCGCACATCACCATTAGTTACATTCTTAGAGAGATTAAATCCACTCTCTGAAATACGAGCAGGGCAAATACCCTTACCTTTTTGAGGGCGGAGTTTTCCTTGTTGCCAGGCGATAAAAATAGTTTTTCCTGGTTTAAACTGATATTTTTTTTCTTGTGGTTTGCCTTGATTATTGTTGTAACGAATCCGTATTGAATAGGTGTCTTGAATGTTGAGTTGTTTTGAAACAATATCCGTTTGGGGTTGTATGGTTTTATTCTCAACTAAAACTGATTTCTTGTCTTTGGTCTGATATAACCAAAACGTGATTGGCTTTGTGTCAAAATTTTTAATTTCAAAACCGATGTCTTCAGGAGTGTGCCATATTTTCCCTACGCAGTATGTGCTGCACGGGATTAACAGTAATAACACGATAACGGTACATTTTATTTGCATAATGACTCCTGAAACTTAATTTATTAAAAATATTGTTGCAATTTGGCAAATAAAAAGTAAAGAATTTAATTTTTGGGCAAAAAAAATACCGGCAGTATAATACCACCGGTATCGATTTATAAATTTCTTATTTAAGTAATTTTGGATCTAAGAATAATACTGATAGTTTTGGGCTAATGCCAGATATATTCATGTTTGTGGTAATAAAGTTTTCTACCATTTCAAACCAAACTTCAGGTAAGCTCTCATCACCAAGGATGGTAAGAGAATGGTCTACTGAACGTGAGATGAAATTAAACCATTCTTTGCTATCGATATTTTTTTTGAGTAAATCACATGAAATTAAAATAATTTCTACATCATTAATGTTCTTAGTGTTAGCTGTGCTTAAATCTATTTCTTCTGCAATCAAATCGATAGATGGTTGCATTGCAAGACCCATTTGCATGGCAGATTTAAGAAGGTCAGTAAATTGGGTAACAAGCGCTGGAGTTAGGGTATTGCTTGCATTAATCGCGTGCTTTAATGTTTTTGCGTTGGTAATAAACTCTTTCCAATCTTTGTCAGTCGCATTGTTTTTAAAAATAAAGAATGAGTGATTAAAGCCTTGGGCGACTTCAGCGACAGCCCCTAAATTGTTTTTTAGGTGAGCAACGAGTTCTTCTTTTGTTGGTTCTTGATCTAAGTCTTGGTTAGAGACAGGTTGAGCATTAATGAGTGAAGTTGCAAAAAAGATTGAGTACCAAAAAGCTTTAAAGTTCATAGTCTGGTTCCTTTAAAAGGGGGGATACATAACAGCTTATTTTAGCAAGTCTGTATCGTATCGTCAAAAACTCGAGCAACCGCTCTATAATAGACCCAATCCTATCAAATCAGCGCGTAATTTTTTTACAGAGCTAAATTTGATGCCTACCCAGCCGTTGCGGGCAGCGGCCTGTATATTTTTAATTTTATCGTCGATAAATACTATTACTGAGCTATTATCCTGGTTATACATCATAGTGTGAATTTGAAATAGATTATCCTTTGGCTTACATTCAACCGCACAGTGAACAGCTGACTTAATAGGAAAAATCGGTGCATCGGGTAATGGTAATCCATAATCTATTATAGTTCCCCCGTTCATATATGAAAAAAGAGGCGTCTTTGATTTGGTTGAAAATCGATTAACCAAAATAGGCAAGTAGGCTTTTCCAATATTAGATGCTATGCGGTGTTCGTGTCCTTTTTGAGCCAGTTCTTCAAGAAGCTTACTAATTCCCTTGATAGGCACATAGGCATTGGCAACCTCAGTGATGTAGCGTGCAAGGTGAGTGTAATCGTGCTGCTCAAAATAATGAGCGTATGCTTCAGCGGCGATATATTCTTCTTTCTTAGTGATCGTTTTAAGACCAATTCGTAAGGCGCGTGCGTTTTTGAGTAATGTTGAGGAATATCGTAATGTTATTGCAGCACACTCAGTTTTATTTTTTCGTGCCAGTGTTTCATGGATGTCCCATGCGAATTGAATTTTTTTGGTTAATAAGTCCTGTTGACAAACGCCTTGCGGCCAGAAGATATGGGTGTTGGTTTTACGTGCCATCATACTCACCCCTTATAGAGAAAAACAGTTGATAGAGATCTTCTACCAGTATATCATCTTTCGTCATAAAGAGGAAAAAAGTAGTAGATAACTTTTACCCATATCAATTAATTTGCTAAAAAAATAGTTATAACAACCCAAGATACTGAAGATCTTTTTTTAATTGCTTTGTATTAACAAAGAGAATTCCTACCCAACCGTTCTTGTTGGCGGCTTCTATATTTTCTTTTTTATCATCGACAAAAACAATAATTTTACGATTGTCAGGATTGTAAACTTTGTTGTGTATTTCGTACAAGTTATGATGTGGCTTACATTGAGTTGCATACTGCAAGGGCGCTTTAATCAGCGTTTTGCCCGCGCGCATGTTAGGCACCTTATAATCTATGATAGTGCCGCCCTTCATATGAGAAAAAACACGACATTTGTACTTACCAACAAATCGTTGTTCTAGTATGGGTAAATAATTTTTGCCAATATTTGATGCAAGTCGGTGTGTGTAACCCTTATTACTTAATTGAGTGATAATTTCTTCGATACCCTGTATAGGCGCGTAAGCATTGGATACCTTTTCTATATACTGGGCCAGCTTAACATTTTTCTCTTTATGAAAATGACCGGCGTATGCTTCAGCAGCGACAAATCCGCCTTGCTTTTTTACTTCTTTAATACCTTTGCGCAAACTTCCTGCCTTACTTACAAGTGTGGGTAAATTTTTAATAGTTAGTACTGCGCATTCAGACTTTTTTTTGCGTGCAATGGTTTCATGAATATCCCAGGCTAACTCAACTTCTTTAGTTTTAAGATCTTGCAGAGTAAGACCTGCTGGTAAGCTCACTTTGGCATGCATAGATGGACTCATTAATACAATACCGGTTATTATTTTTTTAAAGTGGGCCAATATATACTTTCTTAGCATGACTATAATACCCCCAACGTGTGTAAGTCTTTTTTAAGTTGCTCGGCTGAGTTAAAAATAATTCCGATGAATGACCCGCTTTGCACTGCCGCCTGGACATTTTCTTTACGGTCATCAATAAATATAAAAAGTTTATTATTGTGTGGGTTATACGCAGCAAGGTATTCCTCAAAATACTCATGCTGAGGCTTACAAATACCGCGCATCTTTACCACTTTGCCTTCACAGTTATGTGTGTCTTTAGAGAACCATGAAAACACGGTAATTTTTTCTGCTTTTAATTTTTGTTTTAACTGAAAAAAAACTGTTTCATTAATGTTAGAGGCAACGCGTATCGGGATACCCGATTGCGCTGTGTGTTTAATAATCGCTTCAACATCGCGATCAACTTCAAGGGAATTGGCCAATTCAATAAGCAGATTATGCAATTGTAGATCATTATGATTTTTGAGCGGTTCAAGAAAGGTTTCAATCTTAACGGCTGGGGCAGGTTTATCAAGTACTGAATTAAAAGCGCCGCCTATGAGTGTAAGGAGACTTTTCACTGCATGTGCAGTTAAATAGGGATTCGTTATGAATTTAAGGAGTTGATATTTTTGTGGGCTGCGTACCAGAGTAGAAAGTTGTTTTTGTGCTTTGGGATGTAAAATAACGTCATGAATATCAAAAGCGAGCTCAATGAGATGTTGCTGTTTTTTTTCTGCAATCAGTTGCTTTGCCTGCGTTAACGTTGTTTGCTGAGGCAGTAGTATTGTTATCTTTTCTTGAGCGTTAGTTAGAATAGTACTAAAAAGAATGATGGCGCTAATAGTGCGCATTGATCTGAGATTCACGTATAACCTTCCAAATTATATTTCCCCATATACCGTGATTATAGCATATAAAATAAGGACGATCAAAAATTAACAAGTATGAATATTTATTTAAAGCTATTGGATTATTTTTGCTTATAATGTGTGCTGTCAGGTTACTTCTAGCTGAATAGATTTTAAGGTGCTTATGTCTGCCATAATGAATGTGCCCGCAATAGGTCTTTGGTTTACTACCCGGCACTCATGACATACATGTTTTTCATGAACGGGGTAGCGGTGAATGATAGTCGGTTGTAATGAGTGAGTTGAAAGAAAATCGGTTACTTCTGTAACAGGTCTGCCAATAAAATTGGGCCAAATGAGAGGTTTTTTGTTGCCCTGGGAAACAAAAACTAACAGTGGTTTATTATTAAGAGATTGCTCTGCATGAGGTGACTGAGCAACGCATTGATTAACAGGTGCCGAGTGGGATACATAATGAATTTTGTAAGGTATTTTTTGAGATGACAGATCATGAGTTATCTGTTCTAAATTTTTTCCCACTACTACGGGCGCTCGTAATGAAGGTGGTTTTACTGAGGTAATGCAATAAATGGTTTGATTTGATTTAATAGCAGTGTCAGGTAGAGGATTTTGAGATAATATTGTGCCTTCTTCAAGATCATTTTCTTGGCGTTGACCGATAATTTTGATGTTAACTTTAAGAGGGGCAATAGTTGATAATGCCTGCAGTGCTGTTTGGCCAACCAGACTGGGTGCAACTAACCGTGGCATTGCATAAAAGTAGCTCATCAGAGCATAGCCCAAAGCAAAACATACAAAGGGTACAAGACAGAGTATTTTTTGAGTGGTATTCATGGTGGACCCTTGTACAAATAAAAAAAGGCAAACAATAAGCCGGATTCTGTACTCTGTTACAAGTTGGTAATCATTTATCTAAGCGACATACCCGCGCGTTTAACCGGAACGAATGACCACACGCGCCTATTTTGTCTTGCTCCAGGTAGGGTTTGCCCGTAATGATAATTTGCATTACCATACCGGGTGCTCTTACCACCCGTTTTCACCCTTACCATTCTTGGGTTAAGAATGGCGGTAATTTTCTGTGGCACTTTCCATAGGTTTACACCTTCCTGACTTGATTTGAGCCTTATCAGGTACCTTGTTCGTTAGGAGTCCGGACTTTCCTCCTGTTTATGCAATTTTCGTGCATAAACAAGCGATTACCTTGTTTGCCTAAAATTATATATCAAAGAAAAACTTATCATTACTCCTAGTGTACCAGCAATTTGTATGAAAGTGTACAAAGGGTCAAAGGCGACTTCACAAAGATATCCATTTACAAACACCGAGTTGAAAACCATTATTACAACAAGTAAGGCATACCTAATTATGGGGTGGTCGTCCAAATAGTTTTGAGCTTGTAAGCTTAAAAACAATGTGGGCATTATGAATATCAATGCTGAAAGAAGCCGACCTTGATAAAAAAAGTTCAACACGAGTAACAATAGGGTGTTGAGTCCTATGGCTGTATAGTGCATACGAGGAATTGCATATAAAACATAAAAGCCAAGCAATGAGTAAAGCAAGGGCTTTTCATACAATGAAAAACTTACTAGATCTAAGAAAAAAAAGAACAGCATTGCTGCATAACATATAATGTGTGATGTTTTTCTTTCAACCATGCGTTACTTGCAAATTAAGATGGATAATGAACGTTGTCTTTGTATAGTATCGCGCATTTCTATGAAATACAAAAAAATAGAATAAGAAGCAACGTTTTGATTTTAGTTACGATTTATCTATTTATGATTATACTAACCAAAAAAAAACCTTAGCCTATAGTGTTTCATGAAATTTAAATCATTAATATCACAGCTTTTTGTTTTTGCGTTTTGTCTTTGCTGCCTTACTATGGGCGCAGCATTGTATGTATTGCATAATCAGACCATTGATTTTTCTTGTTTTGCCGTACAACAGGATGCAAAGCCAACGATTGTGTTAGATGACGAAGGTAATGAGCTTGCGCGCTTTGCCTTAGACAAGCGTGATCCGGTGAGATTTGCCGATCTACCACAGCATGTGATTCATGCGTTTGTGGCCGCAGAAGATTGGAGCTTTTTTTCCCATGCAGGTATTTCTTACAAAGGGATCGTGCGATCCGTGCTAGTTAACATATATCATGGTAAAAAAGTTCAAGGTGCTAGCACTATTACCCAACAGCTAATAAAATTACTTTTTTTAAATTCTCAAAAAAAATGGACTCGAAAAATTAAAGAACAGCTGTTTGCCTTACTGGTTGAGCAACAATTTACCAAAGAACAAATTTTAGAAACTTATTTGAATAACGTTTATTTTGGTCATGGGTTATATGGCTTAGAAGCAGCCAGCCAACGATTTTGGGCCAAGCATGCCTCTGAACTAACTCTTGATGAAGCTGCAGTTCTTGCTGCCATCATACGTTCTCCAGGAAATTATAATCCGTGGTCATATCCACTATCAACAGAACGCAGACGAAATTTAATTTTAGGCCAAATGAAAAAATTATCCTTCATAAGCTCTGACCAATATGATCAGGCTATTGCAGTACCCTTGAATGTTTTAACTCATGACCAAGCATTAAAAGCACCTTATGCACTACAAATTATTAGTTCACAAGTTGAACGATTGCTTGGCAAGCACCAATTATATTCGGGTGGTTTAGTAATACAAACTACTCTTAATAAAAAAATGCAGGAAGATGCTGAAAAAAGTTTTCAGGATCAAATTATTAGGTTGCAAGAACGTCTTATTCCGCAAGCCAATGGTGCCTTGCTTTCAATGTCCGTGCAAACCGGTCAAATAAAAGCACTCGTTGGTGGGGCTTCATACGAACAATCAAAGTTTAATAGAGCCTGGCAGGCAAAGCGACAACTGGGTTCTATTTTTAAGCCATTAATTTATTGTTGCGCTGTTCAAAAAGGTGCACGATTTAATCACACTGAAATTGATGAGCCCTATGAAATAAGTTCACACAATACTGTTTGGCGTCCGGGTAATTATAACTTAAAATTTGAAGGGCAAATGACACTTGCTCACGCCATGACCTATTCTAATAATATTGTATCGATCAAAACATTGCTTAAGGTTGGTGTTGACTCAGTTATCGATCTTGCGCGACAATGTGGTATAACCGCACCTATGTATCCATTTCCGTCACTAGCACTGGGGTGTGTTGACACTACGCTCAAAGAAGCGGTTGGCATGATAAATGTTTTTGCCAATAATGGCGTCTATTGTGAACCGCATCTTATTAAATGGATAAAAAATAAATGGGGTAATAAGGTTTATGTGCATCAGGCTAAAACTCAGCGCATTATCGATCCTAAAGTGGTGGGCCAAGTAAATCGTGTAATGCAGTTAAGTTTTGAGCGTGCAAAAAAATTGGGGGAAATGAAGATTTCCCTGCGCAAGTAATCAGCAAAACCGGAACAACCAATGAATCACGTACCTGTTGGTTTATCGGTGCAACACCAGAGCTTATCACGGGTTTATATGTCGGTTGCGATGACAATCGTTCGATGGGAAATAACATATTTCCTCTGCGCACGGCGTTTCCTATTTGGATGTCATACAACAAAAAATGTGAAATCAATACAAAACGATTTACTACACACCCAAGCTTAAAGGAAGTTGCAATCAATGAGTGGACAGGCGAGTATGCATTACCTGGTCAAAAAGCAATTCATATTTTAGTATGATGCCGGGCGTTTTTAATAGTTGTGGTATGCAATGATGCAAGCCATATGGGATCTAACTTGTGTTGCTTATATAACGTTGTAGTGTATGCAGCAGCTTTTTCTTGAATGTGTTCCACTGCTTTTGAACGACGCTCAGAGTTAGTAATTATATAATCTAAAATATGCTGATTGCCTTGGTTCATGATGTGCGCACACGCAGCCTTATCAGCTTCTTCTTCGATTGATGTACTACTATTTAGTTTTATGCGATGCGCATGATACATGAGTAAATCATTAATAAAGAGGGTGCTTGCAATAGCGATGCATTTTATTTTTAGCGCCGAACAGGGTTGCAATAGTTGTTTGCATGCAACGCCAGCAAGAGCGCCTATGCATGCACTGATAACAGGCACAGCGTCATTAAGAGTATTGATACAAAATTTGCGTTGTGGGTGTTTCATTGCATAGTGAACTGCTTCATGCACTGCAATATAATGAGCCATTTCTTTACTCATATAGGGGCTGTGATACAGCCAAATTCCGGTGATCGTGCAGTAACCCGTGGCATGTAGTTCTTTCCATGCGGCTGAAGATAATTTTTTTATAGCTACGGTATTAGTGTTAGTAACGCCTAATGCCTGTAATGTTTTTTTTACCAGATCTGTACGCCATTGATCGGCATCTTCATCACCGAGTGCAGCCGTATGCTTTTTAAGATAATAATGATGATAGGCGTTGTAAATGCTTGGTAAACGCAAGAGTTCGCATATATCTTTGAAAGGGACAGTGAACGTTGCGCAACTTACCAGTACGAGTGCTGCACAGAACGATTTCACTATCCCTTGTATATTTGCTCTTGATTTTAACAACAACAGCATTCGAGTAATGCTTTGCATGAATCGATACATTCTTTGCACACATTTATGCACGTAATGCATGCTTGAGCACAGTCTTCTTTGCCGCCCTTGCAACTATCGATCATAGATTGAATGTGGTCAATATTAGCGTTGCATGATTTAATGCAATGTTCAACGGCAGCACAACATTCTTCATCAGCGCATTCTTGTAAATGGAGATTGCAGTGATTAATGCATTGTCTGCATGCTTCAATCGCTTGATTTCCGGCCGCAACACTGAGCGCTAATTGTTTTGCGCATTTAGTTTCTTCGCTAACTGCCGAACACATAGGTATTAGTTTTTGGCATGCATCAATACAGCCTTGAGTGTCTTGTATGCATTTATTGCAAGCAGCTTTTAATGATGATTCATGGTGCATGAGCTCTCCTTTTTTTTATTCATTTATTTAATTGCTTCAATAAATTTACCTTCTGTGGCAAATTGTTCTATTTTCTTGCGGTCAGATGGATGTTCAGTGGTGCGCAGAGCTTCTGGCAGGCGTGTTATTTCTCCTGGTTTTCCAATCGCGTACATAGCTTCTACGGTGTAATCTTGCGGGATGTTTAGTATCTCTTTTGCTTTTTGATAATCAAACCCTGCCATACCATGTACTACTAATCCAAGCAGATCACCTTGTAGTGCTAAATTTTGAGATGCAGCACCCGCGTCAAAGCTATGTGAAATTGAATACGTGTTGTTATGGGTAAAATTATTTTTTGAGATGAGTAGCATCAACGCGCCCGCATTTTTAACCCATTCTTGATTGAAAGGAACGAGCAAATCAAAAAAAGTTTGCCATTCAGGTGAATCTTTAAACACATAAAGAACGCGCCATGGCTGTTCATTATATGATGAAGGTGCCCAGCGCATCGCTTCAAGCAGCGAGTTAATTTCAGATTTACTTACTGTTTGGCCTGACATTGCACGCGGTGACCAACGATTAATAAACAAAGGGTCAATTGGGTGTTCAGCGGTGCGATATTGCGCAATCAGTTTATTAACCTGGGGTTGTTTGCAGACCGATTTTTTTGCAACTAAAAAACCGGTAATAGATCCCAGTACGGCTGCTAGAAAAAGATTGAGTTTGTTCATTGTATTCCTTTTATGCGGATAGTGATGTTGTTTCAATTACTCGTGGATGGTTGGATAGTACATGCTTATTGAGTGCACTAAAGAATAGGGTATTGTTTCTTTTAATATGTGATTCAAGCACAACGCTAAATTGCGATGGATATTGTTGGGCAATAGCTTGTGCATTATATTTTTGATGATCTGTTGCGCGCGTTTCAAGAGGAATGACTACGCAGGGCTTTTCAAAATACACGGCTTCAAAAAGAGATCCGGCACCTGCTCTGCATACAATCACATCGGCTGCGTTATAAAATTGGCTCAAGTTATTATGATATGTAAAGGTGATTGCGTTAATATCATAAGACTTATATAACGCAGCCCAATCGGTCGTATCCTGCGATCCTGTTTGATGAATAATCTGAACAAGACTATGAACGTGGGCGTTAAAACTTAGCCATTGTTTAATGTGGTTATTAATTGATACTGAACCTTGTGATCCACCAGTGATGAAAATAACTTTTTTGTGTGGAGCAAGACCCAGTGCTGCTTTTGCACTTTCACAATTTTGTCTTACTTGGTGAGTTTGCAAAAGCGGGTATTCTTTTTTGGCGCATTGCACGTTCTTTATATATTTTTTGGTTTCATCAAAACATACACTAATGGAATTGGCAAATCTACTCAAAAACCGAGTTGCTTTGCCCGGCGTTACATTAAGTTCATACAGCTCTATGGGAATACGCAACGCCCATGCAGCAAGACACACGGGAATCGATATATAACCACCCATACTCACGACTTTGACAACCTTTTTTTTGTGCAAAACGCGTAATGATTTTATGTATGCATAGGTAAAATGATAGATAAAGCGGAGCATTTTAAACGGATTTTTATAAGGCACATTATCCAGTGAAAAAAAAATATTTTCAACATTGAGTGATGTTTGTCCCACGATCTGCATATCAAGTTTATGGGTCGTTGAAAAAAATAATATCGGGTTTTCTGGGTGTTGTGTGCAAAACTTTTGCGCCAAGGAAAGACCCGGCAAAATATGTCCACCAGAACGTCCAGCAACAAATGCGATTGCGTGAGTATTTGTCATGTTAGTTGATTGCTCCAACGTTTAATCAGTGCGTTAGTTTGTTTTTTGTAATGCGGCGATTGTGCTAATGGTAACGCTTTTTTCAAAATGCTGATAGCTTGTTTTGCATTTCCTAGCTGATAGGTAATTTTAGCAAAATGTTTTTGAATCACAAAATCATCTTTACCCGTAGTTGCCAGTATGGGCTGCAAGGTGTCGTATGCTTTTTTATAATTCTTTTCTTTGTAATACGTGTAAGCAAGAGTATCTAAAAACTGTGGGTTTGCAGGTTCGAATTTGAGAGCCCGCTCCACTGATGCACGCGCTTTGTCATAATTGTGCTCCAGGCGCATGTAATAATAGGCTATTAAATTATTGAGAGGTGCAAAATCTACACTTTGTTCTTGTGCATTTTTAAGAGCATTTTTAAATTCAACAAATTTTTTTGCTTTAAAATTAAGGTAAGCAATTTGATGCCATAAAATTGTTTTTAATTTTTTTGTGTCACTCAACTTTACTGCCGTATGTAAACTTGCTAAAGCATTTTTTTCTTGCTGATCGCGCAAGAAAAAATCGGAGAGATATAAAGGAGCAAGAAGCTCATTAGGATTTTTTTTACTTACTTTTTCCAACAGTTGAATTGCTTTTTGATAGGGTAATTCGTTTTGGCACAACAAGTGAAGAACGTCGTACCAAATTTTTTGAGAAGGGTGTTCAAGGAGTAACTGTTGTAGCAAATCAGTGGCTTGATTAAGTTTGTTGCTCTCAACCAAGGTTTGTATAGTAATTAATTGTTTTTTTGGATCTGAAACTGCGTTATCCAATGATGATTGAAATTTTTGCACCGCTCCGACGTAATTTTTATTATCAAGTAAGGACACAATTGTTTTTAAATTATCTTGTGATATTGCAAGATCACTTTTATTAAGCTTTTTGTCTGTTCTTTAAGAACCAATTCTAAGAGATGTTTTTCTAAGTTGCGATCGCGATTGTCGGAGGTAGTTTCAAGAAAATTGGTATATCCTTTAATTGCTTCTTCTAGTCTGCCCGCTTGTTCTTTAAGTGTCGCGTACAAAAGCCATGCTTTGTCAAATTTAGGACATAATTCTAAGCATAATCTGGTTTGTTTAAGTGCATCGAGTTTATTGCCTTGCTGTAAGCAAATTTGTGATTTGAGGAAATAAAAAATAAAATTGTTAGGTTTTTTTGGTGAGGTATTGAGTAATTCATCAATTGTTTTTAATGCTTGCGGGTATTCATTCTGTTCAATATGAAGTTTGACGACCTCAAAAGCAATTTCTTGGTTTTCTGGAAATTTTTTATTGAGTGCTATCATACGTTGGGTTGCAAGTGAGCGATTGCCTGTTTTTTGTAACGCTTGAGCTACGATTTGTTGTATTTCAATGTCTTGTGCATAAAGCTTGTCGAGCGCAGGAATGTTTTTTACAATTTCTTGATAGTTTTGAACACTGAGTAAATACGGTAAGTACCCTTTGAACATATAGGGAGAAAACGGTTTATTTTTTAGTTGTTCAAACAACGGTTTTGATTTATTAGTTTCCTGAGCAAATTGGTGATAATTTGCCAGCATATACGTTTGCAAATCACCTGATTGATCTGGTTGTGCCAAAGCCGTGGTGGCCATAAGTATGCTTATTACTACACTCGCTCTGTTCATTACTTCTCCTGATAGCACCGTATAAGATACTGCTTAAGTGCATCTTCCAGTATTGGATCTTCAATTTTTTGCAACGCACGTTCTTCTTTGGTTGATAGTGAAACTTCTTTTATCGGTATGTTACGTGCCGGAGCATTATCTCTTTTTTTTACTTTTTTTATACCTACTGTCTTAAAGCGTAAATACTTTATGCGGGTTGGTCTAGATTTTGATTAATTGTTTTGATCAAGAGATTAGAAAGAAGAAATAATTCTTGCATCCAGCATGCATCAACCACGCCAAGTATCAAGGTGTCATCAAGAATTTTAAGCAATTGAACTTTAGTTTGCATGTGACCAATTATATCATCCCAGTTAGCAAGTAATCGTAATTGCCACGTGTTATTGTTATCAAAAAGCGTATTTAAAATATTTTTGATAGGAGTGGTCATGGGTTCTACACAGTAAATGGTGGGAAAGTACTATGCTAATAGTATACAGTAATATCAAGAACAAAAAAATAGTTAGGGGTATTCTTGTGTTCGTTAAGGGGGCTAATGAAATATACGACAATCACTCTATTGATACTGGGTACATTATTAATTAATCTCCATGGCAACAAAGAGTTAACTTCTTGTAAGAGTTATATACCAAGCGCATCAAATTGTAATTATCTGTTGCACCCTGTATCAGTTCAACCGTGTGACGGATCGGCCACAACACACACAGCACTGTTACCCTATTGTTCTCAACTTCTTGGTCAAATACCTTTTTTGTTAACCAGTAAGGATTTTTGTGCCGGTAATATTATGCGAGGTGGCTACCAGACATTTTTAATGCGCTATGCCGTAGATGCACCGATTATACCTCCCCTGTCACAAGAGCACTATCTTAATACGATTGTCGATATTATCTGGTACTTATACGCCGAAGCTTTAAATAAAAATGAGCCGTTTGATCATGGCACTATAGTAATTAAAGATACTAACTTTGTATTGCATGACTTTTTGTTACATTACGTAAAATTGGTAAATCCAAAAGTGAGAGGCAATCTCAAAGACACGCCGCATTGGGTAAGTTTTAATCCATTTGGCTATTCTCGAGCTTCAACACACTTTAGCAAAGCCCAAAATGAATCACGACAATATGGTATTGATGTTAGATATCACGCAGCAGAATCGTTAAGAAATAGTTTGCCATCGGGTAAAAGCCATATTTTATTTGGTAAAGTTGAGCCAGACTTGCAGCTCATGTTTATAAAGCTTGAGCATCATGGCATCTATGCCTATGACGGGTTGCTTGGCCATATCTCGGGTTTTTTTGCTTCCAAAACCCGTAAGTCATTACCGACTCTTGAAAAAATTCTACCTCGTTCGTGGTATTGTTGGCTTGAAAAGAAAGTTGGTCATAATGATGATCCAGCAAGTCGAAGAGAACGAGTACCCCATGCCGTCAAGCAACAATTTAAAGCGCTGATTCGTACCTCTGCAATGTCGCCCGTGAGAAAGAAGCAGTGTATACAGGCGGTTGAACATCATGGTATTAAAGCGGTGTATAGTTTTGTAGTGCAAGAATGGCGATATTTAAAAGATATTCTTAAACATAAAGCGAGTAAAAAACAATTACACAAAACCTGGCTACCGCAACCTTTTTTAGAAAAGCTTGATTGTATGATTAACGAGTTGGGTGCCTATTATGATTATTTGTCACTGCGCACGGGTCGTGAAGTTATTCTTACTGACTCAGAATTATCATCTTCCTTATACTATTATTTACTGATAACTGATCCTACCAAAGCGGCGATACTTAAGCCTTTTTTTGATCATCTGACGCAGGCACGTATTTGCGCTAAAACTATTCATATTAATACTATAATTGAAGGATACTGTGATAGTACTAAACCACCACTCAGTTGTGGTATTCAATCACTGTTGAGAAATATTACTTATTTTAATGAGCAGGCATTTGAGCTAATAGCCCACTATAGCCCCATACTCGATCGTGTGCTGCAAGAAGAGATTTTCAGTTTGAAGAAAATGGCCAATTGAAAAATGTTGACTTTTGCCTTTTGTAATAGATAGTTTTTAAACTAGGTAAGATAAGGGGAGTTATGAAAAAAGTTATATATTTTCTATTGTTGGTTTCAAGTCACTTGCATGGTATAAGACCGGTAGCAGGCTCTAGTTGGGCGGATGTGACCTATGAATTTAAACAGCAGTTAGATGAATTAAAAGATGAGTTAAAATTTCCCACACAGGCAATAACGCTTGTTACAAAAAAAGGCGATATTGCCGTCGCCGAAACGATCGGTGTTTTGGTAATTAATAAAAAAGAGCAGAGCGTCGCTCAGAAATTTTCAAGTTATTTTGTACGCGCAAAATCAGATTATCCATTGGCAGCATTTGAAAATCCTGCGCACGCTTCATATCAAGCTTTTCAAAATTTTTTGATTAATGCCGGACCGCTAATACCCTTAAGCCCGTCACAAAAAGCTGATTTAAAAAATAAACAACTTGCACGTATACAATATTTGCGCACGCAACAATTTGAAGCAATAAAAAAACTTAACACCTATGATAATGCGCTCTTGCTTACTGTTAATGTAACTGATGAATCTCAAGAAAAAAGTCTTGGTCAATTGATTGATATTCTTAATCGGCTGTATACAAAAAAAAATGTGGCAACGCGTTTTGTAATTATAGCCTATGCAGAAAGCGCTCCTGCCGTAAACAGGGCATCTCGCTATTTTAACCTTCCGATTAACTTATTGCTTTACGTACAATCACCCATTTATGAATGGAAGTGGAATCCTATAAATGGTTATATGCAAGATATTAACCAAACACCTACAAATTTTATCAAACTGATTAATATTTATTCTAAAGCGGAAAATCCAGTTTTTGATATTGTAACCTATCCTGATAGAAAATACCGAGCTCAAATAAATACTATGAGCGCTATTTCAAAATTTCAAGTAAGCCATGCGCTTGAAAATAGAGTTTATAATGTACGGGCTTTAAAAATTAATGCTCAAGGTGCTATTGAAGATGTGAACAGGGCAGATTTAACAACGCCTTTGTTTATTAGCAAGTTGCCGTGGTTGCTCCAAGAACTCAATAAGTACAAGCTTAATATTGATTTAGCCGCCGTGATGTGGAGTGGTGATAAAAATAAGCCAGATTTTCAATCAGGTTTGTTTGTTAATCGTTTTATTAATACTAACCCAAATGGAGACATTATACTGAGTTATGGCGATGGCAAGGGACAAGAATATACCTTAGTTAATAAAAAAGACTTAAAAATAAGCTCGTCTGAATTAAAAAAGCAATTTGGTACTGAATTGCAATTAAGCAGTTCGCAATTAAAAAATATACTCGATAAACCAGTACTTGAGGGCTGGGTGCCCGCTTATTTGGGCGGATCTGCATTAGCAAACGATCTTAATCGCTTGAAACAACAGCATAGATCTGCTCTTAGTTCTGCATTGCACATTAACTATAACCCTGAAGACCTCCTTGGTAATGCGGCACAACTTTTACCTGAATTATTAAAACAGCTCGGTGACCCCGTTTCTCTATCATTTGCGATCAAAAACATCATCGAGGGTGGCGATTATCTGTATCAAATTCTATACAACAATCTTGAAAAGACTATTCCTGTAAAAACTCAAGAAGAATATCTAAACTCCATAATCTCGGTTATCTGGTCTTTGTACGGAAGCGCCCTAACTAAGCAACAAGGATTTACCGAGGGTACGTTTGTTATCCAAGATACCGATTTTAAATTATATAACTTTTTAATGGGTTACGTTAAAAAAGTGAATCCACAGATAACGGGAACTATTACTGACCCTGCATCAACGTCATCCAATAATCCGTTTGCCTATTCACGTATTTCTTCTCATTATAAAGACGAGCAAAAAAAATTCAGACAATATGGTATTGATGTGCGCTATGACAAAAACAGTGCCGCACTTGCATTGTTACCTATAGGAAAGCGCCATATAGTATTTGGTAAAATTGAAGATGCTCAAAATAGAAACTTAATTTACATTAAGCCAGAAAATTATGGTATTTACTCAACGTATGAAAAAGCTATGCATGGCAAAGAATTTGTTCAAGCACAAAGTGTGAAAATGCTGCCCAAATTTAAAAACTTATTACGTGAAGATATTTTTAACACGTTGCAAGAATATATTGGAACTGATGATGATGAGTTATTTAGAAAAGAACGGGTTCCGCAAGATTTTATAGTTAAATTTAGTGAAGCGATAAAGCCATTTTGCACGACGCCTCAGGAGCGAAAAGAGTATCTTACTCAAGCGGCAAAACAAGGTATCAAGGTATCGGTATCACGAAAAATGCCAAAAAATATTATTGAGCAGTTAGGTAGAGAGTTTGATGCGTTGTATGACTATACTGATTTACGCTCGGGCCGGGAAGTTATTTTAACCCACGATGAACTTGGTTACTCTTTATATTACCATTTATTATTGACGGGCAATGCAGCTGCTTCTCGTGTAAAAACTATATTTGATCAATTAATACGCGCCAAAAATATAATCTTACAACTCAAACGAGCCAAATATAAATCTGACACTGCCGCAAATAATCGTTTACTGGGCGAGTTACGCATTATTGCTCAAGCATTAGAGACCGCAGACCTTGGGATTATCGAGCAATTTTCACCTTCTATTTATACCTATGTGAGCAACGTGGTTACTATCTTAAGTAAAGAAATTGCGCGTGATCCTGAACTCAGTTATAAACGCTTAACTGGTGGAGGAACTATCTTTGATAGCAGGTCTTGGCGTAAGCAAGATGTTAAATGATTGTGCCATATTCGAGGCAATACTAGATTGATTAATGGCAAGAGGTAAGGATGTTTCAATTTTTAACTCTTGCCATTTTTTTTCATAGCGTTGTGCATGACACATTCCTAACAGAGTTGCAAGCTGTTTGATTTCTTGCTCAGACATGCTGATTGTCAGTTGTTTAAAAAAAATTAATTTTTCATTAAACGAAACATAGTATGTGTAATATTCTACAAGCTCGCTTAATAAGTAATAATGCTTTTGTATATCAACTGCTTTTAGCAATGAAAGATGGTAGTTGCATGTTTTAAGGGCATGTATGCTTAGTTGCTTTAATGATGATAATGTTGTCTGGTTATCCTTCTTTTGGTAATGGATAAACGGTTCTGCTGGATGCCAGTGCCCATGGTTTACCAGTTCTTGAATAAAATCTGGTTTTTGCTGACTTATCAAATGCTTAAGTAACGAAATATCATCCCGCTCAGGTTGGTTAAAATCTGCTCCATAGGTTAGATAGAGCTGCATAAAATTCTTTAATTTTTTACTGCTTGCACAAAATAAAGGAGATAGCGTTGTGCTGATCGATGAATTAATGTTTATACCGCCCTCTAAGAGTAACTGAGCAGACTCAAAAGCAGTACTATACGTTGCCCAATGCAATGCATTTTGGCCACATTCATCAAGTTGATTAATATCTTCGTTTAACTTAAGTAATTGTTGTAATGCAACTACATCATTATTTGTGGCAGCACATAATAATGGTAGCGATGTTGTATACGTTTTACTAGATGTTTCATTGTTGAGTAAGTTTGCATTCGAGAACATGAGCAAAATAATCAAAAGAATGAGCATAAAAATCTTTCATCATTAATTGAAATCTCATAAGCATCCTAGCATATTTGGTTAAAGCCGAAACTTAAAAAATTTTTTTGCACAAATAGTAGAAACAATTACACTAGCACTACCTTTAGCATTTCAATTATTATTAAATTTATAAGCATAACCCTTGCAGGAACTAGAAAATGAATAGGATTTTATTACTGGTATCTATAAGTGTGCACACGATTGTTGCACTTGAAAAATATTCTCCTGCAAATGAATTAAAGCTTCAAAGTGAGGCGTTATATTTTTTATCCACATCGAATCAGAACCGTCTGCACTCACCGGTACAATTATTCTTAGAAAAACCATTAAAAGCCTACCAAGGCAAAGAGCCGCTTTCTGGCGATGGTTTCGTTGCAAAGATATTTAAAGATTCTGATCAGGCATCTACGTATATTCGTGCTCTGCAATTGATTAACGAAAAAAAAGTTGTGAAATCTTGCAGCTTAGTGAAGCCATCAGTTGCAGAAATAAATCCTGAGCATAATTTTTGTTATCAAAAAACTTGTCTTATGTGCTGTGCTTCAGAAGAATTGCAACAATCGCTGCGCGGTAATGGTCGCCCTGTGACAATAGAGCGGCATCCGCTTGATAAAACAGAATTTTTAACCGAATCAATTGAGCCATCAAAACCCATATCAGCAGCACGCTCATTATGTGATAGTTTGGGTGTAAGTTTTCAAGAAATAAGTAATCGTAATGATAGTCAGGGTTTTGGCGCACACCATTTGTTGGCAATGCCCGTTAGCGAAGAGCAAAAGATTGCCTGTCATGCCAACATTGAATTGCATAAAGAAGCAGAGCGTATTATTAATGGGGGCGCACTTGCCTATGAACTCTTATTTACTTCTAAACCTTTGCCTAACGAAGGAGCGTTGCCCGATGAAGAGCGTGCGCAGCGATTACGCTCAATCGTAGATTATCTGTGGTATTTGTATCACGAGCAAGCACGAAAAGAAGAGGCATTTGTAGAAGGTACTTTCACTACAGTTGATAAAAATTCCCGCGTGTATGATTATTTTATGCGCTATGTTAAAGGTGTAAATGAGGCGGTAACCGGCACGTTACAAGATCCGGCACTTACGCATGCAAAAAATCCGTTTGCATATCCTCGCAAATCATCACATTTTAAAGAATTATTACAACGTCAATATGGCATTGATATTCGTGCCGATGCTGATGGATATTGCTCATTGGAGCTGCCAGCCCAAAAGGGACATTTATTTTTTGTAAAAGATGAAAATGATACTATTTCCATTAAGATGGAAAATTATGGATTAGGCTACCGGGAAGTTGGCCATCATGCCCTAGAATTTGGTATTGCTCTCTTGCGCAAAATACCAGGGGTAAAAAAGTTGTTTACTTCAGATGATGATCCGTTGTACCGAAAAGAACGTATACCCGCAGCATTTAAAACAATGGTTAATGCAAAAATTGCAGCTACGTATGATCGAGCACGTCGTGCACTTTTAAAGCAAGCTAAAGTTGTTGGTATGAAAAAACTTTTTGAAAAAGAATCGCTCGATAATTCACTTATTGAACGGCTTGATAAAGAATATGACCATTTACCAATGAGACGCGGCAGAGAAGGCATACTGACTCACGAAACAATTTCATCACTCTATTATTATGTACTCAAAAACAAACCTGATGAAGCCAAGCCCATAAAGAATATTTTTGATGCGTTGAGCACTACTCGATCACTACTTAAAGAATTAAAATCAGCTGATCTGCAAACGATACCTGATATTGAACACGAGCTTGCTCAAGTGCTAAACACTCAATTAAGGCCAAGCAAGTTGGCAGTGATTGAGAAACATAACGCCGCTATACATTCTTACATAACTGATGTGACCAGCGCCATACACGCCGCGCTCATAGTAAAAGAATCCGCCGCGCGTTTGCAAGCCTTGACACCGCGCCATGGTTTTTTTGAAGTTGTTAAAGCACGACCAGTAGCGGGCTAAGGAGCGCTTAAACCAAGCCAAAAAACATGCATTTACTTGCTGAATAAAGCGCTTTAATTTATGAATAACTATTCACCAATTAATTGACAATTTTTCTATTTGTAATATAATTAGAAGTAATAAATGGAGGTTATATTATGAAAAACGTAAAATTGTTATTTACTCTATTTTCATTAATTTCGTTATCAACTATTTCGTCTAGTAATGCACACATTTTTAAAGTTAAGCGTTGGTCAAAGGCTGGTGCCCAAGAAATTGTTACCATGCATGACTATCACTATAGCTTTGGCAAAGAAAATCAAGTTGGTGCAGAACAAAGAAACGACATAGTAGACGCAGCAAAGCAACACAATGCGACAGTAATTGCAGAAGATATGTTAATCTCTAAAAAACGATTAACAGAAAATCCGAGCAAATATCACACACAAAACGTCGTGTTATCTGCAGATGCTGTTTCAAAAGTAGCACCAACAAAAACACCTTTATATGGATTAGTTTCTGCATGTGATCATGCAGGTATCAAAGGGATTAACGCTGAATTTAGACAAGCTAAACGCGCATCGTTTGATGGATTTATTTCTGCAAAAGATGCAATTAATGTGTCGCTGAGCGTAAAAGAAGAAATCAAAAACTATAATGATGGTAAAGAATTTAACTCGTTCTACAAAGATTTCTTAAATCGTTACGAAAAAGAAATCTTTAATCCGTGTAAATCAATGCTTGCAGCTGCAGAAAAAAAGTCAGGTACATTTAGAGATATTATTGATGACGTGCCGTATACCGTACCTGCTCAAAAAGTATTTGATTACTTGTCTGACTATATTAGCAACCCATTAGCACCAGAACCAGACGAGCGTATGGCAAAACAAGCTGTAATAGATTTATATGATATGGAATTGCTTGATATGCGCATCATGCACGAATTTGCACAAGCTGATAAAAATAAACCAGTATTTATTTGTGCCGGATATAAACATATAGAGAACATAGAGCCCTTGCTACAAGACCTTGGTTACAAGCCAACACAAGAAGTTGTCAAAGACGAGTTCTTCATGGATGGCATGGAACCGACTGCAGTAGATATCAAGCTAGCCTTTGGAACACCAGTGCAGGTTGATAAACCATCGGCGATTAAATCAATAGATATTAAAGCGATTCAACAGATTCCAACTATACAGCCGTTTGGCAATTACTTAGTGGTATAATATGAAAAACATGTTAAGAGCATTACTCTCATTATTGTTCTTACCTTTTGGTGCACAGGCATATGTGTATCGAGTTGATAAATGGCAAAAAAGCGATCACGTTGTGTATCGCTTTTTTGATAATCACCATGCCACAAAGCCCACTGATATGCACGGTGAAAAACAGCGTGAAGAATTTATCCAGCTGGTACAGAGCAATCATGGCATGGCGATTATTGAAGATATCGAATATTCATTGCCATCCACGCGTGATCAATTGCTGGAGCCTGGCAAGCATGTATATAATTGGATGCTATCTCAATCAGAATATGATGAACTGTTACCGCGGTATAAACAAAATAAATTTTTAGCCTGCTTAGCTTCGCAATGTGGGTACAACGGCATACCTCACCAGAATATTGAATTTCGCTCACTGATATCATTAGCGTTAAGTGGCACGATAGATATTCATTTTAATGATTATATGTCGATAGTTAATGCCGTTATACAGCAATTGCAGCAGGATACTGTGCAAGAACCGTGGACTACGGTTATTGCATCGTTGCTTAATAAATACCAGTATTACCAGCATCTCTGCCAACCGTTATTGCAACAACTTTCTGATAACCCTAATCATCTAGTTAATGCACTGGCACAAGCACAATGGCCAGAAGGTATGAGTGCTATAATTCCTTTGTTTGATAGGTGGGGATTTACCCAAGAGGGATTGCCGAGCGCAGCACGTTACAAAACATTTATTGCATCAACATTTGATACTACATTACTCGAAGCGCGTATGGTAAAAGCAGTTGCAGAGAATCTTTCACGACCAGTATTTATAGCTGCCGGCGGTATGCATCTTAATAACATAGATGATTCATTAGCCGCTGCAGGTTATACCTTTATTGGTGGTTACGGTTACACAACTTTAGAAATAATAAATGGCACAGCAACTGCAATAAGTTTAATACAAGCCATGGATCATTTGGCACAATAACGTTTTCAATCTTTACAACTATTGGATTGTTTTCTTACACTAGCAACAATCTTACTATTAAAATTGTAAAGAGTGTTGAATGCCAAAAGATTTTGAATTAATTCCCCATACTGCTGACATCAAACTCCGTGTTTACGGTGCTACCCATGCTGATCTTTTTAAACACGCCGTGGTTGGCATGTTTCAATCTATTCATCCACAAGCCCCTACGTGTCATATTAAAGAGGGTCGTTTAGTGTGTGAACAATTACCCATCTCACGTGAACTGGGTGTCAATTCACCCGATATCAATGCACTATTAGTTGATTTCTTATCCTATGCTCTTTACCTTTCAGATGTTCATAATGAGGCATATCTTGATGCCACGATTATTTCTATCTCGGATACGTTTGTAAAGGCGATTTTACACGGCGTTGCTATTACCGGTTTTTCGGGTGTTGAAATAAAAGCGGTTACGTATCATGATCTTAGTATTCATAATGTGAACGGTGAGTGGCAAACCGATATTGTTTTTGATATTTAAGAAAGATTTTTCATGAATGTTGCACTACGTGACTTGATAGAGATTAACAAAAATGTTTTTGAGATTGCCCAATCATTTAGATCTGATATGCGCGTTCCAGCACGTGTGTACATGACGCGATCAATGCTTGCAGATATTATGGAAGATCTATCTCTTACACAACTAGTTAATGTAGCTACGCTACCAGGCATTGTAAAATACGCTCTAGCTATGCCCGATATACATCAAGGGTATGGATTTCCTATCGGTGGCGTTGCTGCAACTAATATCAACAAAGGTGGCGTTATTTCACCTGGGGGATTGGCTATGATATTAACTGTGGTATTCGTTTGCTTGTATCAAACATTAGTGCAGAAGAAGTTAAGCGCAAGATAGAAGCTCTTGCCGATGAATTGTACCAAGCAGTGCCTTCTGGCGTGGGGCGCGGCGGCAACATACTATTATCATCGCATGAAATGGACAATGTATTGCTTAATGGAGCTCAGCAGATGGTTGCATCAGGCTATGGCACAGACGATGATTTGGAGTTTTGCGAAGAAGAAGGGCGCATGCCCGGAGCGGCTCCTGAGCTTATTTCTCCTCAGGCAAAAAGACGTGGGCAAGATCAACTGGGCACGCTCGGATCAGGTAACCATTTTCTTGAAGTTCAAGAAGTTGAAGATGTGTATGATGAAACTGCTGCCCGCGTTATGGGGTTGTCAAAAGGTGGCGTGGTTGTGATGATCCACTGTGGATCACGTGGCCTTGGTCACCAAACATGTACTGATCATGTAAAAAACATGATGGCGGTATTGCCTCAATGGAACTATCAATTGCCTGACCGTGAATTGGTTTGTGCACCATTTGATTCAGCTGAGGGCCAAGCATACTATCGTGCTATGAGTGCAGCGGCTAACTTTGCCTGGGCAAACCGTCACATGATTGCACACGCCGTACGTACTGCATGGCAAAAAGTTTTTGGTGTAAGTGCAACCATCAAAACCGTGTATGATATCTCACATAATATTGGAAAACGTGAACGCCACACGGTTGATGGCAAAGAATTAGATTTGTTATTGCATCGTAAAGGAGCAACGCGTGCGTTTGGTCCTGGTAGGTTAGAAATACCTGCAAAATATCGCCAGATTGGTCAACCGGTATTAATTCCTGGCACCATGGGAACTTCATCATATGTTCTGGTAGGCACTAAGGAAAGTATGAATCAAACCTTTGGAAGCACGTGTCATGGTGCTGGTCGCCGTCTGTCACGCATGGCGGCAAAGCGTGAAGTGCAAGGCCATGAATTAAAAAAAGAATTAGCGCACGCTGGTATTACGATCCGTTGTGATTCTCTGCGTGGATTAACAGAAGAAGCACCGCTTGCCTACAAAGATGTAGATAGTGTAGTGAATGTGATTCATGATGCGCACATTGCACGCAAAGTAGTACGGGTAAAACCAATGGTAGTTGTTAAAGGTGGATGAATATTTGGTGCAGAAAAATAAATTATTTATTGCAATAGATGTGCCGCCTGATGTCCAAGATGAAGTCGAGCGGCTGCAACAACTATTAAAAGAATCACATCTCATTCATGCTCGCTATCCATCGCGCAAACAGGTTCATATCACGCTAGCATTTTTGGGATTTGTTAATGCCAATCACATTCCTAAGATCAAAGAATTGTTGGCTCACATTACCTGGCAATTGTTTACCATATCATTATGTGGCATTAATTATTTTATCAAGCATGAGCAGATAACCGTTATATATCTTTCTTTGCATAGCGAAGAACTTTTAGCGCTCGCTAATAGAATCCAAAACAAGTTGCGTCACCATAATTTTTATACAGAAACTCATGTGTATATTCCCCACATTACGCTTGCACGTGTTGAAAAAACACCCCGACCCGATCAGCTTAAAGATTTTTTGAAGACATGCGCTATAAAATCCTGCGCTTTTGATGTGAGTCAAATTTCTTTAAAGGAATCGTGTAAAGATATCACGCTTGTTCATAAAATAATTTTCACCGTATCCTCTACATCATAATTATTGATTATGTGATGAGTAATTATTCTTTTTCCCTCTATATTTTTTAGAATTTGAAAAATTCCATGAGTGGCATATTTGTGAACAAGAGTCATGGTATGAACAATCAAAACTACAGTTATGTTTTGTTTACTACATAACTCCTGTAAAAAACTCATGATAAGGTTAGCATTTTCTTCATCCATACTTGCAGTAGGCTCATCCAGCAAAATAATTGAAGGGGACCGTTGTAATACCATAAGGATTGATAAAATTTGTCTTTGACCTCCCGATAACAATGCAACTGGGATATCGGCAGCGATACCATATTTTTCAAGAAATTGTGGGTATGGCTTATGGGGCCCCATTGGTATGGGAAGAGGAATTCGCGGGATCTGCGCACACTGTAAATTGTGAGTAAACGAATATGAACTGATCAACATATCATCAAATTGTTGGCATACAAAACCAACATTATCAGCTAGTGTGTTAAGCGTATTTAAATCAAATATATTTTGGTTAATGCAAATACTGCCGGTTACGTTTTCAGGATATTGCGTTCTTCCGGACAAAATTTTGAGTAACGTTGATTTTCCCATTCCATTTTTTCCGTAAATAAAATTTAAACTATTTGGTTTAAATTCAAGTGACACGTTTTCAAAAAAGGGGGGGCTCTGTTGATTAAACGAAAATGTTACATTACGCATGGTAAATAGTTGATTGTGATTCATGTTACACTCCTAATTGATCTATTTTCGAATTATTTTTTTGGAAAAAAACAATGAGTAATATGAGCACAACTAAGGCTTGAATTGCAGTAAAATATTTTAAATTAAAACCCAATTTTAAAAGTGTTTGTTGTAAGGCAAAGTAATTTAATAAGCCTGCTAACGGGATTAATAATGTTTTCTTTGATGCATTACGGGTAATGGTTTTTCCCATTATCAACGACGTTATGCAAAAGAGTGATTTTCCAGCACCCATATTTATTTCAATCAAATTGTTAGTTTGCGCAAAGAAATAGCCTGATAAGCCGGCAAGACCGTTTGCTAGTATAATACCCACTATAAAAACATACTGTGATGAAATATTAAAATGATTAAAAAATGCACTGTTGATTCCAAAAATAGCAAAACAATGACCTAGTTGCGTGTTAAGCAGAAAAGTGGTTACCATCCCAACTATTGTTGTAATCAAGCTGATACTTATTAATTCATTGTGATGAGCTGTTAGCATTGTGATCATTAGGGGATTTGTAAACCGTGCAAGCGAAATATAGGGTGTAGAGAATATCAGCAAAAATAAGCCCTGAAATATTCCTATTGTTATGATGCTTGAAAGTAACGCAGGTATTTTACCAAATCTTGTTATGCAGCTTGATATTACGCCCACTAGCGACCCTCCTAGTAATGCACCTGAGATAACGACAGGTAGAATAATCTTTGGGGATAGACCGTCCAGCAGTTGTATTGTCTTCGCTCCAGCAACAGCACCAAATAAAAATGCACTTTCAACGCTTAAATCGGGTGTTTTCATGAGCGAAAAACTAATATAAGAACCGAGCAATAAGGGTAGATACATGACAACTTGCTCGAGAATAATAAGAAAAAAACTATACACAACAACCTCGTTTAGTTAATAAATGTGACAGGTAGTGCTGTTAGATCAATGTGGTCAAGAGTAATGCCTTGTGTGCTTTGCTGGCTGGTATTTACCTGCATGATTAACGTCTCAACGGCACTGACCGGAATATTATTAGGCATTTTGTTATGTTCTAAAATAAGAAGAGCTTTTTTAGCAGCTTCTACTCCAGAGTCATATTCTTTAATGCCATAAGATAGAACGGCACCTTTATTGCCAGAATTAAGATCACTTGCAACAAGGGGGATTTGGTAGCGTTTACAGAGAGTCAGTAGTGAGTCAAGCCCCGATACGGTGGTGTTATCTTTAAGTATTAATACAGCGTCAGCAGATTCCATAAATAAACTAACTTTTTGTTGAATTTCTGATGGAGATTGTATTTCAATTACCTGCAAACGTATTTTTTTATTTTTCAAGATTGATTCTATTTCATTTTTGTCTTTTTCAAGGCCTGATCCATGGCTTGGGTCATACACAAGCGCGACGGTTTTAATAGAAGGTTTGATAAGTAACAAGAGTTGAATTTGATTAAGATAGTCCGTCTTTTCTGTGACACCGGTAATGGCGTTATCGGCTAATGATAGTACCAGTGGATCATCTACGGCCGTAAATACTTGCGGGATTGTGCAATTATATTTGGAGCGTAATTCTTTAACAATAAGTGTGCATCCAACTCCAATGGTAACTATAAGATCACAATTACTCTCCTTAATTTCGTGTGCCAGCGCATTCATAAGTATTCTATTACCATTGGCATTATAGCGTTTTATTTGATAGGTTTGAGTTGATGCATTAAGAGTGTCTATAACACCCTGAGATATTTCATCAATAGCAGGATGGATTGCAGGTTCTAAAATGGCTACCTTTTTTTGCATATTAAAATTTGTACGAGATACTTTTCTACTAAAAACTAATGCACTGATAACGAGTAACATTGTTGTGCTGATAATCAATTTTATATAATTCATAATTGTTCCTTATTTACTATGGTGAAATCTTTTTTTACCGATCGCATGAATTTGGTAAGTAATTGGTTTTTTTAATAGATATGTATAAGAAAAATAATTAATAAGCTCTTGGCTCTCTGCATCGTTTTCATTGTTAATTATGGTGATGGTTTTAATTGGATAAGCGTCAATATTTTTGATTCTTGGAAATTGCTTTGCAAGATATGCAGTGCGAGTTGCAGGATGCTTAAAATGCTCTGGAATCAATGTAAGTTGATCTACTGTTGGAAGAATAAGTGTAATGTTCCCTGTATATCTGCTGTGGCTTTTTGCTTGCGAAATTACCATGATGATACTAGGTACTATGTTTTTAAAAAATTGTTGAATGCCCTGAATAAATTTTTTTCCTAATAGTTGTTTGAGTTCCATAAAGTAAATAGGAAGATAGGCAATAATAAGATGATCTACGTTGTTGTTTTTGCATATCAACAATGTTTTACAAAACGAATCAAGCAGATCATTAGTGTCTATTATCTTGGAAAGAGTTATTTCGTTAAGAATTGCTATGTGATCATTTGGTAATTCTTTTAAATACTTTGTTGGATGTGGTGTACAACCAAGAAAGGCAACATGTTTATCGTCACGTTTTAAGTAAATATGGTTTCCTGTGTAACAGGTAACCGATGATATGTGTGATTTATTGAGCAAGAACAGGGCAGTTATAGTTACGAACACTATCAAAAGGCAACATAAACTATTCTTATTCATGATTATTTTCCTCTATATTTCTTGCATGTTCAATAAGTTGATCATTAAATAAAGGCGATGTTTGGTAGGTAGTTTTACTCTCATTTGTCACTAGATAAGGAGTAAAAATAGTACTAGAAAATCCACGGGAATCTTTTAATGCTAGTTGTATTCCTGAAACTTTATAAATTTTATTTTCCTCAAAATGTTTGACCATCTGTTCAAGCTCAGGACCATTTTGGTCTAATAAAATGTAATCATGGTTAGGGCCGAGTGGTTCTAATAATTCTTTGTATAGAAGGTGTAAATTGCATTCCAACTTGGTGAAAGATTGCTTATTCATTGCATTAAAAAAATGATGCAAGGGAGGAATTACAATTACGGTGTTCAACGTTCGTGAGATACTGTGTGTGTACAATCTGTTATAGAACTGAGCACTTTCTTTTAAAAATACATACAGTTGTTCAATATCCTGTGGTGTATTGCCCAGGTTAGTGTCTGTAAAATAACTAGGTAGCAAAAAATGTACTAAGCAACTCTTACTAATTGCCGATGAAATGGTACTTTGTAAAAGTGTTTCTACGTTTTGC
This sequence comes from Candidatus Dependentiae bacterium Noda2021, assembly GCA_020886235.1. GTDB lineage: Bacteria > Babelota > Babeliae > Babelales > Vermiphilaceae > Noda2021. Next base: position 845,747 of record AP025250.1, on the reverse strand, counting down.
TTAATTATGCAACGATTGATTCCTGCGGATAAAAAAAGATTAACTCGTTGATGTGGAGTCGCCTGTTCTAAATAGGTTTTAAGTTTTTCTAAGCCCGGGCTTTTTTTAATCTCGCATACAAACTGCTTAATGTTTTTAGTAACACCTTTTAAGCTTTTGTTTCGTTGGTATTGTGCCAGCAAAGAGCTATAGTCTTCATACAATTTATGTGTGTAGCAACAATAATTAGAATAACGAGGCGTTGCTCCAAATACATAAATTCGTTGCGGTAGATCTGTTTTGTTTATTGCTTGATTATCAACTCTATCAATAATAGTACAGGGCTGCTTGTTCTCTTGCATGCACGGATGTGATGTAACAGTACATGTGAGATAGAAAAGTAAAAAGAGAGCATAGTAAAAATACATATATTTCCTAATTGTACGCAAAAGCGTCTCACCGTTATTTTGTAATTAAAGAAAGAAAAATTGACAGAAAAATGCTATGGCCGGAACGGCCACCAGATAACAAAAATAACGGTTAGAAAATATGCAAAGTTATGAAATACGGTAAATTGAAGTGAGCTTAAAAAATTAGTATTGCCAGGGATACCCATATAGAGAATGGGCTGCTGTTTCATGTGACGGGCAACATATTACTAATTTCATAGTAAGCCTTACATTTTTAACATTACTTGCGAGTTTAATATTTTTTGATTTTATCTAATAATTTTCAAAAGGGCAACAGTATATTTCTTAAGAGTAAATAAATACTTGCTTGTTTAAAATAAATATTCATAATGCGTTTGCATTTATGGTTTATACTGATAAAAAACCCTTTAATCTATTGTGTTTTCTCCTCAAAAAACATTACAATTAGAATAATAAATAAGGTGAAATGTAAACTTGAAAAAGGAGTAATTATGAAGAAGTTTTTATTTGGGCTTTTATTAGCCGTAGCTTCAATTATTACTGTTAATGTTTTAGCTCAAAATGAAGCAGAATATTTAGCAGAATTTATCAAATTAAAAGATAGTCACAAATCTGATTGGTTTAATTACCGCGGGTCACAAGCGCAAGAAAAAACACAACTCATGGCGCGTAACCATAGTCAGTGGGCTGATTTTAAAATAGAAGCTAACAATGACTGGAAAAATTTATCTGATATTTCTCAAAAAGATGAAATTTTCAAAAAACAGTTAGAAAAAGCAGTTGCAATCTATGAACAACAAACACAAGCATGGCAACAATATTGGGATGGTAAAGATGAAGCTGCCCGACAACTTGCTCAAAGACACAAACAAGAATTGCAAACATTTAAAGTTAAATCTGGTTTGGCTCCTGCTGAAGAAGAAAAAACCGATGAAAATGGTTTGACTGAAATTGAAGAAGAATTGGTAGTTATTCAACCAGACCAATTTAAATTGCCGCCATCAACATTGATTGATGTAACGGAAGATTACGAGAACGAGTAAGCAACGTTGTTGCCTACGGTAAAAAAGTAAAATAAACGGGACACATACAAGTTGTCCCGTTTGTTGTATAAAGGAGAACTTATGAAGTTAATTCGAGTATTAGTAGTAGTATCAACGTTAATTGGTGTTAATGCCGTACAAGCCAATGTGTGGGATGATATTAAAAATTATTTTCAAGGAACTGTTGATTCAGCAAAAGCACAGGCAGCTGCCTATGGCTTGAAAAAAATCATACAAAGTAACATCAGTCTTTTTGCCAAACCACAGCCATCGGTATCTGATGTTTCAAGTTTTGTAACAGGGTATGGATACGCAAACACATTATTAAAGAGCTTAACAGGTATACAGGTTCCAGCAGAGGTTGCCGCTCTTATCCCAACGGTATTAAAATATGTTGCGTTCTTAAAGCCTCTTTACAATCAACTTGTTAACAATCCTGATGCTTCACAAAAGGTTGTTCAATTTATTAACTGGGTAAAAGAAAACTCTGGTGAATTAAAAACTCAAGTTGATCAACTTAAAAATGTTTTTGGGTTACAACAATAAGTCACAAATGACTTGGTAATCTAAATTGAAATTAAAAAAGGAAGGTGTTAAAACCTTCCTTTTTTTTGATCTTCAAAGAAATGCTCGCAGTATTGAATGTTTTTGGTGGCAAACCAATCACCCCATTCATCGGTAATACTTGTTGCTGAATACACGTAATAAGAAATGGTAAGCCCATTTAGTTGGTGGTTGAAGCGAGCAACGTTTTGTTGACGAATGAACTGCTCTTGAAGCGCCTTGCGTCTTTTCCTATTGCGCCAGGCTTTGTGCCAATCGATTTTTTTACATTCTATCCATTTTTCCTGTGTGCCATCGGTAACGATTAAATCAAATTGAGCTTTTTGATTGTCGCTGGTTTTGATTTGGTTAAATCCAATAATAGGTGTTTGCTTGTGTACGTCGCGCCCACAGACAACTTCAAATAACGTTCCTTCAAAAACACTGGTGTGTGCAAGAAGTGTCTGAATCGTCGATACAAATCCAGGCGTATATTTAAAGCGCTTAATTGATGATTGCAGCACTTGTTTGGTGTGAGGGTGCAAGACCTGATTTTTTTTAATTTTCTTTTTTAATTCTTTAAGTAGCACCGGGCATACTTTGTTCCACAGGTGTGGAGAATTAAAAAACGAATACGAAGGCGTTGCTACAACGAGTAAAAGTAAATAAAAAAGAGGCCTACGCATAGTATTGTCCCAGCGTTTGAAGCTGTAAAAAAATATTTTTCCAGAATAATTTGGTACTTCCTGGCATAGGAGGCTTATGCAATGCAGTATGTAAAAGCTGATTGATCTGATGTATAAATTCCTGATTTTTGTGTAGATCAGGGTCAGTAAATGTTTGTTTATAGCGATTGGCCCAAAACGTTATTATGTAATCGAGTAGCTCTAAACTTTCACGTTCATTAATGTTGCTTGCCTCTAATTCTTGCATAAATGCAAAGGGATCTTGGTATTTAGTGGTTAAAAAAAACGAAGCAAATGTTTGATATTTGTAGGAATTATGTGCACTTGAGTTTGAATATACGATGCATCGTGATCGTATGGTGGGCAAAATATATTCAAGGCGATCGGCCAGTAAAATAAATTGATATCCAGCAGGGGGCTCTTCAAGTGATTTTAATAGGCTATTGGCACACGCAGTCGTCAAAGCATCAGCTTTTTGAATGATAAAGAAAAATCGCTGGTTTTCTTCTAATGCAAAGCTCATCGTGTGAGCTATTGGCTCTAAGTGCGAAAGGGTATACCCTTTTTCTGGCATAAGCCACATCATGGCATGGTGTTGTTGATCATCTATTTGGCGACAAGATACACAGTATCCGCAGCCGTGTTGTGTGCAGAATAGCTCTTGTAATGATTTTTTAGTTTGCTCAACTAACGTGTCATGATTGCCAATACATAAAAACGCCGGCGAGGTGCGCGGCAAAGAAAAGGGAGTTACTTTATTCATAGCGTGCTTAAGAAATAATGAGTTATAAGCCATTGTATTAATTGGGTGTGGGCGTCTTGGAGGACATCTTCTGGGTTTTGCTCGCCAGAAATATAAAGTACATTACTGCGCTCTTTAAAAATCGACTCAAAGCCCTTAAGAACATTGAGCATAAATGTTTTCTTTTCTTGTTCAAAAGAGGTAAGTGCTTCTTGGCGTTTTATAATGCGCTCATAGGCAACATCGGGAGACACTTTGATGTACAAGGTCACATCCGGATAACGTTCATTCATTGCCCAGGTATTAATAGTATTAATCATGGTGCAATCAAGGCCTCTGCCAAAACCTTGGTAAGCAAGCGAAGAATCTGCCAAGCGATCAGAAATAACTAAGATATTTTTTTTCAAAGCGGGGATAATTACTTGATCAAAATGCTGTGCTCGGTCAGCAGCAAAGAGTAGGTATTCGGCCTTAGGGCAAATAGCCACTTTCTTTTCTTGTACTAGGGTACGGATTTGTTGGCCCAATGGGGTATCACCCGGTTCTTTGGTAAGCAGGGTGGGCAAGGATTGTGACAAGCGCTCTGCAAGAGTGCGTGTCAGCGTTGATTTGCCAGAACCATCGATGCCTTCTACGGATACCAAAACACCACGTGTGAGCTTGTACATATAAACCCTGTGCAGATTGCGCTCTATATGCTAATCTGTAGTTATTAACGTTTATAATAATCTTTCCAATTACTGGTAGTATACTATGAAAAAAGTAACTATTGAACCGGGATGCACAAGCTGCGGCTTGTGTGAATTTGTAGCTCCTGAAATCTTTGAAGTCAAAGATATTTCATGTGTTAAGCCCAATGCACCTTTGCAAGAACATGTTGCACAAATCAAAGATGCAGCTCAAGGGTGCCCCGTGCAAGTTATTGTCTTTGAAGAATAAAATCTTGCAGTAACTCTTTTGAACGGTTTGCAATTTGCGGTACGCTCAGCAAAAAATACTCAGCATTTTTAACTTCCGTAACTGAGGATAGTAATGAGTAATCATAGTGAGCGTGCAGTATTTGACTCTTTATATCAATCAATACAAGTACACGGCGCAGTAATGCCCGTAGGCGGCTTATTACAGCGAGCGGCGCAAAAATTTCCTGAGCGCACTGCGTTAGTATTTCAAGATAAACCGATAACCTTTAAACATCTTTATTATCAAGCCATTAACTTTAGTAAATTCCTTGCAGAAAAAGGTTTAAAAGCCCAAGAACGAGTGCTGTTATTTATAGAAAATTCACCGTTTTTTTACAATGCTTATTTTGCGGCAGCTCAACTGGGTGCAGTGGTTGTTCCGCTGAATACCTTTTTAAGCGAGCAAGAATTAGAGCATATTATCAACGATAGTAAGCCTGCATTGATTATCACCACAAAGACCTTGGTTGACCGGGTGAATGCAAAGTCACATGGTATTGCTACTATTACTGATCAAGAGGTTGTATTGCCTACCGATGTGCCCAGCACATTGCCAGACTTTGTAATTGAAAAACAAAATGAAAATGCGATGGCGGTACTTTTGTATACCTCAGGCACTACCGGATTGCCCAAGGGGGTTATGCTGAGCTCAAAAAATATTATGACTAACGTATTGCAAGTAGTAGCGCGTGTTGGTATTACGGGAGAAGAACGCGTATTTGGTATATTGCCACTGTTTCATAGTTTTGCACAAAATATTTGCATTTGGTCCAGCTTTTTTTTAGGGGCTGCTGTTATTTTGCTTCCTAAAATTGATCGCCGTTCAATCTATGCGGGTCTTGCACAAAAGCCTACGGTTATTGTGGGCGTTCCGGCATTATACGGCTTGTTCTGTCTTTTTAAAAACTTAAACTTTGAGAATGTAAAATATTTTGTTTCCGGCGGTGATGCACTGCCCGATAAAATACGTGCAGGTTTTGAAATTTTGTATGGCAGAAAAATTTGCAACGGCTACGGTATGACCGAGGCATCTCCCGTGATTGCTGCTGAATTAGAAGATATTCGTCTTGCCACCAGTACCATCGGCAAACCAATGGTGCGCATGGAGTGTGCCATACGCGACGCCAATAATAGTGTAACATTGCCGCCATTTCACATAGGCCAAATCTGTGTTAAGGGTGATAATGTAATGCTCGGCTATTACAATGCCCAAGAAGCTACCAATGCTATATTGCAGGACGGTTGGTTGCAAACCGGTGACCTTGGGTACCTTGATGAATCCGGGCGCATAGTAATTAGTGGCCGCGTAAAAGATTTGATTGCGCACAAAGGCTTTAAAATATACCCGCAAGAAATAGAAAATGTTTTGATGGGTCATCCGCTTGTTATGAATGTGGGCGTGATTGGGGTAAAGCAGGTGGATGTGGGTGAAATCCCGGTAGCCTATGTGCAAGTAAAAGAATGCACCGACGCATTACAGCAAGAGTTACTCGAACTATGTCGTAAAAAATTAGCGCCTTATAAAATACCAAAACAGTTTGTATGCACGGTAGAACCATTACCGGTAACGACCACTAACAAAGTGGATAAGAAGGTACTGCGCAAAAAGCATCAGTAAAAATTGTGAAATTTGAGTGTTTCTTTATAATCTAGAGTCAAAATAAATTATTGCTAAATTGACTCTAGGGTTTACAGGATGAAAAACATATTAGTTCTCATTGTTTTTATGATGACTTCTTTATATTCTGCTGAAAGATTTTCCTCGGATGATGAATTGCCTTGGTTCCCCGTCGATCTGCAGGACAAGTTAAAGAAAACAACATTTAATAGGTTAGCTAGGGAATTCAATGCTGTGCAAGGGCATGATCAAGCAAGCTTAGAAGCATTTTTAGTGAGGATGATTAATGAAGATAAAAACCTCTATGAAAATGATGTAAAGAGATTTCTAGAGTGCTTTGGGAGTGGAGGTTTTAATTTTGATTTTATCGTGGAAGGTCGCGGCTTAACATTTCTTAATTACGCTATAAAAACTAATGTTGCTCCTACTACGATAGCATTGCTCATTGATCATGGTTGTTCGGCATGCTTCAACCACCAAAGCTCATTGTTTTTTGCATTTAAACACGCGACAGAAAATAGAAATCCTAGTACAGTGAAAACCTTGCTTGCAAAGGGGGTAAACACTAAGTTTATGGGCAGGCATATTAATGACTTGTTGATTGATTATAAAAAAACTTTTCGTAATACAGCTAAGCCAAGAGACGTGATAGAATTTATTTCTGGTGTAGAAAAAGCCATAGCAGATTCTCCCTATACAAAGCGTGATAATCTGTGCCAACTCTTAAATAAGAGATTGTCAAAGAGTTTTCAATTGCCTGTAGAGCTTGTAAATAAAATTGTTGATTATGCTTATCCTAGGGCAAAGTAATTTTGCAGCAATTTTAAACTCGAATGTTTTGGGGTAAGTTTTATTATTGGCTATGATGATCTGCTTTTGTAATATTATAATATTTTGTAGAGACAATTTTTATGAAAAAATTAATTTTTTTAGCATGTTATGTTGCTGTTTCATTAAACCTTAATGCAATGTGGAGTAATCCTGATTTTTTTAGTTTTGCGTTAGAATATTATAAAACTCAAACTCAAGAAGAGCAGCAGAACCACAATGTGATCCCAGAGCCTGACTCTGAGAGTGCTACCACAGAGTCCGTCATCTCAGATGAAGAAGCTTTAGTAATTCTTGATAGTTTTAATTGATAATGCGTATGTTGTCCGATTGTACGAGAAAATAAGTACAACTTTTTAAAAATGATATACTCTAATCTTTTGTAACAAAATAATTTATAAAAAATACTTATAATTTTTTATAGAAACATGAAAGTTTAGTGTATGAAAATAGCAAGTTTGGTATTTTTTGTATTGTGCGTGGTGGCTCCTGCTATAACGAGTGGGCAAGAAAAACAGTCAGTTAAATCCAAGGTGTTAATGACCTGCTTGAGTTTGTGTTGTGGTAATTCGCAAACAGCACAAACCAGAGCCAAAGAGTTATGGCACATCGTTGAAGATGGCAACACCCAATCTTTAGATGACTTTATTTTAGAAAATCATGGCAAGCCCGTTGATGCTCAGTATCAACGGGGTCCAAAAAGCCTATCATTATTCAATTGGGCCATAAGCAGGGGCAGCATCAAAGCATTACATTTTCTTATAGATGGTGGGGCATCTTTAATCACCTCCGATGGGCAGTATCCGTTAGTTGAGGCAATCCGGAATTCTTTACCGGCCAAGCGCCACGAGATGATGCGACTGTTGTTGGCTAAGGCTAATGCTAACCCATTAAAAGTTAATACGTCAGGAATTACCGCATTGTCTTATGCACAGACCATCAAAGATGTTGCGGCGTGTAAAATATTGATGGAGGCGCTAATCAAGCGTAAAAATAAAGCTCAGTATATGGTTACTCGTACTTTGAGTGCCGGTTCTTTCATGCCTGTAGAAATTGCACATTCCATTGCGCAATTTGCCTTTCCTACGCTGTGACCGACCAGTATTAATTTCATTTAGTCAAAAAAATAATTGAAGCCCTTGGATTATTTGTGATACCCTTACTACAGAGAATGGCTGTAAATAAAAAAGTTTGATTTTTGCCCAAAGCTCCTGTACAATTTTTAGTGTTCTTATTTTAATTAGATAACCTCCATTTCCCCTATCCAAGGCGTTCTGTCTGGATGGGGGTAACTATTTAAAGATGAAAAAAACCCAACCGCGATTAATGCCTCTTGTGCGTGACGATCGCTTTTATAACTCATCAGACGACGTTCCAGAAAGTATACTCATCCATACTATTCCTTCATTTATACAGTCTTTGATAGGTCAAAAAAAGCGTTTTCCTGCTAATGCACATGATTGGTGTGTTTCAAGTCCAGTTGAAGATCAAACAGCAGAGCTCAAAATTACCTGGATTGGACATTCCACTTTTTTAATTCAAGTGGGTGGTTTTAATATCCTTACCGATCCTATTTTTGGACATCCATCATTTTTGTTTCCCCGTATGTTGCCCGCTGGTATTAGCCGTGAGCAACTGCCCCGCATTGATGCCATTGTCGTATCACATAATCATCAAGATCACCTTGATCTGCCCAGTTTAGAGCCGTTTGATAATGTACCGCTCTTAGTGCCACAGGGTGATAAAGAGTGGTTACGCAAAAAAGGGTTTGTAAAGACACAAGAGTTCATGTGGTGGGAATCAACGACCTTTACGGGTACTCACGAAGGTAAAGAGTACCAGATTACCTGCACCTTTTTGCCTGCAGTTCATTGGTCTGCTCGTGGGTTGTTTGATAAGAATAAATCCCTGTGGGGAAGCTGGATGATTAGTTGCAATGGACAGCATGTCTACTTTGCAGGAGATACCGCATTTGGCTCACACTTTCAAGCTATCGGGCAAGAATATGAGCATATAACAATTGCCTTGTTGCCTATAGCGCCTTGCAAGCCAAGCCCTGGTATGTTAAAAAGCCATATGGACGTCACTCAATCAGTGCAGGCATTTATCGACCTTAAAGCAGAGCGCTTTATTCCTATGCACTGGGGTACCTTTGCGTTTGGGGTAGATTATTTTGAAGAGCCTATTATTGCCTTACGCCAACTCTGGCATACCCATGCTCACGATCTTGTAGCTAAAGAATTAGCTATTTTACGAGCTGGAGAATATGTGGTTATCCCATCTGTTCCGATCACAACACAAATTCCAGAAGTTCAAACTCCTGCACAATTGTACTAACTCCTTCTCATTTCATTTATTTTAATAAAAAAATAATAAAAATTATTGATAAATATATTCTCATTGAAATATTATTAAAAAAAAGAAATAGTGTCAGCAACAAGGAGTCAGAATAATGAGGATAGGGGTATTCGTATTCATTCTGAACATGCCTTTGCTGACATTGCCATACATATACAATCTCACCTTTCTTCAAAACGCTGATTTTAACATCAAGGCATTGAGTGATTATCATGACAAAGATCATCAGAGTACTTATGAACAAAGTTTTTTAATTCGTGATTATTTAAGCACATGCTGCCCAAAAACCACTAAGGTAATTGTTGAGGATCTCACGTCGCTTACCAGCCAAACTAGTAATCATGGATTGTTGAGTGGGTTAGCCTCGTATTGTAAATCATGCAATTTATTAGTTCAAAACGTTGAATATCGTGCGCTTCGGGTTAAAGCATTGGCTCCTTTTGTTTATGAGCCGCTTAAAAACCCGTTTGATTGTCCTGACGCATGCACAATTACTATTGGGCAACTCCTCCAGGAGCTTACTAACGTGACTAAAGACATGGCTTCCTTTCAATTTCCGCGTGTCTTGCACAAATCTGTTGCAAAAATCATTGCCGATACGCAAAAAAATGTAGCTGATCTGAAGTGGCATGACGCATTGCAGATGTCGGTTGCTGAATATGTGGGCCGCATACCACCACACGAAAGACTTATGCAGGTAAAAAAGATGCTCATGTGTGATGTAAAATTGTTTGATTTATGCATAGTAGCCCGTGTGCTTGAAAAGCCCTACCAGCAAACGCTTATTTTTGCCGGAGGAAGTCACGTAGATCAAGTAGTCCAACTACTCAAAAAGATTGGATATAAATCATTATTGTCTACTAAGCCTTCATTCTTTACTGAAACAGATTTAACGCGCTGTGTTACTGCGCACATATATAATAATTCCTACTGTTTAAAACCACATCCGGTTGATATCAAGTTACTTACCCAAAAAAGCCAAGGAGAATGATGAATAAGATTTTACTGTCTCTTGTCTGTATACTTACGAATATGGCTTCGCCCATTTTGTGCATGTACAAGTTGCCGTTAGTGTATTTACATACAATTACCAATAACACTAATAAAGACTTGCGCATTACGGGTTTTAAATCACAAAAGACTATCTATTTAAAGCCGCACAGTGCTTATAGAAATGAAGCCAATGATTTAACCGTAAATATTTTCAATTTCTTTGCAAACAACGTGGGCAGATTAACGATTGCCAATGCGACTCAAGAGATGGCGCATATTAACTTTATGGTAGATCTTGATGGGCTTAAGTTTTATCATATTAAAGCTGATCTAGTAACTATTCAAGAACCAAATGCACCAAGAAAAAGCTATAACTTTAAGGGCATAGGAGCCCAAGCTGAATTTTCGTTTAATCTTATTTTAGAAGGAGAAAATCTTGAAAAATCAAGATTGGAATATGCTTTGCCTGAGATGCCAGAAGCTTAATCAGCTCTTAATAAGCACATTATATGTTTTTGTTTTACTGTTTTCTTTTTCACTACCAATGTTTGCTATGGAAAATAGTAGTAGCGAGCATGATTTAAGCGAAGAACTAGAGATTAATGATTTTTATTTTGAAGTGCCGCAGTTTTCTATCAAAGAAGTAACTAATGCGACCGACATACCTCTTTTGGTCAGTCAAGATGATGCAACTGAGAATATAGGCCCACAGAGTAAAAAATCTATTGATTTTCCTATAACATTACAAAAAAAGAATGGCCAGTGGTATGGAACCGTAAAGCTTTCGTTAAATAAAAATAAATTGTACGTGCTTATCAAGCACTCAAAAAATCATAACTTTTTTAATACTCGCATTCTGTTGGGTAGAAAAACAATGTTGGGTACATGGCATACTATCAGAGCGGTAGAAAGTAAGAACTACCAAAATATTTATCCAAAATACTCAATAAGATTGAAAACAGAAGAGGATCTTGAAACCTCAAAAATTACGGTTGAGCCTGAAGCAAGGAAAATCAAATCACATTTTAAAGATTTGCGTAAATAGGAATTGCATGAAGGTAATAGCTGTATTCAGTATGATTGTTGCTCTGGTAATACCATGTGTATGCGGATGCATGACAATGGATGCTATGAGATTCAAGCTAATAAAGCTTGAAAATAAAACTGATTACACTATTACCTTAAACAGTGCTGAACATAACGTTTTAGCCGAGCTTAAACCGTATCAAACTCAAAAGCTGCAGCAATACATAGAATTGCAATCGTGTTCTCCCATATGGAAGTACGCAGTAATCAAGATTGCTGCGCACAATGATCAGCAGCACGTTAACCGCGTACTGAGATTGGGGCATGGCTTGGGTGCATTTAGCGACTTACTACATAGCTACATAGCTATTGAAAAACCCATACCCGCAGTAAAAAAAATTGTTGAGGCTCGGGGCAAAGTGTTGGCTAGTTGGGGTAAAGACTATAACAACTCTCTTCACCCGAGAAAATATCTAATAACCCTTATTTTTGCTGGTGAAAAGTTGAATAATTCAAAACTTGAGATTAAAGAAGTGCTGGATGCGTTTGATGGCACAAAATTTGATGATAAAAATGACCTTTGTCATTAAGCATTGCTAGAAAGGAAAAAAATGAAAAAAATTATGTTTATACTGATTGTTGTTGGTCATTTAAAGGTAATGGGAGCAGAATTTCGTACATTACCTAGTTTTTTTATAGGGACGATTAAAAATAATACGGCGCAAAAGATTGATGTTGTTGGCTACGACACATTGAAAACGATAGCTTCTATTGCCGCGCAAACAAGCAAAATTGTTAATTACCCAGTTAATCTGACAAGTAAAGACTTTTTAAAAGAATTTAAGCTTACGAGTCCTAAATCAAACATAACCTTAACGATACAGCATAGTACTCACAAAAAAAATTATTTTGATGTTTTACTCTACGTCAAAAAAGGAATAATGGGTAAAAGTCAGATCATAAGCTCTTGGTCAAATGCAACTGATCCGCAAAAGAATTATAACATCAACGTTATTCTGCAAGGTGAAGATTTAATGCAATCGGTTATAAATGTAGTTCCCACAATTACAACAAAACAATCATCGGTATTTGAATTGTAGGACCTATGAAAAAGCTCACATTACGGATGGTAACACTTATAAGTTGCACTTTTGCACCCCTATTAACAGCATTCGAGATGGATAATCTTGGCAGCGGTGTGGTGCTGGGCACGCTTACTAATGAAACAAATCAGGATATCACTCTGTGGGCACCTCAAACAGGATTTACTTTTATTCTCAAACCGCATGAAAAACAGGTGGTGAATGCACTCATTTTTTCAAATCAATTTGATTCTTTAGTGTGGTCTGAGCAAATTTGTCATATCTCAACAGAGATCAAAGGTCATACAGCGCAGTATGTATTGATGCTTGAGCAAGGTACTAACGAGTTTGATTATTCCAATATGACCACAATAAAGCTGCAAAAACCCACCACTGTGTGGAAAAGTTTTTTTAAAAATGCGCCGACGATTGCCTCATGGAATAAGCGGTATCATAATTCCTTAAACGGATTTAATTTTAAAGTAAATATTGTGTTTGAAGGAACTTTTTTGGAGCGTTCACTATTGGCAGTGACAGAAGAACCTAAAAATATAAAAACCAATACCAAAAGCATGACTGATTTTGATTTGTAAAAGACGCTGAAAAGGATCATCAGCGTCTTTTAGTATTACATTTTTAGATGCTGGTTTGTTTTTCTTTGTAGGAAGTTGCAGTCAAATGATGGTCTTGTGGTTGGGCGTAAAAACCTTTGGTTAAATAGGCACGACCCGAATCACTAAATATCACGACGGCACAATCATCTTTGGTTAATCTGGTACGCGCATAGTGTTCTAGTGCCCATGCTGCAGCGCCACTACTTGGTCCAAGTAATAAACCATACTGGCGAGCCATTTTGGGTAGCATACCAAGCCCATCTGCGTCAGTTACCGGAATTATTTCATCAATAATATCTTTTGCCAATACCGGCGTTTCAAAATCTATGCCAATACCCTCAATTTTATAGGGTTGTGGATTTCCGTTAGTTGAACGCCATGAATTGCTTGAATCAAGAGCAATTATTTTTACGTTGGGATTACGTTCTTTTAAGTATCGACCTACACCACTTACCGTGCCACCTGTTCCTGCGGCGGCAAAATAATGAGTTACTTTGCCCTCGGTTTGCTCCCAAATTTCAGGTGCAAGGAGCGTGTAATGTGCTTGAGCGTTAAGTATATTAAAATACTGATTTGGCATAAATGAGTTTTCAATAGAACGTGCTATTGCCACCGCTTGAGAATGATAGCTGCGTGGATCTTCAATAAATGACGTTGATGGACACATGACAACTTCAGCGCCATACGCTTGTATCGTTTGTAATTTTTCTTGGCTTATTTTTTCAGAAACTGTGATAATGACACGGTATCCTTTTAATGCGCCGATCATGGCGCAGGCAACGCCCTGATTGCCCGATGATGCCTCTACAATAGTGCCACCAGGTTTTAAAAGACCAGTTTTTTCTGCATGCTCGATCATGTACAAAGATGAACGATCTTTAACACTGCCACCTGGATTGAGGTATTCCAATTTTGCAAATACCTGAGCAGGAGTTTGAAAATTAATTTTGGCTAACGGCGTATTGCCAATGGTATCAAGTAAATTGTTGTAACGAGGACGTATCATAAAATACCTCATTTGAAAAAAGTTTTAACAACGTTGCCTTGTTAGTATAAACAGATTTTATGGCAATTCTAATAAAAACCGTTAATACAAATAATATAAGGTGATAAGAAAAATACTCACTAGCAATGTTGGCCAATACAAAATATGAGAGATGATATTATTTTTGTATGTAATCAACGTGAGTTTTGTTTCAAATAAATTTAATAAACTTATCGCCAGTACCAATGCGTTAAACACGTACATTATCAAAAAGAATATCTCAAAATAGGCGACTTCTTGAGGTGGTATTTTTTCTCTGAATTTTAAATGGGCAACAATGGTACCAAAAAATATTGCAGATGCACCGGTAATAACGTTCACGTATCCTTGTTGGCGATCGGTAATAAGCAATACAAATAACAATAACGCTATAACAAAAAGCGGTAGCAATTCGGTGATCATGGTTTCTAGCAGATTACGTTTCAAGGTGAGCATAAAACTAAGCTCAGGAATAGAACTGGTAGGGGTGCTTTGATAAATACCAAATGGACCATAGGCATAGTTGCCAAAGTTGGTAGGTCGATTGATAATGTTGTAGGCAAAATAGGTATCAATCGGGTACCAGCCGGGCAATAAGGCCTGTGGGCTAAGCTCAGGCATATTGAGATTGGCGCCGGGTAAATAGCTATCAAGATCAGGAACAAATGTAATAACGTCATTAAAATCTCTGTGCCATAATTGGATGTTAATATTTTTAATATCAAACGGATAATTGCGGTATGAAATTTGCTGATTAAGTAACACGTTAACTTGCCAAATTATAGTTTCAACATTACCTTGCTTGCTGCGGGACACTTCTTCAATGGTAGGATCGGTCACTGCTTGAGGGAACAAAAAGCCGCGTGAAATAGAATCATGTATTTGATCAAAGTAGCGTTGCCATACATAGCCTGCTATTTCAATTTGGTGGGGCTTTTCAAAAGATAAACTCGTTATAAAAATACCGGTGGGCACATAGCGACCCTTTTTGTAGCGAAAATTTAAGTACCGCTGGATAAATTCCGCAGATACCAGCGGTGAGCTGCTCTCAACCGGAGTAGATTGGTTTATCGAATCTAAAAATTGGTACAAGCTTACTTTGTCGCGAATGTTGACAGTATTTAACGGAACTTTGTTGTATGGATATTTGTCGGCAATATACCACAAGCATCCTAACGCAACGGAAAAAATCAGCGTTGCAATAATACTTACCGACCACAAGCAGCCAATAGTTATAACGTTTCGTGAAAACCATATCAATAACACAAACATACAAAACAGCGCTAAAGAAACAACAGCAGCCATCGAAGTGTGACGCATAAAAATTGAGCCTTTGATTGTTTGTTGCACGGCAAAGAGACCAATAAGCTGAGCTTTGAGCGAAGGTAAGGGCGCCGTAATAATCCATGACTGGCTGTGTGAATCAAAGCTAAGGGTATTGTGATTTTCAAGCATGGTACCAATTGATTGCTGTAGGGGCTCTGGTAAGCCTAAATTTTTGGTAGAATGTGCCATGAAATCAACGAGCGCGGGATACACTAAAGGCGAGCCCTGCTCATCGGTAATTATCCAAACCCCGCCTTCTTTAGTGCTGAGCAATGATAAAAGATGTTTTATATGCGCGGTAGAAATAGTTGCAAAGATAATCAACTCTTGATTGTTATCGCTCGTGATTTTTTGAGCGGTTAGCCAACTGCGCATGCCGGTGACTGGATCTACCACATCAGTGAGCATGCTCGCATCTTTAGCCTGGTTAATCCAGGAGTATACAGATGTTGGAAGGTCTTCAGGGCTGATAGCTACTAGTTCTTGTGCATCATTTCTTTCAACAAAATACCAGCCAGCAACATTGTTTTCTGGGGTGCTTTTTATCACGCCAAGCCCTGATAAAAATATAGGCTTAGTAGTAAGTAATGATGTTACAAAATCTGCATTACTATTTTTTGTAAGTTGATTTGCCGCTAATTGCACGATGTTTTTGGCTTGCTGAGTAAAATGCTCAATTTGAGTGCTCACGTACTGAGCATTTTCCTGAGCATATTGCGTGGTGTTGGCAGTAATTATTCTATTTTGAGTAACTAAGCGATATACAAAAAACACACTAAAACACAGGCTTGCAAGCGCACATGCGCTTAGTAATAGTCGCATAAAGCGAGGAATGGTAAATGTCATACGATAATCCTTTTTTTTGGTGATATTAGCTTAGTATCAAAAAATGAACAACACAAGAATATGCACCAAACAAGTACTGGATTACGTAAAAACTATGAGACTAAAAAAAGACGTATGTATTACTACATCATAAAGATGAGTACAACAGCAATCAACAATGCATACACTGCCGATGTATCAATTACCCCTTGAGCAAAAATACTCGTCTTAGACAGCAAGTCATAGTTGGCAGGATTAAGAGCAATTTGTTTGCACGCAGCGGCAGCGGTTCTGCCAGAACTTATGCCTGGGGTTATGGTACCCAGCCCCATACACAAACCAGCGCCCAACAACGCCACGCCTTTTACTAAATCAACGGGTGTGCCGGTAAGCAATAATGCTAGGGCAATTACTAGTGAGAATATAACCGGTGTTTCTATGATTGCCTGGCTTATGAAAGTGAATGTTAAGATTTTATTTGACGCAGCGCGATTGACGCCCAGTCCTTGCAAGGCGGTTGCCGCAAACAATGCAAGACCAATTGCAGGCCCAATGCTGCCAATACCAATGCACAAACCGCTTCCCATTAAACGAAAGCTATCGCTGAGTGTCATCGCAACGGGTGCTTGGTTTTTAATGAACATTGCTACAATAAACCCCAAAATTAACGGAGTTTGAATTATAGACAACGTTAAGATCATTAGTTGAGTAATTTTTTGGCTAAAAAAAGGTTGGCGTGCCAACGCAAATACGGTTTGCTTGACTGGTATTGCAGAAGACAAACTTACGGCAAGACCGGGAAGACAAATAGCAGCTATAATGCCAATTTTTGCAAGATCGGTAAAAATTGGATTTTGGGTAACGTTAGTATCCATAAATAACATGATGGCAATAACCACACCAACAATAGATGCGCCTTCCATAAAGGCAGCACTTAATACCGCAGTTTTGGTAATGTTTTCTTTAGCAGATGGTTGTATATCCATTGCTTTTATTGCAGCTCCGCTTGCAATACCTTGTGCAATACCCGTGCCCGCAGAGTTCAGCGAAACAGTAAGAGCAATAGCAAGATAATGGACTATGCCAGCAAGTTCATTCATGCAACTTCCTTGTCAGGTTCTTCATGTTGTATAGCAATAGAAAGATAGGTTACGGTGAGCATAGTAAATACAAATGCTTGTAAAAATCCTTCAAACACACCAAAAAATAATAACAAGAGCAAATTAAGACCACTTACCAGTGCAAGGATCTCAAATAGTAAATGCCCTTTAATGAGTTCTAAGAAAATATGCATAACGGTAGCACCACCAAAAATATTACCCCACAAACGAAATGAGATAGAAATAATTGATGATATTTTACTTATTAAGTGCAACGGGAACATTAAGAAAAAGGGTGCAAAGTATTCTTTAATATACATTTTAAAGCCGTGAGCTTTAATCGCATAAATCTGTGTATAGAAAAATGAAATTAAACCTAATGCTAATGCGGTATTTAAATCTTTAGTAGGTTCTTCTACCCACGGAATAATCGGAAACGTGTTACACAAAAATATAAACGTAAAGAGTGCGGTGATGAATGCAAAATGGTTAAAGGCAAAATAACCCAATGTTTGTGTTACTAAATCTGAAAAAAAGCGAACGTATTGCAGCAACAAATAACGAGTAACGCTCGTTTTGTTACGCAAAATAGCGCGCGTAGGTATTAATAATATGAGTAATGTAACGAGTATTATCCACGTATACAGTACAATCTCATAATTTACGTTGAGCAGTGGGTGTGTTACACCAAACGCTGCAAATGGTTGAATCTGTTTTGATGAGAGTAAGTCACCGCCGTGCATACCAAAAGGCCTTATAATTAAGTATTACTAACCAAAAGGTTACCAAAAATGATAGTAACACCATTACAAAGTTTATGGAAGGTATTCTTAATAAAAGCCATGCAATTACCGCTAAAATTGTTATGCGGCTTATAGCAGAAACAAAAGAAATGAGTGAGGTTTTTTTCAGACGAGTGTCTGATTGTTGATTTTCAATAAGAAGGACTCTTCTCATCCCAAAGAGAAAGAAGAGTCCGTATATAAATCCAAGTATAAGGCCTACAAAAGCCGAGATAACATATGAGTTAATCATTATCTATCAAGCTTTTTAATGCCTCTGTAGCGCCAGTATTCAGAAATGATTGAAGAAGAACCGGTAACAACTACTAAGCCATTACGCTCATCAACCATTTTTTGCGCAGTTTCAAATGCTTCTTTAAAGTTCTTAGCTGATTTAGCTTTGATCTTCATGCTCTTAATGTCATTAGTCGCTTTTTCAACATCCCATGTGCCGACATCGGTGTGACCAGGAACATGTTCTACAGGGCACAAGATAACTTGGCCAGAGGTCTTTTTGAAGAAGTAACGTAACAGTTTTAAGAACTCAGTTAAATCAAGCGCTGAATTGTTGCAGCCGATGATCAAGGTCAAACCTTTTAATGGGCGTTGATAATGCAACAAACGGATACCAAGTAATAAATTTTTAAACGCATCTAAATTGCTTGCGTTATCAAGTAAGATGCTTGGTTTTTCTTTATCCAATAACTGAAAGCGATTAGGCAAGCTGTGTTGCGTTTCTTTCCAGAATTGGTCGATAGTCTTTTTTGGATTCAGTTCAAGTTGGCGCTTAGCTTCAATAGTAGGGCGACCACGTTGACCTTTTTGTTTGCTGAGCAAGGTACCAGATACTACAATAGCATCTTTGTTTGAAAAGCTGTTTACATAGGTCGAGGAAATACGTTCTGCAAGCGCAGCGCATCTTCCATGTAATTGCTCATATGGATACGCAAGCGGGGCCAATTTACGAATAGGCATTGACCATGTTGCTTGTTTTTCATTTACAATATCATGCATGATTTGCAAATTTAATTTGCTTTGATCTGCAGATACCACATAGGTATTTTCTTTAACGATGCTCAAAATTTCTTCGATGGATTCTTTTGATGCATTTTCTTCGTCAGTGGTAACGCGCGTAATTGCCGCAATTTTTGGTGTGCAAATACTTACTGGGCATGCAGATCCACCATCTACTTCTAACAGAGCTACATCTACATTGTTTTGATTAAAGTAGATTAACGCCATCATAGTTAAAATTTCAAATGAATTTGGTGTTAACTCAAGGGTTTCCACCATGTTGATTACGTCATTTGCAATGTCAGTGAAAGTTTTATTTGAAATAAGTTCAGTATTAATTGCAAAACGTTCATTGTAGGTAAGCATGTGTGGAGTATAAAAACTACCTACATTAAGACCTTCGACGCGGAGCAATTGAGTTGCAAAATCGATAGTCAAACTTTTCCCGTTGGTACCGGCAACCAGTATGGCATTGGTTTTTTGTGCAATGCTACCAAATGCTTGGTCAAGTTTTTTCATTGCGATAAGATTGGTATCGGTATTGGGGCGCCAGTTGCTGTCTAAAAATTCGATTACTTCGTTGTAACTTCTTTGCTTACCAACTGCCAATGTTTCAGGCGAGGCAGTTTGTCTATTAAGATTTTTCATTTTTTACTCCAGCAGGCTTTTTATTTAATTACTTTTTGAGTAATAAGGACGGTCATCCATTGACCCTCGTAGTTATTTATCATAGTACTAATAGTCTATATTTGAGCCTAAAAATGTCAAACAATAAATTTTTGCTTAATTGGCTAATGTTTATTTACAAAAAATAAAATTTAAAGTTCAAGTTTACCTTTTTTTGTAATTTATTCTTATTACATGCGCTTTGACTGAATCGAATTATTAACGATAAATAGTTTCAAAAAATTGAGTAAAAATTGAGCGATGTGTCCATTGATTTTTCGCATTGCAGATTGTGTTTTTTTGATTAAATAAATTTCTATTAGAAAGTTTTCATCGACCAACTTTTTTACTTTTAGTAATTGATTGCGCATGCTCAACGCACGTGGTGTGGGCACAGCATGCGCATAAAATTGTGTTATTTTTGAATAAATATATTTCGGTTGAATGGCAAAAATTGAGCGTTAGATGCGTGGGTTTTCAAGCGCGTCTAGTTCTTCTTCTACAGAATCATGCGCAAGCGTTGGGTCAATCTTTTGAAGTACCGCCTCGTAAGTCAGCTTTTGCGATTGGGTGAGCTCATTTTTGGGATTTTCAAAATGAGATTTGAGTTTTTCGCTTATGATAAACATTACAGCCGGATCTTGAAGATTTTTTCTTGAAGCATATTTTAATAAATCTTCAGTTTTGTCGAGCGTAATGGCAGTGATTTCTTTTTTTTCCATGCACACAACAGACGATGCGCAAAGAAGACCGCAAAGCAAAAATAATTTCATGTTGTTTTCCTTTTTTTAAAATTTACATAAGTAGTATAAAAAATGTTCAATTGAATTTCATACAATTGCTTGACCTTGTTTGAACATCCATGATTATCTAAAAATAGATTTTCTAAAAGGATAGTAATGATGAAGACACAGTCTGGTTTTACCCTAATAGAGTTGATGATTGTCGTGGCGATAATTAGTTTTCTGGGCATGATCTCGATGCCTAGTTTTACCCGATATCTTGCTAAAGCAAAACGAACAGAAGCATACATGCAGCTGCATTCTTTGTATGCGGCACAAAAAGCATATTGGGCTGAAAATGGAAACTACTCAGACACATTACGAGGTCCAAATGGCATTGGTTGGTGCCCAGAGGGATACTCGGGCGGTGGTTCTGGCGAACGTTTTTATTACACCTACGGTTTTGCAGGAGCTGAAGGCGTGAATTGTTTTACGGGCAAATTAGAAGCCAGTTCAGCGCATTTAAGCCAGGCATACGCGGATGACCAAGGCTTTCTAGTCCTAGCTGCAGCAGACATTGATGGTGATGGGGAGCTTGATATCTTATCTATGGATCATCATGGCACGATAAAAATTGAGCGCGATGATCTTGCATAAGTAAGCGTTTGACTATTGAATTTCAATTCTCGACACAGAGTATTTTTCTAAGCTCATTATTGATCTGTAGTGTTACATTGACACGCCGATGCTTGGAAAAATATTTTAGGAAGGTAATGTGTTAGCTTTGCAATAAAAAGGACATAATGGGCTGTGATGCCAGCACATAGATCATTGCGCCCAACGCAAGAAACGGACCAAAGGGAATTCTTAGATCTCCAGATTTTTTGTGCGCTACCATGTAGCCTATGCCTATTAACGAGCCCAGCGTTGAGCCTATCAATAGCGATGTCCACACCCCCATAAATCCAGTAAACGAGCCAATGAAGCATAATAGGTCAAGATCGCCTTGGCCAACGCCTTCTTTATTTCTGAGTTTGTAAAAAATAGTTTTAGTGAGCCATAAGATACCGTAACCTGCAGCAGCACCAACGATACTCTCAAACAGATCGATGGGTAGCAAGCCAAATAAGCTCAATGCAAAGCCTACGGGCACTATAAATAGAGTAAAGTAGCGAGAGATGAGCATAGTTGCAATATCGGTGCGTATGGTAACTATGAGGGCAGAAAAAAATAGAAAATATGAGAAAAAGTAATGCAACGGCACGAGCATGAGCAAAGCAGTTAGGCTTCCTGCAGCGATTAGCTCAATGAAAGGATATAGGATAGAAATAGGTTGTTTGCAGGTGCGACAACGAGCGCCGAGCAGTAACCAAGAGATTACGGGTATATTGTCATACCAGGCAATGGTAGTTTTGCAATGAGGGCAATATGAGCGAGGTGCAACAACAGATGCACCTTTAATAATTCTATAGCCAACAACATTTAAGAATGATCCCCAACACAAAAAGATGGGGAAAAACCATAATGCAGAAACTATTGCTCTTCTCCAATTTTTTTAAACAATTCTTCAATGCGTTGCTGCTTTTCAAATTGTTCATCATATTGGAAAACCAATTGAGGCGTGTAACGGGAGTTAATTGCACGAGAAAGTGCTTTTCTGAGTGATGGTTTGTAAAGAACAAGTTTTGGCAATAATTTGTCAAAAAACTCTTTGCCATCAACGGTATAAAATAAGAGAAAACATATACCGCTATCATCAGATAAGCGAACTCTGTTAAAGGTAAGAGGTGCAAGTTCTGGCTCATCCATTATTATCTGATGAATGAGCTTTGATAATTCTTGGTAAAAAAGAGATTCTTTTTTAGCTTTTTTGATTGAGCGCGTTTGCTGGTTGTCCATACTGAAAAATTACCCTTTTTGGGTCATCATGCGCATTAAGTTTTGTTTGATAGCGCGCACAAGTCTTTTACGACGTTTTTGGGTTGGTGATTCAAAATACACAGTACGTTTCATGTCACGTACAATACCCTCACGTTCAGTTTTTTTCTTGAGTTGACGTAATGCTTTGTCAATATTAGAAGTTACATAAACCGCGATGTTTGCTTTTTTCTTTGACATAAAAGTGCGACCACCTTTCAAGTGTTAATAAAGGGATAATTTTTGGACATAGTAAAATATTACTCAAATAATCATATTGTGTCTATATTAAGATAGCTAGTACTCACTATTGAGAAAAAAAATCACGCTCTTTATGAATAAATAGTCGTTTTTAAATGAATATTGTCATTCGGTCAACGCGCGCGCTTCTTTATAAATGTCTTTAAAGTCGGTTGCGCGAAGGTTGTACAAATTAACTCGTGTATGAAGAGCATTATATTTTTCTGCATGCAGATCATTAAAACCGTGATCGACGCCTTCAAAAAAATAAGAGAATTGCCTCTTTGATAGTTTCTTCTGGGCATATGCTACGTGCTTAATGAGAAGTAGCGGCTGATTGTGGGCGGCAAAATTAACAAGACTTTTTGCAATAATAGGGTAAAAGCCGTAAGCAGATTGTCGTAATACGTGCACTAATTGTTTTTTATTCTGTGCAACAGAGGCTACAAGTTTGGTACTTGCTAACTCTTTAAGTGAGGGGATATCATTTTCTTCGTGCGGCTTGTTTTCATAAGGTACTGGGCCAAAGTCAATCAGCGCCTGAATAAACGAGGCTTTTTCTTTTGATATAGGCATCTCATTTAAATAACAGTCCTGACAAAATAACAACGATCTGTAGCTAGCTCCATAGAGTAATAATCGTTTAAAGTTATTTAAATCACTATCTAAAAACGCACGCCTTAATAATGAATAATGATAGTTTTGTGCACTGTCTATTTGCAATGCGCCCGATTTTAAAAGCGATTTAGTTTGGTTTGAAAGTCCCTGCGTGATGGTATACCTTAACCATTCTTTTAGTTGGGCATCAGGCTTGTACGATTTGCACAGAAATCCATTGAGCTTTCTAATTTGTGCTTCTTTTATTAGTCGTTTTGTTGTTGCATTTGAAATTTCAGTTAAAGCCCTTGACTTATGAGTAGATGGCCAGAGTTCGAAAGCATGAATAGTTTGTGAGAGTATGCACAGCATCAATAAAATAATTTTCATAGTTATTCCAAAAGCTGCAAAACTAGTTAAGTAAACGATGCGCCTCGTCAAAAATACTATTAAAACCCTGGATCTTCAAGTCATAAGTTGCATCAGTGTCTCGCACGGCAGCTGTAATTAGATTATATTTTTGAGCCTGCAAGTTATTAAAATGAGCTTCAACTGCTTTAAAAAAGCGCGCATATTTTTTTCTACTTGATTTGCGCTGTAGTCGTTTAATTTGCCTAAAAAGTAACATGTGGGAGTGGTACCTGGCACTCTCCACAAGATATTTTCCCAGATTTTCTTGTAGATCGGGAAAAGGCACCTTAGTGAGAATGGCGTGCAGTGATGGTGTGCCGTGAGTTTTTAACAAGATGTTTTGTGTTATTTTAAGATACGCAAGTTCTTTAAGTGACTTAGGTTTAGAGTTGCCGGGTTCAACCGTTTCGAATTGAAATGCACCATAATCTATTAATGCTTGCACATAATCTTTCATGCGGTTAGGTAACTCTAATTGATTAAATGTTTCATAGAGGCACAGATTATTTCGGGGATGGTTGTAATATCGTGCACCACGTAATAATAAACGTTTGAAGTTATTTAACTGATCATGATGATAGAGTCGTCTTAGCATTTCAAAGTCGTCATGAAAGCGTATGAGGGGAGAGGCTCCCGATTTTAATAGATGTCGCGTATCTTTTTTTGATCCATGATATAAAATTGCAAATCCGAGCCATTTGGTTGCTCTACTAGAATTGGGGATCGGGCATCTTAAAAAATGATGCATTTTTTGTGTAAAGTGATGATTCTTGCAATGCCACCTTAGCCACATCATGTCACCCGCTTGTGTATGATTAAACCCTGCTGATAGGGCTAAGTACACTAGTATGAGCCACTTCAAGTTAATAAGTCCTACTAAAACGTTGCATAAAACGTAAACATAATGGTGCTACTTTTAAATGCGTTGCGCTGTGCGAGTGGTATCTGCCATAAGAAGCCAAGACCTAAATTTGGTGAAATATCATAGTTAAGTGCTGCATTAGCAACCTGTACTTTAAAGTCTGAGCGATCTTCTAAGGGCTTGGTCATAAATGCAGAATCACAGGTGCACAAATCAATATCATCTTCTTCGTGGTGCATAAAGATATACTCAAAGTGAAATGAGAGTCTTTCTAAAAAGTGATAGGCTGCAAGCTTTGCAGAAAAGAACCAGTTAAGACCAGGCTGTATACTTACATCAGTTTGAAACGGGTAAATGCCACTTTGAAATTGGCTAGTAGGTACAGGATAATTGCAGAATGAGCGTCTAAAAAAATGTGTAAATCCTGCTTGACCACCTATTTCTATAGTATCAATAAAATCTAAATCAATACCTGCAGCGCCATATAAGGAATGATGACCGTTGCTACCAAAAGGCAAACCAAATACTTCATTAGGTCGTTTTTCTTTACCGGTAGCTACAGAGCCGCCCACATAGAAAAATGGCATTATTAAAAAGTGCGGCCAGCTAACGCGATCGCGGTTAACTTCAAATGCTTGGCGCCACCAGAGGTTTAAGCGTAAGTCCTCAAGTGAAATTTTGTGAAAATTTTCGGTACATAAACCAATTTCACGGGTAATGTTGTCTACTTCAAACATTAAGTAACGGTTTACATTAGGGCATGACATATTGGGGAATGCGTCGGGTGGTGCTTTGAATGTGCAGGTATCAATGGTTCCACATGTTTGTGCCGTGGCGGTTGGCAATGGATTACACGTTAAGTTAATGTAACGAGGACACACTTTAGGTTGATTTTGGCATGTTGGCTGGGAAGTTGGATTAGCCGGTGTACAAATATTGGCACTTGCGCATGGAGGGCAATCTAAAATTTGTTGTATGCAGTGGTTGCATGTTTTATGGCAAATGTCTGCAACCCCACCTTGGAATGTTAATCCAAAGCCGCTTGCAATATACATATTAAATTCCCACCTAAAGCCATATTTACGGTATTTCATCGGGATTGCAAAATAGCCAAATCCGCGCGCGGGATCAACTAGTGTTTCACTGTTAACCGTTCCGGGTGTGTTATTGGGAAATAAGTTTGCAAATGCATTTGCAAGGTAGGGTGGTAGTGAAGTTACGCCATTTGGTAATCCACCCATGAGTAATCCAATCATGAACCAGCGACCATTGATGTCACCAAGCTCAACGTCGTTGCCACATTTGTCACGTCCACGATCTGCAAATTGACCAAAGGGAGATAATGAAAACCCAAAGCGCTCAGAGCAACCAAGTGGATGAGGGATACCCTTCATCCACAACTTTGTTCGTGTATACAAAAATGTATCAGGATCCAATGTAGTATACATAGGCAATGGATCATTTTTAGAATACGAGGTTAAGATTTCGGCGTTTAACCAACTGCTTTGGCATACTACTAATGCGAGCACCAGCATGAGAGCCGTTTTTATGCATTGTTTCATGGGTGTTCATGTCCTTTTTTGTTACATGTTTTGTTAACTTATAACACCTTTCTTTATGCCTCGTCAACCACTACCAAAGGGTACTCAATTGTTGTACAAGTCCTTCTGCAGCAAAAAACAGAATGGCAGATGCTGTCGCAATACCAATGACTGTTTTAATGTTGTGTCCTGATGTCCATTCTTCTTTTACGGTGAGTAATGTAATTAAAGAAAGTATGAATGCCAATATAATAAACAACGCCGTTAAAAAGAAAAAGAGATCGGGGTTGTTTATCGTAGAATACGTGAGCGCAATGCAGGCACCCACAAATAAAACGGCTGCGCGGGTATTGTGCGCTAATGAAGAGTTGGCAAGTTTTAAACCAAGTGGACTTTTAAAGCGTTTAATGAGCAACGTAAGCAAATTGCTTGAGCCCCAGATCATAGAGTGAATGGTACCAATAATTGCTGATAAAATAGCAAAGTGAATTATTGAAATAAGCCATGGATATTGAGGAAATAATACATGCAGTGTTTCAGACAAGGGAACACGTGCGCTTTGAAATAAGTCAAGCGGTGTGGCAAGTATCATAGCACCAACAAAGAGTGTGTAAATTATACCAACCAGCACAATAGAATAGGTAAGTGCTCGTGGTACGTTGCGAGCAGGATCTCTTACAATATTAAAAAGTGATGTTGCCGATTCAAATCCTAAGAATCCAAAAATTACAACGCGTGTTGCTTTAAACACATTTGCAAATCCAAAAGGGGCAAATGGAGTAAGGTTTGCCAAGTTTGCTTTAGTAAGACACAGTATCGTTGTTGCAATTAACGGAAAAACGGTACACACAATCAGTATGTGCTGGCCTATTTGTGAAAGAACTACACCAAATAAGTTTAAAACAACCAGAGCACCGAGCGTGTATAAACCCAAATTAAATGCTGAAACAGCAGGAAAGAACGTAGTTAAATATTGTCCTGCCATTTGTGCAAGCAACCCCATAGCAATAAGCAATCCAATAAAGTAGCATGAGCTTGCGATCATTCCCACGCGGTGCCCACCCCATTGGCTTGCATACACATAAAATGAGCCCTCTTGAGGGTACAATGCTGCAAGACGGGCAAGTGATAACGCCATAAACCAGACAGAAACAACCACGATGAGATAAGCAATGATACCCGCTGGCCCTACGTTAGCAGCCATAGTTGCTGGTGCGGTAAAAATGCCGGAGCCTATCATGGCATTCATCCCAATAATCGTTGCGGTTGCGACTCCAATTTTGGAGGTTTCGTGTTTGTTCATGGTAACCTTTTTACTTAGGTATTAATACATGTTATACTGGTAAAGTCTCAAATAAGAGTACACTTCAACTCAACTTTAACAAGAAAAAGCAATCCATGGAATACTGTTCCTATTATCAAGCATGTATATCTAAAACTGAAGTTTGGTATGTAGCATCAATACTACGAAGTTTTGAGCACGTGGCATTTGATAGAACTATTAACGTTGAAGAAAGCCGATTTGAGTTTTACGTATCTCCTGCACTTGAAGATGTTTTTTTGCATGTTATAGCTTATTTTGAACAAAAAGGGTTGGTAACACAGCTTGAAAAATTACCTAACCGCCTGATGGATCCTAATCAAATATTATAGTTCATGAAATTATTTGGAAAACTTTCTATAAAAACAAGCTTTCATTCCTGGGCTACCCAAGCTTCAGGAAATTCGCTTGATCTTTCTGATTTAGTGGTAAAAAACCCAGCTTCAACATTTTTTTTGCAAGTGCACGATGAGGAGCAGGGTACACCACGCATACAAGCGGGTGATATTATTATTGTAGATCGTGGGTTAACGGCGGAGCATAACAAGTTAGTGGTTGTGCGTCTTAATGATGAGCTCGTCATAAAAAGATTGTTAGTACTTGATGAAGAATATTATTTAGTTTCCGAACACCAAAACGTACCACCGATACGAATTACCCCAGAACTCGATTGCGAAATATGGGGGTAATTACCTATGTCATACACTCAGTCACATAAAATATTTTTTCTAGTCGATTGTAATAACTTCTTTGTTTCGTGCGAACGGGTTTTTAACCCTAAATTGCGCAACAGACCGGTCGTCATTCTTTCAAGCAATGATGGATGCGTGATATCCCGCTCTCAAGAAGCTAAAGCGCTTGAAATTCCTATGGGTGCCCCTTACTTTGAGTATGAAAAACTTTTTAAAAAACATAATGTTGCGGTGCATTCTTCTAATTTTGCCTTATATGCAGACATGTCTGCACGGGTCATGAGTGTGCTGGGTACCTATACTCCTCATTTAGAAGTCTATTCAGTAGATGAAGCTTTTTTAGTGGTACCACTAGCAGATAGAGAGAATATTCTTGAATATGCTCAACAGATGAGATATCGCATTTATCAAACTACCGGTATTCCTGTTTCTATTGGCATAGGCCCTACCAAAACACTTGCAAAACTGGCAAATAGTATTGCCAAAAAAGGGAGCTTTGTGTATCAACTTATCGCAAATGACCATTTGCCTAAGATATTAGCAACACTTTCGGCAAACGAAGTGTGGGGTATTGGAAGACGATACACCAAGTTTTTGCAGAGCCAGGGTATACAGACTGCTCTTGACTTGAAAAATCTTGATCATCAATGGGCACGAAAACAATTGACTATTTCAGGTCTTAAAACCGTTTTAGAGTTAAATGGTATTTCTTGTTTAGATGTCAACGATGATGATGAAGTAAAAAAAACCATTACGGTTTCGCGTATGTTTGGTAAAAAAATCACGGACAAAAATGAGTTGCATCAAGCAATTACTGAATACACCACCTCAGCATTACAAAAATTGCGCCAACAAGGGAGCCTTGCAACACGCATTACCGTCTTTGCCATGGCCTCTGCATACCATGATTCTACTAAGCTTTTTTATAATCAATCTACCACATTACCTTGTGCTACTGCCTACACCCCTGATTTTATAACGGCAGCAAAGCAATGCATTGACCGCTTATATAAGCAAACGCTTTTGTATAAAAAGGTAGGGGTAACGATTAGTGAATTTGTGCCCTTAGAATTTAGACAGCTATCTATGTATGATGCTCAGGTGTATGATGCAAAAAAAGAACACCTGATGAGTGCGGTTGATTCAATTAACAGTAAATGGGGAAAGAAAACGGTGTTCTATGCAGCTGCGGGTATTAACCAACAATGGTGGGCAAAATCATTAAAACGAACACCGTGTTATACTACGAGTTGGCAGGAGTTACCTAAGGTGAAGTGTAGGTAACGCTGACTTAGCGAATTACCAGTTTGCTTATTTTTGAATCTTCTAGATTATCACCGCTTAGTGTTAATGAAATATGATATTCTTCATTGGTCGCATTTTTTGTGCGATTAAAAAAATGATTTGAAATAGCCGCACCTGATGCATCTTGCCTGTTAAGTAAAGAAACGAATGATTTATCGTCATATTTGCTGTTGTCTATTAAATTAAAGTTTAAGCTGAGGTGTGCATTATTATCGTGACCATATATTTCAAAGGAAGACGCTAAATTTCCAAAAACTTTTCGTAATGGCATACTAAAGTTTGCTTGATTGTTGCCGGGCAAAATAGTGTATTGCTTTTTATTATGATCAATGCCAATTAATGTTTTGTTTGTGGTGTTATTAATTTGATCAATCACAAATTTAACGTTTTCTGATGCAGCGTGAGCGATGCTAAACAATGAAAGTACCACGAAAAATAGTTTGTTCATTGCGACTCCTTTTTAGATCAAATGGTTTAGTTAGTTTGCTTGGTAAATTTTTCGATTGAAGATTTTTCTAAAAACTGACCATCCAGAACTAAAGACAGGTGATAATTTTCTACCTGAGCCCCCTGTGAGCGAAATAGTATTTTTGAATCTATTTCACTTTGGTATCCCGGATATAATGCATTAAGGCGCAATTCCGCAATAGACCTTATTACCGGATAAATATCTAAAGAAACATCAATGAATCTATTATGTTTGGCTTTATCTTCAAATTCTAGTCCACCCTGGGCAAGTACTAAGTTCATGTTATCGGTTGGGGGAAAATACAAAGGGATCTTTAGGTTCAAGGTTTGATTGCCAGGAACAATGGTAGTTCTTTTATCTTTGGCATAGCGCATGCTTAGTGTTTGATTGGTTTTATTATTAATTGAATCCAAAATAAAGTGAAAAGATGTGGCCTGTACACTGCCAAATGCGCAAAATAACATTACATATACAATGATTTTTAAGTCACGACGATTCATGAACCCTCCTTACTCTAGTTTTAATTATGCTCTCATTTTTTATTTCACATTGTCAACAAATGCGTGTGTATTGCTGCCTTAGCTTTGTTTGCTTCTGATTAAAGCATTGATAGATTGGATATTTTTTAATACATTGGCGGCATGATATTGTGCTCAGCTAACTAAAAAAAGGAAACATCATGAAGCAGTGTCTTATTTTAACATTGATTCTCTCAACATCTCTATCTTTTAGCATGGAAGATTGTTCGCGGTGGGGTGCGAGCATTGACGATCAAAGCAATGAATTACGTAGCGATTCTTCTGTGGATGTCGCCACCATTTACAAGCAGTTAGAAAACCTTGGCAGTAGCATGAATGACATTGCACAGTATGTTTTTTTATCGGCGCGTTTGCGTGAGATAAATCAAGGTTCTTCTTCAATACCAAAAACAAGGCAAGAAGAACCACTTGATTTACGAGACATTCGAAATAATATCTTGAACGCTCAGCACGAACTCCAGCATTTAGAAATGTTTGGTGACAATCCAAAGCTTTGTCTTGAAAAGCGTGCAGAGATTGCAAGACTCAAAGATCTTGAAAAATTAACATAATCTATAAATTAACTGCTTTTTCTATACGTGCTAATGATTCAGGAGCACCGAGCATATCAATGATGTCGTTGATTGCTGGACCATTATGATTACCAATAAGTGCAAGTCTTAAAAACTTAAACACGGGCGCAACGCTGATTCCATTTACTTTAGCATCATCTTTTACGGTTGAAACAAATTCAACAGAGTTATGTATGAGGGCAAGATGTTCTTTTACCAGTTGTTGAACTGGAGCAATGGTATCTGAGCCAATGATGTCTGCAATGGTAGTTCTTTGGAGCATTGGGTTCGTAAAGTAAAATTTCACTAATCCTGGTACATCATCGAGTGTTTGAATATCAGTTTTAATAAAAGATACTAATTGTTCAAGCTCTTTGCTGTTCAAATCAAGCGATTCTGGGTATGCAGCATGGATCAATGGCTGGCAAAGTGCCGTTAACTCGTTATTGCTTAAACGATTAATCCATTTGTGGTTTAACCAACGTAATTTTTCAACATCGTAACGAACATGGCCGGTTGAGTTCATCGTTTTAAAATTCATATGTTTGATGAGATCATCTAAAGACATGATTTCTTCTTGGAATGTACCGCCACCAATTATAGCTAGATAATTATCTATTGCTTGGGGTAAAAAGCCGGTCTTTCTCAGGTCTTGCAAGGAAAATCCAAAATCTCTTTTAGAGAGCTTTTTGCCTTGTGCATTACAAATAATAGGTAAATGCCAAAAGGTGGGTAATTCTTGATCAAATGCCAGATACAACGTTGCTTGGCCTGCAGTGTTAGTTAAGTGATCTTCGCCGCGGATGACATGAGTAATGCGCATTAACATATCGTCTACAAAGTTTGCAAACATGAACGTAACGGTACCATCAGCACGCGTAAGCGGAAAATCTGAAAAATTCTTGATATCAAATGTAATAGGGCCGCGTGCAAGGTCATGTATCGTTATTTCTTTTGATTGATCCAGTTGAATACGCCAAATATGGGGAACTTGCTTTGCGAGCAACTCAGCAACAGCAGTTGCTGATAAATCCAAACATGCGCGGTCATAGCGTGGAGGCAATTTAAGAGCAATTTGACGTTGACGTTTTTTATCAAGCTCTTCAGGTGTGCAAAAACAACGGTACACTAAGTTTTTTTTCTTGAGCAGCTCAAGTTGTTCTAAATAGATGCTATCACGTTGGGATTGAAAGTACGGAGCATCGGGGCCACCTTTTACGGGCCCTTGATTATAATCAATTCCCAGCCAGAGTAAATCGTCAATTATTTTTTCGGCTTTAGGATCGTAGTTTCTTTGCTGATCAGTATCTTCTACGCGTAAAATGAATGTGCCGCCGGTTTGACGCGCAAATAAATAATTCATTAAAGCGGTACGGACATTTCCAAGATGCATCATTCCAGTAGGAGCAGGAGCAAATCGGACACGTACTTGAGAAGTTGTGGTCATGAAAATCCTAAATCAAAAAGTGGTAATATTATAATTATTTTACTCGCGGCAACAAAGCAAGTCTATATATTTGCAAGATTTTATAGACTTGCTTTGACATAATTAAAGCTATTTTGCTAGCATCTTTGCGGATTTAATTTTTTTAAAAATGAGAGTACGTATGAAAAAATGTATTAAAATTGTTATTAACTCCACGTTGCCAGAAGCGTTTGTTGCAAAGCATATTCAAAAAAATGCTAAAAACTTTGAGTTAGAGGGTTTAGCTCATAAGCTCACTGACCATGTAAAAATTGTTGTATGTGGTATGAAAGATAATATAGATCAGTTTACCGACATGTTACACAAAGAATTGTCAAAAATTAAAATACACGAAACTATTATTGAGCCCTTTGTTAAAGATAAAGATTATCGCGGTGTATTTCGTATTCTAGAATAGAATGCCGATTACATTGAATGCAGGACTAACCCGTTTCCCGTGAAATACTATTGGTTGGTCCTAAGCCTGAGCCATTTTGCTAATAAATTATTCTGCTCATAACGCTTTCTTGCCCTAATCCTTGGTTGTATTTGGCTGACGTAAATTAATTTTTTGCTACACTAGTAACGTATTTGCAATTATTTACTTCATTACAACAAGTATCGTAACATAATGCCATTTCACCTGCGCCTCTTGGCTCTAGGCCTCATAGTTATTTTTTCGTTTGGAAAAGCCCAAGAATCACTCACACGAGAGATTCCCTTTTTCAGCGTGCACTCAAATGATCTTCAAGAGCGTTTAGCTGATCTTGATGCTGCGCTAAAAAATCCAATTTTCATTTCAGATGTGACCTTTGATTGCGATGTAATGTGTAGTGAAAAAGAACTCAGATATTTATTTGGCATTCAATCTCACCACTCAGTTACCGCTGAAGATTTAAAAAAGGGACTTTTATATTTATCTCAAAAAAATAAGTTTGAATCATTGGTGGTCTATCTGATTAATGAGGATACTAGCCCCAGGTTGCATGTTGTATTAAAAAGTTGGTGGACGTTTAACAAGGCTCGCTGCAAAGGCATTTTATTAGGTAAAGACAAGGTATTGCGTGAGTATATGCTGCAGCCCGGTGAACGATTTGACGCCATTAGACATCAGCATTCGGTAGAAAATATTAAAACTCTCTTTAAATCGCAGGGTTTTTTGAGATTCAGGTCGCCAGTGAATTTATACGAGATATTGCAACAAAAACTGTCGAAGTAGTTCTTACCATCGAAAAAGGAACTAAATTTAACATTGGCAAATGCGCACTGACGCTTGATGGACACATTTGCCAGTCAGAAAAAAATCAATTACAACACAAACTACACTCACTTTTTTTTAAATCACTACAAGGTTCTGCTTATGATAAAGCGGCCATTAACAGGCAGTGTTGTGAGTTAAAAGAATATCTTGAAAAGAAGGGTTATCCTCACATTGCCCTTGATCTTGAAGAACAGGTAAAACCACAGACTAAATCAGTAGAAATCCTGTTCTGTATAGATCTTTTTCAAAAAAAAGAATTTGTATTTTTGGGTAATAATTTTTTTAGCAAACAAGAACTTCTTAAAGAAATTTTGCTTTTTGGGCGCTCGGCATGGTTATTACCTGCGCATATGTTGGCTCAAGAATTAGTAAGCAAATATCAAAAAAAAGGTTTTTGCAACGTTGCCATAGATTCAAAAGAAGAATCTGATCGATCATTTTTCTTAATCTACGAAGGTCCGCGCTTTGCAATCAAAGAAGTGAAAGTCGAAGGCGTTACTGGTATCGATGCTAACATGCTGGTAAAAAAATATTGTAGCCCCCTTACTAAAGCACGCTATTTTGACGAACTCACGGCAAAAAAATGCATAGACGATATTGTATCGTATTATTTATCCCAAGGCTTTTGGGAAGTTAAAACTAGCAATTATTCTATTGTTCCTACGGGGCAAAAGGATAGCGCCCGGCTTATTTTGAGAGTTACTCAGGGCCCCCAGTTAATGCTCAATTCAGTAGCTATTGAGCCTTTTAAGCATTTGGAAGAAAAAGCTCCCTTTGCACAGGTGTCTGGCAAAAGTGTTCCCTTTAGTTTTTATCATCTTAAAGAGCAACGCTCCTGGATAAACGCTCAATTGGAAAAAGAAGGATATTCTTCCATACAATTAGATCCAGAAATTAAAAGAGATGGCAACACAGTTGACCTTGTCTGGCATGCAAAGGTGAGTACTAAAAATAACATATTTGGCAAAGTTGTCATTCAGGGCGCAAGCACGTTGCCCTATGAGTACATCATGCGTGAGCTATCATTGCAGCAAGGTGATGTGCTTGATCCCAAAAAACTCCGCACGGCCCACCAAAAATTAAAGCAACTTGAATTATTTGATGCATTAGTAGTGAGCCAGGGAAAACCTGTCTTTCAAACACCTGAGCAACCAATACTTATCAAAGCGATTAAAGATGATCCCTTTGAGGTGCGATTGCGTGGTGGTATGGGTTTGCTCCAACTCAACAAGCAGTATACTTTTGCAGGCTTGACGTATAAGGCAGGGGGATCACTGTTATGGAAAAATCCTTTTAATTATGCGGATAACATGCGGTTTGATGCAGATTTTTCTTGGAGTGAGCGATCAGTTGTCGCGCAGTATTGCCGCCCATGGTTATGGAATATTCCGGCGCGTACGATTTTTGAAGTATATGATATGCACTACAAACAACCTGGTATTTTGCAAAATCAAAAAAGTTTATATGAGCTTACTCAGCAAGGTTTTTTAGTGAGTCTCAATCGCCGATGGCCTTTTGTAGAAACGGCTGCAAACCTGGGCGTTGAGTGGATGGAAACTACCGTATGCGAAAAATTATGCGGTTATGATGTTAATCCTGCCGTTGCTCGCGCATTAAATTTTGAACCGCGCTTAGTTGATCGCAAAATCCCCTTTGTCTATTGCGAGCCTACGATATTTATAGATTACTTAGATAATAAAGTGCAGCCTACCTACGGTTCTTTATCGGTAGCTACTCTTAAAGGGATGTTCCCGCTTAAATCAATGGGCGTTCAAACCTATTTTATTAAACTTCAGTTTGAACAATCGCTCTACATTCCTGTAATGCCCTGTGTGGTGGCCGTGCGTTTTAGAGTTGGGCACATATTTCACCACCAATTAAGTAGCATTATGCCATCTGAGCGTTTTTACTTAGGGGGTGCAAACTCAATACGAAGCTACCAAACTGATATGGCGCCTCCCCTGGGCGAGCTCATGGATTTAAATAGCAAACGGAGATTTGTGCCACAGGGTGGTAAATCTATGCTTAATATTAATACCGAAATACGTTTTCCCCTCTATCAAATGCTTGGTGGGGTTTTATTTCAGGACTTGGGTGCATTGAGTAGCAATCGTCTTGCAGACATAACGGCTAAAGATGTCGTTGCAGGTACGGGTTTTGGATTGCGGTACAATACCCCAATAGGCCCCCTTCGATTTGACATAGCATGGAAGTGGAACCGAGGCGACAAAGACATTGCTTCATACGCTTGGTTTATAACGTTTGGCAATGCATTCTAACTATTTTCATTATTATGCTCGGCGCTATTTCTAGGACTTATGGCGGGCATACTGTGATGACGATTTTTGTGCGCTAATAGGTTTTGGCTTATCCGGTGTTTAGGCTTGTTTTTTTGTTTAAATGCAGGAATAGCGGGCGCATCTTTGCGCGCCTGTTCAGGCGTGATTGCCGTTGCTCGTAAGCTTATCAATTTGGTCTCTAACTGGACTTTTTGTTGTAAGCATCCAAGGCGCTTTTTTCGCAGATCATAGAATTTGCGTGCGCAGTTGCCGCCTATAACAAAAATTGTGCTTCGCAGGAGCGATTCAGATGCGTACAGCACGGTAAGTTCTTTGGTATGTTGTTCTGGGTAATAATATAAAATCCCAAAACAAACTAAGGCACCTGAAAAATATTTTACTTCGCTTTTGCTGATGGTGTTAATAACTTTGTCTAAATTGCCTATTTCTCTTGTTATTTTTTCTCTGCTTGGAGAGGCATAATCAGGGTCCATTGCAATAAGTTGGCATGTTAGTAAAAAACTGCATACCAATGCTTTAAAAAATCCCATAGTATTCCTCCTTTTTTTTAATAATTTTCATTAGAGTATCACAAGCGGGACATAGCTTACTATTTCTTTGATTTCTAGGCAAAAAAGGTTTATTTTAAATACTATCAATTCTATCATAAAATAAGTAAATTGGAGGATGGCCTCATCTCATGGAAAACAAGTCAGTTAACTTTCAAAAAATAGCTTCGACAAACAATGATTCGACGGCTCATTCACACTGCCATAACCACAGTCATGAGCACGATCATGGCCATAACCTCTGGGGCGAATTGGCGCATCATTTACCCTATGCCATTTTTTCTGTAGCGCTTTCGTTGGTTATTTTGAGCTTTGTCAGTTTTTTAAGCTTTGGTCAATTTGAGCAAGGTGCGCTAAAAAAAGGCTCAAAAATGTTATTTCATGGATTTCACTTCATGCACATAACTTTTGCAGCAACGGGAACCTTGATTACTTTTTTCCGTTTTTCAAAGAATATTTTTAGAGCTTTAATAACAGGGATCACCTCAACTGTCTTTTTTTGCACGATATCAGACTCGGTTTTGCCTTACTTGGGTGGCAGTGCTTTGGGTGTTGATATGAAATTTCACCTATGCTTTTTCAAAGAACTTCCTAACGTTATTCCCTTTCTTATTGTCGGGTTGATTAATGGTTGGGTTATGAGTAGACATCACAGCTCGCGCCAGAGTGGATACTCGCTTACCTCTCATTTTTCTCATATTTTTATAAGTTCATTAGCATCAAGTTTTTACCTCGTATCACATGGTTTTTTTGATTGGTATAAACAAATTGGATTTGTTTTCTTGTTTTTGATCATAGCGGTAGTTATACCATGTACGTTAGCTGATGTAGTAGTTCCAATGACTTTTGCGAGGGCCGGTAAAAAAGATGAGAAGCATTAAGTTAGAGAACATAAAAAAAAGTTACAATGGTGAACTGATAATTGAAAACCTCAATTTAACGATTCCAAGTGGCACCATATTTGCGTTACTTGGGCCAAGCGGTAGTGGTAAAACTACGTTGTTGCGTTTAATCGCCGGCTTTGAAATGGTTGATGAAGGTAAAATTTATCTGGGCAAGCAAGATATTACTAAAGTTCCCATCAATGAGCGACGCATAAATACCGTTTTTCAAAATTATGCCCTATTTCCCCATTTGAATGTATTTGAAAACGTTGCGTATGGACTTAGAATTAAAAAAGTACCTGCAGCAGAGATTGAAGAGCGGGTTTTAAAGATTCTCAAAACAGTTCACCTAGAAAAACAGGTATATAAATCAATTACTCAGTTGTCGGGTGGTCAACAGCAACGCGTGGCTCTTGCGCGTGCTATCATTAACGAACCTGATGTACTATTGCTTGACGAACCGCTTGCAGCTCTTGATTTAAAGCTTCGCGAACGCATGCTTCTAGAATTAATAGATTTACAAGTAATGCTCAAAACTACCTTCGTGTATGTTACTCACGATCAATTTGAAGCCTTAACGGTAGCAGACACCATGGCAATTATGAATTATGACGGTGAAATAGAGCAAGTAGGAACGCCTAAAGAGATTTATGAGTTTCCAGTATCCTCTTTTGTGGCCCGATTTGTGGGCAGTACCAATATTTTTAATGGTACAATAAAAAAACATGACGATACGGCGTATCTTGCTATTCCCGGCCTTGGTGAATTTGAGGTTGCGCTTACTAAAAATAAAGATTTTGCTCATGGGGCCCATATTTTTATGAGCTTGAGACCCGAAAAGATAGAAATTAGTAAAGTTCCGCTAGAGAATTTTTCTAACTGCTTAAAAGGCATTGTAAGTTCAATTGTGTATCATGGCAGATCAACCCAATATAATGTACGCTTGAGTAATGATTTTTTAGTTCAAGTGTTTGAGCAAAACGAAGAGCATTTTCCTAAAGAAGTTATTGATTATGACGATGAGGTATTTTTATATTGGCAAAAAGAGAATGTGGTGCTTTTAGAGAAATGAAAAAAGGTATACTAACTAAGATTACAAATACATATACGTCTTTCTTTTTATATAGTCCTGCTCTTTTGTGGCAATTTTTGTTTTTTTACCTACCAGCGCTTGGCATTGTTTTGTTGAGTTTTATAGGGTTCAATGAGCATGGCTGGTATGCTACAACTGAGTTTTATCAAAGCCTTTTTTCTTCGCTTTACCTGCGCGTGATAGCACGTTCTTTGATTCTTGCGTTATGCACTAGCGTAACCTGCTTAATCATTGCATATCCGATTTGTTATTTTTTGGCAGTTAAAGCTAAGCGTTTTAAAAATATTTTTTTATTCTTTCTCATTTTACCCTTCTGGACAAGCTTGATGGTACAAGTGTACTCATGGTTTTTTATTTTAGAAAAACAAGGTTTGCTCAACGGAATTTTGATGAAATTAGGGATTATTTCAAGTCCCATAGCTTTTTTAAATTCATTGTTTGCTATCTATATGGTGATGGTTTACTGCTATTTGCCATTTATGATTTTTCCGCTCTACACAATTTTAGAAAAACTAGATAGACGATTATTAGAAGCATCTTCAGATCTTGGTGCATCTGCGTGGAATACGTTTCGACATGTAACGCTCCCCTTATCAGTACCAGGAATGCGCACTGGTTTTTTTCTGGTATTTGTTCCCGCGTTTGGTGAGTTAGTAATCCCCGTATTGCTGGGTGGTGGACGCTATTTGTTTGTAGGTCCTTTAATATCGCAATTCTTCTTGTCTGCGCGAGACATTGCCCGAGGATCAGCATTTACCATTATGAGCGGATTTGTTTTAGCTACGTGCGCGATACTATTAATGTGGGTTTTAAAGCGTTTAGTAACACCGGCAATACAAAGGAAATAATATGACCCCTTCTCGTTCATTTTGGTCAGCCGCATTGTGGCCGGTAGTATGTGTGAGTATTTATCTCTTCATGTATGTGCCAATAATAATTCTCGTGCTTTTTTCTTTCAATTATTCAGCAACACCATTCGAGTGGCAAGGATTTTCCCTGCGTTGGTATCATGAGTTATGGCACAGCGATGCAATTTGGGCTGCGTTGAAAAATTCTCTTATTGTTGCTATGTCCACCGTGGTTACCAGTCTTACACTGGGTACCTTGTTTGTGCTCTACAGCAGTAAAAGCTATGTTTCCAATCTGGTGGTGTTCTTTTATGCGAGTCTTGCAATGCCTGAGATAGTGCTTGCTGTTGGGTTGTTAAATTTGTTTGTGATTCTGGGCGTGCCGCTTGGGCTTACTACGCTCATAGCGGGGCACACGTTAATAGGCTTGGGATACGTTGTTCCCATTATCAAGTCTCGTTTTGATGAATTTGACAAGCGGTATATGGAAGCATCGATGGATCTTGGTGCAACACAAGGTCAGACCTTTAGAAAAGTGTATATTCCCTTGCTTGGGCCTGCGCTTGCTGCAGCATCATTATTAGTATTTATTGTTTCATTAGATGACTTTATAATTTCATTTTTCTGTTCGGGTGCGGCAACCCAAACATTACCTATTTACATTTTTGCGCTTATTAGAAGCGGTGCTACCCCTGTTATCAATGCCTTATCGACTGTTCTTTTGGTTATTAGTAGCACGTTGGTACTTATTTTCTCATCATTAAAAATTAAGAAAATGGATTTACTGCAATGAGAAAAAGAACGCTGTCATTATTTATGTACCCCCTAATCGTTGTCCTATGGCTGGGAATTATTTTTCTCTTTTTAATGATTCCAAAAGCGCGTCATGCGATGGTTAATTCTCGATTAAGTTTAACTATTTTAATTCCACCGGCTATGTTTGATGAAGACACCTTTAAAAAGTTTGAACAGGAATCAGGTATTAAATTATACGTGGCCTA
The DNA here is from genome assembly GCA_020886235.1 of Candidatus Dependentiae bacterium Noda2021. GTDB lineage: Bacteria > Babelota > Babeliae > Babelales > Vermiphilaceae > Noda2021. Next base: position 805,541 of record AP025250.1, on the reverse strand, counting down.
TTATGAAAATAGCCAATCGCTATTGAGTAAAATGCGCACCACGGGCGGGGCAGATTACGACTTGATCATGCCTGATGATCATTCAATAGAGCTCCTCAAGAACGAAGGGTTGCTTAAAAAAATTGTTCCATCAAAAATATCCGCATGGCCAAAGCTGCAACCGCAATTAAAAGGCCACTATTTTGACCCGTCTAATGATTATGCAGTGCCTTATTACCTAGGGGTCTATGGTATTGGATATGATACGACATTGTTGCCTGAGTTGTCATCAGCTCAATCATGGCAACACCTTTTTAATCCCAAAAACAATCTTCATGTATGCATGACTGATGAAGCGCGTGAAGCCGTGCTGTTAGCAGCGCTCTATCGTTTTGGCACTATTAACTCATTACAAGATGCTCATAAATTGGCTGACATCACCAAGGTGCTTGCAAAGCAAAAAGAGTCTGTTGAAACCTATAGTATTGAGCGTGCGGCAAGCCTAATAAAAGCACGAAGTTGTCCGTTGGCATTGCTCCTTTCTTCAGAGTATTTGCGCTACAAAGAATCAACGCCTAATCTTGGGTTCATTATCCCTCAAGAGGGAAGCTTAGCGGTGATTGATGCATTTGCAATTCCCGCACAAACGAAAAAAGATCAATTAATATATGCGTTAATTAATTTTTTTCTACGGCCTGATATTATCATGCATAATGCACAATTGTACGGTTATTGCCCTGCGCGGACAGATGTTTCCTTAGCTCAAGAAGATCCTTTGTGTCATGACATTATGTCCAACGTTAAACACTATGATTTTTTACGAAACGTAGTAACTGATCAACAAATCAATCAATTGTGGATCGATGTGCTAGCCCAGTGAAGCTTGACTTTTAAGATCAAAAATTTTGATTCTAGGGTAATGATGTACTAAAAAAAAGGAGAATCATGTACGGATCAAAAAATTTATTGTTAATCGCTGTTATGAGTAGTTCTTTAATGCATGCCGATGATGTATGTAAAAAAAGAATGCATGATCAATCAAATGACCCGGTATACTATGCAACGTTGGTAGACGGTGATTGCGCTGCAATGGTACAAAAACCGGTAACAAAAGATCTTTATTTTTACCATTTACTTAAATCGCTCGAGCACTTAGTGCAAAATTGTAAAGCGGTAACCGATGCGTTGGCCGGGCATTTAGAACAAAAAGATATTGAGGCGACACAAGAGTTGTGTCAGCGTTTATCGGTTTCAATTAATGAGAATAATAACCTCATTCCCCAAAGTTTTTCAGACATGCAAGCATTACATGCTAAAGCATTATCAAAGCTCTTGAAAAGAACAAAAAATTTAAAAGAAGCGATTGATCAAATTCATAACAAAGATTTAAAAGCGCTCAAAACATTAGTAGAAAAATTAAAGAAAGATTTGGCTCAAGAACTTGCGGTAATTCAAGAAACTTTAACTACCATAGAAGGCATTGCATTAGTTCAAGATGAAAAATTGGAATCAGTGGTAAGCCGCGTTGTTGGTTTAGAGTTACAGTTGCAAGTACTCGCTCAAGAGTTTGCGCTTCTGAAAGAAGACAATGCAAAACTGTTAGATGTTTTAGGCGCACCTACTGATGAATCAGCTGATACCGATGAGCTTGGTAGTGTTATAGCCATTGACCAAGCTGAGCTGAGCTTAATTTCTTGGCTTAAAACCGTGTACAAGCAATTACGTGCAGATGACTTTATTTCATAAATCAATACAGAGGGCGCAATAGATCGATTGCGCCTTTCTTATTTTTTGCAGATTGTTCTAGTATTTTTTTAATTTCAGCGCTTATGGTAGTCAGTCGTTTTTTTAGAAACTCCTGTTTGGGAGTAACTACTAACATAGTGTCATTGGTATCACATCCATTTTTTGAATATTTAAAAATATCTGGAGATTGGCAAAAGACTGGTTCTTGCATGGTAAATGTTTTGAGTATTTGGTTGTTTTTTCGATTATAGAGAACTGCTACTAACAATTCACAATAGGCTACTAATAAGTCTGGATTCTTTTGGCACTGTAAGATTCTCTCTATGTTACCGCAGGTAGGTTTTCTCCCGGGAAGAGCTAATTCTCTCAATTCAAACCGTGCAAGATCTTGAGTAGTTAGAATTGGCACTATAGTTGGTGCACTATTGGAGCTAGTTGCCATTTCATTGTGAGGAAATTTCTGTAACGTTATTTGATAAACACCTTTTTTTGATACACCTATTAGATGATATCCATCAAGATGTTTAAAATCATATTCCAGATCATGAAATTCATGAGGAAGTTCAAAAGATTCCGGCTTGGCAAGGGTACCATTATCATACAAGAACAAAGATACAAGCGTGGTTTTTTTTAACGAGTGCCTTATGTAGGAAAAAAATTGATTGTTATAGGGATGAAGAGAAAATTTAGTTTTTTCTTTACCTTGTACGCAGATCGCAAGAGAATGTTGCCTAAAACACGGCACATAATGATGATTGATATAGAAATTATTAGTATCTCCAATTCTTAATTTTGCAGGATTAATGAGTATTCCGAGTTTGTTGGGACCTAAGATTTTTTTGCAGATTTCTTGTGCGTTTTTACTGTTTTTATCAGCAGCATTACAAATATAGAGCTGATTTTGATAATAAATAGGAGTTGGCCCAGTATTAAGATCAGGCCATGAGAATCGTTTAACTCGATAATGCTTTACGTTTTTCCAATATTTCGTCAACGGTTTAGGAATGTATGATTCAGTATTGTCTGGTGCTGGAAGGTACTTCTTTTGTACATATGCTCCCTCTTTTCCAATTGAAGGCTCAAATAATTCATAATGAACATACTCAAGCACCAAGCTTTTAATTTCAGGGGGTAAGTTATTAAAGCGCTGTAAAAACTTGATAGCTTTTTTTTTTGATTTATTTTCATCAGGGGTTGGTTCTTTTTGAGGAGCATTTCTTTCCATGGCACCTGCTTGCGTGCAAGTAAAGCATACAAGCAGAATATAAAGCACTGAGTAATACATAACGTCTTTCTTTTAAGGTTTTTTAACCGTTACTACAAGGTATAGGTATTAAAGATTTGCGCAAGGACTGATCTTCATGTTTTGCCTGTTTTAGGCTATTCTTAGTGTATAAATACCGCTTTTTTGAATTGCAAAGGATACAAGATGTCACAAAATCCGCTTAATAAATGGTATGTTACTACCCCTATTTACTATGTTACGGCAAAGCCACATCTTGGATCATTATATTCTACGGTGCTTGCAGACGTTAGTGCGCGTTGGAATAAACTCAAAGGTAATAACGTATTTTTTTTAACCGGTACTGATGAACATGGCCAAAAAATTGCCCAAGCAGCATACGCGGCTGGCATGCAACCAAAACCGTTTGTAGACAGCTTTATTGATGCGTATAAAACCGCATGGGCAGACTATGAAATTGATTATACCAAGTTCATAAGAACTACAGACAGCTATCACACTAAAGCGGTACAAGAATGGCTCCAAGCCTTGCAAGATAAGGGTGACATTTACAAAGCATTTTACAAAGGCTGGTATTGCACCTCATGTGAGACGTTTGTAACTGAGTTTGATACTCAAGGTGAAGAAATCCCCCCTGTTCTTCTTGTGGTAGAGCAACTCACTGGGTATCGGAAGAAACCTATTTCTTTAAACTTTCTGCATACCAGGAACGTCTTTTAAAATTCTATGAAGAACATCCCGATTTTATAGTGCCAAAAGAGCGTTTTGCTGAAGTTATAAACTTTGTAAAGTCAGGACTCAAAGATCTGAGTATTTCACGTACTACGATCACGTGGGGAGTTCCATTTCCTGGTGATAATAAGCACGTTACCTATGTATGGGCCGATGCGTTAAATAATTACATTACCGGTGTTGGCTACAACCAGCCAGGTAAAGAAAATGAATTTAAGTTTTGGTGGCCTGCCGATGTGCACATTATGGGTAAAGACATTGTACGTTTTCACGCGGTGTACTGGCCGGCATTTTTAATGGCAAGTGAGTTGCCGCTACCAAAACATTTGTTAGTTCATGGTTGGATAAAAGTTGGTTCCCAAAAAATGTCCAAATCGTTGGGCAACGTTGTGGATCCCATAGAGCTTAAAAATGCCTATGGTGCAGATCCTGTGCGTTATTATTTACTTCGTGCTCTTGCTATTACTCATGACAGTGAGTTTAGCATTGCTGATCTTGAGCAAAAGATTGAATCTGATCTGGCAAATGACTTGGGTAATTTGCTTAATCGCTTAGTTACCCTCGCAGAAAAATATCAAGCATTATCATTACCAGCGCCTGAAACCTGGTCAGAGAAAGCAGCCCAATTACATGCAGAATGCCTAACAGCGGTTAAAGAATATCAAGAGGGCATGGATGAATTTCAATTTCACATGGCCCTGTCCAAATTATGGAAGTTTATAAATCAAGTAAACGCCTATTTTCATGCCCAAGAACCGTGGAAGTTAATTAAAACTGACCGCAAAGGGTTTGAAGAAGTGTTAAGCGCAGCTGCTCATGGCTTGCAAGCAATTGCAATTATGCTATGGCCGGTAATGCCGCACAAAATGGAACAATTATTAACAAGTTTAGGTAAAACTATCAATCATGAGATCAATGCTGTTGATAGTTTAAAAACATCATCATGGAAAGAGCATTTTATGTTGCAAAAAATTGATACGCTATTTGCAAAACCGATTGCAGAAAGACAAGCTGCTGAGTCGAACCAAGCTCCTACTGCAGCTCCTGTGCTAGCGCCTAAGGCAGATGAACAATTCATTGGTATTGAAGATCTAGCAAAAGTGCAACTCAAAGTGGGTACCATTAAAGAGTGCACCTTTGTTGATCAATCAGACAAATTGTTAAAGCTGCAAGTTGATTTTGGACCAGACGGTGTGCGACAAATTTTGTCAGGCATTCGTAAATTTTATCAACCTGAACAATTGATTGGAAAACAAGCAGTATTTGTTGTTAATTTAAAACCGCGTAAGATGCTCGGTCATGAATCACAAGGCATGATGCTGTTTGCAGAAGATGCACACGGTGCCCTTAAATTAATAATGCCAGAACAGCCAGTAACATCTGGCTCATCACTACGATAGAGATCCCTCATGAAATTAGTATTTGCACTTTTAGTAGTAGTAAGCGCAAGCACATCAATACTATCAATGGATGATCAGTTGATGGAATGTATTGAAAATTTAAGTGATTTAAAAATTGGCCAAAAGCGATCTCGCTCATATGAGCCATTTAAACCAAATAAAAAAGCAAAAATTGAATATATTGTCAACCAGCAAGAAACAATCGAGCCGATCGACACGCACGACTTAGCAGTTGAGCTTGATGTTTCAGACCATTTTGACGACGAAGCACAAGCTGAAATTGCAATTAGAGCTCACAAGCCGGCAGTCTATCTTAAAGACTTAGATAATAAAAATGAGCTACTACCAAAACTGGGTGCCATTTTAACCGCTCGCACCGTCATGGTGCCGGTTCATATAGCATCAGTACACCGCGATGGCAGTATTAACAAAAAGAGCTTCAATTTTGCTAAATATGGTTTTTTTGCCAAAGATGCTGTAGATGACAACATTATTATTCATCATCCCCGCAAAATCACGCATTTACCAGAATCATTTTTGCGTACATTAAAAGAAGATGAGCCCTGTGATTTATTAGTTCCTTTTGAACATAATACCAATCAATTAACTAAAATTAACTTAATTCCCAGCCAAAAAAAATTGGGACTGAGCTCTGCTAATTTTGAAAATGTTTTAAGTGCAACTATCTATCAGTTTCATTGCAATAATTCAGACAATGTTACACGCTCAGAGTCACAAGAGTTATCATTGACTGAACTACACTTGGGTGGGTATGGAAAAAAAATTAAAAGAAGTTCTTCTGATTTGTGTTGATGAACATAACATAGAAACCTATCTATCATTATTTTCACCTGCTTTATGGCCCTATTTGCATGTTTTAAATAGTGAAGATGAAAAAGAGTATATCCTGCAGTGCTTGAATCGTAAAAAGCGCGGGGTACCAACCTTCTTGTATCTCATTTACGATGCAAATACAAATGTGCCCGTTGGCGCTGTTCAAATACGATTGCCCCATGAAAACAAGGGACAGCTGTACTGTTGGATCAATGAAGAGTATTGGGGCAGGGTTATGTGCAACCTGCGATTCTTAAAGCGGCAGAGCATTACTTTAATGAAACAGATTTGAATGAGTTCTCTGCATTAGTGTACCGTGATAATTTAAGAAGCTTAAATGCACTAAAAAAAGTTGGTTTTATTGAAGCTGGAACGACTAAAGGACCGTATGGACCACAACATGTTTTACTATTTATGAGGAATATTAAGGACAATGTTTAAAATGGTAGGCTTACTATTGTTAATACTTTGTGGCATGACGAATGCTATGGACACATACATGTTTGATGAACAGACGTACAAGCGCAAACATGAAGACTACAACCATGATCAAGGACCGGTAAGAAAAGTAGCACGCTGCGATGCTGCGGCGTTTAGCTCTCTTGTTGGGGATCACGAAATAGATGCGTTTAGCTTGCAAGCTGCACTCGTGATAAAAAAAAGTAAGTCCTGCTGTTACTTACATGATCTTAACAATGCACAGCGTATAGCACGTTTTTTAAAGTTACAATCGACTAACTGTAGCGAAAATCCGATTATGGTGCCGGTGATAATTACCTCAGATCCTGCTACGGCAAAAGCCTGTATTTCTGATTTTAGTAAAGGATTTAGCATAACCTCCTCAACTGAGGTGGTTGCCCATTACGATTGGTTTCCTGACTATTTGCCTCTTGATTGGTTGAGCATGATGAGTGAAGAGTCATCGCTCATACTAAGTGCGAACGCTACACCTCCTTTTAGATTGTCACTCTGGCCATTAAAACGAGCATCGTATCGCCCGGGACATCCTGAAGTAAAATCATTTCAACGGTGCTTGAGTGAAAAGTATGAGGAGTTCGTGTTGACAGAAGCCGCAGAATATCATGATAAAATGGATTTGCACTGAACGTACTACTTAAGCCTAGGTACCTATTGTTTAGTACGTGTGATAATTTTTCCCTATATTGTGTTCAGCAATCATTTGTAACTAAAACAATAATCACAAGACAGTATTCTTCCCAATTAAAATGGGAAATACAAGCAATAGCGGTTAGCTTATCGCTTATATTTCCCATAATTTTTTAAACCTGCAGGTTGCTACTATTCTTGCTTGTACCCACATTTTTTGTCTGAACAAAATAATGTAACGGCACCTTCTTTGTTTACTTTTTTGACTAAGAAGGGCAATGAACAATTAGGGCATGGTGTTTCTTCAATATCGCCAAAAACTGCAAATTTACATTTTGGATAGTTTCCACATCCCAGAATGTTCCCCCGCGCCAACGACGTTGAATCACATCACCACCGTCAACCGGACAAGGAAAGCTTGCTTTAATTTGGTGAATGTATTTGCATTCTGGGTACCCAGAGCAGGCAATAAACGGCCCAAATTTGCCATTTACTTGGCGAAGTGGTTTTCCACATACTGGGCATGGTTCTTCAAGCACAATAAGGGGCTCAGCTTTGACCAGCTCAATAATACCCTGTTCATTGCGCTTAAAGTTTGAAGTGTAATCACAATCTGGATAACGCATACATCCTAAAAATTCTCCCGTTTTTCCAAATCTAATGGCAAGTTTACCTTCGTTGCATTGCGGGCATGTAAGCTCGGTAGGCTCGGCAATTCGCTTGCCATCTTTACCTTTAAACAGGGCGATATCTTCCTGGAAGTTTTTGTAAAAATCACGTAACAGCTCATCACGTTCAAACTCACCTTGGGCTATTTTATCAAGGTCTTCTTCCATCAGTGCGGTAAATTTAATATTCATGATATGGGGAAGGTTTTCAGTGAGCAGCTTGGTAACGGTCATGCCAAGCTCTGTAGGGGTAAACTTTTTCTTGGTATCAAGTGTTGTGTACGAGCGTGCGCGAATGGTGTTCATAATGGTAGCATAGGTACTTGGGCGACCAATACCTTCTTTTTCCATTTCTTTTACCAAGGACGCTTCAGTGTATTTTGGCGGTGGTTGGGTAAAATGTTGCTTCGGGTTAACTTTATCAAGTTTAATAGCATCCTTAGCGTTAATACCTTGGGGTATTACCACTTTTTGCTCTTTCTCTTCATCCTCATCGCCCGAATAGACTTTTAAGAATCCGTCAAATATTAAGGTTGATCCCGTTACTTTAAAGGTAAATTCATCACCTTTAATTACGACTTGGCGTTGAGCGTATACTGCTGGTTTCATCTGGCAGGCTATATAGCGTTTCCAGATGAGTTCATATAATTTTGCAAGATCTTTAGGTAAATAGCGGCTGACACGCTCAGGCGTTATAGATGCTTCAATAGGCCTAATGGCTTCGTGGGCATCTTGTGCTTTAGTCTTGCTCTTTGATTTTTCATACACCAATGATGTTTTTGGTAAATATTCTTTTGCAAAGTTGTCTGAAATATATTCACGGGCATTTTTAATAGCGGTATCTGACAAGCGCAATGAGTCGGTACGCATGTAGGTAATTAACGCAACGGGCGTTTTTGCATCATCAAGCGGAATACCTTCATAGAGCTGTTGAGCCAATTGCATAGTTTTTTTAACAGAAAAACCAAGCTGGTTAAATGCCGCTTGTTGTAACGTACTGGTCATAAAAGGTGCATACGGATTTTTGATGCGCTCTTTATCAGTAATGCTATCAATAACATAGTTGGCTTTTTTAATTTTTTTTACTATTTCATCAGCCTGATCCTTATTGGTGATCTCAGCTTTTTCTTTGCCAATATGGGTTAATGATGCTTCAAGCTCACCTTTTGCGGCGTTAAATAACCCGGCAATGGTCCAATATTCTTCAGGTCTAAAGCTTCTAATGGCTTCTTCACGATCACAAATAAGGCGCAGAGCTACCGATTGCACGCGACCGGCAGAAAGACCAGGTGCAAGCTTAGTCCATAATATAGGAGAGACTTCATATCCTACCCAACGGTCAAGAACGCGACGTGCTTGCTGTGCAGATACTTTTTGTAAATCAACCTCAGAAGGGTTTTCAAGTGCTTCATTAACTGCAGTTTTGGTAATTTCGTTGAACGCAATGCGGTATATTTTTGCTTTTTTCTTAGCTACTTTTTTTATTTCTTGCTCAATATGCCACGCAATGATTTCACCTTCACGGTCAGGGTCAGGTGCAAGATAAATTTCATCGCTCACTGCGGCGGCTTTACATATTTCAGCGATAGTTTTTTCTTTATCGGGTATTGCTACGTATTCAATATCAATGTTTTTGTCATCTATGGTAACCCCTACTTTTTTTGCAGGAAGATCTTTTACATGGCCCATAGTGGACAAAATTTTAAATTCTTTGCCAAGAAATTTGGAGATAGTCTTAATTTTTGCTGGCGATTCTACAATCAGCAATTTTTTCATGGCGACTGCTTTCGTTATTCTTTACAACCAGGAGTTACTATGTTGAGCCGTTTATATCGTAAAAGTAATGATTAATGTTGTATCATTCTTACAAAATTTGTCTATTTCTACATTTCAGAATAAGCAAAATATTTTCAAAAAGTCAAATATGCCAAAATTTAGATTGAGAATGCGTTAAATTTATGGAGTTCCAAGCTAATTGTACAATATATATTATTTTATGCATAAATATGAATGACTAGCTTGGGGTCGATATTGTTTGCATGAGTGCTAAATCAGATTTAGTAGAAACGTCTCACATACGAACTGGCTAATTACACCAGCATTGATTGGAATGATTGGTATGACCTGTCATTAACACGCTAACAAATATTCTAAATTCATAATTTTCCTTTGAAAAAGATTCCAGTTACTCGGGTCTTTTTTTTATCTTAAGAAAAACAAAGGGAGCATCATGAAGTTTTTTACCATAACATTATTAAGTATTGCATCATTATCATTAGCACAAGAAAAGAAATTACAGATAAGTCCACAAACCAGCCCTAAAGGAAGCCCTCAAAAAGAATTAATGCGAAAATTAAGTGCTGCGACTTTAAAGCGTCTTGAGCGCAGTCAGAATGAAAAGATTAAAGAGCACCGTCAAAGTAGTAGTGATTATGTAGCATATAAAGCTGCTATTGAAGTTGCTAAAACTAAAGGTGATCTTACCAAGAGCGTCAAAGATGTCTTAGAAGAATCAGAGGGCCACTCATATAGCCCCAACACGATAGAACGCATTACTGCGATTGCAGAAACAGTTTCAAAAGAACTTGAGACAAAAGACCCTGATGCAATTGTTACTCTTGAGCAAGAGCTCAAGCAGCAGGAAAAAGAATTAAAAAAGCAACTAGATAATGAGATCATTCCTGAGATTCGCACTATAGCAAACGCCCGCGCAGAGTATCAAAACAAAAAACAAGAAAAAAAATTACAAGAAAAGGCAAAACGACAGGCGCGCAAGCAAAAACAGATCCAAAATCATGAGGAAATGAGAGCCCGTCAAAAAGCGAATAATAAAAAAGTTAAACTATTTTTTAAAAATTTATTTAAACAGAAATAAATGTGTGTTTGTGTGATATGTGCTGTATTAATTGGCGCAATTGTCAGGTCACTAGACTCATATCAATTTATTAAAGTAATTTTCATTGAGGCTACCAAAAAAAGTGTTTAACGTACCATCAAACATTTTAGGATGCACAATGATTAATATACTGATAACGGTTAGTATTCTAAGTATCTTTACAATAAATGCAATGGAGAAAAATAGAAGTAATAGTCAAAGCCAGAGCCAATCTCCGCGAACGAGTCCTAAACAATTATTTTCTGAGCCAAGCTCGCAAGATGTAAAAGATCTTGAAGGGGTAAAGGAGACAACTGCAGATGAGTATACACTCATGCGTCGCCGTGTTACGGCCAAAAAAGTAGTAAAAGCACTGGTCAAAGAAGAAAACCTAGAAGAAAGCGAAATTTTAACCAACAGGCCTCATACACCCGAATCAGTTTTTGTCATTACTCAAGAAGCGATTAAAATTAAGGAAAAATTAGCCCAGGGATCACGTGAGGATGTGTATCACAAAGACATTCCTGAAGATAAAATTGAGCGTTTTGAAAAAGAATTAGAACAAGATCAAAAGCAGTTACAGAAGAAAGAAGCTGAATTAGCTGACGCCGTGAAAACCGAAGCTCAGGTGCGTGCGCTGCGTAACAGACAAAAACAAGAAAAAAAATTGAAACGCCAACAAAAAGAAAAAGAACAGCAACAAAAAATCAAAGCCTTTTTTGAGAATCTGCCCGGAGAACTCAAAAAAGGCTTTGAAAAAATGTTTAAGAAAAAGAAAAATTAATTTAAATTCTCTTTCATGAATCCTAATATTTGATCGCTATTCAATGCTTTGACTTGTTTAACTACTTTGCCATTTTTAATGAGCAATATTATTGATGCTTGATCGGTGCCCAGTTGATGTGCCAAGTCAGCAGCTTTGCTGATATCAAGTTGTGCAAAATATGCTTTTTGTGCATAATCACGCGCTAAGCTGCTAAATGTTTTTCGGTTATTGTGGCACAGTGAGCATAGCGGATGTATGGTTTGTACAATTACTACCGGTTTGGTAAGAGCCACATCCAATTCCTCTTTGGTTGCAATCACCGGCACTTGGGTCTTTTGGGTGGTGTCTGCAAAAATCTGATGTGCTATTGTTTGCTCAACAGTAGGGGTGTAGCCAATTTCTTGCAAGAAGTTGATAGCATCTATAGCTGCTTGCACACCCATTCCAGAAGAAACACTTGCCTTATTATAAATACCATCAGCAACGATTCCTGCAGCAAATACACCTTTAACTGATGTATGGTGTGTCGGTCTTGTAATAGCAATGTAACCGTTTGAATCAAGCTTTAATTGTTTTTTAAATAAATCCGAGCGCGGGGTAAAACCAACCGATAAATATAATGCATGGGCCGGAATGGCTTCTTGCTGATTAGTTTGATTATGTTTTACCATAACCTGGTTGATTTTATTACCATCACCTTCAATACTCGTGACTTGAGTATCAAGCATGACCGAGATGTTTTTATATTCTTTTAAATAGTCTTGTACTGATGCAGCCGCTTGCAACGCAGGCTCACGTACTACCATTACCACTTTTTCAGCAAACGGTGCCAATTGCATAGCGCGCTCTGCTGCCGTATCTGATCCACCCACAACAACTACTTTTTGTCCTTTGTTCAACGGTGCATCACAGATAGTGCATACGCCTACACCTTTGCCCCAATAGGTATTAATACCAGGAACATTAAGGCGTTTAGGCTCACCACCCGTTGCAATGATAATACTGAGCGGGGTAAGAACGAGGCCATCAGATGTTTTAACAGTAAATGGCCAGCTTGAAAGATTAACATCAACGGCATTATCTTTTAAAACTTGAGCACCAAATTGGGCAGCTTGTTTTTCAAGTTCAGTGCCTAAAGACATACCCTTCATTTTGGGCGTGCCGGGCCAATTTTCTATAGTGCTGATTTCGCTTAAATGCCCACCAAGTTGAGTGCCACTAAGAACGACCGTCTTAAATCCTGCGCGCGCGGTGAACAATGCAGCACTTAGTCCGGTTGGCCCTGAGCCAATTACCAGTACCGGTACAATGTTTGTTTTATCTGAAAGTGTTTTAAGATTTGGTGTTTGATTGCCAGATCGTTTCCAGGCAGTGAAACCTGCAAGAGCGAGTGCAGTGATTAAAAGAGGTATGATTTTTTTTATTTTGTTCATTACGAAAAACTCCTTTTTTTTGTTTTAAAAAGTATAAAATAACTCTGCAAAGAATGTAAATAACAATAATAGAACGTACGGTGGGTAGCGGGTAAACAATTTAGCTTTGACTTGCAATTAATAATGGTTATTAAGTACGGTAAAACTATGATTTGAAAGAAATAAATCTATAAAGGAGATAGTATGCCCGGAATATATCCTTCAATTATTGCAGCAGACCTTTTAAATTTAAAAAAAGAAATTGAAGAAACAGAAAAATATTCCCATGGATATCATATTGACATTATGGATCCCTATTTTACCTCAAATATTACTATTGGACCTATGTTTATTGAGCCGATTTCTCGTCTTACCGCAAAACAACTCTGGGTGCATTTGATGGTAGAAAAACCAAAAGAATATTTAGATCGTTTACCATTGCCAGGCGGTAGTATTTTCACCTTTCACCTTGAATCAAAAGGGGGTGTATTGGTCATGATTAAAAAAATAAAACAGAAAAATTGGTTACCAAGCCTTGCCATATCGCCTCAAACACCCATTCAAGATGTATTTCCCTTTTTAGATAAATTACATCAAGTGCTTATTATGACGGTAGAGCCAGGATTTGCCGGTCAGCCTATGTTGACAGACACATTGCAAAAAATTGATCCCCTACTTGGTTATCGCCAAACACGTGGTTTAAAATTTAGAATAGCCGTGGATGGCGGCATTAACGTTCATAATTTTGATATGCTTTTAAAAAAAGGTGTAGATGATTTTGCAATTGGAACAGGAATATTTAAATATCCAAATCCAGAAGAAGCATTGCGTATTTTTAATAATATGGATCGTATAGAAGAGCCTAATTACTAATAGATTTCTGCTAAGGGAGAGGCACAATGAACGTATTAACGTCATGGAAAGAGTCATGGCTAGAAGTTGCAGCGTTACGCACCAAGAATGGCAGACTTTTGGGGGCTGCCATACAAAAAAAAATAAAAGAAACCTATCAAATTCTTTTTAAGCATTGGTGGTTTGTCGCATTAGCAGTTGGCGCTCTTATTATATCATCGAGTTACCAAACAACTCAATTACTCACCGCTCGCAGTGTGAGGTGGTCGTTGTTTGCAACAATAATTTTTTTGTTGATGGGTTTTTTATCTGCACGATCTAGCGTTAATAAAAAAAATTACCGATATTTTGTATCGTATTTATTATACCTGATTGGATATGTTATAGCTTTACTAATCGTTATTGTGCTAGCTTCTTTATATGCATCATTGCGCGCATCAAGTGTGCCTTCTACCGGACGCATTATAGAATCTGTCCTGTTGTTATTTCCATTTAATTATCACATCATTAATCACCTTGGATTTGATAAATTGACAGCATTTTTTTTAGATAGTGCAGGATTTGCATATTCAGCATATATATCATTATTTATGTTCTTTTGGCTTGACACAACCGGCCGCATTAAAGATTTTTTGAGATCGCTCTATAATGCAGGTAAAATGATGGTGATTAACTTTCCCTTCATTATTTTTGTATATCTTCTTTTTGCTGTGGTCTTTCAAGCGTTGCATGTTTTTACACGCTTTATTCCCGGTTCTTATATAACCACGGCTTACATTGTGTTTGTGGTGCCGGCTTTAATAAGTATTATGTCAATTTTTTACAGCAAAAAAGTTCATGAACAGTTTAATAGTTATTTTCCGGTTACGTTAGTTGAGTAATGGTGAGTTATGTTAGTAATGAGAATTATTCACACAACTATTTCATACGTCCTTCTGTTGTTGTTGAGTATTGTATTTGCTCTGCCCGTGTTGATTATTGTTTTGTTACCTCGTGAGTATGTGCTTGGCAATAAAGTTGTTTTGTGGGTTGAGCGTGTATTTTATTATTTAGCACTAAAATGCACACTCGTTCCTGTACGCTACAAGGGTCATCGCTACGTTCCCGCAGAACCGGCGGTAATTGTTGCAAATCACCAATCATCACTTGATATCCCCTTAGTTGGTAGTGCTATGAATGGGTTTAGTCACGTGTGGATGGCAATGAGTGATTTACTCAAATCACCGGTGTTACGTGTTTTGCTATTGCGTACGGCGGTTATGGTAGATATGTCTTCACCCATGAAAGGCATGCGTAGTTTAATTGAAGCGATAAAAGTTATTAACAATAAACATATGCATGTGATCATCTTTCCCGAGGGGCAACGACACACCGATGGACAGGTACATGATTTTTTTGGTGGCTTTGTTATACTAGCAAAAAAAACGGGGCGACCAGTGGTTCCCATACGCATTTTTAATGCTAGTAAGGTATATTCACCGACGGCATGGCTTGCACAATTTGCGCCCATTACTGTGGTAATTGGTGAGCCAATGCATATGGAACCAGAAGAAAGTGACCAAGCGTTTAAAGAAAGAGTGTTTGATTGGTTTATTCATGTTAAGGAATAACCGTGGATTATGTTCTGCAGCTTGGCAATGCGCGTGTTCTTTACGCATTAGTACCGCTTCTTGGTATTATAACTATTTATAGGTATTGGTATTACAAACCGGTAATGTACCGATACTCAATGGTTCAAAAACTTTTTAATGATGGGTTGCTGCGTACATCTCATTATGGTAAAAAAATTATTTCATTATTGCGTTTTGCAAGTCTTATAATTCTTGCCCTATTAGTTGCAAAACCTCAGCGTGCTGATAATAAATCATTAGTAAAAGCTGAGGGATAGACATTGTCCTTGCGCTGGATGTATCGGGCAGTATGCAAATGCAAAATTTTTCAGATGACAATCGTTCACGCATAGAGATTGCAAAAGATGAAGCAATACGATTTATTAATAAGCGCACAAATGATGCCATAGGACTGGTGCTATTTGCCAATGATTCATTATCGCGATGTCCAGTTACTTACGATAAAAAGATAGTACGTGATATTGTCAAAGATACTCACCTAGGGATTATTAACACTGATGGGACTTTGCTGGCAACCGCTATTGTAACAGCAGCCAACCGATTGAAACATTCAAAAGCTGCAAGTAAAATAATTGTGCTCTTAACCGATGGCCAACCGAGTGAGAAAGACATCAACCCCGCAGTTGCGCTTGAAATTGCTCAAAAGTATGGCATAAAAATATATACAATAGGTATCGGTAATGATCAAGATGAGGCATTTTTTCATCCCATGTATGGCCGTATTATTGTGCCCAGAATAAATACAGAATTATTATCTTATATTGCGCAAAAAACTGATGGCAAATTCTTTCTTGCCCGTAATGCAGCAGACATGCGTTCAATATACGACACGATTGATTCTTTAGAAAAAAAAGAATACGAGACACCGATTTATCAAAAAGTTCATGATATCTTTATGCCCTTTGCATGGGGTGTATTAGGGTTAATCGCGGCAGAAATTATAGCATCATCTTTAATCTGGTATGGATTATGAATTCATCATTGTTTGGTATTACCTGGGCAGCTGAATACAACGGGCTGTGGATAGCCGTTATCTTTTTGCTGTGGTTGTTAGTTGTATATAAAGCAGTATTACATTTTAAGGTTGTACGACAGTTAACTAGTGGGCGTTCGTATAACAACATCCTTGCTCACTATTCGCCCTTAAAAACATATCTGAAAACATGTTTATTATTGCTTGGTATTATAAGTTTGGGAGCTGCGCTCTTGCGACCGCAGTGGGGCAAAAAAGAAGAGGTCGTTCATCAAATGGGGCGCGATCTTTTTATTGCAGTAGATATTTCAAAAAGTATGCTGGCAAAAGATGTTACTCCTAATCGTTTAGAATTTGCAAAACAAAAAATTAAACAGTTGGTCAACACGTTAGCTTCAGATCGAGTTGGACTTATTTTATTTGCAGGCTCTGCCTTTGTACAATGTCCCTTGACCAGAGATTATCAAGCCTTTTTTATGTTCTTAGATGCTCTTGATAATTCTACTGTTGCTTCAGGTGGAACAGCCATTGACCAAGCAATACAGCAAGCGCTCACTATTTTCAAATCTATGGCAGATAAAAAAAATAAATTACTGGTATTAGTAACTGACGGTGAAGATTTTTCACCTAATTTGAGCAGCATCAAAGAAAGCGCCTTACAAGAAGGATTGCATATTTTTACTCTTGGCGTTGGAACCCCTGAAGGAGCTCCTATTCCGTTATTTGATCCGGCAGGAAAGCAAATGGGACATCAAAAGGATAAAAATGGAACAGTGGTAATATCCCGTCTTAACGAGCAGTTGCTTTCCGATTTATCACATAAGGTGGGAGGCAAATACCTACATGCTACTAAAGATGATAGCGACGTAAAAAAATTAGTATCATTAGTGCAATCATATGAAAAAGAATCTTTAGAAGATACAAAAATTGATCACTATCAAGAACAATATCATTGGTTTTTACTTGTAAGTTTAATGTGCTTTGCGCTTGAGTGGATATTATGAAAAAAAAATTAGTATGGATACTTCTATGCCTATCGGTGCAGTGTTTTGCCGTATTTGAATATGATAATGCTATTTACAAAGCACAACAAGGGGATTGGAGTACCGCGCGTGCAGCGTTAGAACAGTTAGTTGCAGAAACTCCCCAAAATCCGCAATTAGCGTATGATGCAGGTGTGGCGTGTTATAAAACAAATGACTATCAAGCAGCTGCAAACTTTTTTGATGTTGCCACGCGACTGCCAAATGCTAATCCATCATTGCAAGAACAAGCACATTTTAATGCCGGCAACGCTCATATACAATTAAAAGAATGGGATAAGGCAATTGCGCACTATGAATCAGCTCTTTCGATAAATAATAAGAATGAAAAAACTAAACATAATTTAGCGTATGCTCAACAAATGAAGCAAAAAGAACAAGAGCAACAACAATCTGACAAAGACGAATCTAAAAAGGATTCTCAAGATAAAAACAACGATGATGAAAAAGAGGACAATCAAAACGATAAACAAGAAGAACAAAAGAATAAAAATAAAGAAAATAAGTCCGAACAAGATCAAAAAAATAATGATCAAAAGAAGGATGAAAAATCTCAATCTCAAAACAAAGATAACAGCAAATCTTCTCAATCTAAAGAGCAAGATCAAAACAATGATTCAGGCGGCAACCAGACGCCCAAAGATATGAATCAAAAAAGTCAGAATCAGTCTGGCAATAATTCATCCTCTAGTCCAGGCAATAAACAGCAAGGCGAGCAGCAACGGCCACAGCATGCAAATAATCAAGAAACTGACAAGTCTGAAAAAGCTGACCAAAAAAAATCAGAGATAAAAAAAGGATCAGCTCAGGAACAAGCGCGTCAGCAAAAGGAAGCTACAGGAGTAAAAAAAGATTCAGTCCAACCGGGCAAACAACAGCATGGTGTTGGGCAATCTGAGCAAGATCGTCGAGAAGCATGGATCGCTCAATTACTTCAAGCACAAGAAAAAGCAGATCAAGCTATGAATAAAATGTTAATAAAGTCAGCAGTGGATAAGCAATGTGGAGAGCAATCACATGAAGAAAATTCTTGGTAATAGTATAGCCTTAGTGTTGTTTGTTTTTGTACACAGTTCTGCACAAGAGATTGCAATTAAAAGCAGCTCGATGGATGGTAAAGAGCTTGAGTATGCTGTCGTAGGGCAGCCATTTTTAGTGCACGTCATGTTGAGTCCTGCAAGTAGTACTCACACGCAACCAGAACTTTCTTATGATCAGTCGTTGCATGTGCGCCAAGCTGGTTTTCAAATGCAATCAATTAATGGCGCTTCACAGATAACCTACAATTATCGAGTATATGCAGAAAAAGAAGGCACCTATAGCGTGGGGCCTGCTCGGTTGCAAACCAATCAACAATCACTTGTCTCTAATACCTTGCGGATAAACGTGGTAGCAGAAGCACCCGTAACTACCTCAAAACACAAGCGCGAAGCACCAAAAGCATTTTTGCGATTAAGCACCAATAAAAAGCAAGTGTTTGTAGGCGAAAAAGTGCGATGCTTTCTTCGCTTTTACAATGTGCCTAATAAAGTGCAACTGCGGCATATCGGTGAGCCAGAACCAACCCAGTGCGACTATTTTACCATTCAAAAAAAACAGGGACCACAATCAGGTCAAGAATCGATTGATGGCGTCGATTATGATTTTAAAGAATGGTCATGGGAGCTTTATCCTAAAGATGCTGGATCGTGTTTAATACCCGCCTATTATGCTGATTACAATTTACCAAGTCGTAGAGATGATTTTTTCTCGTTATTTTCTTCAGTGCTGAATGGTGTCAGCGAGCAAAAACGAGTGTATTCAAATGGTGTTTCATTAACGGTAAAGCCATTGCCCGCTTCTAAGAAAGATACGCAAGCGGTAGGAACGTTTGAGTCCTACACGGCATCAATTGATTCGCGGGCGTTAAAGCAAGGTGAAGGAGCTGTACTAACGATGAGCCTGGTTGGTGATGCTGATTTTGATCGTATTGATCAACCCGCGTTGTTGGATATGCCGGCACAGTTAAAATGGTATGAATCAAAAGTAACTACCGCAGTAACTAGTACTGGCATGCAGCAAAAGAACTTTGAATATATTGTGCAAGGAACTCAAGCAGGTGATTGGGTTATACCAAGCCAAGAATTTACTTATTTTGATACTAAATCAAAGCGGTATAAAACAGTGCAAACAACAGCCATCAACGTTCACGTAATTCCTATGAATGGGTATAGTCGTCGCAACCAAGAAACGGTAGCAGAAGATGAAACTCAAACGGCATCCGTGCAATCTGACCAAGAGATTGAGCCATTACCGCTCGCTCAGGGACCATGGCACGCATCGCAAGAAAAATTCATGCCGTGGCGACTGTTGGTAATAACATGTATCATGTTAGCCGGTTTGAGTGCACTTGCCGTGCTGACAATCATGATTAAATCAGGCGGAATGCCATTACAAGCTCAAAAAAAATATGCCTATGCCAAAGCGCAAAAACAGATTGCAAAAGCACAAAAAAAATATGACTATTCATTGTTGTATAATGCCTTACAACAGTTTATTGCGCTTAAAAGCAACAATAGCTCCTATTTATCTGAGTCAGAATTGATGGCATTACTCAGTAAGCTGGGAGTATCTGAAAATATTCAAAGCAAGTGGGAACAATACTGGCAACAGCTTGCTGAGGCTCGCTTTGGATTTAAAGTTGAAAATCTTTCAAGCCCTGAACTTTTTGTTCAAGCACGGGAATGGTTACAATTTTGGCAGGAGTTGTTATGAAAAAACTAATAATGGTAGTGTCTATTATTTCAGGAAGTTTATATGCAAATTCCCAAGAACTGTTTTTGCGTGCAAACAAATTATATGAAACTAAAAATTATCACCAAGCTCTTGAGCTGTATGAGCAAATAGAGAATAAAGGTGCAGCAGTGTGGCATAACATGGGAAACTGCTCGTATTGTTTACAACAAAATGCGCAGGCGCTTTTGTATTGGCGACGCGCACAAAAAAATGCTCCAAAAGCTATTGTTGATTCTGCACAGCAGGCCATAGAAAAAGTTAACACACTGTTAGAAATAAATGCACAAGATAGTTCTAAAGAACGTATTGAAAGATCAATCAAAAATATTCCATTGATACTTTTACAATTGTTATTTTTACTAAGTTGGTGTGTTTTAATGGGCCTTTTCATCTGGTCATATTGCTCTAAAACCTATAGATTGCTAATCTTAGCACTGTTTAATGTGATATTAGTGGGAAGTTTAAATTATAAAAAATACACACTCGATGATTCGTTGAGTGCTATAGTATGTGCTGATGAGGCATGTGTTAGAGTAGGGCCCGGCACAGAATATCCAGTGATTGCTTCACTAAAAAAAGGAACCGAACTAAAAATACATAATAAACAAAAAGAATGGTGTAAAGTTCGCTTTGAAAATCTTACTGGGTGGGCTGAACATAATGAAGCAGTATCTATTGTATAAGTTACTATGTACATCTTAAGCAGATAGGGCAGACCATTAAGTTTTGTATGGTTTATATAAACAAATATATTTTTTTGTTTTTTTCATGCATCGCATGCGTGATGAGTATTATTTTGTTTGCAGAGTATAGATTTTTTGTGCAACAGGCCGATAAGATGCTTGAGCTCAGACAAGAATATCAATCATATGTAGTTGCTATAAAAAAAGTTTTGCATGACTATAATACATTATCTGCACAACATCATAACGGTGATGTGGGAAAGTATTATAGCGAGGGATATTCAACTCTCGCTATAAAAGCTGTCCAAGGAACTGATAAATCTGCAAAGGAGAATCGACAAACTGAATCAGGCGATTCCAAAGAGCAGTTCGTTGTGGTAAATCGCGAGACCAATTATTTAAGACAATCTATGATTGATTATCTTAAAGAGGAAAAATTAGATAATTTACTCAATCATCTGAATCTTGATGAATGGCGTGATTATAGCGATCAAGTATTGGATGCGTCAAAGCAAAAAACTGCTCGTCGTAGAGGTGCAGCACCGCGACCACGACCGATTACCTCTTCCAGCAGAATTAAAAAAATATATGCCACGCGTCCGGCAAACTTGCAACATGATATTAATCTTTTATGGCCTATTGAGCGATCACAATTTTGGTTAAGCTCATTTTTTGGACCACGCAAAAAACCGCGCGGTTTTCATACCGGAATTGATATGGCTGCTTCGCAAGGTACGCCGGTTAAGGCAGCTGAGGCAGGAGTTGTTATTCGCTCAGGATCATATCCTGGATATGGTAACTTAATTGAAGTTGTGCATAATAATAAGTACCGCACGCGCTATGCTCATTTACACAAAATTAATACACAAGTGGGAGCTAAAGTGCAAAAAGGTATGGTAATTGGTGAAGTTGGCTCGACTGGTCATGTACATAAAAAAGGAAAAGATGCATCACATCTTCACTTTGAAGTCCACATGTTTGGTCGTCAAGTTGACCCCCTGTTTTTTTTAGTATAATCACCCGTGTAATTGTTTAATAGTTAGAGGAAATTATATGCAAACACAGACACACAACAAACCACAAAAAACTTTTTTAGGCTCGTTGGGCCAAATGCTTTTTTTGCTCACCGTAGTATTTTTAATTAGAACGCTTGGATTTGGATTATACCAAGTGCCAACTGGTTCTATGGAAACAACAATGTTGGTGGGAGAGCGTTTCTTTGCAGATAAACTCACCTATCTTTTTAGAGCACCACAACGTAATGAAATTATCGCATTCAATGATCCGTTGTTTAATTATTCTCAAAACACCCTTACCTATTTATTTCAACAATATGTTTGGGGACCATCAAATTGGACTAAGCGTGTAATTGGTGTTCCGGGTGATCATGTACGTGGTGTAATTGAAGACGGAAAACCAGTTGTATATTTAAACGGTGTTAAATTAGATGAGCCGTATATTAATAAATATCCCTTAATAGATATCTGGAAAACTAATCCAGCCACGGCACAAAAAGCTGTTGAGCAAGAGGCACTGAGATGGATTTCACAAGGATATTTAAACTCAAGTCAGTTTAATGAATTTGTGGCGCATCAGTTGCGATATGAATACCAAGTAAGACGCTCCTATGATCCTGCGCTTTCTTATGAAGCACAGCCATTTTACCGTATCACTCCAGATCGCATTGTATATCATAATGGTAATCCTATACTAGTGATGCCATTTGTTGCAGATACAAA
This sequence comes from Candidatus Dependentiae bacterium Noda2021, assembly GCA_020886235.1. Classification (GTDB taxonomy): domain Bacteria; phylum Babelota; class Babeliae; order Babelales; family Vermiphilaceae; genus Noda2021. The sequence goes on along the minus strand of AP025250.1, from coordinate 783,083 downwards.
ACCGCAAACCGTGCGTGCACCAAAACCGGGAAGCAAAAATACCTGGAATGGTACTGATGAGTTTGATGTACAATTAGGCCAGAACCAATACTGGTGTATGGGCGATAATAGACGTAGTAGCCAAGACTGTCGTTTTTTTGGTCCGATTGATGGTAAGTATATTCATGCGCGCATTTTATTTAGAATATGGTCTGTTGATAGCAATGAAGATTGGTGGATTGTTGATCTGATTAAGCATCCAATTGATTTTTTCAAACGCGTTCGCTGGAATAGATTTTTACAGTTAGTACGATAGTAAACTCTTAAATAAGGAGAGTTGTATGGTTAATGAGATTCAGATCATAAACGTTCTTGATGAACAAACGTATGCTGATTGTCATATTGAAGGCTCTATCAATATTCCGTTTGATACTTTAGAAGAAACCGTTTTTGATTGGGATAGAAATAATAAGATAGTAGTTTATTGCGCTAATTATCTTTGTCCCATGAGCAGACTTGCCTGGCAAAAATTGGAACGCATGGGCTTTAAAAATATTTGGGCTTATGAAGGTGGCATAGTTGAATGGCATCAAATGGGATTGCCCGTGGCAGGCTCTTGCAGCATGGAATATCTATCAAAACCTACATCCAAAGCGGCTGTTGGTGAAAAAGGTACTGAAAACATCCGAACAATCGGCGCAACGGAATTAAAAAAATTAATGAAAATTTAAAAGGAATTGCATGAAAAATATTGCACATTACTTATTTTTTGGTACAGTAGACGCAAGCAGGATTAGTAATAATAAAGCAGGAGTGCTTATGAACGCTACATACTCAAAATTATTTTTAATTATTTTTGGGTTATTTTCTTTGACAGTTCTTCCGTCGTGCTTTAATAGCACCACAAAAAAAGACTCTGCACCTCAATCGTTATATGTAATTAATGTATTGGGTTCCAAAGAATTTGAAGATTGTAGCATTGTAGGCTCAGTAAATGTTCCGTTTGAACAAGTTACAAACTATGCCAAAACGTTACCAAAAACTGCAGAAGTTGTAGTATATTGTAGTAATTACATGTGCACAGCAAGCGGTGAAGCGTACAAGATATTTAAAAATCTTGGCTTTGACAAAGTATGGGCTTATGAAGCGGGCATGGCTGAGTGGTATCAGCAAGGCTTACCGGTAAAAGGATCTTGCGCGAGTGCATACTTGAAATCAAAAATTGAAAAACCTGCTGAAGAAGATATGCTTAATAATGAACCTTCAGATACTGTACAAGTAATCACAACACAAGAGTTGTATGAAAAAATGGTAACAGCTGGTATAATAACCAAGTAATGATTTCAAGGCGGCATAGCCAAGTGGTAAGGCATGGGTCTGCAAAACCCTGACCCCGGTTCGAATCCGGGTGCCGCCTCCACAAATAAAAAATTTGTGGTACAATACAATTGAAATATATGCCGAGATGGCGAAATTGGTAGACGCAAAGGACTTAAAATCCTTCGAGCGAAAGCTTGTGCCGGTTCGAGTCCGGCTCTCGGCACCATCAAAAATCCAAATTATTCTTGACAAAAATTTAGACGACAAATAGTGTACAAGTATAGTACTAGTTTTGTTTGCTCAAAAAATTGAGAACAAACAATTGAAGGATATTTCATGAACAAAGCTAAATTAGTTGAAAGCATGGCTAAGCAGACCAAGCTTTCTAAAGCAACTTGCAAAGAAAGCCTAGAAGCTTTCATTTCTGCTGTAAGCACTGCGCTTAAACAAGGTAAACCAGTTGTGTTGACCGGTTTTGGTACCTTCACAGTTATGAAAAGAAAAAGCAGAGTTGGCGTAAACCCAGCTACTGGAAAAAAAATGCAAATTCCTGCGAAGAAAGTTCCAAAATTCAGACCAGGAAAAGCGCTTAAATCTTTAGTTACCAAAGCGTAATTAATCTTAAGCTATAAATTTTCGGAGAGACATCCACACGATGTCTCTCCTTTTTTTTTATAGAAAAAAATTATTTGCTGCGTTAAGATCTATACGGTATGAAGACAATTTTTTCACCGTACTTAAATCTGGGGAATATTAATGGCACCGCAAACGGCTAACAATTGGGTCGATTCTGTAAAAGATTCATTAAACGTTGAAACAATCAAACAAAAAGTGTGGGATATGCGTGGCATACTCACGGGTATGTTTGTTGGATTTGGTATAGGTTTTATAGCAGGATATTTACTCAAACGCTATGCGCATCTTCTTGCTATTATCATTGGTATATTAATTGGTATTGTAATACTCAACCGACTTGAGTTGGTTGATCTTTCAATTAACCAAGATAAACTGCGTTCATTTTTTGGTATTGAGTATGGTGCTACCGATGGCGACATGGTACAAATGTTATGGACGTGGATTAAAACTAATATTCTTATTGTATTGAGCTTTGCAGGTGGTTGTGCTTTTGGTTTACGCGTAGGCTAACGTACTGGGGATGAAGCATGGAAAAAAGAGAGACATTTGCACAAGCGTTGTGCGATATCTTAGTAAAACATAAAGTTATTAAAGTTGAAGAAGCACGTGCAATGCAACGTGCTTTTAAAAATTCATCAAAAGAATCGTTCGATGATTTTTTGCTTGAAGAAAGCCTGGTAGAAGAGGCGCCGTTACTCAAAGCATTAAGTGATTTATATGAAGTGCCCGCAATAGATGTTGTGGGTTATTTTTTTGAAACATTTTTGCTCCACAAGTTTCCCAAAGATTTTTTGTTGCGTAAGCGTATTATCCCGCTTCAAGTTGATGAAAATATTTTGATCATGGTTGCCAGTAATCCGAATGATCCTGATTTGTTGCCAGAGATTGGCGAAAATGTTTCATATGATATTCAGTTTTATGTAGGACTTGGTCGTGATATTGAAGACTCAGTAAAAGAATTTTACGAAGAATCACTTACCCAAGGGTATGATCAGGATAAAGTTGAAAACGATCATGAAATAGAGCGCGAAGCATATCATGAATTATTACTAGAAGAGGATGAGAGTCCAAAAATTCATGATCCTTCGGCAAATGAAGATGAAGAAGATGAAGATACGGAACTGTAATCATGTTACGTATTTCATCTGATCATAATACTTCTGCTGTGGCAATGGTCGAAACGGTGTTAAACCAAGCGGTTTTGCATAACGCATCGGATATACATTTTGAGCCATCGATGGCGGGGTTGTTGATTCGTGTGCGCGTAGATGGCTTATTATATGATGCTGCGTTACTTGATACGGCACGTACGCCGCCCGTTCTGGCACGATTAAAAGTGCTTGCTAATATCAATGTTGCCGAAAAACGTATTCCACAAGATGGCAAATTTGGTTTTACCTATAAAGCGCGCGCGGTTGATGTGAGGGTATCTACCTTTCCCTCATGTCATGGTGAAAAAATTGTTTTGCGGCTGCTTGATCAGGAGCGGTTACGTATTTCCTTACAAGAGCTTGGTTTTGTAGATGATATGCTGACAGCATGTCGCTCGTTACTGAGTTTGCCGCATGGGTTTTTTTTAGTAGCCGGGCCTACCGGATCAGGTAAAACAACTACCTTGTACGCGGCATTATCTGCTTTGAATGAACGATCGCGTCACATTATTACCCTTGAAGATCCTGTTGAATACCATATTGCTGGCATTACTCAGGCCCAGATTCATCCTGAGGCAGGCTTTACCTTTGAAAAAGGTATTCGTGCATTGCTTCGCCAAGATCCTGACATTGTAATGGTTGGTGAAATGCGTGATAAGCAAACGGCACACATTGCAATAGAGGCTGCATTAACCGGTCATTTAGTGCTTAGCACCATTCATGCCGGTGATGCGCCCAGTGTGGTAATGCGTCTGCTAGATATGGGTATTGAGCCATTTTTAATCAATGCCGCTGTTTCAGGTGTATTGGCTCAACGGCTTGCGCGCCGCTTATGTGATGCGTGCAAAGTTGCACGGCCACTAACCAGCCAAGAGGCCGATTATATTAAAAATATTACCATACCTGTAGATCAGGTATATGAAGCAGCAGGGTGCTCACACTGCCATGGCCTTGGGTACAAAGGCAGAGTCGGCATCTTCCAGTTGCTAACTATGAGTGATGCCTTACGAGCGTTGATAGTGCACAATCCAGGAATAGATATGATAAGGACCCAGGCCCAGAAAGATGGTATGGCAAACTTAATTACCGATGCCGTCTATAAACTCAAGGCGGGGGTTATCTCGTTTGCTGAAATGCTCAAAGTTGCTTGATCTCAGGGATTTGTGTGGTTGGTATATTATTTTATATATGCTAAAATAATAAGAAAAGACTAAGCAAATCCCATGTTAAAAATACGTAATCTCGCGGTTGCCCGTGATCAAAAAACTATTATTTCTAACTTCTCTTTAGAGGTAGCGCCAGGTTCAACCCATTTCTTGATGGGGCCAAATGGATCGGGCAAAAGCACTTTTGCCTATACTATAATGGGTCATCCTGCCTATGAGGTTATTTCAGGTACTATGTCTTATAAAGACAGCGATTTGCGAGCATTGTCGGTTGACAAACGTGCCCAGTCAGGAATTTTTTTAGCATTCCAGCAACCCATAGAAATACCAGGGGTTATGGTGAGCGGTTTTCTTAAAGAAGCGTATCAAGCAATACACAAATCGCCTATATCGGCTAAAGAATTTATGGGTATACTGCACGATGCGTTAGATCTGCTTGGTATGGATTATGCATTTGCGTCCCGTTCATTAAATGAGTCATTTTCCGGCGGAGAAAAAAAACGTCTTGAACTGTTGCAAATGTTAGTACTCAAACCACAGCTTGCTATTTTAGATGAGATAGATTCTGGTCTTGATGTTGATGCGCTTAAATTAATTGCTCGTGTTCTTGATATATTACGCCACCAGAATCCTCATTTTGCAGTGGTATGCATAACACACTACCATAGACTGTTAACTTACGTACGCCCTGATTATGTGCATATTATCAAATCAGGAGCTATTGTGGCATCATCGAATGCTGACCTTGCACGCACTATAGAAGCTGAGGGTTACGATGCCTTCTAGTGAACAATTTGATCTTAATAATCCTTACATCTTTAAGACAAAAAAAGGTTTGGGGCAAGAAATTGTACGCCAAATATCCGAACAAAAAAATGAGCCTGGTTGGATGACTGATTTTAGGTTGCAGGCTTTGCAGGTTTTTGAATCTTTGCCTTATCCAGCATGGGGTGCAGATTTATCTGAGCTCAATTTAGACGATATCTACTATTACCTAAAGCCCCTAAAAGACCAAAAAACAAGCTGGGATACCGTGCCTGATCAAATTAAAAATACCTTTGATGCACTGGGTATACCACAAGCAGAACAGCGGTTTCTTGCAGGGGTAGGTGCTCAGTACGAATCTGAAGTAGTTTATAAAAAGTTACAAAAAAAATGGGAACAACAAGGTGTTATTTTCTGCGACATGAACACGGCCTTGATAAAGTATCCTGAATTATTTAAAAAATATTTTGCAACCGTGATACCGGTAAAAGATAATAAATTTGCTGCTCTTAACAGCGCGGTATGGAGTGGTGGTAGCTTTGTGTATGTTCCTAAGGGGGTATACATTGATCAACCGTTGCAAGCATACTTTAGAATTAATGCGGCCCAAATGGGGCAGTTTGAACGTACGCTTATTATCGCAGAGCCGGGAAGCTTTGTGCATTACGTGGAAGGATGTAGTGCTCCTTTGTATCGGCAAAATTCATTACATAGTGCTGTTGTGGAGCTCGTAGCGCTGCAAGAGAGCCACATACGGTATACCACAATACAGAACTGGTCTAACAATGTTTATAATTTAGTCACTAAGCGAGCGGTTGCACATAAAAATGCTACCGTGGAATGGATTGATGGTAACTTTGGGAGCAAAGTTACTATGAAATATCCCTGTGTTGTTTTAAAAGAACCAGGAGCAAAAGCGCAGATTATATCAATAGCTGTTGCAAAAAATGGGCAGCATCAAGACGCTGGTGCAAAAGTCATACATTTGGCAGAAAATACCACCTCAAATATTGTATCTAAATCGATATGCAAAGAGGGCGGCCGCGCTAGCTATCGCGGGTTATTAAAAGTTGCAAAAAATGCAATTAATGCAAAATCTCGCGTGCAATGTGATGCCTTATTGCTCGACGAGCATTCTCGTTCAGACACATATCCCACGGTTCAAGTAGCACAGCAACAAGTAGATATTGGACACGAAGCATCGGTAAGTAGGATCAGTGATGATCAACTCTTTTATCTTTCAAGCAGAGGGCTATCACAAGCTTCTGCGCGAGCATTTATCGTCAATGGGTTTATTGATGCCTTTGTGCAGCATTTGCCGATGGAATACGCGGTGGAAATTAATAGACTGATTGAGCATGAGATGGAAGGGTCGATTGGATGAAGATGTTGTTACCTTCTACTCATTACGTGGACATATGGCTCGATCAAATAGATGCGCAGACTATGGTTCGCCAGACGCATGCTGCTCGCTACAAAAATTTATTGTATACCCTCAAAGAACCAAAAGAGTTAATGCGACTGACTCCCCTTGAATGGCCTGAGCATTTAAATAATGTTGCATCACTGCATAGTGCTGTTTATTTTTCATCGCATTCATTTGCTGCATTATGGCACGATGCAGTGCACATCAAGCCGGATGTTTTAGAATATTATATGGTTGATGATCAATCGCAATCAATTGTGCAGTCTTTGATAGAAGCAGTTGTTCAACAACATGTGCTCATCTATATTCATAATTCTGAAACTCATACCATCTCATTGCAAAAGTTGTTTGCGCTCAATGCTATGTGCCAAAAGGTAACCATTATTGTAGCACCTCATGCACAGGCTACTATACTCGATGATCGGGTATGGAATCAAACGCACGCCATTGAATCTGTTGAGATTGTTTTGCAAAACAACGCGCGACTCACCTGGTTGAATAATGCTGACCAAACGAATCTTAATAATTTCGTAGCGCGCACTCAGTGTGTGCTGGAAGAACAAGCATATCTTTCTTATGGCAACGCATCAAAACCTGCTCGATATTCCTATCATGAGTGGTACGTTGATTTAAAAGGTGCGCAAAGCGCGGTCGAACATTCGGGTATGTACGTGTTAACTGATGATCAGAATTACACATTGCGTACCTATCAACATCATAATGGGCGTGATACAAAAAGCACGGTGGCCGTAAAAGGGTTATTGCACGCAAATGCCTATTTTGATTATTCAGGAATGATAACTATTGCAAAAACCGCATCCGGCACAATAGCTCATCAAGAAAACAAAAATATGTTATTTAGTTCTCTTGCAGTTGCGCGGTCGGAGCCGAGTTTGCAAGTGCTCACTAATGATGTGCAATGCTCTCACGGGAGTGCAACCGGTTATTTTGACCCTGAACAAATACTGTATGCTCAAACACGCGGTATTGAGCTTAAGGAAATTTACTCAATGCTCACCAAAGCATTTTGTTCTGATATGATTGCGTTGTTTGACACGACGCATCAAGACGATTTTTATAAGTTTGTGCAAGAATCAGTTTTGGAGAAAAAGTAATATGAAACAGTTACGTAACGATTTTCCGTTTTTGCATCAACGCGTTGATACTAAAGAAATTATTTATTTTGACAATTCAGCTACTACCCAAAAGCCTCAACAGGTGATAGATGCAATCGCACATTATTATAGCTATGATAATGCGCCTATTCATCGTAGTGTGTACGCTGCTGCAGAAAAAACAACACAGCTGTACGAGCAGGCACGTGCACGCGTTGCGCAATTTATTAATGCAAAGCCCCATGAAATAATTTTTACTAAAGGTACTACAGAAAGTATCAATGCTGTTGCAACAGCCTGGGCAACGCATACGCTCAAACCAGATGATGAAATTGTCATTACTGAGCTTGAACATCACTCCAATCTGGTGCCCTGGCAACAAGTATGTAAAGCAACCGGTGCAAAACTTACGTATATACCCATCACAGATGAAGGCACGCTTATACTTGATAATCTTCATGAGATTATTACCAATAAAACTAAATTGGTAGCAGTATCACATGTATCGAACGCTTTAGGTACCCATGTTGATATTGCAAGGATTATTGAGGCAGCACATGCCGTAAATGCGCTTTGTTTGATTGATGCTGCGCAGTCAGCGCCGCACCAAACAATAGACGTTGCGCGTTTAAAACCAGATTTTTTGGTTTTTGGTGGACATAAAATGTTGGCACCAACGGGTATTGGTGTGCTGTATATTGCAGAACATCTTCATGAAATCATGCAACCTTATCAATTTGGGGGTGGCATGGTATTTGAAGTTGATAAATATGTTTCAACATGGCTCAAAGCTCCTCAAAAGTTTGAAGCGGGAACACCACCTATTGCACAAGCAGTTGGTTTTAAAGCTGCCTTAGATTATTTATCTACACACGTAGATTTTGATGAATTGCAACGACATGAAGCACAATTATGTGCACATCTCATTGATGGACTGCAAAGTATAGCTCAGGTGAGATTACTCGGACCTCTTACTCAACTTAAAAAGAATGGTCATTTAGTCAGTTTTACCATAGATGGATTGCACGCGCATGATGTTGCTACCTATTTAGGACAGCAGGGCGTTTACATGCGTGCGGGTCACTATTGTGCGCAGCCTCTTGCAAAGCGGTTAGGACTTGAAGCGTCGGTCAGAGCAAGTTTCTATTGTTATAATTTGCTTGAAGAAATTGATCAACTAATTATACTCATTGAAAAGCTTTGTAGTGTGCCACTATTTTGATTTTTACTGGCAAACACAGTTTTTTTTAAGTATTTGTTACATAATCACATTTTATTTTTTGCATTAGGGTACTTGCATGAGTATGGTGTTACATCCAAAAAAACTTTTATTACTGTTTTTTGTTATTTGTTTGCCAGCTATGCAGATTAAACCTATGGAACAAAATCCGGTAGTAGAAACGTATAAATTGATCTCTACAGTTTCAAATGCTGCCCAAGAAACAAAAAAATTCTATATAAAAATAAATCACAAAATTGCAACAGCCAGCGTAATAGGCATTTGCTTAGCATCGGGTGTTGGTAGCGGTGCTGCAGCATTTCTGTTATTAAAATCTTATGGAGCAGCATTACTTTACGGAGCTATTAGTGGCCAGTGCGCAATGGCATACCAATTACTCGCAAAGAAATTTGATAAAGGGTTTAATGAACTTAAAGATAAAATAGATCTTTTAAGTGTGCATATTGATGATAATCATCAAGAAATGATGCAAAAAGTCTTGCAGGGCAACAATAATATTGAAACTAATAATCTAAAAATTACGGAATTATCTCATTTAGTAAATGCTAATTTTAAAATCCATGGTGACCAATTAGCATTTGCAATTGATGAACTTAAAGCACTTCAAGATTCTCAAGTAACGCCCGAGCAATTAGAGAATAAGCTTCAACTCCTTCAAAAAAAGTTGTCTGATGAAATTGAAAGTTATTCTAACAAATTAGATCAACGTGATGAAAAAAAACATGCACGTTTGCTTAAGCGTGTGGTAAAAACTGCAAAAAAAATAAATCCCGATGTGCATGAGGCAGATATTGTCACAATGTATAACGAGTGTTCTGCAGAGCAGTTAAGGGAAATTATCGAAGATCAAAAAGCTGAGCTAAAAAAGATTGAAAATGACGCCCTGAATAACCTTTTGGATGGCGTGAATAGTAATTTAGAACGTCACGAGCGATTGATTAATGTTCAAGGTAGTACTATTATGAAAATGAGTAATGCGCTCGATGAAGTACAACAACGACTTTCTAGTATTGAAGATAAAGCCGAAGCACAAGACGCTAAATTAAGCGAAATTATTTTTACCAGTAAAGAAACCGCTGATGGTGTTAAATTATTAGTTCTCGCCTCAAATACCAATATAGAAGAAAAAAGAAAAAAAGCAGAGAAGCAGCAAAGAGTCTCAACAGAACAACCTGCAAAAACACCTATTTTCTCACATCCTTATAATCCGTACAAACCTGCTGTAGCTAACCCTACCGTGTGGCCTAAGCAACTCAAGCATGACTCCAAGAGTTAATTTCAACTATTGATTTTAGAAGAAAAAATAAGCCATTCTGAAGCAGGTAAAAACAATTTATCTGCTTAGGGTGTGCGGTGAGTGGAAATCTAAAAAAAATTATTATTGGTCTTGCAATTGTTGGTGCGTTAGGATTGGTCGGGTATTTTTCGGGTATATCTAAAATAATAACGCTTGAGAACATACAATCAAAACAAGCGGCGCTTAAAATTGCTGTTGAGAACAATCAAGTTATAGCCGCTATAATTTATGTATTAATGTATGCAATATTTATAGCCTTTGGGGCTCCTATACTCATACCATTTACCTTGCTTGGTGGATATTTGTTTGGATTGTACAAAGGTATTGCCTATTCCACGGTAGGCTCAGTGATTGGAGCTGCCAGTTCATTTACACTTCTTAAGACATTATTTAAATCATGGCTTCAGGCACAGCATGGTCCGCGTCTTGAGCGTTTTAAGGCCAATTTTGCAAAATATGGAACCAGCTATTTACTGGTTCTTTTCTTCTTCTCGGTAATTCCTTTTTTTGTCATTAACACCTTGGCGGTGATCTCAGGAATTAGCTTGAGTAAATTTTTAATGATAACCGCGGTTGGTTCATTGCCCTTTATATTTACATGCGTGCTTGCGGGTAAAAAACTTGGTGAGATAGAATCTGCTAAAGATATTTTTTCTAAAGAAATTATGATTCTGTTTGGCATCTTAGCATTGCTTGCTATTATCCCCATTGTTATACAAAAATTTACTAAGGATAAGCATGCACCCAACAATCCGCACTAGGCTTATTATTGTATTGATTGTTGCCGCACTGGTTGCCATAGTCTGGCATAATGGTTTTAAAGAACATGCAACCTTGTCTAATCTGCAGGACAACATTAAGCATCTTGAACAATTTGTGCAGACTCACTACCTTAAATCAGTTCTCATGTACATTGGCGCATATGCTACGGAAGTAATCTTAGTATTACCATTATCTGCGCTACTAACGCTGACCAGTGGTTTTTTGTTTGGGGTAGTTCCCGGCGTTGCGTATACCATAGTTGGTGCTACGATTGGTGCAACGATTTCATTCTTATTGGTGCGATACTTATTTGGTCATATTTTGCAAAAAAAATATGCCACACAATTAGTAGCATTCAATGCGGCTGTCGAGCAACAAGGATGGTGGTATTTGATGATGACGAGGTTTATTTTTGTTATCCCCTTCTTTGTCATTAATATTTTGGCGGGCTTGACTAAGGTTCCCTTAACCACATTTATGTGGACAACGGCGCTGGGGATTATTCCTTCGTCATTTATTTATGCCTACACGGGCAAGCAGTTAACAGAAATTAATTCATTAAGGGATATTTTTACCCCTAAAGTCTTATTGGCATTTATTATGCTTGGTTTGTTTGCGGCATTTCCTGCCATTTTGAACAAGATACGAGGCTACTTTGGCAAGCAGCCTTAAAACAATAATCTTAAGCAGATGCAGTAATAGTTTGGCAAAGTGCGTCAAATTGTTCTTGAACTAGTGCCATATTAGGGCTGGTTCCTAACAAACCGCTGCTTTTGGTACAGTGTATGGCATGCATACCAATTCGTTGTGCGGTAAGAATATTTTCAATTTGGTCATCGATAAAAACACAGTCAGCAGGATTTAAACTATATGTTTTTAACAGGTGTAAATAGATTGCAGGATCGGGCTTAATTGCACCAACTTCACCTGAAAGTACTATGCGATCTTTAAACAATGCTGCAAATTCTGGATTTTGTTCAAGTAACAGTGGAAATGAGACTGCATCCCAGTTAGAGAGTAAATATACATGATGGCCTTGTGCTACACAGCGTTTTACAAAATCGATACTATTGTTTAATATCACGCGTGTTTTAATAAACATTTCAGGATTAAACATACCAAATGCAACGGCTTTGATTACTTCTTGATCTGTTTCATTCATAAAGAGTTCAGGATGAGCATCTATGCCGTCGGATATGATGGTGCATATCTCTTGAGGAGTTTTGGTGCCCTTGAGCCAATCGCACATAATTTGGGGTACTATATTACCTTTGTCATCGCGCGCTTGTTGCTGACCTTCAGCATGAGGAGCGAGTGTTTCTAAGAAATTATAGAGAACTTTTCGTGGATTAGTTTGCGTGAGCAGTGTATTGAGGATAAATCGTAAGGGGCCAACTTGCCAGATAAAACCAAGAGTATTTGTCTCAGCTAATACGCCACCCATATCGAAAATGACGTTGATAGATTGTGTGTTTTGAGCAAAAAAGCTCATTAAAAAGACTAAAATAAATGATTTTTTATTCATAATCACGTTATTTCCCCCATTTATCTAGGAAATTTAATAGTTAACCTAATTTCAGGTTAGCAAAGAGGGAAAAAAGAGCAACAAAAAAAAGACCCTTAGAATAGGGTCTTTTTCAGATTTACTGTTTGTTTTTTAGTTGTTTTCTTCTAAGTATTTCTCATACTCCTGAGAGTCTTTTTTAATGTGATCTAACTTTTCTTCAATTGAGTTCCATATCGCCTGTTCTTCTTGAGTCCACGTTGGTTTAGTAAACGCTGACTCGCTTGTTTTAACTTGCAAGGATTGCATACAAACTGTTGAGAACAGTATTAATAAAGAATGTTTGGTCATGTTTTTAACCTTTGTTATTGATGCGCATTAATCTATGTTAGAGTTTATTTTGTAACTATTTGATAAATCATCATCGCCAAATAGTGGTTTTAATTTTTTGTATCCATATATTCCAGCAATTACTACTACTGCGCTGCAGCCTACAATAAAGCATGTTTTGACGATTTTTTTTTGATCATCTGAGCATGTCCATGCCCAAGAGAAACCAAAATTGGTAGAGTTTGAAACCGTGTTAGTACGTTGGTTTATAGTGTGGACAGAATGATTATAATCATGAGTTGTTTGATCTGCCATATTACTCTGCATTGCATGGCACGAACTAGTGAAAAAAGTAAAACTGATACACGCATATACGTATAATTTCATGGGTTTCCTTTACCTATTACATTTTTGCCCACCAATGCTACCATAATAATTGTCCCTTACCAATAGCTTGACTTGATAAGAATGAACAGCACAGACTTAACTATAGTAAATAATAATTTTTTAAAGGAGTGTGTGAATGAGACAGGAAAAACTAATTATTTTGTATACACTTGTTTTGTGTTTTCCTGTTACCAGCAAATCCCAAGAAAATGAAACACAAAACACGGCGACAAATCTTCAGCAACTGCACTCAATTTTAAATATCGATAATCCCTCCCTTAAGGATGGCATTGTCGGTTTATGGAATGATATTGCAGGAGAGCCTCGTAGAACTACGGCATCAGAGATTAAGCAATTAGTAGATGTCACAGCCCAAGAACAGGCGCATAATTTAGCAAGTTCAATGGCTGAGCTTGAGCGCCAGTTAAATCTTGCACGTACGCGCGTACTCACAGCCCGCTATGAGGATCATTATGATCGTGAAAAGTTGTACAGTGAGCTTGCAAATCTCGTTGCAATACTGACTCAATTTAACAGCGCATCAGGTGAGGTAGAAAAATTAGTCCAAGAATTAGCACGCGCCGCACACGCTCTTGAACAACGAGCATTGTCCGAACAAGAGTTGCAACAGTACAGTTTAGCGGTAATTGACTTAAAAGAAGCCCTTGCTCATGTTATCGAGCAATACCAACAAGAACGTGAGCGTATAGATGAACAAGTTACACACTTGTTGGATAATTATGGCCGCAACGGTAATGCGGTAAAAGACTATTGGAAGCAGATTGAAAATGACTCTGCACAAAGTTTAAAACGACTCAAAAATGCCGTGCATGTAAACATGTCACAATTAGAAGTGTTAATGGTACACATAAAACGCTTGAGCGAATATTTGGGGCATCCGTTACCCGATGCCGAAAAATGTTTAAGGTGGCGTAGATAGGTTATTAAGGGGCATCAAAAAATGCCCCCTTTTAAAGAGTGATTATGCTGGATATACTAATATATATATGGAGGATATCCGGTGAACCTGTACCACCAAGCATTAATAGATCATTACAAAAACACTAGTTATAAAAAGCTATTACCCCAGGCTGATTTTTCTTCAGCGCACTATAATCCATCCTGTGGAGACCGTGTATCATTTCAAGGCAGGGTGCAGGATAATAATTTGGTTGATTTAGCGTTTGGCGGTTCTGGGTGTGTAATTAGCCAGGCCACCGCTTCTATGCTCTGTGAACATTTTACGGGCAAGGATCTTGCCGACCCTTTATCGTTTACATCGGAGCAGTTACAAGAGCTTATAGGGATTACCCTTGGGCCACACCGATTGCGTTGTGCGCTTATTGCCTTACAGGCATTGCAAGAGGGCATCGTATCATATCAAACCATGAAGACAGCAGATGTTAAATAGAGCGCGTGTCCTTAAAGAAATACAGGCACAAACCGATAAATTGTTTCTCGTACAACCCTACAATGTTGATCTGGTGCGCGCATGGTGGCAGCGGATATGCAACGATCCTCTGTTTGTGTACAAAGTTAAGCATGCGTCAAGTAGCTGGTTGATGCCCCACTGGAACGAACCGCTGGGTGATGCTATCATTGTTCCCCATCCGTTAGAGCGCTATAGAGTGCTTGGTGTGGATGGTTCCCAGGTATACCCTGATAGGCACCAAGGCACTGCCTGTTTTTTAATTAATATTGGCGTCGTTGAGCTTGCTTATGGAGTTCAGGATGGCAAGTCTATTGTCCTTGATTCTACCCCCTATTTATACACAGGTACCGAAGAAGAGGTTGTTAGTTCAGACTCGCATGAGCTGGTAAATTGTCGTCGGCAAGAACTTGAATTTAAAATAGGTATTGAACGCGCACAAGCTCTTAAAGGGGCATACCCACAAGACCCATTTCTCTTTCTGTTTGATGGATCATTAATTTTCTGGCATTTGGAATCAAAAGATGCTGAACTCAAAGATTATTTTCTTCATAAGTACTTAGTATATCTTGAACAACTGTATGCAGCACAAATACCTTATGCAGGGTATATCAGCTTGCCTAAAAGTAAAGAGCTTGTTAATTTACTTCGTTTTGCCATTGCTGACGGCAATGCAAAAAGTGACGCGCCAGACCTTGAGCACGTTGAGCATATTGTCGACGCAGGAGTAGCGCGGCTCTACTTAGATACGTACATGCGTTCTATTGTGTTTAAAAATAATGCATCGATCACTCAGTTCTACCCAGCGCACAGTGTGCCG
This sequence comes from Candidatus Dependentiae bacterium Noda2021, assembly GCA_020886235.1. Taxonomy (GTDB): domain Bacteria; phylum Babelota; class Babeliae; order Babelales; family Vermiphilaceae; genus Noda2021. The sequence goes on along the minus strand of AP025250.1, from coordinate 767,756 downwards.
CATTTTTTTTATGTAGATGTTGAATCTGAGATTGTTCGTATAGAAATACCCGCATGGATAGCGCAGGATTCACAGCTCCTCGAGCAAACAGCTCGTATTATTGTTGATCAAGCAATTAAGGGAAGGGGATACCCGGTAGCCTTGGCCGAGGCTCATGAACAAGCGGTCATTAAAGGCCCCGACCGCGATTTTTTTTATCATCTTATTACAAAGATGGCTATAGAGCATAAGCACCGTATAACCATCTCTCAAAAAAGCATGAAAAAAAGACGTATGGGTATTTAATTACCCATTAGCCCAAAAATTTTTTAAAGAGTCCTGAAATAAAACCATCTTTATGTTCAATGGTTGTTCCAATTTCTTCAGAATACTTATTTAATGATTCTTTAGCTGCAGAAGATAATTTTTTTGGAATATCGCATTGGGTTACGATAATCAAATTACCTTTAACATTACCACGAATTTTGCTAAATCCTTTACCCGCAATGAGCAAACGCTCGCCGACTGGGCAACCTTTAGGAATTTTAATGGTTTCTTTGGTGCCATCAATATTCTCTATTTCAACTTGGCTACCAAAAACGAGCTGGGGATAGGTCAGCAGAACGGTGCATACTAAGTCGTCATCAACTCGCTCAAATTTCTTGTCTGGCATAACATGAACACGGATAAACAAGTCACCCGCAGGACCACCATACACACCTGCATCGCCTTTACCTGCAATACGCAGTTCAGCACCGTCATAAATACCCGCAGGGATGTTGATGCTAAATTTGTCATAAATTTGTACGCGGGATTGTCCATTACAGGTTAAGCACGGTGTTGGTATGGTAAATCCTTGCCCTGCGCATTCGCTACAGCTTTGAGCATAGGTGAAAAACCCTTGAGTAAAGTTAATCTGACCAGCACCTTTGCATTGTGGGCATACATGTGGCTTAGTGCCTTCTTGAGTACCTTTACCTTTACACGTATCACATTGTTCATAATGATAGTAGCCAATTTCATGCTTAGTGCCAAGATACGAGTCTTTGAGCGTGATTTCTATATCTTTTGAAAGATCATGGCCACGTTTTGGTTCAGGCCCTGTTTTTTTGCGAGCACTACGGCGACCGGTATTAAAGATGTCGCCAAAGATGTCACCAAAGCTACCAAATATGTCATCCATATTCATGCCCTGGCCGGGACCACCGCCCATGCCACCACCCATTCCTGCATGACCAAATTGATCATATTGGCGGCGTTTAGCATCGTCAGAAAGAACTTCGTAGGCTTCTGCCGCTTCTTTAAATTTTTCTTCAGCTTCTTTATTGTTTGGATTGCGATCGGGATGATATTTAAGGGCTAACTTTCTATAAGCTGCTTTAATTTCTTCTTTAGTCGCAGTTTTAGAAAGGCCAAGTATGCTATAGTAATCTCTTTTTTCCATAGCTCTTCTCGTCGATAAAAATGGTGGGGAAAATTATTTTACACTTAAGCTTAGTATACCAAAAAATTCAATTTTTAAAATTAACAAGCCACTTTTACTAAGCTGAGCACTCATTGAGATTTGGCAAGAATCTTTATTTTAATGTCCGATCAAGGCAGGCATTTTTCTGGGACATCGGAAGCTTGCCGGCCTGATCGTTAAGGCAGGATTGTATAGTGTCAGGCAGGGAATGTTTGTTCAAGGTAAACGTTCCTACCTTTATCGTTTCTTCTAGCTCACAAGGCATATTGAGTACAATATAAAACTGTGTGTGCGCGGTTAAGTAGTAGGGTTTGTTGAACTTAAAGGTGATGAGTTGTTTAGGAGCATTCCAACTTCCATCACAAATAAGATTTTCTTCTAACGGCATAAACTTATTATTTTTTTTAACATACAGCGAGGCGCTTAAATGAGAGATAGGTTCTCCTTGCCATGCAAACTGCAAATGTTCAATGCCAATCTGCTCGGTTGATTTTTTTTTAAACATAACCGTACCAATGAGCATAAGTTTGCTTCCAAATCGCTCACTCGTGGTTAATCGTTTTTCTAAATGCTGCCATTGTGCGTCTGTTTGGATGATGCAATCTTTGCACCAGATAGTACTCACTGAAAAATGTAAGATAAGGCTAACGCTTACAATGCAACGCAACATGGAAAACTCCTTCTTCTTTTAAAAGAGTACCATGGAGCTAATGACGATTGAAATCATTTCATGTGATGATAGTACCAATGGTCAAAGTATCAATTCCTTCTCGTTAGCTTCAGAAGATGATTGGTTAGATTTTTTTTCAATGTCATGTTCGCTTGAAGCTTCATTAGGGGCAAACGTTTTTAAGTAGATGGTCACATTGGTATTGTTTGACTTTTCTGCTATCTCTATTGCATTTTCTACTTCATGCACAGGAATTTCTTGCGGATTTGGGACCAGAATCCTGAGAGACTCAGGTTCTTTGTTGGTTGCAGCCCAACCAATTGCGCTCCAGCCGTGAATATCTTTTTTATGCGGATTGGCGCCATATTCTTTTAATTTTTTAATACAGTCGATGTAATTAAGTTGCGTTGCAATGATCAGCGGTGTTTTGCCATCGTCATTAGGCCAATCAATAATTTTTTGTGCACGTAGTAGGATATATTCAATAATAATTGGTTTATTTTGTTCGCAGGCAACATGGAGTAATGAGTTTCTTTCATTATCAACAATGGTGATGTCGGCACGATACTTTTCTGCTAATAAATCAAAATTGTTAAAATTGCTTATGGCTGCAAACAGCGGTGTCCTGCCGAACTTATCACCCGTTTCTAAAATATTGTTGTTTTTAACGCTTTTCTTTTCAAGAAAATATTTTATGAACTCGGTTGCTCCTTCGGCGGCAGCAAGATAATGAAGAATTGTTTTTTTGTCGGTATCTTCGACTAAAAGATTTGCTTTTTTTTCTTTTAAAAATTTAAATACCGATCTATTCAAATTCATTGCAGCATGCATTAAAGGTGTTCTTTTGTGCGTGTCAGGTACTTCTGTTTCTTTAAATGCACTTAGCAGCAATTTAACGCATTTTAAAGATCCGCGAGAAGCTGATGCTGCAGCAAGATGCAACGGCCGTTGTCCTATAATGTCTTGTGCATTGCTGGCACCGTTTTTTAGTAAATTTTTTACGGCCAATGGATTACATAAATAGGCAGCCCAGTGAAGAGGGCGCCACTCATTTTTTGTATCGGGTTCTTCAATACTTTCTGGACTAAGTAGTTTCTCAAATATTTTTTCATTGTAGGAATTAACAGCAAGCGAAAGGGGTGTTCTTCCCTTGTAATCTTTTGAAACCAAAATCGACAAGGCTGAGGTTGCGTCAGATTGTTGATTGGTATTATTAAGTGCTTGTTTTTTACATGTTTTTAGTATCTCATCAACAAATAACTCATCTTGTTTTATTACAGCAATGTGTAAACAATTTCTTATTTCTGACTCATTGGCATTTTCATACCGAGCTCCTTCACGAATGAGAAGGCGCGCCGCTCCAAGATTGCCATGATGTACAGCGTCCATAAGTGGGGTTCTATCTAGTGCGTTAGTTTGATCAAGAACATTTTCAAGCGATGTATGTTTTTTGTATAGTGCAAGAATCTCAGTGAGGGTGTACATTGCAACAGGTTGTTCGATACTAAAATGCAATAATGTGTTGTTGTTTTCCGAATCTCTGATTGTTAATAAAAAAGGGTTATTGTTTATTTTGTTTTTAATTACCGTTATTTCATTGTTTAAAATAGCCTGAAATAATTGCGTGCGTGTAGATTCTAAAATTTCATCATTTTTAGACAATAATGATTGAGAATTTTTTTTCTCAAATGAGCTATTCCTGCGCTTTTTTTCTCTTCGCTCTGATTTTGGTTCATTATCGTTTTTTTCCATACCAGACATGGCTGAGAATGATACAAAAACCAGGCTCATTAGTATAATTTTGTGCATAAGACATTCCACGGTTACTGTGTTCAATTGTTTAGACTGTACACCGTTGCACAATACCTGAACAAGAGTTTTAATGCATGCTAAAACGTGGTCTTGTAGCATGGCTGCCCAATTGTATTTTTATTATCCAGGGCATATAAAAGGGAACTTCTTTTATAAAGCCTGGAAGTGGAGGAAACGAGCTACCGGCGTATTGGATGGTATCTACCATAAATTTGTCTATGTCAGATCTGCCGCATGACCGTATAATATTAACCGCATCAAGTTTGCCTTCTTTAGATATAACCATACAAATATGCATGTCACTTTCAAGGGGAACTTGAGTTGGAGCTTGAGATAATTTTATGTTCCACGCATTTTGCAAGCACCACAAAATTCTAGCAGCATATCGCTCGTATCTAATTTGTTCTTCTGTTGGTGCTGCATTATCGTTGCCATACATGCGCACGAGATTAGGGCCTTTATTTTTCCATTGCTCTAAAAAGCCCTCGGTAATATCAGCTAATGTTATATTTTTACCACGCTGTGCACGATTTTTCTTTTGCGCAAGTCGTTTTCTGGCACGGCGTCGTTGCGCAACCTTCTTTTTCTGTGCTGGTTGTTGCTCGGGTGCGGCAGCTGGTAACGGTCGTGAATCATCGAGTGAGTCAATTAATTGTTGCAAAGCCTGCGTGGTCTCAGATGCCGGGGTGTCTTCTTTTTGTTCAGGTTCAGGCGTCTTTTCTTCAGTAGGACTCTCTGGAGTTTCTTGCTGTTCTGCTTTTTCTTGTATGTGCGGTTCATTCTCTTCGGGTTGGCTATCGGCAATTGTCGGCAAATCAGCGTCATCGGGTTCATCATACATTATAACGGGTGCGCCAAAGGCACCGGCTGTTGGTTTTAATGAAGCCCATTCTTTCTCTTTTTCTTTTTGCTCTTGGGGTTTATTTTCCTGTTGTTCTGGTGGTTGTTGAGACGGTGTTTTTTCTTGCTGATGTAACTTTTCGGGACGAACAGGTGGCATCGAAAACCGTTGATGCATAGGTATAAAAAACAAAAAAAGAAAAAGTAAAATGTGTAAGAGCAGAACGATTAAAAATATAATAATAAGTTTTCTGCGTGATTTGTCGTGCATGTACTACTCCCTTAAGCCTGCTTCAATGGCTATTCTTGAGCCTAGGCATTTTTTTCATGTAAGGCAACACCCTGAGTTTTTATCTTGGATTGGGTTTGAGCTCAGCTCTTAAAAATGCTAAAATAAAGGTAATTACTGATGGAGTTATCATGTCTGCCTTAGACAATTCTTTTTTTTCTTTAGATACCGTTATTGCAGCGCAAGAGTTATTAGGCTGCTACCTTATTCATGAAATTGATGGCATGCAGTTGATTGGTATGATTGTAGAAACCGAAGCATATTTGGGAACTGCGGATCCTGCAAGTCATGCGTACCGAGGCCAAACCCCTCGTAATGCGCCTATGTTTGGTCCTGTTGGGCACAGCTATGTGTATATAAGTTATGGTATTCATCACTGCTTTAATGTTGTAGCGCGCACGCCACAAGCACCTGCGGGTGGAGTACTTATACGTGCCCTACAGCCAATACAGGGTGTAGAAATTATGAAACGTAATCGCGGTATAGATTCAGACTTGGCAATAACCAATGGTCCAGGAAAGCTGACTCAGGCCATGGGAATAACGTTGAACCACAAAGGCACACGCCTGGACACAAATTCCAATCTTTATCTTACGCGTGGGCAAGAAATTGCAAAAAGTTCTATTATTGCAACCACGCGCATTGGTATATCTCAAGGGCAAAATGAAGTCCTTCGCTTTTACATTCAGAACAATAAATGGGTATCTAAGAAATAATTAAGTGTTTTTTCCACAGCGTTACCTTTGTTATGGTTATTGAGATTGATAACCAATAAAAAAGGATTAGCATGAGAAAAATTTCTTTTTTTATATTCGCTACGATGCTAGTGGCCAATACCCAACACGCATACTCAGAGCAAACCAATCTAGACGCGCTTGCCGATGATATCATGCAGACAGAATCTGATGGCGAGCGTAGCAATAAATGCAAAACATACGATAGGGTATGTGCGCAAAAAATTGCGGTGAAGCATAATTTATGTGCTCATCAAGTGACGGCTCAATCTGTTTGTGCTAATGAAATTCAAACACAGTCATTGAGTGCGGACACGTTGTCAGCAGAATTGTTACGATCAGATGTGATTACCGCAGATTCTGCAACCATTACCAATATTACTGGAGTGCTAACACTCAATGGATTGCCATTAAGTGTCTTTGGTGAATTTGGGCCAACAGGCGCTCAAGGAACGCAAGGTGCTACAGGAGCTCCTGGACTAAGTGGTCTTACCGGTAATACAGGTTTGCAAGGTCAGACAGGTAACACAGGCGCTATTCAAAATCCTCAAAGCTTTATCATGAGCGAGAAAGATGATCTTCAAGCTGCAGCTGATACATTTGATCCTCAAATCATAAGCTTTACGTTTGACATCATATCATCAGGGTGGGTACGCGCAGGTGCGGTGTTTACTTGTCCACAAACGTCGCTGTATCAAATTTCATATTCATTGAACTTTGATACATCAGATACAAGCCCGGCTCCTATAACCGGGCTTGTATTGTTAAATGGAACGACAGTTGGCAATGCTATACCTAGTAGCTATAGCGCTTCTGCATTTGCCGGACAAAGCACGCCAACAGCACTGTTTCAAACATTTATTGTTAGCTTAACCGCAGGTGATGAGCTGAGATTGGCATTTATTGCAGAACCATTGGGTGTTTTAAATCCTTCTCCTATTCAGCTCATACCTTCTCCGATCAGCGCAACTATAGCAATAAATCGTATTGGATAATTATAAGCAAGGAAACTAGTATGTTTTTTAATTCAATAAGTAGGCTCACTCTGATGGCTTTTATGGCTAGTAATATGACAGCACAAGAGGTAAGGCGGTGTAATGTAACAAGAGCTGCATGTGCAAAAGAAATATCCCATTCTGTAGTTGCAAACAACGTAGCCGTTCAGGATTCAATGAGAGTAAATGGATGTAGCACCATAGCAGATCTTACCTCAACAAATCTTACTGCAAATGTTATAAACGCAGACATCGGCACCGTGGGAACAGCGCAATTTTCATCGTTGTTTGCAAATACCCTAATCGTCCCTACCATTACGGGAGTGCAAACTATTAATGGCACGGGCATTCAATCAAGTAGCTTAACCGGCAATACAGGTCCTAATGGCCTCCAAGGCCCTACAGGCCCGCAAGGATCACCAGGTATTACGGGTGAGTCAGGCACAACTGGTAATACCGGTCCTAAGGCTGCAGCTATCAACTATTTTCAAGCAAGTCTTGCAACACCATTTAGTCCTATAGATAGTTCAGATCCTCAAATAATTACCTTTGATTCAGTAAACTTTTCAAATGGTTGGACGACGCCAGATAATACCGTTTTTATTTGTCCTGCAACAGGTATATATGAAATTTCGTATATTTTAAGCTACCGCATCACGAGTGGTATAAATACGATACAAACGTTTGTGCTTCTTAATGGCACTAGTATTTTTAATCGGATCACAGAAAGTGTGCAAAATAGATCACTGTCTTCGTCCGGTTTCATCGAATCAGCGAGCTTAACCTTTATTATTGGGCTTAATGCAGGTTTACAGCTGCGACTTGGTTTTGTAGGACAGTCTAATATAAGCTTTCAAGACATTCCTAACATTGCCACCTTCAGCGTAAATAGAATTAATTAATAGGAAGAGACCATGAAACTTACTTTTTTGTACCAAAAATTATTATTGGTAATCATGCTGTGTTGTTGTGTTTCTCAGGGTTCATTATGTTATGAAGAGCGCATGCAAAACATAGCACCCTTTGAGCAAAACCATATCGTGAGCGAACCATTGTTTAGATCATGTCTTAAACGCTTGAGCGCCCATCTTATTTGCATAGATCGCTCATTGCGAGTAAAGCAAAATCTCTGCGTTGCTAATGCATTGTCATTATGTAATGTAGTTACCAATCTGCTAACAGCCGGCACTATTCAAACGCCCACGGCAAATATTACTTTTTTTGATCCGGTTAACTTAACCGGATCAACAGCTCAAATTGCAAATTTAAGTGGGGTCCAAACAATCAATGGCGCACAATTTTTCTTAGGTATTCCGGGGAATACCGGTATTACTGGTATTACTGGAAATACCGGTCCAAATGGCCAAGGTGCAACGGGTATTCAAGGAAATCCTGGGCCAACAGGAGTTTTCAATCAAGACAATTCGTTTCAAGTGAGCAAAACTACGAACCAGTTTTTTACGACACCCTCGACCACGGTAAATTTTGATGTAGTTGATTTTAATAATAATTGGACTCTAACCAATACCACGTTTACTTGTCCGTCTAGCGGATTGTATAGAATTTCATTTTCAGCGACCGCTAACTCACCGCTTTCGCCTGGTTATTTTATAACCCAGATTACCATAAATGGAATTCCGCTATTTCCTCAGAGTCAAGTAAGTGCTGCAGCCGAAAATGGTGGCCAAACGGCAAAAACAGGATCAGGAAGTCTTCTTGCACAATTAAATCAGGGCGATGTTTTACGTGTTAATATCACCTCATTTTTTGGCGCGGGCGCATCGCTTTTCGGACTGCCGGTTGTGGCAAGCTTGAGTGCCGTTAAACTTGAATAGCAAATAAAAATAGGTAGTAGCTGGATATGATTGGTCTAGCTACTACTTGGGCAAATAAACGCATTTGTTAAAAAATGTTTGTAAAATTTTTATATGAGGCTCAAAAAAGTTTATAGGCAATTCACTCAAGTGAAAATAGTGCCACTCATAACATTTATCGGGCTCCATTAATAGAACTGGTCCATCATATTCTTTAATCAAGAATGATGCGTGTACATAGTGACGTGCGTCATTAATATCATCAGTAATTGCAATGAGCTGCAATGAACTATGCTCAATACCGAGTTCTTCTTTGAGTTCTCGCCTTGCACATTCAAGAAGTGTTTCGCCATATTCTAAATGACCGCCCGGCAATGCCCAGGTACCGTCACCATAGCAATTTTTTCTTTTTCCCAGTAATAATAATCCCTGGCCATTAAATACAAATATTTCACAGGCGATTTTTACAGTTTTGTTCATAAATTCTTTGTTAAAGATCAATATTTAGCTTTTGCTAATGGTTGCCATGCCTGATTTTTTCTCAATGCGCCACTCATGGTGGATATTGTGTATGCCGCCTTGTTGTGTACTTAAAAACTTAAGTATTTCATCTAAGAATGATTGGCTTAAGGGAATGCGTACATTATTAAGCTGCATCCATTGCATAAGCAATCGATAACGCATCAATGATGGGTAGGCAAGTAATAAGCTTACCGAAATTGTTGCGGGAGATTCACTCATTATTTTTGCAAATTCTAATTTAGTATGCAGGTCCAAATAATCTTCTGTTTCTTGCAAGCGCGCCAGTGTTTGAGCAAAATTTGCATCAAAACGAGAATCGCAGGCATGCAGAGCAGGAATTACTTTTAAGCGAATTCTATTGCGCAAATATTCTTCAGACGTGTTGCTTGGATCAGTAACAAAGGGAATATTGTTTTTATCAAGATAGGTAAGAATATCAGCTTTGTTTAATTCAAGGAGCGGTCGTATGTAATCACCAGACTGTGGACGCATGGCTGTGAGTCCGGTGAGGCTTGCACCACGAATTAATCTAATAAAAAAAGTTTCTTGTTGATCTTGTGCGTGATGAGCAAGTGCAATACGATTCAGCTCGTGATCTCGTTTTACCGTTTCAAAAAATTGTCTACGGGCACGGCGGCCAAGTTCTTCTTTAGAACCGGTCGCTTTTGGTGACATACCCAACTCTGACAGGGTGCTTACTAATAAGGGCACTTTCCATTTCTTGCACAAATCTTTGCAAAATTGTGCATCGTTGCCCGAATCTTTACGCCACTGATGATCAAGATGAGCTGCCATAAAATCGGTTATTAAACCTTGATTGCGCAACATAACAAGAACATGGAGTAAAAATACAGAGTCGGGCCCACCGGATAATCCCACCAGCACGGATGTGCCGGATGGGATTAAATTATGTTTTTGAATATAAGCTATTACGGCATTTACAATGTTCATAGAGTTTTAGACATCCAAGTTTTTAACAAAGTGACCATACTCTTCAATGTAACTACGGCGTCCGCCTACATCATCGCCCATGAGAGTGGTAAACCATGCGTCAGCTTCTAGCGCATCTTCAATACTTACGCGTAACAGTGAGCGAGTATTTGGATCCATTGCGGTTTCGCCCAATTGTTCTGGGTTCATTTCACCAAGACCTTTATAGCGTTGAATGCTCATGTATGGTTTACTAATTGCTCTAATAGCGCTGAGCAAGCTGAGTATGCCATGCCCTTCAATAGCACGTTCTTTATCTATAATTTGCAGCTTCCATTGTTGTGAAAGCGGAGCTAATTGCTGTACAAATGAAACAAGTGTTTGCATTTCAGCGCTGCTAAAGAACTCAAGACCAATACGCCACTCTTTGTTAATTAATTTAATAATGAGGTAGTAACGTTTATCGACTTGTTGATCAAGCGGTACTATTTCTGTCGGTACCAACTCATGTGCTGTGATTTTATAATGTTCTAACTGTTCTTGAAGTACCGTAATTAATTTCTCTACACCTTGATCAGGCTGCCATGACGTGTGTGCTAAAGCAGCAGCAAACTTATGTGCGTGCTCATAGGTAACTTTGTACATCGCGCTTGCTTTTTCAAGATGTTCATCATATTGATCAGCTATTTTTAACAATGAATGCCAAGCTTCTGGGCTTAGCTCTTTTTGATCAATAAAGAGTGTGGTGTGTTCTTGTGCCCAGTCATAAAGAAATTGCTTGAATGCATTTTCATCTTTAAGATATTGCTCTTTTTTACCAATTTTAGCTTTGTAAAGAGGTGGTTGTGCAATGTACAAAAAGCCACTCTCAATGATTGGTCGCAAGTAGCGAAAGAAGAATGTTAAGAGCAAGGTGCGGATGTGGGATCCATCAACGTCAGCATCGGTCATTAAAATAATTTTATGATAACGAGCTTTTGCAACATCAATTTCTTCTTTGCCAATACCACAGCCAATTGCAGCGATTAATGCTTTGATTTCATCGTTAGATAAAATTTTATCAAGACGCGCTTTTTCCACGTTTAAGATTTTACCTTTTAGAGGCAAAATTGCTTGGTTGTTGCGATCACGCGCACTTTTTGCTGAACCGCCTGCAGAATCCCCCTCAACGATGAATAGTTCAGTGTCTACGGGATTTTCATTTGAGCAATCAGCTAATTTGCCGGGTAGCAAGACAGATTCTAAAGCAGTTTTGCGACGGGTAAGATCACGTGCTTTTTTAGCAGCATCACGAGCTCTGCGGGCAATCTCTGCTTTTTGTAAAATTTTACGAGCAATACTTGGATTTTCTTCAAAGTAAGTTTCTAAGAAGTTGAAAGTCCACGAGTCGACAATACCTTTGATATCGCTATTACCGAGTTTTGTTTTGGTTTGCCCTTCAAATTGTGGTTCTGGTACTTTGATGTTAATTACACAGACCAAACCTTCACGCACGTCTTCACTTGAAAATGTTTCATCATTACTTTTGATGATGTTAAATTCAAATGCTTTTTTGTTGCAGATTTTGGTAAGAGCAGATTTAAATCCGGCAACGTGGGTCCCGCCGTCAATCGTGTTAATGTTGTTTACAAAAGAAAACAGTTGCTCGCCGTAGCCATCGTTATATTGCATAGCTACTTCAACAACGTTTTTGTCATCTTCACGTTCGTAATAAATAATGTCAGAAAACAGGGGAGTTTTTTTAGCGTTAATAGTTTCTACAAAAGAAATAATACCGCCTTCAAAATAGAACTCATGACTTTTGTTGGTAGCTTCTTCAGTGATAAAAATTTTTAATTTTTTATTTAAGAATGACAACTCACGCAAACGTGCTGCGAGTGTGTCAAAGCTAAAAGTTGTTGTTTCTTGGAAAATTTCTGGATCGGGCCAAAATTTAATTAATGTACCACGTTTAGTTGTTTTACCAATGACTTGTAGTGGACCTTGTGGTTTGCCTTTTTCAAATACTTGAAAATGAATTTTTCCGTGTTGGAAAATAGTCATTTCAAATCGTTTTGAAAGTGCGTTTACAACAGAAACACCAACACCATGAAGTCCGCCGGAAAATTTGTATGAATCTTTATCAAACTTACCACCTGCGTGCAATTTAGTTACTACAACTTCTGCAGCAGATACGCCTTCTGTAGGGTGTATATCGGTTGGAATACCCCGACCATTATCTTCTACTGAGCATGAACCATCAGTGTTGAGGATAACTTTGATAGTGTCGCAATGACCGGCTAGCGCTTCATCAACGGAGTTATCTACAATTTCGTAGACAAGGTGATGTAATCCCGCAACGCCGGTAGACCCAATATACATGGCCGGACGTTTGCGAACGCCTTCTAAGCCTTCAAGGACTCTAATAGACGTTGCTTTGTAATCGCCCCCATTATTAGGTGGAGTGTTAGACATTATAGGCTCCTTAGGTCATTAAAAAAACATTAGAGCACGGGTGTGCATTTTGGTACGTGGTGACCACTCAATTTATTACGAAAAATTCATATAATAGTATAGTATATCTCGTATTTTTTTCTATTATTTTACCCAACATGTAACGCTTATTGCTTTTGTTATTTCTTTTAGGACAACAAGATAACTACAGTAGGTCATAATATGGTGTAACATACGAGCGTTTTATTGCAAAATTCAAGAGAGGAATATTTTATGTCACAAACATATAAACACAATTCTCCTTTTGGTGCTGACAAAGATTTGTGGTACATGAAGCAAGCTCTTGTGCAAGCACACAAAGCAGCATCACGCGATGAAGTGCCTATTGGTGCAGTGATAGTAAATAGCGATGGTGATATACTTGCGCGTAGTTATAACTTGGTTGAAAAAAGTAATACGCAGACGGCACATGCTGAGCTGCGCGCACTTGCAAAAGCAGGAAAAAAAATCAATGATTGGCGCCTTGATGGATGTTGGATTTATGTGACGCTGCAGCCCTGTGCTATGTGTTTGAATAGTATTAAAATTAGCAGATGCGCGGGAATAGTGTATGGCGCTGAGTCACCTCTTTTTGGTTACCACCTTGACAATAGTACAGAAGTTTCGCTATACCATAGAGACACTCTTGAAATTGTAAAGGGTGTTCATAGCCAAGATTCAGTGGTATTATTAAAACAATTTTTTAAACAAAAAAGGAAACACAAGAGTGGCTGAAGCAAAAAAAAAGTCAACGCAAACTGACTTTTCAGAAATTAAAAAGGATCTTCTTGCGCGTAAAGTTGAGCTTGAAGAAGAGTTGCAGCGTTTATATACCGAAAAATTTTCAGATGACCAAGTGCAAGATCCGGGCGATCAAGCATTAACATCTACCATGGAAAGCTTACGCAGCTCGCTGCAAGATTCTCGCATTGAAGAATTTCATCGCATAGTAAATGCCATAAAGATGATTGATGAAGGTACCTATGGTATTTGCGCCGATTGCAACAACCCTATCTCAGAAAAACGTCTTAAGCTCTACCCTAATGCAACACGTTGCCTATCTTGCCAAGAGCTTTTTGAAGAAGGCAAGTTGCCTAACTAAGAGAGGCCTCCTAATACTCCAATAATGATTTCAATTAGAAAATAAAGCCCTCGGCTAGGCCTGAAAGGCACAATCGAGGACTTTTTAGCTAAAACCCCGTGGCAATTGTTAAATTATATGGTACAATAGCAGCAACCAATGCCGATGTAGCTCAGCTGGTAGAGCAATTGATTCGTAATCAGTAGGTCGTCGGTTCAAATCCGATCATCGGCTCCAGTTCAAAAAATATAAGTCAGTTTTGACTTTTTTTCTCCCTCAGATTATCCTACATAATAAAATATTTAATATCGTAGCTTATTATCACAAATAAGGTTTTTTAGGTTTACACATATGAAAAAATCAACGACAATTAAAGCTCCTAAAGCTAAAGTAGCTCAAACTAAAAATGTAGCTCCCATTGGTCACGGTGTAGGCCGTAGAAAAACAGCGGTAGCGCGTGTTTGGTTGCGACCAGGAACAGGAAAAATAGTAGTAAATGGTGAAGAATTTAACACCTATTTTGATACCGAAGTTACTCGCTTAGAAGCATCAGCTCCATTCCGCTTATTGCCTTTCGGCTCTTCATTTGATGTAGACGTTAACGTAGCTGGTGGCGGATTGTGCGCTCAAGCAGATGCAGTAAAATTAGGAACTGCACGCGCATTGCTCGCTCAAGATGAAAGTATCAGATCTCAATTACGTGAATTTGACTTTTTAACAGTAGACTCACGCAGAAAAGAACGTAAGAAATACGGACAAAAAGCTGCGCGTCGTAAATTCCAATTCGTAAAACGTTAATCCAAGACTATCAACAACCTATTTTTGCGTGATAGTAAGCTACTCATACAATAGGAATAGGTAGATGTGTAGTGTAATTGGGTACGTTGGTAAAAATATGAGTAGGCCTTTCGTAATGGAAGGCCTGAGCAGGCTAGAGTATCGCGGGTATGATTCAGCAGGATTTGCCTGCCTCAGCCCTCAGGATAATCAGATGCTCTATGCCAAGGCCATAGGGCGCCTTGAAAATTTAACTGAGCAGTTTAATCAACACCCAATTGATGGGTTTTTGGGGATAGGTCATACGCGTTGGTCCACGCATGGCGTGCCATCTGCGGAAAATGCACATCCTCAGTTTGATTGTCAAAAAACTATATCCATTGTTCATAACGGAATCATTGAAAATCATCATGAGCTCCGTGAACAGTTACAAGATGTGGGCCATGTCTTTCATTCACAAACAGACACCGAAACAATAGCCCATCTTTTTGAGTCTTTACTCATTTCTCATAATACTTTTAAATCTGCAGTTATCGATCTTGTGAACCACCTTGATGGTGCGTATGCCTTTTTAGCATTAGCCCAACAACGATCAGACACAATGGTCGTGGTGCGACGTCGTTCTCCCTTGTGCATAGGAATTGGCGATGCTGAAATGTTTGTAGCATCAGATGTTCTTGCCTTTGCGGATAAAACTAATAAAGTAATTTTCTTGCCTGATGAGAGCTTTGCGCTCGTTAAAAAAGATATTATTGAGCTCTATGATTTTACCGGAAAGCCCCTTGTTCCTCAGGTTCAAGAAGTTCAGGTAAACTGGCATAATAGCCAAAAACAAGGGTTTGAGCATTACATGCTTAAAGAAATTTATGAGCAAAAAAATGCCATCTACTCGACCGTAAAATTTTTACAAGCACTGGATGAAACCATCTTTGACCATTTAGGGTTATCTTTAGAAGAGCTAAAGAATGTTGAGCGTATTCATTTACTCGGGTGTGGTACGTCATGGCATGCAGGTCTTATTGCCAAATTCTTTTTTGAGCAGATTTGTCTTATTCCGACTACGGTGCATTTAGCCTCTGAATTTAGATACAATCATTTCTTTGCAGAACCTAACGCCCTGTATATTTTAATTTCCCAATCGGGTGAAACGGCTGATACGCTTGAAGCATTGCGTCTTATTAACTCGATGAATGCAAAAACCATTGCATTGACCAACGTTGCTTCAAGTACCATGGTGCGCGAAGCAGAGGGGTTCTTGCTTACCCAAGCGGGGCATGAAATTGCAGTGGCGTCAACGAAAGCGTTCTCTACTCAGGTTGCAGCGCTTTACTGGTTTGCCCATTTTATGGCGTATGCTAAACACATTATCAATCATCAACAGCTGATCGCCGCACAAGATGATTTATTAATTGCAGCTGAATTATTAGAAAACAGTATTGAAAATTATAAAACCGTTATTGCACAAGAGCTTGCACCGCGCTATGCGTGTAGTAAAAAGGCAATTTTCTTAGGCCGACATGTGAGTTATCCCATCGCGCAAGAAGCAGCATTAAAATTAAAAGAAATTTCTTATATTTTTGCGCAAACCTATCCTGCTGGTGAGCTCAAGCATGGTCCTCTTGCGTTAATAGATAATGAAACCCCGGTGTTTTTGTTTTCACACATAGATCCATTAATCTATCAAAAATTAGTGGCTAATGCCCAAGAAGTAAAAGCGCGTGGTGGACACATTATTTTATTTGCATTTGAAGGGCAACGTGAATTAATTGCACTTGCAGATACCGTGTTCTTATTTCCAAAAATTAAACCGTTGCTCGGGCCTCTTGCAATGACGGGTGTTATACAATTTTTTGTGTACCACATTGCAAAAGAATTGGACAGACCAATCGACAAACCGCGCAACCTTGCAAAGTCTGTCACGGTAGAATAATTTTGTTTTAGAACTATCTTTTAGGTGTGCATTCTGATTACCTTATTACCATAGTAGTAGGGGAGTTATGAAGCACACCATTTTTTTTATTTGTCCATCAGCGCGTGATAGATTTGAACTATCACATCTTGCGCGCAAAGATGAATATGATGTTATTTTTCACGAGTATGACACGCAATCGTTTGAGCAAGTCCTTGCCCGTGGCGTGGTTGGAGATTTTGAATCAAGCAATCCAGCACGGGTGATTGACGATCTTTCGATTACCGCAAAAAAATATAATGTTACCGGTGTTGCAAGTACTGATGACTATCCAGGAAGTATCTATGCGAGCATTATCGCGCACTATAATGGATTGCGTGGTCCTCGACCTGCAGCGTTACTCCAATGCCAGCATAAGTATAATTCACGTGTAGTGCAAAAGCGCTATGTGCCTGAGGTTACGCCTCACTTTACTTTATTTGATACTCTTGAAGATGTAGAGCAGTCATTGCTCGATGCCATGGTGTATCCGGTTTTTGTAAAGCCAGTGAAATCGTATTATTCGGTGGGTGCAAATAAAGCTTCAAATGCGGCACAACTTAAAGAAATGTTAACGCAAGCTATGCTGCCGCGCCAATTTTTATCACATTTTGATTGGTTCTTAAAAACATTTGGTGGCAGTGAAATAGACAGTTGTGCCGTGTTGGTTGAAAGTTTTTTGTCCGGGATTCAAGTTACACTTGAAGGATACTGTTTTCAGGGCGAAGTGAGTGTTGTTGGTATTGTTGATTCTATCATGTTTCCCGGTACTATTTGCTTTGAGCGTTTTGAATATCCTTCATCATTGCCTGCTGATGTTCAAGAGCGTATGGCAGCAGCAGCAAAAACGATTGTCAAAGCAATGCATCTTACTAATTGCATGTTTAACATTGAGTTTATGTATGATCCTCAAACCAATGTGATTGGTATTATTGAGATTAATCCTCGCATGGCAGCTCAATTTGCTGATTTATATGAAAAAGTTGATGGCTTTAATACCTATCAAGTTTTGCTTGATATTGCCACCGGCAAAAAGCCAGTGACCACGTTGCGGCACGGTAAGCATGCTATTGCAGCAAGTTGCATTCTGCGCACCTTTGAAAATCAAAGAGTTGTCGCGGTTCCAACTCAAAATAATATTGATAATTTTTTTGCTCATTTTTCTGATGGGCGATATTATCCTGATGTTGTTCCAGGCATGGCTTTATCTGATATTTTGCAAGACGGCAAAAGTTATCGCTATGGTCTTATTCATTTGGGTGCGCACGATAAACAGGATTTGTTAAAAAAATTTGAGAGTGCAAAAGAGTTTTTACCCTTTCATTTTGCATCACTTTGACTAACAGCGGTTATTGCAAAGCTCTAATCGGTACCACTCGAACTGTCTCAAAAGCGATAACCCTTGCCCGCATTCAAGCTCATTATTTAATCTGATCAAAAGTTTTGTTTTATAAAGGAGCAGCATGAAGCGATCAAAAAAATATTTATTCTCTATCCTGCTTGCCGGATTATCACATGCGCAGGCAAACCAGCATCTTTCCTATGCACACATTACGCCAGAGTGTGCTAGGGCACTTAACGCTTTGCATGCACTGAGATTGCAAACGAATGATGCTATGCACATTGAGGGCGACAGCTTTTTATTGTTAGAAGACGCACAGGTTATCATTGAAAATGCGATAAGTATGATAAGTAGCGTTGAGTATCGCACAAGCAATTATGAACAAATTGCACAGGCATTATTATCTTACCAAACTGCACTCGATGCAGGAGAGCACATTGTTGAAGAGCCGTATGCCACAACGCGCGGTTGTAAAGTTTACGATTCTGTGTGTGTGAAAAATGCCATAGGTGTTGCAAGAAATGCTCACGTTGCAGGCCAAGTGTCAGCCGCAGATGTGAGTGCGTCAACAGTACTCACCAGTAATGCAACTACAGACTCGGTTAATGCATTTGTTTTAGATGCACAGATAATAAATGCATCAAGCATTTTTGTGTCAGAAATTAATGGGCTTCCCGTAAGCCCAAGTGGATTGAATATTTTTGGTGCCCCAGGTGCCACAGGTCCTCAAGGCATTACGGGCAACACCGGGCCTGATGGCAACGCAGGTCCAGGTTCCACTGGTGCAGCAGGAGCTATAGGCTTGACGGGCAACACGGGCATACAGGGTATCACCGGTAACACCGGGCCTCAAGGTCTTGTGGGTAGTACAGGTCCGGGAGGCGGTTTTTCGGGAGCTCCCGCTGCGTATCTTAATAGATTTAATAATGCGAGTGCGCCGGTTGGTAGTCCAGGGGTTTTGCTCCTATAACATTTGCATCAGCTGCTCTTGCAGACAATGGGTGGACAACGGTAAATAACATTACGTTTACCTGTCAAGTTGCAGGGCTGTATTTAATTTCATTCTCAGGCAATTTTTTATTGCCTTTAGTTGATCAATTTGCCCGCATTGGAATGAGAATTGTAGTGAGTACTGGTGATAATCAAGCATATTACGGCCGCGTCAATGAAACCTCACCAATAGCCGGTGGTATTAGTACGTATTTGACAAACTCGGCATTAGTCAATTGCAATGTGGGAACGACAGTGCGTGTTGAAATGACAGCGAGCGTCTCGGATGTCATATTATTTAACCCGGCATTACAGTCTACGGTAAATACACAGGGCCAAGCTGCAAATTTAATAATCAGACGAGTATTTTAAACTCTTAAATGGTAAAGTTTATTTCATAATAAGGAGCTCCATGAATTGGTCAAAAAAACATCTCATTTTACTCATATTAATTTCGTTACAGAATACTTGGGCACACCAAACTATTCCCTACGCGGTGATAACACCTCAGTTTGCTAAAGCGCTTAAAACACTAGCTAAGATTGTGCCAGGTAGTTCACTGGATCTATCACTTCAAGGGGATTCATGTGTGACATTGGAAAATGCACAACTTGTTATTAATGATGCAGTTGTAGCTCTCAAGCGTGTAAACGATCAGAATGAATACCAAGAAATTGAGCAAGTGCTCAATGAGTATGCCCAGGGTCTTGCAAATGAATCACATTTAGTTGACGGTGCCTATGTCACCACTCGTGGATGCAAAGTAATAGATTCATTGTGTATAAGAAATTCATTAGGTGTTGCAGGAAATGCGCAAATACGAGGCCAACTCACGACAGATACCCTTGCAAGTTCTGCAATAACCACTAACACGCTAACGGCTGATGCGATTAGCGCAGCTCTTGTTAATGCTCAAATTATAAATGTAACAAGTCTTTTTGTTTCTGAGATTAATGGCTCACCTATTAGTGCAAGTGGATTAAGTGCCTTTGGTACGACAGGTGCAACAGGCCCACAAGGTCTGCAGGGTAATACCGGTCCACAAGGAAACACGGGTGCCGGTACAACAGGTGCGACAGGTGTTACCGGTCCACAAGGTGCTACTGGTGCACAAGGCATTCAAGGCCCTACCGGCGCACAAGGGATACAGGGGCCCACCGGCGCACAAGGCAATACCGGTAGTCTAGATTCTCCACAGGGTTATCTGAATAATTACAACAGCGCCAGTGCTCCTGTAGGTGTTGATGTTTTTACTGATATCGAGTTTCCTCTTACCGCAGTTGCTGCAAATGGTTGGACTACATCTGACAATATTACTTTTACGTGCCAAGTTGCTGGTCTTTATGAGTTTTATTATGCGGCAAGTTTTCAAGTGCCCGTTGTCGATCAATTGTATCAAATAGGTATACGCTTGCTCGTAGATGGTGCTAGCACAAGTGATGCGTTGTATGGCAGAGCAAACGCTACATCGCCAATTCCAGGTGGAATTAGCAATTGGGTATTTAATACCGTATTGGTAAATTGCGCAGTGGGTACTACGATCGTAGTGCAAGGTATTGCCGATGCTCCAGGAGTCTTTATTTTTAATCCAACCCTACAAGGAAATCCAGGTTCATTAGGACAAGCAGCAAGTCTAATAATAAGACGAGTAATTTAATTACTTTGTATAAAAAAGTTCAGGCGATAGCACGGAGTTATTACGTTGCTATCGCTTGAATATTTTTATGAGCACAGCCCGTGAACAATTGATCATGCTAAGTGTTGATCGTATCTTTATTATTTTTTTATCTTACGTTAAAGCTAAATTTATAACAGGAGCATCAATGAAGCCATTACCACTGTGTTTAAAGTTGTTGCTAATAACGTTACTAGGTAATGCTATAGCAACATGTAACATGCCGTATGCAGTAGTTACACCAAGTTTTGCTAACGCACTTAATAAATTACATGACAGAATTTGGCCAGATCAAGCCATGCTGGCTATAGAATGTGATTCATGTATGTCGATTGAACATGCACAAAAAACGTTACAAGATGCGGCTGATGCCCTGAGTGGCTTAGTCGATTGCGATACTAAAACCTATAATGAAATTGCACGGGCATTACATGAATATGAAAGAGATCTCGTTTCAGGTGCAAATTTAGTAGATTCTGATTATGTGTTAACGCGAGGTTGTAAGGTTTTTGATTCATTATGCGTTAGAAATTCCATTGGTGTTGCAGGTGATGCGCTGATACGTGGGCAGGTAAGATCAGATAGTGTGACAACCAATGTGCTCAATTCGCCTAGTATTAACTCAGCCAACATTATTACATCAGAAATTAATGGGTTTGCTGTTGGTGCTAGCGGGTCATTACTACCCGCGGCTAATTATTTTTATGCAACAAAAGTCACCGATCAAATTCATACTCCCGCAATCGCGTTTGAAATTATTACCATGGACCCAGCAACTCTTATCGAGGGATGGACCCAAGTTTCTGGTGTTTTTACTGCAACTACCTCGGGCATATATCAGGTCACATACTCAGTAGGTGCAGCTACTACTAGTGGTACCCAGCAAACAATCGCTACCCAGCTTTACCTGAGTGGGACGGCCGTTGTGGGAACATACTTGCAAACGTTTATTCCACCATTAGAGATCACCAATTTATCAATGACTGCTCTTGTTAGCGTTTCTGCCGGGCAAACTATAGATGTAAGATTTGCAGCTTCTAGCACGGTTCGTGTAGGGGGCACATTTCGTCCATGCACGTTGAGTGTGACTAAAATATGATAAATGTTCGATAATAGTTTTTGTTATTGTTTATCCGTTACAGCAATAGTTATTTGATGACAAAATTACTTTTGGTTATTCACATAAAATCAAAACCACGAATTTATAAGCTGTTTAGTGCATTAACCATTGATCCTATCTAATTTAATTTTTTATCTTAGAAAAAAGTTAATCATTAAACAGGAGCACCAATGAAGCATTCCCGCAAATTATTATTATTTTTATTGCTATCAGGTATGCCAGTACTAGCAACAGATAAAATCCATTACGCGGTAATTACACCTAGCTTTGCAAGTGCACTTAAGCAATTGTATGGCAAGGTACCACAAGCACATCAAGATATGTTACACATAGATTGTGATTCATGCATGACCCTTGAACATGCAAAACAGGCATTGAAAGATGCGGTTGATCTAATGAGTGGCATGCGCGATTGCGATCCAAAAACATATCATGAAATTGCACAGGCCTTACAGGACTACGAAAAAGATCTTCTTTCTGGGGCCAATTTAGTAGATGCTGAATATATTGGAACTCGTGGTTGTAAAGTTGTTGATTCTTTATGTGTTAGAAATTCACTTGGTGTTGCAGGAGATGCACGCATACGTGGCGAGCTTACTGCCGATAGCGTTGTAAGTAATACTGTGACTACTAATACTTTAAATGCAGACACAGCAAATACTACTATTTTAAATTCACAAATCATTAACTCGCAAATCATTAATGCAACAAGTTTTAACGGCGATGTGTTTAATGCCAATATTATAAATAGTACTATCATTAATGCCACCAGCATTACTGGTGATATTGTTAATGCAAATGTTATTAACAATAATATTCTCAATTCACAAACCATCAACGCAACAAGCATTTTTGTCACCCAAATTAACGGCACACCTATTAGCGCAAGTGGAATTGACGTGGTGGGAACAACGGGTAACACCGGCCCACAGGGTTTAACAGGGCCACAAGGTATTACTGGTAGCACCGGAGCACAAGGTCTTCCAGGGACAACAGGAAATACTGGAGCTCAGGGTCTACCAGGTATAACAGGTAACACAGGGCCACAAGGTATTCCAGGAAACACTGGAGCTCAAGGGAATACCGGCGCATTAGATACGCCTACAGGGTATGTTAATAGATATGCAACTGCAACCATACCATTATCTTCAAACGTGTGGACAAATATAACATTTCCATTCGCTCCAATCGCTAACAATGGTTGGACATCTGATAATACAACATTTACCTGCCAAGTTGCAGGTGTATATGAAATTTCCTACTCTGGTTATTTTGGTCTAGGCGGTTTGAATAATGATATTAGTATTGGTCTTCGTTTAGTGATAAATGGTGACAACACCAACGTAGCTACATACAGCACGGGTAATTATTTTGCTGGAAGTGCTAACAATTTAGGAGTATTACAAACTAATAGTGTGATCATAAATTGCGCAGTGGGTACAACTATT
The DNA here is from genome assembly GCA_020886235.1 of Candidatus Dependentiae bacterium Noda2021. GTDB lineage: Bacteria > Babelota > Babeliae > Babelales > Vermiphilaceae > Noda2021. Next base: position 744,853 of record AP025250.1, on the reverse strand, counting down.
GTAGTGCAAGCAGTGGCGAGCGAAGGCTCATCAAGTCTATTTGTTCCGCTTACTACATTCACTAACGTGGGTAAGTCTGCAACGATTATTATTCAAAGAGTTTTATAATTCTTGACTAGGGTGTCTTCAAGAGGCACCCTAAACCGTGAGTGAGGTTATGAAGCAAGTTTATTTAATATTATTTCATTGTGTGATTGCTACAGCTAATCTGGTTCAGGATATTACTAAATACAAAATAGCACTGTCAGATGATGAGTATATTTTTGGCATATCATTTTCAAGTGAAAATTCCACTCAATTAATATTACAAAAATATGTACAAGCAGGCCAACTATTAGAGAGTTTTGGCAAAAAAGGAACCGTTTTTTTAACTATTCCTCGACTGATAAAGATTTGCCTTGAGTTGTTACCTAACAATGATTTATTAATTGGGTTTATAGAAAACGCGCAGCAACAGAGCCTTGTTATTTTAGACTCTAATGGTCGCCACTCTATAATTGAAGCAGAAGACATTATAACACGTAGTTGTTTTGAGTATGCAAATCCTATTACGCGCACTTTTGATCAGCTAAATATTAGAAGATGCATGCGTGTGGGCGGTGATTTGATTGTGTGCGGTAAAATTATCAATGATCCGGTATGCAATGTAACTCCGTGTTACACGCAAGTTGAGCGTTAACCTTAAAGCCGCAAAGAGAGAAAAAATTTAAAGAGCGGTTCTTTTTTAAACGCAGGATAAGTTTAACAAACTTTTCATACTGATTTAGATCACGTGTAGTATATCCATAAACGGTGCGTCGTTAATAAGATTAATAATCAATTTCATTCATATTTGACGATCTGTCTTCTGTTTATTAGTTTTTTATAAAAAGAGAAACAATCGAAAAGGAAAAGCTATGAAGTCGCAAATACCAATAATTATCTCCTCACTTCTTTTTCATAGTTTTTTTATTGCCAGTATTGTTCCAGTGCCAGGTCAGATTAATGATATACAATTGCAAAGCAATGGATACATCCTTGCATCTGGATACAATAACTCACAGGCGCAAATAGTGCGTTACACATCAACAGGTGATTTAGATACTACCTTTGGTGATCAAGGTGTTGTTCAATTTCAAGAAACTAATACAAGAATTTTTGATTCTATTTTACAGCCAGATCAAAAGATACTGGTTGTTGGTTATGCCGCAAACACAACGTATAATTTTTTTGTTGCGCGGTTGCTTGCAGATGGCAGTTTTGATAACTCTTTTGGGGCAGGAGGTATAGTTCAAGCGTTGATAGGACAAAGTGTAACAGCCTATTCTGTTGCTCTACAAAATGATGGTAAGATTATTATTGCAGGAACTGCAACAATAAATGGTGTGATTAATGGTTTTATAACACGTTACACAACAGCAGGAGTTTTAGACACCTCGTTTGGAACTAATGGTCTTGTTACCATACAACAAGCCCAAGGAGTTGCGTTATTTTCATTACTTGTATTGCAGAGCAGCAACTCAATAGTTGTGGCTGGATTTGAAACTGTCAATAATCAAAATCAATTATTCTGTGCGCGATTTTTAGCTAACGGTACTATAGACAGCTCTTTTGGTACAAGCGGTTATCGCGTTGCACCGATTGGATCTAATGACAATGTGCAAAAAATTATCTCCTCTAATGATGGCGGCTATGTATTAAGTGGTTCAACAATAAGTGCCGGTGAATTTGTGAGCATGACGGTTAAATTGGACAGTTCGGGTAATTTTGTGACAAATTTTGGTTCCAATGGTGTTGCTATAACCAATCTAGTCTCGGAGAGTTATTCATATGGTGCAGTAGTACAACCGGATAATAAAATTGTAATTTCAGGTGGCTCGGTGAATCAATCAAATCCTGTACAAACCACGTTGATGCGATACACATCAACTGGTGCCTTGGATGCACTGTTTGGCAACCAAGGTGTTACTTTAACCTCAGCACCACTTTCCAATCAAGCTAATACTGCTCTTTTACAACCTGATGGCAAGATTGTTGTTGCTGGTGCTATAATTGTAGGCTCTTGGCCATTTAATATGGTTGCTCGTTTTACTGCTGATGGACAACTTGATACCTCCTTTGGTGTAAATGGTATTGTGGGCGTAAGTAATGTGAGCAATGGTGACGGATCAACCGGTTTTACGGGGGCAACGGGTCCACAAGGTATTCAAGGCAGCACTGGTAGCACCGGCCCACAGGGGTTGCAAGGCGCTCAGGGCTTTACTGGGGCTACGGGTACGTTTGATTCACCCCAGGGTTATATAAGCAATTATCGCACTACAAATACCTCGTTGCCCAATAACGCGTGGCAAAGTTTGTTGATACCTACACCAGCTTTAACACCCAACGGTTGGACAGTTACTACTGTTGGCAGTAATACAGAATTTACGTGCACTCTTGAGGGGCTCTATGAAGTAACCTATTGGATGAATATTCTTGGAGGAACTGCCGGAGTTACTACGGTATCAGGTCAAGCGGTAGTTGACGGTGTTGCGTTTATCACGAGTACCTCTGTATTAACATTTATTGCTTCACCTTCAGATGTGGTTACTGTAAATTTAACTAAAACTTTTTATATTGATAGTGTAGTGGGAACTACGTTTGTTATTCAGGCGCGGGCTAATCGGGCAAATTGTTCCGTCTATCAAATCTCGACATTTAATACGTCTGCACCTGCAGTAAGCGTTGTCATAAGAAGAGTCTTATAACCCTGTGTTAAGAATGAATCAGGGCTTTTATTTTTCTCTTTACCGTGCAAAAGGTGCTTTTGACTCATATTTTTACCCAGTACTTCTTTTGTTGTATTGATCTTGAAAAATGAATTTTTCTAGATTTAAGATTTTTTACTAAAACCTTTTGCTCAAGGAGATGGTGCAAATTTGCCAGGTAGATATTGAAAAAAGTTTTTTTCGATGTGAGGAATAGTATGAGATTGTATGTAAATTTTTTTTTAATTTTTTTTATGTTAGCGTCCTACAGAATGCAAGCGTTACCCGTACAGGGTCAAATTAATGCCATTGCTTTACAAGTTGATGCTAAAATTGTGGCAACCGGCTACGACAATAATGCTACCGTGTTTCAAACGGCGCGCTATAACCAAGACGGCTCGCTTGATGAGGCTTTTGGTAGCGGAGGTTTCGTGTCAACACTTATTGGTGATTCTTGCCAAGCAACGAGCATTGCAATACAACCAGATGGTAAAATTGTCGTTGCTGGATTTTCAATTTCTTCTAATGTTCAGATTGCACTGGCGCGGTATAATTTAAATGGAGAAATTGATACAACTTTTGGTACTGGCGGAATTGTCACCACCCCCGTTGGTGATGGTGCAACGGCAAATGCCATGGTATTGCAACCGGATGGTAACATTGTTATCTGTGGGGTTGCGATTATTGGTGGAATACCAAACATAGTTGTTGCGCGGTATGATGCAACAGGCTTACTTGATAGCACATTTGGTGTTGATGGTATTACCACAACTCTTATTGATTCTACATCTACAGCCTATAGCATTGCTTTGCAGGATGATGACAAAATAGTAGTCGGAGGATTGGCTATAGACAGCGGAAACACCAATTTTGCAGTGGCACGATACACAACAGATGGTGCATTAGATATCACATCGTTCGGTTCAGGAAATGGGTATGTTACCACAACTATCACCGGGTCAGATATCATTCGGGCTATAGCTATTCAATCTGATGGGAACATTGTCGCTTACGGATATTCGTCTTCAACACCAAACAGTATTTGTATTGCACGTTACACTACAAGTGGCGTTCTTGATAGCAGTTTTGGTACAGCGGGTATTGTGACAACCACACAAGAAAATGGATTATTTAGTTTTGGAGGATTAGTTCAAACAGATGGTGCAATTGCCGCGACAGGAAGTCTGCTCAGTGTTTCACGTACAGAGAAATTTGCTACTGTGCGTTATCTAACAGATGGAACTCTTGATACAACTTTTGGTTCCAGTGGTATCGTTGTTGCTACTATCGGAGAAAATGCAGGCACTCGTGCAATTGTTCAACAAGTTGATAATAAGATAGTAGTTGCAGGTTATTCACAATTTAATGGAATTATCTATTTTACGTTGGCGCGTTATTTATTAGATGGAACACTTGATCAAACGTTTGGTAGCGGCGGGATAGCCGGACCCAATCAACGATCTTCATGTTGCACAGGAAATACCGGTCCAGCAGGTAGTACTGGTCCTGAAGGTGCTCAAGGTGTTCAAGGGACTACCGGGAACACTGGCCCCTCTGCAGCAGCAACTGATTATGTGTTTTCATATGACACTACAAATCAATCTGTAGCCATCGCAAGCAGCTTTCAGAATATTAATTTTAGTACTAATCAAGTTATCAATAATTGGACTCATAGTGAAGGTTCAGCCACATTTACGTGCCCTACCGATGGTACGTATTTAGTAACCTATCGTTTGCTTGCCAATAACACATCAGTTAGCGCACAGGCTTCGACTATTTCAGTACGAGCCTTGTTGAACGGCACAGAAATTTCAGGAAGCCAAGCTTCAATTAGCTTGGGGCAATTGGTAGGACAACTTTTGCCGGTGCACCAATCATTCTTAGTAACTTGTGCTGCATCAGATGAAATAGTATTGCAATTCACTGGAACTACCACCAACAACCAAATTACTGCAAATAATGGTTCGGGTATAACACGACCAAGTGCCACGTTAACAATTTCGAAGTTATAATTTCATATCAGGGCCACGTAACGTGGCCCATAGAAAATCACCACTGGCACGTAGTTTATACCCTATGATAATTTTCAAAATCATGATCACTCGTTTGACGATTTTATTTCTCTTTATTAAGGTAAAATAAATCACTTTAAAAGGGAAAGAATGAAGATCATCAGAAAATCAATATCTGCATTAGTAATTTTATTTAACTTTCTAAATGCTGCTATTGTGCCAGTGCCGGGCATAATTAATGACATACAAATCCAAAGTAATGGTAATATAGTTGCTGCAGGATATAATAATTCACAGGCGCAAGTAGTTCGTTATGCACCAACGGGAGATCTTGATACTACGTTTGGTAATCAGGGAATTGTTCAATTTTCTGGCAATGATAACACAAAATTTTTTGATTCTGTCCTTCAAGCAGATCAAAAAATAGTGCTGGCAGGTTCCGCGGTCAGTGCAAATTATAATTTATTTGTTGTGCGATTACTCACCGACGGTACCCTTGATTCATCGTTTGGAACAGCAGGTATCGTTCAAAGTCTTATCGGCCAAAATGCGACAGCTTACTCAATCGCGTTGCAAAGCGACGGTAAAATTATTATCGCAGGTACCGCAACAATTAATGGGATTCTCAATGGGTTTATTGCTCGTTACACAACCAATGGTGTGTTAGATAGCTCGTTTGGTTCCAATGGTGTGACTCTGATAAATCAAGGCCAAGGTGTTGCATTATTTTCGATGCTTGTTCAGCAAAGTAATGATGCAATTGTTGTTGCAGGGTTTGAGACCATAAGTAATCAAAATCAATTATTTTGTGCACGATTTTCATCAAGTGGTTCAATTGATACCTCGTTTGCTTCCAGTGGCTATCGCGTTGCGCCTATAGGATCAAATGACAACGTACAAAAAATTATCAATGCTCCTGATGGAACCTTTATACTGGCAGGTTCAACAATTATTGCAGCTCAATTTGTAAGTATGACGATTAAGTTAAGCTCTTCAGGTAATTTTGTTTCTGGCTTTGGCTCTGGTGGTGTAGCCTTAACTAATACAGCCACGGAAAGTTATTCTTACGGTGCTGTTGCACAGCCGGATGGTAAAATTGTCGTGTCGGGTGGCTCAGTAAACCAATCTAACCCTCCTCAAACTACATTATTGCGCTACACCTCAACAGGTTCTTTAGATACAACATTTGGTAATCAAGGTGTTGCTTCAACTACGAGTGCGCTTTCTAATCAAGCGAGCACAGCTTTCTTACAACCCGACGGCAAAATAGTTGTTGCAGGGGCAATAATTGTAGGTTCTTCGCAATTTAATATGCTTGCACGTTTTACCACGGATGGACAATTAGACAGTTCCTTTGGGGTAAATGGCGTTGTAGGTATCAGTAACTTAAATAATGCTACTGGTGCAACGGGTACAACCGGCGCGCAAGGAAATCGGGGCACAACAGGCAATACCGGTTCAGTTGGTCCAACTGGTAATACGGGCCCACAAGGCCTTACGGGCCCCACAGGCCCGCGGGAAATACGGGTCCACAAGGTAATACTGGTACCTTTAGTACGCCTAATGGGTATGTTAATAGATACGCAAATAGTACAATAAACCTTGCTGGATCAAATACATGGACTAACCTAGCATTCCCTTTTGCGCCTATAGCTAACACGGGTTGGACATCAGACAATACAACCTTTACGTGCCAAGTGGCAGGAGTGTACGAGATTTCTTATGCGGGTAGTTTTTTATTACCAGCCGCTGGGTCGACATATACTGTTGCAATGCGTTTAGTGATCAGTGGTGACAACACAAACGTTGCTGGTTATGTAAGCGGAAATTACAGCCCGCCTAACGCTAATAATTTAGGTATGTGGTTACATAATAGCATCGTCATAAATTGTAATGTGGGAACAACCATCGTGGTTCAAGCCGCAGCTAATGCAGGTGCGGTTACTCTCTATGTTCCGGTCAACGCATTGTTTGTCAGCGTTGGTAAGTCTGCCTGGATAATAATCCAGCGTGTTTTATGAGAACGACTTGATTTTTGTGATAGCTCGGTTAACAAATTATAAGCGGGTAGAAGTGCCCGCTTTTTTATTGCTAATTTTTTTGACTACCAATTTTGTTTTTACTAGAGTTTTTGCTAGAAAGAGTAGAAACGTAAAAAAGCAAAAGAGTCGCATATATGAAACAATACTGGTATTATCCCTACAATTACTATTTCATTTTTATTTTCTTACTATTGAGTGTGCCGATATGTTCTGTCTCAGCACCATTATTACTTAACAACAATAATCATCTTGTTATTGAAAATCCTGACAACAACAAGATTATAGATACTCCCTTTTTACACACTGATGCGTCGTGGTCAGTGATTACAAATTTGAGAAATGAAATCATTCTTATAGGTTTTATGTCCGATCAAGAGACGCGTATTGTAATGTTACGCTATCTACCAAGTGGTATTCTTGATAATAATTTTGGAGAGCAGGGAATCGTAGACATTGCTTTGCCCAACGTTAAGGTTGCTCATGTAGATTGTTTTTTTGAACAAGAAACACTAACAATTGGGCAATTAGAGCTTGAAGGCTCGAGTGATGTCTCACAATTTTACTTGCAAGTAAATGATAGTGGGCAATTAATAGAAGTCAAAGAGCCGCAGATAGATGCTGCTAATTATAACATAACGCGCTTTCATAAAAAAAATAAAATTTTTGATAATCTCTGCATTCGTCACAACGTTCGCATTGGCGGCGACTTACTTGTGTGTGGAAAAATAATTAATCCTGGTCTTGTGTGTAGCTGTAGTGGGGGCGGTGGTGGCCAAGGTAATACCGGGCCACAGGGTAATACCGGGCCACAGGGCCCAGAAGGCGGTCCTACTGGTACCACAGGCAACACGGGGGCTACAGGTGATCCTGGCAACACCGGAGCTACTGGTCCAACAGGATTCCAGGGAGCCACGGGTACCACCGGCCCTCAAGGTCCAACAGGCAATACGGGCCCGCAAGGTAATACCGGTAATACGGGAATAGGTTTGCAAGGTGCTACAGGTAATACGGGTGCACAAGGTAACACCGGACCACAAGGTCCTGAGGGTGGCCCTACCGGTACAACGGGTAACACCGGAGCTACCGGCCCGCAAGGATTGCAGGGTGCAACCGGGGCAACGGGTCCAGCAGGTGCAGGAGCTACGGGGGCAACGGGAAACACCGGTCCACAGGGTCTTCAGGGCCAAACAGGATCAACCGGGCCGCAAGGTACTGGCACCACGGGTAACACGGGTAATACAGGCCCACAAGGAGATCTAGGGCCAACGGGAGCTACCGGCAATACCGGGTTGCAAGGCACGACGGGTAATTCAGGTAATACAGGGCCTCAAGGTAATCCTGGAACAACGGGATCTACAGGTCCACAGGGTACAGGAACTACCGGTAATACGGGAAATACGGGTCCACAAGGACCAACTGGTTTTACCGGCCAAACAGGTTTGCCGGGTGCTACAGGTGCAACAGGAAATACAGGTGATGTAGGCGCAACAGGAGCCACAGGTGCCGTACCGCCGGCTGCAAATTTTGTTTTTGCAACTTCTCGCAATACTCAAACCATCGGTCTTGCAGGAAGCTACCAAGATATTCTTTTCAGCACTAACGAAATAATTGATGGATGGCAACACACGGGTGGAAGTGCTTCATTTATTAATACTGCAACCGGACTGTATCTTGTTGAGTATGATGCAGAAGTAGATAATAGTGGTTCCATAATTAATGCGGTAGCTGCATTTAGAGCAACACTCAATGGCGCCCTTATTAGCGGCAGTGAAGCATCTGTAGAGCTGGCACCCAGTGGTTTGGTAACTCCTCTTTCAAAAAGTTTTATTTTAAATCTTTCAGCCATTAATCAAATTCTCAAATTACGATTTGCAAGCAATCAAACAACGGCACAACTTGTGGCAGGAACCAATTTTACTGCTGCGGCAACGGGCAACACCGGTCCAAGTATTTCCGTAACTATTACCCAACTATAAAAGGGAATATATGAAGCGATTATTACAATTTTCATGGTTAATGATATTAATAAGTGCAGTTGCAAAGCCATGTAGCACTCCACAGGGTAGAATAAATGCAGTTGCTGCACAGACTGATCAAAAAATAGTAGCCACCGGTTTTTCAAGCAACGTGATACAAACCGTGCGCTATAATACTGATGGATCACTTGATGCAGCGTATGGCACGGCTGGAGTTGTTCAAACAACTGTCGGTCAAACAGCCACCGGCAGAGCTATTGCCATTCAAACCGATGGCATGAGCGTTGTGGCGGGCGAAGCAATTATTGCCGGAGTGCCCAATATTGTTTTAGCGCGTTACACTACCGCAGGTGTATTAGATGCCGCCTTTGGTACTGGTGGTATCGTAACTACGCAACTTGATGATGGAGCTAGTGCCAATGCAATTGCCTTGCAAGCAGATGGCAGCATTGTAATTGCAGGTACGGTTGCCAATGGCGGCACCACAGAATTTTTTGTGGCGCGTTATTCAACGCTCGGTGTTCCTGATATTACCTTTGGATCAGGGGGCTTTACCACAACACCAATAGGAGATTTTGCCGGAGCTAATGCCATTGCCATACAAACCGATGGTAGTATTGTAGTGGGAGGATTTGCGGTAATTAACGGAAGCTCTGAGTTTGCTCTTGCACGTTATACCTCAACAGGTTTGCTTGATGGAACGTTTGGATCAGGTGGTATAACCATAACTCCCATAGGTTCGAGTGATAGAATCAACTCACTTGCCATTCAAGCTGATGGCAATATTGTAGTTGCCGGGTCATCAGTTATTAACAACACTAACTCTTTAACCGTTGCACGCTATGACACGACTGGAACGTTAGATGTTACCTTTGGAACAGCAGGTATCGTATTAACTCCCGTAGACACAGGATCTATTGGTTATAGTGTATTGATCCAACCAGATACTAATATCGTCGTTGCAGGGGTTTCTCAAAGCATTAGTAATCAGTTAACCATACTTGTGGCACGCTATACATCAGCGGGTGCCCTTGATGGTACCTTTGGCAGTGGTGGTCTTGTACAAACGAGCATTGGCACCAACTCAGAAGCACGAAGCGTTGTGATTTTAACCAGTACCAATTTGGTAGTAGGTGGATCTGCGGATATTAGTAACTTAGTCTATTTTGCGGTTATACAATATTTACCTAATGGATCACTCGATCAAGCTTACGGGATTGGAGGAATATCAAGTTGTATTATACCTAATCCTACCGGTCCGACGGGCAGCACTGGAATCGCGGGCACCACCGGAAATACGGGCAGCACCGGTTCTACTGGCCCCCAAGGATTAACTGGTAATACGGGCGCTACCGGTCCGCAGGGTATCCAAGGCACTACGGGAAATACAGGACCTCAGGGTTTGACTGGTAACACCGGAGCGCAAGGTATCCAAGGTGTAACCGGTAACACCGGCAACACCGGTCCGCAAGGAATACAAGGTACGACGGGCACAACCGGTAACACGGGTGCGCAGGGTATCCAGGGAACCACGGGTACGACTGGTAACACCGGAGCTCAAGGTATCCAAGGTGTGACCGGTAATACCGGCAACACTGGTCCACAAGGAATACAAGGCACGACTGGCACAACCGGTAACACGGGTGCACAGGGTATTCAAGGAACTACGGGTACGACTGGTAATACCGGAGCACAAGGTATCCAAGGTGTGACGGGTAACACCGGCAACACTGGTCCACAAGGAATACAAGGCACGACGGGCACAACGGGTAACACGGGTGCACAGGGTATTCAAGGAACTACGGGTACGACGGGTAATACCGGAGCACAAGGTATCCAAGGTGTGACGGGTAATACCGGCAACACTGGTCCACAAGGAATACAAGGCACGACGGGCACAACGGGTAACACTGGTGCACAGGGTATTCAAGGAACTACGGGTACGACGGGTAATACCGGAGCACAAGGTATCCAAGGTGTGACGGGTAACACCGGCAACACTGGTCCACAAGGAATACAAGGCACGACTGGCACAACGGGTAACACGGGTGCACAAGGTATCCAGGGAACTACGGGTACGACTGGCAACACTGGTCCACAAGGATTTACAGGTAATACTGGTGCCACTGGTCCGCAAGGCATTCAGGGAACTACTGGAACAACAGGAATTACGGGAGCGACCGGTCCGCAAGGAATACAAGGTAATACGGGCGCTACAGGGCCGACACCCGCAACCGGCACTCAGGCTTTCGGTCTTGTTGCCCGAGTTGATCAAATTTATGGTAATGATAGTTTGGGCCAGTTGAGTGGTCCACCCTTTAGAACTATCAATGCTGCGATGTCGGCAGCTGTTGCAGGAACGGATGTTTGGGTTTTTCCGGGAAGTTACCCTGAAATAGTAACAATAAAAGATGGAGTTTCTTTGCGAGGGCTTTCCCTTTTGAACACCAATATCTTTTTGACCGGTGTTACGGGTCCTACTGATATCGTAACAATGGGAGCGAACACACGATTGCAAGATATAAGTATTTTACTGCAAGCACCTGTGCATACACAATTGCGAGGAATTGTATTTCCTGCTAGAACTAATTTAGATTCTCGTATAAATACTGTTAACGTTACTGTTGATAACTCTACTGCATCACCTACTGGTACATCAACGGTAATAGGGGTATATTGTGCAGGTAACACGGGTGTTAACCCTGAAGATGTTACTAATCTAAGAACAACAACAATAAAAGTGTTATCCGCAGGAACTGGACCTAAAAGAGGTATTCTAGTTGATAGCGGTACTTTCAATATTCGCGACACCAATATTTTGGTGCGCGGACTTACCGGTATTACCGGTAATTCAGGCTTTATTGGCATAGAAACTAATGGTACAGGGACACAGCTTACCGGTCGTTTAATTTCTGTAGCCGGTGATGGTGCCGATATTTCACAAACAAATGGAACTTTGTCGCTTGGCTCAGCCAATTTAATTAACAACAATGCAAATGGCCTTGGTTTTGAAACGGTTAATCAACCCTTTAGTCTCATTTATGCTGACCAGGGTGGGTTGCCCGCGGGTACTAATTTTATGTGGCCTGGTACTATTGCCCCAAATGGTACCGAGTCATTTGTTAGAGCATCGCAAAAGCTCATCGCAAAATCTATAAGTATTCAATGTACCACGGCACCCGGTGTTGGTAACACTGATACCTTTACGGTGAGAAAGAACGGTGTTAACACACCGCTTAGCGTTTCTATATCAGGTACTGCAACCCAGGCGATTAATAACAGTGTATCAGTCCCGTTTGCTGCAGGGGATAGAATTTCTGTACAAGTAGTACGTAGTGGTGGCTCGGCATTAGCAAGTGCCGTAGTTCAGGTAGATCTCTTTTAATTAACAAGAGCCGGCAAAAAATTTGCCGGCTCTTAGCGTTGACGTTTGTTTTAAATATTAGTAGTTTCAGCTCCAAAATAACCTGTACGTAATCAGATAACAAAAAAGGATCTCCTAGATTATGAAGTTAAAAAAGCTGTTGTGTAGTCTGTTGTGTATTTTCTCTTCTTTAAGCTCGCTGTTTGCAGAGCAATCATTTCAAAATGGGTATACCTATTATGACCCCTTGTTACTAGTGGTTGTATTGATGGTAAAAAATGAAGAGCCGGTGATAAAGCCAACACTTGAATCATTTATCAAAGGTATTAGCCAAGAACAAAAACAATCACTTGGTTTTTTTGTATTTGATACGGGGTCTACCGATGACACGATTGCAAAAGCAGAAGAATTTTTTAAAGAACATGGCATTGCAAACGCAGCAATAGCGCAAGAACCATTTGTTGATTTTGCAACCTCTCGTAATCGCGGTCTTGATTTGGCCGAGCAAAAATTCCCTAATGCGGTTTTTGTGATGATGCCTGATGCTGAGTGGTACATGGTTAACATGCCCGGCCTCATGGATTTTTGCCAAGAGCACAAAGATAAAACTATTGAATCATCTTATTTGATGCGCATCATGAACCCAAGCATTGATTTTTACACACAGCGTTTGTTGCGTAAAGATGCTGGATTACGCTTTGGTGGTGTGGTTCACGAAACTATAACCGAAGGCACTCCTTACAAAGCACCGGGTGATATTTATTTTGATTTGCGTCCATCGCAAGCAGGTGCTGATAAGTCTATGGCCCGTTGGAAGCGTGATCTTGATTTGTTACTCAAATATCATGGTGAGCATCCTAATGATCCGCGTACTACTTTCTACTTAGCGCAGACCTATGCGTGTTTGGGTGATCTTGAAAATGCATATCTGTATTACAAGCACCGCAGTACCTTGCCAGGCTGGTATGAAGAAAACTTTGTAACCTGGTATCGCCTTGCTCAAATTACTGAGTGGCTTGCAAAAGATAATGAAAACTATACCTGGTCAGAAGCCTTACAATATTATTTGAAAGCATATTCATATCGCCCATGTCGTACTGAGCCGCTCGTGAGAATTGCACAATACTACCTTGCAAAAGGTGAGCATGCCCTTGCATATTTATTTGGCCACCGTGCCTGTGAGCAGCCGTATCCAGAACACGATGTATTATTTGTGGATAAAGATATTTATGATTTTACCCGTCATGATGTTGTTGGCATTTCATCGTGGTACATTGGTGAATATGATATGGGTGAAGCGCAAGTGCGCAATGCTCTTAAAAACAGACCTCATCTTGAGCATTTAACAAAGAATTTAAAATTCTACGAAGATCGCAAAGCAATTGTTGAACAACAAGTAGCAGCAGCTGCGGCGGCATAAGGTTTATTATGAAATGTGTAAAAACTATTCTGATGGGACTGCTGTGCGCAGTCCCGGTATATGCTGAGTATTATAGCCAAGTGGGACAAGATCAATTTTTAAATGAAACCTATTTTAAAAATATGCGCAATGGTGTCTTTGTGGATATAGGTGCCTATGATGGGCGCTGCTTTAGCAACAGTTATTTTTTTGAAAAAGAGCTTGATTGGTCTGGTATTTGTTTTGAGCCAACGCCGCGCATCTTTAAAGAACTTGCATCACGTCGTAACTGTATATGCATTCAAGCATGTGTTGCAGGAACACCCGGTGTGATGCCCTTTGTTGATATTAACAAGTTAGAAGAGCTGAGCGGTTTAAAAAAGTTTTTTGATGAAGAGCCACATCGCTGGGAAGTAGTTAATCGGTATTTGGCAACCACGCCGGGCAGTTATTACACCATACTTGATTTGCCCGTCGTCACATTCAACGACACGATGAAAAAACATGATATTTCATACATTGATTATTTATCTATTGATACTGAAGGTTCAGAAATAGACATTATCAAGTCTATTGATTTTGATGCGGTCAAAATTTTTGCCATCAGCATAGAAAACAATGAAAATACCATGGATGCTCATGATATTCTGGCCGCAAAGGGATTTACCTTTATAAAAAAAATTGGTGGGTTTGATGATTTGTACATCAATTTTGCCAATGCGCGTGAGAATGTTATTGCCACTGACAAGGAGCAGCAATGATGCTCAAAATAGCATTATTGAGTGTGTTGCTTACCGTGACCACAGCACAGGCGTTTCGCATTAATCGCGTGATTGTTGCATCAGATGCAAACCCAGTCTATTTACAATTTTGGCCCTTAGTTGCAAAAACATGGAAACAAATTGTAGGCATTAAGCCCACATTATTTTTGGTAGCACCCGCTGATGTTACTGTTGATGAGTCCCTGGGGCACGTGATACGCTTTGAGCCCCTACCAGGCATCCCTACCTCATTTCAAGCACAGGTTATTAGATTATTGGCGCCTGCGTATTTTGAAGATGACATTTGCATAATTTCAGACATGGATATGATTCCACTCAGCAAAGAATATTTTACCAAATCAGTAAGTGCTATATTTGAAAATTGTTTTGTTGTGTACAAAGATGGTGCATTTGCAGGTCAAAATATTAATGAATATCCGATGTGTTACAATGCGGCAAAAGGCTGGGTCTTCAAAGAAATTTTTGATATCAAATCAATTGACGAGATTCCTTCTATCATAACGCAATGGTACAACCTTGGGTTGGGTTGGACTACTGATCAGCAGATACTCTTTCAACGTTTTAATGAGTGGAATGCAAAAACAAGTCGAGGCATAAAACTTGGGCATACTGTTGAGCGCCGTGTTGATCGCGGTGGATGGTCGTACAATGTTGAATTGTTGCAAAAAGGCTACTACGTTGATTGTCATATGCTCCGCCCCTATGAAGCATACAAATATCATCTTGACTCATTAGCTCAACAACTGGGTATAGAATAAAGGTAATTGGCATGAAAAAAATAATAGCATTTATCTCACTCCTTTTTTTAATAAACACAGCTAATGCAAGCGAAGGATTTGTCACTTTTGCGACCAGCAATTATTTTGAATTACTTAAAGTAACGCTTGATAGCGTGCACCATTTTTCAAGTCGTCCCGTAATCGCCTATGGTATTAATGCGGATATTCCCTTTGATGCTGCTGAGTATCCACGTCTTATTAAACGGCGTATTGATGTAGATTTGAGCAAAGTGCACATATTTTTTATTAAAGTGCGTATCATCTTAGAGTCTGGTCTTGATTATGGTGTTTACATAGAAGCAGATGATATTCTAAATCAAGGGGTTGATAACCTTTTTGACCTGTGCAAAACCATCACAGACTATCCGCTCTGCCCCTTGCATCCACGCGATCCGCAAAATCAGTTTGATACCATGCGTCGCATGGGCGTTACAGAAAAAACGATGCCCTACGTGCATGCGCATATTTTGTTTTCTCATACATGCCACTCATTCTTGCAAGAATGGTATGATGCATGCTTAAAATACGGTCACACAGCACCCAATTTTGATGAAACGATTTTAAATGTATTGTTGTGGAAACACCAAGCAACTGAGTTCGTGCCGGTCTATGACCCTTATTTTGGTTGCATTGATGCATGGCGTGAAAATCGAGTACCGTACGAGCATGGTTACACCCAAAAAGATATTAAATACTACATGTTGCATGGGTGCAAAGATCCGCGCCAGGCAGCGCAAATTCTGGAACGTCTTAAAATATATGCTGCTCAATAATCAAAAAAGGAACTAGGGTATGAAGCGTGGATATATTCTCCTGAGCATTTGTTTGGTTCTCATGGGCATGATTACTCAGGCAACAATCGATCCCAAAAAAGAAAAAGTGCTCATACTTGGTGTGGGTAAAAATATTGCCCATTGTTTGACCACCATGATTGCAAAAATAGAGACGCTGGGAAACTGCTTTTCAGACTACCGTGTTTTTATTTATGAAAATAATTCGACCGATGCTACTGCCGATATTCTTGAGCAGTGGACACTAAATAACGCTAAAGTAACCGTAATATCTGAATATGTGTCTGGTGACGAATTGCATAAGCGCACACAAGGTCATGCGTTACGTGATCAAGCACCGTGCAGAATGGAATTGATTGCCTATGCTCGCAATCAAGTGCTTATGCAAGCGATGGATAGTGCTTATGATGACTATTCGTTAGTGGTAATGACTGATCTAGATTTTCAGCGCGGCTGGCAGGTTGATGATATCATTGCATCACTCAATGTGACTGATCAATGGGATGGTATTGCAGCCAATGGATTAAATGGAGATCATTATCACTATGATCGCTATGCATTTCGTGATGATCAATTTCCTCTGGGGCCAGAACTTATTGGTGAAGAATTTTGGCGCATTCGCCTTGAGCAGCCCATTTATTTTCTGCCGGGTACACCGCTCAGAAAAGTGTATTCAGCCTTTGGTGGGGTTGCCATATATAAGCGCGAATCGCTGCGTGATTGTTACTATACGGGCTTTGTTACCCAAGATCTTGAATGGTTAATGCAAGAAATAATTAATAACAAAATGAGTACTGATCATCAGTTTTATCAGTGTTATCGTAATGCGATTGGCAACCGCCCTGCACCATTGCCTATCATATTTATCCCTAACTGTGGGTATGATAGCCCCGTAGTATGTGAACACTCAACTCTACATGCGTCCATGATAAAAAAGGGTCATGATAAATTATTTGTAAATCCAAACCTCATTTGTAGATACTAATTACCAGACAATGGGATTTGTATTTACTCAGAGGAATGGGGATGAAAAAAATAATTTTGTTAGTGCTATGGGCTACATCTGTTGTTTGCCAGCCAGAAAAATATGTGTGCTCTTCCCATGACGGAGCAGGATTCTTTTCTGCTTTTTTTGGTGCCTTAAATCAGTTATGGTGGTGTGAGCATAACAATAAAATTCCGGTCATGTATTGGGATGACAAGTGCTTATATTATCAGCCTGAAGGGTATAATGATACTTATAATGCATGGGAATATTATTTTGAGCCGGTTTCGCAAGATCAGTATCACGAAGGCGATGAAGTGCACTACCAGTATCTACCCCCAACTGCGTATGTAAATTTTACCGATTTTACAAACAATAAAAGCAACCGTCGTCTTGCAAACCAGTTTATGGACAAATACATCAGGATAAAGCCCCATATTGTAGATGCGGTTGAGGCATTTTATCACCGTCATTTTTTTAGGGGAAAAAAAACTATCGGTATTTATTATCGAGGCACAGATAAATCACAAGAAACTAAAAGAATACCCATTGCGCTGGTCATAAAACAGGCACGTAAGTTTAAGGGATGTCAATTTTTCGTGGCCACGGATGAACAGTACGTATTAGATACGTTTAAAAAATTTTTACCAGGGCCCGTTATACATACCGATTGTTTTCGCTCTAAAGATGGTCGTCCCATTCATTTTCATGGAACTGGCGGCAAAGCGTTAGCCGGTCAAGAAGTCCTGATTGACGCGCTTTTGCTAGCGCGGTGCGAGTATTTTATTCACACCTGGTCTAATGTTTCCATGGCAGTATTAGTATTTAATCCGGCTCTTGATAATCTATGCTTGCGCAAAAATTAACTTCTATTTATACATATAATTTTGTGTAATACCTTTAAGTAATACAGCCTTGCATGCTATTATTTCTTCTAACAGTATTAAAAAGAGGGGGTTAGGGGAAATGAAAAAATTAGTAATGCTGCTACTCATGGTAAATGCTTTATCACTTGCACAAACTAAAGATAAGTTTGTGATTGGCCATCATCGGTGCGGGTTCTTTTCGTGCTTTTTTGGCGCACTCAACAATTTAATGTGGTGTCACGCGCACAAAAAAGAGCCGGTTATGATGTGGGATTCTAATTCATTGTATTATGACGAGCGTGATCCTGAGTGCCGTGACAACGCCTGGCTATGTTTTTTTAAACCGGTTTCTAACTATAAGTACGCACCCGGTGATTATGTTCATAATAGTTATTTTGATGTTAATGGTAGGACGTGGTTTTCAATACCGCCCTGTGCTCGCCATCGCACAAAAATTGCGTGCGCTATAAAAAAATGGATTAGGCTTAATGAGCACATTCAACAAGCAGTAAATGATTTTTATCGCACTTACATGCACGGCAAGAAAACAGTGGGCATTCACATTAGACGAACCGATAAGCACGTAGAACGCCCCGATGTTCCCCTAGAAAAAATATTTAGTACGGCAAATGCTATTGATACCGATCAATACTTGGTCGCAACTGATGAGATGGAAATATTACAAGCAGCGCAGATGGCATTGAACAAGCCCGTTATATTTTTCCCGTGTCCGCGCTCGGTTGATGGAACGCCTTTGCACTACAATTCAGAGTGTGCCAACAAGACGCAAAGTGGACGTGATGTTTTGATTGAAGTAATACTTCTTTCTCGTACCGATACCTTCATTCACACGATTTCGAATGTTTCAAGCGCAGTGCTGTGCTTTAACCCTAGCTTAAAAGGGATTGAGTTGCGTTAAGTGCGATCAACAAAGGTTGGGCAATATTCCATGTGCGGAGATTTATTCTCTATTTGATGAAGTGGCGTAAGGTCAATTTTTTTATTTTCAAAAAACAGTGCCAATTGATCTTCAGGTAAGAGTTCTTGTTGATTGCGATTATGCCAATCTTGCTGAACAATATTGAGCGGAAGATTTACAATTTTTGACTGCGCAAAAAATAATCCTATACGGGTTGCTACTGATGCACTGGTAGCAGCCCAGGCATTCTCAAGAACGTTAGGCGAATAAAATGATAAGCTTTCAAGGGTGTTAATAATATCGCTTTTTTTAAACAACGTCAGATCGACGGTATTTGGGTAGCCCCAATCACAGGTGCCATTGCAAAATTGCCATGCGTACAACCCTGACTCTAGGGGGTAATGGACCGGTATTGACTGTGCTTGATTCATGGTGTAACAAAAATCGGTGTTAAATCCAAGGCGCAAATACACCCCATAGGCATGATGTTTTTTCATGGCATGAATGCAATAATCTAAGTCCACATGATCTTTTACAATATTATCATCAACGGCAAAAATGACGTATTTATTAGGTGAATTATTGATTGCCGCTAAGGTTAGTGGTTTAAAATCTTCGCGGGGTTGTGTGCCTTGTTTTACAAAACGTGCTTCTTTAAATGAATCATGTATGAGCTTGTAGGCATAATCAAATTCATCAGAGCTGGTGCGATATACTACCGTGACGGTATCAACTCCCGATACATTAGTTTTTACTGACTCTAAAAGCGCATATAGTTGCAACGGACGATCAAAAGAAAAAATGATCATATCTGCTTTATCATGATTAGCTTTTATCGCAGTGCTCATGCAGAATAATACAACTAAGAGGGCTTTGACGTTCATTATTTCTCCTAAACATAATTTTGTTAAACAGTTACATATCTTGAAAAAAAATGCAACACAACTAGGCTTGGTACACATATCACGTTACAAAAAGCTTAAAAGGAGTTCTTATGAAATTACGTCTCTTGTCACTTCTTGTCTTGCTGGCATGCTTACCCTCACAGGCACATTTTATTGATGATTTATGGCATGACATGCAAGCGACCTATGTTAAAACCGTTGATCAATTAACACTTGATGGATTACTCGATCAGGAAAGCAATTATTGCCATGATATTTGGAAATCAACAAAGGCTGAAATAAAAACCATTTTACTAGGTTCTACCGATCGTTATTTTGCGCGTCACTACTGTGTGTGGAATACGATGGTGCGTCGTGGTATGAGCCCGGTGCAAGCATACGAGATCTTATTTTTAAAAGATTGCATTAGCCCATCGACCAAAAGCTTGCTCGCGCGCTACCATGAACCGGATTTTTTAGGACTAGAAAAAACGTGCAGAGAATTTAACTGCTCAACCAATGCGCTTGGGCATTTATTTTATGCGGCAAAAGTATTTGAGCAATGGCCACATGAAACGATACAATCTATCGTTGAATTGGGCAGTGGGTACGGCAATCTTGCCAGTATGTTTAAACAAATTAAGCCAGAGGCCACGATATTTTTAATTGATCTTCCTGAGTTACTTGCCTTGCAATACTTTTTTTTAAAAGCCACTCAAGATGCCCCGGTAATCATGCATTCACGCGTTCCTGAAAAATTCGAGGAAAGCGCTATACATTTAATTCCGGTGTATTTATTACCGCAGCTTACCCTCAAAGCTGATTTGTTTATTTCGACTTTTGCGTTATCTGAATCATCTGCGTATACCCAAGAAATGGTTGTAGCTAAAAAATTCTTTGATGCACAATACTGCTATATTTCAGGACAACTGCACGGGTGGGGAAATGAGTTTAAATTTGTAAACCATGCACCAATTACTGATGCAGTTCGCAATTGTTATGCCCATGTTCAATGCCAACCACATCATGTTTCGCTTCATGTTATGCCGTCGTATGAACTGATCGCACGTAAGTAAGATAATCAGGGCTGGCAGTGTGCCAGCCCTTTTTTTATTATGCACAGGGCAAGCCATAGCGCTTTGCATGCGCAAGCCACTGCGCAGCGCTTTCTGGCGCATCGTGCTGCAATACCAAACTGTACCACCACACGTAAAATTTATTAAATCCATATTCTTCAGAAATTGGCTCACGGCCAAAGGTATTAAACAGTTTACACAATGCTTCTTTTTCAGAGCCTTGTGCGTTTATTACCTGTGCTAATACCTCTTCTAGTTCTTGTTGATCATCGTGTTTGGTAAGCAGTCTAAGCTTAGTGCATGCTTGAGCGAGCGGTGAAATGGTGATGGTATCATCATGTTCAAAGGCGAGGAGAATGTCACCGAGCAGCACAACCACATAGTTGGGATTTATCTTTTTTAGATGATCTATGGTTGTAATGAGATTAGGGTAATCACCCACGGGCGTATGTGACGCATCTTGAGCCGGCACTTGAAAAAATCTAATGTCATCAATCATGATAACAGCATCAGTTATACCCGCTGCATGAATAGCGTCTAATTCTTGCAATATTGGTGTGTTTGTCTCACCTTTTGCAGTAGTACCGGCGCTATAATGACCATCTAACCAAAATAACATTTTGTGATCTGCAAGTTCTGGTAATAATTGTGGCAACACATACTGTGAATCGCCTAAATGTACGGCGACGTTTGTTTGTTGTGCAAATCGCTCACAGGCGCGTGCGTGAAAATGTGAACTGAGTTCAATGGTATGCACTTGTTTAAATATCGGTGCAGCACATGCCGTGGTATCGCCATTGTAGGTGCCGGTTTCCACAAACGTAGTGAGCCCAAAAAGATCTTTTAAGGTGGTTAAGAAAGCAGATTCAAGAATGTTATCTGTTTTGGGGTATGAAAAGGTAAATTGATATCCCTGTGTTGAATTGTTGACTAACACAAAAGACAAGAGGGTAAATATTATTTTTTTCATGAGAATCCTTTTTAATGCGCGAGGGCCTTTTTTGCTTTAAGTTCTTCAATTATCGTTAATAATAACTGTGCAGAATGCTGATCGGTCATGTGCTCAAGTGTCCATGCGCGGGGTGTAAATGAGTGGTGGTTATTCTTAAAATTGCTCACCAGTGAGTCAAGCTGCTCTAATGTTTGCCAATCTTTGCCTTGTGCATCGGTCAGATACGGGCAGGCTGATACCGGGTTGTATACTTTGCCATACGCTGACATCGCTTGGGGATTCCATACAAAGGTTGGCACATCCATAGCCCAGGCTTCTGCAAGCGCAACTCCTTGAGATTCTGATCTACTTAAAAACACCGCAAACTGGCAGCCATGTAATACACTTTTGTAATGATCGGTGCTGTAGGCTCCGTAACGCAAGCGCGTAGGATTGTATCCATACTTTCGTATGATATCTTCAGCAGCAATGCACCATGATTCAGAATCAGTTTTCCAATAGACCAGCACGTTTGGCTTTTGATCATGGGCGGCCGGTTGCCAAAAATTAACATCAACACCGGCAAACCACACGGCAATTTTACCTGCAAGTCGTGGCTCATCTTCAATACATGCAATTTCTACCCAGGGACTTGGTACAAAAAAAATATCAATTTCAGGATCACCTAAAATACGATTATGATCACATACCCGATTCATCATATTAGGCCCGGTTAGTAAATGCTCAATGCGTTTATTTTTTTTAAATTCAATCATGGTGCGTAGATAATCAAGCCCATCGAGTATCACCACGGTTGCATCAGTATCATCAAGGTGAGGATTAACTTTGTAGGGAAAGCCAAGAGCATCAAGGCCACGGCGCAGACTTGAAAGAACTGCCGGGTGAGGACTTTGGCTAAAAATAGTTATACTCGATTCTGCAATGCTTTGTGCGGTTAGCAAAAACGACAGTGTAAGAAAAATAATGCGCATTACCTATTCCTTTTTTAAATAATGGTATTATGCAGGTAGAGATTGCAAGGGCATGTAGCGCGGTTTGCTTCTAATATCTTTTTCATATGCACCTTGTAATTGAGCCGCGATACGAAAATCACTGATAGGGTTATTGCAATTATACACATACATTATGCGATCGATGTAACGGCTGTGCGAGCCTGCCATCTCAAGCATAGGAAACATAAATGCAAGATCCCAGGTCACTGAATAAAACTTATTTTCATACATTAAATCTTCTTGACGTATTTGTTGAAACAAGCCGGCGTAGAAGGTGCGCAAATGAGTTGCAACCCATTCATAGTCGCGATGAGCATTAGTTTGAATTATAGTGTCAGGAATTTGACGGGCACCGCCAATACGGTTTGATGGATAATGCAATGATTGTCCATAGGTCATCCATACATTACGATTAGAATAAACATCGTTCAAATAGGTGAGCACATTTTCATCAGGTAACCAATCATCACCATCAACGGTCACGACCACATAATGAGGCTGGCATTCATGAATTGCATGATAGAGGTTGCACAACGCTCCACTGCGCTTTTCATTTTTAATAAGCGTGCATTTAATAGGGGTTGTTTTGGTATTAAAATATTCTTCCACTAACGTCTCTGTGCCGTCAGTTGGCGCATCTGCTACATACACTACCTCAAAATTAGTGTAGCGTTGACTCAACACTGAATCTAAGTTTTTTTTATACCATTCTTTATTGTTGTATGACGGTATTATAACCACAAAATGGGTCGAGTGCTCAGGTTGAGTAGACTCTACTTTGCCTGAAATTAATAGGGTTATTGCGATCAATGAAAAAAGAAAATTAACGAGCAGCTTCATGTACTCCCTTATTGTTACTGTTTTGCAATATCAAAGAAAATCTACTACTTTATACGGGTAAATAAAGTAAATTTTTACAAAGGAACGGTATGAAGCAATTTCTTCTGGCATTATTTTTAATAACCAATGTATGTGCGTTTGCATCAACGGGCGTTGATCTTATTATATTTTCTTTTAACAGGCCATTACAGTTACAGGCGTTATTAGAATCAGTGGAACATTATGTCACGGGACTTTCTTCTGTGCATGTAATATATCGTACCACGAGCGAGCGCGCTGCGCAGTGTTACCATCAGTTAACCAAACAATTTCCGAGCGTGAACTTTACAGCGCAATCATCAAATCCACACAGTGATTTTAAACTTCTTTCTCAAGCCGCCTTAGATAATTCAGAGTCGCCTTATGTGCTCTTTGCGGTTGATGACATTATTGTCAAAGATTATATATCACTGCAAGATGCGATTAGTATCATGCAAGATATGAATGCCTATGGTTTTTATTTGCGCATGGGATTGCATTTAGATTATTGCTACACCATGAACAAACCACAACGCGTACCGGCGATGCATGAGTGTGTACCGGGAGTGTATTATTGGACCTTTGCAGGTGCTGAACATGATTGGGGATATCCCAACACCGTGGATATGACCATTTACAAAAAGTCAGACATTATGCCCTTATTTTCTCAACTGCCGTATTACACCCCTAATTCATTAGAAGGGCTGTGGTCTATGCATGCCGGTGCGGTACAACATCGAATTGGGTTATGCTATAGCACTGCTAAAATGGTAAATTTGCCTCTTAACCAAGTGCAGACAGACGGCGCAAATCGTAATATGGAAATTCTGGGACCTGATGAGCAAATTGCATTATTTGAACAAGGTAAGAAACTCGATTGGAAAAAATTATACTTGTTCGACAATAAATCTGCCCACATGGCCTATATTCCCAATATTATTTAAGAAGTTCAGTGCATACACGCGTAATTAATTGCGCAAAATATGCATTGCTAAAATTATGAGCGGCGGGAGTTTGCAAATACTGTTCTATGTTAGATAGATAAGTTTGGTGAGTTTCCTCGCTCATATTTGTTAAATAATCATACAGTTCTTCATTGCTTGAAAAATTGGTGCGATCAATAAAGCATGAATGCGGAACATAGTCATAAATATTTGATGCACCCCAGTAAATGGGCACGGTACCTGCGGCAAAACAATGAAACATTTTTTCTGTTACATAACCGGGTTCATCTTTAATATTTTCATAGGCGATACTAAATTTGTAATGAGAAACCTTTTCAAGTTTGTCATCAATAGTTCCTTTGTAGACGCGAATGCTTGAGGGCCAATCGTATCCATATAAGTCAAAATCTTGTGGATGTTTTTTTTCAAAAAAATGCACGACCCCCGAGCGCTCAGTGTACAGCTGATTAGGGTGATGAGATGACTTATAGGCAGTTACCATGACGCACAATTTTTTGTCATTAAAGCTATCGCTTGAACGCTTCATATTGTGACGAACCGGATAATAAAACTTGTAATATCTCATATTATCAATTAAGGCATCATTCCATGTATAAATACGATTAAAGTATTGATGATAGCTTGTATCGTAATTGTAGGGCTTTACCGATGGTGGCTCCCACAGAAAAAGTGCTGAAGGTGCATGTGCCCGTGATGCATACTCCTGTGCACTGGCACAATCAATATCAAAAAATAGTGCCGGTGCATTATCCGGGATCTGGCACACTCGTTGAACTTGTTGGATCGTTATTCCCTCACTACTTAAATGTTTAGTAGTGCCGGTGGCGTCAAAGTAAACCGGGATTTCCCAACCCGGTGCGTACACATACACAACTTGAGCGTTAAGTACTGGAGTAAACAAGACAATCAAAAGACGTATAATTTTGTTTTTCATTATCACTCTCTAGTTTTGAAATTTTTTGTGATCTTTTAGAAGGGCAACTAGTTTGGGATTATAAGGCAAGTCCCAGCCTTCTGGATAACAATAATCAGGGCATAAAATAAGCGTCGGTTTATTATCAATAAAATAGCGATTTAAATGGCTTTCATCGTGCCATAACGCGATAAAACCATGCTCAAGATCTTTTTCAATATTTGCAGTAATGGTACATGCCATCTTTAAGAATTCTTTGCTTGAACCACCATTAAAACCACCGGCAAAATAATGAGTGCCTTCATCAGCTTTTACACAGGCAGTTGAGATTGATCGTGTTTCATAGGTGCCGCGTTGATTAACTAAGCAGGGATGTAACGTGGCAACGCGATCAGATAATATCTCACTGCCTACGTAATCAACAAAGAGCATATCTGCATCGAGCGCAAATAAATAATCGTGATGTTGGTATTGATCAGCATGAGATGCATACATAGAAAAACGTTTTAATGTATCGTGTGGCCAGCCTAAGCGTTGTTGAAAAATAATGGTGGTATCAGGTGCAGGTTGTAAATTACCATCAGTAAATACATAGTAATGCACGTCATGTCCTTTGCAAAAATAGGTGCGCGCTGACTCAATGAGCTGCGGGATAAACTGTACATATTTACCCGTGGCAACCATTAAAAGACCAACGCTGTGTGCATTTGCAATGCGTGCAAAAAAAATAAGAAATAACAAGGTGAGTAAGCGGTGCTTCATAAAACTATCCTTTAATTTAAAAAAAATCTTTTTGTTTTTTACCAATAAAAACACGTAATTACAATAAAAACAACTTATTGCCTAGAGGCGATTGGTTGACTTATCAAAGTATTAATAGTACAACCATCATAAAATTTTATTACAAAAAAGGACTACACAATGAAGCGTATTATAGTATCGGTATGTGTTCTATTTTGCTCTATGTATGTGACGGCACAACTGGAAGAAAAACCTCTTGTTGTTGTTATTGCCTCCTACAATAATGAGCAGTGGTGCGAACAAAATTTATCCTCAGTTTTTGCACAAAATTATTCTAATTATCGCATTGTGTATATTAATGATGCATCCACTGATGCTACAAAAAATAAAGTGCTCCATTTTTGTGCTCAGCAAAAAAAGAAGATACCGTTTGCCATGATAGATAATGCGCAGCGACGCGGTGCCATGGAAAATTTTTATCGGGCAATATCTACCTGCAAAGATGAAGAGATTATTTTAATTTTAGACGGCGACGATTGGTTTGCTCATGAAAATGTAATGACCTATATCAATGATGTGTACTCTAACAATGATGTCTGGATCACCTATGGGCAATATAAAGAATATCCTACGGGTGTGGTTGGGTTTTGCCAAGATTTTCCCCAATGGGTGGTACAGAACAACGCGTTCAGACGTTTTGAAAATTTACCTATGTCGCATTTACGCACTTTTTATGCAGGGTTATTTAAAAAAGTTGCCGTAGAAGATTTTCTTGATGAATCAGGAAATTTTCTGTCAATGACGTGTGATAAAGCTATGATGGCACCGATGATAGAAATGGCTGGCGAGCGTTACAAATGTATTCCTGACGTGCTGGTGATTTATAACAACTCAAACCCTATCAGTGATCATCGGGTGAATCATCGTATGCAATTAAATCTAATGCATTATGTACTTGGCAAAAAACCATATAACCGTTTATCTTCATTGTTTAACTAAGGATATTTTTATGAATCATGTAAAAAAAATTGCAGCACTGAGCGTATTAGCTGTGTGGGGATTGCACGCAGAATATAGTTTTGACGTTAATGAGTTATGGCAACCCATACACTTGCATTTAGGCTGTGGTCAAGTACGGCTTAATAGTTATCTAAATATAGATTTTCCGCCGAGTGAACATACTGTGCAAAAAAATACGGCGGCTGAGCTTCATGCAGATATTACTAAGTTATCTGTGCCACCACAAACTATAAAAGAAGTACGATCTCATCACGTGTTTGAACATTTTAGTAGACCGATTGCTCTTGCGCTTCTTTGTAACTGGCATCAGTGGCTTGAATTGGATGGCTTTATTACTATCGAGACGCCCGATTTTGAAAGAAGTATGAAAATACTGGTAAGTGATGACTACTCGTATGTTCAAAAACAAAGCACGATGCGCCATATTTTTGGCTCACATGAAGCTCATTGGGCCGTGCATTGGGATGGCTGGTATGCGCAAAAGTTTAATCATGTATTAAGCTTGCTTGGCTATGAAGATATTGCTATTGAATATACCCAGTGGAAGCTATGTCCTAATATTATTGTAAAAGCAAAAAAGAAAAAAAATATTGATCCCGCTATATTAGCTCGTAATGCAAAACAGATTTTGTATGAGAGTTTAGTCGATGATACTGAGCAAGAAATGTTCAAGTATTGGTGTGACGAATTTGATAGATATTTTTCACACTAACAGTAAAAAAAGAGGCCGGCATATGTTATCTGCCGGCCTTTTATCTTTAGTTTGCTTTGAGCATAATGTGTGCTGAATAATCATTTCCTACATAGCGCCATGAAACGCTTTCTACTTTAGGATTATCTTTAATCCAGGATTCTAGCTTTAACTTATTGTACTGATTGTGATATACCGGTAGTTCATCAATAGTATTAATGTTGATAGCATCTGGTGTCCAATTGTTAGGATGCATAAAGAATGAGATCATCACTTCTTTTTTTGCAACACGAATCATTTCATCCAACGCGTGCTGATAATATTCTAAATGCTCAAGCACATGACGGGCATAGACAATATCATACGCGCTGTCTTCAAATGGCATGTGCTCAATAGAAGCATGCGTTGCTCTGATGCCAAATTTGTGTGCGCGATCGACAAATGTTTGGGTAACATCAAGTCCATCATACTCAATATCAAGTTGTTCTTTTTTTATTGCAAAAAAGAGCGTACACAAGCTGCAGCCGGCATCAAGTATAGATCTATACTGCTTTTCTTTAAGGTAGTCGCATAATAACTTACGCTCTTTGGTTTCAGCAGATCCGTACCATTCTCTAAACAGGTGTATTTTGCTATTGCAATTCGTTTGCCACCATTGTTCGTGAATTTTTGGTTCATATGAGTAAATTGCGGTAGTTGTTGTTGCCACGGTGATATAAAAAAGTACGCGTGCGCTATTCATAGTTATTTCCTTCTATTAATTATTTCCAGTGAATTGCTTGTACATTCTGTTGTAATTGAGACACATCCATGCGTGAGCAATAGACATGAGTATTAGGTGTGCGATCTTGTGGATTGCAGGCAATGTGAAAGGTTATAGGTCCTTTGCTTGTGAGCAGCTGTAAATCCTGGCGTGGATTTTGATAATGATGATAAATCGTAAATCCATTAAGTAGTGCTATCATAGAAAACATGGGTATATCATGACGACAATTACCAAAGCCTCCTCGACAGGTGCCATCATCTGCAAAATTGTTCAAGTCATGAGCAAGTTCATACAATGGCATTGCAAACGTATCATATACGCGTCGGGTTACGCCCCAAAAGCCCGCTTCAAGACCTTTTACTGATTCATCAAGAAGCCATTGTTTATTTGCGTGATTGAGACCAAATTTATTAATGACATACTCGGTGGTTTCTTGTTTAATGCACCAAGGAGAGCCATTATGCAAGAAATATCCTGCGTAGTCAATGTGATCAAAAAGATCATTAAGCGGACGATATACGGTCGTGCCCGCATCAATGTATAGCACGCGATCAAACAAATCTAATGCTTGCTTGACCAGCACCGCTTTCCATGCATACCAGCCGGGCACCATTTTGCCCCATGGCGTCGTTTGTACCGGAGTCAAAATATCAGGATGCACCCGATCTATTTCATGAATTGATACTTTTTGTATGGCATTTAGGATATCCTTTTGTTCTGTAGAAAGACCCAGATCAAATACGGCAATTTCTCCAATGTCTTGATAATTGTGTTTGTGCAGGCAGCCAATTAAATTCATCAAACAATTAAAAAAATGTGCATTGCTTGCGGTACAAAAGTTGAGTGGTTGGGCCTGTAATGTAAGAGTGAATACAATAAAGGACAGGATAAATAACAATTTATTTTTCATACAAACTACTCACTTAATGATTCGTTTAAAACAAGACGAGAGAACATATCGGCAAAATGATGTGCATTAAATAATTGTGCTTGTTCACTTGCAAGATAGTTTTTTATATTGACAAGGTACTGCTCATATGTTTCTTGAGGCATAGATTTGAGGTGCTGGTAGAGCTCTTCATTGCTGTTAAAATCTTTGCGATTAATGAAACAATTTTTTGGTACATACTGCTCAATATTATTGGCGCCCCAGTATACGGGCACGGTTCCGGCCCAGAACACATCAAATATTTTTTCGGTCACATAGCCGGGAACATCTTGGATGTTTTCATACGCATAGGCAAATTTGTAATGTTTTAGTACTTCAACTTTGTTTTTTACTGCGCCTTTAAACGTGCGATACTGTTGAGGCCAGAAGCTGCCAAAAATATCAAAATCTTCAGGATGATTATGTTCGTAAAATTCAACGAGTCGTTGACGCTCAGTATATAATTGTTGGGGATGGCCTGAATTTTTGTTAAATGCAATCATGGTTGCCAGTTTCTTGTGCTCAAACGGCACGATGTCGGTAATCATATCATGATGCACTGGGTAATACATTTTGTGGTATTTTTTATGATCAACTAGGCTATCTACCCATGTTGCAACTTTGGCAAACGGATAGTGGAATGTGCGATCATAATTGTGTGGTGCAACTGAAGGCGGTTCCCACAACATTAAAAATAATTTTTCATAAGAAAATTCTACGAGTCTGTCTAACTCATTCATAGGCACATCAAAGCACACAATTGAATGAGCATTGTTTAAGCCTGCAATGCTTGATGTTTCTTTAAGACGATACGCTTTTTTGCCATCTCGTTGCGCAAATGGTGTGTTGGATATAAACAATTATCACGATTATGATGTGAGTTTAGGTCAAACAATGTTCCCCACAATCCTTTTTGAATGTAGATTGTACGTTTTTCGGTCGCATCATCAAAACGCTCAACGGGTGCATGTTTCTTTTGCGCGCGAATATAGAGCCCAACGTTAGTTTGCAGTGAATAATCGACGCGCTCATCGTTAAGAGGATTGCTGCGGTTATACACATACAATATTTCCGGAACAAAGCGGCTGTGTGT
This sequence comes from Candidatus Dependentiae bacterium Noda2021, assembly GCA_020886235.1. Lineage (GTDB taxonomy): Bacteria > Babelota > Babeliae > Babelales > Vermiphilaceae > Noda2021. The sequence continues at coordinate 714,333 of AP025250.1, read as the reverse complement.
GCCGGCGCGCTCAAGAAGTGGGTACATAATAGCAAGATCGGCAGCAGAAGGATAAAATTGTCCTTGTGCCATAAAATCTTCTTTTGGTATGCCGTGGAAAAGGCCCGCATAAAAACTACGCAAGTGTGAGGTTACCCAGGCATAATCACGAAATTGATTATGTGCAATAATATCTTGTGGAATTTCTCTACACCAACCTACTTGATTGCTGCCATCAATTATAAATTGTCCGTAAGTCATCCACACATTAGGATCTTGATATACTGAATCTAAATAAGTAAGCACGCGCTCATGTGCAAACCAATCATCCCCATCAAGGCTTACGACCACTTCATGTGCATCACAGAGCCAGACTGCCATAACCCAGTTTGCCATTGCACCGCGTCGCGTTTTATTGTGGACGATCATGAAACGATGTTGTTGCCCAAGCTCTTTAACGAGTTCTTCTACGCGCTGACCGGTGCCATCAGTTGAGCAGTCATCAACATAAATTACTCGATAATTTTCATATTCTTGACCAAATACGGAGCGTATATTTTTTTCGCAATACGCGATGTTGTTATATGAAGGTATTATAACCACAAATGGTTTTTGGTTGCTACCATCGCATGCTGTGTTGCACACCACAGCCAGAAGATAGGTTAGCAAAAATCGTTTTATAAACTCGTACTTCATGCCACATCCTTTTTTTATGAGTTTTTTGTGGATTATATGCATCACGTCAAAAAATGCAATATAAAGATATGCACATGATCGGTGTGTGGCCTCTTGACCATATACGTGAAATCTAAAGCTGCTCTATCAATTGTTTTAAATTTTTTTTAATCTGATCAATACATCAATAAACTTAATGAATTTTACCAATCGGCTACTGCCAATTTATTGGTGAAAAAACTTTTTTAGTTTGTTATGAAATATATTGAAGGAGAACAAAAATGAGAAAAAAAATATTACTTTCATTATCTTTGCTTGCAAGTAGCTGTGCATGTACTCACTCAATGAGTTTGTATAAAAAAGCATGTAAAAAATATGCATCGGTGTGCGTGAGAAATAACATGCGCATTGGAGGAAATCTGATCGTATGCGGTTCAATTAATGGCGGTAGCACCACCTGTCAAGGCGATCCAGGAAATCCGGGAGCAACAGGATTATCGGGAGCGACTGGTGCCACCGGTGCTGATGGATTTACTGGTTTTACCGGTAACCAGGGTGCGCAAGCTACCCAAGGGAATACGGGAAATACTGGCCCTACCGGAGCCACAGGCCTTACTGGTATTACAGGTATACAAGGAGCGCAAGGTGCAGCATCAGATGCGCAAGGCGCTACCGGTCCTACCGGTCCAATTGGTCAAACAGGGCCGCAGGGTATTGTAGGATCAGCAGGGCTCAATGCAGTTGATGCGAGCTTTGCGTATATTTACGCAACTGGCAATCAAAGTGTTGCAAGTGGTCAATCTGTGGTCTTTAACGTTAATTATATAGCCACGGGTATTGCACATACCCTTAACACCTCAGTAATCACCATTCAAAATACCGGTGTGTATGAAATTAATTACACCGTCAAGCCTACCGAGATTGCTCAATTTACTATTTATATCAATGGATTACGTGAAGCAAGTTCGTCATACATCGGGGGAAATGGCGATTTTCCAAATTCAGGCATGCTCCTGATTGGATTGCGTGCGGGTGATCAAATTACTCTTAGAAGCGAGCGTGCAGGGGCAACACCACTAACGTCTGATACAATCCCACCATTTGTAAATATTGCAGCAGCAATTACTTTACGACAAATTGCATAAGAAAAAAGGAAGTTTAATGAATACAAAAATTGCGGTTTTATTTTCCGTTCTCAGTTTGTGCAGCTATGTTGCCATCCATACACAGGAAACAGATTGCTACAAAAAACATGTTACCCAATACGCTCGCTTGTGCGCTACTACATTAAAAGTAGGAGGCAATCTTTCAGTGGGGGGTATTATACAAGCTCCAGGAGTTGTTGTAATCAATGGTGCGAGCGGCGCTCAAGGCGCTACCGGTGTGGGTCAAACGGGCCCAACAGGCATTACCGGTGCTACGGGCGTTACCGGCATTACTGGTAGCACGGGACAAACGGGCAACGTTGGTGCATTGGGCGCTCAAGGGCAAACAGGAAATACGGGTAATACCGGAGAAACGGGATTTACCGGTCCGCAAGGAATTGTAGGAAATCGTGGTAGTGTTGGTCCTACGGGTAACACAGGTAGCACGGGTGTTACCGGCAATTCGGGTATTGCACTTGCTAGTATTAGTTATGGTAATTATGTGTATGTTGCAACGGGAGCTATATTGGTGCTTCAAAACGGGGATGCGTATCCGTTATCAACAGCGACAACGCTAACGCCGGGCATAACGCTTGACGCGGCCACAAGAACGTTGACTGTAGCAAATCCTGGTGTTTATAAAATAAACATAGTTGTTGGCGGGTTGCAGACTATAGTTGGATTATCAATCAACGGAGTAATAAACGAAGCGACATTATTTGCAGCAGAGCCGGTTGGATCACAACAGTGCATTTTTGGTGAAATGATATTGCCAATAACGGTTCCTAACACCACAATTCAGCTCATTACATTTACTAACAATATTAGCACTGTATTGCAGGCAACGGGTGGCCCATCTATCAGTCCATCTGTTCCGGTTAGCATTACTATACAGCAAATTTTGTAACCAATAGGTGAGACCATAATGAAAAGATTACTATTATTTGTAATGACATTTTCAATGCATGCGCACGAGCAATTAATTGAGATGCCTGTGTTAATCACTCAGTGTTTGCACAAATTAAGAACACATAATCAACAAGAAGAAATAGTTGCTGGTGCGGATGAATTGAACCAGCAGTCTTCCACAATAACAATTGATGCGTTATTGCTTACGGCTCAACATTTGTTGCGCATTGCTTACACTGATCAAACATTGTTTGATGAAACTGAGCGCAATGCCTTGCAATCGCTCTGTGCTGAAATTGCACCGTGTATTGATTGGGATACTAACAAGTCGCATAAATCCTGTAAAAAGGTAGATCAATTGTGCGTGCGTGGAGATGTGTTGGTTAAAGATCTATGCGTTGCAGGTCAGTTGTGTCCTGCACTAGTCTGTGACCCGGCACTTGGAGTCACCGGTGTTACCGGAGGTTCCATTACTGGCGCTACCGGCGCGCAAGGCGCGCGTGGTGCACAGGGCGCGACTGGTGCTACTGGAGATGCAACCGGTCCTACGGGTTTTACCGGATTTACGGGTCTTGATGGAAATGTGGGTGCGCAAGGTGCTCAAGGATTCACGGGCAACACGGGTCCAACAGGATTTACCGGATTTACCGGATTTACCGGTGCTATTGGTGCTGCTGGTGGTACGGGGCCCAATGGCGTTTCCAGTGTGAGCTTGTCATATGGCTATGTGCTCAACTCAAATGGAACTACATTAAGTAACACGATTTCTTTTGATTCAAATGCTATTTTGAATGGTATTACGCATGTACCCGGCAGCACCCAGGTTTTTGTTACTCAGACCGGTGTATATGAGATTTACTTTAACTTGTTAGCTAACCAAACCGACGGTGTTAACACTATTGCAGGTGTGCAGGTAGGAATTAATGTAAATGGTGTTGCACAACCACTTGCTACCTACGGTACCAATCCAACAGCCACGTTAACAGGGTATGCTATTTTAAATCTCACGGCCGGAGATTTTATTGAGCTGGTATGTAATCCTTTTGCTGGATATACCTTACAGTTGTTCCAACCAAGCGGATCAGCGGTACCTAATGCGCGTGCCGGGCTTTACATCAGACAAATAGCGTAAGTCTATAATTAATTTTTTACCAATAGCATCGCTTCAAGGGCGATGCTATTTTTTTGGATAACTATTTTTGATTTTTAAAAAAAAAATTTCTAATCTTTCAAAGATCTCTTGAAGCAAAAAATCATTATTATAAAAAAGGAGCAGGTAATGAATATAGTCTCATTGAGACGAAATTCTGTTTTTCTATCACTTTTGTTGTTGTTTAGCAGCATGCATGGATCAGAAGATCAGATTACGTTTACAACTAATCAGCCAAATCAGCACTACGCCTATGTCACACAAGACATACGATCTCTTGCCAAAAAAATTGGCTCATCGACAACACACGACACGCCAGGACTTATCGCATTGGCAAAAACTATTGAAGATGACTCACTTGAGTATATGCCGCTTGAAGTAATGATATGCGCAATACAAGAAATGCGCTCAACTCTTTCTATGTCGTCAGAAGAACAGACATTAGTTAATACGTATTACCAACAACTGGTCAGTATGGATCAAGAAGTCGTTCTTGATGAAGATATGGTACGTGGTCGTTGCAAATCCTTTAACCAACTGTGTGTGCGCGGTAATGCACGCATTGGCGGTAATTTAATTGTGTGTGGAACAATATGTCCCGATCCAAGCATTAGAGTTTCGTGTGGCAACCAAGGACCGGCCGGTCAAACGGGCTTTACCGGTATTACCGGTGACACAGGCTTTACCGGATTTACCGGACCACAAGGTGCACTCGGCGCTCTGGGGCACCAGGTCAAACCGGCTTTACTGGTCCAACTGGTGACACAGGGTTCACTGGTTTTACTGGTCCGCAAGGAAGTTTAGGTGCATTGGGTGCCACGGGAAATACCGGGGGTACGGGGGGTTCTGGACTGACAGGATTCACCGGCCCAGTAGGTCCTATTGGGCCACTGGGTGCTACGGGTAATACAGGCCAGACAGGATTGACAGGATTTACAGGTCCGGTAGGAGCACGCGGCGTAGCGGGGCTTGCAGGAGCTATTGGCGCAACCGGTCCCACGGGTTTTACAGGTTTTACCGGTTTGCCGGGAAGTTCAGGTGCTTCCGGTCTTGCAGCCGCAAATGCAGCATTTTTATACGCTTACTTTACGGGAGCAACAAGTGTCACAGGCGGCGATCCTGTTACCTTAGCTCAAAGCGCAGCCGTTCCATTTACAACTAATGGCCCGATTAGTGGTATTACCCATACACCGGGAAGCACGGATATTCAAATATTAACGCCAGGCAGATATGAAGTTTTATACACCATCACTACTACCGTTAATACATCACGGTTTACGGCTGCTATCAATGGAAGTTTGATACCTGGAGCAACTCTTTATTTTATTGGATCAGGCACCGTGCCGGCCTTGTTTGCTGGAAGAGTGGTTTTCTCGGCTACTGCAGGAGACGTCTTAACGATACGACTAGTTAACGGTACTGGGACAAGCGCAGTTATAAGTTCAGCCGGATTTACAGGTGCTAACAATCAAAACGTAGCTGCGTCTATAATTGTACGTCAAATTGGATAAAGGGTAGCTCATGAATAATAAGATGTTTATATTTTTTTTAACCAGCGCACTCAGCATGTTTGCAGCTGTAGCACACGCTATTAATATTGAACAAGAACTTGCATACTCAGTAGATGATGTAGAAATTTGCCTACCAACGTGTGTAAAAGAAAGTTTGCACATGCTGAGCTCAGGCCAGCAAGCCCTTCTAATACATAATGATTTTCAACAATTATGTTCGCGCATTGCATCAAATAAATATGTTGATTTTGCGATCGTAAGATCGGGTATAGAAGCTGTTCTCGCTATGGGACATGCGTTACCTAATGATTGTAATAAAGAATGTCTAGAGCAGTTTTACACTACATTATTAAGTGAATCAACATACCAAGGTCAAACGCGCAAAAAATGTAAAATATACTGCAAACTTTGCGCCAATTGTCTCAAGATTAAGGGCAATTTGTGTGTTGGTGGATTAATTTGCGCGCCAGTTTCAACGATCTTTGACCCTGTTACTGGAACAACTGGTCCACAAGGTGCGCGTGGTTTTCGCGGAGCAACAGGTCCCCTAGGCGATACAGGCAGTACAGGCTTTACTGGAAATACTGGGTTCACAGGTCCTCAAGGTGTTTTAGGAGCTTTAGGATTAAGTGGTAATACTGGAAATACCGGTACTACAGGATTTACTGGCTTCACAGGATTGAGAGGTGCTGCGGGAGCTGCAGGAAATACAGGAAACACTGGCGTTACCGGATCGACTGGATTTACCGGTATTACTGGATTGATTGGTGCTAATGGATCTACTGGTGCAACTGGATTTACTGGTGCAACTGGATTTACTGGATTAACCGGATTTACCGGTCCTCAAGGTGCGGCTGGTGCGCGAGGAGCGCAAGGAGCTGCCGGGAGTATTGTCACGGGTTCAACCGGACCTACTGGTGCGGCATTAAGTCCATTAGCTTATGCAATGTTTTATATTACTGGAGGAACTGGTGTAGCTGCAACGACGATTGCGCAAAATGCACCAGTTGTCTTTACCGCATCACAACCAACAATTCCCGTGGGGATGACTTACGATGGTGCTGGTACAATTACCATAACTAATGCTGGCCTCTACGAAATTTCTTTTATAGCAGCAGCAAACGAAACAAGTCAGCTTCGTTTTGGTTTATCAGTAAACGGTACCCCTAATAATATTTTTACCTATGGTCAACCTACTTCAACGCTTCAGGTATATGGGCAGGGTCTAATAACTTTAGCAGCAGGAGATACTATTGCTTTAGTTAATTTATTAACAAGCTCACCAACGGTGGGAATTGCAGGCAATTTGGGGGGCGTTCAAATAGGTACCGCTGCGTCATTGTTAATCACGCGTATTTCAAATTAAGGAGAGAAATACATGAAACGAATACTATATTTTTCGCTTGCATTTGCTTTATGTGTGCATGCGAAAGAAAACGAGACATCTTCAGAGTTAATAGAATGTACTGAAGAACTTAACAATATTTTTAGTGAAATAGGTAATCATATTCCAGGTATAGTTCGACCTACTATCAAAGCTGTCAAATATGCATTGATTGATGATCAGTATACAGTTTTGCCATCATCATTAGTTGAAAATGCTTTGTTCGACGCAATGCAAACTATTGATTCAACTCATGTTGATTTTGCAAACAAAGTTGAGCAATGTTGGCATAGCGTTAACGATGTAAATAGAAAACATAACAAAAGAAAAGTTATCGATAATTTATTAGTTCAACAATCGGTTAAGGTAAACAATCTTGCCGTTGGTGGAACTATTTTTGGGACGTTTGCAGGTATAAATCAAGTAACAGGGTGTGGTAGTTTAACTGCTGCCACTGGTGCAACTGGTTTGACTGGATTCACTGGTAACGCGGGCTCACAAATCTTAGCACAGGGTGCTACCGGTGATACCGGGGCTACTGGAGCAACAGGTACAACAGGCTTTACCGGGTTTACAGGTCCGATAGGCGCATTAGGTCCGATCGGTGATACTGGCTTTACTGGTCCAACTGGTGATACGGGCTTTACAGGTCCTGTAGGTCCTCAAGGTGCGCGTGGTGCGTTGGGGCTAACGGGCAATACTGGTTTTACTGGTAATACGGGTGCAACAGGAGGAGCTGGTCAAATAGGTAGCATAGGCAATAGTGGATCTACCGGCTCTACTGGGACAACAGGCTTTACTGGTTTTACCGGATTGACGGGATTGATTGGTTTTACCGGAATACAGGGGTCAACTGGTAATACGGGTCCGTCAGGTGTTGTACAAGCATTTGCCCTTGGTGTTATAGAAACATCTCAATCACTTACCTACCAGCAGGAATTTCCTTTCACACTACTCAGCAGTTTAAATATTACTCTAGTCGGTACTAGTTTTACATTTTCAAATCCAGGAGTATATGAAGTGACCTATTCAGTGAATGGATTTGAAAGTGGCGGAAGCAGTTCTGATCAGGTTCAAGTATACGCTATTGATACTGCAGGCGTAACTATAGAGAGTAGTATTTATGGCTTAGGTCGCCCTACTGCAGGCAATACTGTAGGCCAAATGCTGACAGGTCAGTTTATTATTCAAGTTAGTGCGGGTGACACACTTCGTTTGGTTAATAGCACAGGAACCATTGGAAGTACTCTACTATTATCGACAGTTTCGGTTACACCCCCTGGAACCATTGCTAGTATTTACATTCGACAAATAGCATAAGAAATTTGTTTTAACTAGTAAGCTCCCGAGACCCAAAAAACGGGAGCTCACTAGTTTTAGTTATTCCTAGTTTGATTCTTATTATTTTTTTAGACCTACCAAAGAACACTTCTAAATTAAAAAATGATGCATTGCAATAAAACAGGGAGCTGCAAATGAATATGGGTTCATTGAGGCGAGCGCAATTTATTGTAACTGCTTCAGCTGGTGAGACACTCTGTTTAATCAATAACACGGGTCTGGCACGAATCATTACTACTAGTGTTTTACCGTTAGCCCGTGCTGCAAATAATTTAGTGAGTGTTTATGTTAGACAAATAGCCTATTTTATTATACCCGAGATCCAATTCGGGGATTTTTTTATTTCTACTATTACATTCTTGGTTGATTATTGCTGTGCTTTTTTGTTAAACATACGTAAAGAATAATTACCATTTTTGACAGCTACACACATGCATTTCTTAAAAGGAGTATGTAATGCCTAAGGTCTCATTGAGACAGAGTTTGTTTTTTCTATCGCTATCAGTGCTATTTACTTTGCGCGCATCAGAAAATCAAATTTTGTTTACTACCAATCAGGTTGATCAGTTGTATGCACAGGTAACTGCTGAAATTAAATCATTGTATAAACGGTTAGATGGTTCAGTTCTACAAGATACACCAGGTATGGTTGCATTGTCTGCTGCTATTAATGATGAATCAATTGAGTTTATGCCTCTTGAGTTAATGCTATGTGCGGTACATGATATTCGGTCACAGAGTTCTTTAAGTTTGAATGAGCGTACACATTTAGATAGCTACTACCAACAATTAATTAATCTTGATGAGCAATTAGTACGTGGTCAAGAATCATTACGTGCGCATTGTAAAACATTTAACCAGTTATGTGTGCGTGGCAATGCACGCATTGGGGGTAATTTAATTGTGTGCGGTATCATATGCCCTGATCCACGTACCGGTCAAGCAGGTGCGGGAGAACCTGGTGCTACGGGAAATACAGGCTTTACTGGATTTACCGGATCACAAGGTGCAGTCGGGGCGTTAGGGGCGCTTGGTTCGATAGGAGACACAGGCGCTACAGGTCTTACGGGTTTTACCGGACCGCAAGGAGCAGCAGGTGCAGCTGGTGCGCAAGGAGAAACAGGCAATACTGGATCAACAGGTCTTACAGGATTTACGGGGCTTACAGGTAACGTCGGGCCTGCGGGTATACCGGCAAATGAATCATTGTATGCATCATATTACTTTACGGGTGCCACGAGTGTTACAGGTGGGTCATCAGTAAATGGTTCGGGTGCAGCATCTGTTCCCTTTACTAACCAAGGACCGGTAAATGGCTTTAATTTGATTGATGGTACTGATATCCAGGTAACAACAACCGGTACTTATGAAATTACGTTCCAGGCTATTACAGAGGGCGAAGCAAATCTTTTTGGTCTAGCTGTAAACGATGTTCTTATTGCCGTAAGCAGCATTTATACTTCGGGTCAAAAAATTGTATCACCCTACAATCTAATGAAGCTAACAAGGTCATGTAATGCAGGTGATATCATCAATATTAAAAACATAGGTGTAGCCTTATCGCCTTCGGTTACTATTTCTGGACCTGCTGGATTAGTTAGAGATCGAGCAACTGCTTCTATAATGATACGGCAAATTTTTTGATAACAAGGGTCTATAATGAAAAAAATGAGATTGCAAATTTGTTTGATGCTATTACTTTATGGATTTTTTTTTCAACTTGGCGCATTGCACGCAACTGAAAAAATTCTCGTTACCGACTGTGTAAAACAGGCACTCTTAAATATTAAAGAAAATAATGAGATAAGGCTGTATGACAATGTGCTGGACGAATTGTGTGCCGCAGTTAAATCTGGCTATAATGTTGATATAAGTCTACTAGTAGCTGGCATTAATCATGTACTTGCTTTTGAAAAAGCATTACCAGAATTTGCAGAAGAGATTTCGTGCATTAAGCAGTATAAAGACTGCTTAGCTGATGATGCAATGACTTGTGCAGTAAGCAAATCAAAATGTAACACATATTGCAGGATATGCGTAGACACATTAAAAGTTGCTGGTGACATCTGTGTAGGTGGATTAATTTACGCACCTGAAGTATCTGATCCTTCAACGGTAAGTCTTATTGGAACACGCGGAGCACAGGGTAATACGGGAGCGCTTGGCCAGACCGGCGACACGGGGTTGACTGGTTTTACGGGGTTTACGGGATTGACCGGTTTGCAAGGAGCGCAAGGATTACCAGGCCAAACGGGAAATACTGGTGATACGGGCTTTACGGGTTTTACCGGACCGTTAGGTAACCCGGGCAATGCTGCTGCAGCCGGTCCTGCCGGAGCGGTCAGCGTCCAAACAGGTATTACCGGACCAACCGGTGCTAACGTAACTCCTTTAGCATATGCAATGTTTTTGACCACCGGTGTGAGTGGCGTATCCACAACCGGAGTAGCTTTTGCGGGATCAATACCTACTGTCCCAGTGGGCTTTACGTTGAGTGGTAGTGCTATTACCATAGTTGATCCAGGAACGTATGAAATAAGCTACATTTATCCTGTCGGTGGATTTGCAACTACTCAAATCGGATTGTTAGTGAATGGTGTTGAAGATCCTAGCTTTACTCGAGTATCAGGCAATGCTTTTGCGCAAATTTATGGACAAGGATTACTGACTGTTACACAACCAAATACCCAGATTACTTTAGCAGCTCTTGGCGGATCTCTTCTATTGAATGGCAATTTAGGCGGCGATAACTTGGGAACTGCAATTTCACTTATCATTAAACGAATTGCAAGCTAAAAAAAGGGCATATGATGAACCTTAAAATCTTATTACTTTTTATTCTATCTGGTATTTCATTGCGCATAGCCGCACAGGAGGAATATTTACTTAAGACATATGTTGACATTGAGTTGATAGAAGCACTAAAGACTATTAAATCAGCATCCCCTGATATGATTTCACCTGCAATTTTTGCTTTGTGTGATGCATTTGATTATGGATACACACAGATTCCGTCTTGTGTTGTAAATTCTGCAATAGATGATGCCTTATTTTATGTAGAACAGTTGAAAAATAACCAAGAAAAATCGCTTAAAACTTTTTTGCAAAACTATCAATTGTCCTTGCAAGATCGATCCTCAAAGAAAAATAAAGTAATTAATAACTTAAACGTTCAGGAATCGGTTAAAGTTAAAAACTTAGTGGTGGGTGGTTCAATTATAGGTTCTTTTGCCAGCGCTAGTTCAGTGGTCAATGGTGTTACGGGCTTAACGGGCTTTACTGGTAATACAGGTTCTCAACTTCTTGCGCAAGGAGCTGCGGGAGACACGGGCCAAACGGGTAGTACCGGCCCTACTGGTTCTACAGGTATTACGGGATTACAGGGAAGCATTGGAGCTGCCGGCGCATTAGGTGCAACCGGACCAACTGGTGTAACAGGTTTAACTGGCTTTACCGGTTCACGCGGTGTTGCTGGATTGCAAGGCTCAAGCGGAAATACTGGTGCACCTGGTGTAAGAATGCCGTATGCTTTTAGATTAAACACTACTAATCCCATAACATTTACCCGTGGTCAGGTGCTATCAATCCCTGGATCTTTTTTCTACAACATGAGTGCAACAACTGATTCGGTTATTTTTAATACCAGTGGGGTGTTTGAAGTTTTTTATGTTGTAAACGGATTCCGTGCTACATCAGGTAATGCGTACATATCCTCGCAAGTACAAATTTATGCAATTAATGCTGCCGGTGATATTATAGACGGTAGTACCTATGGATATAACTCTAACACTGGTTTTCCCATTAATCAGAGTCAACAGTCTATGTGTGGCCAATTTATAATGTTTGCAAATGCTGGAGACTCTGTGCGATTAGTTAACAATACCGGCGACCCTACTGATTTGCTCAATGTAAACGCACTAGCGGGCAATGCTGCAAATACTACAAGCATTAGTATGTATGTCAGACAAATAGCTTAAACTTAAATGGTCTATTTTTATTCCCGAGATTATTCTCGGGGAATTTTATTTTTAAATTGATTTCATTAACTGATTATTTTTTGTTAAACCTACAAAAAAGAAAAAAAAGAATTTTTAAAAAAACTAATCTATTGTCGTTATAAAAAAGGAGCATGTAATGAACAAAGTCTCATTGAGACGAAATTCTGTTTTTCTGATACTGATGTTATTATTTTCTAGAATCAAAACAGAACAACAGATAACGTTTACCAGTAATAATCCGTGCCAGTACTATGCTCAGCCACTGAAGTCAATTACGGTTGATCTATCAAACGCACGCACACCGGGCTTAGTTGCTTTGGCAGCAGCATATTCTGATAGCACGTTAGAATATATGCCGCTCGAGTTAATGATGTGCGCGGCCCAGGAATTACAAGATGTGTCATTATCAAGCGAAGATGTAAAAACTGTTAATACGTATTACGAGCAACTGTTATGTCTTGATGAATCAATTGTCGCAGATGAAGAAACCGTTCGCAAGCGTTGTAAAACATTTAATGAGTTATGTGTACGCGGTAATGCGCGCATAGGGGGTAACTTGATAGTGTGTGGCACTATCTGCCCTGATCCCAACATACGTGTTTCGTGTGGTACCGTTGGTGCTGCAGGCGAAACTGGTGCTACAGGTCCATCAGGAGTCACAGGATTTACTGGTTTTACTGGTCCACAAGGTGCAATAGGTTCATTGGGTGGAGCAGGTGATACAGGGGCTACCGGTCCTACAAGTGATACGGGATTAACGGGCTTAACGGGTCCACAGGGTGCTGCCGGCGCACAAGGAGCAGCAGGTACTACGGGCTTTACAGGACCTACCGGCTTTACTGGTTTTACGGGAGCATTGGGAGCAGTTGGATTACCCGGCAATACGGGAAATACTGGCGCTACTGGCGTAACTGGGTTTACAGGTCCACAAGGTGCACGCGGAGCAATAGGTAATGCAGGAGCTGCAGGTAACACTGGTCCTACCGGAGTTACTGGTATCACTGGATTTACCGGCAACTCAGGAGCTGCAGGATTTGGTGCGGGTGATGCAGCATTCTTATACGCATATTTCAGCGGCGCTACAAGCGTGACGGGGGGTACGGTAGCATTAGTAGGAAGCGCTTCCGTTCCGTTTACCAATACCGTAGCGGTAAACAATCTTCTGACACCAGCAAGTACTGACATACAAGTGGTAACCACTGGTATCTACGAAGTATTATTTACTGTTTCAACATCGAGCGGCACCGTATCAAGCGCATCATTATTTTCAGTTGCTTTAAATGGTAGCTTAACTACGCCAAATAGCTTGTACAGCTCAGGTACGGCTACCCCATCAAAAAACACGGGCCGTGTAGTTATAGCAGCTACAGCGGGAGATATTATTAGTGTGCGTTGTGCTAATGGAGTTGGAAACTCAGTTGTGGTAAACACCACCGGATTAACAGGCACTGATAACCAAAATATATCAGCATCTATTGTTGTGCGTCAGATAGCATAAAAGGGTAATTCATGAAGAAAAAAATAATTGCATTACTGATCGTGAGTGCATGCGTTAACAGCGGATATGCGTCATTGCTCGAAGATGTTCAGCAGGAACTTGAATATAGTGCATCAAATACGGTTGCTATGCCTGAATGTGTGCAACAAAGTTTGCAAACACTTGGTTCTGGCAAGCACACCTTGTTAGTAAACAAACAGTTTCAAGAGCTGTGTGCACGCATGGAAAACCAAGAATATATTGATTTGAGCGTGGTGCGTTCAGGTCTTGAAGCGGTTTTAGAAATGGGCGCTGCATTGCCATCAGAATGTAACCAAGAATGTTTGGAAAGTTTTTATTGCACCTTGCTTGATGAGTCGCAGGATTCTACGCGACGACAAAAATGTAAAGTGTACTGCAAGCTTTGTGCCAATTGCCTCAAGATTAAAGGTAATCTATGTGTGGGTGGTCTTATCTGTGCACCCATTACGCCAATAGCAGATCCTTCAACGGGCACAACCGGTCCTCAAGGGGCGCGCGGTGCACAAGGTCAAACCGGCCCGCTTGGCGATACGGGTAACACCGGATCTACCGGGTTTACTGGTTTTACTGGTCTGCAAGGAGCGCGTGGTGCAGCAGGTCTGCAAGGCGCTACTGGTGCTACGGGTGGTACCGGATTAACCGGATTGACGGGCGTTATTGGTCTTCAAGGAGCGTCGGGTGCGCTGGGTGATACTGGATTTACCGGAGCAACCGGACTCACTGGGTTTACCGGATTAGTAGGTGCAGTAGGTGCGCTAGGCGCAACAGGAAATACCGGTAATACAGGTTCCACGGGGTTAACAGGATTTACCGGTCCCCAAGGAGCTCTTGGTGCTCAAGGTGCACCGGGAATAACGGGTGCAACAGGATTGGTAACGGGAGCTACCGGTCCTACTGGAACAGCATTGAACCCGGCTTCATTTGCTATGTTTTACTTAACGGGAGCAGGCACTGGCGTGGCTCAAAATGCACCGGTTGTCTTTGGCGGGTCACAACCTGCAGTTCCGGTCGGCATGACCTATGACAATGCAGGCACAATTACCATTGCTAACACCGGAAATTATCAAATTACGTACGTAGTAACAGCAGATGCTGCAAGTGAGTTACGCTTTGGATTATTAGTGAACGGTGTACTCAATAATAATTTTACCTATGATCAACCTCTACCAAGTCTGCAAGCATATGGACAAGGTATTTTAACGGTTACGGCTCCTAATACGACCGTTTCGTTAGTGAATATTTTAAGCGCGACTGCTAGCGTTGGTATTGCGGGTAACTTAGGTGGCACAAATCTAGGTACTTCTGCTTCATTGTTAATAAAACGTATTTCAAATTAAGGGAGAGAAATACATGAAACGTATATTACTACTGGTGGTTGCATGTGCGCTGCCCCTGCAGGCACAAGATACTACGGTGCGTGGTGAGTTGGTTGAATGCACCCACGAATTAAAAAATATTTTTAACAATATCTCACTGTATACTCCGGGTATTGTGCGTCCTTCGGTGCGTGCTGTTGAACACGCCGTATCTCACGGATATTCAGTTCTACCTGCGAGCGTTGTGCATAATGCAATCATTGATGGTCTTGAGACTATTGATTCTCGCAATCACGAACTTGCGCAACGTTTAGAGGAGTATTATCACTGGATAACGGGGGAAGTGAGAAAACATAAAAAAAGAAAAATAATTGATAACTTAGTAGTTCAACAATCAGTCAAAGTAAATAATTTGGCTGTGGGAGGAACTATTTTTGGAATCTTTGCCAACGCTTCAATAACGGGATGCGGTGGTTTTACGGCCCCAACGGGTATTACGGGTCTTACTGGATTTACCGGTAATGCGGGCTCCCAGCTTCTTGCGCAAGGGGCTACCGGTCAAACAGGCGTAACGGGTACAACAGGCTTGACCGGGCTTACAGGTTTTACTGGTTTAACAGCTCCTCTTGGTGGGCTTGGAGATACGGGTAACACCGGTAATACCGGAAGTACCGGCCTTACTGGTTTTGCAGGCCCACTGGGTGCACGCGGTGCTCTTGGTAACACCGGCAACACCGGTGCACAGGGCGATACCGGTGCTACGGGCACAGCACCTATAGGCTCCCTAGGCGCTGCCGGCGCTGATGGCGCTGCGGGGCCAACGGGTCTTACCGGGTTCACCGGACCACAGGGAATTAGCCCTCAAGGAGCGCCGGGTGCCACAGGTAATACGGGAGCAAGCTTTGCACCGGCATTTGGTTTTTCAAATATCAATGGAACAAGTAACTTAGCATATCAGGCGGTAGTGCCCTATAATGCTACACTAGCTTCTAACATGACTATTGTAGGTGGTACAGTAACATTTGCTGTTACCGGCACGTATGAAGTTACTTACGCTATTACCGGCTTTGAAAGCACTGGTGGTGTACCGACTAATAGAATTCAGTTTTATGCTATAAACACAGCAGGTGGTATTTATGAAGCAAGTACCTATGGCGTGGGATTAGCATCAAGCATCAATACAGATAATAACACTATGACCGGTCAGTTTATTGTTCAAGTTTCTGCAGGAGATACATTACGATTAGTGAATAACACAGGAACTGCTGGATCTACCTTTGTGTTAAGTCCAGATCCTTTTGGAACTACGGTAGTATCAACCAGCATCTACATTGAGCAGCTTTCCTAGGAAAGATTGAATCACCCCTCTCGCTTAGTGGGGGGGGTATTTTTGAAAAACTATCCGCACCATTCTCGTGTTAACGGCACCAAAACCTTTGATTAATCCTCTGCCAATTATGTATGACATACATAGTAGTAAAAGATTAGTTATACAAGGAGATGGTTTTATGCTGGCGTTGAAACGTACAATTTTTTTTAGTTTTTTGTGTGCAATGTTAAGCACCATGGAGTTTACTTGTAGTGCACAAGAAATGCATGAACCGTTTGATGAAAAATATGTATCGATAGAGCCGCTAGATCACATTGTTTATTATTGTGCTCACGCGGGTGCAACTATAAAAAATATTAGCGAATATCTTGAGCAAAGAACTATAGGACACACTCTGATGCCAGCAGCTCAAGTCACTAATCTTATTGATGCCCTTATGACACTCGTTCCGTGTGATCATGATGATTATTCGTTGCTTGTTAGTTACAAACAAAAAATTCAAGAAGAACACCCTGATGTTGTATGTAATTATTCTGTTGCACGAAAACGCTGTAACGTTTTCAACAGATTGTGCGTGAAAAAAAATATGATTATTGGCGGCGATTTATTAGTGTGTAACAGCGCATTTATTAATGGATTAAATTGCCAACAAAGTAGTTCCGGCACTCAGGGTGCTACAGGATTTACGGGCGCTACCGGTCCAACTGGCATTACGGGAACTACTGGTCCTAATGGCGCGTTGGGCGCGCGTGGGGCACTTGGTCAAACGGGTAATACCGGACTTACCGGCCCTACGGGTGGCACGGGCTTTACCGGTATTACCGGAAATCAAGGTGCACAAGGTGCGACCGGAGCAACTAATACTCTTACTGGTATTACCGGCTTTACTGGTCCACAAGGCGCCGTAGGACCAGCAGGATTGAGCCCATCTCAAATTACGTTTGCCTATATTTACACAACAGGAAATGATCTGATCAATGCAACAGCACCCACTGACGTAGTGCCATTTGCAAGCAACGGAGATTTGACAGGGGTAATACACGTTCCTGGTTCATCACAAATAGTCGTGGTTAATCCGGGTGTGTATGAAATTACGTTTAACACCAGCACGATTGAAGCAAGTCAATTTAATATATTTGTAAATGGTGTTGCTTCATCTGCACGATATTATGTTTCTGCAACACAAAACATGGGACAAGCGATACTCGCTTTACCGGCAAATGCGATTATCACCTTACAAAATAATCAAAGTCCGGGTAGCGTAACGCTCAATCCTAATGTATTTGGTGTGGGTCAAAACGTGAGTGCGTCTATTGTAATTCGTCAACTTGCTTAGTTTAAAAGGATCTAGTATGAAGTTGTACTCAGCGTTACTGCTTACGATTTTAGTATCTGTGCCTGTATACGCACAGGAGTTTGATAACAGCGATGAGCTATCGGTTGCAGAACAAACATATATTGCCTCAACTCAAGAAGAGTGTGTGTTTATTCCCGAGTTCGTGTTTTATTCAGTCCAAACCGTGACTAAGTTTTTTCCTAAAGCAATATTTAATGATGCTTTTTTAGCATTACGTTCTCACTCAAAAGATAACGTCAGAATCATTGCGTTCTCAATTGCTATCAAAGCGGTCGATCAAGCGCTTGAACTTGCTCAAACGCGTGATGAGCTTGCTGATGTTGTGATGTATTTAACAACCTATAAAGATCAAATGCTTTCAGGACAGGCGACAATTTCTTGTGATAGAAAAAAATTAAAAACCTATTGCCAAGCATGCGCGCGTATACTGAAAGTATGCAATTTAACGGTGTGTGGCGCTATAACTATTCCCGGCCTATCAAGTTCATCTGGTTCATTGGGCGGTAACGGAGCAGCATCTCTTGGTGATCCAGGTGCCACTGGATTTACCGGTGCTACAGGCATTGCAGGAGATACGGGGCTGACTGGCTTTACCGGTGCACAAGGCTCAGTCGGTGCGCAAGGTGCGGCAGGTCAAACGGGTCTGACTGGCCCAACAGGGTCTACTGGATTAGATGGTGCACGAGGATTGCAAGGTCCAACTGGTGCGCAAGGTGATTCGGGCACTACGGGATTAACTGGTCCAATTGGCTCTGCGCTTGCAGATGATGCATACGGATATTTTTATTATAACTCAAGTTCATCAGTGGGTAATGGCAGTCCTGTTCCTATAAACGTCGCGGGTACAGCCGTTGGTATGAGTTTACAAGCAAATGGTGTGATTAACATTGTTCCTGCCGGTACCTACAAAATAAGTTTTGCTGTTGCAGGAAACAACCCCAACCAATTTGGGTTAAGTATTAACGGTGCAGCGCCTGACATACGCACCGTGTTTGCTCAAGGTTCGGTCAACGCTATGAATTTTGGAGAAGTTATACTAACGGTGGGCGCTAACACTAATATCCAAGTAGTTAATGTTACTGGATCTTCAATTTTAGTATGGGGCTTTTTGGGATCAAATTTCACGGCACCATTTAGCGTTTCTGCTTCAGTACTCGTACGTCGCATTGCATAATAAAAGGTAGGCAAATGAAAAAAATAATACTGAGTTTATTGTTCATGGGCGGCTGGTCTTACAGCCAAGTAGTTAATGATGAGTTGCTGGTAATGCCAGAAGATCTAGTGGTTGCCTTGCAAGAAATACAACAACTTGCACAACAGGAAGTGTTATCGCCGGCTCTTAAAGTTTTGTGTCTTCATGTTCAAGAACATGATTATGCAGTGCCTGCGCAAACAATGGGTCATGGATTAACGCAGGCTTTAGATTACATGAAAAGCCATAAAGATCTTATCGATGGTGAATGCTACACCAAATGTATCGATGCATTACGCACTAGTATTTGTCAATTCGAGCAAGGAAATATGCCAGCAGGTGGCTTTGGCAGAATAAGAAGACACTTACATAACAAGGCCTTGGATAACCTTATCGTACGAGGCAATGTCAAAGTACGAGATCTGTTTGTATGCGGTACGTTAAATGGTACGGTTAATTGTGGTACTGGTATCGGCATTAATGGACAAACAGGCATTTCAATTACCGGGGTTCAAGGATTGCAGGGTGCACAGGGTGCTACCGGTGATACGGGCGCTACGGGCGCAACAGGGGGAACTGGAATCACGGGTGCCATAGGGCCCGTTGGCATTTTAGGGGCTTTGGGTGCGCAAGGTCAAACAGGACCTACGGGTATTACGGGCCTTACGGGGTTTACTGGTAACCAAGGACCTACGGGCATCCCAGGTGCTACTGGTGCTACCGGTGAACCAGGCGTTGCATTGAGCTACGCATATATTTATAATACTGCAGCACAAACCGCAGTAAGTTTTGTGAACTTTAGCGATAATGGGGTTTTGCTCAACGTTACTCACGCACTTGGTGACAGTGATATTATTGTGGATAATGCGGGTGTGTATGAAATCACCTATGAAGTTATGGCAATTAATACTAATGGTGGTGTAGGCGTTAATAATAATGCACAATTTTTCATCGCAATCAACGGTGCATTTATTGAAGAGACAAGAAATGGTGTTGGTTTAGGCGGCGATCCCAATACCCCATTTCAAGTACGTGGACAAGCAATTTTAACATTACCTGCAGGTGCGTTTGTTAATATTGGTGCACGAACTGGTACCTTTAGCGTTGATTTAGTAACGCCTCCAGCCGGCTTTGCAGGCTCGAGTATTAATGCTTCTATTTTGATTCGCCAAATAGCTTAAATGTTATAGTATTTTTAGTGGAAGAGTTTACCTAAGGGTAGACTCTTCCCTATTTGTTTTTTACAGTAATTGTATCTGATATTATGCATGTGATAATAATTGAGTAGTATATTTATCATCATAATATATGTTTACATAAAAAGGAGTTTCATGAAGCAAACTGTTACTTTGTTTGCACCTATTGGTGCGTTCATACTCGGACTTTTATTAGTGCCGTGTGCCATATATAGCGATAGTACCCCTTGGAATTATTTTTCAGAAAAACCGTGCAATGGGTATGTTTTTTTAGATGAATCACTCCGTGATGCTACCGTGCCAAGCCGCACTGCAAGCCATGAGTCTGTAGCATTAAAAGCTATCGTTGGGTGTATTGATGATAATGTTTTGGTAGTGCCTTCAGATTTAATAAAACAAGCATTAATTGATTTAACGTTAGTTACCCCTGAGCGACACGATGAACTGTTGTCTGTCGTTGCAAAAATAGATGCATGTGATCCAGAATTAGTTATTGACCTTGAAACGGCGCGTAAACGATGCAAACGTTTCAATAAACTATGCGTTCGCGGTAACGTACTTATTTGTGGAAATCTTACGGTTTGCTGCAACGCACCCAATATTGTGTGTGATCCGGGTGCTGGCCTCAAGGGGCAACCGGAGCAACGGGTGCAACAGGAGATCCAGGTATTACAGGATTTACGGGTAATTCAGGCGCGTTGGGTGCGCGTGGCCTACAGGGAACTACTGGCAATACCGGTCCTGATGGGCAAACAGGTAGTACAGGATTTACCGGAGTAGCGGGCGCACAGGGCGCTGCGGGCGAAACGGGCCAAACAGGCTTTACGGGCTTTACCGGCCTTACCGGTTTATTAGGCTTACAAGGAAGCATAGGAGCGCAAGGAAACCCCGGCCCTACCGGCTTTACGGGTTTTACTGGGTTCACTGGGCCGCAAGGAGCTACGGGAATAGGTGAGGCTGATCAAGCATTTGCGTATATTTACAGTTCAGGAGCAACAAGTGTTACGGGTGGATCGGGGTACACCGGATCAGGCCCTATTAATTTTGAAACTAACAGTGCTTTAGTTGGATTGCTTCATACACCAGGTACTGCCGAAATTGTAATCCAGCGCTCAGGGACGTATGAGATTACGTATAACATAAATAGTACAAGTGCTAATCAATTAGCGTTATATCAGAATAGTACGTTTATTGCAGGTTCACGTTATTTTTCCGGAAGTGCTGCAAAACAAAATAATGGCTCTGTAATTGTTGTGTTAAATGCGGGCGATGTAATTACCTTACGCAATGAGACAATACCTAACATTGCAACGCCAACAACTTTGACACTCAATCCAACAGCAGGACCAAACCCAGCGGTAACAAACATAAGTGCTGCGATCATCATAAGACAATTTGCTTAAGAGGTAGGAATAGATGAAGATGAAATTTTTATTAATTATAAGTGCCATACTGACTACGCAGTGTATGACTGCCAATATGTTTGAAATTAATGATTTAAGTTCAGATGACTATCACATGCTTGAAGAATTTCGTGAACAGCATCACGCTTATTTTCCGACCTGTGTGCAACAAGCATTTAGTTGGTTGCATGAGGTAGTGCAACTGCCAAAAGCGTGCCAAGAATTATTAGTTTGGCTTAACCAAGGCAACAAACTGTATACTATGGCAGAGTCTCGAAAAGCTTTTGCGGAAATTACTCCTTATTTAGAATCGCATTGCACTAATCACCACGCATTGTGCTTGCTCGCGTTTGCAGATCTTTTAAAAAGTGACGAGGGACTGATCTCAGTTGAATTTGGCCCCGATCGCCGTAAACCAAAAGTATACACCCAGTTACTTGCCAATATTTTACAAATTGGTGGCAATCTCATTGTTAACGGATTAATAAACGTTCCTAATGCAACAACAAGCGCTAATGGTGGTGCTACTGGTGCAAATGGAGTAACGGGCCCACAAGGTCCTACAGGTCCAAATGGACAGACAGGATTTACTGGAGCAACGGGCTTGACAGGATTAACTGGATTTACGGGCAATGCAGGCAACACGGGTTTGACAGGGGCTACCGGTGATACTGGAGCAACGGGCCTAACAGGGATAACCGGACCCATAGGAGCAGTTGGTGCTATCGGTGATACTGGAAATACCGGTGCAACGGGTGCCACAGGATTTACCGGACCACTCGGTCCGCAAGGCATTACGGGTCAATCAGGAAGTGCCGGAGCTGCAAATACTTTAACGGGTCTTACGGGAGCTTCTGGCGCATTGTTGAGTGGCTCGTTCGGTTATTTTTATACCACTGGCGTTGCAACAGGAGTAACGCAAACACTTATTGCCGGAGCACCGGTAACCTTCAATGGCGCATTGCCTACTGTGACTCCTGGTTTAGTGAATGGCGGGACTTCGATTACCGTAACAACTGCAGGTACCTATAAGTTTAATTATATTGTCCAGGGTGTTGCCAGCAGCGTTTTTGGCTTACGTATTAATGGTGTTGTTGATCCAACGTCAATATATGCTCAATCTTCAACCAACTCACAAGATGTCGGTGAAGCTATTATTACCGTTCCTGCCGGAGCAGTAGTTGAATTGGTAAATTTGAGTGCGGTTAACCTTGCAGTGCTCAATTCAATGGGCGGAGATCAGCAGGGCACAGCCTATTCACTCATGATTAGAAGATTAGCGTAAGGAATGTATATGTTAAAAAAATATATTTTAGCTCTTGCCATAGTGAGTTTACTATCACCGATTGTGGTGCGCGCACAATTTTGCAGAGAATTGCCTGATAGACAAGAATATGTGTTAGTTCCAGAAACAATACAACACATTGTTTACGAAGCATACACACAGCAGAACTTTACGTATAAAGAGCCAGCACTTGCTGGCTTATACGCCGCTTTAAAATCTGGCTATGATATAGTGCCGCACGAGCTTGCGTGCAAAGCGTGTGCAGAATCGCTTACACTGCTTGAAAAACTTTCATTGCAGGACTCATATGTGCGCATGAAAGAATATCAGTGCGAAGTAGAGGCTAAATCTGACCAGGTAATGGTTACTGAATCACAACGTGCTCATTGTAAAAATAAAGTGCTGAGCTGCTTAGTGGTCAAATGTGATGCAGTAGTAAACAATCTTCTTGTGTGCGGTAATATTTGCGGTTTAACCAATTGTGATCCAGCCGGAACTGTGCCGGGTGTTACCGGAGTTACTGGCATTACCGGCAATCAAGGTCTGCAAGATGATGCACGTGGTGCTACAGGAAGCACCGGCGATACTGGTGCGCAAGGTGACACGGGTCTGACAGGAACGACTGGTGGAGTTGGAGCTATTGGTGCGCTCGGGTTGCCTGGTAATACCGGCGCCACAGGATTTACCGGATTCACTGGTCCTCTTGGCAATGCCGGTCTAGCAGGTGCGCAGGGTGCGGTTGGGCCTACAGGGTTTACCGGATTTACGGGATTTACCGGCGATCAAGGTGCTCGCGGATTAGCAGGAGCTAGTGGTAATACTGGAGGTACCGTAATCACTCAAGCATTTGGTTACACGTTCAAAAATAACTCTAGTAATTCGCAGTATGGGATACAGCTGACACTCTTTACTAATGGTCCCCTTTTTAACATCACTCACGTTGCCGTAACACCAAACGTGATCTTTGATCAAGCTGGTACGTATGAGATTAGCTTTTCTGGAACAGGTCGTAGTTCTTTGTCTAATAACACTATTCAAAATTCATTAATACAACTTGGGTTGTTACGCAACGGCGCTCCTGTAGAAGGAGGACAGTATGGTGCGGGTACGAGTGCAGATACGTTATTGCGTCAAGTGAGCGGACAAATTATTCTCACGTTAAGTGCAGGTGAGCAACTATCTATTATAAACCATAGTTTTTTTAACGATGGAAATAATTTTTTATTTCAAACCAATCCCGATGTTCAACAACCAATTAGTAATATGTCTATGACCATTAGACGATTAGCATAAGTAATACAGCAAGCGCACTGAATTGTTGCAGTGCGCTTGTTTTTTTTCTGCAATGCGAGTAGTAAGAGAGCGTTTTGATTAAGAAAAAAATTATTTTAAATGGTTGTGCATCTCTCATAATTATTTTTACCTTTTTATTAATGTTGATAGCTAAACAAATAACTTAATCGATGCTTAAAAAATTTGAGGAAGTGCATGAAAAAATTTACCTTAGTGCTCGCACTATTACACGCAATACTCCCTTTTAGCGGATATGCACAATTTTGTAGGGAGTTGCCTGATATACAGGAATATGTGGTAATTAAAGAACCGATACAACAAATTATTTACCACCTCTATGCACAAAGAAGTTTTACAGCTAAAGAACCAGCCCTGGCAGGTTTGTATGCGGCTTTAAAAAGTGGTTATGAAATAGTACCTCATGAGCTTGCAAACAAAGCGTGCACAGAGGCGGTTACGCTACTTGAAGATCTTTCATTTCAGCAATTTGACGCATGTTTGAAAGAATTTCAATACGAACTAGAAACTAAATCTGAACACATAATGGCTACTGCATCACACCGTGCTCGTTGTAAAAATAAAGTGCTGAGCTGCTTAGTCGTGAAATGTGATGCTGTTGTAAACAATTTATTGGTATGCGGAACTATTTGTGGTATCAATACTTGTGATCCTGCAGGTACAACTACTGGTTTAACGGGAGCAACAGGTGCCCCCGGAAATATTGTAACGCAAGAAGACGTGCGCGGCGCGACAGGAAATACTGGTCAGACAGGTCCTCAATCAGAAATCGGTAATACCGGCTCAACGGGAAATGCCGGAGCGCTTGGCGCACAAGGTATGCAAGGCAACACAGGCCCGACCGGGTTTACAGGTTTTACTGGGTTAGCTGGTGACGCTGGTGCTGCAGGTGCGCAAGGTCCTGTCGGGCCAGAAGGTCTTACAGGTTTTACGGGGTTTACGGGAGCACAAGGAGAAAGAGGAGCGCAAAGTACAGCAACAGGAAATACCGGTCCAACTCTCATAACCGAAGCATTTGGCTATCCATACAAAACAAGTTCAAGCAGCTTTCAGTACGGAGCATTACTTACTCTTTTTAATAATGGTCCGTTATTTAACATTACTCACGTGGCAGTGACCCCTAATGTTATTTTTGATGAATCGGGTACTTACGAAATTAGTTTTTCAGCTACGGGTTTAAGTGTTCTTTCTAATTTTACCATACAAAATTCTTTGATCCAGGTAGGTTTAGTGCGTAATGGGTCTCCAGTAGAGGGCGGCCAATATGGAGCAGGAACAAGTGCTGATACTTTGTTGCGGCAAGTAAGTGGTCAGATAATTCTTACGCTCAATGCCGGTGATCAATTAGCAATTATTAATCGTAGTTTCTACAACGATGGAAGTAACTTTTTACTACAAACAAATCCAGACGTACAGCAACCGATTAGTAATATGTCAATGACTGTACGCCGACTAGCATAAAATCTTGTACCTAAAAAAAGAGTGCGCAGGTGATGCGCGCTCTTTTTTATTAGTAAAAATAATGGTGCGCACCATTCTATTGTTTACCTAACTAGGTGTGAATTGTTTAGTATAGGTCTGTGTTAAAACATTACTGAAAAGTATTGTGTAAAAAAGGGATTTTATGAAGCGAATATCCTTACTATTTCTTACTGGACTATGTTTATTGTCCAGCAGAGTGCGATCTGATGAACGTGTCGTGATTTCATCTGAGAGCTATATTGTTTTAGATGAGACATTTCAAAATCTCATAAAGATCAAGCATGAAGATGACATGTGCTCTGATTCAATACCGGCAGTTTATGATTTTATAGATCACAATAATTGTGTGATTCCTGCTGCTATATCCTATCAAGCATTACTTGATTTAGGTGATGCAGATGATAGCGTTTATGAGCTCATTAATAAAATTAAAACCAATGATCCAGATGTTGTCAGCGATGATAAAACTGCGCGCAATAAATGTAAGCGATTTAATGCAGTATGTGTTCGGGGAAATGCTCTGATTTGTGGTAACTTAACCGTGTGCGGTAATACGTGTGTTGATCCCATTAATGCGGCCGTTGGAGCAACAGGTAATACAGGGGCCACAGGTTTTACGGGAGATGCAGGATTTACTGGTTTTACGGGAGCTCTTGGCGCGCGTGGTCCTCAAGGAACTACCGGAGGTGTGGGGCGACCGGGTATCACTGGAGCAACAGGATTTACTGGCAGTGATGGAATCAATGCACAAACAGGTTTTACCGGCAACACAGGGTCACAAGGTGCAACCGGCCCTGTGGGATTGAGTGCAGCTAATGGCGCACAAGGTGCTGTCGGAGCAACAGGTCCTACAGGATTTACCGGTTTTACTGGATTTACAGGCCCACAAGGGCAAACTGGTCTTGGTGAATCAGATCAAGCATTTGCCTATATTTATAGTACGGGAGCGACGAGTGTTTCAGGTGGCTCAGGTTTTGCAGGTTCCAACGCAGTGCCGTTTGACACTAACGCCGAATTAGTAGGGTTTACCCATACTCCTGGTTCTACTGATATTGTCATACAGCGAACCGGTGTGTATGAGATTACCTTTGCAATAACAAGCGTTAATAACAATTTACTTGCGTTATACCAAAATTCAAATCTTATTGCTGGATCACGCTATTATGCAGGAAGTAGCAACAAGCAGAACGTGGGCTCGGTGGTGGTGGCACTTAATGCAGGAGATATAATTACTTTGCGTAATGAAACCACGCCCAATATTGGGACTCCCGTTACCCTTGTCACTAACCCTGCAGCTGGTCCTAATCCTGCCATTACAAATATCAGTGCATCAATATTATTAAGACAATTTGCCTAATTAAGGATACGAGTAATGAAAAAATTATTAATACTACTTTTGATGTTGACGTGCAATACTTATGCCATGGTTGAGCTGAGCGATGTAACCGAGCACGATTACAACTTGCTAGCTTTACATCAAGCGAAAAATTACGTCTATATTCCCCGTTTTATATATGACGCATTAGCTGAACTAAGCACACGTCAAGAATTGTCAAAACATGAAATGGATTTATTGGAATGGTTAGAACAGGGTAATACCTTATACCCCCTTGATCAAACGCGCCAGATCTTTCAAAACTTTAAACAACTAACCTCGACTAATCAATTTAATTTATGCCTTTCAAGTTTTGCACAGGTACTTGAATCGCCAGATTGTGCAGTTGTATTTCAAGCTAGTCCTGATAGAAAAAAGCCAAAAATAATGAGCAATTTGGTTAGCAATATTTTGAGTGTAAATGGTAACCTGATCGTTAATGGATTAATTATAACTCCACCGGTAGGCACATTAGGTAATAGTTTGACACAGGGAATCAATGGCGTAACTGGTCCCCATGGGGCTACGGGTGCACCGGGAGTCACGGGTAATACTGGCGCAGATGGTTTTACTGGATACACCGGATTTACCGGCAATGTGGGCGCAACAGGAATGCCGGGCAATACGGGAAATGCTGGTGCAGCAGGCATATCGGGCATCAATGGTAACACCGGTAACAGCGGTCCAAGAGGCTTTACCGGATCGACGGGAGAATCAGGGTTAAATGGTCTTACGGGGTTTACTGGATTGCAGGGTACACAGGGATCAACAGGCAATACCGGTCCAACTTCATTGCTTGTTACTGGACCAAGTGGCGTTTTACTGGGTGCAGCTGCTTCTTATGGTGTTTTTTATACTACCGGTCTTGGTACAGGTATTGTGCAAACCATTCCTGCGGGATCAGCCTTTACGTTTGATGGGTCTATGCCAATAATAACACCAGGGATCGTTAATGGGGGTAGTCTACTAACTGTAGTAAACGGTGGTGTGTATAAAGTTAACTACGTCGTGCAAGGGGTAACATCTAATGTTCTTGGATTGCGTATTAATGGTTTAGTAGATCCTCTTTTAGTGTATGCGCAATCCTCTAATAATTCTCAAACGGTAGGCCAAGCAATTATTAGAGTGCAGCCAGGAAGCACTGTGGAATTAGTAAATTTAAATACGACTTCTCTTGATGTTCTTAATTCTATGGGTGGTGATCAAATTGGTTCGGCTTTTTCATTGATGTTACAACGATTGAGTTAAGGAATTTTGCGATGATAAAAAAATTTATAGCGCTTGCCATACTGGCACTAAGCACTAATGTTTTGGGCACGGATATTACTAATACATATGTTTATCAGTTTGATGATAATAATCAGTGTCATGTTTTAATACCACAGGATATTAAGACATGTTTTGATGTGCTTTACCAAGAAAAAAAAATGAGCCCATGCAACACTCTGGCGGGTCTTTACATAGCACTGTGCTCAGGATATGAATTCATTCCCTATGATTTAGTATTAAGTGGATGTGATGAAGCACTAGGTTGTGCAAATTGCTACGCAATGCACGACCTTGAAAAAATTATACTAGAATATAAGAGCGATGTGATGAGTCAGCGTGCTACGGTAATCGCTGAGCAGAATGCGCGCGCAACCTATAAAAACAAAATCTTAGACTCTTTGGTGGTTAAAGGCTCTGTATTGGTAAATAATTTACGGGTAGGAGGCACTGTGTATGGCATACGCGATACATCAAAAGCTCCCATTGAAATACCCGGTATTACGGGTGTTACCGGTTTGACGGGTAATCAACTGACTATACAAGATGCTCAAGGAGCACCGGGCGCAACAGGGTCAACCGGCCCACAAGGAATTACCGGTGTCACAGGAGTGGATGGTTTGGTGGGCGTAACCGGCGATGCTGGTTCAACGGGTACAAATGGTATTAGCGGAGCGATTGGTGCTACTGGCATTACTGGTAATAGTGGTGTTATTGGTGCACCAGGCATTACTGGTTTGACGGGGCTTACTGGGTTAACCGGTTTGACGGGTTCGATAGGCGTGCCGGGTGCGCAAGCTATAACGGGTAACACAGGTTCGACAAATATCACTCAAGCTTATGGATACTTATATAAGACTAATGCTAATTTTCAGGAATATGGTCTAATAGTTCAATTTTCATCTATTGGAACGCTGTTTAATATCACATACCAGGCATTTACTAACCCCGTTATTTTTAATCAGGCGGGTCTGTATCAGATCAGCTTTTCAGCAACGGCAATCAGCTCAGTAAACACTAATCCTAATAATGCTGCAGTGCAAATTGGGTTACTGCATAACGGTGTACCTATTGATGGAGGGCAATTTGGTGCCGGTGCAACCAATGAGCTTCCAACCACACAGCGTCAAGTTCATGGCCACATTATTATTGCCTTAAACGCGGGTGATAACATAACGGTCATCAATCATAGTTCAGTGAGTGGGCAAGGATTTTTTACGTTCTTTAATCGCGCAGATTCTCAAAGACCAAATACGAATTTATCGATGACCATACGAAAATTGGATTAATGCTGACTTGTGACGTTTCGTATCAGGTGTCTAAATCCGTAGCATTGATTGATAATTTGATAAGCGCTGTGATAAAAATTACAGATAGTAGAGTTTGTCAATATTAAAAGGAGTTTCATGAAGCATATACCATTGCTTATTTTCAGCGGGCTTTGCTTACTACCCGGCATTGCGCTTAGTAACGAACAAAATCCCGTTGCATTAACGGGTTATATTTATATGAATGATTTTTTTCAAAGCTGCATCAAATGTAGAGCTAAAGAAGATCTACAATCCGATTCATTACAAGCGGTCATTGAATTAATAGATCAAAATATTTGTGTAGCTCCTGCTCATATAGCTTGTCAGGCATTAATAGATCTAAATGATACGGATTATAAGATACGTGATCTAATTAGTAACATTAAAAACAATGATCCGGATGTTGTTTTTGATTTTCAAACAGCGCGTAAACGCTGCAAGCAGTTTAATCAATTGTGCGTGAAGGGCAATGTACTCATTTGTGGCAATTTATTAGTATGCAATCAGATATGTGGTATATCCTGTGATCCAAGCAGTAATGGCAATCCTGGCGCAACAGGAAACACAGGTCCAACAGGTATTACAGGATTCACCGGCAATCAAGGCGCATTGGGTGCGCGTGGTATTCAAGGAGCAACGGGTGATACCGGGCCACAAGGAGCAACTGGTCTTACTGGGTTTACCGCGTCTACTGGTGCTCAGGGCAATACGGGGCTTACGGGTAATGCAAGCGTCGGCCCTACTGGATTTACGGGGTTTACTGCAACAACGGGTGTAAGTGGATTGAGTGAAGGTGATGGCGCTTTTGCATTTATTTATACCACAGGAGCTACGAGTATTACTGGTGGCTCGGGTGTTGCTGAAGCGGGAGCAGTGCCTTTTAGTACAGCCTATGCCATAACAGGTATTGCATATACACCAGGCAGTTCTGCATTGACTATTCTAACGTCGGGTATTTATGAAATTTCTTATGTAATCACCAGTCCTAATGCAAGTCAATTTGCGTTGTATCAAAATGATACAGTCATTGAAGCGTCTCGGTATTTCATAAGCACCAATCAACAACTACATGGGCAAACATTAGTGCCGCTCAATGCGGGTGATATTATTACCTTGCGCAATGAAACAACGCCTAATATTGCGACTCCAACAACCGTAAACCTTGTTTCTAATAGTGGTAGTGTTTCGGCATCAATTTTGATTGTTCAGGATAAATAATGAATAGATACATGCATCTTCTTACTGCGGCGCTGTGCTTTGTCACTGGCATGCTGCACAGCAACTCAGCAATTAACGAACAAATATTTGATTTAACTGACAGTGATTTTTCACTTATTGAGCATTCTGATTATCGCCAATTATGCTATGTTCCTGATGCGGTAGCGTATGCAATAACAAAAATTGCCAAAGATGTTATAAAGACACCCGAACTCAATCAATTGTGTGATTGGTTGTCAAAAAATAATCGCCTGTATACTAAACAAGAATTGTTAGATCAGGTTGAAAAACTCATAACTCATGGGAGTGCACACAATTCTGATTTGAGCAATTGTTTAAGGTCGTATTACGAGTCGCTGATCAGTAATGAAGCAACTATTTACCTTGATCACTATGATGATGAGTTTAAGAAACGTCCAAAAGTATATAGTGCATTAATTGCAAACGTATTACGCATAGGCGGAAGTCTTAAAGTAAATGGCCAAATCATATTACCCAATGGGTTGGCTGTCCCGACACAAGGTGTGACCGGTGCACAAGGGGCAACCGGTCCTGGTGGAAGCACCGGTATTACCGGCATTACGGGTGATACTGGTCTAACAGGATTCACGGGGAACCAAGGCGCAACAGGACTAACCGGTAACACCGGAGCAACGAGTAGTGGAGATACGGGATTAACGGGTGCTACCGGAGCGCAGGGCGCCAGCATTACCGGCAACACTGGACCGGCGTCATTGGGTGCTACGGGTACGAGTGGGGCATTATTTGCTCAAAAAGCGTATGGATATTACTACTTAGTTAATAACCAAACGGGGCCTGGATCTGGTTTTGGATTTAATACTGGAATTGGGTATGGATTTCTAGCTTCAGGTTCAACTGGCATGATTATTGTCGGAACTAGTTTTCTTGGTAACAGTGGTACCCCAGTAATTTTGGTAGCCGGTGTCTACAAAGTAAGTTTCATAATGTCGGCTAGTAGCGTCACTGGAGGTGGAATTCCTTTAATAGAATTTTATATCAATAGTGTGCCGACAGGAATACGTTTTTCAACCCCTACAGTGCTTTCAAATCAACAAGTGTATGGTGAAGCAATACTTACAATTCCTGCAAACGCTACTGTTGAAGTAGTTGAGAGCGGTCCGGGTGCGATTTTTAATGCTAACTTGGGTGGCGATCAGTTTATATCACAAGGTTCACTAACCTTTAGACGCATTGCATAGTAAATGGAGTGAAGATGAAAAAGCAAAGTCTTATTATATTGTTTTGCACAGTGGTATTATGTGCCGCTGTTGCTCAGGCAAAAAATTGTAACAATAAAATAATTAACTCACTCATCGTTAAAGGCAATGTTAAAGTTAACGTTCTGAGTGTCGCAGGTGCCTTATGTAATACTATACCGTGTACGCAAAATGATCCGGGCTTAACCGGACCTACCGGTCTGACTGGTAATCAAGGTTTACAAAGCGATGCACAAGGAACAACCGGGGCAACGGGTACTACCGGTGATGGAGGCCCTACGGGTTCTACGGGTAACCAAGGAGCTGCAGGTGCTCAAGGTGCAACCATAAATGGTAATACGGGAAACACTGGTCCTAACGGATTTACGGGATTTACAGGTTCTACCGGAGCACGAGGCCCATCGATTACCGGTAACACCGGGGCAAATCTTTTAACTCAAGCATTTGCGTTTTATTTTAATGAAACTGATGTAACGGCAGCCTATAGTGCTCAACTTCCCTTGACACAAACAACTGTTGAGGAAGGCGGTATAAGCAATTTACTCGGAACTATTACCTTTGCGCAAACAGGGGTCTACGAGATATCCTACATTGTTTCTAATGGGCTATCTGTTTCAAGTACGACCACGGTAAATTCTGTTCAGATTCAGCTTGCTTCGTCTTTTGCTAGTTTAAATAAAAACTTGGGCGCGGGATATGGCTCAGGTTCAACGGGGATCATTTCACGTCAAGTAAGTGGCACAGTAATTTTGGCACTTGATGGTGGCTCTACATTAAGTTTATTTAGCAGCAGTTATGGCGCATCAACTGGAGCTTCTCTTGTTTTAGCAGTGCCTGATGACAGTAGACCAATATCGACTGTTTCTATTTTTGTTCGTCGACTTGATTAATAATTGTTTTTGGATGTCAGCACGCTTGAAATAAAACAAGCGTGCTGATTTTTTTAACGTAACAGCGTAAATGCATTATTGATAGCAAAAGTAAGACGCTTGCCTAAAAGTGCTTGCATCCAAGGACGCATAATATACGAGCGATACGGATTAAAATAGGTATCAAAATCTCTGCGGCCGTGCACAATATGCTCAACGCAATAATTACCAATGGCGGCAGCCCACGGTAACCCTGAGCAGGCACTTATGTAATAAATAGACTTGTGGTTTTTGTCATGACCGGCAAGAGGTATCATGTCTTTACTAATCCCAATCAATCCTGGCCACATGTACTCAATTTGCAACGGAATATGAGGAAATTTGCTATGCCAATAGTTTTGAAATTTTTTTAACATACTTGGGGCATGAAATTTTTCTTTCGTGTCGTAGGTATATAACAAGTTAGCACCACCAAGAAGAATTCTATTTTGGGGTGTGGATCTAAAATAGGTATAGATCATATCAGTATCCCAGGCCATTACGCGACCGGCCGGATAAATCTGTGCAATTTGTTCAGGAGTTAATGGTGCTGACATGGTTAAAAATGTCTGAGCATGAAATACATCATCCTTGAGCACATTTATTTTTGGTGCGTATTGATCAGTGCATACGATCACATGCTCAGCGGCAACAGAACCATGCGTTGTGTTTACGCGTCGGGGTTCAATGGTTAGCGCGGGTGTTTCTTCGTAGACCAGAACACCCATTTTTTTTAATACCTGTTTTAACGCTTGGCAGTAGGCAAATGCATTAATGCCAAAGGTTGGCCCATAACGCAATGCACCATAGTATTGATCGGTGCCTACGACGGCATGCAACTGTTGTTTGGTATACAGATTACTTTCATACCCCATTTCTAATCGACTTGCGTGTTCTTGTGATATTTCTTTAAATCCTGCTGCGCTATTTGCAAGTACGCTTGTGTCTTGTTCTTGATACTCACATTCAAGACCGTGTTCTTTAACAATAGTTCGTATCAGCTCAGTGCCCGAGTTGCCTAATTCCCAGATGCGATGAGCTCCTGTTTTGCCATACAAATCAATCATGTGTGTTAAATTCACTTCAGAGTCTGCAGTAATGAATCCTGAGCTCTTACCCGTAGCTCCGCCACCGCAATAATATTGCTCAAGCAAAACAACGTGCTTGCCCTCTTGAGCAAAGCGGTAGGCAGCAGACATACCCGCCATGCCACCTCCTACAATAACAACGTCAGCCGTTATGGCTGAACGTAATTGTTCAGCCTCAGGTTGTTGAGCATACCAAAAAACTTGATGTGCTGGTCCTGGTTTATTCATTGTTTAACCTCAACTAAGGGTATAGTACCCGTGACAAAAATAGATTGGAGTTTTTCTATAGCGTGTTTGCGTGTTGAAAGAGCACTTGGATTGAGTGTTTTGAGCATATCAAGAATATTGATTAAGGTTATAGTTTCACGCAGTTGATTATCTTGCTCTAAAATAGCTTTGGTGCGTTCTACCCAACTTTTTTCTTTTAGCGGTGTTTGCGGTGTGGTATCTTTGGTCGGTTCAGGATTTATTTTAATATAATTAGTCAACGCTTGTTCGCTTCCATAATTTTTAGTGAACCATACTTGTTGCTCGTTGGGCGGAGTGCGCCGTTCAATAACAAAGTCAGGTACAATACCGGTTCCTTGAATAGAAATATCTTGCGGCAAGAAATATAGTGATGTAGTAAGTTTCAAGGCACAATTATTGCTGAGCGGAATAACTTCTTGCACTGAGCCTTTACCAAAGCTGTTGGTACCTACCACAAAGACGAGTTGATTATTTTTTTGTTCAGATGATTCGGCATGTATTTTTAAACAACCGGCAAGAATTTCTGCTGCCGATGCGGTAAAATTATTAATTAAAATAAAGATAGGAATATCTTTTGGAGCAACGGGGTTGCGCTTGGTAACATAACGCTCAGTTTCTTTTCCTTCTTTATTTTTTGTAGTTACTACTAAGCTGCCTTTTTGTAAAAAGAGACCGGCAATATCAACCACAGACGTTAATAGACCACCTGAGTTGTTGCGCAAATCTAAAATGAGTCCTTTATATTTTTTTTCTTGTGATTTACGGAGTAAGTTTTCCAGTTGGCGGGCTGAACTGTCACTAAACATACTGAGTGAAAGATAATACATATCATAATTAGGGATATGAAATGAGAGTGAGTTTGGTTCTTTTATCACATCACGAGTGATATCAAACGTGAGTAGATCTTGCTGACCTTCACGTAGCACTTTGACGGTTACTTTGGTATTGCGGGGACCTTTTAATTTTGAGGTGGCCTCATCAGTAGACATACCTTCAAGACTCAATCCATTGATTTCTATAATTTTGTCATACTGCTTTATGCCCGCTTTATCAGCAGGACCGTCTGGAATTACTTCTACAACGAGTAAAAATTTGTCTTTAGTACCACGACTGTTGTCGATGACAATGCCAATGCCAAAAAATTCGCCACTGGTTGATTCAAGCATGGCTTTATAGGTTTTAGGATCTAAAAAGTTTGAGTGAGGATCAATATTGTTTGCAAATTCATTTATTGATTTAATAAAGCATTGCTCGGCATTGGCAACTTTATAATGTTTTTGATTAACCAGTTGCAATACCTCTGCATAACTGCGCGTCCAGTTGTATACCATTTCATCAAACGGCGCATCTTTAACCGGTGCGGTATCTGCGTGTAATACAAAAATACCCAACGAGAAAAACGTGAGTATGAAACGGCGCATGCTAATCGTAGGTATTTTCATAAAATACTCCCATGAATGAAAAAAAAACAGTAAAGTAATGTACAGAAAATATAATGCGAGCTAAATTTAAAAGTGAAGATTCTATCTAAATTAAACAGATAGAGTGCTCCACTCAGGAGTAGCATGCAACCACATACCAAACCCTTTGTTCTGATCGTCAGCGGTTATTCTGGTGCTGGCAAAACCACCGTGCTTCACGCGCTTGAAGATATTGGTTTTTTTTGTAGTGATAACTTACCCATTGTATTAGTAGATTCTTTTTTTGATGCTCTAAAAAAGCGTATACATGAGAATTCTAATTTTGCATTAGGTCTTGATGTGCGTAATGGTACAGATCTTATGCAACTGGTCAACGCACTTAAGCATGATGGGCCTGAGCGCGGTATTGATGTTCATATTTTATTTTTAATATGTAATAAGCAAATATTGCAAAAAAGGTTTAGCGAAACGCGACGCAACCACCCATTAGCCCTGGATATTAATTTAGATGAAGCGTTAGATAAAGAGCAGGTGTTGTTAAAGCCGCTGGTGGATTATGCAGATACTATTCTTGATACCTCTCAATTTACCGTACATCAGTTACGTAATCTTACCAAAGATTCTTTTGGATCTGATAGACGGATAATGATTGTTTCATTAATATCATTTGGTTTTAAGTACGGTGTACCTGCTGAAAGTAATTTTGTATTTGATGTTCGTGCATTGCCCAATCCGTACTTTATTCCTGAATTAAAAAAATGCGCCGGAACAGAATCAGTGATACAAAACTATTTATTTGCTCAACCGGTTGTACTTGAGTATTTAGACAAATGTATTGATTTTTTACGGTATTCTGTAGAAAAATCATATCAAGAAGGGCGTTGCTTTTTAAACATAGCTATTGGCTGCACGGGGGCAGGCATCGCTCGGTTGCATTAGTAGAAAAAATTGCACGTATGAACTGTCCTTCGGTAAAATTCATGATCAAACATCGTGATATTGAAAGAGACAATGCGCACGGTTCGACGTCGTAACACTAACAAAAAATATGGGTTGTGGATTATTGCAGGTGTAGAGCTCTGTGCAATGGCCGGCGTGTATATTAACGGTGCATATGGATTTCGTGCACAACAGATTATTGCAGCTGAGTCAAAAATGCTTGTTGATGAGATTGATATTATTCAGCACGAAATTGCACTGTTCAAAAAAGAGATTACCTTGTGGCAAGCGTATCCTTTTTATAAAGAAAAAGCTGCTCGCGAGCAATTACAAATGTGTTATCCTGATGAGATAATTTATGTTACAAGACCTCATACGAGTGTAGGAGTTGATAATGTTTAAACTGGCACCACTTCCTTATGCCTACGATTCTTTAGAGCCATACATTGATGCGCAAACGATGCAATTGCATCATGATAAACATCATCAAAAATATGTTGATGAATTAAATGCTGCATTAAAAGATTATCCAAAACTGCAAGAGCATAGTTTGGAAGAATTATTAGTTGATATTAAAACATTGCCCGAACCGATACGTGAAAAAGTGCGTAACAACGGCGGTGGCCATTATAACCACACCTTTTTCTGGCAAATATTAAAAAAGAATAATGGTCAATTGCCAAAAGGTCAGCTTCTTGACGCTATTGTAGAGACCTTTGGGAGCTTTTCAAAGTTTCAAGAGCTCTTTAACGAAACAGCTAAAAAAGTATTTGGCAGTGGCTGGGCTTGGTTGTGTATGAACAACAACCAACAACTCGTAGTTATTTCAACTCCTAATCAAGATTGCCCGGTTATGCTTAACTTAGTTCCGATATTAGGGCTTGATGTTTGGGAACATGCCTATTACTTACATTATCAAAATAAACGACCTGATTATATTAATGCCTTCTGGCAGGTGATTAATTGGTCTCAAGTTGAGGAATATTATAAGCGTGCTCAGGAAATATGCGGCTAGTAAAAAATGCCGTGCTGAAGTACACTTAATACCTAAAATAATAGTTGTAAATCATTTTTACTTACTGGCCAATGACATGAAAAATAAAAACGATAATCAACCAGTTCCCGTGATTGAAACACTTCATGAGTCGCATGTTCCTCAAGAACATCAGATTCGTATTGAAAAGGTTGCTGCATTAAAGCAACTCGGTATTGATCCGTGGCCAGCACCAAAAGAGATAAATACAACTACCACTCAAATTGTTGAAGAATATAAAGAAGATCAAGAATCACGTGAGTACAAAATTTCTGGACGCATGGTCATAGTGCGTCATCACGGTAAAGCGTCTTTTGCAGTATTGCAAGATAGTGTAGGGCGCATTCAGATTTACCTACGCCAAGATGACATTGGTGCAGAGCAATACGATCTATTTAAGCGCTTTTATGATATTGGTGATATTGTCTGGTGTTCAGGACGCTCATTTAAAACTAAAATGGGTGAAATTACTATTAAAGTTGATCACCTTCAGATGATGAGCAAATGTCTATACCCACTGCCAGAAAAATTCCACGGCCTTACGGATATTGAAACTATTTATCGTCAGCGCTACTTAGATTTAATTAGTTCACCAGAAAGCAGAGAGCGCTTTTATAAACGTTCAGATGTTATTCGAGCTATGCGAGATTTTTTAGATGAGCATGGTTATCGTGAAGTTGAAACACCTATGCTTCACCCGATTCCGGGCGGTGCAGCAGCAAAACCATTTATCACACACCACAATGCGCTCGGTAGTGATTTTTATTTACGCATTGCGCCTGAATTGTACCTCAAGCGTTTATTGGTAGGTGGCATTGAACGTGTCTACGAAATTAATCGTAATTTTAGAAACGAAGGTATATCAACTCGTCATAATCCAGAATTTACCATGCTTGAATTTTATACCGCAAATCAAAATTATTTGTGGGTAATGGATTTTGTGGAAAAAATGTTCCATACCGTTGCACGCAAAGTGGGTATTACCGCGCAAGTGCCCTATGGTGATACCTTGCTTGATTTTGATAAGCCGTTCACCCGTATCAAATTATTTGATGCCGTGCGCCAGTATGGTAATCTAACCGATGCAGATTTAGCAGAAGATGCGATCGATGCTACCCTTAAAAAGCACAAAATTGTGTGTGCCAATAAACAAGCATCATGGAGTGAAAAAGTGTATGCACTCTTTGAAGAGCTGGTTGAACACAAATTAATACAGCCAACCTTTGTTACCCACTTTCCGGTAGAAGTATCTCCTCTTGCAAAACGTGATGCACAAGATCCGCGCTTTGCAGCTCGATTTGAGTTATTTATTGCGGGTATGGAGATTAGCAATGCCTTTAATGAGTTAAATGATCCCTTTGATCAAGCAGAGCGTTTTAAGCAGCAAGCCAAAGCTC
Source organism: Candidatus Dependentiae bacterium Noda2021 (assembly GCA_020886235.1). Taxonomy (GTDB): domain Bacteria; phylum Babelota; class Babeliae; order Babelales; family Vermiphilaceae; genus Noda2021. Next base: position 675,408 of record AP025250.1, on the reverse strand, counting down.
ATGCTGCAGGAGACCAAGAGGCAATGCATTATGATGCAGAATTTATCACTGCGTTGGAGTATGGCCTGCCACCTGCCGTTGGGGTAGGTATCGGTATTGATAGACTTGTTATGTTGCTGACCAACAGTACATCCATTAAAGATGTAATATTATTTCCTACTCTCAAAAAAATTGTATAAATATTTTTGAAAAGGCTTAATTAGTTCTTAGTTAAGCCTTTATTGTTACTCAACTTAGTGCTTCATCATGGAAAGAAAATCATACTTCTTATTTATTGGTTTATGCAAAATGCTGTCGTTGCATGCATTTGATAACACATCTTTTACTCTGCAACCAAATTCTATTTATACACCCCAACAGTTTGACACGAACCATGAGCACCATACTATTTCTGGTGACTTTACTGTTAATCAAGCAAATATAGAAGAAAGTTGTTTAGCATTGAAAAAATGGATAAATGATAAAAAATTAGATCAATTGTACCACTGTTGTGCACAAACCAAAATGACGTGGCAAGCATTAACCTTACATGTGCGACAATGGCATAAAAACAAAGGTATGTGTAGCTGTCCTGAATGTGGTTATGCCACGTCTAATAACACATACATGTATGAACATATTGCGGTCAATCATAATAATTTACCATTGTTTGTTTGTCCATTATGCAACAAAAATAATCAATATAGTAAAAGTCTACAAACCCATTTTGAAAAGTGCTTTAAGAAAAAGTTTTTGAAAAATAGCACAGATATTGAAGATGTTAATTCCGGCCAATTAGTCGCTGAACCAGTTGAAAAAGGTTTTACTACGCAAGCAATGCACACAGTGGATAGAAAAATAGCTGCAATATCGTGTTGTGCAAAGCCTTTAGGTAATTGGTATCCAGCGCTCAATCATATTTCGTTATGTCACAAATTATCTCGCATAAAGTTTATGTGTCCACAGTGTAAGCATGTTCACAAAAATCAGGGCAGCGCATTAGAATGTTATGTGCGTGATATAGACGAGACTATATTTGATTGTTTTTCGTGTAATAACAGGTTTGACACTCGTGCCGAGTTAGCACAGCATGCAGCTTTGTGCAGAGATGTATTACATAATAGTAATACTGAACAAGCAATAGTATCTCAAACTAATGAGACTAGCCTTGCCACTCAGCAAGCAACTGATGTCCAGGTATACTTAGAGTATTATTCTCATTTTGATATGGAGATAGAAAGACATATCGGATTTTGCGATCCTTATCAAAGCCATATACCGGTTGATTTTGCTCAAAGTCCCTATGACAACTCTCAAGTTTATTTAGATTTTAATTAATTTTCCTAAGCTATTTGATCGTTATCTCAGACTGTCCATCTAATGTTACTTCATTACTTACCAGATAATTGATAATTACATTTTACTATTATGAATATTACAAAACAATGTAATGGTGCGGTATGATTAATAAAGGGGAGGTTGTTAAGTGATCAAAAAAATTGCATTTCATTTAATGCTTGTTACTTTTTTTGTTCATGCAGCAGAACAAATTAATTACACAGATTCACCTGATGTAGAGAGCAATTTAGATTTATTTGAAGACATTTTAAATGATTGGAATCCTTCTACGCCAGCACTTGCACATCAAGGATTCACCCAAATACCATCGCACGTAAAGTCTGGCCACAGTGCTCCAAGATTAGTTGCAAGTACCAAACCATTAACAATATGTTCAAGCAAAGGTAATGTATCAAAAATAGTATTAGAGGGGTTTGGGTTTGATACATCGCTTTCTCAAAATGATAACAGAAAAGTTTTGAGTCAACTTATTAAAAGTAGACGCAATCAGATAAAGTACCGCTGCTGTGTATCAAATATTCAATTGATTATGGATTGGAAAGAGTTTACCTGTCACGTTAGAAAAAATCACTCGGTGGGCAAAAAAGTACAATGCCCTCAGTGTACTACCCTCTGCTCAACATATCAATTGGGCTATGAACATATTGCATCGCACGAACACCAAGATCTGTTTGACTGCCCACGAGGATGTCCCACCCAGGGTGGGATTAGAGATTCACAACGTGCGTTGGAGTTGCATTTTTTAAGTTGTCTGTACAAAGATAATGTGGCATTACCGGTGCAAAAAGAAACGCCTGAAATTGTAATACAGCACGCTGTGAATCCAATTAATAAAAAAGTAATCAAGTCCGCTGATAAAAAATCAAATGAATCTGAAAAAATTGCTCCTGATGATGAACTTACGTTTTCAAAGTTTTGCTTAACGGGCACGGAAAATAATACGATTCCGAGTCGTTACCACATTACTGAATATGTCGCCGAAATCACTCAGGTAGTTAAAAAAAACCATCAACAGCGGAAAGAGAATTTAATACAGTGTTTTACCACGTGGTTTGGAATTTTAAACTACATTAAACAAACTAAAGTTGATACAAAGTCGGCATGTCCTCTGTGTAGAAAAACGTACGCACATTCTAATAGAGCTGCTAGTTGCTATATACAACACTGGGATACAAAGGCCTTTGAATGTGTGAAGTGCACTAAAGTATTAAAACATTTTGATGAATACAAACAGCATCGGCGCCATTGTGTAAACTCCAAGAATCTTATGCCGGTGGCTATGAGTAAATCCGTATCAAGCCCTAATAAGGGCACCCTGGTTGAAACTCAAAAGAAACATATTGATTCTGTAATACAAAAAATCACGTGTTGTGGAATGGTGTTAAATAATTGGAAAGTAGCTCTCAATCATGTATCTAATCGGCATCAACAATTAAATTCATACTACATATGCCCACATTGTAAGGTGATTTACGGCACAAATATCAAAGCACTGGAGTGTTTTATTAAAAACAAAGACAAAACTATTTTTATCTGCTCATTATGTAACATTGATTGTCAAACGCGTGAAAATTTGCTCAAGCATGTAGAGTCTGAGTGTATTGAATTGAAAGACACTCTAGAAGCAAATAATAACTATATCCCCTATAGCGGTGTACAAAACAATATAGTTATCTCGAATATGCAACCACATGTTATTAATATTCCACCTAATGCACATCAATTCACTGACAGCAATAGAGGGATAATATCTCAACAAGCCATAGACTTTGCAGATGAATTTCATTATTATCCGCAGGACGTGGAACAAACTACGTACAATCCAGTATATAATAATGTGCTACATCACTATGGGTACGCCAACAATTTCTGTCCCCAACCAACTAATGATGTGAATTACAATAATGAGTGCATTACCAATCACGTTACTCAGGAAATTGTTGATGACTCAATTCACGAATATCATAGATATTTTAAAAATCTATAGTCCGCAGGGGCTAAAAATTAACACTCACGCATCTATTTACATAATAAGTGAATGATGAGTGCCTTTTTTTTGACTTGCAATTGATATTGTTGCATCGGAAAATTAGTTTTTTTTAGTGTTGCTAAAAGTAACAATATAAGGTGCAAGTAATGATACACTATTTTGCGATTTTCTTATTGATCTGTTCTGCAGCTGAGGCAAAGCTGTGCTCGTTAAAAACGAAAAAACATCTAAAAGCTAATACGTTAGTGGTTGGTGGGAGTGCCGCAGTAACTCAAAAATTATTAGTATGTGGATCTCTCATATTGCCCAATTTAACATTTACGGGATTAACCGGAGCTATCACGGGATCAGGGACACCCGGTGCGCGGGGTGCTCAAGGAAGCACCGGTAACACGGGTGCAACAGGACCAGATGGTGCTACAGGCCTTACTGGGTTCACCGGTCCGAATGGCCCTACTGGTGCTACTGGTCTTACGGGGTTGACCGGTTCGCAGGGTCCCTTGGGCGTAACGGGTGCACCGGGGACGGCTTCGCTTATTCAATCTCAAGTGATCACCGCAGCCACATCAAATGGTAATGTAGCTGCACCGTTCTTTACCTTTAATAATCTCTATGGCACTGGTGAGACACTTATAACACGCACGTTAAATGTGGGTAGCCAAGTAACCTTTGAATATTTGTTACCTGATACTACCAATGCTGAATTACGGTCAGTCGTTCATCTTATTATTCCTACAGGAAGTCCAGCAACAGCAGGATTGATACGTTTGCAACTCAATGTGTTACGTATAGTTCCCAATGCTGTAAACACTTTTCAAGTTGGTACCACAACCACTGCCGATATATTGATTACTCCATCGTTAAGTGGACCCCAGCATATTGCGGTTTCGATTACAAATCCGATATTAGTGGGTCTTGGGTTGGAAAATAGAGCAGCGCGTGTTGATCGTATTGCATCTACGGTTCCAGCACAAGAATTTGCAGGACCGGTGTACTTAGCATCGTTTGAAGTAGTAACCCAACAACAACCTAATAGCTAAAGGAAATTTTACGATGAAACAGATAATTGCATTGAGTACATTACTGTTGATAACTCCTTTAGCAATAAACACGAGAGATGATAATAACTGTTACTACTCACTTCGGGTAAAGAAAGCGGCATGCGTTAACAACGCAATTATTTGTGGCGATTTGTGTGCACCTGGATGCAATACAATTCAAAATATACTTTTTCCTATACCCAGTGATCCGGGCGCGTTAACCGGAGTATTCACTGGTGTTACGGGTCTTACCGGACTAACAGGTAATCAAGGCGCATTAGGAGCTCAAGGCCTTGCAGGTGCTACTGGCAATACCGGACCGATTGGGTCTACGGGTTTTACTGGTGCTACTGGGCCGCGGGGTGTAACGGGGGTTACTGGTTTTACCGGTCAAACTGGCCCGGCGGCAGCAACAGGAACGAATGCGGTGAGTTTTTCTGCAAACCAAATGTCTATTTGGGATTTGTATTTTGGTGGGGGCGTTTTAAATCCTATTGGGGCAGCCGAAAATGCACCCCTTGCAGGATTTTTAAATGTAACTGGTTTTAATATTAGTTACATTTCGTTAGTACCATCAGATCAGCAACAGCCAATAGTGCCCGTGATGCTGAAAATTCCTGAAAATATGGATGTAACTCAACCAGTCACCGTAGGAATGACGTTTATAAATCAAGCGTCTCTGGGGGTTTTTAAAGTTGCAGTACATTGGGCTGCATTTGCAACCGCCACCCAACCCTTCACGTTTAACGTGGTAAATTTTGTAAATACCGATGACATTATCATACAGCCACCAATACCAAATGCAGGAACAACAGCAGAAAATGTGTCAGTTACTTTTACGTTGACTAATGCGGTGCCGGGTAATTATCTCGTATTAGGGTTTGTACGGATTACTCCAACCCTTACAGAATCCCAGGTGGTTACTAATTTAGTTGGAGTTAGTTTTAAATATGCGCGAGTACAAATATGAAAAATATTATTGCTACATTACTTGTATTTGGATGTAATGTCAGCTCTTATGACAACATAGTTAAAGTTAAAAACAGCATGTGCACACCGGCCTTAATGGTAAAAAATAATCTCACAGTCCAAGGCGCTGTTTGTGGCATACCACTACCTTCATTAAGTGGTTTTAATGCAGCAATTTTATCGCTGACAGGAAATACTGGAAATACTGGCGCAAGTGGCGTAACCGGGTTAACCGGTTTTACGGGAATTACCGGTGCCCAGGGTGCTGTAGGAATTACCGGTCCGACGGGTAATTCTGGTGCGCAAGGTTTACAGGGCGCAACTGGTCAAGCAGGCGCAACAGGGCCTACTGGTTTAGCGCTACAAGATTCATTACTATTTAATATCTACGACACCGATGCTACATTAGAAAATATTGTATTAATTAGAGGTTTTGACTTATCGTTAACGGGTGCGTTTTTTGTAGAAGGTGGCTCTTTAACAGGAGTACCCAATCCCAATGGGCCCGTGACTTTAATGTTTAATTTGCCAGTCAATTTAAACCCAAGTGAACCAATGTCCTTAGTCGCGCATTTCACGGTCGATACGCTGGCAGCCAACCAAGGCTTTGTGCAGGTTGAAGCTGATGTAGATTTTGTTCCAACTAATGGTGGTATTGTGGGTGGTACCTATAGCCAACCGAATTTAACCTCTGGTCCCATTGCTGTTCCATTCAGCGGTACACCGGGTATTGAAGCAGAGTTTCATGTAACATTTCCATTAACAATTACCGGCGTCACTTCTGAGTCATTAGTAGTGGTAACGATTAATAGAATAGCCAGCGGCTTAGCTGAGTTTGCCGGTTCTATAAAATTTATTTCAGCTTCATTGCTCTACAGAAGTGCATAGAATGGTACATTAAATATATAAAATAATTTTTTTATTTAAAATTTATTTTATATTTGAATATCATGTTAAGTATAGTTTTAACATGATAGGAATGCATGAAGCCTATTTTTTTTATGGTGGTTATTACTGCATGTGCTTTTCCCATGGAGCGCAATAATAACCGACAACAACATATTAAAATTAGGGATCAAAAAATTCCCTTGCATGACTCTCGTGAATCGGATGAATCCTATGAGTCTGATGATCAGGTCAACCAACCCTATGTAAAAATTATTAAACCGCCGTTAGCCAAATATCTTGCAACCAAGCGTATTGTTGAAGGTTACGAGTTTGATATAAATTTGGATTATACTATTAACAAAAATAATTTTTTTAACCTGATTAGAAATCGTAGAAACACAAAAAAATATGAGTGTTGTGATAAACAGCACACGTGGTCGGGGCTGAAAAGCCATCTGCGGTTGGATCACAAACGTAATACCGAGTATGTTTGTTATACTGCAGGGTGTGATAAAAAAGTAAAATCAATCGCCATGATGCTCAGTCATATCGCGCTTCACTCTCATCCCGATTTATTTATTTGTCCGTTTTGCAATAAGTTGATAAGTTCTGAAATTAGCATACGAAATCATTTTGGATTGTGTACTGACATCCCACAGGATGTAGATGTCAGAGAGCATTATTCACCAGTAAAACCAAAAAAAGTAGCGGGCAAAGAAGAAGCCAGCCATACAAGCGAGCATCGCTCTAATTCAAGCTCATCGATGCGCTCGCAGTCTGTTTCTCACGTGAATAATGCAATTGCGATCGCGGCTTATTATGCCCAAGCCAATACCAATATGACACAACCGATATTTTCTATTAAAGATGAAATTAATACCGTTATTGCAAAGTGTCGGTGTTGTGGGGTTGCATTACACTCGTGGATGAGTGGGGTAAATCATTTTTATTACATACATAGAATAGATTCAGAATACATTTGCTCGTATGACCAATGTTCAAAGCGCTATGCGCGCCCCGAGGAGGCATTAGGGTGCCTCTTGCAGCATACACACCCGCTCATATTTACCTGTCATCGATGCAAAGCCCGGTACAACACTTATCAAATGGTTGTAGATCATTGGGATACTCATCAGATTGAATATCAAGGAAGCGAAAATACCCTTGTAGCACCTACGGTAAACGCACCTTCTATTGCAAATAATCAGGCAATCACTCACTATGTATATGATAATCAGCATGCAATGCCGGTGTACCAATCTGCAAGTGATATCGTAGCGGAGTATCAGCAACCATATTCTATGATTATTCAACAACCTCCCGTGCAATCATGGTCAGAATTGTTAGACCAACGCCCTGAATATTATGGGACTACCCATGAACCGTATAGCACGTGGCCCTACTCACACTATAAGCAGTAATAAATGTTCTAACGTGAAGCACTCAGCAGGTCTATTAGTATTAATTATTGCGCGCGAGTAAGCGATCATTTTATAATAATAATTATGTATCATTATTTAAAGGAGGCGTGTAATGAAGTATGGTATTATCCTAAGTGTGTTAATGCCGTTGTCATTATTCGCTGACCGTATCACCATTCATAATAAAACGGGTGATGATATCTATATTGCGCAATACTATGTACTCGCTGGCACAGCCACACGCGGCACGCCGGTAAAAAAAATGGAGCAAGAATCTTCTACCATTCAAGAGCGCTTAAGTTTTAAGCCGTTTCAATATCGTGAACTTGCTTTTTCATATAATCAATCATTATTAAAACAACAAATGTCTGAAGACGAATTTAAAAGACTTAATCCTAAGAATGTCGGTATTGGAGAGGGTGATAGTTTTTACATAGCAAAAAGTGCGACGGGCTTGCGTGGGTACACAACCGTGCAATGGAATGCCATTAAACCAGTGGTTGATAGCATTGAAAGCCAAATTGATGATTTACGGAGTGTCTCAAAACAGCTGCTTAGCATGATTGCCATGAACCCGTATAAAAATACTACCGCGAAAGTACGTATGGGCAATGAATTATGCCCGCAGGAAGTAGCATTTAGGAAAAAGCGCACAAGCGTGGTACAACAATCGCTGGAAAAACTATTCAAGAAAAAAATACAATACGTGCCTGAAATTGCGCTGGTGTGCAGTGGGGGCGGCGTGCGTGCTATGCTCAGCGCGTTGGGTGCCGTTAACGCACTGGCAAAAACAGGTTTGTACGACACGTTAACTTACATACCAACACTTTCTGGTTCGACCTGGACACTCGGCGGATATTTATCATCAGATATGACTATTGATCAGTATAAAGACTTTACGGTAAAAAATTTGTCCAGTGGTCTAGCGCCTTCATTGAGTGACCTATCGAGTATCTCTAATGTATTGTTGCTTAAAAAATCATTTAAGCAGCCCACGGGGCTTGTAGATTTGTACGGTACGTTGCTGGCAGGTACTATCTTTAGATTTGCAGGTGGCAAGCGCCAAACCATGGCACTATCTGAGCAAGCAAAACGAATAGACTCTGCGCAGCATCCGCTGCCAATTTATACGGCCGTTCATGCGGAGATTGGCCAACCAGAGGAATGGTATGAGTTTACCCCGTATGAAGTTGGCAGTGCATGGCAGGGTGCCTACATACCCTCATGGGCATTTGGCAGAAAATTTAATAATGGGGTGTCGGTTGATTTTTCTCCCGAGCAGAGCTTTGGGTTTTTACTGGGTATCTACGGCTCTGCGTTTGCAGCGACGGCACGCAAAATGTACAAAGAGTATATTGAGCCCAACATAAAAATTGAGGTAGTGCGCAACGTCATAGATAGTATTCTTGCTGTTCCAACCGGGGAAGTGAGGCTCATTGTCCCAGCTTTTGTATTTAATTACATGAAAGGGGTTAATGCCACTAAGAGTTTTTATGCTGATTTATTATCATTGGCTGATGCTGGTCTTGATTTTAATCTGCCCTATCCGCCCGTGAGTGGAAGAAGGCCTGAAAGAAAAGCTGATATTATTATTTTTATTGATGCTTCTGCTGCAATACCTGCCGAATTTACGCGGGTTGAGCAGTATGCGCGTAAACACAATTTAAAGTTCCCGCAGATTACTTACACTGGTATTGAACATAAAGCGATTTCAGTCTTCAAAGATGAAAAAGATGTAAGTAAGCCAGTCATCATCTATATGCCTTTGGTAAAAGATAACGAGCTGTGGAACTCAATTAAAGACAAGCCCGAGTTTGAGCAATACCGTAAATACTTAGAACATTTTAATCTTGCCAATTGTATTGCCAACGAGCAGTGTGGTACCTTTAATTTTACCTACAATGAATGGCAAGCACGCCAAATGGCTGCCGTTATGGAATGTAACGTCAAAGCCTGTAGCGGTATCATCGCGCGTGAGATTCAAAACTACATAGAACGCAAAAGTAGGCCATAAGCTGCACATCTACTAGCTTTAAATTTGATTGGTTGTTTTAAACCATTTCTTGATTGCAAATACTTTATATTTTTCGTATGGTTGCTTGCGCATACAGTAAACTAATGCGCAGGAGAAACATTTGAAAAAAGTTCTAATACTATGTTTTAATATAGTTATGGTCAATAGTATGGACACATTGCATCTTAAGCCGTTAAGGGGAGTTGTTAATGGTCAGTCGCCCGAGGCGATAGCCTATCATATTCAGGAGTTTATTGTAAAACCCAAATCAGATCTGCTTGACAAGGATATGGTAGCTCAAGCCATTAAGTGTGCTCCAGAAATTTTAAATTTGTTTGCCACAAGAATTATCCAAAAGGATATTTCTTGTGAATCTATGCCTCAAGGCCTTTTGATATCCGGTGTTAGTGGTACAGGAAAAACTACTCTAGCTCATTCCATTATGACGCTTATGGCTAATAATGGTTGGATTCATAGATATGTAGAGTGTGGTTTAGATAAAAGTAATGATATTAGTACTCACACGTATTTAAAAAGATTAATTGACCCTTTGCTTCGTTCAAAACAAAAAAGTGTTGTTTTTTTAAATGATATAGAATTGTTCTTTTCCAAGTCATATTGTTTAGAAAAAAATTTAAAAGCAGCACAAACCTTTTCTAAATTGATGAAAAAAAATATGAAAGCCAAAAATATTTTTTTTATTTGTACTACGTCAGATACAAAAGATATTTTTAATATGACAAAAGAACCATTTGATCAATTTTCATTTAAATTAACATTACCTAATTCTATTCAATCACGCAAAGCTGTTTGTTTTTATTTAGGAAAAAAGATAAACGGTTTTTCAAAAGAAGATGTTTCCATGTTGGGAGACATCCTACAAGATAAGACTTACTTTGAGATAGAATATACGGTACATAATGCATTATGGGATGCCTGTTCTGCTGGGATAGAGGTTAGCTATGACTCATTGTTAAAATCATTTTATTCTGATCAAAAACTTATGGTTAAAGATGCACCCCCTTTTAAAGTACCTAAAATTTTTAAAAAAATTTCTTATATTATTACGATGTTATCTTTGTTCTACTTTCAATATTGTAATGTTCGATTGATGCATTTAAACAAATTATTCATTGATCTACTCAATCAAAAAAATGTCTTAATTATTAATTATGAAAAACAAGTATCGCAATTGCTGAACATGTTACGTCATTATCAAAAGTGAAAGTATAATGTGGAACTGCAAATTCTTGTGCGACAAGTAACCTAAATAAGAGTAAGTTATGAAAACTAAAACATTAATATTAATCAATTTCTTTCTCTGCTTAAATACAGTAGACAACCTAGCCTTGAGCATTTCTGCATACAGTACCATCAATACGCTGCCCGAAGACCAAGCCACTCTCAAATGGTTATCTAAGCAGTATAAAAAGACGCGATCATTTTATAAGTTACAAAACGTACAAACCAATAAAGATTTTTATATCGATCTAGTGCAAGAACGACTCGATTATTTAATGAATAAAACTAAAAGTACTAAATTCGTTGTGCCTTCAAAAAGCAGCAATCGATTATTTATTTTAATCATTGCTACAGGATTAGTAACTCTATTAAGTCAAAAAATTGAGCCAGGTGAATATACTATAGCTAAAATTATGGCAGTATTGTGTGCGCCAATTTATGTGTACTCAGTAGCAAAACTTTGCACCTATAGTAAGCGTCTACATAAAAGAATTATACGTTATCAAGATATACTGGAGCGTTTACAGGACGGTATCAAATAGAATGAAAAAATTATCAAATTTCTTAATCCTATTTTTTTTATTGTTATTGCAATCTGGCCTCACAGTGGCGGATAATATGTTTTTTATTCATACAATTAGACATATAGCGCCTATAGAACAAACATCATTGAGATGGGTTATAAATCAATATCAAAATACTGTCTGCTTTACCCAATTAAAGAAAATAAAAGAAAATAAAGATTATTATATTGGATTAGTTAATGAGCATCTTAACTATTTAAAAAGAAAGACTGATTTAAAAAAACCATGGAGTAATTCTAGATGCTACAATCGAGTGAAAACTTGGATGATGGTAGCTATTGCAGGATTAAGTATTCATGGGTTAATAGAATTCTTAGATGCATCAAATCCTATACCAGCTATGCAGAAGATTGAAATTCATGCCAATTTTGCTGTTGCTAATTTGCTATGGTTTGCAATTTTTTTTTCGGACATAAAAAAACTATTTAATTACTCTGCACGTCTTAATAAACGGATAGAAAGAGACACGCATATGTTGAGTCTTTTAGAGCAATCACACAAAAAATAGACAATAGCCCATGTTTTTGTAGCTTTTCATTTTTGCCAAAATACGATATTTTAAAACAATATTCAGCGCTTCAAAATGAAAGACATCATGCACGCACTTCAGGGTGAAAAATATTTATGGAAACTGCCATCAGTGGCTACTGATGATGCGGTATTTCAAATTGCTTCATCATACAATTTATCTATACCTATTGTGCAAACACTGCTGTCTCGCGGGTATACCACACAAGAAGCGTTGCAATCATATTTATTTAGCTCACTGGAAAAAGATGTCGCATCTGCCGTACTTATGAAAGATGCGCAAAAGTCTGTTGATCGTATTTTGCAGGCGATTGCTAACAAAGAAAAAATTTTGATTTTTGGTGATTATGACGTTGATGGCATAACCTCATCATCATTGATGATGATTTGTTTAAAACCACTTGGTGCAGATGTAAATTTTTATTTACCGCACCGCGTGCGTGATGGCTATGGCATCTCAACTAAGATTGTCCAGCGCGCGGCAGAAAATAATTATAAATTAATTATCACGGTTGATAATGGTATCACTGCATTTGAACCGGCGCAAAAAGCGCGTGAGCTAGGTGTAGATTTAATCATCACCGATCATCACCGCCCCCATGATCATGTGCCCGACGCGTATGCCATTGTAAACCCTAATCAGGCTGATTGTGAGTATCCGTTTAAAGTATTAGCGGGAGTAGGGGTTACATTTAAAGTACTCTCATTGTTGTATGAGCAAAAAGGGTTAACACTCCCGGCAAAAGCTTATGAGCTGTTATTGCTGGGGACCATTGCAGACGTGGTGCCGTTAACGGGTGAAAATCGTTATTGGGTGCGCCATGGATTGCGCTATATCAACTCATATGAAAGCTTGTCATTCAAAGTACTCAAACAAAATGGCAAGGTAACCAAAGAACGTATCTCTGCGACTGACATTGGCTTTAATATTGCTCCTCAAATAAATGCGCTTGGTAGACTAGAAGATCCACGCCAAGGTGTAAAATTCTTAATAGGTACTGATGTTCAAGAAGTTAAGCATGTGGGCACGGTGCTATTTGAGCTCAATCAAGCCCGCAAAGAAATAGAGCGTTCAATATTTGCCGATGTTGATGTGCAGATAAAAAGTAAATCAATAGATCTTGATACCGAAAATATCATAATGGCTGCTAGCGACCAATGGCCTCCAGGTGTTATTGGATTGGTAGCGTCACGCTTTGTAGGTGCTTATGGTAAGCCAACTATATTATTTCATAAAACTAAGGATGGCCTACTTAAAGGATCATGCAGATCGGTGCCTGGATTTAATATGTTTGAAGCATTAACCGAAAATGCAGACTTATTGCTACAATTTGGCGGCCACCCTATGGCAGCAGGCTTAAGCTTGCTGGCAGAAAACATGCCACGCTTAAAAGAGCAGTTAGAGGCTCGCATTGCACGCTTATTAACACCAGCCGATCTTAAGCTCAAAATTACCCTTGATGCAGAACTTAAAATGTCTGACCTTACTAAAAAATTTATCACAGACATGGAACATTTAGAGCCTTTTGGTAATGAAAATGCAGTACCCTCATTTTACTTAAAAGATGTAGTAGTGGTACAAAAGCCCCAGCTTTTAAAAGATGCACATGTTAAATGCTTAGTGTTTGCCGATGGTGTTATAAAGCCAGTAATATTTTTTAATCGACCTGAGTTGTATGAGATGTTACTTGCCTACGAAAATAAATCGATATCGATTGCCGTTACTGTTAATGAAAATCATTGGAATGGAAAATCATCCATTGAGCTCATGGGAATAGATATTGCATTCACCGAAAGGGATGTATGATTATTACAATAGATGGCCCAAGCGCCAGTGGCAAATCTACCGTTGCGCGTGGACTTGCAACTCGTCTTAATTTTTATTACATAGCATCGGGAATGTTATTCCGCGCGATAGCGTATGTAGTAACGTCTACAACCGAGTTTACGCTTGATACCTTAGCAGATAGTGCGGGTGCAAAGGTTCAAGAACTGGTAGCATCAGGCAAGCTGCGCTATACCTATGACAAAGGCCATGAGAAAATCTATTACGACAACGTTGAAATTACTCCTTTTTTAAAAACCAGCACCCTTGATCAGTACGCTTCTATAATTGCAACCAACAAAACAGTACGCGATTGTATTAATGCCTTTCAGCGGAGCATTGCCGATGATTATAATATTGTAGCCGATGGCAGAGACATGGCTTCGGTGGTATTTCCTACTGCCGATGTTAAATTTTTTTTAACGGCCACATTACGCGTTCGTGCGCACAGATGGCAAAAAGATCAGGCTCATAAGGGCCTTCATTTCACGTATGATCAAGCATGTGATGCATTGCAAGAGCGTGATGAGCGAGATAAAGTACAATTAACTTCGCCACTGCTTGGTGATATTATTGTGGTAGATAATTCATCATTGACGATTGAGCAGACGATAGAAACGTTACTGGGATATATTCTCAATAAAAAAGGGATGGATTAATCCACCCCTTAAAATTTTATGATGTGCTTTAAATCTTATGATTCAAAATCAAAAGCTTCATCAAGTGTTTCTGGCGCAGAGTTTGCAGGTCTTGCATATTCTGCTTTAGGTTGCGCACCAGCTTGACGAACTTCAATTTGCTCAACTTCAACATTGTTTGTTGGGTAAGCGTTGTCAGCTACAACTTGTTCTTCAATTAATTCTTCTTTAACGTATTTTTTGTTATAGCCATTTCTGTTTGACTGGCGAACTTTTTTTGCACGTTTGTAAACGGTGCCTTCTTCAACCGGCTCAACATACTCTTTTTGTACATGATCGTAGTGATCAACTACGCCATCTTCGATGCAGCGTGTTTCTTCATAACGTTCTTCTTCGCAGTAGGTTTCTTCACATTTTGGTGGACAGTCATAACATCTTCTTCTGCAAGAAGGAACCAATGCAACTAAACCAAGAGCAAGGGCTAACATGCCTTTTTTCAAAGATGATTGTTTCATCTTTTCTCCTCAAAAAATGGGTTGTACTAAAATATAGCACTTACACCATAATAATTTTTCATATGAGTAGGCAAGTTTTATCAGAGGAAAATTAATAAACAGGGGACTAGTAAATAGGGCGATACAATTAATAATAAAAAAAAGCGGTAAGGTTAACTTGTTTCATTCTGTTTTTGACCTTCAGCAGATCATAAGTCGAATGGCCTAAAGTGAACCTTACCAATTTTCGGTAAGGCTAGCTTTTCATCTTCTACGCCTCATAATGAGACATTCAAAATGCCAAACAAGCCTCACCAATTTTTAGAGTGAAACGTGATTACTCAGCGTATTCACCTTCCATGAAGCAACCTTCATACTGGTAACCAATACATTCGTTGGTTGTGTATGAAACTTGTTGTGGCTCTTCACGTTCAATACGGCAAACTAAACGATATTTACCTGGTACACATTTAGTGTGGGTACAATCGAAGTTTACTGGAGCTAATTTAGGAACTTTGCAAGTTTGCGCAGCGCATTTTGTTGGGCATGCTTTTGGAGCACATGCATTTGTACGACATCGCGCATCTACTTGTGACGCCATAGCTAAAGCAACTACAGCTAACACAGCTAATTTAAGAAGATTCTTCATCTCTTCTCCTTTTATTGTTTGGTTAGGTTATATTACTATTTCTAATTATCACTATAACCAAACATGATTTCAGTTTGCAATAATTTTAGAAATTAATTTTCTACTTTTATATGCAAACTGAAATCATCAGAGAAGCTGAATAACTATTCAGTTTTTTTTCGATTTGTAGTCTTAGGTTTTGCCTTAGCAATAGGCTTTTTCTTGGTTTCCTTTTTCACAGAGTTTGAAGGAACCTTCTTCAATATAGGTTCAGGAAACGCAGTAGCCAAAACCTCATCCATATTGGAAGCGTACACTATTTTGATATCAGTCAGGTTAGCTTCCTTGAGAACTTCTTGAATTTCATCAAAATTCTCTTGGGGAACTATCGCTGTTTTAATATCATGTTGCTTAGCTGCCAATAATTTCTCCTTTAACCCACCTACGGCAAGTACGCGACCTTGCAGGGTGATTTCACCAGTCATGGCAAGATCATTGATAATAGGCTTATTAATAAGAGCTGAAATCACGGCAGTACAGATAGTGATACCTGCCGAAGGGCCGTCTTTAGGAGTAGCACCTTCAGGAATGTGAATGTGGATATCTTTAGTGGTATAGAATGAGCTCTTAAGTCCTAGTTCATCAGCGCGGGAGCGGATGTAGCTTAAGGCTGCATGAGCAGATTCTTGCATAACGTCACCAAGCTGCCCGGTTAAGGTAAGACCACCTTTACCATTAAGCACGGTAGTTTCTATTTCAAGAACATCGCCACCAACCTCAGTCCACGCAAGACCAGTTGCTAAACCAATGCGCTCTTTTTTCAAGCTTAGGCTGGTTTTTTTGAACTTAGGATTACCAAGCCATTCTTTGATAAGTTTGTCAGTTATTACTATTTCATTAAGATTTTTGTCTTTAAGTATTAACTGAATAGATTTACGCATTAATTTTGCTAATGTTCGCTCAAGCTGGCGCACACCTGATTCTTTAGTGTAATCATTTATGATTATGCGCAGCTCATGACCACCAATTTTAAACTGGGCACCAGTCAATCCATATTCCTCAAGACTTTTTGGAATTAAGAATTGCTGAGCAATGGCTACTTTTTCATCTTCGGTGTAACCAGAAAGGCTGATAATTTCCATACGATCAAATAATGGGTACGGGATTCCTTCAAGCATGTTAGCAGTTGCAATAAACATTACTTTAGATAAGTCATACTCGATATCTAAGTAGTGATCTACAAATGTTTTGTTTTGTTCTGGATCTAACACCTCAAGTAAGGCTGCTGCAGGGTCACCATGCATGTCACGGCCCATTTTATCTATTTCATCAAGCAAAATTACGGGATTAACCGTTTTTGCACGTTTCATAGCTTGCAAAATTTTACCCGGCAATGCACCAATGTAGGTACGACGGTGGCCACGTATTTCAGCTTCGTCTTTAACGCCACCCAATGAAATGCGCTGAAACTCACGTCCTAAGCTTTTTGCAATAGAAGCAGCAAGGGATGTTTTACCTACCCCTGGTGGACCAACTAAGCAAATAATAGGAGAGCGTGTTAATACTTTTGAGAATTTTTTTGCCGCTAAGAATTCTATGATGCGATCTTTAGCTTTATGAAGCCCAGCATGGTTTTGACTTAATATTTCTTCAGCATGGGTTAAGCTAATAGCATCTTTGCTAAACTTTTTCCACGGTAAGGAAATAATCCAGTCAACATAGTTGCGGCTGACTACTGCTTCAGAAGATAAAGGAGGCATTTGCTCAAGCTTGCGCAGTTCCTTTTCTACTTTTTCAGTAGCTTCTTTGGTAAGACCTAAGGTCTTAATTTTAGTGCGAATTTGGGCAATTTCAGCAGATTGGTCATCGCGACCTAATTCTTTTTGAATAGCCTTCATTTTCTCAGTGAGATAGTATTCTTTTTGACTCTTCTCAACCTGAGTTTGAATTCTGCCACTAATGCGTTGTTCTGTTTCTAATATTTCAATTTCTTTTGATAAAAATGCGCAGAGTAAGATCATGCGTTCTTGAAGATCAACCGTTTCAAGTAGTTTTTGGCGATCGTTAAACGATAGATTGCGAATTTGTACGGCAATAGTATCAGATATGTAATCCATATCTTGGGGAGTTTTGACCATCGTAATCAGGTCTGCCGGTACATTTTCTTTTAATTGTGCATAACTTGCGTATAAGGTTTTAAGTTTGCGCCAGATAGCCTCAACCTCAACGTTTTCTTCAACGCTGGTAGTAGGGATGTCTTCACATGCTACCTCTATAAAGCCATCGACTTCTTGTGAGCTTATAATACGCGTTCTGCAAATACCTTCAGCCAATAGCTTTAAAGAGCCGTTAGGCATGCGCATTACTTGTAATATCGAAGAGCGGGTGCCATAAGTAAATACGTCATCGGCGGTAGGATTTTCTACACGAGAATCTTTTTGTGCCGAAATAAAAAGGGTTTGATTATGTTTAAGAGCATATTCAACCGCCTGAATTGATGACTGTCTACCAACAATGATAGGGATAATGCTTTTGGGCAAAATGACTACGTTTTTAAGTGGTAGAAGTGCCAATGTATGCTGAGTTGAAGTGCTTGTTGCAACGATTTCTGTTTCAGACATAGGATTCCAAGGTTATATGTTTTATCTTATATAAAATATAGGGTTTTTTGTGCATTTTGACAAGGTATTGTGCGTCTTAGCGCCTATCTGCAAAGCTATATCCCAATGGTAAATAACAAAATTCTAAATGAAAATAATATTCAGGCTGAATTATAGGCTGGGCAAATTTGACGCTTTGAAGATTTTTTTCAATTTTGTTTTTACAAGTTACCTTTGTTCTGTTAAAATTTTGGTAAATTACGTTGTACAACTATTATTAATTTCGTTGTTGTTAAAGGGATAATTACTATGTCAACACAAGCTGGTAGTATAAAACGCGGTTTTATTGGATTTCTGAAAAACTGGTTCGGAGATTTCAGTAAAGAAGAGTTTAAAAAGTTTTTAAAATTAGGCGTAATATTTGCGCTCGTTATCGGAGTTTATTGGACACTCAGACCATTAAAAGATAGTATTTTCTTATCACTTTGCGGTAAAACAAATCAGCCTATTGCAAAATGGGTTTCTCTTTTTACACTTTTCCCTATCGTAATCCTCTACAGCAAATTAGTAGATAAAGTTGCACGTCACCGTCTCTTTTATATTATTGGTACGATTTATTTTATTGGTACCTTGATCATTGGTGGATTATTCTTACATCCAACAATCGGCTTGTGTAACGTAAAAGAAGATCCATTCCGTATCTTACCTTGGGTTTGGTATGTGTTTGTAGAAAGTTATGGTTCAATCGTCGTTGCATTATTCTGGGCGTTCGCAGCAGACATGGTGTCTCCAGACGCAGCTAAACGCGGATTCCCATTCGTAGTTATGCTTGGCCAATTAGGTGCAATTTTCGGGCCTATGTTCTTAACACCACTTGGTAAAAACGTTTTTGGTAACAGTGGTCCTACCGTGTTAATCTGCGGTGCATTAATCTTGCTTATGATGGGTGCTGTATACTTCTTCATGGCTACTACCCCTAAAGATCAACTCAAAGGGTACACCCAACAAGTTACTGACAAATCAGGTCACAAAGAAGAAGAGCCTGGCTTCTTAGAAGGCTTAAAGCTTATGTTAAGCCAACCATACTTGCTTGGTATCTTTGCAGTAATTTCTATCTATGAAATCATTGTAACTATCATTGACTATCGTTTTAAATTCATGGTTACTTCAAACTTGCCAACCGAAGTTGAGCGTTCAGCATACTTAGGTGACTATGCGGTTTGGGTTAACGTAATATCATTCCTTTGCTTATTCTTTGGTATTAGTAACATTCAACGTCGTCTTGGCATCAAAGCATCTTTGGTACTTATGCCGTTCATCGTTGGTGTGATGGTATTAAGCTTCTACATGTTCCCACAAGTACAAACCTTGTTCTGGATCATGGTATTTGCAAAAGCAGTTAACTATGCATTAAACGGTCCTGCGTTGAAACAATTGTATGTTCCAACCAGCCATGATGTTAAATATAAATCACAAGCGTGGATTGAAACCTTTGGTTCCCGTAGTTCAAAAGCAACTGGTTCTGCGTTCAACTTACTCGATAAGCCATTTACCAGATCATTTGGTGAAGTTCAAGGTATCTCTTACCTGATCGCTATCGGTACCTACCTTTCATTTGGTTTACTAGCCGCTTGGTTAATGGTTGCCCTCTATCTTGGCAAAACATACCAAAAAGCTGTTGATCAAGATAAAGTAGTTTGCTAAAAAAACTCATGAAAAGCCTTCTGTAACAAGAAGGCTTTTCAAGCTTATAACTGCTAAAAAAAGAGTAGATAAGCTTGAAAAAGGAGAACTAGAAAAGAGGCTTTGAAAGACAAGGTAGAAAAACACTCATATCAGTAAGAGGGCTTGATCCATGAGCTCGCGGTTTGGCAGTTTTTTTAAGTCATTATTTACAGTAGAAAAACATGAACGCGTTAAAGTTATATCTTTAACAATTTCTTTCTTTTTAATCATTGCAGCATACACCATTGCGCGAGAGCTTAAAGACTCAATTTTTGTTGCGATAGTTGGCAAGAGCTATTTGCCTATTGCAAAAATTATTACACTCGTGATATTAATTCCTCCTATTTTATTTTATTCCATGTTGGTAGATAAAATACGACGTTACCAACTTCTGTGTTATTACAGCTTGTTTTTTGGTATATCTGGTATCTTATTTTCAATACTCCTGGGACATTCAACTATTGGTATTGCAAATACGGCCGCAAGTCCGCACCGTCTATTTGGTTGGATCTTTTATTTCTTTGTTGAAGGATACTCACCGTTCTTAGTGAGTGTGTTCTGGGCATTTGCTAACTCAATTAACGCGCCCTCTGAAGCAAAAAACAATTACGGGTTTATGGTTTCAGGATCAAAGCTTGGTGGCATTATTAGTGCTATTATTGCGTGGGCTGTGTTAAAAGAGTGCCGCCCGTTCTGCTACATCGTAACTTCTGATATTGCAAAACATCAGGCATTGCTGGGTGTTTCTTCACTACTCCTTCTTATTGTACCCTTTGTAATTATTCGCATGATGCGTTCAGTGTCAGGTAAATATTTACATGGTTACGAAGCGGCGTATAAAGTCGAAAAACATCGCGCAAAAGAAGGTGAATCAGAAACAGGCGTATTTTCTGGCTTGCGTATGTTTGTAAAATATCCTTATTTATTGGGAATATTTTGCATGGTATTCTTCTATGAAATTATTAACGCCGTACTGGGATATTTAAAAATTGGGTTTGCTCAATCAAACTCAGAATCCTTATCAGATGTGAGTGGCTATTTGTTCTTAGTAATTCTTGCTACTCATTTGACTGGTTTTATAATTTCATTCTTTGGGACAAAAGCATTGCTCAATAAGTTGGGCGAACGCTTGTGTCTTTTGTTGATTCCAAGTTTAACCGGTATATTACTACTGTATCTCATGATCAGTTATACCCAATTAGCACTTATTATTGTTTACGTGGTAATGCGCGGTATTAACTATGGGTTTAGTTACCCAGTTCGTGAGAGCTTATATATACCAACGGTCAAAGAAATTAAATTTAAGTCTAAATCCTGGGTGGATGCTTTTGGCAGCAAGTTTGCAAAAAGTACCGGCTCAGCGTTTAACTATGCCGTAGACTTAGTCTCACCATTACTTGCTATACCTATTTATTCTGCATTTTTTGCATTTATTATAGGCGTATGGGTCTTGGCGGCTATGTTGCTTGGTAAGCGCTTTGATAAAGCGGTTGCCAATAACGAAGTTATCGGTATTGATTAATTAAAATAAGCGGGAACTCATTGCATTTCCCGCTTTATTTGGTACAATTACAAGCATCATATTTTTATAAAAACTTGCTTTCTTATTAAGGGTGGTTCTTGGCCCATAAAGCCAATCCTAGAAAGCAATAGAGATAACCCTGAAAGGTATTTATGTCAGAGACTACAAATAAACAGTCTTTTTTAAAGTCACTCATTCAGTCTGGTATTCACTTTGGTCACCAAACATCACGCTGGTGCCCAAAAATGGCCCGCTACATCTGGGGACACAAAAATAACGTACATTTAATCGACGTTTCTAAAACTGCGCTTCAATTAGAAAAAGCCGGTAAATTTTTAGAATCAGTAGCAAGCGAAGGTCGTTGTATTCTATGGGTTGGTACTAAAAAGCCGGCTCAAGAAAGCATCCAAGCGGTTGCTCAATCATTAAATATGCCGTATGTAACTCACCGTTGGATTGGTGGTACCTTAAGTAACTTCTCACAAGTTAAGAAATCAGTTACCAACTTACTTCACGATGAAGATATTTTGGCTAAAGCAGAAAAAAACAGTGGCGATCGTCAGTTCCACACCAAAAAAGAAATGGTTGTGTTAACTAAAGAATACGAGCGTCTAAAGAAAAACGTGGGTGGCATTCGCACCTTGACCTGGCCTGTTGGCGCAGTAGTTATTATTGACGTTATTAAAGAACACTCTGCTCTTAAAGAAGCAGTAGGTATGGGTGTTCCGGTAGTTGCGTTGGTTGATACCAATGGCGATCCATCACTTGTTGAATATGTAATTCCAGGTAACGATGATTCTCCACGCGCTATTAAATTAGTATTAGACTACTTAGCTCAAGCAGTAAAACAAGGCGCTGAAGCGGCAGCAATTAAAGCCGTTGCTCGTCCAGAAGCTATTAGATTAGAAAATGAATCCATTGATCTTTCAATGATGGAATCTGAGACCGAAGGTGAAACAGACGAAAACAAAGCTAAAGCCGGCCGTGGTAAGCCAGAGGCAGCAGCTCGTCTTAAACGCCCAAAACGTCCTGATTTTAAAAAAGCTGATGACCGTGGACCACGTCCAGCGGCACCAAGAAAGAAAGACGAGTAAGCTAAAACCAGCAAGCTTGTTCAGTTACCAGTAGTTGGAGAGGTGTCTGAGTGGTTGAAGGAGCACGATTGGAAATCGTGTATGTCTCGAAAGGGGCATCGAGGGTTCGAATCCCTCTCTCTCCACCAGTTTATCTGCAAGAGGTAAAGCTGGAATTACCAGGTAACGCACTATCTTTGATAGAAACCTACAAGCCCTAAGCAACAATCTGAGCCTGAGTGTTCACCATGTTGCGACTGAGCGCTTGTAATTAAAAATATCGCGGTATAATGGAGCTTGGATCTTAATTCCAAGCCCGTATCGCAACCTGCACACGCAGTGTTGCACGCGAAACAACTAGGGGAAGTGTATAAGGAACCGTTGCATAATCTGTCAGGTCTGAAAAGAAGCAGCAGGGGTAACAAAGTTCTTGTATATACTTCCCCGTACTATAAACTAGAGAGTAGAAAAGATTATCATTTGTCGACTTACTTTTATTGCGGCTCATCATACATTAGCTCGACAAATTCCGACTCTTTAAAAAAAGAAAGAGTAAGTAATGGTGTGTTTTTCCCTAACAGTTTTGATTGAGTAAGTCCCATGACGACATCACAACAGAATCTTAATCTTGCTAGAAAATGGCGCTCTAAAACCTTTGATCAACTCATTGGGCAGAATCTGTGTGTCAAAATTTTAAAAAATAGTCTGTATCGTGGACATTATTTTCCGGTGTATTTGTTTGCCGGCCAACGAGGCTGTGGTAAAACAAGTACCGCCCGTATCTTTGCAGCTGCTATTAATTGTGAACAGTTACCGGTATTTCAAAAAGAACCGCGCACCAGCACGGTACCGTGTCTTGAGTGTTATTCATGCCGCGCTATGCAACAGGGCAATCATCCTGATTTTATAGAAATCGATGCAGCATCACATACCGGCGTGGACAATGTACGAAGCATTATTGATTCATCATCATTTTTGCCATTAATGGGGCGTAAAAAAATTTATTTGATCGATGAAGCACATATGCTTAGTCGCGCAGCATTTAATGCATTTTTAAAGATTATGGAAGAACCACCAGCAAGTGTGTTGTTTATCCTTGCAACTACTGATACTCAAAAAATTATAGAAACCGTCAGATCACGCTGTTTTCAATTATTCTTTAAGCCGGTAGAAAATCAATCATTGCATCAGCATTTAGCAACCATATGTGAGCAAGAACACATATCGATAGACCAAGGTGCTATTGATTGCATAATCAATCAAACCGGTGGCTCGGTGCGCGATGCGCTTAATTTGTTAGAGCAGGTTCGATTTTCATCAGGTCGCATTGATAAAAAATCGGTTTTGGCTGTATTAGGCCATATAGATGACGCTCATATTATAGCGCTTCTAGAAGTAGTGCTCTACAAACGCCCGGTTGATGTATTGTCATTAATTGCGCGTATTGATGTAGCAAACTATAATGCAGAACGAGTGTGGAATAGACTGACTGAAGCAATTCGTGCGGCAGTATGGGTTAAGTGTGGCGTGCAGCCCCAGTTGTTTACCGATCATATCGGCACATTAAAAAAATTAGTGTCTGGGTGCCCATTGTCACGTTTGCAAGAATTACTCACAGTGTTGTATGAGTACGAGCCATTGTTTTTAAAAACTACCGCACAACATTCTTTGCTTGAAGTGGTATTGCTCAGTCTGTGCCATAAGAAGAACTCCAATGATTCAACCGGAGGAGTTCCCTCGGTAGTTGTTGGTTCTGCTGAGCTTGATGAAGATGACATCGACGCCGATGAAGAAGACCATGATGACGATCAAGAAGAAGAAACCATTGCTCAATTTGACAGTAACACGGCATGGCGACAGTTTGTAAGTGCTGTTGAACAACTCAAAGATCCTTTGCTTAACTCAATATTTAAGCAAGGTGTTTTAAAAGCATGGCATGAAACAGAAAAAATTATTGATATTGAGTTTTCAAGAGAATTTGTATTTTTTAATGAGTGGCTGCAAAAAACCACCCATATTTGGATGCCGCTTCTTCAAGAGCATTATGATCAGGGTGTAGTGTTTAATCCATTATTCACTGCGGTTCAAGCTCAAAAGCAGCAAGCTCCAGTAAAACAGCCGGTCGTTAGCACTCAGCCAGTGACTTTCGAGCCAAAGAAAAATGTTGTAGCTCATCCTCAACCGGTGGCTAAATCTTTTAATAATCAATCACGTTTTTATCCTAAAGCAAAATCACGCACCATGCCTGCAGAAGCAGTGGTTGATGTATCAGATGCTCACGTTTGGAAAAACGCCCATCTGTTAATGAACCATTTTCCTGGCATAGTAACAGAAGTACGAGAGAATTTTTCATGAGTAAATTGCCTAAAGTAGTTATTATAGGTAGAACCAACGTTGGTAAATCTACCTTGTTCAATCGTTTGTCCGTTCAAGAAAAAAGTTTAACGTATGATTACGCTGGTGTAACACGTGATTTTATTAAAGATACCGTGTGCTGGAAAGATCGTTATTTTGAATTATATGATACCGGCGGTATTAGTTTAAAAAAGACTACCGATCCTATTAACGAGGCCGTGCGCCAAAAAGCCCTTGGCTTGCTAGAAACCGCAGACTTGCTGCTCCTAGTAGTTGATGCTTCTGTTGGTGTTCATCCTGAAGACCGCGAAGTTGCACAGCTTTGCCACAAGATGGGTATACCAACTATTTTGGTGATCAATAAAGCTGATAATAAAAATGCACCCGATAATATTTATGAGTTTGATCGTTTAGGACATAATCCTATTATTAGTATTTCTGCAACTCATGGTATTGGTATTGCTGATTTGCTTGATGCAATGACAGAAATTTTACCTATTACTTCTACCAAAGAAGATGCTGAGCCCGCTTTTAAAGTTGTGTTGCTTGGTAAGCCTAACGTGGGTAAATCATCACTGTTAAACCTCTTGCTTAAACGTGAGCGTGCTATTGTAGCACCAGTTCCTGGAACCACGCGTGAAGCGCTTAAAGAAAAAATTGCCTTCTATCAGCAGGATATTGAAGTAACTGATACTCCAGGAATTAGAAGAAAAAAATCTATTGATGAACCGCTTGAGACCATGATGGTACGCAGCTCATTTAGAGCGTTAGAAGATGCCGACATAGTTCTGTTGTTGATTGATGCTTCTGAGGCAATGATATCTGACCAAGAGTTAAAGCTTGCATTCTATGCCATTGAGCACCATAAGGCATTGATATTCTTGTTCAACAAGCAAGACTTGATGGATGAAGATAAGCAAAAGTCATTGGCAAACTCACTTGAGCGTTACCCATGGTTGCTTAGAAAAGTTTCTCAATTATCAATTTCATGCGCTAATGAAAAAAATGTAGGCAAAATAATGCCACTGGTTCAAGAAGTGTGGGAACGTCATTCACAACGATTCTCCGATGAAGAATTGACCGTACTATTTAAGCAAGCGCTTATTGAAACACCTATTTATAAAATGCAACGTGAATTACGCGTGTATAAAGTAAAACAAATCAAATCAGCACCTATTACGCTGCTTATGTTTGTTAACGAACCGCTCTGGTTTGAACAAAGCCAAATTACTTTCTTTGAAAACGTAATGCGCGATCACTACAACCTCCAAGGTGTGCCGCTACGTTTTGTAATTCGCAAAGCCTAACTACTTATTTACTTTTCTTTTAAGAATGCGTTATAACCAGTAAAAAGATTCCGAGTAATTATCCTACAGGGTGATTACTCGGAAAAATATTATTAAAGGAGTGGTTATGAACAAAAAAATAACGTTCAGACACATGGAGCATTCTAAAGTATTAGAAGATTACTCAAATGATCAACTAGCACGCATTATGAACTTTTTGGAAAACGAAGCGTCACCGGTGTATGTTGAGTTGACGTTTAGTCCCTCAAAAGTAAATGCGCATCATCATGTGGAATTATTGGTAAAAACACCTAACTATGATGAATTTTATAGTTATACAGGCCCTGAGTTTTACGAAGTGGTTGATCGCGTGATTGATGGTATGTATCGAAATCTGCTTGAAGCAAAAGATAAGCGTGTTGAAGATCGTAAGATGGTAGGCAGACACGAAGAATTTAAAAAACAACGATAAGTAAAAAGGGCTCGATGTTAACGAGCCCTTTTCTTTTGTTACAGTTCAGACAATTCTTTAATAAATTGCTCTTTAGGTGTCTGGTATAATTCCGGACCCCATTTTTTAATAACAGTTTCTGTGTGCGGATCAATTACGTAGATAGTAGGAAAACCAATTACTTTATAGTGCGAACGTACATAAGCATAATTTTCTTCTGAACTATCAGAGCCATCAATCTTTACTGGTATTGTATGGTTTTCAATAGCCGCAAAAACTGAGTCATCACTTAAAATTTCACGGTCAATAGCCTTGCAAATAGAGCAAAATGAAGCGCCAATATCTACAAAAAGCTTTTTATTGGTTTCTTGTGCTATTTTACGTGCTTGTGCGTAATTGACATACCATTTGTGGTTGTTTACCGGCTCAGGTGCGGCAGCATAGGTCTCCTGATAGCTTTTAAAGGTAAGCATTACTGAGCTACTGAGCAATAAAATACCGAGCATATTTTTGGTTGCTTTAGTGTATGAGGTATTGTTTTGTGCACTGTACAAATAAAAGATGCCACTTGCCATAACAAAGAATGCCATACCCCATAGCATGAGATACCATGGTAATAAGTTATTCATAAAGTAAAAACACATAGCAAGAAGTAAGAATCCAAAGATACGCTTAACTTCTATCATCCACATACCCGTGCGTGGTAATAAGCTTAATGAGCTTGAAAAAGTACCAATTAACAATAATGGTACACTGAGTCCAAATCCAAATACAAACAACATCATAAAGCCTAAGAACTTGCTGCCAAGTGTGCTGACAATACTCAATAAGAGTACTAAGCCGGGTGACAAGCATGGCGAAGCAACCGTACCACTCACCGCACCAAATATGAAGGCTGACGCGCAAGAGCCACCTTTTACTGATTGGTTTTTAGGCTGCAAGAAGCGCGGGATATGCATTTCATACATACCCAGCATTGAGAATGCTAGATAAATCAAAAGAGCTACAATAGTGCAGACGACAAAGGGATTGGTCATAAATGAGCCAAATGCTTGGCCTGCATATGAGGCTAGCAACCCTAAGAATGCAAACGTGGTTGCAATACCCATGGTGTAGCTGAGCGTAAGCATAAAGCTGTTGAGAACGGATTTACTGCCTTGTGCTTGCAATACGCCCGCAGTGATAGGAATCATCGGGTAGATGCACGGAGTTAAACTCATGAGAATACCCAAGATAAATACTAAAACTAATTGCAGAGCGCGTGAATCGGCACTTTGAATGAGATTAGAAATATAATCAGTAATAGATTGTTTGTTTGCAGGAGTTGCTGATGTATCAAGCGGTAATGATTTGGTTTCTGGTAATTGCACATCAAGAGTTGTTGCCAATTCTTCCTGAGGTTGTTGGGGCAATGAAAGGGTGATTATTTCTTGTAACATCTTTTTTTGAGCTTTGCTGTAATAGGTTACATGCAATTGTGTTTGCTCTAATTCCTTTGCATCACCACTCACATTAAGATGAAAAATGGCAGGCGCATTATACGCTTTTTTATTTTCTTTAAATGATGAGTCAAAGTGAATGATGGGCTCTGCAGTACTGTCAAATTCTTTGATAGATAAAGCAGGATTATCAAACGAAAAGTGAACCGAATCAGCGTACACTAAATTTTGTGCCGAAGCAGGTAGTACGCATGCGATATCAAAATCTTGATCAGCGCGTTGAACGACGGTAGCAGAAACGCCAGCTGGTTGCTCTGACGGAAAAATAATGCTTGTGCTTGCGGCAACAAACATCGCCAATAAGAGAGTATTGCGCATAAACAGGACCCTTACGTAAAACTGTGTTTGAGGTTGATTTTTTATGTATTAAAACGTAGAATCTAGTATATCTTTTCTTACATATTTGAGTAGAACTTTCATAACTCAAGCACGGGGCTGTAGCTCAATTGGTAGAGCGCATGGATGGCATTCATGAGGTCACCGGTTCGATTCCGGTCAGCTCCACCAACCTACGCTAAGGCTACGGTTGGCAGGCCATTTTTTTAACTGATTAAACAAGTATTGATAGCACCAAATGACAGCGTAGGTTGCCCTCCGTAGTAAGCGAGCGTAAGTGAGACACATAGGATGGGCCAGGCAATGATATTGGTAAAATTATTATGTATTACGTGTATATACTAACATCTTTAAATTTTCCTGATCAAAATTATATTGGGCAAACAGGTGATGTTGCTCAAAGATTACGCGTTCATAACGCTGGCGGATCTTTGCATACTGCTAAATATAAACCGTGGAAATTAGTTTCTACCATTTCTTTTGAAACCAAAGAGAAAGCCATAGAATTTGAGACTTATCTTAAGTCAGGGTCTGGAAGAGCTTTTATGGTAAAAAGATTATTGTCTTAATAATGTTTAGTTGTTTTTGCGCGGTCTTCGCCCACACGAGCTACGCCTGGCACGGCCTGTGCTAAGGTAAAACAAATAACTTACAAAAGAACAGTGTGAGGACTGTCCGCTCCGCCAGAGTTTGTTGCAAGCCGGTATGTTCGGGAACAATTAGCAATGAATTTTATCAAATTTTTTTGGTTGTTTTTATGATTAGTATACGTAAAATATGGCATACTCCAAAATTTGGATTATAGTATGTTTTATTAGAAAAAAATTATTTGGTAGGAGTTAAAAAAATGAATAGTATTGTGAAAATTTTAATTATCTTTACCCTTCATTCGGCGATTTTTGCAGAAATGGTTACTAATCAGGGGAAAATTCAGTCTAAGAATCTGATTATCCAGACGGATTCATTTGATGCTGATGGAGGGGAATACGTTGCATCCGAAATGATCAAAATTGATTCAAAAAGTCATGTTAGAGGTAATGGCCTCTTGAAAGCGCCTAAAATACGCATAAAAACAAAAAAATTTGAATTTGCCGGTA
Source organism: Candidatus Dependentiae bacterium Noda2021 (assembly GCA_020886235.1). Taxonomy (GTDB): domain Bacteria; phylum Babelota; class Babeliae; order Babelales; family Vermiphilaceae; genus Noda2021. Next base: position 645,865 of record AP025250.1, on the reverse strand, counting down.
CAATTTCGTGTGATGTGTTATGTGTAATTATAACTGAGGAACCATTCAATCATAAAATGTTTAAACAGACAGGAAGAGGGCAATTTAGTTTTATTACTGAACCAATGCCTGATCCTGTGAATCTAGCAATCGGTGGATATGAAATAATTTTGAGAGATGCTCTGGAACAAAGTGCAGCAGAATTCATGAAAGATGATAACGTTGAAGCGTTCAGTGCTCTTATCAATGAAAATTCTGAGTTTGGCATAGATAAAGATCAACAGCGAATATTGTTGAGCTTATCATGTCTTTTCAAGGCTTATAAAATTACTAAGGAAATTTGTACTTTTTTTCCTGAAATTTTCAAAGCAAGCGGATTTTTAGAAGATTCTCCTTTGCTTATGGCAGTTTCACAAGGCGATCTTGAACTTGTTAAAATTTTGATCGACGCGGGTGCCGACGTAAATGAGCGATATTTCAATCACAATAATTTAACGGTCCTGATATTAGCTGCCGATAGAGGTTATTTGGAAATCGTAAAAGTTTTGCTGAAAGCCGGTGCTGATACATCAAAAACACTACTGGGTAGTATGGTTAAAGCTATAGATTGTGCCCGTAATAAAGGGTTCCATCAAATTGTAAGATATCTTGGCAACCCTTCATTGATTGAGATTGATGAAAATGATAAAACTGAGAGTAATTATTCTGCAATCACGGAAGAAAAAAATACTGTTAGCAGCATTGCCGATAAAAAATCAACTTCATTGCTTCCGGTTTATGCTTGGATGGCCGTTGTTCTGACGGTAGGCGCATATCATTGGTATCCTTTTTTTAAAGATAGAATAGATGTGTTTATTCGCTGAAGATAGATAAGATCTATTTTAATCTTCGCATGCACTGGGTTGTGGTCACTACACGTTTTTGAAGCACTGTAGTCAATGAGCTTAGTATTATTTCTATTGTTGAAAAAAGTAGAAAAAGCTAAACATATTAAAGTGAACTATTCATACGCTAATTTAAGAATGCACTCGATGAAGTGAATAAAAAATTTGAAAATAATTAATAGCATCATGGAGGATGGCCACCAGAACGCTTTAGACTGGTATCCATTAATGGGAAGATATGGTGATCTTGTAAACTAGAAGAACTCGCGAACATCAAGAATATGGGGCGGCATTTTTTGGCGCTATCCACAAAAGCGTGCAAGACTTATAAAGAAAAGTTAAGTCAAATTAATATTATTTTAATAGATCGTGGAAGTATCACAATGAATTGCTTCATTGCAAATAACAGCATTTCATCTTTGTATAAGTTTTTGCAGACAGTCTTGTGATTATTCCGTGTATTTTTTTACTCTGATGCAATAGGAATTACACTATTGCATAAAAGGGATGTAGATGAAACTTGCTATGTTATTTCCTGGCTATGGCAGCCAGCACGTAGGTATGGGTAAAGATTTATATGATGAGTATCCCGTCGTAAAAAAATATATTGATGAAGCTTCTGATTATTTAGGTATAGATTTTAACAAATTACTATTTTCTTCAAGTCCTCAAGAGCTATTACCCGTAAGCAATGCGTATTTGGCATTGTATGTTTTAAGTTGCGCTATTCATGGCATGTTACAAAAGCATGGTGTCAAACCTACCTACGTTGCGGGTTATGACACCGGACAGTATGCCGCAATACATGCAGCTGGTGGGATTAGCTTTAAAGAAGGCTTAGACCTGGTGCGTGCGTATGCCAATTTGTATAATAAATTGTTACAACATGGTAGATATGACATTCTCAAAGTAAATGGGCTTACTACCACTAAGTTATCTGAATTCATGGATAAGGATGTAGCAATCGCATCGCACTTGTCACGCACACAGCATTTAGTATCAGGTACCGTTGAAGGTATTGAAATTTTAAAACAAAAAATTAACAATGCATCAGGGGTAACACTGTATGAAGAAGGCATAGGCCTCGGGCTTAATTCTCATTTGATGGATCCTTTAATAAAGGATTTTTACTTACATCTTTCTCATATTAATTTTAATGATTTACAAGTGCCGTTAATTAGCAATGTAAATGGCTCAGAAATTACCAATGCATCACAACTCAAGCAAGAAATTATAAGCCTTATTAACAGCACAATCCGTTGGGATAAAGTAGCTGATAAATTATCGCATGTCGATATCGTAGTGGGGATGGGACCTCAAACAAACTTGTTAGATTGGATTAAGGAAAAACACCCTAACAAAAACATTTTTACGATTAGTGATGCCACCGATTCGCAAAAATTAAAGGAATTAATGGCTACGATAGAATAGTCTCTTTTGTTCGTTATTTTGCTATAGATAGTTAACTAAAATCAGTTAACTATCTATTTTTTTTTAAATGTATCATGTGCTAATAAGAGATTGTTTCATTTGGAAGGCTTTCTAGGCCACATAAATTTTCAGCAGCTTACCATTCCCGCCAGATCATCTTAATTTTCGGCGCCTATTAAACGTTTAATGAGAGTTGCGTCATAATTATTCTTCAAACACTACTTATTATTATCTAGTTTTACAGCCCAAAATAATGGTATTCTATTAGAAATATATCAATAGAAAAAGGTAATGAAATGAAGTTTTATAGCAAAAGTTTAATTTTTATATTTCTTGGCCTAGCTGGCTTTGCTGTCGGCATGGAAGAATTTAATCCAGAAGAATTTCTTGGCAGTGGAAATGAGGAATCTTATTCAAGCAGTGGAGAAGAAACTTTTCAAAGAGGTGTTTTATTTGAAAGTCTACCTTCACTTGCGCAAACGGCTCAATTAAGCCTTATAAAACGAATTGTTTTAAATAATCAGGATCTTCCTGAGTTGAACCAAGAGTATTTGCCTAATTATATAAAAGGTATTGCTACCGTAGCTCAGCTGCTCAAATGCCTGAGTGAGCTTGATAAATTTGAAGAGCTTGTTGATATTGAAGAGGGTAACATACTCGGTATTGCATTTAATCAAAAGTACATTGACGGCCTAAAATCTGACATTAAGGAGTACAGGCGAAACTCTATTAATTGTGAGGATCTGGAAGCAGGTCAAGAGGCTCACGAAAATGCCAAACTCTATGAAGAAGAGCTTTCATATTTGGTATGCGTAAAAAATAATGTTAATCGTATTGTTGATAGCACAGAGTTGTCATATTTATTTATTGCTGCTCTAAATGACCCTGAGATTGCTGCTCTATTTAAAAATAACCATCAGTTAGTTGAGGATATGTTTCACTCTTTTATTGATATACTTTTGCTAAAAGGTGAAAAAATAACATTAAACAATTTATTACTTAAAAATGACTTAATGGAGCTATTGATTGATTACTTAATTACCATTAATTATAGTGACAGTTATTATATTGAGAATATGGAAAAGTATGAGTCGATCATGACCGATCAGTTTTTGCCTTCTATTAAAGATATTCTCAACAAGTTTTTTTACGAGGTTCCCGAAGAGCGATTAACGGCTAACGATAGCTATCTTGCAGATGTTTTGATGGCAAAATTATTGCGCAAAATTCCATTTTTAAATGACGATAATACCCAATTACTCAACAGCTTGTTTGCGCGCGGTATCACGCCCAACGTTATGGACTTGGACGAGCCCTATGTATATTGGTTGTTTTATGGAGATTTATTAAGTTATGGTAGGGACGAATTTAAACACAAAGTTGATAAAATCAGGTATTTAATTGAAAACGGTCTTGATTATCATTTACTAGAAGCTCCGGTTACTTCTGAAGATTCTTCTCTGGTAAAGACAGCTAAAAGTAATTACCTAAAGTTAAAACAATCACATCCACACATTATTGAAGCCTTTGAAAAAGCACGGCGCGATTATGTGCAAAAAGGTATTAGAGAAATAAGGCGTTTAGAAAATCAAGATCAATAGAGTGCGGAGCAATATAATCAAGTTTTTTCAAATTTATTGATCCAGAACCTAATATCGTGTTGTCCACATTAAAGCTAGTATTGGGCTGGCTTTGTAATATTTATAAAGTTATTTCTGCAAAAAAATACGCGACAAATCAACTATTATTCAAAAATGATAGATTTGCTACACAACTATAGTCTTGCTTGCTATTAAAATGTTATTCTAATAGAAAATATCATTTTAAATAGTTTGAGGAATAGTATGAACTTTTTTAAAAAAATAATTTATTTAGCAATATTGGTGGCCGCTGCGCGTGCACTCAGTATGCAACCTGCAGAACAGCAGCAAAGTATAGAGTTAAATAACACGCCTGAACAGTCATTTTTTAGTTATACTCCATCGTTAAAGCAGGCAGCGCAATTATACATCATAAAACAAATGCTCATTAATCCCGGCCTTATACAATCATTCACAAAAGCTAATTTGCCTCAAGAATTAAGGGGCTGAGCCTGGTAGCACGATTAGCCGTTTGTCTCCTCAATTTATTACAGGATGATGAATGGCAAGATGTTAATTTATTAAATGAAGTGTTTACGCGCGAAGTGATTGATAATTTAAAAGAAGATAAAAAACCGGCAATGATTCAATATGTTAACTGTGTGAGAAACTATGCCGTGCCAGTTTTTAGTAATAAAGAGCTTACCAACTTATGGATTCTTCTGTTAAACGATGTAAGTTTTCACGCTCGATTTCCTGCAGGCAAAGAGCAGGTATTAGAATTATTTGAATCAACTTACGCTCAATTATTATCAAAAAATAAAATAAATATTCTGTATAGTTTGTTTACTACCTATCCTCAGCTCAGAAAATCAATATTAGAGTTTCTTAATACATTATTTACTAAATCTGCCAATCAGTTGAGTGAATATGTCAACAGACATACATTACCTGTCCAGCCAATCGAATCAAATATTGACCTTACATACGTACCTCAAGAAGGTGATGCTGCCATACAATATAAAAATGGCTTATTTAGAGATATGATAGCTTTCTTTGCCGCACTCACGGCTGAGGAAATACAAAACAATGCAGTAATTATTGAAAGTTTGATGGGCGAATTGTATCAATCGCCGGAAGTAATAGCGGCCGGACAACTACTAGTGCTACTCGCGCAAAAGGGTGCTAACTTAAATGCTCCTGTAGTGTTAGGTCATTCAGTTCCTATTTATATTTTTGGTGCCCGCGGGCCAGAGCTTTTTGACAATGTTCCTGAAGATTTAAAAAAACCATATCAAGACTTTTTAATCAATTTAATAAGTAATGGGCTTAATATTACTGAGTTGCAAAATGTGCAAGGCGTCATAAACATCAATGAGCCCCAAGCAGAAGACGCAACGCCATTACAAATTGCGCAACGAAACTACCAAATTGCTATTCAAAATGATCCAGCATTTAAAGTTGAGATAGAAAAAGCACAACGCGAGTACGAACAAAATAAAATTAAAAATGAGTCGCGTAGAAAACAATAAGGAAGTCCAAAAAAACAAGTAGTTAGTACAACAGAAGAGGTAGAGTTATGAAATACAGATTATTAATTAGGTATGTGTGTGGTTTTTTAATTCTATCTTCATTGCATGGTATGGATCATTCTCAGCCGAATAAGCAAGGTATAACTCATCAAAGATTTTTTTCGATCACCCCTACGCTCAAGCATGCCACAGCACTTTCATTAGTTAAAAATGCTTTACGTGATGCGGTATTTCATACTGAGCTTAAGACTAAGGCATTTCCAGATGATATTGGTAATATATCTATGGTAGCAGTGTTGCTTTCATGTCTGATTCAGTTGTCTGGCGTGACGGAGTATAAAGATACCGATTTATTGACTGAGATCTACTCATCTCACCTGGCAACACAACTTAGTTCTGAAATTGGTCTGTATCAATCTTTAGTATCTCAATTTAATAATCAAAACTTTCAAGATAGAATCAATGACCTTACCCAAACCCATCAATTAGTCACCTGCATTGAAAAAACACTCCCTCGTGTAATTGATAATTCGTTTTTGACCGAAATCACCTTATTGCTTTTAAATGATCCAGTAATTTACAACCACTTTGCTAACCAAAGAGATCAAGCATCTTTAATTACAATAGCACTTCTAGATCTACTTATTGTTAATAATAAATTAATAAACATACGTTACCTCCTGGCAGCGTATCCACCTGCCCGTGATTACTATCTCACCCTGTTAACTAACACTCTGATTGAACAACAGAATGATTTTGAGATATTGATCAATAATTTTAATCCTGACTATTTAGATAGTGGCGATACAAGTGATGTAACGGCAAAGAAAATTGCTGATCTAAAAGACGTTGCGTTAGCTGATTTAGAAATATTATATGAAACAATACCGTCAGTCTCACAGAGTGCGTCGGTGCCTGTCGAAGTTGCTCCAATTCTGGCAACCTTGCTAACACCGCGCAATATCAAGCAAGAATTTGTGCCGTTGCTTGAGGTGTTGTTTAAAAAAGGATACACACCAAATATTGAAGTTGATGGTCAAACAGTAGCTGTAGCACTATTTGGTAATCAGTTTAATACGATGTTTGGCTGTCAAACTACCTTGCCTGGCAATCTTGAGTTAGTAACGTACTTGGTGAAAAATGGTTTAAATATAACCATGCTCAAAGATGCCGAACCAACGAACAATGAGCAAATTTTGATAGCGCGTAAGAATTTTAAACAACTGATAAGCGATCAACCACAGTTTGCAAAAGATTTAAAACAAGCTCAAGAAGAGTATGAGCAAACAAACAAAATAAAATAGTAATCAATAATTGAAAAAGGAGAGTCCCATGGCGACTAAATATGGTAAAAAAACTCAAGCTAAAGTGAAAAAAGTAATGCATGAGTATAAAGAAGGTAAACTTAAAAGTGGTAAAAGCAATAAGCCGGTGAAAAGCCGTAAGCAAGCTATTGCTATTGGTTTATCTGAAGCGCGCAAAGCGGGTGCAAAAGTACCTAAAAAATCCACGAGCAGCACTCGTTCAAAATCAACTAAGTCAAGCACATCGCGCTCTAAAAAATCGTAATCCTTATTAGATTGAAAAATAAAAAGCACCGGCTTTTGCACCGGTGCTTTTTTTGCTCTTACTAACTTAAATGCCTGATGGTGGCGTTTTTTTAATAAGTCTTAATGCAAATGATATTAAGAATAATACCACAAACACGAAGAATAAAATTTTAGCAATGTAGGCACTGTCAGCTGCTATACCGGTATAACCAAAAACGCCGGCAATTAACGCAAAAATAAAAAATATAAGAGCCCAATCGAGTAACATACTCATCTCCTTTAAGAGTGTTTAAGATATTTCACGTTCTAAAACTTTAATATTACTATTTATTGAGTTTAAAGTGATTTGCGCTTCGCCGCTTCCAAGAACACCATCAGCACCTTTTTTAAATTGTTTCCATGCATTCACATCAAGCTTGGTAGTAAAGGGATTGAGTGTTATAAAATGTTTGCATAAGAATGTACCTTTTTTGGTATGAGCATTGATGCGAGCATTAGTGTCTTTAGGTAAATGAGTAATGATATTCCCGTGAGTGGTATTTAAATCAATAATGCTTGTGCTTGGTACTTGATTGCAATAGAGTTCAATTTTACCACTATGAGATTGTGCTAATACACTACGTTGTGCATCGGCAATAGTAATATCGCCGTAATAAGTGGTTGCTTTGACAGTGTTTTCTGCATGGTTAATAAGAATTTTACCTTTTTCTTTAGAATGAGCCACGAGCTTTTGATGCGCTTTATCAACCTCAATATCACCAAGCGTGGTGGTTAAATAGGCTTCACTGTGCAATGATTTTGCTTTTATGTCACCTTGTTCGGTCGTGACGTGCAGTGCAAGTGCGGTTGGCACGATAAGTTCCATATCTACACGCCAATCACCCTCTTGTTTTGAGCACACGGGTTGAATGAGAATGCTATCATTAGTAAGCTGGGCTTTTATTTGGATGTGGGCCAGCTTTTCTTGGGTGCTCGCAGCTTTTGTTGCTTTTAAAAATACTTTATTTTGATTCCACTCTGTTTTTATATTTATTGAACCGTGGTCGTTTTGTATTATAATTTTAGATTGTTTACTTACAGTATATTCTTGTGTTGTGCTATCGGTACATTTTTTTTGAGGTATTACTGATTTGTACAAATTTTTACATTTATCAACAAATGTATCAGCAGCGCATTTGTCTGATGATGCAATAATACCTAAAACAAGCACAAAGCGAATAAGTGAAAAAGTTTTATGTTTCATCTTATCATCCTTTGCAAAAAGATTGGTTATAAAAGTATATGAAGTCTACAAAAATTGCGTCCTCAGTTCAAAGTGTCTTGCAAAAATTAATTGCTGATTATCGTCTAGTGCCACAAATTGTAGCAAATATTTCTACTTTTGGTGGCAGAACATTGTTGGTAGGGGGTGCAGTAAGAGATTTATTGCGCGGTGTACCGGTAAAAGACCTTGATATTGAGGTGCACGGTATTTCATTAGAACAGCTTGAACAAATACTAAGAGCTTATGGACCGGTCAGTTATGTAGGCAAATCATTTGGGGTGCTCCGATTGCATGGACTTGATATTGACTGGTCTTTACCGCGTGCAGATACAAGTGGTAGAAAACCGCAGGTTGATGTTGACCCTTATATGGGAATGAGTAAAGCATTTGCACGCCGTGATTTAACCATCAATGCAATTGGCGTCGATTTAGTAACATATGATTTAATAGATCCGTTTCATGGGTATGAAGATTTAAAGGCAGGGGTCTTGCGTGCCACTGATCCGGAATTTTTCAAAGAAGATCCTCTAAGATTTTTTAGAGTGATGCAATTTATAGGGCGATTTGAGATGCAGCCCGATGGGCAGCTTAATGAAATTTGCCGGGCTATGGATTTTTCTACGGTTTCTGTTGAGCGCATTGATGATGAGTTTGAGAAATTGATGCTCAAATCCAAGCGGCCTTCCCTTGGCATACGCTGGCTTGATGCTATTGTCAGACTCAAAGAAATACTACCAGAATTGCATGCAACTAAATATACAAAGCAAAATCCTGATTGGCACCCGGAAGGCTCGGTGTTTGAGCATACGATGCAGACTATTGATGCGGCAGCTTGCATAGAAACTAATACTCACGATGAGAAACTTAATCTCATGTACGGCGCGCTGTGCCATGACTTAGGCAAAGTTAGTACGAGTATTATAAAGGATGGCGTGATCAAAAGTCCGGGTCATGATGTTGAAGGTGAGCAGCCAACAAAGTCCTTATTAAAAAGAATTACCAGGAAAAAAGCGCTCATAGATGCAGCAGTAAAATTGGTACGATACCACTTAATGCCTATACAATTTATAACTAACAATGCAGGATCCGCAGCCTACAAGCGTCTTGCTAATAAACTGTATCCAGAGGTAACGCTTGAATTGTTAGCAAAATTATCCTTAGCAGATCGGCGCGGTAGAAATGGCACGAGTCATGAACCGTTAACGTATACTCCACCTGAAATTACGGAATTTGTAGAAAAAGCAAAACGAGCAAAGGTACTGGCTGCAAAAGAAGAACCGATTTTGCAGGGCAAAGATTTGATGCCTTATATTCAACCAGGCCCTCCAATGGGTGAATTATTAAAGCGTGCATACGAGATACAAATTGAACAAGGAATTGCTGATAAAAATGAATTATTAAAGCGTATTTTAGATACATCCCAACAACAATAAAATAGAAATAACGCTTTTTTTATAATAATTGTATTTTATTATATGATTCTGCGTCATGCATCTTTATGTATAGCTACAAGAGCCAAAGAGAAGCATGAAGTTCCACATCTGAGCATTTGTAAGATCATTCAAAATTATTTTGTCTTAATAATGATGGTTAAACAAACTATTAGTATAATCATTTTTTTATTTCATTAAAATTCCTCAGCATTGTTTAATGTAAAAATCATAATCTTTTTGCTACACTTTGGGTGTTCTAAATTTATGTGAAAGGTTTGAGTATGTTAAAATGGTTTGAAGGCAATGCGGTCTGGCAATTAGTTATGCAATCAGATGCGGTTAGTAAAGGCGTTCTGCTCTTGCTCTTATTTTTATCTATTGGATGCTGGACACTCTTCTTTTATAAATTGTTTAGATATCGTGCAGTAAAAAAACAACTACAACTTGCCATAGAGCAAACTCGCAGCGTGCATCACTTTGATGGTCTTACCGAATGTTTATCACGACACAAGGATAGTATTGCCGGAACATTGCTCAGCAAATGCCTTGGCTACGCAAAAAATTTATATGAATCTGCAAAAAGCAAAAACCGTTTAGGCTTAACTATAGATGACAAACATGAGTTGCAAGATGTTGCTGACGGGATTGTTGATGACATTGTGCATGAGCAAGAAGAATTTTTACCTTTCTTTTCTGCCACCGCAGCGATTTCACCTTTGCTTGGTTTGTTTGGTACTATCTGGGGTTTAGTGCACGCGTTTGTGCGCATCAGTGAGCGACAATCTGCAGATATTGCAACCGTTGCTCCTGGTATTGCAGAAGCGTTGATTACTACGCTTGCGGGGCTTATTGTAGCAATACCTGCTCTGGTAATGTTTGTCTATTTAAACACTCAATTAAAGCATATTGAACAACAATGCTTAACATTAGTAGATAAATGTGTGTCAGCGACGCATAGATCCTTGATGCAATAAAGAGGAGTTGTATATGGCACGCAATAGAAGAAAGAGAAAATCAGGAACACTCATTCCTGAGGTTACCTTAACCCCCTTGATTGATACCGCGCTTACCTTGCTTATTATTTTCATGGTAACGTCACCGATGCTAAACAACTCAATTAAAATTGATTTACCCAAAGGTAAGGTGCAAGAGGATAAGGGTACCCAGCAAGAATTAATTGTTTTTATTGATAAGCAAGAAAAAATATTTTTAAACGGAACTGCTGTTTCTAAAGCGCAGCTTAATGAACAGCTTAAACAAAAATTAGCAGCACAACCAAAACCAGTAATTATCAAAGGTGACCGTAACGTTGGCTACGGTTACATCTTTGAAATTGTTGACGAAGTAAAATTAATACCGGGTGTAAGCCATGTGGCGTTGGCAAGTCAAAAAGCAGCTTGAGAATTTTTACACAAACAATTCATTACTATGCAAGGCGTTGGCTGGTGCCAGCGCTCTGCATGTACTAGTATTGGCGCTCTTTATTACCGGTACCAAAAGTAGTAAAGATTTGCACATAACTATTGGCAAAGCTATGCCGCACTCAGCATCCGTTGTAGTAATGCCCTTAGTAAAGCGCGTTACTCAAGCGCGCACACCTCTAACGCAATCTAAAACCATCGTCAAAAAGAAGTCTGCACCAGTACCTATTAAAAACACTACGGTAGTAAAAGCCCAAACAGTTGCTCCTAAAAAAGTCGCCCAAAAACCTAAACCGGCACTAAAACCAGTAGTACCAGAAAAAAAAGTAGCTGCTAAGAAAGAGCCTGATAAAAAGCCAATTGTAAAAAATGAACCAAAAAAAGTTGAATTACCGCGTACAGAAAAACCGCAGGAAGAAGTAAAACGCGTTGCAACATCTGACAACGTTGCTCCTGCCATCTCTAACAACACTGCCAATGCCAAACCAGAGTCTCTTATTGAGGAGCCTGTACTGGTGGGCTATGAGCAACTCGAAGAGCTTAAGATGCAGGAATATTTTGAACAAGAAATTGCCCAAAAGTGGTCTCCGCCACCAGGGTTTGCAGCAGATACTGGTTGCCAAGTACAACTGACTATATCTGCGCAGGGTGTCATTGAAAAAATAACGATCAAAAAGTCATCAGGTAGCTTGGCTTATGATACCTCAGTGCGGATGGCGGTAGGTACGTTAACGGTACCAAAGTGGGCCTATAATAGATCAGTACATCTGTATTTTAAACAATTATAAGTAAAAGAGATCACCCTATGCGTAAACTCTGGTATGTCATAGTAATTGCGGTAAACGTACTGCACGCAGCAGAAAAAAATATTGAGTTATCGGTGGCGGCTCAACACCATCAAGCCATGAAAATTATGGTTTACGCATTGAATAGTGATGAAAAACCCATTGGCGAGATTGCAAACCTTATACAAAAAGATTTGGAGTTTACCGGTCAGTTTAAACTGACTATAAAACAGGGTGATAGCTTGCCAAAAAAAAGTGACGTCGTTTCCTGGTGGCATGAGGGATACCCGTTTGTAATTTTCTTACAACACGAGAGTGATTCTTATCAATGGCGTTTGTATGAGACCAGCCAACTCTCCATGATTAAAGGCAAAAAGCATGAAACTGCATTATCGGTGCGCGCGCAAGCGCATGCTATTGCAGATGTGATATGGAACGAGCTTACGGGCAAAAAAGGATTTTTTTCTACAAAAATAGCCTATTGTAAAGAAACTATGTACAAGAAAAAGCCAATTAAGCATATTTACATTGCTGATTATGATGGGTCACATGAGCAATGCTTGGTAGACTCACACACGCTTAATGTAGCTCCCCGCTGGAACAATGATACCGATAAGCCTATGTTGTTTTACTCAGAGGCGACCAATACCAATATTAGGCTGGCATCCCTTGATTTTAATGGTAACAAAAAAATTGCTTCCAATTTTGATGGTTGTAATATGCTGCCCTCATTTTCTTGTGATGGCAAAGCAGTTATCTACTCTGCTTCCCGTGGATCAGGTACCTGCCAATTGTATTACTTTAAAAAGGGATACTTTAAAAGATTAACATACAATACGGGCAACAACGTTTCACCCGTATTTGTGGATGATAATACTATTGTGTACTGTTCAGATTTTGAAAAAGGGCGCCCCTTTTTATATCAATATCATCTTGATACCAAAGAAAATGAACTGTTGGTAGAGGGGTATTGTTGCACGCCCTCATACTGCCCACAAACTAAAAAAATTGCCTATGCAAAAATGGTAAAAGGCACATTGCAGCTTTTTGAGTATGACACTATTACAAAAATGCATCAGCAGCTTACGTTTGATGCTGCCAATAAAGAAGAATGTTGTTGGTCACCGTGTGGGACCTATTTGCTCTTTGGGCATGATAGTGGGGCTTCAAGTCGTATTGCGTTATTAAACACTATTACTAAACAAGTAACTTTTATAACTTCGGCTAAAGACAAGTGCAGTTACCCAGCATGGTCAGGAATTTATAATACGTTGCCTGAGGTAAAGTCATAAATATCGACAATAGTGTTGATATAGCGTATAATTTGCATTATCAACATCAAATTTAAAACACCCTAATTATCTAATAGAATAATAGTATTTGCGTGCTCGCATAGCGAAACGGAATTTTTTTTTGCAATAAACTTTTTAATAAGGTGAAGCATGAACAAAAACAAAAAGAATCAGTTGATGCCTGGTGGCATGAAACACATCATTGTGGGCGCGCTTTTTGTGCTCGCATCAATTATTTTACTGTCTAAGCTGAGCGATTATGCACGTAGCATAGATGTTATGAGCTATTCTGACTTTTTAAATAAAGTAGAATCTGGTGACGTAAAATGGGTTCGCGTATACGGACAAGAAGTAAAAGGTGTGCTTAAAGATGGCAGCGCTTTTGAAACAGTTGTTGGTAACAACCCAAATGACTGGGAATTACTCAGAAAGCATAACGTAGCTTTTAGCGTTATTAACCCGTCATCACAATTTAACATTTGGTATCTAGTTATTTTTCTTGGATTCTTGGGCTTACTGCTTGCAGTGGCTTGGTTGCTCATGAGGCAAACGCGTAATAGCGGTGGTAACTCAAGCAGCAATATTTTCACGATGGGCAAAAGCCGTGCCCGCATGCTCATGCCCTCTACCATTAAAGAAAATTTTAACTCAGTAGCAGGTGCAGCCGAAGCTAAAGAAGAATTAGCGGATATTGTAAATTTTTTAAAAGAGCCAAAAAAATACAGCAGCTTAGGTGCTAAAATCCCTCGTGGCGTATTGCTCATTGGTGAACCAGGTAATGGTAAAACCTTACTGGCAAAAGCAGTAGCTGGTGAAGCTAACTGCCCATTTTTTAGCATAAGTGGATCAGACTTTATAGAAGTGTTTGTTGGTGTGGGCGCATCACGCGTGCGTGATTTATTTGCTCAAGCGCGTAAGCATGCGCCAAGCATAATTTTTATTGATGAAATTGATGCGGTAGGTCGTCACCGTGGCAGTGGCCAAGGTGGTGGGCATGATGAACGTGAGCAAACATTAAACCAATTGCTTACAGAAATGGATGGTTTTCAAACCGGTGAAGGCCCAGTCATAGTATTGGCTGCTACTAACCGCCCTGATGTTCTTGATAAGGCATTGCTCCGTCCTGGTCGTTTCGATCGACGCGTAACCGTACCGTATCCAGATATTACTAGTCGTGAGCAAATTTTACGTGTTCACGCTAAAAATGTGAAAATCGATCCGTTAGTTGATTTGAAAAAGATTGCACGTTCAACACCCGGTTTTTCTGGTGCTGATTTGGCAAACCTTATTAATGAAGCCGCTCTTTTGGCTTCTAAAAATAACCAATCAATGGTTACTATTGATGATTTTGAAGAAGCCCGTGATAAAGTCTTGGTGGGTAAAGAAAATAAATCTATTGTACTTACCAAAGAAGATTTAACGATGACAGCGTACCATGAAGCGGGACATGCGTTATTGCACATATTATTACCAGACAATATGCCATTGCATAAAGTTACCATAATTCCTCGTGGCGCAGCACTCGGGCTCACTTGGGGCTTGCCAGAGCGTGATAAGCACAGCAGAACTAAAGATGAGTGCTTGAGCTTTATTAAAATGGCGCTTGGTGGCAGAATGGCAGAGTTATTGGTGTTTGGTAAGTTATCCTCTGGTGCAAGCAATGATTACCAGCAAGCGACAAACGAAGCGCGTAAAATGGTATGTGCGTATGGTATGTCAGAAAATCTTGGTCCGGTGAGCTATAATATCGATGGCTATCATGTTTCCCAAAAAACGGGTGAGCTTATTGATGAAGAAGTGCGCCGTATTCTTAAAGAATGCGAAGCTGACACCGCCCGTTTATTAGAAGAAAACCGCGACAAGCTTGATACGTTAGCGCATGCATTGTTAGAAAAAGAAACAATCCCTGCAGAAGAAGTGTATGAACTCTTGGGCGTTGAGCCACGAGAAACTCATAGCTTTGTGTAAGACAGTTTTTATTTGAATGTTACTAGAAGGCCAGGATAAATCATCCTGGCCTTACTTTTGATATCAGATTTTTGTTTAGTCGTGTTTTGTTTAAAAACAGTTTATAGAGGAAAGCCATGATAAAAAAATTATTATTTATGTCTGTATTTGTACTTGCAGAGTGTATTGCGATGGAAGATAACAATAACACACAAATTTCTTTTCCGGACAAAGTTTTGTTTAATATTTTTTGCAAAGCTGCTCGCGCTGTAGAGAACAATGATCAAGCTATAGAACTATTTAAAGCAATACAATTAACATGTAAATTAGGAACCAACGAAAATTTTGTGAACTACTTTGAACAGACGGTAACGCGCAAGTATACAGATATCCTACGCAGGATCAAGTCTGTCAACAATGAAATAAAACATGATAAAGCTCAAAAAGCACACGCAAATTTTGCTGTTCGTAGGATTGAACAACCAGCATTCAGTACCAATACAAATAGTGCATTGCAAACACCCGAACAACTCCGTGAAAAAGAGTTAGATGAATTATACGAGCAACAAGAAACGTTTAATCGACTTATTCTGTTTTTTCACAGAAAGCAGAACTATAAGTTATTCCTGAGATGGGAAAATAGAGCCAAGGATTATAAATAATTAGTTAAAGTGATAATGCAATACAAGCACATCACAGAGTTGATCACGAGAAGCTCACAGCTTTGTGTTAGGCAGTTTATTTGCATATTGCTATAAGCCAGGATGATGATCCAGGCTTTTTATTTATTATCTTGGGGATGAGATTGTTTATAAAGAGCTGTTCTGCTATCTTTAGTCTTTTTAGCATAAAACAATTTCTAGAGGTAAATTATGATGAAAAAAATATTTGGTGCGTGTGTAATATTAAGTGCCGTGTGTAATGCTATGGAAGATAACAACAAGACACAAATTTCATTTCCCGACAAAGTTTTACTTAATATTTTTTGCCAAGCTGGTGCGGTGGTAGATACTACCGATCAAGCACTGGAAGTATTTAAAGCCCTACAATTGACCTGCAAATTGGGTACAAATAAACAATTAATGGCAAACTTTGAAAATACGGTAACTGGTAAGTTCAAATCGATTAAAAAAAGAATCAAGTTTATAGAAAGAGATATAAAAGATGCCAAATTAGAAAAAAAATATGTAAAACAGTATGCAGCATTGCATGATTTTGATGATCGTAGACTTGAAGAAAAGGCATTCAGCAGCTACAGAGATAATAGTGTTCAGAAACTTGAAAAACGCTATGAAAAAGAATTAAATTCGTTATATGAGCAACAAGCAAAAATCAATAAATTTGGCGCGTTTTTTCACTTTAAAAGAAATTTTGATTATTTTATGAGACTTGAAAAGCAAAAAGCAAATCGAAATCAATAATCATCTAAATGTCAAGAGCAATAAGAACTATCTTCGAGTGTTGAGCCTGGCAAACTCACCCAATTCTCTAATTGCACCGTATAAAATTATAAAGGCAGGATATGTTTCTGCCTTTATTTACTTTTTAAAATATCCAAACTGGCAAATATAAAAAAATAATATTCCAAAGTGGCACATTTTTTTATTTTATTTAACCTAGTATGAGTAGTTAAAGATCCGGTGCACAACTAATAGACAGGTCATTTATGAAAAACATATTATTTATAATGTTAATTTTGGGCTCTAAGAGTTTAAGCGCTATGGACGCTTTGAATGAATTTATAATAGGTCAAAAGTATCCACCGATTGAGTATTATAATTGCTATCAACCACAAGCAGATCGATGGACACAAGGTCCTCGTAAAAGCGGTTTGGGCAATTCATCAATCTATGTGCGAGCTTTAGAATTTATGATGAAAGCGAAAATCCATCTAGTAAACATGTTAGGTGGCTATGCATTAGAGGTTACACCGGTGTCTCGCCCAGGTAGCACTATTGTTTTTGCGTACAAGAAAAACAATAATTCAAATTGTGTTGGATTTGTTGCCTTTAGAAAGACTGCCCTTGAGGGTGTGGTTGAAATTACACATATTGCTGTTGAGCCTTACTTCTGGCAGCAAGGTATTGGTGCTATGCTATTGCAATCAATCACAGTAGACAGTGCTATACCAAACATAAAAAAATTAGTAACTACGGTTAGCACCACAAATACTATAGCACTTCGATTCTTTCATAAGAATGGCTTTGTCGCTACTTCTCACTGTTCTAATGAGTTAGATTCTCAGAATTTTGTTACTCTAGAGAAAACACTCAGCTAATTGTAAAAAGGAGCAGTATGAATCTTGAGCGGTTAACCTTAGAACTAGAACCAATAATAAAGAAAGCAGGGCAAATCCTGCTTTCTTATTTTCGCAATTCAGTGACAATAAACCAAAAGGATGGGGCAGTTTGGTGACCCAAGCTGATCTTGAATCTGAAGAATACTTGAAATTAGAGCTGGGGAAATTAGTCCCTGAAGCCGCTTTTTGGGCAGAAGAGTCGGGAAAGTCTGGTGACGCAGAATATCACTGGGTTATCGATCCGCTTGATGGTACGACCAACTTTGCCCGTGGATTGCCGTATTTTTGCATATCAGTAGCTTTAACTAAGAATAACAAACCTATCCTTGGCGCTATTTATCAACCAGTTACTGAAGAATTATTCATAGCAGCACAAGGGTTAGGAGCATTCTGCAATGGGGTGCGGCTTGATATAACCGCGCTGAATAGTATACATGCTAGCGTACCAGTGGTGATTGGGCTACCCTTTGCCTATGTAGATTATTATCAAACAGTAGTTCAAAAGTTTAAAAAAATGACTCGCAAGCACTGTGTGGTAAGAAGTTCTGGTGCTGCAGCTCTGGATAGTGCTTATGCAGCGGCCGGTAGCATAGATATTGTGTTTTTTGAAAAATTGGGCTGGTGGGATATCGCTGCAGGCGTTATACTAATAACCGAGGCAGGGGGGATTATAAGTGATTTCTCAGGAAAACCGATTACCCCTGAGTCTACCCGGTATATAGGGGGTAGCAAATCTACCTATGAGACCTTTTATCAGTTGATCAAGAAACCATAGTTAAATTTGAAAAAAGCGCTATTTTTAGTACACTATACAATAAAAATTGCTTATTTTGACAGAAAGGATATTCATCAATGGCAAGAATCTGCGCTGTGTGCGGCAAAGGACCTTCTGTAGGTAATTTAGTGAGCCACGCAAACAATAAAGTAAAACGTTGGATTTACCCTAACGTTCATCGCATGAGATTTACTTTAGCACATGATAACTCAGGTAAAGTATGCCAAGCAAAGGTATGCACCAAGTGTGTTAAAGCAGGTAAAATTAAAAAAGTTGTCTAAGGAACTAAGGATATTTCATGGCAAATACCAAATCAGCAAAGAAACAAGCTCGTCAAAATAAGGTAAACAGAGCTCGTAATCTTTCACGTAGAACTGCACTTAAAACTGCAATCAAAAAAGTTATGGCTGCATTAGAAACAACCAAAGATGCTGAACAAGCTAAAGAGTTGTTAAAAGTTGCTGAAGCAAAAATTGCACGTGCAAAAAACAAAAACGTGTTACACAAAAACACTGCATCACGCAAAATTAGCCGTCTTGCAAAAAGAGTTGCAACAGCACAAAAAGCTGAAGCTACCAAGTAAAAATATAGCTTAAAGGGGAGTAGAACACATGAAGCGTATGCATATGGTTACCATATGGTCATTTGCCTACTTAATTTTCTGTGCCGCTCCCGCTTATTCTGCTCATCCCTCAACGTCAAAATTTTTTTCCTATCCTCGTAACACAAGCCAAACAGTGGCCAGCATTATTCCCGCATTTTGTGTTGGGTCGGTGCTTGGTACGTTTTGGAGTTACACCGACGCAGTAATTCCCTTTAGTTTAAAATATGTAACGACCTATCCTTTTGCGATGATGACCCGCATTGCATTTGTGGTATCCATTAGTACATTGCTCAAAAATATGGGTATTGAGCACAGTGGTGCTACATTTCTAGGTGCTGCATGGTTATGGGAATGGGTTATGTACGAAAAATTAAAGGGTTGAACGAATACGAAGCGTAACGTTCAACCCTTATTCAATTAATAATCTACAGTACCGAGTTTTTTGGGTATTGATGTGTCCAAAACTTACGATTACACCATAATTGTATTAAATTGTTGAGCTTAATTTATATAACGACTTCATTGAATGATTTGCGTTTTTTTGGCTCGTCGGATTGTTTTTAGGCTGTGTAAGTGCCGTAACGACCATGTGACGATTTAACGTTTTGGCTGATTTAGGCATGTGATCGATTAAATAATATGCATTTAACGTATCGAAAATTTCTTGTGAGAAATAATGACGATTGTGGATTATATTATTTATTTTATTATCGATATCGGTAGCATTTGGGTCAAAACCAAATACCGTGATAGCGTTATTGGCACTACTTGCGAGTTTTATTACTTCAGCTAGCGTTTCCTGCAAGATTGTTTGTCGGTAATGATCTTGACCATGCAATTGTTCTAATGCAGGTTTTTTTGATAATTCCATAGCAAACAATGTAGGGACCACCAGTAGATTCAGTAAGAAATATTTTTTAAGCATCATTGTAAACCTCAGTTCATTTAGAATTGTTTATGTATTCTAATGTAAGGATATTGAGCGTTTAGTCAACTAGCTTATTGTTATAATGTATTAAAAAATCTAACGCAACAGATGTCGCAAGAGCAGAGGTTCCTGCGTTTTCTAACAAGGTGACGAGTACAAATGGTTTTCCGTTCTCTGGTTCGTAATAAGCTGCGAGCCATGCATGTTCTAGATATGCTGATCCCTGTTTTCTTTTCTCTAAGGCTGCAACTTGAGCAGTACTTGTTTTTGCATAGACTTTACCATTTTTAATACGTTTTAATTTTTTACATGAACCTTTGGTAACTACTGAGCGCATTGCACTTTTTAAAAATGTGCGCGTTTCTTGTTTGAGCGCTAGATCTTTTTTGGTTACTGGCTCTTCTTGTAAGACGCGTGGTGTGACTAAGGAGCCCGTAAAAATACTTCCAATCATGCACGCAACTTGAATAGGTGTTACGAGTAAATAACTTTGCCCAATTGATGCTGATAGCGTTTCTCCCGGCCACCATTTTTCATTTTTCACTTCTCGTTTCCATTTAGTAGAGGGAACGAGGCCACTTTTTTCTGCAAAAATAATATTGGTTTTTTGTCCTAATCCAAATCGATTGGCGTAATCTGCAAGAAGATCAATTGAGAGTTTTTTGCCAATTTCAAAAAATGGTTTATTACAGGAATGGGCTAATGCCTGCTTAGTGGTCACCATACCATGACCGTAGCGATTATGGCACCAATATTTACGATGCGCAAATTGCACATAACCAGGGCAGTGCCATGAATCATCAACATTGATGATGTCATGCTCAAGGGTTGCGGCGAGCGTGATTAATTTAAAAATAGATCCTGGTGGATAGCTTGCATTGAATGCTCTATTTAAAAAAGGTTTTTGTTCTTGCATCGCCTGCCATTCTTGCGTATTAAGCGGTGTCAAAAAAAGTGCAGGATCAAAACTAGGACGTGATACGAGTGCTTTAATAGCGCCGTCGTGAGGGTCCATTATGATCAGCGTACCTTTAAAATCTGCTGGGAATGTTGACTCAGCTATCTGTTGCATTGATAAATCTATCGTGGAATAAATATCTTTACCAGCAAGCGCTTTTTGCAATTCTGTTTCTGCTAAATTACGACCAATCGAGTTAATGGTTTTTATTTTGGTACCTTTTTGACCTTTTAAATCTGTTTCAAATATTTTTTCAAGGCCCATTTGACCAAAAAAATCAACATCAATACGGCCTAAGTAACCAAGTAAATGACAGGCAAGAGATTGGTGAGGGTAACACCTCGTGAAATGGGTGGTAATACCAATGTTTTGGTCTTTAGGAAACTGCTCTACGATTTTACTCAGTTGTTCAAAACTAATATCATGTGCTAGTAAAAACTTTTTGTGCATGCGCTCACAATATCGAATCTGTGAAATAAGCTGCTGATTATTAAGGAGCGGTTTGCCAAGCACCGATTCGAGTTTTTGTAGATAATCTAGTTGGTTCTCATGTAACGTTCTATTGCCACTTCCAACCCAATAAATATCGGTTGTTGGTCTATTAGTCGCAAGTAACTTTCCTGAAGCGTCAAATATATTACCCCGTAATGATGAGATGGTCTCTACACGAGTAAAGTTTTTTTGACTTTGGTGATAATAACGATGAGTTAACAAAATCTGCATGTAAAATAAGCGCGATATAATTACCGTCAAAATAATTAACACCGCATACAATGATTTCTTTAACTTATGATTGATAAGAATAGTAGCATTCTTGTTAATCATTGCTCGTTTCTTTATTGTGCAGATGTTTATTGATTGGGTGAATCGTATCACACAGGCGTGCTAAATCATCAAGTGAAACGTGAGTATATTTCTCGGTGCTTGAAAGCGTTTTATGACCAAGTAGTTCTTGAACTACGCGCAAATCTACCCCTTGATTAAGCATGTGAGTAGCAAATGAATGGCGTAATTTATGCGGTGTAATGTGGCGATCTATCTTGAGAAAACTTCTAAACATTTCAATAATGCGTTGTACGCTGCGTGAGGTCAAGGGCTCGTTGCGATAGTTTAAAAAAAGGTATTCTTCTTGCCCGTTTGGCCGTGGGCGTTCTTGTTCAAGATAGGCTAACAGGCGATCTTTTGCTTTTTGGCCAAATAAGGCAATGCGCTCACGTTTGCCTTTGCCAAAAATTCTAATAGCTTTTTGTTCAAGATCTAAATCTTTAAAGCGTATGTTGATAAGTTCTGAGCATCTAACACCCGTTGCATATAGGAGCTCAAAAATTGCTTTATCGCGAGCTGGACGTTTGGTGGGCAGTGCTTCATTGGTGATAGTATCAAGTAGGTAAAAAATTTCTTCTACACTCAAATAAATAGGTAATTTTTTCTCAAGTCGTGGGCGTTGCACGGTAAGATTTAGCTGAATACCATGTGTTCTTAAAAAACGTTCAAATGATTTAAAGCACGATAATTTACGTGCAATGGATGCTTTGCTAATTTTATTGTAGTACAAACTCACCAAGTAGCGTTCTATAATATGTTTTATACCTAAATGCGCTTTTTCGTCATCGCTAAGCTGTGACCAAAAAAGTATAAACTGTTCAAGATCTGTAGAGTAGGCTCGTTGTGTGTGATCTGAGCAGTTTTTTTCAACCGAGAGATGAGTCAAAAATTCATTTTTTTTTCTATGAATTGTTTTAATTCCATGGTTGATCCTTGCAGGTATTAGGTGTTCGTGGTTAGGATAGTGCATTCACCGGCATTTATCAACTAAAATGGTGTCATGGGCAATTTTATAATTTCTAATATGAAAATATTAATAGCTGTTTTGACTATTATTTTTATATTGTTATATTAAAAAAATAGGTTAATTTTTAAAAAAGGACAATTATGAACATAATAACGTCCCTCAAAGCATCAATTTTTGCATCGTTGATTTTACTTACAGCGGTATCTCGTTGTGATGTGCCCGCGCAATCGCCGCAACATCCAGCATATGTTGAGCAGTCAAAGCCATTACCAGTCAGAGTGTATCGTACTACCTGCCATGTGGCTGAAACACTGGTCAAAACGGTTAACAAACATTCGTTTCTTGCGGCGTACTTGGCGACCGTATATGTTATGAACAAATACGCCTTTGAAAATCCGGTATTTTCATTTATATATGGTTTAGGTGGTGCGTTGTTGGTAGGGCCTGCAGTTAAAGCGACTACCGATGCTTTATTGCCAGCGCCTTATCAAGTAGCTTAGTTACTAAGGACAAAGTCATGAGTTTAACGCGCTGCGCTTTTGGCATAGCACTGATACTAGGGTTGTACGTGCCCGTATCTATATGTCATATTAGACGACACGTTTTTCATGGCGAGTTAGAGCCACTATCTTACAAACTTTATAATGCAGTGGCTAAAGTAACATGTGCCACGGTAAAAACTGTGCATGAACATGTTTGGTTTTGTACCTTTTCTTCTATTTTGTATATGTTGCATAAAAAAGGGTACGAGATTGCAGACTTATCAAACATGAGATGGGCCGATGCAGCACTGGTTACCATTTTTGTTGCTCCCGTAGTCAAGACGGCTACACAAGCGCTTCTTGATGATAACTCCTAGTCTAATAAACTAAATTCTTTACAACGTCTATTTACCGACGATCTATTAACTCCCAGATATTCTGCTATTTTTGCTTGATTTTTAAATGTTGCCCACAAGCTAGACATGAGCGCAGGATCTTTGAGTGCTTGTTTGCCAAGTCGTGCTGCTTGAGCAAGCTCAGGTTTGATAGAGTGCATATAATCATTACCCACACCAATGCGATCATTGAGCAAAGAAACCATATTTTTAAGAACAAAGTTTTTGAAACTCAACAAACTAATTGAAGTGTGCTCATTGCTGTGAATAAGGCCACTAATGAGGTGGCTGTTAACGGGTAGTTGATAATTATGTTGTTGCAAATAACCTTTAGCTAATTGTACCAACTCGCTTTCATTAAATGAACTCAAGCTGGGCATGACGATCATGTTATGCTTTATTTCATCATAAAGCTCGGTCACAAAGAGGCCTTGATGAACTAAAGCAGCAATTTTTTGCGTGCTAGAACAAACAAGCTTTAATTGTGTGTAAATTTTGTTGCCAGTATTTGCTTCAGTGAAGTACCCATACTTGAGAATATGAGCAAGTAATAGTTGAGTATGAGCCTTTAGTAAGTGTATTTGGTCAATATACAGGGTTGCTTTGCGACTCAGTGTTTCTATTAAACGCGTTTTATTATCTTTAGATTCAAATAACGTAGCATGTATTTCATCAGGGTTTGTTGATTCATTAAGCGAAATTACTTCCAAATGTTCTTTATCGCTCGTTTCATGAAGCAGTGTTACTAGATCTTTAACATCATGAGGATGAGCCTCAATAAAAGCTGAATTTTTTGTTAGCGCTGTTTCCAGAAAATCTAATTTAAAATGTAATAATGCAGAACTTGAACTTGGTATTAATTGATTAATACGATGTCCTGGCTTGGTTGTTTCCAAATACAATAAGTAGTCAAATTGTCTTGGGTCTTTTAATAAGGCAAGCTTAGCATTAATCGAGTCGGTTAAGTCTGCTTTGCTAATACTAATTATGCAATTGTTCCCCTGAGCGTTGAAAACAGCTGTTATGTGGTAGCGATTGCCTTTGCCGTCACAGGTAAAGCAGTTGTAAGGGGTTTTGTGATATTGTACATGTTGGGCACTCTTTTGTAACGCATGGTTGAGGGGGTGCGCATCACTCAATCCCTGAGCAATTTTCTTTGCAGTCTCATTGGCAAATTCAAACCGATTATTTTGGTAAAATAAAATTCCAATTTCTTGAGATTGGCTATGGTTTAAAAATGATCTAATGCTCTCTTTATAATGAGCTATTTCTTGATGCTTTTTATACAGATCTTCTTTGAGCTTTTTTTCTTGATGCAGACAGGTATTCGTGTCATGTATCAGTGAAATAATGTTCGTTGCAAGATATTTTGCGTACAAAATCATTTCTGTGCGATCAATATTTGAAAAAAATTCTTTGCGCGCATTTTTTTCAATTGTAATGAAGGCGATCATTCTATCTTTTTCAAATATGGGCAAAAAAATATCAGCGTTAATACGCTCAAGTAGTTGGAGCAATATCTGATTAGACTCTTGGGGACTGTAAAAATTGCTCAGGGCAAGGTCATCATAAATGAGTATTTTTTCTTCTTTTATAAGTGGGCAGATGATAGAACCAAACTCAGTGATGCTATTTTCAACTTCTTTTAATACATTGCAACGCCCTGTTACTTTATTACTCGACGCTGCGTTACGCAAAATTAATGAAACTGAATGCGGCATGATGTTAAAATTATTCTCAAAAAAGTCTTCACTAAAAAGGTGAAGATCTTCAATATAATGAGACTTTTGAAGTTGCTCAAGCGTTGCCTGCAGCGTGTGAATAAATGCTACGCGAGGTGATGATTCAACTTGATTTTTGCAATTAAGGAATCGTAATCCTACAATTTTATGAATGCAATAAAAAATACCAATGGTTAATAAGAGGGTAGAAAAACCAACAATTAACGGTGTATAGGCGTGAATGCTGCGCCAAAAGAAGTGAATTACCATAAGAAAGTCAGAAATAAGATATGGCGCAATGAAAGAAACAATTATGATAAGAACTTGTCGTCGAAGAATACGCGGTAGTGAAATTTGCTGGAGCTTTTTAAACGAATGCATTAAGAGCACAATCGCCCACAGCGCTTGCGCTAATAAGTATAAGGATGAAAAACGCATGGCTATTATTTCATAAGGAGCGGCGCTGGTTAGTGATTGATTTAAATAAAAATCTCGTTCTGCTTTAGTTAATGATTGAGTTTCAAAAAAGGCGGTATAGGTAAAGTACACAAAGATCATGATACTTATAACAACAAAAATCATGTTTCCTTTGCGTACACGAAACGAGTTTTGCGTTATGTTATCTAAAAACAAGGCAAATGACTGATATTGTAAAGCCAAAAAGGCCCAGCCAATTCTAATAAAAAATAAAAGAACACTGTAATCGATAGTGGGAAAGATAAGTTGGCGTGACAGTTTTAATATCCACGCTATGTCACCAAACAATGATCCGCTTAAAACACAAATTAATAAAAACCATAATTTTGATAATTGTTTTCCCCGTAAACTGTAATACGTAACTAAGCCTAATAAATAGGCTTTTACAAAGAAACATGCCAGACTTGTGATAAATAAAAAGAGATGATTATTAAATGCATTGATAAAAAAATTTAGCATCATCTATTGATCTCGCCTTTAATGAAACATATACTACATCTAGTTCAGTATGTTAGAATATTAATTCACAACTTTCAACCTAATAATCGGAGATTCAACATGTTTGATCCAAATATGTTATTGTATTTGTTGATTCCAGCGGCATTTGTAATGAAAGCGTATCGCTTCCCGCCTGAGTCATAAGAGATAAAAAAGGGCTGCTTTTTAGCAGCCCTTTTGTTTTATTCAAAATTGTGTTCTTTGCAGCGTCTATTCACTGATGAGCGGTTGACGCCTAAGAATGCGGCAATTTTATTTTGATTTCTAAATTTGTTCCACAACATTTTCATAATTTGTGGATCGCGTAATGCATACTTACCAAGGCGTGCTGCTTGGATTAGATCAGGATCAGTAAGTTGATACCCTGGATCAAATTCTATTTCTTGTGTGATATTGTTCTTTTTTGATTTGTGAACTAAAAGATGCTGAACTTTTTTCTTAAATTCCTGCAAGCTTGCCGGTCTATTAGAGAGAAGTTTTGATACATCTTTATCGGTGATCTCAAGAAGATTTTTAAAGTCTTGGGATTTAATCGCCTGATCAGCATAACCTTGAACAATTTCCCCGAGTTCCATTTCAGAAAGAGTCAGCAATGAAGGCATAGATAATGAAGTTTTTCGCAATTCTTCAAATAAGGCCGGAGAGAATTTACCTTCTTGGCTGAGACGGGACAAATGTACACTTGATGAGCATATAATGCGTACGTCACTGGTTAATTTTTGGTTGCCTTTATAGGCACGGTAAAACCCATACTTGATAAATTCCGCTAAATGCTCTTGGGTTTCTAAATCTAGAAAATGAATATTTTCAATGAATAGTGTTCCAATAGTATCAAGCTTTTCAAGCAATGGCTTTGGGGGAACATTTCCTGATTTTATACCATACAGAGGATTAGCGCCAAACAAGGTTATGGCGACTTCAGAGCCTTTAGATGGTCCTTGAAGTTTTAATACATGTAGTGTTTCGCGCATGCTGATGTGATGTATGAGTTCTACGGTTGGTAATAAGTCATCTTGAGCCATATCGATAAGCAATGCTTTTTTACTTAAGGCTATTTCAAGTAATAAGATTTTAAAGTTTAATAAACTTTCACTCGATGCGGGTATTAACTGATTAATAAGTTGTCCTTGCTTAGTAGTCTCAAGGTACAATAAATAATCCCACTTGCTTGGATCTTTAAGGCCCGCTAATTGTTTTGTGATAACGTCAGTAATATCTGGGTAATGTACCGTTAAAATTACATTGTTTCGTTCTAAGTTAGGCATGCCAGAAATAACAAGCTTGTTGCCATGAATATCAGAAGTGAGCAACAGCTGGGGCGATTTATATTCTTCAACTTGTTGTGCAACCTGGCGCAATGCTTTGGTTAAGGGATGCCCATCTTGGTTGTTAATGTCTATTACTATAAGATCTTTTGCGCTTTTGTTTCCAAAAATAAATTTTCGCTGTTTATAAAAGATAACGCCTATTTCTTTATGCTTGGTAAACTTTAAAAATGATCTGATACTTTCTTTGTATTGATTTATCTCTCGGTGTTTTTGATAAAGCTCTTCTTTAAGTTCTTTTTCTTGGTGTATAAGATTTTCTAAATTTCTATGCTGCAATAGGTTAATAATATTACCTAAGTAGCTGGCAAAAACCACCATCTCATCACGTTCAACGTTGCTATAAAATTGGTTTAAACGCGCATGACGATCAACAATAATGTAAGCAATGATTGTTTCATTTTTATAGATGGGAATGAAAATATCAGCATTAATACTTTCTAAGAAGCTTACTAATGATTTATTAAGATCTGTTTCGTCATAAAAATTAGTAAAATCTATTTCATCATAAATCAAAATATGCGTTTGATTCAGGTATTGATCAACCTCTAGTGGTGAACTTAAAAAAGTTTCTACTGCCGTTTCAATTCTTGAAAGTTCATTTTTTGCTTGGTTAGCATGAGGGGCATTGTTTGATCTAAAATATAATGTCACTTTGCCTGCAGGAATATGCACTATTTGCTTAAAAAAGTTTTGGGTAATGTGATTTAATTCGCGTACATTAGTGGCCTGACTTAATTGGGCCAAGGTGTCTTTAAAGCTATCGATAAAACTGATTTTAGTTCTGGTTTGTACATGGTTTTTAAAGTTTAAAAACCGTAAGCCGGTCATGCGTCGTGCACAATAAAATATAATGGTGGTAAGTAATGTGGTCGAAATACCAACTACCGCATAACTGCTTGTTATGTAACCGGGGAAAAATCCAAAGGGATAGAATTGAATAAAGTCAGATAGTAAACGGGGTAGTATAAGTAATTGTATGATGATAGTAAGTTGCTTTTTTAAAATGCTGGGCATTGGTACCCGATGCAGTTTTTTTATAGTAAAAAACAAGCTCGGTAACATTAAGGGGAACAACGCGTAGAGGGTATAGACTTGTTGAACAATAAACTCAAAAGGTGGCCTATCGCTCGGTGTTTTGCAATTAATGTTCATCAAAGCTATGGCAAAAAACAAGAATGTAAAAATGCTACTGATGCTAACAAATATTTTCTGTCTTAGGTTTAAGGAGTGATTTTGTTCAGCTAAACTCTCAACGAACAATGCCAGCGCTTGATATTGTATTACTGAAAAAGCCCATGCTACACGGATCCAAGTTATTTGTATGCGATAATCTAACGTAGGCACAAATAAAAATTGTATTAATTTTACGACCCACGCAGAATCTTCAACCATTGAACCAATAAGCACCAATAGCAAATAAAATCGGGAGCGCTTTGTAGCATTAGGCTGAGATTTTTGAGATAAAAAAAGAGCTAAGATAACAGCTTTCAGGGTAAAAGCTATTACGTTAACTGAAATTAAAAAGGGTAATCCACCTAATATTGATTCTAATAAATTAAAAAGTGTGGTCATTTTTTTATTGATGTTATTGTTGGGTACTATTATAATAAACAGTGATTTTTGCAGTGATAATAACCCTATTAACTATGAGTTTATATGAAACTATTAAATCATCATATATTGTCAATTCTAGTCTTATTCACTACCGTATTTGCTGATATCTTCCCACCAGCCGGCTAATTATTTTCATAATAACACGCCCATGGTAATAAGCCAAATTTAAAGTAATATAACCATTACTTTAGGATATTACTTCATGAAACAACCCAATGACCATATCAACCGCGCACTACAAATTATAGCTATTTTACGCACGGTAACCCATGGTATGGTCGAACCTGCTTCTGTGACTATAAAGCAAAAGTATGGTCAAGATCCTTATCTTATTCTCATAAGCTGTTTGCTCAGTCTTCGCACCAAAGATACCGTTTCCTTACCCGCATCATTACGTCTTTTTGATCACGCACGCACACCTCAAGAGATGTTGGCACTTCCCGTCAAAACCATTGAACAATTGATATATCCTTGCGGTTTTTATCGCCGTAAAGCAATCCAACTTCATTATGTGAGTCAGGTGTTACTTGACCAATTTAATGGCAGAGTTCCTTCGACCAAAGAAGAATTATTGTCAATTAAGGGAGTTGGTATTAAAACGGCAAATCTGGTTCTGGGTGAAGGTTTTTCAATCCCGGCTTTGTGCGTAGATACACATGTACACCGCATTTCAAATAGGCTTGGCCTGGTGAATACCAAAACCCCTGAAGAAACCGAAAAAGCACTTCAAGAAGTTTTGCCTTCTGAGTATTGGATAGAATACAATTATTTGTTGGTAAAATGGGGCCAAAACGTATGTGTTCCTATTTCTCCCTTTTGTAGCAAGTGCCCCATTAGAAGTTTGTGTCCACGGATTGGGGTAACCTCATCACGATGAGATTACCCACTGTTTTTAGGCGTTGTTGGCGTGATGAGCTTTTTCTAAGAATTGTTCATAGCTTAGGCCAAATTCTTGTTTTCCATTTGCATAACGCAAAGTAATGGTGCCTTGATCCATTTCTTTTTGGCCAATGACAATCATCCATGGTATTTTTTCAAGCTGGGCTGTTTTGATTTGTCCTGACAATGGATCAGATGAATTATCTTGTTCAACGCGCAACCCGTGTTGTTTTAACTTGAGCGCAAGCTCCTGAGCGTATGCTTTTTGAGCATCAGTTATAGTTAATAGTTTAACTTGAACGGGTGCCAACCAGAACGGAAAGTGACCTTTAAAGTGTTCAATTAAAATAGCCAAGAAGCGCTCGTAAGATCCATAAATAGCGCGGTGAATCATAACCGGGCGTTGGCGGGCTCCGCCAGATGCTACATAGATTAAGTCAAAATTTTCTGGCAAGAAGAAATCTACTTGAATGGTACTTACCTGCCATTCTCTTCCCATAGAGTCCTTAATTCTAAATTCTATCTTAGGACCGTAAAATGCTCCCTCACCTTCATTGATGGTAAATGCAATGCCGGCTTCTTGAAGTGATGTTTTTAATGAGTTTGTCGCTTGCTCCCACAGTTCATTACTTCCCAAGGCATTTTCAGGCTTGGTAGAAAGGGCGACAGAAATCTGAGTAAAATTAAAGCGATTTAAAATCTGGTAGGTTAATTCAATTAATTTTTTTAGTTCGCTTTCTAATTGGTCTGGAGTACAAAAAATATGAGCGTCATCTTGAGTAAATGCACGTACACGTAGTAGGCCATGCAATACACCCGACAATTCATGGCGATGAACGTGACCAAATTCTGAAAGACGCAGAGGTAGTTCTTTATAAGAATGAGGTCTGTCTTTGTACACTAATATTGCTCCGGGGCAGTTCATCGGCTTAATAGCATATTGTTTTTCATCGATGGTACAAAAATACATATTGTTTTTGTAATGTTGATAGTGTCCTGATTGTTGCCACAAATGATCAGATAACATAGTAGGGGTAGCAATTTCTTGATAATCTTGAGCATCTAATAATTTTTGTAAATAATTTCTCAGCACATTAAGAATGCGTTGCCCTTTTGGATGAAAGAAGGGAAAGCCCACTCCTTCTTCATGAAATGAGAACAAGTCCATTTGCTTGCCCAGTCTGCGATGATCATACAAAGCAGCTTCTTCTTTTAATTTTTCATAATCAGCTAGTTCTTTTGCGGTGAAAAACGCGGTGCCCGAAATACGCTGCAGTGCTTGGTTTTCACGGTTTCCACGCCAGTATGACCCAGAAATTGCCCATAACTTAAAGTGACCCAGCTGGCCGGTAGAATCAACGTGTCCACCGCGGCATAAATCGTAAAAATCGCCTTGCTGAGCAATACCAACGGTATCACCCGGAATTTGATCAATGAGCTCAAGTTTGAATGGGTTATTTTTATACAACTCGCGTGCCTGTGCTTTGTCCATCTGATAATGGGTCATAGGCAAATTGCGTGCTACAATTTCATGCATTCTGCGTGAGATTATAGGTAAATCTTCTTCTTTAAAATTAGTTGAGGGTAAGAAATCATAAAAAAAGCCATCTTCAGTAGCAGGTCCAATAGTAAGCAGGGTATTGGGAAAAAGTTCGGTTACTGCTTGCGCCAACAAATGAGCGGCAGAGTGTCTTAAAACGGCAAGTTCATTATTAGATTTCATAATAGTCACCCGTATGTTGAGATATATTTTTTGTTTACTATACCATTTCTAATAAGAAATTATACTCTAAGCCGGCTACTTATACCTTAGAAGGAAAAATTGTCATGAAAAAAAGTTTAAACATGCAAGATGCAATCTCATTTGCCGTGCGCGAACTTAAAAAAAAGTTTGTATTGCTCGTAATAAGTTTTGGTGCGATACCATTTTTTTTAACGACATTGGCAATAGTCGTTATTTCAGTGCTGTATCGATTTAACCCTAACGCCATTAATTATTTCTCAGGAATATTATTGTTTTTAATGCTTGGCTTGTATGTGCTTTATGGCCTTGGTAGTGCTTACATGAGTTTACGTTTTGTTGATAACAAGCAGGTCAGGATGAGAGATATTCTCAGTCAATATTCTTTACTCATACCGGGCATTATTAGTTATATGATCTATTGGCTTATGGTTTCAGCCGGACTAATTTTATTGGTTATTCCTGGCTTAATTATTGCAACGCGTTGGTTCTTTTTTCCATATGCACTTGTTGAAGGTCGGGGAATAAGTAGATCTTTAAGCTACAGTGCAACGTTAACCGATAAGGTAAAATTCAATATTCTTGGTTATTTGCTTGTTATAGCGTTTGCTTCCATGATTCCTGTAGTTAATTTCTTTGTGCCCATTATTGCTAGTCTTTCAAGTGCGTGGATGTATCGCAACCTTGAAAGACAGCATAATAGTTTAGCTATTGTGGACATTGAGTAGACGTTCGAGGCACTACAAACAACTGTAAAATATCAAAATTTCCTACGGCTAAATCCACCGGTGTTTGTCCTTGATAGTTTTTCAGCGCTGCAAGTTGCGGAGCTGCTTGTAATAACAACGTAATAATTTCTGGCGAGCTATTTTTGACGGCATGATGTAAGGGATTGTTTCCGCGTTCATCGATCATGTTTAAATTGAGTCCGCGAATCTGCTGCTTGACGGCGTTAAAGTCTCTCATTTGAATTGTTTTGTAAAGTTTTAAGTTACTAATTTCTGGCGTTAGTTGGATGATACTTTCAGGGCTTATCGATCCATTTGATAGATTTTTTAACGTAAGATTGATTACATAAGGTCTTAATTGTGTGTTAGTCGTTGAGGGTACTATTCGTTTAATCTTAACAAATTCCGGTTTTATCCCGTAGGTAAAATCTTTAGTAGTATTTAAAGCAACCGTTACGGCCATATCTTTGCGTTCTTTTGATAACTGATAGTGCAAATAGGCAGCTTTGTAAGGATTTATCGATTTATAAACAGAAGCATACGTTAATAAACCGTTTTGCTTTTCATTATCATTTTTAGCATTTTTAAGATGATTTATTACGATATCTTTTTGATCAGCAGGTAATATAAACACAATAAAATTTTGAGTTGCGCGTATTGAGTTTGGCGTAATTAATGGCTCAATTATAGTGTTCACATTAATCTTTTTTCCCGCAGGAAGATCAATGATGCGTTGACCAAGGCTTGATACCATAATTAAATCTTGACCGGTATTGTTAATAATAGTCCCTAAATTTAGCGGAATTTGATCAAAATTTTTACTAAGAATCTGTGTGGTGTCTGTATTCTTTTCCATACCTATCAGAGGCATCGTTGCAAAACATAACATCATTATTTTTTTTAACACAGTTATCCTTTCAAATAATAAATACCATTATAATTTTTTTTAATATTAAAATTCAAGAATGCATTGATATCGAAAGAATAACCCCACAAAGAAGAGGTGATGGTTTTTTTATCGTGTGTACCAAAGAGAATTAGTAATCAAACATTCTTGAGCTTTGAGCTGATCTATTTGCAAGCTGATATTTTGCTATGTTAGGCTGCTAACGTGGTAATTGATTCACCCGTTAAAACGAAAATGACAGTATGGCAGAAAAAAAGATATATGTATTAGATACCAATGTCTTACTTCATGACCCAACGGCTATATTTAATTTTAAAGGGGTTACTGTCGGTATTCCCGCGCTTGTTCTTGAAGAGCTTGATAACTTCAAAGGTGAAGGTACCGGTCGCGGTAGAAACACCCGTGAAATAATCAGACTACTTGATGCGCTTCGCATGCGTGGTTCTTTAAGTGACGGTGTAAAGCTTGAAAATGAGGGTGTCGTTAAAGTTCTTTTTTTAAGAGAACCAATACCTCAAACTCCATTTAAATTAGACGTTAAAGACAATGAGATTATTTTAACCGCATTGGGCGCTCGCGCTGATGGATATGAAGTAATATTTGTATCTAAAGACTTAAATGCGCGTGTGAAAGCAGATGCGCTTGGCATTCCCACCGAAGATTATTTTAGAGAGCACATATCAGAGGACACCTTCTACAAAGGGTGGACTACCATTCAAGTGCCCTCAATTCAATTAAAAAGAGAATTTCCTGAAGAGCTTGTTGCCTTAGCTAAAGAAGGACTTAATCTTAATCAATTTATTTTAGTTGAAAGCCAACACAACCCTCATAATTATCAAGTATTTAGATATCTTGGCAATGGGCGGTTTAAACATGTTCAAGAGCCAAACTTTCAATGGCCGCTCAAAGCGCGTAACCCACAACAGCTTATGGCGCTTGATTTGCTATTTGATAACAGTGTTCAATTAGTAACTTTATTTGGTCCGGCAGGAACAGGTAAAACCTTTTTAGCTTTGCTGGCTGGGTTACATAAAGTGCTCGTTGAAGATGAATATGAAAAACTATTAATTTCTCGTCCCGTTGTGCCACTTGGCCGTGATATTGGGTATTTGCCCGGTACGGTAGAAGAAAAATTACACAGCTGGATGTTGCCGATTTATGATAACATGGAATTTATTGTCCATTCATCACAAATGAAGCATCAGCTAGGTCTAGTGGATCACGAGCAACAAATGCGCAAGAAAAAGTTTAAAGAAAAACGTGAACAACGCGGCTTGCTCCCGATGGAAGATCTCATAAAGCACAATAAGCTAAGCCTAGAAGCAATTACTTATATGCGCGGCAGATCGATACCCTACCAATATATTTTCATTGACGAGGTTCAGAATTTGACCCCTCATGAAGTAAAAACGTTGGTTAGCCGTGTGGGCGAAGGCAGTAAAATTGTTCTTTCAGGTGATCCGTACCAAATTGATTCGCCGTACCTTGATTTTAGTAGCAACGGCTTGATTGTTACCGGGGATAAATTTAAAAATCAGCGTATTTCTGGAGCTGTTTACCTTGAAACTACTGAGCGTAGTGAATTGAGTAAGCTGGCAGGAGAATTGTTGTAGGAGTTGAGTGTGAAGCATGCATTGATTGGCTTATTTTTTTTCATAAGTGCTACCAGTATGGAACATAATGAAAAACAACAAGGTAGTGAAAAGCACCACGATATAACCCAACTTATGGGTGGCACTATTAAAAGAATTGAAAAAAGACGATCACTGCAAATTCCTGATACTCACATTGAACCTCGGGTAAAAATACCATCCACGTCAGACGATTATAACGAGGTGGCTCGCGCCGCCTCGTTGAAAGATATTTTCAAAAAGTACCAAGAAGAAAATCCGACTGACCAACAATCAGATCAAAAATAATGGGTTTAAAAAAAAGGACTGCAGGCAATGAGTCTTTTTACGATAGAATATATGGCCCGGTGCAACGGTTTTTCTTGCAATTCACTAATGGCAAAACGCGTGCAGGTCACGGGGAATTTACATTCTGCGGGTCCCAAAAAAGGGCGCAAGCCTTGAATAAGCATAATGAAAATGAGACTTGGGATTTTTCTAATTGTTGTAATCACAACATGTTCACGATTGAGATGCATGAGAGGCGCTTAGGGTATTTGCAAAATTATGTAACGCAGAACTTAACAGCGATATTATTTCAGAGCTTTCATGCGACACGGGTAGTTTTTTTATGATAATCATGCAATCAACAGGTAATTCATAAAAGCGATTGGTAAAATAGATTGCTTTTAGCTGGCGTCTAATTTTATTACGAGCAGGTGCATTGCCAATTTTGCGTGGTGTGACGACAATAAGGCGACCGTGAGATTTAGATTGGGGAAGGCATAAAATATCAAACGACGGACCTTTATAGACCCGTCGTGATGATTTAAAGAAACGTGCAATTTCGTGTTGAGAGAAGGTAGAAAGAGATTGCGAAACGCGCGTCATTATTTATTATTCGCTAACGGTAAGACGTTTTCTTCCGTGTGCTCTGCGACGATTGATAATTTTACGACCATCATGGCTTGCCATGCGCTTTAAGAAACCGTGTTTTCTTGCTCTTTTTTTACGGCTTTTTCTGAAAAATGTTACTGACATAGTTAGTTCCTGTCTTTACATGCATATTTTTTACTTTGGTAATATAGTAATTATAAGCCAAAAATCTTTTTTTTCAAATCCAGATCCATATAAAATTGCTTTTTTTACGAGATTTACCCTCTGTTGGTTCACAAAGCGTAACTATTTCTATCTGAAATTAGAATGACGCTGGCCGGTAGCCAAAAGCCTGCTAGGGGGGTAATGTAGAGAATCTACACTGAATGTTCTTTAATGTAGCGCTCTGCATCAAGCGCAGCCATACAGCCGCTTCCTGAAGCAGTTATCGCCTGGCGGTATCGGTAGTCAAATACATCGCCGGCTGCAAAAACACCTTCAACTGACGTTTTAGTATGATCATGGACGATTAAATAGCCATAATCATTAAGATCAATTTTTCCCTTAAAAGGAACAGTGTTAGGTAAGAGGCCAATTGCAATAAAAACAGCATCAGTAGGCAAGGTGCTTGTTTGATGTGTTTTTTGATTGGTCAGCGTAACCCCTGTTACTTTGTTTCCATCGCCTTGAATGCTCGTTACGGTTGTATCATAAATTATAGTTATTTTTTTATTATTCAGCACGCGCTGTTGCATGGCATGGGAAGCCGTTAACTCAGATTTTATGTGAACAATGGTAATATCATCGGTAAAATTGAGCATAAATGAGGCGTCTTCCATTGCCGTGTCGCCTCCTCCTACAATGACCACCTTTTTACCTTGAAAAAAGGCGCCGTCACAAACCGCGCAGGTAGATACGCCTTTATTCCAGTAGTCTTGTTCGCCCGGGCACCCAAGCAATTTTGAATTAGCACCCGTGGCGATGATAATGCAGTGGGCTTTTAGCTCTTCTTTTGCAGTTTTTACAATAAACGGCTTTGAATCGAGGGAAACTTGCGTTACTTCTCCGCTTATAAAACGAGTACCAAAGTGCTCAGCGTGCTTACGCATATTGATCATAAGTTCAGGTCCCATGATTGAAATATTGCCCGGCCAGTTTTCGACAGCGGTTGTATTCATCAATTGGCCGCCTGGCTTTTTACCTTCAACGACAATGGGTTTTAAATTGGCGCGGCTTGCATATATTGCGGCAGTAAGTCCGGCTGGGCCAGAGCCGATAATAATGAGGCTATGTACTTCTTGCATACTATTTCTTAGTTAAATGGTAAATAATATGATTTATCGTTTTCTCGCGTGAACATATACGGGCAAGTTCTGATGCATTAATAGGAAATTCCTGTCCGCAGACTTTTGTTTGTAAGGGGTCAAAATAGATAAATTCTTTAGTCCACTTCCGCTTGAGCATATTAAGATATGCTTTAATGTCTTGGTGTGTGACCGTTAGGTTTTCATCATAAGCAAGTTGATCAAGAAGTAATTTTTCTTTGGTATGTTTAAGTGCAAGCTCGTAAATACGCTGATTAAAATCTTTTTGAACTCGATACACATAAAAGTCTGGGCTATTTTGGATATTAGACAAGATATCGTTTTGTTGTCTGAGCACCAAATAGTTAGGAACATCAAAGCGATGCTTTGATAACAGAAGTTTTAAACTTTCTTCGACCATTGCGCGTCGTTGCGACAAATCATTGCGATATGAAAACACCTCAATAAGCTTTTGGTAAACTTCTTTATTTGTCTTAAGTTTAAAGTGGTACTTGAAGTTGTCTATGCAAAAGTACGCATGGGGAAGAGTGTCTTGAATAGTTACTAAAAAGTTTGTGCGATTATCTATTGAACTACTAAAGCATTCATGAAGTTGTTCACTCTGTGTAGCAAATGAATCACCTTTTTTTTTGTGTAAAAATAGTTCATGAAACGGACGATCAACTTCTTCATCACCCATTTTAAGCCAGAGGCTATTAGTATGTTCAGGAAAAAAGGGATTACCTTCACTGGTCACCGGGTATGCAACAAAGTTTACCCAATCACCAATTGCAATAGGGCCGTCATTGTGGCTCTCGCGCGCTTTTTGTTCTTCTTCAATAAAGCTTTCAACTTGACGATCTAAATCTTTATAGTTTTTGCGTTTAGGCGCTTTGAAAGGGAAGTATTTCCAATCTTGAAAAGTAATGGCAGGAAATACACTAAACTCAAAATGAAATTGTGCATCTTGGCCGGGGTTAATATGAGCTTCTTTAAAGCGTGGTTCACCCGCGATAAGAATTTTTTGACGTACGAGTTCATCGAGTAAATAATACGCAATAAAGTAACGTAACAAAAATTCTTTGACGTGTTCAAGAAGGCTTTGTTTGAAGTTTTGTTCTATATAGCCGATCGGCGCGTTGCCTTTTAAAAACCCATAGGCATGAACTTCAGATTGTTGGGCTTTTATAGCTTCTGAATAAAGGGCATCAACTATTGCAGCAGGTACTACAACGGTCGCTTGTGAAAGTGTTGGCTTTGTTTGTTGAATATTTAAATGGAATGCTTCATTATTTATACGCTCTGTTTGTATCACCAAAATTCTCCTTTTTTAGGTGATTGGTGCAAGAGAAGGGAATCGAACCCCCACTCCTTATTAGGGAACTGGATCCTAAGTCCAGCGCGTCTACCAATTCCGCCACTCTTGCAAATTTTTTGGTGGGCTGCCTTGGAATCGAACCAAGAACCCACAGATTAAGAGTCTGTTGCTCTGCCAATTGAGCTAGCAGCCCGGTTAACTCATATAAATTTCAAAATATGATGCAGTTTACCACTAACTGAAAATAAAATAAAGCACTTTAAAAGCCGTTTAATAAATTAAACGGTTCTTATGTCTTTTTCTTTTTTATCAGCTAATTGCTCTGCTTGTTTAATAAACTTATCGGTGACATCTTGCAATACATCGCCCAAGCGATTAAAGAAGTTTTCAGAAATCTGTTTATCTTTTTTTGCATCGCGAATGAAGTTGTTAAAATCACGGCGTACATTGCGAATAGAAACGCGACATTCTTCTAGTTTTTTACCAAGAATCTTGATTAATTCTTCACGGCGATTTGAGCTCATGTCAGGTAATTGAATACGGATAATTTTACCATCGTTAAGCGGAGTAATGCCTAAATCAGCATTTTGAAGACCTTTTTCAATAGCTTCAATTATTGAAGGATCCCATGGCTGAATAGTGAGTAATTTAGCTTCTGGTGCAGACAACACGGCAAGTTGTTTTAACGGAGCGGTGTTACCATATGCTACAACCATAACATCTTCAATTAACGAAGTATGCGCGCGGCCGGTTCTAATCTTGAGCAATTCAGTTTCAAAATGCTTTATAGGTTTTTGCATTTCTTGTTCAAGACTGTTCTGAAAACTTTTACTATCGTTTTCTGTGATTACTAATTTTAACATTTCATTTCCTTAATTTTTATGTAATGGTACTGCCAAATTGAGGGTTGCGCGCAGCTTTAATCAGTGCATCATCTTCAAAAATGGAGAAAATTCTTACCACTTGGTGATGAGTTGCAGCTAATGCAAATGCCGTTGCATCCATGATAGCCAATTTTTTTTCTAATGCCGTTGCATAAGAAACCTGTTTTATTAACTGAGCTGATTTATTTTTTGCAGGATCTGAATCATACACGCCATCGATGTGTGTTCCCTTCCATATTTCTTGTGCTTCCATTTGTAGGCCACGCAAAATTGCGTTGGTATCTGTGGTAAAAAAAGGATTCCCTGTTCCTCCCGCAAATACGATCGTTTTTTCTTGCTCTAGTGCCTGGCTAATGGTTTGTAAAGAAATAGCAGGTCCAACTTCAGGACAATCCACAGCAGATAATACGGTAGCTGGCAGATTATGCGTTTCAAATAAATCTTTGATCAACAGAGCATTCATCATGGTAGCAAGCATGCCTACTTGATGAGCAACTGACGGTGAAATACCAAGAGCGGTTCCCTGTTGTGTCCCTCGAAAAAAGTTTCCACCACCAATAACGATACCAAAAATGTGAGTATCTCTCAGATGAATTATTTGGTTAATAACGTTTAACAAGGCAGAATTTGATAATTTACCCGATTCGGGTGAAATAAAAATTTCACCCGTTAGTTTTAACAAAATTTTCTTTTTTGTAGGGAGCATGAACAGATCACTTATCGTTTAATGCTTAGCCACCAATTTCATAGCGTGCAAAGCGCTTGATTTTGATCTTTTCACCAGTTTTTGCGATCAATTCTTGAACCATTTGATCAACGGTGAATT
The DNA here is from genome assembly GCA_020886235.1 of Candidatus Dependentiae bacterium Noda2021. GTDB lineage: Bacteria > Babelota > Babeliae > Babelales > Vermiphilaceae > Noda2021. The sequence continues at coordinate 605,823 of AP025250.1, read as the reverse complement.
GGTCGTTTTTAACAAATGGCTGGTTGAGTAAGCAAATTTCAGAATATAATTTTTGTAATTTGCCTTCTAAAATTTTGTCGATGAATTTTTCTGCTTTACCAGATTGTACCAGTTGTTCTTTTAATATATTGCGCTCGTGCTCTAAGAATTTAGCATCTACGTCTTCAGGAGCAAGGTATAACGGTTTAATAGCTGCAATGTGCATGCACAAATCAGAAGCAAATTGTTTTAAGCCTTCAGTGCGCGCTACAAAATCTGTTTCGCAGTTGATTTCTACCAAAACACCTACTTGGTTTCCTGGGTGGATGTAGGCTTGTATGATGCCTTCAGCAGTTGTTTTTTCTGCACGTTTAGCGGCAACTAAAGCACCTTTTTTGCGAAGAAGGTCGACTGCTTGATCAATATTGCCATCAGTTTCTTCTAATGCTTTTTTGCAATCCATCATGCCAAGACCGGTTCTTTCACGGAGTTGTTGAATGAGGGCTACGTCAATTTTTGCCATATGGTGCTCCTGCGAGAATATAACTAGTTAAGATTTTATTAATAAGTGTGCCAAAAATCATTTTTTTATCAATAAACTCAGAATTAAAAAAGCCCCAGAGAGTATCCGGAGCTTTTTGTAACTAGTGACAGGCATGTTTATGGCAGCACTGGCCTTTTAAACTCAATTAATTCATTGAGCGCATTTTTTATTTCTTTAAGTTCGCTTTGAATCTCTTTTAAGTGGGTGACTTGAGTGTTTAAAATACTCTCATAATTTACTGCAGGTTGAGGTTTGTATTCCACATGAGTCACGGGCTGCTGTGCTAAAGGAACATTGTCCGGCGTTGTAAACAAGACTTCCTCCTGTTCATCATTATCATACTCATCGTCATCATAATCGTAGTCCTCTTCTTTTGCAGGGGTGTCGTGAGGTGTTTGCGTAACCACCTCAGACGTATGAGAAGGGGCACTTTGGTGTGTAACGGCGCTGATTTCATCAGGAAGTGGTTTGCTTGCCTCATCCATGCACGATGAAGACAGGTTTACCATAAGTAGGCCTACACTCAGGGCATAATACAGCGTGTGTAACTTCATAAAATCTCCTTAACAGATTATTCAAGTGATAAAATTCCTTTATTGGTTCCCATTAGCAATAAACCCGTAACACCTATTTGTTTAATCCAGTTGATGGTTCTATTTGGTGTTACTATAGCGTTGGTGATGATTGTTTGATCGGGGGCTGGTACGCGCCATTCTAACGTGTTGAATGGCAGTGAAAAAAGGCTGTTGCCTGTTTTACAATAGCCGTTTGCACCAACTAACAACCTTCTATTGCCATCAGTCCAAAAATAGGTCAGGGGTGGTAATACGGCAAACAAAGGATCGGTAAGTTGTTGAGTGCTTATAAAATAGGGAGGTACAAATGCATAGTCAGCCGTACTTATCGTTCCATTTAGTTGCTCAATAGTGCCATTTTCAAAAGTATTTAAGAGAGAATCACTTTGTAAGCTCAACGCCCAAATGGTCGTATTTGAGGTGAGAGGAACAGCGCTGTCGAGTGCAGCCAATGCGTTATAATATGATTGTTGGGTTCCTACCGATGCCCATGCTGCGGTAACTTGATCGGTGGCAAGCTGTGCACCGCCTACCGTTGTTGTGCGATAAAGACCTTTATTAGTGGCTAAGACAATTTGATCTTCAATGAGTTCAATGGCCGTAAAAAGTCTAGTACCGCTTAGGGAACCTGTTGCTGATTGCGCTATAATGTTTGCTGCACCAAACATCGTTGAGATATTGGTAGTGTAAGAGATACTATACAATGTGCTTTTAAAAAGGTTGGTAGGATCAAATTCCCGCGTTAGCACGTAAAGTTGAGTGCCATCAGACTTTATATCAATTATAGCGCCCGGTATGGTTGGTATGGCAAACCACATACCGTTAAAGGGAGCGTTGGTTAAATTCGTAAGTTCATTTACCACAAATCCATTTCCTGCTGCATCAGCAAATGCATACAATCCTCTTTCCGTTCCGGCAAAAAAATAATTAGTAGCACCTTCTGCAAATAAACGGCGGGAATACTCAAGTGAGGTAACGGTTCCTGCCCCATCGGGTAACGTTGTTTCTAAGTAATTTCCCGGTATGCAAAAGTCGGTCGTAACGATTTGCGGACTCGTTGTTGAAGCGGTTTGAGCGGTACTGACTAGAGCAAAAACAACTTTTTGTCTTCCACCAAATAAAGCAAAACGTGAAGTGGTATTAGTTTCAAACCCGCGCGTTGCTTGATCAAGGTCTAGCACTGAGCAGCTCCCCGATGAACATCCGCTCAATGATTGGTTGAGGCGATTGAGTAATGAGCATGGTGTACTGTTAGATGAGTTCCAAGCAGTTGTTCTTAGAATTTGTCGGGTTTGGCCATCTACTGCCCAAATAGTGCTCGTTACGGCATCCACATCAAAAAATGAAACGCCCGTCTGCTGCAAATTATTGGGAAAACCTGATGCAGGAAATGCTCGTTTGGTCCATGGTGTCCAGCCTGCAATTTTTCCTGTCTGATCAAAATGAGCTTGGGAATAAAAAATACCACTATCGCTCGTTGCATTAGAAGCCGTTGCTATGGAGGCATATACCGTATCACCAGCAACTACCATATCAAACACCGTTCCATCTTGTGCTAATGGTAATGGGCCGGCACCTACTGTTGCAAATGCATCTGTCGTATTTGCAAGCTCGCCAGGAGCAAGCGCCGGGGTAATAAACTTGTAATTTACCAGCGGGCTATTTTTATTTGCCAGTGTACCATTGGTGCTGCTATCAACTGATTGATCAACGAGCGGTAACGCCCAGATGCGATTTCCTATCGTTAACGTTGTGCCTAGTCCACCCTGCACAATTAAATAACTTGGTCCGGTGCTCGTATGCATAACACCTATTTTTTTAATAGTAATTGATTGATTCGAATCTTTGGTAACAACAATTTCATCGGTCCCCGGCGCAGAAATAGCTGAATCTGGAGTGATGGGTACTATGTTGAGCGCATTGTTGTTAGGATTAGTAAATGCAAGAGTAACTGCTTTACCTATTTCACCCGCGTTAGCGCCGGTAGTAATTCTAAAACCAAAATAGGCATTACGTAAGGGTTGATCCCACAGTGTTGCTACTTGATTAGTGTTAGTTCCTGTCTGAAAGAGTACCGGATCAGTGCCTGCTCCCCGCAGTACGGTGCTCGTGCCATCAAGGGGCGCGGCAACGTTTCCAACGGCACCGGTATTAGCGTTAAGCAGTGTTGGTGTAGCGGGTGGTCGTGGAACCGTGTTGCTCGTAGATGGCGTTAACAGCGCAAGCGCAATACCACTTCCTAATGCGCCAAAATTTGCACCGCCTGTTGGACGCACAGGCAAAAATGAGTAATTTGGGCCCGCAGCAATACCAGCGATACCAGACGTTGTTGCACCATTAGCATCACCCACAGCTGCTGAGCTTGCAAGCGTTCCATTAATATTTGAGACATAAAAAAAAGTTTGAGTCAGGGGATTAGCGCCATTTTGTGTTGAAAGAACTAAATTAGGTTGTGTATTTCCTATATACGTAGAAAGCGTTAGAAATTCTAACGTGTTACCTGAGATTCCTGTTCCTATTGGTGTTGCAACGGGTGTAGTTGATCCATTAAAGCGCGGTATTTTTGATAGTGAGTAGGTCGAGCCTCCGGCTAGCCCTAAGAAAAGCGTTCCACTAGCATGGTCATACGCTTTTGTAGTTACCGGTGCAGTAAAGGTAAAAGCGCTTGAAGTGCCTGCATCGCCTGTTACTAATAAGGTAGCTTGCACAAGAAGTGACCACGTAGGTGCTATAAGAAAAAAAAGTAAACGGCAAACGTTCATGAGAATCCTTTTTTAGAAAACGCAACTAACATCAAGACCTATATTGCCACCAAAAAGATTAGTCGCAAAAACACGTTTTCCGCCTAATTGTCTTTGAAAGAAAACACCAACCCGCGGTCCTACAAGGTGATGTGGTTTAGTAAAGTCATATTCCATCATAAAATGAAACGTGTGCATATTCCATCGTTGAAATTGTGGATCAGTTCCTACTACGCATGTTGAAAATACTGCATTAGTACGTGAGCACGGGTCAAGATTAAGGTGATTATTGCAGGGAGTTATTTGATCACAGTTTTTATTTACAAATGTGTAACCAAAAAGAGCTGAGAATCCTTTAATGATGTGATCAGCTTTTAAATAGGCAGAAGCTTGCCAGATAGTGCCTGGGTTTATTCGTGCTCGACCAGTTGCTAATTTGATAAAGCCATTTTGGCATGCATCTGTTTTCATAGACAGGGTGCGTGTTATGTGCGCAAAAGGCAATACACCTAAAAAGGTACCGATGGTAAGCCAGTCATAAGCACCGACTGCAAAACTGACACTCATAGGAATTCCCCATTGCCCATTATAACCAAGTGGTATGTCAAAGACACGTTCGGGTTTGGTGCGGGCAGATGTCGGCACTAACACGCCCATTCGTAAGCTTAAATCAATAAAATCTAGTTCTTCAGTTTCTTCGTAGTTAAATCCCCAACCAGCTATTAACACCAAATCACCCACACCTTTTTTGTCATATCCAGCAATAGTTCGGTTGTAATGTTTGAGTAACGGGCACAAGTTGTTAATAAAGGTTTGCCAGATTGGGTTTGCTTGATTTACGCAGCATGAATCTGTTGAGCTCACATCGCAAAAGCTAACGTCTGAGATTCGTATCCATCTGAGGGGTAAATGTACCTGTGAAAAAAATCCATGAGAATAATTATGAGTCCAGGTCATAGCGCCATCTACAATACTGAATCTGCCATCAAATAGGTAACAGCCAAAATCACAAGAGCGGGGTAGTAGGGCAAGTTGGGTAAGCGTTATGTCATATGGATCGCTTAAATCTTTATTAGGCAACCCTGCGCCGAGTAATTGCATGTTTTGAAGGCCATAAATGCTTAACAACGGCACGAATTGCCCATCTTCATTGCGCGCTTTGCGCGTTGCACCCCGGAAATTACTATGTCAAGCGAACTCAGACCATTTTTTACGATACGGGTTTCTTGTAAAGCGGGGAAAAATTGCGTTGCAGCATAAAACTGTGGGTTATCCATGCCCTTAATCAGGCACGTTGCCAGAAGGCCAATACTTACAAAAAATTTGGTAGTACTCATATACATACGTTTATCCTTTTTCTGATCAAGCCCAGATAGTTAAGTAATGTTCTTTCCTACTTATAGAAAAAATAGATCAAAAAGAAAAGACCTACAGATGGTCGCGATAAAATGAGATTGTGATATAATTATCAGGTAAAAAATAAATATGTTAGGGAGAAACTTCATGCACAACAATGATACACCTGATATGAATCAGAATACCATCGAAAATACAGCTTCAGAGCAGGCACTTACCCAATGCCAACAAGAGCTTGAAGATTGGAAAGGTCGCGCGTTACGATTAAGTGCCGATTTTGACAATTACCAAAGAAGAAATGAAAAAGAAAAAGCATCTTGGATGCACATTGCACAATCTAATGTGTTTACCGATTTATTATCTATAATTGATGATTTTGATCGTGCTGTAGACCAGCTATCAAAAAACGCTCATCATGAGATTAAAGCCCAACTTGATGGCTTTGTACTTATTCAAAAGAATTTGTATAAAGTTCTTGAAAAATACGGTGTAAAAGAAATTACTCAAATGACTACCTTTGACCCAGAAATTCATGAAGGACTAGTTCAAGTTGATTCTCCTGATCATGAGTCGGGGGCTATTGTAGGCGTACTTCAAAAAGGTTTCACCTTCAAAAACTCGGTGTTGCGACCTGCAAAAGTAAGTGTTGCAAAATAACCTATCAGTTTTCGTGTAAGAGGGCTGATTGATTACGCGACTTCTTAAGATTAGTATTATGATAATGGCGGCTCATTGTGTGGCCGCCATTCATAGTTCTGTACCTCATTTTTCTCCGCATCTTGCATTTAAATGGCTGGGCCATGTGCCGATCAGCATGAACTTTTTTTATTCAAAAATGCACCTGAGCATAGCTGGCGTAAATTTTTCAATGGTGTCAGTAACGGTATCGTACCTTCCAAAGAAATTATCGCAGAGTGCTTGATTGAAGAGTGTGCGCAACGCACGTTTTTGCCTGCTGCAACGGTGACAGATTCAACTAACGTTCACCGGTATTATAAATTAGTTCATTATTCAACAAAGCTTATCGTATTTGCAGCGTCTGCCAGTTTAAAGGTTGCACGAGGTAAATCTTTTACCAAAGCACTCAAGAAGTTTGTAATAGTTCAGCTAAAAAATAAGACGGTAAATTATGTCTATAAAAAACTGGTATGCTGTGTGCACAGCATCGCGCAACATTATGGCTATGAGTCATGTGATTGGTATCCGGAAATCGTAAAGCAAGAGCACCATATGTTTACTCTTGCTCAATTTTCTTGGCATATGGTAAGCAAAACGGTGCTGCATTGGGCGCTGGACCTCTGCTTACATACCATACCCCTACCTAAACAATGCAATAATCAATTCCAGGAAAATCAGAATTATTATTGATACCGTGAGCATGTCTTCTCGTATTGCATCAGTTTTTTGTTGTAATACTGAAAGCACATCGTTCATGATAGTTAGTTTTTTATCAATAGATTCTTTAAGGTTTTTGAGATCCCGTTTTTCTATCAGCAGCGCGTATAACTCAGTATAAAACGGCTCGCCGGCAATTTTGATACTGCCTTCTAATCGTTCAGTGATTACTGAAATGTCTACTTTAAGTTTACCAAGCTCATCAATAGGGCCTTTAGCCAGGGTTCCCACAACGGGTAAATAGGCACCAAGTGGCACTTTTCTTACTTTGCCTTCATAAAAGTTATTAAGCTGTTGATCTAACACGCGGTCAAAATAGCGTAATTCTAAGTGCTGGATGTTGGCAAATTCAAAGAAATCGAGTGTCTCTTCATACTCGTCGTCATAAATGCAGGCAGCTTCAGTATCAATTACAATCAAGTCACCTCTAAAATAACCAAACGCAGACGCGAGTATTTCATCTTTTTGATACTCAGACAATGTTTGCGTTTCAAAGCGCAAGGTTGAAGCTATAACGCTCCCATAGTTATCTTTTAACGTGACGGTATCGAGTTTAGGGTCAGGATATAGTTGTATCACAACATATGATGAGCGGGTATGAAAAAAATTGGATTTTGTAATGTATTTTTTTGATTTTTTAAAGATGACTTCTGCATCAACGATACCTTGTAACTCATATTCGTTATCAAGTGCTTCAAGATTTTTACGAATGTTATTAAGGGTATCGTAAAATGGCACTTTATAGGTAAGGGATATTGCACCAAAGTTATGAATTTTAGCCGAAATATATTTTTGTTTTTCGGGTAATTCGATAGCAAGGGGCGTATGATAATTCTTAAAATATTTTGAAAGCAATACAATTTTGGGAATTATGTCACCGGATAATTTTAATTTATCAAGATTAATGTCGTCACCGACGTCAAATGCTTGAAAAATAAATATATTTCCACGAAAAAGTTTATCATTAATTAAACTATCTGAATTTGATGATGGCATGAATGCTCCTTGAGCAGTTTAGACTGTGCTTCTATCTAGCTTACCAAAAACGACAACACTTGAGCAAATCCAAAACGAATGCTTTTCAGTGTGCATCATCCGGTAACGGCGTTGACCCAAACATGCCCGTAAATTCGCCTAAAGTTGTCGGGGTAGGATGTGTCTGGTGAAATCTAGTGTGCTGTTTTAGTGTTTTATCAAATTGGTTAAGGTACAGCTTGCTTGTTGTTACTGAATTTTGAAGCAGCTGAAGTTGACGTCTCAGGTCAGGCAACTTTTTGAGATCGTTTTGCTGCAGTGATCCTATTGCTTTAGTAAAAAAATATGCACTAATCCCTAGACCCAATGTTGTTGCACTTGTTTTTATGGGCAACATCTCTCGTGTATTTTCTAATTTACTAACACTGATGGTCGCTGCAAGCGTGCATGCGGAGGCTAACATTTTTTCTAAACTTTTTAAAATTCGACTGCTTAATGGTACGGGAGTGATAGTTTCAAGTTCAGTAACTTGATTTTGTATTGAGGCAAGACACACTTGATTGTTCTCGCATTGATTTTTCAACGTAAGATAAGATTGTACTAACAGATAAAACTCTTGTTCCGTGCTTACTTCGCGGCAGGGATATTTACGCTCAAGCTCTCCCCAGATGCCCTGATCTATTTGATTACTTATTTGTTCTGGGATGCCAATCGATCTGTTAGGATATGAATCGACAAGTTGATGAGGTTCTAAACCACGCACCAAGGGGTGTACATGAGAATTAGGTTCTTGCGTGCGTGTAAGCAATGATATACAGCTCATTATCATTATTAAAATTTTTTTCATGGGTGCCTCATTATAGATTAAATTTCTTTTTCCGATGGGTCTTTGTCAGATTGCGATTCTGGTAAGATGGGAGTTTCGCTATCTGTAGATGGATTGAGTTTATGCTCAATGCTAAGATTAAATTGTTCAAGTACTTCTTTTTTGGTCTCAATTTGTTCCAAGTGTGATTCTGTTTGTTTTAAATGACCGTCAATAATGTCATCAAAATAAACCGCAGACATCAAATATTTGCCGGCTTGACCAAGACAATATGATCCACCAGCAAAAAAACCCATAGCAGTAGGTAAGTTTTTTATCTGTTTTTCTCTCACGGCGTATTTAGCAACAAAACATCCAACGAGATAGCACGCACCGCCTAACGCAAGCCGGCTCACGGCACTGTAAACTTTTTTAAACAGAAACACTAATTTATTTTGTTTTTGTAACCACTCATGCTTGTTAATCAGCTTCTCTTTGTATATTGCGAGTTTTTCAATAAGATGTTTTGCATAATAGTAACGCACTTTTTCAGCGTCAGGTTCACTCACGGGAGAGCTGGTAGTAACCACTGTCATAGGATTCATGAGAGAATCGAGGAATGGGTGGTGCTTTTCAACAACTTCCGGTAGTTCTAATGTTGGGCTTGCAAGTTGATTATAATAGTCATTGAGTTCTTTGAACCCAATCTTGATACTGTCCCGCCGTAATAGAGGACGAAGAACATTCTCTCGCTGCAGATCAGCAACATCATACGACAAGCTTCCCAGCAGAGCTAATTCGCCCGCGTATGCAGTATTTGCATACATTTGTCCTAACAGGATTGCAACTATATATTTTTTTTTAATGTTCATGTGTGCCCGCCCCACCTTACTAATTTTTGTGTAAGTGTGACATGGCGTAAAAAAAAGATGCAATAGTTAGCCGTATTAACGACGGAATTATTGCATCTTATCCAAAGTTTAAGGTTAGCGTTTAAGGATAGTCAAAAATGCTTCTTGTGGTAATTCAACGTTACCAACTTGTTTCATTTTCTTTTTACCTTCTTTTTGCTTTTCAAGCAATTTGCGTTTACGGCTGATATCGCCTCCATAACATTTTGCCGTTACGTCTTTTCGCAATGCAGAGACAGATTCACGCGCAATGATTTTAGCGCCAATCGCTGCTTGAATAGCAACTTCAAATAATTGACGTGGGATTACCTGGCGCAATTTGCTTACCAATTCTCGGCCAATATAATACGCATTGTCATTGTGAACAATACACGCAAGCGCATCAACTGCTTTGCCGTTGAGCAAAATATCAAGTTTTACTAAGTCTTCAACTTCGTAGCCAGCTTCTTCATAGTCAAAGCTTGCATAACCAGAACTTAGTGATTTTAATTTATCATAAAAATCGGTGGCAACTTCAGTTAAAGGAAGCTTGTATTTGAGAATAATGCGATCTTCGTCCATAAACTTCATATCAAGCTGGGTACCACGTTTTTCTTCACACAACGTGATTATATTGCCTAAATATTGTTTAGGTACAATGATCGTTGAGGTGATTATGGGCTCATAAATTTCTTCAATTTTGCCGGGATCGGGAAAATCTGATGGGGTTTCCACATCAACCATTTCACCTGTATGTTTGAGTTTAACTTTATATAACACGCTTGGTGCTGTAGCAATCGCACTTACGTTATACTCTTGTTCCAAGCGTTGCTTAAACACATCCATGTGCAAGAGGCCTAAAAATCCGCAACGGAATCCAAGACCGAGTGCCGGTGAGCTGGTTTTTTCAATGGTCACACTAGCATCATTCAAAGTAAGTTTTTCAATCGCATCACGTAACATTTCAAACTCTGATGCGTCCATTGGATAAATGCCCGCAAATACTACGGGTTTTGCAGGTTTAAAACCAGGCAACGGTTTTACCGGATGTTTACTATGATAAATAGTATCACCAACACGTGCTTCTCGTACACTTTTCATCCCGGTGATTAAGTAGCCCACTTGGCCTGCATACAATGCATCCATTTGGGTTTCTTCAGGATACATGAGTCCTACTTCAAGAACTTCATATTCGTTTTCCATTTGTGCCAGAGTAATTTTGTCACCTTTTTTAATACTGCCATCTTTAATAGCGATCAAACACATCACACCGCGATAATCATCAAACCAAGAATCAAACAACAGTGCTTTTAAAGGTGCTTCATTCGATCCCTTAGGGCTTGGGATGCGTTCAATAACTGCTTTTAATACATCAGTTATACCAATGCCTGATTTACCTGACGCATGAATAATTTCTGATTCTTTAAAATCAAACAAACTTTCCATTTGTTTGGTTACACGCTCAGTTTGCGCGTTCATCATGTCTACTTTATTAAGCACGGGCACAATAGTTAAATCTTGTTCGAATGCTAAGTAGAAGTTTGCCATAGTTTGTGCTTCGACACCCTGAGTGCAATCTACTAAGAGCAATGCTCCTTGGCATGCATAGAGTGATCGTGAAACTTCATAAGAAAAATCCACGTGACCGGGAGTGTCAATAAGATTGAGTAAATAGGTCACGCCTTCAAATTCATAGAACATCGATGCAGTTTGTGCTTTTACCGTGATTCCGCGTTCTTTTTCAACTTGGAGTTTGTCTAAGAACTGCTCATGGCGTACGCGGTTAGAGAGTGTTCCCGTGAATTCAAGTAATCTATCAGATAGCGTAGATTTACCGTGATCAATGTGTGCAATAATGGAAAAATTACGCACACGCTCGGGTGTAAAGTTTTTAAGATTGACAGTTTTAATATCCATAGGAAATTGTTACCTAGTAAAAGTGAAATCTTTTTTCTTAAGTTTAAGATAAAAGGTCATAACAAGCAATTATTGTCAAAATACATATTTATGATTGCGTTATTATTTTTTTACTTCCTCTAGTCTAGTTTTTTGTATAAATAGTAAGAGTTGAAGATAATCTATGATAGGTAAGTAGGGCGAGGATTGTTCGTCCCATTCTTTAATAAGATATTCTTTGCTTGAGCTAATAAATGTTAAAGCCTCAACTATCGCTTCTAGCCGGTTTTCTTTATGAATTATGTCTATCATGACCCGAGTTTGTAATTTAGGCTGTATTTTTGTTGTCTTTCGGTTTTAACATGGAGCACAATAGATGAGTTATTAATCCGCTTGTTAAGCCCAGCCATGCGCCTTGCATAATAGCTTGCAGGCCCGTATTGTCTACCGCTTCAACACTGCTTGAATATGAAGAAAGTTTAATAGTTTTTTCTGTCGAATAATATACAGAACCCATTAATGCTGTTGTACAACCAATAATGTAGGACAGAGCGCAAATACCTTGTTGGTAAGTTTTAATTCGGTTTTCCTCAGCATTGTTTTGTTGAATTGTGGTATCGATATATCTTACAAAGTTTGCTATATCTTTAGTTAAAGAGTATTCAATTTTAATCTCACTTGCGTGAATTAAGGGCGCAAATATCAAGAGACTCAAAAAGGTAATTTTTTTCATTTTATTCCTTAAGATGACTTATGCATAAACCATACAAGAGAGTACCAATAATGCTTTATTTTTCAATGAAACATTAAACCTAAAATTCTTGTCTTATATCGACTCAAGGTGTATCATACATACATGCTTTTTTATGTATAAAAATGAAAAAAAATAACCCGTCAGTAAAGGGCCCACACTATGGCAACGCAAACGCCTAATGATAAGGCTGAATTAAAAATTAAGCCGGTCTTGATTGAACAAGAACTTAAAACATCTTTTCTTGATTATGCGATGTCGGTGGTAGTGAGTAGAGCTATACCAGATATTCGTGATGGGCTTAAGCCAGTTCATCGTCGTGTGTTGTACGCGATGTATCAGCAAGGTTTTCACCACAACAAACCTTATCATAAGTCGGTACGTGTAGTGGGGGATGTGCTTGGTAAGTATCACCCACATGGTGACCAAGCCGTTTACAATACCATGGTTGGCATGGTTCAAGATTTTTCAAAACGTTACCCATTACTTGATGGTCAAGGAAACTGGGGGTCTGTCGACGGTGATAACGCGGCAGCTATGCGTTATACGGAAGTTCGTATGGAAAAGATTGCCCAAGAGCTTCTTGCAGATTTAGATAAAGAAACCGTAAAATTTGTACCCAACTTTGACGAGTCAACCGTAGAGCCAGTCGTATTGCCAAGTAAATTACCTCATTTACTTATCAATGGTACCACGGGTATTGCCGTTGGTATGGCAACTTCTATTCCACCCCATAATTTGGGCGAAGTGGTTGATGCCTGCTTGTTATTACTTGAAAACCCGCACGCATCAGATGAAGAAATTTTTGCAAAAGTACCTGCCCCTGATTTTCCAACAGGCGGTATTATTTGTGGTCGCGGCGGCGTGATCAAAGCTTACAAAACAGGTCGTGGTAATTTAATATTGCGCGGCGTTGTTGAAGTAGAAGAAACCAAAAAAGGTACCAGTCTTGTAATTACTGAATTGCCTTACATGGTTAATAAAGCAACCTTAGCTGTTCAAATTGCTGATTTGTTACGCGATAAGATCGTTGAAGGTATTAGCAATATTAAAGATGAATCAGACAAAAAAGGTATGCGTTTAGTGCTTGAAATTAAACGTGGCGAATCACCACAAGTAATTTTAAATCAGCTCTACAAGCACACGCCGTTGCAAACCTCAGTAAATATTTTAATGCTTGGGTTGCTTGATAATCGTCCGCTAGTGTTTTCACTGCGTCAATTACTTGAGCAGTTTTTATATCACCGTCGTGAAGTTATTTACAAACGTACGGTGTATGAATTAAAGCGCGCACAAGACCGTGAACATTTACTCACCGGTTTTATTATAGCACTTAAAAATATTGATGAAGTGGTGGTGCTCATTAAGCAATCATCTTCTTCAGATGAAGCGATTACTAAATTAAACAAACGCTTTTTGTTAACAGCAGAACAGGCAAAAGCTATTTTAGAAATGCGTTTGCAACGTTTGACAGGTCTTGAGCAAGACAAAATATATCAAGAGATGGAAGAACTCAAAAAGACCATCTTGTATTTGAAATCGATCATTGAAAATGAAGAAGTTCTTAAAAAAGAAATCTTCAATGAGTTAGTAGAAATTAAAAATGAATACGCAGATCCTCGTCGCAGCCGCATTGAAGGCGCCATTGATATTTTAACTGAAGCTGATTTAATTCCTGATGAAGAGGTGGTGGTAACACTCACTCACAAGGGATACATCAAACGTGTTCCGTTAAATACTTATGGATTGCAGCATCGTGGTGGTAAGGGCAAAATGGGTATGGCAACCTTAGAAGGGTCAGAAGATCTCATTCAAGATCTCTTTGTAGCCAAAAACCATGATGAGCTCTTATTCTTCACCAATCTTGGTCGTGTCTACAGCATGCAAGTGTTTGAAGTGCCAGAAGCCTCACGTATTGCAAAAGGTCGCGCTGTGATAAATCTCTTGCCATTAGCGCCTGAAGAGCGTGTGGTAAAATTATTATGCACCCGTGATCTAGGTGGTAAGAATTTAGTTATGCTTACCAAGGACGGCATCATTAAACGTACTGACGCTTCCGAGTTTGCAAAAATTCGTTCAACAGGTATTCGTGCTGCAACCTTAAAAGAGGGTGATGAGCTGGTTTTCTGTGCATTGAGCACTGGTAGCGACTCTATCATTATTGCAACTGCACTTGGCCAGGGTATTCACTTCAAAGAAGATGAAGTGCGCGTAATGGGAAGACAAGCTGCGGGCGTCATTGGTATTCGTATGAAGAATAAAGATTACGTCGTGGGTATGGAAGTCGTCGCAAACGGTGGAGACATTCTCTTTGCAACAGAAAATGGTTATGGCAAGCGTGTCAGTGCCGTAGACTTCCGTGTAGCTCACCGTGGTGGCTTAGGAGTGCGAACCATTCCAACAACCAATCGTAATGGTAAAGTAATCGGCCTTGTTTCCGTGACCGATAGATCTAATATTCTGCTTATCGATAAAGCAGGTAAGATTATTAGATTGTCTTCAGCAGAAGTACGTACCATGGGCAGACAAGCACAAGGTGTTCGATTGATTCGACTTGATGAAGGTCAGAAGTTATCATCTATCGTTGCCTTTGAAGAAGAAGACGGCGGCTCAGATGTTTCTTCATCATCAAACAATTCATCTGAAAGCATCGGCAGCGGATCAGGTTCAGTAAAAAAAGATGTGCATGTTGCCATGCAAGCACTAGAACCGGTTGATTCTATGCAGTATGAAACCGCTGGAGCAGAAGATGACTTTGTTGACTTAGATGACGTGATACCAGCACTTGCTGCGCGTGATTACGACAACGAAGGTGATCCATTTGCACAATTTTAAAGTGAAACAGATAGGGGCGTTGAGTTTTTCCTCAACGCCTTTTTTTTTGCAATGTTTTTTGCAAGAGCTCTTTGATATACTCAATTAACTCATTTACATCAAACGGTAATTGATCGTGCTTGCAGGACAAATTCATGTGTTCGATTAGTTCAATCAAGTAACACACGTCTTGTGAATCAAGAGTTGCTTCATGGCTGTAGGCATATGAAGCATGGTGTGCATACACGCACAGTCTGATTAATTTGCCAAGCAAACAATCAGTGATATGCTGCACTTCTTGAACCGTTGCATTTTCGTTTAATTCAAATTCTAACAGATCTTTATAAATTTCAAGGCAGGTTTGCATAACGATTCGCAAGGTGGGCATTGCATGAGTTACTTTCAGTGGCAGTATAATGGTAGATTGAGCTTCCTGGGTGTAGCATGCATGGGGTATGCATAGTAATAAAATAACGTAAGCTCGTACCTGTTTCATCATTGATATACCTTCACCGTCACGTTACTAGTGTGGCATATTTTATATTCAGTTTGTCAATAATATAGAAATTGTTTTGATAGAGCAATGGTTAAAGCATGACAACTGAGTGACATTTATAAATAATAACCAGGCATAGTATGAGAACAATAACATTAATAACCACGCTCTTAGCACTAAGTTGCTGTGATACTTCGTGCCAAGAGATAGATTCATTAAAAACGTTAGCCAGCCAAACACTCGTTAAAGTTTACAGCGCCAGCCGGAATAAGCCAATGCTGGAAAAACAATGGCAACAAAGCCTTCCTTCTCATGTTTTTGATGAGCTACTTAGCGAAACCCACGCTCAATCGATGACCTGGTTGGGTGCGCAGACAAAAAAAGTGCCGGTGTATCGGCCGCGGCAACGTTATCCTAAATACCATTCAAAGGTATGTTATGTATCGCCAGATGACACTCTTGTGGCAGTTCCCCAGAGGTATGGTCTTATACGTTTATATTCTACGGACAATGCTCAAATCATTGGTGAGCTTAAAGGACACTCAAAATATATAGGGGATATGTGTTTTGCTGATAATCGCACACTTATATCAGCCTCAGGTAAAACCATTAAAACATGGGATTTGCAGGCAATGAGAGAACTTAAAAGCTTCACATCTGATTCATCAATTCTGCGTATGTTTTTATCACAAGATAATTCCGAGCTCTATTGCTTGCTTTATTCAGGCGCGTTTGAGACATGGAATCTCTTAAACGATCAACGCAGCTGTTCGGTGTCAATTCCCTTTGGCGCGGATGTGTATGCGCTAGACAATATACAACACAGAATAACCTATAAAAAGAATAAACAACTGATGATTTTTGATTGTGATTATGCTAAAGTGCGTATCTTGGATTTAAAAGATGGAACATATACCGATATAAGCAGGGGAATTGATTCGATAAAAAGCTTTTCGTTGCTGCCCAATCATCTTGTCTGTAATCGAAATAATGTACTTGAGAAGATTAACATTACGTCAGCCAAAGAAGATACTATTTTTGATCCGTCAGAGTCCCATAAAAAAACAATATTACAGCTAAAAGTTTTCAAAAAGTGGCTTATCTCTAGCTCAAGTGACCGAACTATTAAGATATGGGACATTGAGTGTGGAAATTGTCTTAAAACTCTCAATGGACACGAAGCACCCGTGAGCGCCCTAACAATTAAGAAAAAACAAAAATTGCTTTTTGCCGGCGATAATTACGGATACATAAAAGTGTGGGATATGGAAAAGGGAAATTGCTTACACACCATAGATACCAACGAGAGTATTACACGAACTGAAATTAGCAGACTTATTTTTCTTGATAATGTCCATCTTTTGTGTGAGTCAGCAACTAATACATCAATTTGGAATATAGCACATCTGCCAAAAAGCTACTGTGCATTTATCCAAAAAAATAGTCATGAACGATCAATCGTTTCTGAAAGTGGCAAGGTCGTTATGATACCTAGTAAAAAGAATTTTGTATGTATAGTGACAAAGTCTCGCAGTTCTGTGAATATGCTTTCTAAATGCCCAAGTGTCTTGTTGCTCTTTCCGATAACATGTGCGCTTGGTGTCTCATTTATGTTTTTGTATTATCTGGCATGAGATTATAGGTTGAGCTCTGCTAATTCATGTTCCTTGATGTAGCTTGCCATCTTGGTGTGCCCACATGCTTTTGCATACTCACTCATGCCGCGTGTTTGGGCGCCCCGCTCCAAGAGCAATTTTGTTAATTCTTGATTGTTGTTCCTTACTGCCTTAAACAACAGTGTAGATGCTTCTTGGCTTATACATTGCGCTCCATTGCTGAGTAAATATTTAGCGATAGGTGTATTATTGTGCTCTACCGCTGCGGTAAATGGAGATATGTTAAACACGGCATTATTATTCAAATTAATATGTTTGCCGACCAACGTCTGCACAATTTCTGGTTGATTGTAACTTACTGCAATGGTAACTAGGTGACTCAAGTCTTGCCAGGAGCCCGTGTGTTTTTCAATGATGTTTTTTGCGGTTGTTTGATCGTCTAATGCCAAGTAGTGGGAAAACAACTGCGTGCCCTCATTTGTTGCAAGATTGAAATTCGTCTGTTTATTCAACAAAAAAGTTGCAAGAAGAGTATTTTTTTTCTCAATAGCTTTTACGAGCAATTGGATTTCATTAAAACCTAACTGTTGGGCAATAGTGACAATCGTCGTTACAGCACTACTTTGTTCATGAGTTTGTAATAAATAGTCCAGAGGGCTTACCAGCGTACGTGAGATCTGCTGAGTTTGGGGCTTATAGGTTGAGATTTTTATCTGTTGAGGAATTTTAAAACGCATATTTAAAGCTTCTTGTACGTGGTTTGGGTTGGCAGTCTCAAGCCCCATCATAAATTGGTGTTCAGGTTGGTCACACGACGAAAGGTTAAGAGTAATGCAGATTAAAAATAATATGATTGTCATGGTTATTCTAATTCTAATGATGAAAGTTCTTTAGCTCTAATCATTTGTTTTATTTTGTACGCTTGTGCTACAATTTTTTCAGTCTCATCGGCAGCAGTTTGATTTAAATGTTGGGTAAATCTGACTAATTCTTCATTTAAACGTGTTATTGTCTTATTTCTATTATCTAAATAGTTCAACTCATTTAAGATAATGTGTGCCATTTCTTCATTGCCTGATACAAAAGCAACTTCTAATAAATCTATGGACACGCTTACTTGCTTTTTTTTGATAAATTGCTTTGAAAGCGCATTATTACCATGACTGATTGCAGCTGAAATTGGTGTGACCGTTCCTTTTTGTTTAGGCTGAACATCAACAATCGCCCCTTTTTTTAGTATCAATTCTATAATTTCATCGTGAGAGTTGTTTTTGTTAGAGGCTATAGCCTGTGCAAGTAAAGAAGTTTCTTTTTCATGGTTGCTATTTACCTCTGCGCCACGGCAAATGAGTTCTTTTGCTAACAATGTGCAGCTATTTGATATTGCAAAAAGCAGTGGCGTGCCAAATCTATCGGCTAAATTTACATCAGCTCCCTTTTCAAGTAAGAATAATGCGAAGGGCTCACTATTAATGTGTTTTTTTATACTTTCAATTAATGGTGTTTGGCCCCATCCATTTTTCTCATTTACCCTAGCGCCCTTGTCTATTAATTCTTTAACGATATCAAGACGAAGCTTATGGGCAGCAATGGTTAAGGGCGTGGTCTTATTCTCAAGTGCTAGATTAGGGTTAGCACCCAGTTCCAAAGCCTTTTTTATGAGGTTAAAGCCATCATCTTGGCTTAACCCTTCACATAGCATCTTTTGTGCATCATTTAAGGGGGTCATTATTTTTTGTTTTTTAGTTTGAGGCGCTTTATCACTTTGTTCTGCAAGTCTTTTGTAGGGTGGCAAAGAGGCAAAAGAATTTTGATAAAAACAAAGTGCCAATAAAATAAGAACATGATGGGAAATCACTTGATTTACTCCTAGTTGTTACTCAATTTCTAATAATTCAATTTCTTTAGCTCTAATCATTTGTTTTATTTTGTACGCGTCAAAAACTTTTTTCTCAACAACCCAGGAAGGTATGAAATTTCCAACTGCTCGTCGCAGCTTTTCAGTATTGTATGTAGCATTAATGGGGTATCTCAGGTGTTTTAAATCCAGTAATATTATTAAAGCCATTTCCTGATTTCCCGATTGAAAAGCAGCAAAAAGCGTACGCTCGGAAAGAGGTATGTCGTAGTGACCTATCAATCTTTTTGCTAGCCTATTCTGGTGATGATTTATTGCTGCTTCAAGCGGAGCAAGTGGCAATGCGCTACGTTCTATAAGGCTATGGTAGGCTATAGTTGCACCGTTATCGATAAGCAGATTTATGATCTCATCATGTGAGTTGTCATCATTACATTGAATTGCCAGTGCAAGAATAGAAAATTCGTTATCTTTTTGTTTAAGATCAATTCCCTTTTCGATCAAGCGTTTAGCTACATCAAATTGATCTGTTTTAATGGCTTCTACCAAATCGGCCACATCATTGTTAATGCAGGTCCTGCTGTGTGTAGCTAGCATGGTATCAAATAAATTTTCTGCAAACGAGGTGAATTCTAAGTCTTGATCGCCGGGGATTTTATATTTTTTGGTGGGTCCGTTATTCAGGTCATCATGTGCAGCTCTTTTTTTATCATGGGGTAATTCTGAGCACACAGATGGTGATAGTATTACCAAGCTAAGTAGTAATGCATAGTTTATAATTTTTTTCATGACATAGGCGTGATGACAATAATGGGTAGGTAGCTTAACTATTTGTGTGGCAATGCAAAGGGCAGCTGTTGCTGCCCCTCTTATAATTTAGAACGGAAGATCATCAATGAATGGTGGTTCATCATTAAAGTTGAGTTCACCGGTGTCTGATGAGTCAGGAATATTTTCAAGCAATTTTGCTTTTTTCTTAACTTTTGCAGGCTCTACGCGGACATCATCAAATGAATATGAGCTTTGTTGTGGAGCTGCAGGGCGTGCTTGGGTGCGGTTTTTAATTTGATTAATCTGATTAAATAATTCTTTTTCTGCAGGATTATTTAAATCCAAACCACCTTGAGTAGTTTCATTTTTTTCTGAACTATCTTCAGATTGTGCGCCATATGATAAGAATACAACACGGTCAGCTACAATAGAATGTTTGCTTCGTTTTTGACCAGATGTTGCGTCTTCCCAGCTATCAAATTTAAGACGGCCTTCAATGAGTACCGGTCTTCCTTTTTGCAAATACTGGCGGCAGCTTTCTGCTTGTGGACCCCAGACATCGATGTCTATGTAGCACACTTCTTGAATCATGTCGCCATTTTGTTTGTTTTTAAATTGTCGGTTAGATGCAATACCAAGACGGCATACTGCTTGTCCTGATGATAATTGTTTGTAATCAGGATCGCGGGTTAGATTGCCCACCATAATAACACGATTAAAACTCATGAGTATCCTTTAGAAGATTTGTTGTTAGTATTACCATGGTAGCAAAAAAAAAGTTTACTCAAACAATGAAAAAAGTTCGTATTTTACTTATTTTTCTTTACAGGTTCAGTGGCAGAAGTAACGCGTTGTTTGTTAATAAATTGGCACACATCGTCTAACTGTTCTTGTACTGCTAACAGCGCTTGATTGAGGTTGTTAATTTTTTCAGAGCATTCTTGCAAAACCTCTTTTGAAGCGGTGCACAACAATCCTGTTTTGTTAGAATTTACTAAATCATCAAGACCGGTAATGCAAAATTCTTGCACGTGCGCAATTTTTTTTAGCGTGGGTGCTGAATAATGCAAGAAATCAGCGCAGTTATTTCCTGCGTGTTCTTTTAATTTTTGTACCGATAATTTTGGGGTATTCTTTTTAATAATAAAATTTTCAGCATTGGTAAAATCAGTTGCGAGGAACAAAAACCCAACTAATATCCATATTTTCATAAATTACTTTCCGGTATGAGGCAATGCCTGACGAAGTCCAATTGTTATATATTGTATGCATGATAAGCAAATAATTGCAGCAACTACTATTAATGAGAAGGAATATGTTTTATACGGCAGCCAGTTGTAATAGTGACATAAAAAAAGCCAAACTAAGAAAAATGTTTGCAATACGGTGCTTGATTTACCAAGCAGCGTAGGGCGCGCTTGAAAACGGGTATTGATACAAAATAAAAGAGTAGACCCAATCAGTATAATTGCTTCTTTAATAATGACGAGTGCAGCAAACCATGCGGGTATGTACAAAGATCCTTTAATAACAGCAAGAGTGGTAAAGCAGCTGAGTAATAGAATTTTATCGGCAATAGGATCAAGGATAGCACCCAATTCAGTGTGTTCATTGCGTATGCGTGCAATATGGCCATCGAGCATATCCGTAACTGAGGCTACAGCAAATAAAATTACTGCCAGTCCCCATTGATGAGCAATCATAGCGGTAATAATAAAAGGGGTGAGCGCAATGCGCGAAATAGTTAACAAGGTTGAAAGAGTAAGCTGATTTTTTTGCATAGCTTCTTAGTTCCTATCTAATAATACCTGCGCCTAAGCATACGTGATTATCATAAAAAACTGCAAACTGTCCCGGAGCAATTCCCTGATCATTTGTTGTTAAGGTAACCCTATATTCATTGTCACCGCAAGGTTCTATGAGTGCTTGATGCAGGTTTTTGCCATGGCGTAATTTTACCTGGACTAATTGTGCTTTTCCTGTTGGTTGCATAATCCAATTACATTCGCTCACGTTAAATTGGTTACGTTGTTTGTCATCCGCATGGTACGTGCGCGAAACAAATACTTTGTTTGCTTGTACATCTTTGCTGACTACATACCATGGACCGCCAGCAAGTCCAGATCCTTGGCGTTGACCAATAGTAAAAAACCAAAATCCTTTATGTTTACCAAGCACTTTGCCTGTTTCATATTCAACCAGGTTTCCCGGTTTTTCGCCAATGTGATGCTTAATGAAATCACTAAATTTTAATTTGCCCAAAAAGCATATTCCTTGACTGTCTTTACGGTCTTTGGTTGGTAAATTAAATTGATGTGCAAGAGCTCGCACTTCTTCTTTTTGCAAATGGCCGATAGGAAACAGCGCGCGCGACAATTGCTCGGTAAGTAAATAAGAAAGAAAATAGGTTTGATCTTTGATCTGATCGGGTGACAT
This sequence comes from Candidatus Dependentiae bacterium Noda2021, assembly GCA_020886235.1. Classification (GTDB taxonomy): domain Bacteria; phylum Babelota; class Babeliae; order Babelales; family Vermiphilaceae; genus Noda2021. The sequence continues at coordinate 583,925 of AP025250.1, read as the reverse complement.
GCTCAAAACAGGACCTATTGCTGTATGGTGAACCTGTGCATAATGACCGGTAGCTACTTTTTCATAGCTATCATCTATTTGTTTGAGGAAAAAGCCAAACTTAATGCGTGAATTGCATAATACATCCGGGTTTGGTGTGCGTCCTTTTTTAATTTCTTCAATAGTATAGCGGGCAACCGTATCATGGTATTCTTGTTGAAGTGATATTATCTCTAAGGGAACGTTGAGCTGATCGCACACCGCTTGCACGTAGGCCAAGTCTTCTTGCCATGGACATGAACCAAGATACGATAATTCATCTTCAAGCCAAATTTTTAAATAAAAGGCAGTAACATCATGCCCTGGTCTTTTAAAAGTGCCAGGGCAACGGAACTATCTACGCCACCAGAAACTAAAACAGCTATTTTCATACAGCACCATACATAAGTTTTAAAAGTGCTTTAATTATAGCATAATTTATTGATTATTACACTCAGTCGCTCAAGCATTGAATAAATTTAAATTTTAAATGAATAAAAATTCAAATAAGCGAACCTCACCTCCCGATGGATGAAAAATGGTAAAAGAGGAACGTTTTGTTTTACACTAACTAGTATCGGTACGTTAATTTTTAGGGAACAACATGATAAAAAAATTTAGCTTTGTTATTGCTGTGTTAAGCGGGTTTAATTTATTTGGCGCTGAACATTCCGGTGTTTTATTTAACCTGATCGTAAAAAATGGCACGACTACTCCATTAGTGATAAAAACTGTGACGGGCGCTGAGGTTCACGTGGACCCCAAAGCCAGACGAAGAGCAATCAAACATTGCAATCGCCTCTAGTCAAGTGGGTATTGCATAAAGGTGCGCGTAAAGGTTTAAAAATTGAGGCCAACAAAAATACCTTGTTATTTGTTTCGCTCGGACGAGGATCATTTAACCTTAACGAAGAAACCTATGCGCGTCTTATTGATTACAATGATCCAGATTATAATATATTTGTACGTACAAACACACCTGAAAATACTATTTTATCTTCATGGCGATTAAAAGAGCCGGTTCAGTCTGAAAACAGTGTGCCGGAAATTGATCTTACTCTAGAATTTTACAAAGATGATCAACTTCCGCAGTTACGGGTGCGTCAAAACATTAAAGCTGAAAACCTGCGTATAATTAAAGACAAAATAAAAACTAATGTAGAACCCATAAAGGACATATTTTTTAAATAGCGCTATACCAATAATACCTCATGCACGATGTGTATCGTTTACTATTTCTAATAGGATTTGATACACTAATAATGCTTGCTAGAAGCGCATTATTTTTAACAGTGAGGTTATTATGAAAATATTTAAGTTAGCGTTGGTGGTAATTACGTGTGCTCCTGCAATCATGCTTGATGCATGTGAGACCCAACCGTTACGATTTATATTAGCGCGTGTAAAAAATTCTACTACTCAAACGTACTCATTGGCAGAACTTAAAACCACTCCTGGTACCAAGCCGCCTTTTTTGACTATACAACCTCAAGAAGAGCTTTCCAATATTACAGTTCCTGTTGACCACAAAGGGCGTGCACAATTTGTAATATTAGATACCAACAGTGTTCCTCGTTATGCGATTGCATTTACTCCTAATGCAGCAGATGATAATGTTCACGTGCAAATGAGAGAAGTTGGTAAAAAAGGTTATATTCAAGATGCGTATTTTACTCCAAGCGATATTGCCGTGTTCCGTCAGGAAGCGCTTCAAAGAGGCGCGTGTTACAAAGGTATTGCTATCAACTTAGATTTAGGTGGCCAACCACAGCTAAAAAATCATATTCCGCAAACTATTACCTATACAAAATAACCTGATTGTACGTTGATTTTGCATGACATACATAACTTTGGCAAGACTATTTACAATTTCAAATTGTATTTGATAGTTTTAAATAAATTATATCATTGCAATGAGGGTGTTATGAAATCTATGTATTATGCGGTGTTTGCAAGTCTTTTGCTGTGTTCTATTACTCAGGCATTTGAGCGGCCTATAGAAAATCTCATTTTAAAATTGGCCCGTGTCAAAAACTCTTCAACACAAACTATTTCTCTTGCGGTTCTCAAGCCGACACGCGGTACGGAAGCTCCGTTTGTTACCCTTCAGCCTGAAGAAGAAGTAGAAAACGTATTAGTTCCTTTAGATATAAGAGGCGGAGCACAATTTGCTGTTCTTGATGGTAGTGGTAATGCTCGTCTTGCAATAGGCTTTACTCCCAATGCTGCAGATGGTAATGCCCGTGTACAAATGCGTGAGGTAGGAGTTGCAAAACCGCTGCAAGATTTTGTTTTAACTGCTCAAGAAATTCAAGCTAAGCGTGAGAGTGCTCAGACAAGAGGTAAGGTATATCGAGGAATTGCAATTAATCTTGACGTGACGGGTGATCCTCGCACGCAAAAGCTCACTATCGTTGCTGCTCCTGCTGCGTAGTGCAAGGAGATAGCATGACACTTAAAATTGTTACACTTGTTTGCGCCATCGTTTTTTTGGTTGATCAACCTGTACAAGCAGTAGGTACGGCTATTGGCGGGTTTTATTTTCAGAAAATAATTAATAAGACGGATCAACCTTTATTTGTGACTTCTAACAGACTGCTTAATAAACCTGCAATTCGAATACAGCCGCGATCAATGCGTAATCAAGCTCTAACTATAGCTTTTCAAGCGGTTGTGCCCGGCGCGATGTGGATAGCTCAAATACAACTTTGTAGCGATAGCATGTGTGAACACGTGCTTGCAACGCTTCCTGTTATTATTTCTAAAGACGCGCATGGCTACCACTCACAAGCTAAGTTTTACATTGGACCTCAGAAGATTCTTGAGTGGAAGAGCAGCACAGTTGACGCCAATCAAACATATGCTATAGCGCTGAGTATTGAAAATGATGTGTTCAATTATGATCCTCGTGATTTAAATAAAAGTAACATGCTAATTGAATAAGAAGCCGATGATGAAAATGCTGAGATGGTTACCGCTAATAATAACTTGCGTACAATGCTGTCAAGCACAGCAAACACCACTTAAGTTAGGTGCCGTGATTAACAGTGTTATTAATAAAACACCCTATTTAATCACTATTCGCTCTCCTTATAAGCGGCAATTGGTAATTGAGCCACACCAAACACGCACTGAGCTTAATTTTGCCATTCCGTTTGCAACGAGTCTTAAACACGCAGTCACGAGTATCTACCTCAATGATGCTACACACGCACAGATGATGCTGGAGCTTATTTTAAATCCCAGTGAAGAAATGCCCGGCATACGATTACGTGAGTTTGTTGCAAAATTAACGATGCAATATCCTAACAAGTTTGCTCATGGTGCCTGGCGCCAAGGAGCTAAATATTCGGGTCATTTTTTTTCATCGGGGAATTACGCTTACTTATTTAAGATTGATCTTATATTTGACGGCGCGCAGCTGCAAGGAACAGAAATTAAATCAACAATTAGCGGCCAACAGGCTCGGTAAGAGGGATGAAATGAAAAAAATTACAATGCTTATGGTCTTTGTATTTGCAACACAAAATTCAACTGCTATGGATCATCAACAGCCTATTGGGCCGATAGTGCGTTCGTGGCTTGTTAGTATTGTTAATCATACGACGCATAACATTGCCATAACGGCACCAGATGGCAGTACACTAAAAGTGCTACCTGGACAAACAAAGTCTGGTACTCATTTGTTAAATCTTGATCCAAGCCAGGGGGAAAAAAATAGTTCTACTATTAAAAATATTGCTGACAACAAGATTCTGGGTTTTTTAGATATTAGTTTTATAATTCAAAGTCAACTTGCCTTTAACAAGCTTAGCAATTTTATTAAGGTGATAGCATCTCTTAACTCAGGCAATTCAACATTTTTTAATACGATTCCTCTTGCAGTGTGGAGCAATACATATCTGGCCAATGAGTTCGTAGACGGTAACGAAATGTGGAATTTTGAAGTTTCACTTGTGTTAAGTGCAGAAAACTTGGGCGGATCTTCTATCAACGTGATACGTCGGATAAAAGAAACGCGTTAATGGAGGCTAATTTAATGAAATACGCGTATGTTATCTTGAGTTTAATGTGTGCCCATCAATCAGCATTTTCTATGATTCGTGTGGTTATTGACTCGGTAAGTAACATGACTGATGAAGCGATTAAAATTAAATATGGTAGTCGTAAAATACTTTTGCAGCCCAATACGGCCGTAGATAAAAAATTATTTTTTGATCTGCCAGAGTCAGAACAAATAAAGGTTAGGTTTGAAAAAAATGATAATTCCATTGCACAGTTGAAAGCCGGATTAGAAATTGAAAAAACCGGGCAACAGGGAATATTTAACGCGAGCTTGTACCGCCGAATAGGGGATAAGGTCGAATTGCTAGTAAAAGTAAATCATATCTATGCTACACAATCATTACTGCAGGAATATGAGCAATGGATTTTTCATGTAAAAATTTTGCTCTCTGGTAAGGAACTTGAAAATTCCACTATGGAAATTCGGCAAGAAGTTTTAGAGCGCAGGTGAGAAAATTGATATTTGGTTTAAGGAGAATTCACGTGAAATGGTATTGTATAGCAAGCCTTTTAATGATGAGCCTTAGTAATTATGCTCAGGTAAGAGTGGTAGTTGAGTCAATCGTTAATAAAACGCCGTATAATCTAATTCTTAAAGATCAACAAAACAATCGTATCAACCTTGAAACCCAACAAACGTACGAAATACCGATCATAATAAACGTGCCTGAATACAACAAAGATTATTATATCGGTATTTTCAATGGATCAACTAAAATTGCAGACTTATTAACCTATGTAATCGCCTACGGGCACGATCCAAATGTGCAATTTAAATTGGAGCTCAACAGACCAGCGCGCATGGGTGGCTATGATAATATTATAAAACTGACAGAAGTATACCCACGTGAAAAGCTGCTGAATCATGAAGAAAGTTGGACATTTAAGGCAAATCTTGTCCTGATGGGTGAAAAATTAGAAAAATCGACGATGAAAGTGGTTAAGGAGACTAAGCAGCGCCGATAAAATAGTGCGGCACATACGAGCAACTGTGGGCGCCAGGTGACGGCGCTCTTTTTTTTATATAAACTATATTAAAACAATTAGTACACTATTTCCTCACAGGCTATTAATGAATCTGTTATCTGCTATACAAAGCGCGTTTGTAACCTATTTGCAAAAAAATCATCTTCTTGACGAAGGTACTTCTGCTACCGCACAATTTGTGCTTAACGTTGATCCAAGCAAACAACAGTTTGGAGATTTAACCAGCAATGCAGCTATGATTATTGCAAAAAAGACAGGAAAGGCGCCTCGCGTCGTAGCTCAAGAGATTATAGATGGATTTAATCATGAAGGTATTTCACATATCGAGATTGCCGGACCAGGGTTTCTTAACGCCTATTTAAAGCCCTCATCGATCCAAGAGATAGCTCATGAACTATTTGTACAAAAAGAACTTTATTTCAAGCCTGAACAACCACACCATGTCGCAGCCAATATTGAGTTTGTGAGTGCTAATCCTACCGGGCCATTACACTTAGGTCACGGAAGAGGTGGTATTATTGGCGATGTTCTGGGCAACGTTATGCGGTTTTCAGGACAGCGCGCTACAAAAGAATTTTATATCAATGACGCGGGTAACCAGATTGCCCGCCTGGGTGAATCGTTTAAGATTAGATGTCAGCAATTAGCTGGTATGGACATTGCAGTACCTGAAGATGGCTACCGTGGCGATTACTTAGTTGATCTTGCAAAGCACTGTTACGGAGAATATGGAACATTGGTTCTTGAAAAGCCAGACATTTTTTTTGCTGATTATGCAAAAAAGCATCTCTTGCAACAACAGCAAGAAACATTAGCAAAATATGGCATTATTTTTGATGAGTGGTTCTCTGAAAAACAACTTCATGACAGCGGTGCTGTTGCGCAAGCAATAGCCAATTTGCAAGAACGCGGCTTTATTTATGAAAATGAAGGCGCATTATGGTTTGCGTCTACTCGTTATGGTGACGATAAAGATCGTGTCGTGCGTAAAAAAACGGGTGAGTGGACCTACGTTGCGGCAGATATTGCGTATCTACGTAATAAAATTGATCGCGGCTATAAACAACTTATCATGATTTTAGGTCATGACCATCATAGCTACGTTGTACGATTACAAGGCATTTTAAAGGCACTCGATTATCCTGATGTCACCTTGGATGTAATTTTATACCAATTGGTCACCATGAAGGCGAGCGGGCAATTAGTCCAAATGTCTAAGCGCGCGGGTACTATGGTAACCTTACATGATGTTATTGATACTGTCGGCACCGATGTGGCTCGTTTCTTTTATTTAAATAGAAAAGCTGACGCCCAACTAGAGTTTGATCTTGATTTGGCGTTGAAAAAGACTGAAGAAAATCCCGTATACTATCTTCAATATGCCTATGTACGTACCAACAGCGTGCGTGCAAAAGCAAAGCTGGAAGGGTTTGATTCAATAACCGCAGATGATCGCAAGGGTCTGGGCGGCGATGAAGCATTGCTCATTAAAAAAATAGCCTCACTCAAATCAGTAATTGCTAGTGTAAACTCAAATTACCAAACTCATTTATTAACCTATTATTTACTTGAATTAGCGGATATTTTTCATCGCTATTATGCGCATCATCGCATTATTGTTACTGACAATAAAGAGCAAACACGTGCTCGCCTATTCTTAGTTGAGCTCGTCAATCATTGTTTTGAGACCGTTCTTGAACTCCTTGAGATTTCTCGCCCAGAAAAAATGTAATTATAGATGGGATACTGAATATCTAGGTCTTCTTAGAGAAAGCTTTTTTTGCGCCTTGAAATTGACAATTTGAAAAAAAATGATACCCTAAAAATATAGAATATGCGCTCGCATGTCCAAAATACTAGGTAAAATGACCTAGGAATACCGATTAATGGGGGAATTATGGTCGCTAAAAAATGTATAGCTCTACTTTTGAGCTGTTTAGCTTTTTCGCTAACAGCCAGTGAAAAACCAATTAGTACACCGCAATCTATTAGGCAAACAGCTTTATTTAAAGCTCAAAATCCCTTAACAGCGTTTAAGCAAGCCTGTGGAAAACTTATCAATCGACCATTTGCAAAATGGAAAAAGTCTTGCCAATTGCTTATTGATGAAACACCACAAGCACCAGCCAGTACAAAAAGTCTTTTGCGGTATGCACATCCTACCTTTGCGCAATGGAAGGAGTCTTGTGATCGTATCAAAGATGGTACTAAATTAATGCCGGACGCATTAACTAACTCAGCCCTTGAAAATGCTTTAGATGCTTTTGCAGAGGAGTCTAAAAAAGAGCTATTTTATTTAGATTGGGTGAACAATGAAAATCCTGGTAATGCTTTTTTTAAATCAACTGCGCATGACGCATCTGAAATAAAATATCAGCCTCATGTACAAAAGCTAATGCTGCCACCTAACAGTAAAGTGGCAATTCATGGTGATATTCACGGAGATATTTTCTCTTTAAATGGTTTTATTTCTCATTTAAATCAACGTGGGTACCTTGATAAAGACGACTCGTTTAACATTAAAGATCCTTCATTATACTTACTGTTCTTAGGTGATTATACCGATAGAGGACTTTACGGTTCAGAAGTAATCTATACATTGCTGAGACTCAAAACTCAAAATCCAAACCAGGTATTTATGGTACGCGGCAACCATGAAGATATTGATCTCAATGAATGTGGTCAATTCTCAGCAGAGTTGTATGGAAAATTTAAACAACAAAGCCACACATTGAAAAAAAAAATAAATAGTATGTATCAGCGTTTACCATTGGCGCTTTACCTTGGCACGAGGGGAAATTCTAAAGAATTTGCATTGTGTTGCCACGGCGGTATTGAATGGGGTTACAATCCTGAGCCATTGTTGTCTACCACCAATAATCGTGCAGCAGAATGGGTGAAGCAGCTTGACAGGGTAAAGAATCTTGCCTCATTAGAAAATGTAAAAAAGGCGATTACCAAAGAACTTGGTGAGTGGGATAGAAAGGAGTTTTTCGAGCTTGAGTTTGCAGATGGCATAAAGCCAAAAAGCCCGCAAAAAGATACAACTAACGGTTTTATGTGGTTTGATTTTAAACCTGTTAAAGATAAACCTAATACGCTTTTTGTAGATTTTAATCCGCGCCGTAGTTGGACATTAGGCCAAACGGTAGCGCAAACACTTATGAAAAAAAATAATATTAAATGTGTTTTTAGAGCCCATCAGCATGGTGATGCTGCTATGATGAATTTAATTCTTAATAATGGTAACGCATTACCTGCTGCTGATAAAGGTGTATGTAAATTATGGGAAACCCAAGGGTTAAAACCAGGTCAATTAAAAGATGGCATGGTGCTCACATTTTGCGTTTCGCCGGGCAGAACATTTGGATCAGCGTATAATTATAATTTTGATACCTTTGGGATGCTACACATGTCCCGTCAGTTTAATGAGTGGCGGTTAGACATGAATCGTATAGATTCTGAGGGTAAGCGTATTGATTAAGTTATATTAAAGATCATCGTTGCATTAAAACGAGGGTTTTATCATGAGTCCTCTTTTTAATGCTAATCAATTTTGAAATTCACCTATAACCCGATTTACACACAGCTATGCACACAGAACTCATACTTCACTTATCTTTAATTCCTTCCATTGGACCTGCAACGATAGATGCTTTGTTAAAGCGCTTACCGCCTAAAAGTGATATCTATACCTTTTCTATTTCTGATTTTGTATCGGTGTGTGGCATGTCAGCAAAAACAAGTGCCGCGCTGGTGGCTGGTCTTAGTAACAAACAATTGCTTGAAAATGAATTAGAACTCATTCATAAACATAGGATTAAGATTACAACGCGTTATGATAATGATTACCCAGAATTGCTCAAGCACATTGCAAGTCCCCCGGCAATTTTATATTATCAGGGTGAGTTGTACTCTTCAAAGCCAAGCATAGCCGTAATTGGTTCTCGTGATGCTGACTATTATGGTAAAGCTATCATTGCCGACATAGTACCTAAACTTGTTGCTCAGGGATACACTATTGTGAGCGGTGGTGCTCGAGGCGCTGATACAATGGCTCATACTGCAGCGCTGCAGGCACACGGAAGAACGATTGCTATACTCGGCTCAGGTCTTTTAAAGCCCTATCCGCTGAACAATAAAAAAATGTTTGAAGCAATAGCATCACAAGGAGGGGCGATTGTAAGCCCGTTTGCTTTATCTACCCAGGCAATGCCCGGCAATTTTCCCGCGCGCAACCGCATCATTGCCGGTATGTCGCAAGGATGCTTAGTTGTGCAGGCTGCCCTGCAAAGTGGTGCACGTATTACGGCTCAATTTGCTCTTGATCAGGGTAGAGAAGTATTTGCCGTTCCGGGCCCGGTTACCAGCCCATTGAGCGCCGGGTGTCATGCATTACTTAAGCAGGGTGCTCATCTGGTGGCAAACGCGGCGGATATTTTGGGTGAACTTGGTCATGAATCAACGCCTGAGGTTAGCCAGTCGCAAGAACCGGGCAGCCAGCATCGAATACCTGATCAGGTGCCTGGCCTCTCATCTGAACAGGAAGCGGTATTAGCAGCATGCCTTAAGCAGAGTTGTTCCTTAGAGAATTTACTGGAACTTACCGGATTTTCAATGACCCAGCTTATGGGACATTTGTTCGACTTGCAGCTACAAGGGAGAGTGGTTCAAGATGGGGCAGGGTTGTGGCAAAATAATGGCTGATTTTTTGCAATTTGCCCATTATTTGATATAATAACCCCATAACTTAAAAAAAATTTAACGTATATCAAGCGATATTCATTGAGGAAAGTATGCCAGTACCAAAACGCAAACGTTCGCGTGCCCGTAGAGACTCCCGTTTTGCAAATAAAGGGATTAAAACTAAATCATTTGGCTCTTGCAAAAATTGCGAAGCCCCTATTTTATCACACCAAGTATGCAAAGAATGTGGCCACTACAAAGGTAAAAAAGTATTGGTAACCAAATCTGAGCGAGCACTTAAGCGCAATGAAGCTAAACAAGCGCAGCAAGCTCGTGCTAATACTCAAGAGCCAGTTTCTCAAGAAGCGGCGTAAATTAAGCAATCGCTCATTCAGGCAACACTGAATGAGCGATTCGTCCATTAATACCTTACGCAATACAGACGTTTTTATACACAATACCATGACCGCTATTTACGGGGAGTTAAAAGCATGTCTAAATATTATACAAACAGCTCTGATCAATTTGATTTCAATTCATTAAAATCTGAAAAATATGTAACAACCGGCTTGGCGCTGTTAGCAGCAGTTGGGATACTTGTTGGCGGATGGTTTTGGTACCGCTCGCACATCGTAAACCAAGAACAAGCAGCACAAAAAGTGTTATCTTCATGTCTTGCTGAATATGAAAAATTGCGTGCCGGGGTACAACTGCACAATGGCAAACATTAGATGCAATGTGCACTGCCGGATATGAAAAAAATAAATCAACTGGTTTAGCACCTTATTTCTTAGGTATTCGTGCTGATGCATTAGTTGAGCAAGGTAACTATCAAGAAGCATTAGCATTACTTGAATCAATGACTAACAGCTTACCAACTTCATCTGCCTTGTATTACCCGTACAAAACTAAATATGCATTGATTAAACTCGACCATGTAGATGATCAAGAAAAAACTGCTGCACTTAATGAATTGCAATCACTTGCCTATGATGCAAGTAATTCTAATGCGGATTACGCACTGTATTATTTGGGCGAATATTTCTGGCAAAATAATGAAACTGAGCAAGCAGTAAAAACATGGCGTGATCTTGAATCAACGTTTAAGTCTGATACCAAAAATGGTCAATCACCATGGGCACTCCTTGCACAATACAAATTACAACAGACTGTTTATGAATCATAAATCTATTCGTGTTAGATTTGCTCCGTCTCCGACGGGGCATTTACATATTGGTGGCTTACGAGCTGCCTTATTTAATTGGTTATTTGCGCGTCACAATAAGGGAACATTTCTATTGCGTATAGAAGATACTGACGTTGAGCGCTCTAAAGATGAGTATACAAAAGCATTGCTTGAAGCTCTTGAATGGGCAGATGTGATTTCTGATGAACCCATTGTTATTCAATCAGAGCGTATACAAGAACATCGCTCGCTTGTAGCTGATCTACTCAAACAGGGCAAAGCCTATTATTGTACCTGTACCACTGATGATTTACACGCGCGCCTTAAAGAGCAGGGACACGATGTTCTGTTCACCAAATACGATGGGTATTGTCGTACCAGAAATAATCAGCAGGGCGCGGTGCGTTTTAGCATACCCGATGACATAACAAGCGTTGAGTTTGATGATGTAATTCGTGGCCACATAACCGTTGGCCGTGATCAACTTGATGACTTTATTATCATGCGTACTGACGGCACACCGATGTACAATTTTGTCGTGGTTGCCGATGACGCTTTTATGAAGATTTCGCACGTAATCAGGGGTGAAGAGCATATTTCTAATACACCAAAACAAATTTTACTATACCATGCTCTTGGATATGAATTGCCCATATTTGCACACTTGCCGTTAATCTTGGGACCTGATGGTAACAAATTGAGCAAGCGAGATGCGGCTACTGCCGTCGTTGATTATAAAAGTGCCGGCTATTTACCCGATGCACTGGTTAATTATTTAGTGCGATTAGGCTGGGCTCATGGTGATCAGGAAATCTTTTCACGGTCAGAGATGATTGATCTCTTTACCCTTGAAGCGGTGAGCAAAAAGGGTGCTATATTTGATCACAAAAAATTAGATTGGCTTAATGCTTCTTATATCAGAAATACTGATAACCATGCGTTGCTCGATCGTATTAATTCAGATGTAGACACGGGCTTTAGCAAAGCGATTGCTCGTTGGTCACAAGACCAGATGAATGCATTACTTGATATGTATAAACAGCGTTCTCATACGCTCAAAGAATTAGTACAACAAATTGTTCATGTTGCCTCACTTCCGCGTGAATATGTAGCGACTGACGTTGCGCAATGGATTACACCGGAAATTAAAAATCAGTTGCCAGAAATTGCTGCCTTAATTACGCAGCATGCAGCACAGACCGATCAAGCAGCGCAGGCTATTAAAGACTGGTGTAAACAACACAACGTAAAATTGGTTGCAATTATGCAGCCTCTTAGAATTGCGATGATTGGCAGTAGCTCCGGTCCGGGTGTATTTGATCTTATGGCTGTATTGGGTACGCAAGAAACCGTTAATCGCATTAATGCGTTAATAAACTATCTTAACAATGAGCGTAGTAATTAAGTCACTAACTATGAAAGAACCATTATGACCAGAGAAGCTATAAAAGATCAGGTTGTCGCAATCATTGCTGATAAATTAACTATTGATAAATCAAAAATAACCGAACAATCAACATTAGCAGAACTTGGTGCAGATTCACTCGATTTAGTTGAGATAATCATGCGCATGGAAGAAAAATTTGATGTTGAAATTAATGACGAGCAAGCTGAAAAGCTATGTAACGTTGGCCAGGTAATTGATTACATAGAATTATTGGCAAAGTAAAAAAGTAAGGCCCTAGTTGTAGGGCCTTTTTTAGTGCTTATTTTGTAATTTTTACTGCAATTGTTTTTATTTTTTCTGGTTTTTCAACAGTTTCCCAAGATTTTTTATAAGCAAATTTCAATACCGTGTCACCTTCATTGAGTGCTTTGAATTGCCAGGTCTGTGTGCCGCCGGTACCTACTAATCCATGGGGATTTGAATCAGGAGTATAGTGAGACTCTTCTAGTCTTAATTTAGAGCTATCTGGTTGCTCATTCAAATGCCACAAGCTTCCGTTTGTAGGATTGGATTCTAGGGTTACTACAAAAGATAACCCTTTTTTTACGGTTACCGGTGATTTGGTTTCGCTTACTACTTTTGCTTGTATTGATTGCGCTGCAAGTAATAAGCACCCAAGAGTTAATAAATGCTTCATAAAATATCCTTTAAAAGATTGTTAATATGATATGCCACCTTTTAGCCATAGACCCCATTGTGAAATAGAAACCTTATTAGGTTCTAAATCACGCAGCGGCCGTAACCCCTCAAACTCCACTTCCCCACCAGCACCAATAAATGGATTAATAGTACCAAACCAATTACTACAGCGCTCGCCACTATACTGTATATTTCCAAATATTTTATGGGTAAACGGTCTGCTTGTTGCAGCAGAATTAATATTGATATTATTGGTAGGTATAAATACCGGTGAATTAGGATCCACAACACACGTTTGATTAAAAAAGTTAGTACCTAAAATGGTGGCACAACTTTCTGTTGCATTGCTTGGTGTTAATAACGTGGTATACGAATTTTGTATTCCTTTTAACCCATAGGTATTGGGACAGAGTTGGGGAACATCGGTAATTTTTTCCCGTGAACGTATCCAGCCATTGTAACCTAAATCAATACCCCAGTTACAATAGGTGTACGCTGCCATGATAACAAAATCAAATTGTAAATCGATATGAACATTAACATCAAAGGTTAATCGGTTAATAGCGGGTATCGTTACCGTAGTATAATTGCCTGCTTCATCAAATTGTTTTGCAAGCATGTATCTACTGCCCCATCCGTTGCTGCATAAATCAAAGGATCGGCGTTGTCTTGATTTAAACAGGGTGGTGGCATTAAATTCGCTGTGAATGCCCACCGTTTGTTGTCCATCTTTTTCCCAAACAATCACATGCCCGGTAAATCCAAGCCCCAATTCGCCGTGGTGGCCATTTCCAATGACCGGCTCAAATAAATATTCTGCTTTGGAACGGTTACCGGTAGGTATTACTCCAATGAGGTTAAATCCTACGTGTCCTCTGCGTCGCGTTACAAAGTTCCATCCTAATGCAAGATGTATATCTGCCAATCCAAAGCGGCTCTGCGGGCATGCAATTTTTCCAAACTCAATGCCTTCGCGTACATCACCATAGGTAATGCCGCCCTGTATTGCTTGCGTAAATGATGTTGCCGGAGCTGGTAATGCGGGCACTGACATGTAAAGCGGTGGATACGGAGTTTCAATACCAGTGCTAATAACTGTTTCATGTAACCCCATTGAGGTTCTGGTCCAGGCAACAGGTGCATGAATGCGTAAGTATAACGAACGCCAACCTACATACAACGCACCATCAATAATGCCGTTGATCATATATGGATCAACACAAACATCACTTGCAAATTGTGGGGATAATCCAAAATAATCGGCCAATATGTCAGGCTCGCCACGATTTAATACTTGGCTTCCTGCGATGGTCAATACAGGGGTGCCAAAAAAATATTCAGCAATTCTTTTAGGGCGATAGGTTCGACTAAACTCGCCCACTGCATTCCATGCCCAGTACCAGCCTGGTTCATCGCAGCGGTTAATAAATCGGTGCCAACCAACTAAATCTCGCGCAATATTTACCCCTTGTGAACGAGGAAGTAAAAACGTTTTTCCATGCAAGGGTAAATCGGTGCATTTATCAATGCACAAGGGTGGGCAATCAATACACGTTGAGCATGCGCGGTCAACGCATTCGCCTGCATATATGCTCACACTTGATGCAAGAGCTAAAATCCATAAACCAATAAGCCGTAATTTCATAGCTGTTTTCCTTCCTAAACTTCGTATCTGTTAATTAAACGATACGCCTCCTTTAAGCCAAATACCCCACTCTGATATTGCAGATTGTTGGCAAATACAGCTATCACATGACAGATCGCACGGATTTGTATGTTTTGCAAATTCTACTTTAGCACCAGCGCCTATGTATGGTATCCACTCACACCATGCTGGTCCCCACGCGTATGAAATATGGGTGAAAAATTTGTGTGACAATCCTTTGGTACGTGCAGAGAATAAATCAATATCTGAATTGGCAATAAATACTGGCTCTTGTGATGTTTTTGTTTGAAGACCGGTAACTAAATCATTAATAGATGCGCCGGCGGTGCTGTCAGATAAAAAGCGAGCATATTTAGCATTATCTACGCCTGGATTTCGTGTTGGTTGAATACCGTCAATGCCACCATCTAATGGTGATGGTCCTACAAAATTGTTGGTGCCACGATGTATGGTAGAAGTGTCTTGTGTTGCAGACAACGGTATTGGTTGATTTTGTGTAATAGGATCTATGGTTGAAGCGGCAAATCCATACACATATGAATCACCTTTGAGTGCCCAGGTGCGATTGCCATCAAGAGGTGCAGGGCAGCTACAGGTATAGCGTAATTTTTCACAGCTGCGTGTCCAGAAGTTATAGCCCATATCCCAGCCCCAGCCGCAGTGCGTGTAGTTAAAGAGTGCTACAAAATCAACTTGTGCTGCAATACGTGATTCAACATCAAAGGTGGTCAGGTTTGCAACGGTGGTAAATACGTTTTGAAATTGTGCAAGGGGGGCTACGCTTCCTGATACATCGCCCGGTAACGCATTGGCAAACAAGTTATTTACCGGAGCACCCAGCATGCTTGCCAGCGTATAACGACTGTTAGGTCTATTTTTTAAATCAAATGAGCGACGCTGGCGTGCGCTAAACAGATGAGTTAAGTTACAATCGATGTACAGTCCACATGATTGTTGATTGTTTTTGCTTCTCCAAAACGTGTAATGGCTGGTAAGACCAAGCCCGAGTTCCCAGTGGTGTCCGTTACCCACGATTGGTTCAAAAAAGAAATCGCCTTTAGGTCGATTACCCGTAGCGGCTGCACCTCGCAGCATAAGCCCCACGTGATAATCATCGCATTGAGCAAAGTTCCAACCAAATGCTCCTTGTATTTCTGAAAGGGTAGTTTTATTGCGTGTGCGTCTAAACAAGCGTGCATTTTTTAATGATTCAAAGGTAACTAAATCACCAAGATTAGGAGTGGCACAGCCGCACAAAAAATCTGTTGCGCTGTTTGTTAATTGCGCGCGATCAACCCCGGTAGTGCTTTCATTAAAATATCCGGGTAAGTATGCGTTACTGCCATGATCTATTACAGTTTCACAAAAATTTAAATTCCAGCGGGTGTGCACAATGGGTGCGTGAAAGCGAAGGTACAATCCATCAACCCATTCATCAAGCCCTACATAAAAACTTAAATCTACCAAAAGATTAGTAATGTGTGGTTCAAAACTAATAATACTTTGATAATCAGTTGGTAGCCCAAAATAATCGGCGAGCCAATCGCTGCATCCACGATTAGGTACTAAGCTTCCGGTAATTTTTAAAAATCCACAGCGATTGATATCATCGCACGTGTTACAAGATCCTTGCCCGGCACCTACTAAATCAACGCCAAAGAGTGTTTGAGCAATGTCACATGATTTAAATGAGCGTGTGTATTCTGGTGTAATACCAATAACACCGTATACACGATCCATATCGTACAAGTTAATCAAATGTGTCCAGCCAACAAGGTCACGTGCGGCATCAACGCTTTGTGAGCGTGGATAAAAAAAAGGAGTAACGCCGTGCAAGCATGTGTGCGCCATCGCCAATATGGTTACTATAAAAATGTTTCTTACTCGTTCGTGCATTATACCCACTCCTTGATTCCTGATAGTTGTTTTCAAAACTGTAGCATGACCGCATTTATTGCTTCAAGAAAAGAAGTAAAAAAGGCCTGGTCAGTTGACCAGGCCTTTTTTCAATAGTGATTGCATCTATTAGTAATCAAATGCAAATCCACCTTTCAACCATACACCCCACTCGGAGAGATTAGCGGTTTGGCAGCAGTTTGAAGACACAAAGTTTGTGTTAACATTTGCGGTAGATAAGCAATCAGTTGCACAAGCGCCGGTATCGCATGAAGAATCATTATTGCAGCAACCAGAACGTTTGTGAGCAAATTCAACTTTACCACCAATTCCTAAGAATGGAGTAAAGCACTCGTGACAATCAGTCCATGCGTAGCTTAAGTGTGCAAATATTTTGCTTGATAAGCCACGGCTACGCGCACCTACTAAATCTACGTCTTCATTACGTAAGAAAACAGGATCAAGTGATGTTCTTGTTTGAACTAAATCAGTAGGAGAAACATCAATGTTTGATGTTAAGCCGGTAGCACCAGCAGTGAAACGTGCAAATTGAGCATTGTCAATTCCTGGATTGGCGCGATCAGCGGCTACAAAATCTACACCAGGAACCGTGTTTGTTCCGGAATTAATGGTAGCGCGACTTTGTGTTGCTGATAACGGTACTGGTAATCCGCCTGAACGTTGGAACCCGTATACATTGGCATCACCTTTAAGTGCCCAATTTCTAGTTGCAAATTCGGTGCTTGGCTCGCAGCATGCAAGGCGAATTCTTTCGCAGCTTCTGCCCCAGAAGTTGTAACCAATATCAAATGAAAAGTCACATTTGGTGTAGTTGAATAATGCAACGATATCAGCTTGTACACCACTGCTTACTTTAACATCAAGTGTTGTTAAGTTAGCAACGGGAGTAATCAAGTTTTTAAACTGAGCGATTGGAGCTACGCTACCTGCAACGTCACCAGGAAGTGGGTTTGCAAATAATGTTGTTACCGGTACATCTAAGCGTTCAGCTAACATGTAACGGCTGTTTGGTCTACCTACTAAATCAAATGCACGTAATTGACGTGTTTTGAACAAGTGAGTAATTTTTGCATCTAAATAGAAGCCAAGGCTTGAATCATTGCAAGCATTGCGCCAGAAGGTCCAGTGTGATGTTACAATACCACCAAATTCCCAGTGGTGACCGTTACCAACGATAGGCTCAAATAACCATTCACCTTGTGGACGTCTGCCAGTAGGAGCGGCAACACGTGCTGCTACACCTAAGTGGAAGTCTTCTGTTTGCGCAAAGTTGTAACCAAGATCAAAACGAACTTCAGCAATGCCATTATCGGTTAATGAACATTTTGAAAATTTAGATGATTTTAATGGTTCTACAAATACATTTTGGTTTGACTCAGCTAAATTTTGGATATAAATGCCTCTGCCACCGGTAATGTACTCAGTAAACTCATAACGCAATTGGGTGCGTGGTACTGCAACTGAACCAAAATAGCCAGCGTCATACCCGTTAGCACCTGCTGCGGTCACGCGTTCACAGAAGTTAAGATCCCATTTGGTATGTACAAAGGGAACGTCAACACGTGCCCATAGTCCGCACATTAAACCATCAAGACCAAAATAAAGATTAAAGTCTGCAATAGCATTCGTTACGCGTGGCTTAAAGCACACGGTGCTTTGAAAATCTGTTGGTAAACCAAAGTAATCGGCTAACCAATCGGTAGCGGTGCGACCAGCTACACGGCTACCAGAAATACCGATGCAGCGGTTGCTGTCTGTGTCGCAATCATTGCATGAGGTTGAGCATGTATTGTTTGTTGTGCAGGTAGTATTGCAGTTAGAATTACAGTTGTCTGCAAACGATCCAAAGAGACTATCAAAAATTCTACCTGGACGGAATGATTTAGTTCCTTCAACGGTTAATGAAGCAACCCCGTAAAAACTATCTTTGTTCATTAAATTAATGAAATGAGTTAATCCTACTAACTCGCGTGCAGCATCAACGCCTTGTGAACGTATGCTAAAATAGGGCAACGCACCGTTCATGCTGGTACTTAAACTTGCCAATAAGGCAAGGCCAAGTATTTGTTTGAGGTGTGATCGCATCATAAACTACTCCTTTTTTTTGGATAGGGGTTGTATGCAATTTTTCAGTAATCTAACATACCCGCTATTCGTCTTTCAAGAAAAATAGCAATTGATCTTGATATTGGATTAATAAAACAAGGGCCCGGTGTTACCGAGCCCTTGATGTACTAGTTCTTGTTTGCGAAGATTCTTACAAACTAAACCTTAGTTAAAGGAGATACCCCCTTTAAGCCAAATACCCCATTGTGAGATATTGGTGATGTTGCAACCAGAGCAGCTGTCATTGCATGATGAGATACCACATGAGTTGCTGGTGAAGCAATTGGTGGTTGTCGCACATGAATTGGTGAAGCATGAATTGGTTGAGCATGAGGTTCCGCATGATGTTGAGCAGAAGTCATCACAGAAATCGCCGCAGAAGTCACCGCAGTCGCTGTTTCTCTTGTGATGAGCAAATTCTACTTTACCACCCACGCCGAGGAAAGGAACCCAGCACTCTGCATCCATCCAGGTATAGCTGAAGTGAGCAAAGATTGAGCTTGAAAGACCTCTTGTACGTGCTGCGCCGTAATCGATATCATTTAATGATAAGAATACTGGCTGTAATGATGTATTGGTTTGTGCTAAGTTAGCGCCGGTTACGTTAGGAATAGCTTGGATCTGTTGGTTGATACCAGATGTGCTTACCCACGCTAAGTTTGGATTATCAATGTTAGGGTTTTGTCTTTGGATACCACTGAATGAACCGGTGCAAGGTGTGTTGGTACCTGCGTTAATGGTTGCATTATTTTCTGTTGCAGATAATGCTACAGCAGTGTTAGGTGCAGTTGTTGCATCGCTGCGGGTGAACCCGTAAACGTGCGCATCACCTTTAAGAGCCCATGTGTTTGCTGCAAATGGAAGTCCGCAGTCACAGTCGCGCTCAATTCTCTCACAGCTTCTACCCCAGAAATTGTAACCAAGGTCAAATGAGAAACCACAGTGTGTGTAGTTGAATAATGCTAAAACGTCAGCTTGGATTGAGCTCTTAACTTTAACATCAAGAGTTGTCAAGTTAGCAACGGTTGTGAGTTCGTTTTTGAACTGAGCAACTGGAGCTACTGCTGAAGCTTGAACTGGGCCAGCAAATAAGTTTGTTACTGGTGTTCCAAGTCTTTCTGCAAGCATATAACGGCTGTTTGCGCCACGGCCACAAAGATCAAATGCACGACGTTGACGCGCTTTGAACAAGGTGGTTAAGTTAGCTTCAACCCAGAAACTTAAGTTAGCGTCATCACAGTCACTTCTCCAGAAGGTCCAGTGAGTTGTTAATTGACCGCCAAGTTCCCATTGTTTACCGTTACCAACGATAGGCTCGAACAATACGTCGCCGTCTGGGCGTGTACCTGTTGGAGCTGCTGCGCGGATACCAAGACCAAAGTGATAGTTTTCACCTTGTAAGAAGTCCCATCCTAAAATTGCGCGTAATTCAGCAACACCTGATTTGTGGTGGTTGCAGAATGAAATTACGGAATTGGTAAGTGGGTTGAATGTTACACCAGGAAGATTTGGTGTGCGGCCATTCATGAAATCTTGGAAGCTGCAGAGCAAGTTTGAGCGAGGAACAGCGTTTAAGCCTTCGCCAGTTGTTACTGTTGGGGTGAAGTAACCCGCGTCGTAACCATTTACACCCGCATTGATTACGTTTTCACATGCTCTTAAGTTCCAGCGTGTGTAAACTACTGGTAATTTAAGTTCCATGTATAAACCACACATCCACTCATTGAGTCCTAAGTAGAGGTTGAAGTCTACTAAGAAGTTAGAAATGCGAGGTCTGAAACTTACGGTACTTTGGAAGTCTGTTGGTAAACCAAAGTAATCAGCAAGCCAGTCGCAGCAGCTTCTTCCAGCTACACGGCTACCGCTGATACCGATTGATGTACAATCAGAATCGCAGCTGCTATTGATTGAAGGTCCAAACAATGTTTCAGCTATGCGGCTTGATCTAAATGAACGGGTAAATTCTGGAATAATGGCAAAGCTACCATAAAAACCATCTTTGTCATATAAGTGAGTATGGTTGGTCCAACCTACTAATTCTCTAGCAGAATCCAATCCTTGGGAACGGATGCTGTAGTAAGGTGCTACTGCTTGTGCGCCTGTAGTTGCAAGTGCAGCAACGCAGAGGAACCCTTTTAGCATTTGATTCATATATTATCTCCTTAACTTTTTCTTACTGTTTGCTTCATCAAAAAGAGATGTGTGTATGTAGATAGAGGTGTTTTATCTAGGGATGCTTCGTCCTCCTTTCGTAGTGATAGATGCGTTTTCATTACTTTAAATTGATACTTATATATTTCAAATGCAAAGTCAACACCTTGTGCAACTGGTCGACTAATTTAAACATCGAAAGTATAATATGCTGTAATTTGAATTGTAAAGAAATTGTTACGCCAATTACCGCCGGAGTGGTTCTTTGCGCGTAGTACACATTAAAATAACAGTTGCGTATGCTATATTTTTATCTATGGATCTTTGTACAGATAGTTTTAGAAAGCCTTCCCATAAGTAGCTCAGGACATGTGCTCTTGCTAGAAAAATTATTGTCATCTTCATTTTTTGATACGCATGGCCTACTGAGCTCTTTAGCCGTGCAGCAAAAAATATCTTTCTTTATTCATGCACCTAGTGCTCTTATTATTGCCGTGTTTTTTTTCAAAGATTGGTTTTTTTTATTACAAAATTATAAAACATTATATCCCTATATTGCCCGCATCATTGGCTACAGCGCAATCGCAAATACTATTACTATTGCAGTGTATGGAATTAAGCACACTCTAGCACTCAATACCCAACTGTTTTTGCCATGGGGCTTTGTGATTACCATGTTACTTTTGCTCACTTTATATTGGGTTAAAGATCGAACAGAACCAATGACCTGGTCTAAGGCAATCGTAGTTGGACTCATGCAAGGATGTGCATTAATGCCGGGCATTTCTCGGTTTGCGGCAACATACGTTGCTGCGCGTTGGCTTGGATTATCAGCGCGACGCGGCATGCAGGTTTCATTTGTCGTGCAATTTCCGCTCATTGCGCTTGCGAGTGTGTTTGGATTAGTGACCATGCCACGTAATGTGCGTGATATGCTATTTTCTATTCAGGTTATGACGGTGATTGTTGCGGCGACGTTTCTTGCATATCTGCTCTTGCAATGGACGTATAATCTTGCGTGCGCTCATAAGCTGCAACGTTTTTCTTGGTATATGGTGGTACCATTTTTAATCAGTCTTTTGCTTGTGTAGAGTGCATAGCTTTACCTGCAGCACATGGTGTTATTGTACGTTAGATTGTTTTTAACTACATAATTGCGCTACTTTAACAAAAATAAGGAGACTCATTATGATCACGTTTAAAAATAAAAAATCCAAGAACTGGTATGATTGGTGCATTAATGAAGTGAAAGGTATTGCATGCCTTGCAATGGCATTGTTTTTAGCACTTTCATTATATACTTACAACGCGTACGATGAGTGTTTTTTTTATTTTAGTTCAGCGCCGCAGCCCATTGCAAATTGGTGTGGTTATTTAGGTGCTCAAGTCTCAAGTTTTCTTATTTATTTTTTTGGTATTTCTTCCTATGCAATAGCGCTCTTTTTTTCATTTCTTGCCTACATTTATTGTGCTCAAAAACCGCTTATTAACCACTGGGAGCGAGTGATTGCCGGGGGCTTTTAATTTTTGTCGTTTCAGGACTTGCTGCGGTATATGGTATTGAAGGTTTTGAGTACTGTGTGGCTGGTGGCTTTATTGGGCATCACATAGGCACATTCTTATCAACATCACTTGATACGGCAGGTGCGGTATTGTTGCTTAATAGTTTTTTTCTCATGGGTCTCATTCTGGTTACCCGTTGCTCGTTATTTACGATGGCTCATCAGGCGTGTCGCGCGGTGGTTTATTGTTGGTCGCATGGGATCAAACCGGCTGTGTTGGCTTGTTATGAATTAATGCGTAAACCTTTGTATGCTCCAGCTGATGATAAGTTGTATCATGATGCTGAGCAGCACAAACCACTTGATATTGATATCATAGAACATTGTGCTCCTGAAATTGAGCATATTAAAGCATCAAGTAAAGTTGAAACGCCGGCACGTTCAGCGTCTACTTCATCTAAGGGTGTATCATACAATTTATCAAAGCCTGATGAAGATACCGCAAAGATTGTGGCAGACTATATCAGGCCGAGTATTGAAATTTTTACCCTCACCAAAAATGATCATCAAGAATCAGCATTGCTTACAGAATTAGAAAAATCGGCAAAAATTTTACAAGAAAAATTAGAGCGATTTGGTGTTCAAGGACGCGTGGTATCGATCAAGAGAGGACCGGTTGTAACCTTATTTGAATATCAGCCGGCAATCGATTCAAAGATTAGTAAAATTATTGCGCTTGAGGATGACTTGGCACTCGCATTACAGGCGATGAGTATCCGCATACTAGCCCCAATTCCTGGTAAATCGTTAGTAGGATTTGAAGTGGCCAATAAAAATCGTAAGAATGTATTAATTGCACAATTAATTAGATCTGAAGAATATCAAAATGGTAAGCACAAATTACCGTTAATATTAGGTGAAGATACCATTGGCGCAAGTGTGATTGTTGACCTTACTAAGATGCCCCATTTACTCGTTGCAGGATCAACCGGTTCAGGTAAATCAGTAGCGCTCAACACCATGTTAATAAGCTTGTTGTGTGGCTGCACGCCTGAACAACTTCGTTTAATATTAATCGACCCGAAGCGACTGGAATTTGCACCCTATGCTGATATTGCTCATTTATTGTTTCCTATTATTACCGATCCAAAAAAAGCGATATCTGCGCTTAAATGGGCAGTGCAGCATATGGAAGAACGGTATCAAAAAATGGCAGAAGCCGGTGCACGTACAATCAATGATTACAACGAGCTGCACAAAAATAATCCAGAAGAACAGTTTCCCTATCTGGTTGTTATGATTGATGAACTTGCAGATCTCATGATGACTGCAGGTAAAGAAATTGAAGATCTCATCACGCGTCTTGCGCAGATGGCTCGTGCGGCGGGCATACATTTAATGGTGGCAACGCAACGACCATCTGTTGATGTAATTACCGGTCTTATTAAAGTAAATTTTCCCAGCCGCATATCATTTAGAGTTACTTCGAAAACTGACTCCCGTACTATCTTAGATGCTTCTGGTGCTGATAAATTATTAGGGCGCGGGGACATGCTATTTTTAAGCGCAAGTGAAGGCCATTTAAAACGTGTGCACGGTGCGTATGTGTCTGATGAAGAGATTGCGCAAGTAGTAAACCACATACAAAAACAACGAACTGTTTCGTACCTTGATCTGTCATCGTCGGTGCAAGAAAATAATGATGCAATTGATGATGTAGATGAACAATTGATGAAAGATATTTTGCAGTTTCTGGATGAGATTGATGAAGTTTCTATTTCATTATTGCAGCGCAAATTTAGAATTGGATATAATCGTTCGGCGCGGATTATTGATGCGCTTGAAAATCGTGGTTTTGTAGCGGCATCATCGGGCAGCAAAACGCGCAAAGTAATACGCGATTGATGTGCTTGTGCGATGTGTTTTAAAAAAAGAATTATCATACATATAGCATTTTAATCAGGTTAAATTAAAAAAAATGTTTGATAGATTTGTGATTCTTACTTGACAAATGTTCAAAAAAAGGACATTTTTTCTCCCGTAGCAATCCGAGATACTTGAGTAATATTTTCATTTAATAATTAGCCAAAAACGGAGAAGGTCAATGTACTTTGATCAAATATTCATAGAAAAAATTATTCCTGACGCACAGATAATTGGTTCTTGCTCAGGTGCACATATTCAATTTGCAGTTGACTCACGCAATGTTCAACCGGGCGATATATTTGTTGCATTACCCGGAGCGCGTATTGATGGGCATGAGTTTGTAAAAGAAGCATTTGAGCATGGTGCAAAAGGCGCAATGATCGCCGCATCAAAAAAAGATCTTCTCAAATCATTGAGCCCAGCTCAGTTAAAAGATACATGTATTATTGTTGTTCCTGATACATTACATGCTTTGACAACACTGGCATCTGCATGGCGCGCACAATTTACCTACCCAGTAGTTGCCATCACCGGGTCAGTAGGTAAAACATCGACCAAAGAACGTTTGGCGCAAATATTTACCTACAATAATATTCCGTGTGTTGCTTCTGCTGGAACACAAAATACTCGTATTGGGTTAGCGCTCAATATGTTGAAAATGCGCGCTGAACACAAAGTTGCCATTTTTGAATTAGGTATTTCACGCAGAGGTGAAATGGCTGTTCTTGCGCAATTGTTAAAACATACCTGTGGTGTGATTACCATGATTGGTCACGCACATATGGAAGGTCTTGGTTCGCTTGCTGATATCGCTGCAGAAAAACGTGATATTTTTAAATATTTCACTGAAAGTAGTATTGGTATTATCAATGGTGATCAACCTATTTTGTCTCAGGTTGGTTACTCACACCCCGTAATTAAATTTGGTTATAAAACTATAAATCAAGTACAAGCACGCAAAGTACAACCACAAAATACTCACATGAGTTTTGTGATGAAATTGTACAAAGAAAAATTTAATGTGTTATTAAATCAGCCGCACGAAGGTTCAGTGCTCAATGCATTGGCAGCAGCAGCCGCTGCCTATTTACTTGGTATTCCATCAGCTAAGATTGTTGAAGCTATTCATCAGCCGATTGCTGTGCCGGGTAGATTTGAAGAACGCATTATTAGCAAAAACAAAAGCACTCTTATTAGCGATTGTTATAATGCTAATCCTGAAAGTATGAAAGCTGCGTTGCTTGCGTTTCACCGCATTAATACCAAAAAATCTAAATTGGTCGTTATAGGGGATATGTTGGAGCTTGGGCCGTTAGCTCCGTTCTGGCATCGACAAATTGGAAGATTCTTAAGAAAAGCCCCTTCAATACGCCAGGTGATTTTGGTAGGAAATATGGTACAATGGACTAAGAAGACAATACCATTAGGCGTATCTGTTGATATAGTTCCCAACTGGCAAGAGGCGGTAACCCTGCTTGATGCTAAAATGGTGGACGAGTCAATGGTCCTTGTTAAAGGCTCACGTGGTATGGCTCTTGATAACCTTGTAAATCATTTTACTGTAGCAGAATAATTGCGGCAGATAATTACCAAACATATTGGGCTCTATGAAAACGTTAAAACCTGTAGCAGTGCACAAAGCAGTTCTCACTAACCAAGTGCTTGAATATCTTGATCCTCAACCTGGTAAAACCTACTTAGACGTTACCTTTGGTTCAGGCGGTCACACCCGTGCTATTTTGGAAAAAGAACCAACATGTAAGGTGATATCCATGGATTGGGACACGCGTGCGTTTGAACTGTTTGCCGAACCGTTAGTAGAAGAATTTGGCAGCAGATTTACGATGCTATGGGGTAACTTTGCCCATTTGTACAAATCGCTTAAAAAAGCGGGTATTGAAAAAGTAGATGGGGTGTTGGCAGACTTTGGTACCTCACAGGTGCAAATATCCCAACGCCCCGGATTTTCTGTATACCGTGATACACCGCTAGACATGCGTATGTCACCGGCCCACCAGAAATTAACGGCAGCAGAAGTGCTTAATAAATCTTCTGAAGAAAAATTAAGAGAACTGTTTTTCCAATTGGGTGAAGACCGCAACTCAAAGCTTATTGCGCGTGCTATTATTGCTGAGCGCCAAAAAGCTAAGTTTAGAACTACCGGGCAACTGGTTGATCTAATTGATCGCGTAGTGCCAGCAAAAGGGCGCAAAATACATCCGGCTACTAAAGTGTTTCAAGCATTGCGTATCTATGTAAATGATGAACTCAATAACATACAGGCATTGCTTTCAACATCCCTTTCGATCTTGAACCCTGAAGGTCGCTTGGTGTGTATTAGTTTTCACTCACTTGAAGATCGCATAGTAAAGCAGTTTATTGTGCAGCACAAGGATCAATTTGAAAACTTAACGCCTCGTGTGGTGACAGCAGAACCTGAGGAATTACGTGCAAATCCGTCAGCCCGTTCTGCTAAACTCAGAGCCGCTCGCATTATTGGATAATATTCAAAAATTATTCAAAAAAAGTTTTACAAATATAATTCTTGAATGGTATATCTGGAAGTAATTTGCATTTAATTTGAACTAATTTTTGTAAATTATTTTGAGTGAATAAAAAGAAGCAAATTGTGTTGACAAATCAATGCCATCAGATAAAATGATGTCACTGTTATTGTACAACAAAAAAAAAGAGTAGTAACCAGGATACCTCTAAGGATATGCGGTCATGGCGATAACCATAACAGAAGTAAAAGTTTACCCAGCTAAAGAAAATGGTAGACTTAAAGCTTATGCAACGATTGTCTTTGAAAATAGCTTCATCGTGCGAGATCTTAAAGTGATCGAAGGCAACAAAGGATATTTTGTTTCCATGCCATCGCGTCGTCGTAAAGATGGAACGTTTCGAGATATCGTGCATCCTTTAAATTCTGATACCCGCAAGATGATAGAGGACCAGGTAATAATAGAATTTAAAAAAGTGATGGATCTTGGCGAAGATTATCACGAAGCAGTTTAAATTAATTTTTTTATCTGCTATACTTTGAAAAGTAATAAAAATTAGCGTTGGGGCGTAGCCAAGTGGTAAGGCACCGGGTTTTGGCTCCGGCACCGGAGGTTCGAATCCTCCCGCCCCAGCCATTAAATGCAAAAGCGACTTGTAGCAATACAGGTCGCTTTTTTTATGATGATTTTTCACCCGGTTACGTTATGAACATACAATTATTGTTAGTAGACTCGTCCTTGTGTTAGAGATTTGCGCTATAAGTCCGAAAAATTTCCTAAAATGTTTAATTCTCAATCTTCTTTAGAAACAACAAATGTTGATGTTATATTTCAACTTTGCTTAGTTTTTGTGGGTATATATTTCTGTGTCGAAATTATTAGACTATGGTTGAAAAATCCATCGCTCTTAGTCGAGCCTTTTTTTATGCCGGGTGAAGGAAAAGCTTGTATTAAAAAGCTTTATGATGATTTGCAGAATGCAACTATGACAATACGTATTGCGTCATATTGGTTTACTCATTTACAGATAATTATGGCTTTGAGGTTGGCTCGGCAACGAAACGTCAGCGTTGAGGTTATCTTTGATAAATCAACGCCCAATGTTACAACTCTTGAACATTTATTTCACAACACAGGTATTACATTTATAGAATCAGATATCGATGCAGGTCGTATGCATAATAAATTTATAGTCATTGATGAACATATTTCATGGATAGGATCGGCCAATTTGACGGGGGCCGCATTCAATAAGAATTATGAAAATATGGTAAGAATCGAGTCTTATAAGATTGCAAAACTCTACGCACAAGATTTTAAAACACTCACTAAAGAATTGGGACAACCGAATCAATCTCTTAAGAAAAGTGAAAATTTAAGTTACGAAAATTTAAAAAAACACAGCAGAGCACTCCATAGTATAGTAGGCAAAAAAAAGCCAATTTCCGATTATCAAAGAAGAGTGCTTAATGATTTTGGTCTTGATTGGCAGGGGCTTGATTATGACCAAGCCTATATAAAGATCGATAAAACTATTAATTCTGCATGGCGATTGTTTAAACAAGGAACCAAAAAAAATTATTGGTAAACTAATGTGACTGTGCCATACAACTAAAAATATCCAGTCGGAAAGCTGCGTAGGCGTTTCATTGTCTTTTTAACTCGTTCTACAATGTCGCTAATGATTGCGTCAGCTTCTTCCTGACCAATTTGTTGTTGTAGTTGTTGCTCAAGATAGCTAATTAGTTCTTCATTATTTTCGTTGACAACAGGAGCTGTATTTTCTTTGTTTTTATTAACAAGCCATAGTAATGAGTAAATGTTGTTTTGACTTAATATATTTGAGTCATATTGGCTTAGTAGCTTTAGTAGGGGAAGTGACATGCAAATTTCAACGACGTATTGATCAAAAGGTATCCCATAAAATGTTTGTTGCTTTGGATCAAAACCTTTGTCCAATAATTGTTTGAGGACCGTTAAATTTCCTTTTTTTACATATTCTTCAGCAAGATTAGATAGATCTCGATCGAAAGGTAATTTTTTAAAGTTTGCATTCGGATTAACTTTTTTTAGCCATTCTTCAGCTAAATGAATGTTGAGTGCTCTGGCTATAGCAACTTCAGAATTAGGAAATTTTTTCAATATCGTATTTAGAATATCAAAAATAGCCGTTTTATTATTAGTTAATTGTGCATAGAGCTCTTTATTTACAAAACGAACACGTTGTAAATAGTTTATTGCTTGCAAAATTGATGGCGCATTTACAACCTGTTTTACAATTTCATTTTTTAACTCAGGTAACAATTGCTCCCATGGAAATGTTGGTTCTTCTTTTTCCATGGCAATAATGGGGGTGCTTAAGAACACCAGTATAATTAATAACTTCTTGTTCATGATTTAATCTCCAAATACATTAGTCAATAAATCTTATTGCTATCTTGTAAATATAAATTAATAAATGATTAAATATATTAGTTAGGTTTTCATAATACTGAAATTAGATCTTAACTAACACTCTGTGCCAATCCTAAAGTTGAATATCTACCTGAATGCGTCTAATAAGCCAGTAAATGTAAAAGCGACTTGTGTTTTACAAGTCGCTTTTTTTATTATCTAATTCTATGCTGTCTGTGTAAAATGTTTGTCAATAAAGCAGATTTATCGCAAATCTCTTAAATACACTGCAACTTCGTTCTCTATGTCGCGAATTAATTGATTAGCTTCTATTTTAGACATGTTATGTTGTTCTATAAGCTTTGTTTCTAAATATTCTAGCAATTCTAAAGCATTTAATCTTTGCTCGATTGTATATTGTCCTCTGGTTCCAATTGCTCTATAGGCTATGGTCAGCAGACGCTTTATATTTTCCAGAGTAAATACATTAGGATTGTACATTGCAATCAATTCCAAAGCGGGTATAGATGGGTTAGATTGCACTACAGCTGCGTCTAGAGTTGTGCCGTTGGCTTGTTTAAATTTGAAATCATAGCCCTTATCAATCCAGTTTTTTAACGCTTTTAAATTACCGCTTGTTATGTAATTAAGAGCGATATTAAATTGTGCCAGATCAGTTGGAATGATTTTAAAACTGGCGTTGGGATTCACTCTTTTGAGCCACTCTTCAGCTAATTTGGTGTTAAGTGTTCGTGCAATAATTACTTCTGATTCGGGAAAGTTTTGCAAAATAGCATTGAGTGCATTAAAGAGAACAGTTTTATTGGTTGTGATACTGTTGTAAAGGTCTTTATTTACAAATCTGATGTTTTGTAAATTTCTTATAGCTTGTGCAATTGTGGGAGCATTTACTACTTGTTTTAAAACTTCACTTTGCAACTCAGGGAATAACGTATCAAGTGGGAATGTTTGTTGATCTTTTTCCATAGCTATGAGTGGTATACATACCATTAATGCAGTTAATGCGAGCAATTTTTTCATAATTATCCTTTTTTTAATTTATTGTCTCCATTAAAAAGTTTCTAATTGAAATTATAACAGAAATTTGCTTGGCATTTCAATTAAAACAGCCTGATTTAACTGAATTAATTATGCAGGTGGCTATTTATTATTTGTTTTGAAAAAATTATTCAGTTCTAATATCAATCACTTGATATAACCAACGCCTGAACTAATTTTTGGATAAAATAGACTTTTATTGAGTTTTATTGAACTGTTCATAATGTACCGCATAGCAGATCTATCTACTCATAATGATTGATATAAATTGCTGACGCTAGTTGCAAGATGCCTATTTTTCTGAAGCAAAAAATATAATTCAATATAAATGGCCTCACAGGCGTCGCATAGCAATACTGACTAGTATGTTTGAAATTTTTTTTACCTTGTGCATGAGGTAGTCGATTTTATTTACGGCTACCTTATGCGCTATCGGGCATGATTATTTATTGAGCGACAGTATCAAATTGTTTGTCTAATTTTCGTTCAATATTGTTAATTATTTTAATAGCTTCTTCTTGAGATACCAGTTCTTTGAGCTTTTGCGTTAAGAAGTGAGCCATCTCTTGCATTTTAGTTTTATTCTCAGCGGTTGTTTGTACAATTTTTAATCCTCTGAGTGGTATAGATAAATAACTTTCAATGTTTTTTAAGCTTAATACAGTAGAATTATAGGTGCATAATAATTCTAGAGCAGGTACTGAAACAATATGTTGAACGGCATACGAATCAAGAGTCCATCCATTGAATTGGACATATGTAGGGTCATATCCTTTATCGAGCCAAGTCTTAAGGGAAATTAAATCACCATCTCGTATATACTTAATCGCTTCATTAAATTGATTAGAAGTAACAGGAACTATGGTAAAGTTTGCATAGGGATTGATTTTTTAACTAAAATTTGCTCCAATTCCAAACTGAATAGGTTTTCTGAATACGTTGCAAAGTATGCCAAATTCAAATGTTTTTGTTTCTGAGCTGCAACTATTAAATGTAAGCGAATAGTAGCACTGCTGGTCGCTTTATCTATGGAGTATTTTCCCGTAAAAGGAGTCTAATGTTAATTACCTAGTTACATAATATTTTGCTTAAACTTCCCCTAATTTAAAAAAACAATAATAAAAAAAGAGAAATAGCTACTATCTTTCTTCTTTTAGTTGCATATATTGTGTATCTTTGAGAGCGTTCGTTTCATTAAATAATTTGCTTAACCAAGGAAAAATTTGAAGAAGTTAACAATGACAGTCCTTTTTTTATCTTTCAATATTGCTGCGATGGAGCGCTCAAAGCAAAAAGAACTAAATCAACTTTACAAGATGCATCATGATGCCGTGCGGCAAGAATATGATAAAGCTGCTTTAGCTTTTGCAATAGGATATTTTTTTGAAGCAAACTCCGGGCATTCCTCTAACCCAGGTTGTATTGCATTCAATATGATGACAGCTTTTCGTTCTTATGAGTCTGGTTTATTTCATTTGCTTAAAGGAACAATCTCGCTTGCAGAGGCTTTGCACATTTTCAGAACTCAACAAGCAAAAAAAGATAATTTACCGCTTGCCAACAAATAATTTTTTACTTGTTTCTAAAACATAAAAATCAATCGTGTGGAAATTTTTTGAGAACTATGATTATGAAAAAATTATTTTTTATTCTAGTGTGTGCGCTACCTATTACAACACAATCTAATGATTTAATATCGTATTATAATCTTCGTGAGCCGCACTACCCATCATATGTAGACTCTAATCATTATGGTCTTTGTTTGCGCGCTTCTAACGATTTAGATGCAGGCACCGTTGTTGCTACTGCTGATTTTGAAGAAAGTGTTAACCCGTACATTGCAAACCATCCTGATCCTGAATACAAATATGTCGCTCTGATGGGGGTAGATGTGAACGGTAATGCAACCTGGGGAAGGATCAAAGGAAAGTGGGCATTTTGCAATCACTCATGTGATCCTAATTGCGATATCAAACCGGGATGGCTTATTACCACCAATCGCGCAATAAAAAAAGGCCAAGAGCTTACTACGTCTTATGATGCCTACATACCTCGCTTTGAATGGCCGGTTAGTTGGAATTTTACCTGCTTATGCCAAGCGCGCAACTGTAAGAAGTTTATCAAAGGCTTTAGAATGGATATGATTTATCCAATTGATGAGAGTAAGTAAAATTTTGCTATTAATTCTCAGGTATTGAGTGATGTATGAAAAAAGTTATCGCAGCAATTTTTATAAATGAGGGTAGGGTGCTTATTGCTCAGCGCGCCAAAAAAGACGCGTTGTATGGCAAGTGGGAATTCCCGGGTGGCAAGCTTGAAGGCGATGAAACTGATCAAGAATGCCTAAAGCGTGAACTGTATGAAGAGTTTAGCATTCATGCCGAAGTCGGGGCGTATCTATGTTCGAGTTATTTTGAGCACAACAACATGCCTTATGAAATGCGTGCGTATTATGTCACATCATACACCGGTGAGTTTGTTTTGCATGAACATCACGAAATTAAGTGGGTAACGCCTGATGAGCTGCCTGCCTATGAAATGCCAGAACCCGATCAGCCCATTGTCAAAACGTTGATTGAATTATACCATCGATAATACTATTGCCTCCTGATGTCTATCAACTTCAGGCAAAGACATGGTAAGTTAAATAATTAAATTCGTCGTTATTAATGGTAATAATTGCAAATAAAGGGTTGCTATGAAGATTAACATGTTATACCTAACACTAAGTATAAGTTCTTTATTGTATGGGTGTGAGACACCGCAGCCAAAAGTTAACACAACTCATAAATCCCAGATTAATGAACTCGTTTCTCGTGCAAAACAAACCAATACTGATGCTCTGGTAATCATGCATGATGGAAAAGTAATTGCAGAATATTACGCTCAATCAAAACCGACGCTGATTCACGCCATGTCAGTTACCAAATCTATTGTTAATTTAGCTTTTGGTTTGATGCAAACTCAGGGATTGCTCAAATCGCTTGATACGCCGGTATACCAATTTTATCCTGAGTGGAATCAATCAACGAAAAAGAACATTACTATCAGACACTTATTAAACCACACATCAGGCTTACAGGATGAGCATAGTGCGCTAGCCGTTTATCAGAGCCCAGATTTCCTACAATTTGGGCTCACTGCCAACGTAGTGCACGAACCAGGAACTCATTTTTTTATAGCAATAAGGCAGTAAATATATTACCCGGTATTGTAAAAAAAATTACCGGAAAACCTCTTGATGAATATTTGAATAGTAATTTGTTTCAACCACTTGGCATCCGTACCTACACGTGGGATCATGATAGCGCAGGCAATGTGCATGGCCTTGCCGGCTTACACATCTATGCCAAGGATCTTGCCAAAATCGGCCAACTTATTTTGCAAAAAGGTATGTGGAATGGCAAAACGCTTATTTCACCCACATGGTTTAAAACATCGTTCACTCCTAATAGCCTCAAGCCTAATTCAGGATTATTGTGGTGGCTGATTCCTCAATCAACGACCTACGTAATTGATAACCAACAGATAGAAAAATTACGCGCAACTGGCCACAATGAAGAGTTTATAAAAAAAGTAATTCAACTCAAAGGTAGTTATCCAACTGAACAAGAATATGACAAAAAAACAGAAGAAGCGTTTGGTAAAGATTTCCAAGCCATTTTTGACAAAGAGCTTAAAGAAGGAACTGAGTTATCACGAAAAGTGTATGGTCCTATACATGGGTACAAAGCACTGGGTTACTTGGGTCAATATCTGATTATTTATCCTGAAAAAAACCTAGTGGGTGTTCGTATGATTAGCGCTGAATCGCATGGCCAAGAAAGTGATGCAAACGATTTTCATGATTTTGAAACTATTCTCTATTCTATTGTTTCGTAACAATTTCTGAAATTTAAAACCGGCCAATTCATTATCAAGAGCGATGATGAACTGACCGGTTTTATTGTTAAGTGGTTACATTTTGCCAAATGCTTTAGTTGCCATATTTTTCACCAACAAATATATCTCATAAGCGGATGCTGTGTATGCCGGACTGCTCTGCAAATCTGCAAGTGCTTCCATTATTTCTTCAAAATGTTTTTTGTGTGTCGGTTCAAGCAATAGTCTTTTATTGATATAAAAATAATTTAGGGCACCTAGAATAGATGCGCTGAATACAAAGTTTTTTTCTTTGATTGATTTTTTAAGTAACGCAAGGGCATAATCCAGATTTTGTTTAGATACCGATTTATTATTATCAATTAAATCTATTAAATCCTTTAGACGAATACTATTAACAGTCTCCTTTTTTAATGCCTCATTTAATGCTGAAAGCACTTGCTTTTTAACATCAGCATTTCTAAAATTTCCTGAACCCAATGCTGCTAATAAAAATTTCTTATTCAAAGCTGCTTCAATGGATTCTTTGTTTTTGGTGACATAATCACGAAAAGATTTGTTTACCGATCTATAGCTTTGAAGAGATTTCAATGCTTGTTCCAGAGATTCTGCGGTGTTAATAATTTGCTGAACTAACTCTTTTGTTTGTATTTCATAGGGTAAAATTTGCACATAAGTTGGGTTAGATTCATTTTTTTCCATGGCTACTGCGCAGGCACTTATTAGCACGCAATAGAGTATGATTTTATTTTTCATAGTATTTCCTTTATTACTATCGTTTTCTTTTAGTTTACCATCTAATAATTTCATATTGTAATAATTTGCTGCAAGTCTGATGAATAAATTTGATGTTTTAAACGCATAATAATAAAAACATTATGTAGCTCTGTGATAAGTTTTTTACTTTACGCATCACAACTTTTGTACTATAGTCTGCATCAACTAATTATAAGGAGCTTCAATGAAAAAATACTTATCATTATTTGCCCTACTATCTTTGTCATATCTGCAGGCATACGATGTGGATTGCGCCCATATAAAAGAAATGTATGAAAAAGCGCAGGCACTTCTTGACTCAGGAAGGCCATATTATAAATCACATGCCGTTGAAATTTTTAAAGCTATCTATGATCAATGCAGAGACAAATCACCATATCACGAAACCATGGGATTAACTACCTTTCAAATAGGCAACCCTCATTGGCATGGGTATGGCGTTGAAAGACATTATCCAAAAGCGTGTAGTTATTTTGATGAAGTAATTAACACGTATGGCGATGTTAAACAAGATCAAATTATACCATGGTCTCAACTGTATTTAGCTGATGGTGCCCGCAATCAGTATGTGAAGCAAGAAATTGGGCAAAAGCAGTTATCTTATACAAAAAAATTCTTGATAATCCTAACGCAACCGATTCAAATCTTCGTGCCTGGGCACAAGCACGCTTAGCTGATGCATATCGCGATGGCGATGGTACAGAGCAAAGTGATGCTAAAAGTATTGAGCTATTTACGACCATTTTAAACAATGATCAATCAATCGAAGATAAGTCTGTTGTTGCGTGGGCTAAGTTTTGGATTGCCGATGCGCATGAGTTTGGCAAAAGTGTAGAAAAAGATCTAACCAAAGCGCGTGCGTTATTTACTGACATTGTTGAGAATTATAAACAACTAGATCCGATTGCAGTAATTCACGCACAAGATCGCTTAAAGAAAATGGAAGAAAGTAATAAACCAGATACTAAATAATATTATAAGGATGTTCGTATGAAAAAATTATTAGTTACAGCATTGTTGGCGAGCGGTTTTGCAATGTATGCACAAGAACCAAGAGCGCATATTGAAGAATTAAAAGTAATCTACAAGCAAAAAGAAGATACTATGACGGCAAAAGATTTTATCGTAGCCGGCGTTATTGGCGGCTGTGCTATAGAGCTTGCTAATGTAATTAGAAAAGATGAAAATTATAAAAAAGTTCTGGCGTTTGCAGCTGATTATCCAGGTGTATTTGTAGCTAGTGTTTCTGCATCAGCAGGGCTTATGTATATGTATGGTAAAGGAATTAAAAATTTCCTTTCACGTTATAAAGTAGTATCAAAACCTTCATAAACAATGTTTAATATGGCTGGTAAAATTACCAGCCTTTTTTGGTTTAGAGTAGTATGTCATTCCCTTTTGCCACCATTATCGATTTAACCCATCCATTATCGACAGATCATCCTACCTGGGATGGTGATTGTGGTTTTGAACTACACACATTAGTTGAACATGAAGATGGCCATGGTCCTACGCAGTTTACCTTGCAGGGTGTTACGTTTGCTAAAATTGGTATTGGCACTCACATTGATGCACCCGCACATTGCTTTGCCCATGGTGTTACTGTTGACCAGTTGCCTATAGAACAACTGGTGACCAATGCATATGTTATAGATATTTCATCTAAAGCGCATGCGCACTATGCACTGAGCACTCATGATATTGTTGAATTTGAAAAGCATCATTGCACTATTGCACATAATAGCTTGGTGATTGTCCACACGGGCTGGAGCAAATTCTGGCACAATAAAGATGCGTATCGCAATGTTAATCAACAGGGTGTTATGCAATTTCCTACTATTTCGTCAGCGGCAGCAGAATTATTGCTTGCGCGTGGCATTGCAGGTATTGCTATTGACACCTTGTCTCCCGATGCGTCTGAGAGTGATTTTCCGGTGCACCGATTATTGCTTGGCAATGGTAAATACATTATTGAAAATCTTGCAAATGCACAGAAGCTTACCCCAGTTGGTGCACTAGTTTGTGCGCTTCCTATTAAAATACAAACCACAGAGTCACCCGTGCGTGTGGTTGGTATAATGTTCAAATAATGTTACTATAAGTATCATATTTATAACGTAAATAGTGATGCTTCTTGCGATGAAAAATAGTAAAAAAAAACAACGTTCTTATTCTGGACAATTACTTGATTCGTTACGAGTCAATGATAGTGTTCAGGTTAATACTAATGAATATCCCTTTACTGTTCCGCTCATTAGAAATTTAAAAGAGATTTCTTTTACAACGCCGGTAACTTTTTTTGTGGGTGAGAATGGCAGTGGTAAATCCACTATTCTTGAAGCAATTGCTTACAAAGCAGGTTTTGGCGTAGAAGGCGGAAGTAAAAATATATCTTTTAATACCTCTGATAAAAAAAATCTGTCTTACACGCAAACGTTAGCCGATTTACTAACCTTATCATGGAATTCTAAACCATTTGATGGTTATTTTTTTAGGGCTGAAACTTTTTTTAATGTTGCAAATTATCTTGATGTACTTGCAACTGAAGGTGGTCAGGGTGAAGTTGCTTACCATTCATATGGGGGTAAATCATTGCATGCACAATCCCATGGAGAAAGTTTTTTATCTTTCTTTAACAACAGATTAGGAAAAGGCGGTTTTTTTGTGCTTGATGAACCGGAAGCTGCTCTTTCACCACAAAGACAACTATCTTTACTCGTGATTATCAATGAATTATGCAAAAAAAGTGATGCCCAATTTATTATAGCTACCCATTCACCTCTTTTACTCGCTTATCCAAATTCGGTTATTTATTCCTGTGATTCGGTAACACTAACACAAGTTAACTATACAGATACTGATCATTATCAAATTACTAAAAGTTTTTTAAATAATCCTGAGTCCTTCTTGCACAACTTATTTAATGAATAATCACTATTGTAAAATCCCCAGATTACTCATCAAGCGATTTTGTGCCTTGCAATAACTCTTTGTAGTAATCAGAGTAGTGTGACAATTCATCGGGTGAATGGGCCGTTATCATTTTTTCTGTATTGAGTAATGATAAATCAATTATACCCACTGCTTTATTAATTGTTTTTAATCGGTGAGCTACTACGAGTGTAACCGCATCTTTTGCAAGTTCTTCTATCATATGAGTTATTGCAAGTTCACTAATTTCATCTAAACTGCTCGTTGGCTCATCAATTAAGATAAGTAATGGTTTGTAATATTTTGCACGTAAATAAAGACCGGCAAAATTTAGTCGCTGACGCTGACCACCTGATAGATTTAAACCGCCTTCACCAAGCAATGTTTCTAAGCCGTTATGCTGATTTAAAATAGCAAGCAATCCCACCTGATCGATAATTCGCGCAAGATCTGCGTCTGAGTATCCATGATCAAACGGTAACCCGAGTAACAAATTACTTTTTACTGTGCCACGCAGGTTGGATGCTACTTGACCTTGAAGAGCAATTAGTTGGCTGCGCATTGCGTCATTAATCTCATACACATTAATACCATTAATGATGATTGAGCCTTTAATAGGTTTTAGCTGACCACCAAGGATAGAAAGCAAAGTAGTTTTGCCGGTGCCTGATGCGCCAATAATGCCATAGAGTTTAGAGGGTTGCTTAATAGGGCATGTTAATTTTAATGAGTGATCGTTAAAGAGCAATGCTTTGCCATAATCAAAAAATATATTGCTTGCATCGATTTTTATTGATTCAGAGAGCGGTAGCGCTAATGAGGATTGCCCAAGCACCGGAAATGTTTGCTGACCAAACGTAGAGATGAATGAGAAAAGATCTTTAATAGCAGCCTTGCTGTGTAAAATTTTTCTGAGTAGACGATTAAACTTAATGATTTCTTTTGAACTTTGCGTGTATACCAAAAAGAGACCGAGTGCGGTAGCAGATGAAAGGGTGCCGGTATGGATTTGGTAGATCAGCATAAGCGCCAGTACTAATAATGAGCACAGGTAGACGACACCTAACCCGGTAAATAAGTTAATGTAGGAATACCATAAAGATGCTTCGGTGTTTATATTTTCAGTAATTGCGTTATTAAGTATCTGGTATCTAAAGGGCGTTGCAAAGGTAGATCTTATTAAATGTATTTGCGTTAAATTTTCCATGGAAGTAGTTTTGTATGCGTCATCTTTTACAATGTGCTGATGTTCCCATTCTATACATTTAGTAGTTGCAAAATAATAGCCAATAATGAGCATACCAATAATAAATGCGCCCATTACTAAGGCAAGCGGAATAGAATAATAGCTGAGAGCAATAACTACCGTGCCAAGACCAATAAATAAAGGAGTAATGTCAAAGGTCACGCGGTCGGCAAAATCTTCGTAACCACGGGCTGCGCGTTCAATCTTTGCAAGCACGGCACCACTTGATCGGTGCACATGATATTTAGGATCGATGGTGAGCAAATACTCATGCGCGCTTTTGTAGATACTGTGAATACATTGCAACTGAAAGCGCGTATTAACATATTTTCTGATGATAGTGAACAGTAAATCAATAAGTATCCATGAGACAAAAACTATGCCACAGAGCACATAGCTTTGGGCCTCAAATATTTTTGCCGCGGCAAAGGGGAGCAAACTCCACATTATCTGTGTTACGGTTACTGCAAAGATAATAATTAAAACTGACCATTTTTGACGAGTTATTAACTGCCACCATGATTTGTTAAAATAAACAGGAAGAAGTTTAAATGTACTATGAGAATCAACCATACAAGCCTCGTTGAAAATAATAATATTTTTTTTAGATTATCAAAAACTTGAGCGCTTTGCAGAATAACCAAAGCAAACTCGTTGCTATGATCATTTAAAAAAACAAGATAGGCACAATTCGTAATAGAAAAGATGTGTAGAATAATCTGAACACTCGTCCGAAAAAGCCGGTGCTATTAAAAGGATACAGTAACAATTTGGTGGTGGTTAGTGTTATTTTTTTGCTACGTGATTCATCACTACCTATCACGTTAGAAAGATCGCTCCTGCTGGGTATTGCATGCCATCCTATTGAAAGTCCGACCCACAAGAGTATGCCATTACATATATTAAATAAGCGTGATGTTGAGGATACAAACTCAGTGCCATAGTAAAACATTATGCTGTAGGGTAGAGTAAATAAGACACATACAATTGAATTGATAATAAGTGGTGCAATAGCTATCCAATAGGATGTCATAAAACGTTTAGGAAGTTGTGCTGTTGTGCTACTCGTAATATCAGCAAAGGGAATAAAATATTTTACTTGCTTTACTGGTATATCAAAAATGTCGCAAAAAAATTTATGAGAAATTTCATGAACTATAATTCCTGGTAGCGTGATAATCGAAAAAATGTGTTGAAGGGCTTTTCCAAACATGTTATGCCTTTGTGAAACATGAAAAAAAATGATCTTTTAGATCCTGATTTTCAATATAGTTTGCCAATTCTGCGATTTCTTTTTTATCATATCTCATTTGATCAAGATACTTTAATCCATATCTGTAATACTGGGGCACATGGCTGCTGAGCCCAAAACAACTTTGAACTAACTTTTTTTTGTAGAAGTTACTCAAGGTATGTTCTTTCATAATCCCGATGAATATCTTTGTTGCCCTGAAATACTGTTTTTCTTTCATGTACGACTCAGCTTTTTGTAATAGCTGTTTCATGGCATGATGCTGTTTATATTCAACAAAAAAGAATCTGATTGTTACATAACAAAACAGCGTAATAAGAGTGAAAATTAAAATCGTCACATCAAATGGGTATGTATGTTTTTTTATATGACAGGTTTCCATAAATTTTTCTTTACAAGTGTTGAGTTTTGTAGACGTTAAATGTCTGTGGGGTCATCGTTGCCAAGTTTTAATACCAATTTCTTTGTAAAGATATGTTGTTAAAGAATTTTTTGCAATTGGTTTTGTGAGCCACACATCTTTATCTTTTTTATTTATCTCTGATTTGATTGTAGCGTTATTTTTTTTTAAATAGTCCGCATTTATTTTACAAATTGACAAGTAGGAAACTACGCAGTAACGTGCTTCTTTCTGGGTCTTAGATAATTCAATGACGTGTTTTACTATTTCTTGAAATTGTAGTTCTTCAGGGAGATTAGACAGAAAAGAGGTGCCAGGGTTTAAGTGGGTTTTTGCACACATATTTCCTAAAAAATTCAATGCATGTGATGCCGTGGCGATTTGAGAATTAGTAATAGTTTCCATGCAGCAGAGTGAGCCGCTTACAACCAAGAGGGTAAGGAGGATAAGGTATATTTTCATTGCACCTTTCAAAAGGTTTGTAATGTTACTGTATTTTTTTAGTAGGTCATTGGTATAACCAAAAGTGTGATACTTAGTACCGCTCTATTCATACCAAAAAAGGAACATAAGATGAAATTTATTTTTCCTCATTCACCAGAATTAAACGAACTTGCCCTTACCGTAATTCGCATTGGTGTCGGGGCATTATTTATTGGCCACGGTGCACTTAAATTTATTCGCGGTAAAGAAGAGCTTTTGTGGACCGGCCAGCAAATGGCAAATTTAGGAATTACGTTTGCTCCGTTGTTCTGGGGGCTTTGTGCAGCGCTTGCAGAACTAGGCGGAGGTCTGTTTTTAACCTTGGGTTTATTTACTCGCATAGCGGCTTTCTTTTTGAGCTTTACTATGTTTGTAGCAATCACCTACCATTTAAAAAATGGCGATAGCTATGGCTATGTGTCTTTTCCGCTTTCACAGCTTGTCGTGTTCATTGGTTTTATGATCGCCGGCGCGAGCAAATACTCTTTGGATAAGTATTTTTTTGGTAAATAGATTATCAGGGGCTTTTACTAAAAGCCCCTTTTTTAATTTAAATCAAACTGTAAATTATATGTAAGAAAAAACGTTATAACTAAAGCTTTTTCTTTAAATTCTCTAATTTATTTTAACAGCATTAATCATAATATAATTTTTAAATAGCTTCTCTCAATCAAGCAATTGCGCAAATTTTTTGCTGATTGTAATAGACATTCTTTTTATATTTTTTTATAATTCTCAATCGCAGTCAATTTTTTTCCATACATCATTTCACCCAAGGTTCTTATGAAAAACCACTGGATATTTTTTTCTTTTTTTATTTTTTTCAATATGAGTGCAAGCTCTACCGTTTCTGATGATTACATAAAAAAGCAACAAGAACTGTCTTTGTTAAGTAAACAGTTAATTGAACAGATAGCATTGGTATCTCAAGCTAAAGAACAATACGAAATTTATTGCTACAAAGCTATTGAATATCTAACGGGGGAGCCATGCAAAAAAGATAATAAAATTTTATTTGATAGATTGACTGCAATTTTAGAAAAAATGTGGGCACAAATTAAATCTGGGAAAGTAAAATCATTATCAGAATTAAACTTTGACGACGATTTTGCTTCCTTGCCAAACACTTATAAATCTTTAATTAAATTTTATTTTGTTAGATTTGCATATGAGTTTAAATACATGTCATCGCTATTGATAAAATGGGATGAATGTGCGCAAGAAGTTAATCAAAAAAGTTAAATGTTTTTAAATATATTAAGAAGGTTCGAATGTTAATTGTCTTTATTTTTTTATCTGTGTTTTTTTTATCTCCTACTTATATTAATACACAAAATCCTGAATTGGACTCGACGC
The DNA here is from genome assembly GCA_020886235.1 of Candidatus Dependentiae bacterium Noda2021. GTDB lineage: Bacteria > Babelota > Babeliae > Babelales > Vermiphilaceae > Noda2021. The sequence continues at coordinate 541,345 of AP025250.1, read as the reverse complement.
AGGCGACGTCTGAGGAAGTTTTTGAAGAGCAATCGAAAGGTGTTGATCCGGCAACTATACCCAATAACAATTCTAGCGAAAGCTATTATAAAGCAAAATTAAAAGAATTAGAGAATAATGAAGCTGCTCATCAGGCTAAGGAACTTAGAGAAAATGTAGGGCTCGGTCTTTATGCTGTGAATACCGCACTCAATGTTGGTGACTCAGTAGGTCGTTTGTTTAATTACTTTATGCCCAGTGGTGCAAAAGAAGCTGAAAATGAAAAAGGGAAAAATTTAAAAATGGAATATAAGGCTATACGGCTATTGTCGGTATGCATGCGTACGCACGTTAAGGGTGAACTGGATGAAAAGTTTCACATGCCAAAAGCTTGTGAAAAGGAAGTGCTAGATTTGTTAATTTTGAATCCGCAGATATTGGCAGAAAAACAACATGCTTTTAACTACATGAGACGATGAAAAATTTATTATTAATTACAATTTTATTGAATTCGGCCACTCATGCAGACGAGAAAGGTCCACAAGTATTTAAAGCTGTTTGTCATTTAATAAATACTGCCAATACCACAGTACGTATTGTTGCCACGCGCTTGTTTCCCGGTCCGATGAAAGAGTACCTCAGAGACAGACGTGAATCGCAAATTAAATTACTGATAGCAGAAGATAAATTACTTGATTGTTTAGCTTTAAATATTAAAGATCAAAGCAAGAAAGCTATTAATATTCCTGAACAATGCTCAGATTGTTTTAATTTTTTTGTATCTGAAGGTGGCCATAAGAAGATTGATTCAATTATGAAAGATTTTAAAGAGGCTTTTGCACACATTCCTGCTGAGAAAATCAATCGAATGAGTAAGACAAAGATCGTTCTTGTAACGGGGGCAGTGGGTGTTACGCTATTGGTTGTTTTTGTTGTTGCGACTCCCATTGCTTTGCCGGGTACGGCTATTGCTGCTAAAGCGAGTGCTCTAGGAGCCAGTGCTCATGCTACAGTAACGGGTGCGGCAGTTAGTGCAAAAACATTTGTTGTTACTCAAGGATCGCACGTTATTTCACAATCGACCGCAGTAGGTAAAGCTGTGGTAAATTCTGTGGCTTTGTTAAGCACAGCAGATAAAATTATTTTAGCAGGCGAGATTGCTCAACCAATTAATGAGTACCTTCAAAAACATTATTTATCAAGTAATGGCCAAAAACTATCAGTCGATAAGCTTGATCAAATTGAAAAAGCCTTATTAGAAAAAGGCTCCATAAAAGATAGAGTTATCAAGATTTATAGCTAAACAACTCACGAAACATGTGTGTTAAATTTATGATTGGGGAAAAAATGTTTAAAACCCTATTACTATTCTTATTGGTATTTGTAAAAGGTGCCAATGCTCAAGAATTCATAAAAGAATCTGGATTAATCGACGACGATACTAAGATGCAGCAGCCTTTGAATGTTGAAATAGGTAAAAATGAGGACATAGAGGCAAAATTACTTAAATGTTTGCAACTCAGTCAAGATGAAGCTCAAGAGATTGAGCTGTACCTAAAAAGTGCACCTGTAGATGCTCAAAATATCGTTGAGCAATTGAAAGATGCAGATTCTTACAAAAATAAACAAGGTAATAGTGTTATATTTGTTGGTCCACCGGGAGCCGGTAAGACTACCATCGCAAAAGCTATAGCCAGTAAGCTATTACGCGAAGATGGCTGGGAAGCTGTTTTTATTAAGAGTGGTGATTTGTTAGGGCACGTACGCAACAAGACACGCAGTAATTTAAGCACTATTCTAGATGCTATTGCAGCGAGTAAGAAAAAAACAATAATTATAATTGATGAGCTCAATGAATTGCTCGAAAATGCTCATGATTCGCATTATGACACAAGCGCAACTGCAAAATATCTATGGCAATTTTTAGATACTCATAAAAAAAATACAGATTTATATTTTATTGGCACAATGAATAGAGATACTCAATTGCCGCAACCTATGAAAAATAGAATTGTACAACGTAGAATAATATTTGGTTCAACATTAACTGAAGATCAAAAGCTCCAAGAGTTTCTTTCTATTGCTTTTAAAGCTGGCATAACATTTGAAGAAGCAATTAATAAGGATTACATTAAAGCTCGATTTAAAAATCTCAGTAGTGATATGGCCCGAGATAACACGGAATTTGTGTATTTATTAAGACGAATTTACGCAAGGTCTCATAATATCACCAGTGGCGAAATTGCAATAACCAGAGATCTTTTTGATATTACTTATGCCGAATATCAAAAAAATTACGAAGAAATTGAATATCACCATGTTATAGAAACACAATCAGATCGTCAGGACCGTATCGAAGTTCAAAGAATATTAATAGATCACTTCTTAAAAGAACCAACCGCCCTTATGACGCTTACTTCTCCGGTTCAAAGTAATAGTTTGAAACTGTTAATGGCTACCTTAAACGATAAACAAAAAGCTGAATGGCTAAAAATAATTGAGCGACTCAAAAAGAACAATTCTTACAACTAGTGAATTCATATGAAACTTATAAATTATAGTATTTTATTTCTTTTAGTTTTGTCTTGGATCGCTTATCCAAGCGAAGCAGACAATCAAGCAAACAAAACAGAAAATAATTCAACTGAAATCAAGACGCCAGAAGATAAAAAAATAATCCCTAAAAAAATTGTTATGCCTGAGTGGTTAATGCATTCTGTTCTAAAGGATGCACCGGAGTACATTCAAGGAATAATGAACTATTTTAGCATGTATGACAATGGCACGGTTATACCTTCCCTGCACAGACTTATTTTGGTTGGCCCCCCGGGTAGTGGAAAAACCACTTTGGCAACCGCGTTAGGCAAGTTATTTGGAGGGAGAATCCAATTTATCTCGATATCAGCAATAGTGGGAGCGTATAGGAATCAAACCGCTACGCATATGACAAATTATTTTAAAAAAATTATGGAAGATAATGTAAAAACACTTTTAATTCTTGATGAATTAGATAAGGTTTTTGAAAATTATGATGACTCACGTTCTGACGATAGTATGAATGCGGTAGTATTTTGGCAGATGATCGATGAGATTGAAAAATTGCATCCGCAAATATTTGTTATTGCTACTATGAATGATGCGAGCAAACTCCCACCGCAAATAAAAAGCAGATTTTGTGGTAAAATTGTAAGTGTAGACTGTCCCCCCAAAAAGCAGCAAATTGAATCTTTTAAAAAAAGTGTAAAGTTTGATAAAACACTTTCTCTTGCCAATAATATTAATGACCAATTTATAGATTCATTATTGTCACAAATTAAGGATAGTTCTCTACGTGACATACAATTGCTTATTGATACCGCTAAAGTTTGCGGTTTATCAGATACTGATCTTTTTTGTAAATATCGCAAATTTTTGATGCTAGAAAGAAAACATTTCACTCATGCTTTAAAAATTATTTTAAAAGAAAAAAGTTCTTGGAATCAAAGTTTTTTTTCTCAGCATTATGAGAAATTTTATAAACTAGGAGTTGTTTTTTCTGCGGTAATTAGTGGAATAACTTTGACTAAACTTATGTTTACGGGTGCAAAAATGGTTTACTGTTGTTCTAAGAAGCTGCATATGAGTCGACCGGGGGCTATTGCATGTTAAATAATATCAGAACTAAATTATTAGTTTTTTTTGCACTTATAAGCCTTTCTGATGTGAACTTGATTGCAGGTTTATCAATGTTGCCATACGGCGTATATGTATGGACTGGGGAGGGAAACAGTAAGCGCGATAATGATGAGGTAAATATTTCTCTCAAGATAAGTTTCAGTTATGAAGAGTCAGAAAGCAATAGAGTACAGCATACGGTAGATCGTAACGATACGGATCTAAGAGACTCCTATCATGACAACCGCCGCGATATGGCAACGGGATCGCCAGATGACTATGATAAAAAATTATCTTCAGGTGTTCGTAAAACCCAAAGTTCTAAAAATAAACTTGATGGCACTAATTTTATTGAGCTCGAACAAAAAAGAAATGCTGCTTCAACACTCAGTAATCAATATTTTAAATCCTACACGGTAACAGACGCTGGCTTACAGTTGATATCAGAATGTAAGCAAGACCCTGGTTTGTTACGTTCATTAACCGGTACTGAGTTGCAGCACCAATTGCATGGAGAGTTTATCCAAATAATTGATAAATCTGCGACTCAATATTACAACAAATCATTACCTAGCAATCTGCGAGAATTTCATAAAGATTTAGCAGAAATTACTGTAGTAGGTATTAAGCAAAATATATCTAGAAATACTGCTAAGGCTTCAAGTATAGCTAATTTTTGTTGGGCAGCTTTAGATTATGGCAAAGTGATTGGCTCATATGCAAATAACGCTCTTCAACTAACCACGCATGCGATAAACAATGTTAGCGCTTATGGGCAAATAGTTGTTGATAAACTTGCTGATGTCACAGAGAAGTTTTTATTAACAGATACTGCGCGCATCATAGCCCCCTATTTTTCGGCTAGAGTTCAAGCATCGCACAAACTGGCTTTACTGTTACACAACAATAGTGAGGCTATTCAAAAAGGTTTGAGTGTTGAGCAAAAGAAAATATTTGTAGATAACTTGTACAAAGAATTTTTTAATTATGAGAGTAAGTTTAACATTAAAGCCGTCGATGATTTTACAAAAGGTTTATGCCAAGGTTCTCTTGATTTTGGTAAAAAAATAAAAAATGATCCCCTAGGCTATTGTATCTCCTTTCTTACCATGCCATTAAAGCCTCTTATGTATGGGGCGCAAAAAATCATTCAGTACAAAGCAATTAGCACATTAGCAGAGCATGATCCACAACAAGCAATAGATTTGGCTCAAGAGCTTAATGAGCAAGTTAAAAATGATTTTGATGAATTGTATAATCATGTTACTAATTTTTCAAAACTGACTTATCAAGAAAGAGGTAAAATCATAGCCCCAATGATTTTGGACCTTGTTATTGCCCAAAAAGTTGTTTTTCCAACCGTGAATCGCACAATCAGCATGATGAGGAATGCTAATCCAAAAGTGTGCAATCCCAACACGATTAGTGCGATAGAAGAAGTACTGACCACAATACGCCATCAAAAACCTGAAAAGGTCATAGATCTTCTTGGTGTCAAATTTGCATCATATCCAGAGGGGGTGGTTGTAGCTGCAGCGCAGACAAAAAACACTCAAGTTATGGCTGTTCTTAATGATGGACAAACAAGCTTAGCAAAACAAGCTAATCTGCTTGCCAACGTTAAAGAAACTAACGAAATAGCTGTGCTTGCTGCATACAAAAACGTTGAAAGTGTCACTAATTCTGCAGCCAAAATAGCTGAAGCTGCTAAATCGGCTGATCTTCCAGTTGAGAATGCATGCTCATCGGTAAAACAAGAAATATTACCCGAGCAACCATTTTGTCAGCTTGAAGCTGAAAAAATTCTTGCAAATTCTGAGGAATTACGAGAATTGAATATGAATATCGATAGGATAAATTCTCGCACAATTAAAGAAAAAATTTCTTCTTTAGAGGGATCCACAATAGGGACAAAGGAGTATGAAAAATTAGAGAAAAGAGCTTGTGAGCTTTATGAAAAAATTAGAACAGATAAAAACGATGTGGCAATAGTTTCAAAAAATACAGGAATTAAACAAAGCATAATTGAAAAAATAAAAAATCATGTATTCATGGACCAACATTTGTTAGCTGATGGATTAAAACAATTTGATCCACAAATTGATATTGCCAATGCATGGATTAGGTTAGTAGATGGAGAATTTGCTAAATCAGATTTGTTATGGCTGAAACATGAATTTGCAGAATCTCTAATTATGCGGGATATTTCAGTTAAATGGTCTGATGCGCATCCTTTGATAAATAAGCATTACGATTGGCAAAAATTAATTAGAGGATTTTAAGATGGCAATGTATTTAGGTGTAAAAAAATATGCTGAGAATTTATTTGAAGTAATCTATGAGGCAAAATCAGGCGATTTTGGAGGAGTTCATTATTTTATTTATGTGAAAAAAGGAGAAAGAATAATTTACTTTTTTAAAGACAAAGAATTGAAAACTTTACTTGGAACTGTTAATTTAGACAAATCCGCCGAACCAATTAGAGTTGATGGGATCGAAAGTAGCGCCATTTGGCATAGTATCAGCAAATTAATTAAATGTATGCAAACTAATTACTACAAAGATTGTTTAGATTTTTGTGCATAGATTGATTTTTTTCGAGCGCTTCAATGAGATTGTATGTTGGTGTAAAAAAAATAAACCATAATAAGGATATTTTGTTTACGAAATAAAACCAATGATCTAAAAAGTGTTCATTATTTTGCTAGATTCAATAAAGGCGATAGTAAAATTTTTCTATTCAAGTATTTAGAATTTAATTATTCTTTGGGTTTTATTGATTTGAACAAGCCTGATGAGCCACCGTCTTATACCGGACTTTGCACTAGATCGTTTTGTTATGGCCTTGGGGAATAATTAAAAGTGTAAGGGCAAATGTATTTCCTCAGTGCTTAGATCATTGCGCTTAATATTATTTGTACATCTGAAGAAAGCAGAACAATTTACATGGCTGATGTTAGTGTGAAAAAATATTTGATTATGCATTACATGTAACGAATGAAGCTACAAAACGAGATTGTTGCGGGTATCATACCTGCTAAGCTAAACTTAATCGATTCAATAGTTACCTTTGATAGACAGATCTGCAACATAAAAAAATACCCAGGACATATCATGAAATACGTATTACTCTCATTATTAATGACAGGCTCATTATGTGCCATGGAGCAAGATCCCTATGTGTGCGCGCGTGAGCGATGGCTAGACAATGATCATATGCCACAGTTTTTCATGAGCATGATAATTGCCAGCAATAGCTTGTTTGGCCAATTTTCATCAAAAGATTCGCAAGAACCGTTAGTAAAAATTGATCTACGTGATCAAACTATTACTACTTATTTTGTGCAAGACGATCAAGAAAAAGAGCTTATTCATACGTTTAGAAATTTTACCAATTTCATTAACGATCAACATTTGCTCAAAAAAGCCCAAAAATATCGAGCAATAAAAAGAAATCTTGAAATTAAGTGCACCATATTATAATGAGTTCAACAGGGAAGAAATTAATGAAATATGTAATCGCTCTATGCAGTCTGATACTTATAAATAGTTATGCTATGGATAACATGAGCGTAGAATTAGAAGAACAAGAAAAATTGGTAAAGGCGCGTATGCGGTGGATGGGTAATGAAGATTTATTTTCTTACGCAAAATTGGCAATGTCGATTCCAGGATGCACAGATTATAATATCACCACAAAAAAAAATGATGAATTACTGGCAGTCGTCGATATGACTACTAAAGTTGTCACAACCTACTTAACAGTACCTGCAGATAACGATAAGATAATCACCCATTCTTTTACACAACTTAATGATTTTCTGAGTGATCCACAAATAAAAGATGAAGTAGCAAAGTGTGAACGATTGCAGAAAAATCTGTCAATATTGTGCTCAATTCAGTAACAGATTATATGCAGGGCTTTTATTTATCAGCTTTTTAACGTCCCCTAATGTTTACATTCAAACTAACTAACGGATCAGAATATTGCAGATCTTACAAATAAGGCATACGCTGTAAATCCTTTGTTATCAATGACCAAAATTATTTTTTATCGAGTAAACATTTAAGGAAAGAATTATGTCAATTTTGTACGTCGGTACCAAATCAGCTTCACGCCGCATGCTCCTCGATCAAGCAAAAATTCCGTATGTCTTAGTTTCCCAAGATGCAGATGAATCAGTATGCGATGTAGCACCAGATCTGCAAAGTATGGTCACGGCAATCGCCTTGCAAAAGATGAATCACGTTGTGTTGCCTACAGGCAAAGAGGGCGATGTATGCTTTGTGCTTACTGCAGATACATTGTCACAAGATGCGCAAGGCGTTATTGCTGGCAAGCCAAAAGATACACAAGAAGCAGTTGCCATGATTAAAGCAGCGCGTGGTGGCGTGTTTACCGGAACCGCATTTTGTCTTGCCCGTAAACGATGGGTACATGACAAATGGTATTGCGAAGAATACATTATAGAATATGTTAAATCAGAATGTGTGTTTAATGTTCCAGATGAATGGATAGAATCATACTTGCACAATAGTCCCGCACTGAATGCGTCAGGTGCTATAACCATAGAAGATTATGGGATGCAATTTTTAACCTCAGTAAATGGATCGTATTCTGCAATCATTGGATTGCCTATGGTTGAATTGCGCAAGGCGCTCGAAAAACTCAACTTCTTTTCTCATGTAAATACATTATAATTGTTAATCTAAAAATAATTATACTATTCATATGAGGACATCATGAAAAAAATATTTGTTATAGTGCTGAGTTTAGCATCATCATTAGGTTATGCATCACAAAAATCGAGTAATATGGTAGGTGGCTATATCCTAACCAACCACGCTCTTGTACGTATGCAAGAAAGAAACGTTACCAAGGTAGATTTAAATAATTTATTGCGTGATGGCAAGCGCTATGCCAATACACCAAATACTCAGTTGGTTGCAAATCCTAATGCAGCTATTGGAGCTGTTATTCAAACCCAGGATAAATTAATTATCACCGTGATGCGTCAATTTACCGCACAGCGTTTAAATGCAAAACTCAAAAAAATACAAAACACAGATACTGTTGTTTTAAACCAAAAAGATATTAAATATCTTAAGCATACCGCAGTAATTGCAAGTACTGAGAAAAGCAGACAAAAAAATTAAAGAAATGTTTTGTTAATTTAGGCTATGAGCGTAGTCCTAATCATAAAATAAGCAACAACAAAAGACCATTGTAACACCAAAAAGGCCTTCTTTGCGAAGGCCTTTTTATTTGTTTGCTAATACGTTGTATTGCGTACTAAAAACGTAGAAAATTGCCATACGTCATCGCGCAATGGTGGTGTTTTGCCAAAAACAAAATAGCTATTTTGAGTATTAAGGGGTGTCCAGTTTACCGGCTCAGATATGAAGGTACCAAGATATGGTTTTGCAATGGCCAAAATATACTCATGATCAATATCATCAGGTAAACAAAAACCTTTGTCAGGATGCTCAATGGCATAGTGGATTGCCGCTACCAAGCTGATTGCTACTTGCAGCGTAGTGCTATTTTGACCGGGAACTAGTGTTCTTGCCTGTTCTATATCAAGCACGCTGCCAATCCACCACGAATTGAAATCGTGGCCCATAAGCAAACATCCTACTTCATCAGCGCCTTTGATAATGTCATCATTCAAAATGCGCTTTTTTGGCTGCATGATAAAATCGCGCATGCGCAACTCAAATAATGAATTATACGCACTGTCGCATGGGCAATAGGCATAATGCACGGTAGGGCGGTACACGGCTTTACCATCCTGCCAAACCGTAAGCCGGTCAGAAATGCCATAGGCCTCACCATGACGGATAACCATTCCCAAAATCGGACCTGATGGTACCCATGATCGTACCAATGTATTCATCCCCATAGATGCTAAGAGAATTTGATTTTTGGGGCCGTAGGTATGTTCATGTGCGCCCAGTGGAATGATTCGCTCATGCGTTCCCCAGCCTAACTCGGCAGGCGCCATGCCCTCTTCTATAAATCCCTCTATGCTCCAGGTGTTTACAAATTCATTTACTTCTTTTGGTTTGTGCGTCAGTTGCGTATCACGCTCAGAAATGTGAATAACCTTCGTACCGGTATGCTGGCCAAGAGCAGCAAAGTTATTGTCGGCCAAGGCACGTTCTAAATGAGCTGAGCGTGCATCAGATTTTTTTAATGAGAGTATTTTTTGCGCAATGTTTTGCAGTGCCTGCTTAGTAAAATGTGATACGAGGCCGGGATTTGCGCCATGATCAACAATGGCCGTTGTGCGCGGGCCGCTCCATGAGTTGATCATTTTTTTTATTTCTTGATGGCGGTAGTACAACGTTAAATTCCTGACAGGGGTATTGGTAACGTTTTGATAGGGCTCCCATTCTTCAATTGACGTGTTTACATAGAGCACCTGATTATCATGGCACCATTGCAGCAGGGCGCAGGTATCGACATTCCATGATAGATCAATAAATAAATCATCAGGATTGAGATATTTTTTTAAAAGCTGAGCGTAATTATCTTTGGTAAGAGTATCTTGCACATACACAACTCCTTGTGCAAGATAGGGCGCAACACGTGATCGATTATCAACAAAGTCCATGATCGTTACGTTTGATGGTGCAATGTCTATCAGATCAAGTAATAAAGGCAATGTGCATTGTGCAACACCGCCGCATCCTAGCATAAAAATATTATTACTAAACGATACCATGCTACTGCCCCTTCTTACGTGATCAAACTTTTTTTAAAATTAAAAAGATGTTAAAACAAATTGCAACGAATAAGACAATAAAAAAGCCGATCAGTTACGATCGGCTTTTTGGTATACGTTATTGCAAAAGCACTTAGTGCATAATTTGTCGTTTGCTTGGTTTCCAGCGCTTGAGTAACTCTTCAAACAAAAGCTCCTGCGCGTTTTGATCAGGCTTTTGTTCTGCTTTACTCGTGGCACGCTCGACGCTGTAACGCACGGTTTCATCATCACAGGCTGCCGCATCAATATGATCAATTGCAGGCATCAAGTTTTGCTTGACTGCTTTTTTTGCCGTTTCTTCATTGAGGGCAACTAACAGTAACGATTCCATCAGAGTAAAGAAATCTAAAATGCTGTGTTGAACTTCTTCAAGCATATCAGATTCGCTGTTTACCTTGCTATATGCTTCAACTTTTTTAATGTCTTCTTGTAAGCCATTATCCAGTGCTTTTGTTACAAGTTTTTTTAACTTGTCTACATCATGCTGACTGAGCCAACGAAGAAGACACAAAAGTTCGTATGAAATAGTAAATTGATTGTTGTTAGTATTGTCGTTTTGTATCATACCGTTTTTCCTTTTGGTTGAGGCGTCGGCACTCAGGTTGTCAAAAATTGTTTGGCATCAAATATTTTTGTTTTGCGCCATTCTACGAAGACGTTCAACACGCTTGCGTAATGGTGGGTGTGTTGCAAACCATTCAGTAATGGTAGAGGTTCTGAATGGGTGAACAATAAACAATGATGATGTTGTTGCTTGTGTTGTTGTTCCTGCAGGTGCAATGTGTGTGTGTAATTTTTCTAATGCGCTTGCAAGAGCTAATGGGTCATGGCATACATGCGCACCAGTTTCATCAGCCATGTATTCACGTGATCGAGAAATTGCAAGCTGCAAGAGTGATGCAATAAATGGCGTAATAATTGCAAGCACGAGTAAACTTAATGGATTGCTTCTACGCTGCCCATCTTGTGAATTTGTTTGCCACATCGCTGAGTATTGCAACATTTGTGCTAAATAACTAATCGTGGTTGCAATTACAACTGCTATGGTTGATATTAATGTGTCACGATTTTTTACATGTGATAATTCATGAGCAACTACGCCTCGTAATTCACGTTCATCAAGCAATTGTAAAATGCTGCTGGTAAAAGCAACGGATGCGTGGCTGGGATTGCGACCCGTAGCAAACGCATTTGCGGATGGGTTATCAATTATCCATAGTTTTGGTGTAGGAATGTTCATCGTGCGGCACAGCTCTGCTACCATCTGATAAATACCCGCATAGCGTTGTTGATCAAGTGGCTTAGCATTGTACATGCGTAACACAATCTTGTCAGAGAAAAAGTACGCGTAACCATTCATAAGCAAAGAAAATAAAAATGCTATGAACAGGCCTTGCGATCCGCCAATTGATTTACCGATAAATAGCAGCAATCCACTAAGCGCACCCAGTAAAATAACAGTTTTGAGATTATTATTCATTGTTCCCCCTTATTCATCATATTCAACTTCCCAGTTTTCAATATCCGTATCATCATCTATGCGCTTGCGCGGCTTCACTTCAATTAAATCGGTAATTTGTTTTTCAGGGTGGTTTTTTTGTTTGATCTTCATCAGTTGTTTAGCGCTTGTGCTTACCACCTGTTTTGCAAGCTCTGCTTCTTGGTCTAATTCTTTTTGAGATGTTTCAAAGATCTTGTTCATCTCTTTTTGCATTTTTCCAATCTGGCGCTTAAGCCTAAATATCATTTCAACACCGGCCAGGTTGATCCCGAGCTGATGGGTTAGATATACAATTTCTTCCAGTCTGTCGACATCTTCTTCAGAAAAAAGGCGTGTATTTCCTGATGAACGTTTGGGAGAAATAAGTCCTTCTTTTTCATACAAACGTATCGTCTGTTGATGAATAGAAAACATTTTTGCTACGGCTGATATTGAAAAAAAGCCTTTCTTTCGTTTCATACTTTTTATTTACCACTAAAATTGAGCAATGGTCGCTCAGGTTAGTTATTTTGCTGCAAATATAATTTAATCTAGTATACCACGGCCAGAAAAAAAAGTATTTCTCTTTTCTGGCCAACTAAGGCTTTCTACCCTCATATAATTGCAAAACCCCGATTTTTTGTCACACTTTTGGCCCGGTTTGATTAAAATATTTCTATTTGATACTATACCTACTAAGTTTGCCTACTACCCTACATTATTTAACAATTGAGGTATTACATGCTGTATATTTATATAAGCCTACTAGTAGGATTATGCAGTTTTGAAGCGTTGTCCCAGGACGGTCCGGTTTCACCTAGCAAAAGAAACAGGGGCTCCTACATGGTCAGAAGCTCTGTCCGTAGTACTAATAGTCGGGTAACAGCGGCTCGCAAATTGTTTTTTGAGCCTGAGCACGAACGTGAAAAGCAGGTTCATGCTCCTTCATGTTTAATGCCAAAGCTCAAGGCGGATCGCGTATTGCCCCGTATGTATCATGCACTCACTGCATTAAACAATCTGTATGATCAAGATCCTGTTGCATACGATCAACTTAAATGTTTCTTCAATGAAGCGATGTATCAAGATTTTATAAATCCTAAGGGTGCTGATGAAGAGATGGTGATCTCGCGACAAAAAAAGTGGGCTGGTTATATGAAAAAATGGATGTCTGCAGGATTGCTCGATCAGTCGCATGACATGGTGAAATTTGTGTATGAAAATAGCTTTGTTGCTACCACCACAAATCTGCGTGTTGATGAACAAGTAAACTTTATTGCTTTTGCGCCAACGCTGCTAAAGGAATATAGCTTACCCCCTCAAGACACAACTATCATTGTTCCCGGTGAGGCTGATAGTGCACAGGTCGAGATCGATTACCCGGCATATGCTGATTCAGTATCAAAATTATTAACGTATAAACAAAAGCATCCCCATAGCTTTAAAAATGTTGGTGCCTTATTTGATGAGTCTGCTTACAAAAAACTTATGCAACAGTACTCAGCGCGTTCAAAAAATCAAAAAAATGAGTGGTTAAATCTCCTACGCTCATGGCAGCGCAATGATTTGTTAACCGATGATTTACGCCCGATTAGGTCGCTTGAGTTAGGATATGCGTATTTAACTAAATAGCCTTTGAGTAAAAACTAATAATTGAAATTATTTCAAAGAGTAGTATTGTGATAGGGTTTTATTATGTGTATTACTTACATAAAGAACCCTGCAAACAAGAGCTATTTATAGATTGTTTCTTTTACTAAGGATGCTATGAAAAAACTATGGTTATTATTGGGTGTTGTTCATACAGGTGTTGCAATGGATGCCGTTAACGATGATGCTGTGGGAGTTGGGGTTGCCGGCGATCACTCGCAGCATACATGGGCTGATTTGGCAAGCAGGCGCACTAGTTATTATTCAACGCACGCTCCATGTGCATCTCATGCTCTTGCGCATAATGAGAATGCTGTGTTAGCAGAATTAATGATGACGGTCGATGACGCTCCGATTTCAGAAGAAGGAAATCCCAATCAGCAGGCTGATTTAAAAAAAGCGACCAAAAATATTTGGTACAAGCTGCATCCGCAAGACTCATCATACCCTAAGTGTACAGTAGTTGAGAACGCAATAAGCCCTTATGAAAATGTTTATTCAAGTATGAATAATCGATTAGATTATTTTTTTGGTCCGGATCGCGCGGTTAATGATTCAGATCAATACCTGTCATGTGTGCATCACAAATCATTAAATCAACGCGCTAAAGTACAAAATAATTTTGTTGAAGTTCTCGATGAAATTTTAGATGTTGGCTCACGCGTTGCGTTGTATGGCAAAGATCATCCGGTTGTTACCGCTTCATTGCGAAGAATAAACCAAACTAAACTTCTTGCAAAACAAATTGAATATTATCATCGCTTTCCGGGATTTCCCTTGTTGCGGCATCAAACCCGTAAATGCTGGTTCTACTTCCATAACCGTGTACTATCTGAATTAGCATGTACCGCCACTGAAAAAGTTTTGCCCTTTGATAATGAACTAACCAATATTACTAATTTAACCAGGAAACATAATTGGTCTTATTTTCATGATCGTGTTTTGGTTCAATTGGTCAGACAACACTGCTTAAAAGTGATTGGTGAGATTGAAGCTGAAGAAGCTTATCACGATGATGGTATTAAGACCGTTTGGGAGCTAAAAATGCCGTCCCATAGTCCTCGATTTGCAGACTACTATGCCCGACAAACATATTGGCCTTATTTTCGTGATCGCGTGCTGCCTGAACTCATGGTAAAGCATGATTCCATATTTAAAGAAGTCTTAGCAAGACGCGCGCTGAAAATGATTGCGCAGTATAAGCAACAAAGAACTCAAGAAGCATCTAACGGTGTTGGAACTAGTTCAGCAGCGCTACTCGATGCAGAGAGTGCAATACACTCTTGCACCCAAGCATAAAAATTGAAAGAGGCACTTTTTTAAGTGCCTCTTTTTTTTTAATTACCAGTGCACGGGCAGTATGCCTTGAGCTGCATGTTTATTAGCAATAATCTCTGCAACAACCTCTTGCGCTAGGGGATCTGATTCATACGCAATAAGTGCGTGAACATGTGCATCAAACATGCGCAAAATGTAGGGGGAGCCAAATACAGCAATAACTGTTTGCGTTTTCGTTTGTAATTGTTTAATTAATTCAATCGTGTTATGTGAAATGCCAAAGTGAGTCTTGGGATCACGGTTCATGCCAAAGAGAGCAATGACGACGGGTTTTTGAAGATCTAATTGATTAATTGTTAACTCAACATCTTCTAGCGAGCATTTTTTTGGCAATCGAATTACCGTACTGCCATATTCCATAGCTGCGCGTGCGAGTGCGTCGTGTGGCGAATGTCCAACTTGAATAATAGTGGCGTTTTGTAAATTGATGTCCTTCATATTATAAGCAGTAATGGATTCTTCAACTACCTTACGTTTTAATGCGCATGCATGACCGTTGTGTAATAGTTCTTTGTAATCGTGAGCAGGTGAAATTGTAGCATTGTTGAGTAACTTTTTTTCTTTGGTTTGCAAAATACGTAATACGTGCTGATCAAGTTCTTCAATTGACAAGACGCCTGTAACAAGAGCTTCTTCTATGGCAGCAACTGCGCGCGATACATCGGTCGGACAGAGCAGAATATCATTACCTGCGCGTAATGCCGTGAGTTCTAATTCACCTGGTTTATAATTATCTGAGACAGCGCGCATTACCAGTGCATCGGTTATAATGAGGCCAGAAAAATTCATACGCGTGCGTAACAAATCGTGAATAGTAGGTGATGACATCGTGGCAATAGTTTTTTCATCGAGTGCAGGCACATGCAAATGCGCTGTCATCACTGAGTCAACACCTGCTAGTATTAACTCATTAAAAGGGTACAACTCGATTTCTTTTAGATGGTCAAACGAATGCTTAATGACGGGCAACCCTATGTGTGAATCAACTTCAGTGTCACCATGACCCGGAAAATGTTTAGCACATGCAATAATGCCTGCGTCTTGTAAGCCGCGCATAAACAATTCTGCACGTTGTGCTACTTCTTCTTTGTCTTGACCGTATGAGCGAAAACCAATTACGGGATTGTCTGGATTGTTGTTAATATCAACCACGGGCGCAAAATTCATATTGACGCCGATTGCCGCGCATTGTTTTCCAACTTCATACGCCATATCATATATCAGTTGAGTGTTATTGATTGCGCCCTGAGCCATAGCACAGGGAAAACGAAATCCGCCTTTTTGACTTCTGCTACCTGTGCCGGCTTCATAATCTTGCGCTATAAAAAGAGGTATTTTGCTTAACGATTGAAATTCGCGGGTTGCCTGTACTTGCGCGTCTATGGTTCCCGTTCCTAAAAATATAACACCGCCTACATGGTAGGTTTTAATAAGATGTTTTACATATGAGCACTCTACGCCGGGTGCATCATGCGAAAACCAACGATTATTGCGGGGATCTTCAGGATTGGTGACAGCAGTGACGATAAACAATTGTCCGATTTTTTCTGGTAATGACATGCGATTAAGAGTTTGTTTTGCCCACGATTGTGTGCGGGTTAATGGTGATTGAAGCAGTGCTATGATAAGCAGCAAATAATGTGTGCGCATTTACATCCTTTTTAATTGTGCGTGATTATAGCTTCTTATTGTAGGTAAGCGCATAAAAAAAGGCCAGACTTACATCTGGCCTCTTCATGAGCATGCAACTAATTATGCGAACGTTGCATGTATGATATCTTCATAATACTGTGCGCCAGCTTTTTTTGTGCGCGTTAAGTTAGGATCGGCAAAATCAACTTTAAATAATCCGTAGCGTTTGGAATAGGTTCCCCACTCATAATTATCGAGTAATGACCAATAAAAATAACCGCGTACATCATGACCTTTATCTATCGCTTTTGCTAGTGCGTAAAGATAACGCTCTAAAAACAGCGTGCGATGTTGTTCGTTGTCGGTTCCAATACCATTCTCGGTAACGTAAATAGGTATGTTGAGCGGTTGTGCAACACGCGATGAAATTTCTTCAATTGCGCGATAAAGACCTTCACCATAAATGGTATAGCGCTCATTATTTGCGGGAATTTCATTTTTCTCATCACGCAGAATTGTTTTGCCTTTCATGTAGCCATGGCAATAATAATTTAAACCAATGAAGTCTAAACAAGCACCACCGTTTTTTAAATACTCATTGGGTGCAAATGTTTTATTAACTTTTGTGGGGGTGTAGATGCTTAATTGGCCGGTAGTTAAGTACGTATAAAAAGAATCATTAACGAGTTTATTGCCAAAGTAACACATGATATGATCACCCGGGTGATATAGGCGCCAGGGATCAAGCTGGTAAATATTTTTTAACACCCCAATGCGTGATGTATTGCCACCGGGCATTGATTTTAACGCACGGTACACATTTACATGCGTTTCAAATAAGTTGTGCATAACCTGGGCCATCAGTTCCCACTGATCTTTTTTGGCAGGCGGCTTTAACCCTTGCGTCCATCCTGTTAACGCATATGATTCAGGCGCGTTAAAGGTGAGCCATAAATGTACATACTTATGAAGGCGCTCAAACACGGTTTGTGCAAAGAAAATAAAATGCTTACAATTTTCTGCTTTCTCCCATCCCCCTAGTCTGGTAAACCAGATAGGATCAGTGTAATGATAGAGAGTAATGACAGGTTTAATACCAGCTGCCACCAATCGTTTACACACGTCTTCATAATGATCTAATGCCGCGTAATCTATAACACCCTCTTGAGGAACTATCTTGCTCCACTCAACAGAAAAGCGATATGCATTAAGGCCAAAGTTAGCCATGAGTGCAATGTCTTCAGGGTATTTATTCCAATGGTCGCAGGCAATACCCGCATCTACTATAGTATTTTTTTGTTCAGGGCTGTGTGCAAACTCATACCAGTTGTTGTTGGTGCAGCCGCCTTCAACTTGGTGGGCCGATGTACCACTTCCCCAGAGCCAGGTTTCATTATGCGCAGCTAATTGTTGCGCGTGTTGTTTGAAGAATGCGCCAATAGGTTGATTGTTAACACGATGCGTATTAATTGAAGGCCAATTCCATGAGATTGCATTGTTATACTGCTTAACAGCGTTATTAATGTAAACTCCTGCAATTGCCGCTGCGGGTAGTGTGACGCTTGCAATTGGATGTTCTTCTACGTTATTCCATGCATGGGCAATCCATTGCTGTGCAATATCCATCGGACGTGCAGTTGCAAAGCTGAGTAAGGCTACCAGTGTTAGTAATTTTTTTTGTAATGGTATTCGTTTCATGTGATCTCCATGCTACTAAATTTTTTTATGGTATCAATATAGCATTGTGCACCAGATTTCAAACTACGTTCTTGCGTGGTAAAATCTACACTACAAATGCCATATTTCTTGTCATAGGTACCCCATTCATAATTGTCCATTAAAGACCAAACTATATAACCGCCGACGTTATGTCCTTCTGCTATCGCTTGAGACAGCGCAAATAAATAGCGCTTGAAGAAGATTTCTCTGTGTTCTTCATGATCGGTACTAATGCCATTTTCGGTAATGTAGATAGGAATTTGAAGTGGTTTTGCAATATTTTGTGAGATATCTACAATGGCGCGATACAACCCTTCAGGATAGATAGTGTATAGATCGCAATTGGTTGGCAAATCTTCGCTACATGCTTTTACATCTAAGCTTTTCATGAGCCCGTGAGAATAATAATTTAATCCAATAAAATCTAAACTTTTTGGAGCATCTTTATTGATGTGTTTAAGTTTTGCGGTAAACGACACGTTAACTTTAAACTCGCCGGTGGTGAAAAATCCATACACGTTATCATCAAATAATGCACGGGCTGATCGGCACCCCATGCCATCAAGCCATCCATTGCCTTGTTCAACTTGATAGATATTGTGCAATATGCCAATACGTGAGTCTTTACCGCCGGGTAATTTTTTTAAGGCGTGGTACGTCTGTACGTGTGCCTCTAATATATTTTTGATTACTTCTTGCATGAGCTGCGTATCTTTTACACCCGGATAGGCTAAGTGTTTGTAGTAACCACGCGCTGCGTAGCTGGTAGGGGAGTTAAACGTAAGCCATAAGTGTACATACTTGTGTAATCGCTCAAAAACTTTTTGGGTAAATCGCACGAAATGATGAATATTTTCTTGTTTTTCAAATCCACCCATCTGCGCAAACCATGCAGGGCTGGTGTAGTGATGAAGAGTGATAACGGGTTTGATGCCTGCCTGCACCAACTCTTTGCACACATCTTCGTAATGATCTAGGGCAGCGGTATCATACTTATTTGCGTGTGGTTCTATCTTGCTCCACTCAACTGAAAATCGGTACGTATTTATTCCTAATGATTTCATCAGTTGAATATCTTTTTTGTACGTGTTCCAATGATTGCAGGCTATGCCGGTGATTTCTTGCGTGTTACCTGCTTGTTCCCACACGTGCCAATCATTGTTTGTGCAATTTCCTTCTACTTGATGTGCCGAGGTGCCAACTCCCCATAAAAAGTTTGAAGGGAAATTAATCATTGTTGTATCGATTTTATCCCAATCCCAGTACAAGGGTACTTGTTTTTTAATGGGTGCTGGTTTGTAGTGGTATGATGGGGTTGTGACGTGCACCGGTGTTTGGAGTGGTTCTGTTTTAACTTCTTGAGTGGCAACGATCACAGGTGTGTGTATCGTGCTCTTTTTTTTACAGCTGGAAATGCTTAACAGGGTAAGTACACCCAGTAGGGTGATGTGGTTGAGACGTGACATAAATAACCTCTTTTTTATAACCTTCATTTACTTTCATACTACTGTAAAAACAGAAAACCGTCAAAATTCATATTGCTATTTGAATATTTAATACGGCTTTATGGCTATGCATACACTTGAACCCATCTTGCGCGATAGTTATACTAGGACAAGGTCTATAAAATGAAAGAAAAGTATGAAAAAATGCATTATTATTACAATGTTTGCATGGTCAGTGGTGTGTCATTCAATGGAACAAAGTTTGACCGCTGTTCTTAAAGATCATTTTGCGGTGTCTAAAAGACAGTTGAAGCGACAAAGAAAACGACTTAACTATGAAACCATAGGGGTTAAAAAAATCGAGCTGATTAACCAGTATGTATTAAAGGTAGTCAGAAGAACGGTCAAACATGCGAGTAATGTTTTAAAACAAGAACTGGTCAACCCGCAGCAAATAGATGGCGCAGCCAAGGTGCTGCGTGACAGTGCGCACAATGCGATTACGGGAATCGTTACCAAAAAAATTCGTGTTAAAAGAAGCTCCTTTGAAATGTTGAGCGTAGACCTTGAGAAATTGGTTAAATTTTACCCAGAAAACCTAAAAGAGATGTTGTTAAATGAATGTGAGGGCATACGGTGTCCCATATGTTACAACTACTTTAAAGAAGAATTTAAAAATCCCGATAAGTCAATGGTGGATAGAATGGTCTTAGATTGTAACGGCAAGCATGCGTTTTGTCCTGACGATATATTTTCATATTTTACGCGCCATCATGGTACTGAGGCGGCAGAAAACTGTCCTATATGTTTTACGCCCCATCATCTTTTTGATGCAGCAAAATGACGGTATAAATTCATGGCGTATTTGGTGTATCCAGAATTTAAATCATGTCACTGCTATTAACGATATAACACAAACTATTTTTGCCAGAGGGATCAATGGTTAACTATATAATTATTATGGTTTTGCTAACAACTATCAACATACGTTCTATGGATAATAGGTTAGCTTTGGTATTAAAAAAACATTTTGACGTGCCTCAAAGAAAAATAGCTCGTAAAAATAAAGTGTTTGAAGCAGAGATGCATGGCAAGAAAAAAATAACACTTGTTAATAACTATGTGACGCAGCTTGTCACTAAAACCCTCAACAAAGCATATGAAGAACTTAAAACTACGATGACAAGACCTGATAAACTGAATCTTGCTTACTACATAGTTACTACTACACTTGGCGGGGCCCAGGGCATAATTAGCAAAAAAAAGCGTATCGAAGGAACTGCTGGTCGAGCTTTAACGGTTAATGTAAAAAAACTGGTGAAATATTATCCTGAAAATATTAAAAAGACATTGCTTGATGAATGCGAAGATATCGCCTGCCCATTATGCAACAACTATTTTAAAGAGGAATTTAAAAACCCTGACGATTCTATGGTTGAAAAAAGAACTGTTTTAGCATGTGCGCACAAGCATGCATTTTGTCCAGATGATCTCATGTCATACGTTGAGCGAAACCGTTTTTTTAAAGGTGGCGCATATAGCTGTCCTGAATGTGATGGCTATTTATATCCAGCAGAATAACTCTCTAACTTTGAAAAGGTCTTTACATGAAAAAAATAAGCTTATTTAGTTTACTCGTCGTTGCTATACCAGCACATGCATCATGGCACGATTTTTTTACTTATCTTGCCGAAGCATTGAAAAATGCTGATCAGCAAGCGTATCCCGTTAAGCCTGTTCACACTCAAACTGGCCAATCGCTTGATTACTACTTGCATCAATTTAAGCAGGACCTTGCAGGTCTTGAGTACAGTGACATTCAAGCTATTGTTAGCTATGCCCGCCAATCGTTGCAAAGCATTAACGGTTCTATAAGTAAAGAATATGCTGATCAAATATTGCGCGCTGCATTAGTTGAACACGGTCGCGTATCTGCCTACAAAAAAGCAAAACAACTCGGAGCGCCCGACTCGTTTGCAGATCGCTTTGCAAATTCTATGCAAGGGAATATCTTAGCCCGCATTGAACGTGCTCAGCACATTAACGGTCAAGCGTATGTGCAATTTTTTGGTAAAGAGCTTGAGTTTACTCTCAAAAAAGAACTTGCCAACTACACGCCACAAACTGCGCACTATCAAGCACAAAAGCCGGTAATGCCTGTGTATGCTTCTTTTCCTTTGGATAAACATTTAGACATGATGCGCAGCAAACTTCGTGAAATAAAACTCTCTGAGTCTGATATTTCATATTTGATAGCAAGCGTGTCCCGCACCTTGTCAGCACGTGCGGTTACTGAACAAAATGCAATACCATTAACTAAAGCTGTTCTTAAAGATTGGTTTGATCAGGTTATTATTGCAAGCTGCAATCAACTACGTAACGAAGTAGTAGATTCATCTAAACTGCGTGAAGGGTGTGACCAGGTGCGCCGATTACTTAACAGCAAAGAGGGTATAGATATGGAATCAGCGGTATTTGGCGTTGCAAAATTACGTAAATTTACTCCCACTGAAGTTACAGAAACTATTCTTGATAACACCGACAAATTGCGTTGCTCAATTTGCACAGAGTATTATGTAGAAGAAATGAGAACGCAAGGAAAAGTCAATCGTATTGAATTGTCATGCCCTTCAAAACATAGGGTGTGTGCAGATGATGCTCAGTGGAGTATTATGCAGGGCACATGTCCTGAATGCAAAGCGCGCGTAAATGTTCAGCACATCAAAAACCAAATTGTAAACTTACACAGGCCCTCAGCACCCGCGATGGGCTCGTAACGTTACTAAAAGAGGCTCGGTATTTCGAGCCTCTTTTTTTTGTTCATAAAATCTTGTGTGCAATTACTCGGTGTATTTAGAATAATATAAAAAGGATTTTGTAATGTACGTATTGCCAGTACTCATTTTTTTATTGACCAGCGCAACTCACCTGGTTGCGTCAGAAAAAAAGAAGCCGTATCAAGTTCCACACACGCCTAGCCCATACGAATATGATGATACCTTGCCCATGACGCCGCGTGATCCTACTATGTATGAATCGCTTAGAGATAAAACTAAAAAAGCGTTCTGTTGTTTGTGCATTAAAAATGAGTATGACGATTTAGATTAGTTACACATTAAATTTGATGTGTACAATATCACCATCTTGCACTAAGTAATGTTGACCCTCAACACGCATTTTGCCCGCTTCTTTGAGTTTTGCTTCAGTAGCATACGTAGCTAAATCCTTATAATTAAAGATATCTGCACAGATAAAACCACGCTCAAGATCAGAGTGAATTTCACCCGCTGCTTGGCGAATCGTCATGCCGTGCTTAATCGGCCATGCATGAATTTCCTTAGGTCCGCAAGTGAAAAAGGTAATGAGTCCTAAGTGCTCATAGGTTTTTTTAATAATGGTGCCTAGGCTGCGTTGCTTGAGACCCACCAGCGACATAATCTCTTCTGCGTCTTCATCGCTCATTTGTGCCAGCTCACCCTCAAGTTTTGCGCATACTGGTATCACACGATCTGCGCCAAAATGTGCCACTAACTTTTGAAAGTTTTTATTAGCCAGGTATGCATCATTTTCAATTTCATGTTCTGCAACGTTTGCAATAATCAAAAAGTTTTTTGCAGAAAGAAGAGGAATAGTTTTTACCGATGAGTCTTGGGTTAGGGTGCGTACAGTTTTTGCGTCAGCATTATCAAGAGCGGTTTTAACTTTTTTAAGGAGTTCTATTTCAGCTTCAAGTTCTTTGCGCTCGAGCGGATTATTTTGTGCCTTTTTTAGTCCATGCTCAGCTTTTTCAATACGCTTTTGTACCGCTTCTAAGTCTTTAAGCATCAGCTCAGATACTATTATTTCATAATCCACCAGAGGATCTATCAAATCTTGGGTAGATATAATGTTAGAGTCTTCAAAGCAACGAAGCACATGCAAAATTAAGTTAACCTGTTGAATGTGGCTTAAAAATTGATTACCCAGTCCTTCACCCGATGCAGCACCTTTTACTAATCCTGCAATATCTACAAAGGTCACCGTTGCGGGTATTTGTTTTTGTGAATTGTAACTTTTTTGCAATATACCCATGCGATCATCAGGTACTTCGGTGATTGCCACATGAGGATCAATGGTGCAAAATGGATAGTTTTCTGCTGGTATGCTTGATTTGGTTAATGCATTAAACAGTGTTGATTTGCCAACGTTAGGAAGGCCTACAAGGCCGGCTTGGATACTCATGAATTAAAACCTTATTATGGAGCGCTATTTTTTACTTCTAGTGTGAGCAAAAAAAGCAGTTTTTTCAAATTTTTATTCGATTTTTTACCACTATTGACCGATTATCTAGAAAAAGATATTAATTTTATGATAGGGTCTAAAGTAGAGTTAGAATAAACATTAAAAAAGGAGAGACATATGCACTGTCATTCAGGTTTAAGCAACTTGCTTTGCAAAGCTGTTTGGTTTGTAACTTCAATAGCTGCTATTCTATGGGGTTTAATTCCATTTGGTTTTGATTTATGGAAATCAGACTTTGTAGTTAACAATCTTCCTTGGATTGTAACACCCGCGTTATACCTTGTTGGAATTGCAGGTATCTTAGGTTTAATTGGCTTATTCAAGCACTGCGCACACAAAGATTCTTGTCCTGAGGAAACCGGTAGACCATACAATCACCGCTAATCCTTACGATCAAATACAAGAGGGCGCTTTAGTGCGCCCTTTTTTATTACTTTCTTTTTCTAATGTAGGGTTTATGTTTTGGTGGGCAATACGATGCGTGTTGCGTCATCAAAATATTAGGATAACCTTGTCTTTTAAAGTGGTTACAGGCCGGGTTGGGCACGGTGCCCGGATAGGGCGCATAATTGTTTATACATGCGGCTGCATAGCGGGTTTGATTGCTGCTTTGCAATTGCCAGTAACGACAAAAAAGATTTTCTGCACCGCGTGCGGTGTTCGCAAGCCATAGACACGTCAGAACTACTCCATACTTCATACATTCCTTTCACACACATTTTAGCCAGCGTAATGGACGATCAATTTTTACATGGGCCACCCGCCTATTATAATGTACCTAAATTTACTCATAGTCTTAGCTAATTGCAACGTTGTGAGTCTATATATTCGTTTTTTTTGAATTTTAATTACTGCTTGAATTGTAAAAGTTGTTGTTTATGATACAGTTGAAGTAACGACGTAATACGTAAACAATGTTATTGAAGGCTCTGTACGTCATGAACATTACTAAACATTCGTTACTGGTGGTATTCCTAATTACAGTAACCGCTCATGAGTCGCATGCAATGGGGGAGCACAGCAGATATTTTCTAAGGCCGGCACGTGTCTTAAAAAAACCTTATTTGAGGGAATGAGAAGAATGCATACTGAGCCTGGCCACGTAGATAATAGAGCAGGACACGAGCATAGTACGCTTTTCAATGAAATCACCCATGTTCAGCTGTTAAAAAAACAGAAACAGCATAACCAAAAAAAATCATTATTGTGGGGATTTTCAGGATTTAACGGGTTCGTGTATTCCGTTTGGTTTGCTTTAAATCAAGAACTGCTACAGCCATTTGTGCAATCACCGGTAGGGCTTGTAGCGGCTTCAGCTTGTTTTACCATGCTTGCTGCGTACAATGCTAAACAGTGTTTTAATGAAAAAAAGAAGGCTGAATTCGACATTGATAAGCTATCTAGCCATATCAAGGTAGCATAATGTACCGCGTAATCACTCTGCTAAGGTTATTATCATGAAAAAAATATTTCTCATTTTATTTGCGTTTACCTCATTGGGTCTGTCTGCGCAAGAGTCGTTACGTAAACAAAAACTGCAATATTATTTTAATCTGTCTGTTAACTATCTAAGGTTGGCTCACTATTTTGCTGACAAAGCGCTCAAAGAGTACGATGAGTCAGATGTTGATACTGATCACATTAAAGAGTTAAATAAAATTCGCTACCAATACCAATTGCTTGCAGTGGGATTAAATCCGTTTGCAACACCAACACAAGAAGAATTGAATGAGATTGCACATGTGCACACGGCAATTGATTTTGACTTATTGGTGGATCCTATTCACGGAAAAACGGTTATGCAGCATATTGAAGAAAAGACATTGGATCTGTGTAAAGCACAACCTAGCAGTGAAACATGCATAGAGGCTAAAAAAACCTTTAATGCTTTTAAGGACTATTTAAGTGCTGTGTTTGAAGAATTAAAAAAATATGAAGAAGCTTAAGTAGCTTTTTTATCTTGCGTTACCTGTATCTATAATTTACTTATAAATGGAGTAATTATGAAATCTTATATTAAAGCTATGACACCCTGTTTTTTACTGTTATTGGGTGTTGCTGGTTGTGCCCGCTATCAAGCAAAAAGCTTAAAACGCCTTGTGCCGCAATCTGCAATGCAAAGTAATGCGCACAGCTTATCGTTTGCATATCACGTATTTACGCCCCAGGATTGTAAAAAGTATCTTGATCGCAATGTTATTGCAAAAGGGTATCAGCCGGTGCAAATAACGTTTATGAACAATAGCAATAGGCATATCAGGCTATCGCCGCATGCATTTAGTTTTGTGTGTGCACAAGCGTATGAAGTTGCTCAGATGGTTCATACATCTACGGTAAAACGTGCTGTTGGCTATGGCGTTGCCGGATTGTTTATATGGCCTTTGTTGATACCGGCCGTTGTCGATGGTTTTGGTTCTAAAAAAGCCAATGAAAAACTTGATTACGATTTTAATAAAAAAATATTACGTGATTGCGTTGTTAGTCCATTTAGCATGATTAACGGTTTAATATTCGTGCCTCGTGATGAGTTTGAAACTCCGTTTACCTTACGCGTAACTGATGTAAACACTCACGAGAATTTTATATTACATTCTCATTCAGCATCATTAGTCTTCGAAAAGTAATTTGTTAAGTACAAAAAAAGGGCTCCCATAAAGGAGCCTTTTTTTATTGCTTGTTTATGAGCCGCATGTTTTAAATTGCGCTTAAAAACTTTAAATTGTGCGGAATATACAATACGTTTTTACGTGTTTAATGACTCAGCAAATACGTTACCAAATCTTTCTTTTTCAATTCACGCGCGCTTTCTATCGCTTTAATTTTGTGTGCTAAAAATTCATTGCGTTCTACTTTATTCAGACAATCGCGCAACGAAAAAATAGCCTCTAGCGTTGGTATTGGATGTGTGTCATAGCGAACTAGCTTTCTCATCATGTAGCCAAGTGAAAATACAATAGTAGAATTGTTTTTACCTTTTACCAACTCACGCTTAAGCCATTGAATGCTTCCCGGCGTATTATACATGAGTGCAACCATGTAAGGTGCTACTGGATCTTTCTTATTAGTCGTTTGCTTAATAATGAGGCCAGCGGTCGTTGGATGAGTAAAAAGTTGTTTATACACACCATTGTTACTCATTAAAGTATGTATTTCTTTTTGAAAACTGCTGGGACAGCATTCAGTATTAACGATCAAAGCGCGTATTGGCTTTATATACTGATCGGTGATACATAGATGTTGGGTGTCACGACGTTTAGGAAATAGGTCTGATGAATGAGTAATACTGAAACTAGTTAAGATAATAAGAATCGCGTAGTGGATCATAGAAGTAACCATCTCAAATGCCTTTGTGAATTAATGGCGTATATTATTTTTTTTAACCGATTTGATTTTTGTTATTGCATGATTCTTTTTATTTTTTTTTGAGGGTGCCGCAAAAGGAGTAGTTTCTTTTTGTGGGGCATTGTTTTGCTCTTCATCGATTGATGCGCTGATTTGCCCCATCAACAAAGCTTGAAATAATAAAAAGGTTTTTTGCGTATCGGTTGCCAAACAAGACATTGAAGAAAAAATACACATCAAAGAATAAATTATTTTTTTCATAGTACATCCATGGTGTTATGAGAGTTTACGTTGCTCTAGTTGTATCAAATATTTAAAAAAAATAAACCTATTAGAAAATCTCTTAAAGCTCACAACACTCAGCTATGCATAACCTTTTTTGCGTGATGTTTGCACAATAGATGTTTTTTTTTAAGAATTTTTTTAATTGCCTCAAACTCTTTATTGCTTGCATAGCCGTGGGAGCACAACGTATCGTTATAATAGTCGATTTTTTCTTTTACGCATTTGTAGCATTGAGTTGCATAAGCGCCTTGAATATCGGCGCGATGTTCAGCATATAAATTAAATCTATGTACAATACCAAAAGCGCTAACAGCAGCACTCAAGCTGCAGATCACAGCCATGATATTACTTTTTGGGCCGCCTTTGATATAACGCACTATTAATTTTGTACTTATTTTGTCGATTGTTAAACAGCTCGCTCCTGCTAAGAGTGCAGCCATTATTGAGTCATCGTATTTATAATGTATTGCTTCATGATGCAACACATTACGTATTAAACCATACGATTTAAATGCTAATGAATTTTGATTGATAAAGATTCCATTGCAATTGGTTGCAGCATAAAACTCTAATCCGGTAAAAGAGGTTCCCTCTGCTCGCTTGAGCGGTACCTGTTGTGTTGTGGGAATTCCTACAGCAGTTTGGGCTTCTTGTGCAATTTTTTGTAAATCGTCGTTAGCAAGACAATCTTTAATTTTTAAATGTGGATTTAACAGTGGAGTGATAAACTGTAATAATTTTCTCAGGGGCGTTACCAATGGAGAGCTGGTAATATAGAGCTGAGTCTTGTCAAAAAAATTAGGATTGCCATTTAATGCACTGAGCGCAGGTGTACCTAATAAAATATACAAGACAGCGATTGCTTTTTTGAAAACCATGATGTATCTGCTCGTTAAATGAATGATGCATGTGATGCACTGAGTATACTGCAGATTGATCGTGACCAGAAGTTGATTGTGCGCATATTTTGCGCGGCGGCAATTATTGAGATTGTAGTACACACAAAAATAAGGGAGCTTTTGAGGGCTCCCTTATCGTATAAATGCTAATCTACTATTTAGCTAATGTCTGCATCAATTGGACCATTGTCAGATTTAGTGTCATCTGATTCTGGTTTTTGTTCTGCACCTTCAGCGCCGCCTTGTTTATACAACAACTCAGCTACTTTGTGTGAAGCTTTGAGCAATTCATCATGAGCTTTTTGCAGTTCTTCTGCATTGTGCTCATGCTCTTTGAGAGCAGCTTTAGCTTTGTCCACTGCTTGTTGCAATTCTTGTGCATCGTTAGCAGGGATCTTTTCTTTATTGTCGGCTAAGGTTTTTTCTATTTGCAAGATGGTACCATCAAGTTGATTTCTCTTTTCAACGGTTTCACGAGCTTTTTTATCTTCAGCTTCGTGTGCTTTTGCATCTTGTACCATTTGCTCGATTTCTTCTTTGCTCAAGCCAGTACTGCTGGTAATAGTTATTTTTTGTTCTTTACCAGAGGCTTTGTCTTTTGCAGAAACGTGTACAATACCGTTTGCATCAATATCAAATGATACTTCAACTTGAGGAACGCCACGAGGAGCTGCAGGGATACCTTCTAAGCGGAATTGTCCGAGCATTTTGTTATCTTTTGCAAATTCACGCTCACCCTGGAATACACGAATATCTACGGCAGTTTGATTATCTTCAGCTGTGGAGAATACTTGTGATTTCTTAGTAGGGATGGTTGTATTACGTTCAATCAACTTAGTCATAACACCACCTAAGGTCTCAATACCAAGTGAAAGAGGGGTAACATCAAGCAAGAGAACGTCAGTAACTTCACCGGCTAATACACCACCTTGAATTGCAGCACCTACGGCTACTACTTCATCAGGGTTTACTGATTTGTTAGGCTCTTTGCCAAAGAAGTCTTTTACCAGTTGTTGTACTTTAGGGATACGGGTTGAACCACCTACTAAAATAACTTCACCAATTTGGCTTGCGCTCAATTGTGCGTCTGATAATGCTTTTTTGCATGGCTCGAGTAAGCGTTTGAAAATATCTGCGCATAATGACTCAAGTTTTGCACGGGATAATTTAATGTTTAAGTGCTTAGGGCCTGATGCATCTGCGGTGATATAAGGCAAGTTAATGTCAGTCTCGTGCAGGGTTGAAAGCTCTTTTTTAGCTTTTTCAGCGGCTTCTTTGAGACGTTGTAAGGCCATGCTATCTTTGGTAAGATCGATGCCTTGTTCTTTTTTAAACTCATCTGCGATGTAGTCAATTAACACATGGTCAACGTCATCACCACCCAAGTGTGTATCACCATTGGTTGAACGTACTTCGATCACGCCATCATTGATTTCAAGAACTGAAATATCAAAAGTACCACCACCAAAGTCAAATACTGCGATGATGCCACTTTTCTTTTTATCAAATCCATATGCCAATGCTGCTGCGGTAGGCTCGTTGATAATACGTTTTACATCTAATCCTGCAATGCGGCCGGCGTCTTTGGTTGCTTGACGTTGAGAGTCGTTGAAGTATGCAGGAACGGTGATTACCGCTTCGGTAATTTTTTCGCCCAAGAACTCTTCTGCGGTTTGCTTAAGTTCGCTTAATATAGCGGCAGATATTTCCTGTGGGGTGTATTCTTTACCTTGAGCTACGATAGCGATGTCGCCATTGCTACGTTTTGCCACTTTGTAAGGCATTTTTTTGATTTCGTTAGTCATTTCATCATATTGATGACCAATGAAACGCTTAACAGAGTAAATAGTGTTTTCTGGATTGGTTACCGCTTGGCGTTTTGCCAAGGTTCCTACCAGGCGCTTGCCATCTTTGGTAAACGCGACGATAGAAGGGGTGGTGTTTGAACCATCTTTATTAGGAATAACTTTAGGTGTACCACCTTCCATGAAGGCTACTACCGAGTTGGTTGTTCCTAAATCGATGCCAATTATTTTTGCCATGGATAGAACCCTTTATGTTTTGTGTAGTTTTTTTCAAAAATTATATGATTTTAGTTTTAATTAAAATCCTTATAAATTATAGTGAAAACATACCCCCTCTGTCAAACTAATACTAAAAAAATCTTAGTCTTGCGCACTAAAGTTTTATTATTTTTTACTAGCAACCTTTACAGAGGCGGACGGCATGGTAAAAAGATAAATTTTTATACCAGACTATTCAATCAAAGTTTTGAATTATTATGTCGCATAACGCCAAGCCTCCAGAGCCTTATTTTGACCAGCTTTGATGAGCCAATTTTTGACCGTATGGGGAATTTTTGTAAAAAAAGGCTTTTATTCAAGGATTTTTTTACTCTATGGATGCGCGCCGCCGCGCCGACCGGGCACTCCGTCTGCGTCACCCTCAGCCCTTTTGGGGGGTGGGGAAGGGGGGCTTGCGGGGACTTGACTCCGTTAAATTAAAACGGTTAAACAAAGCATAAATCACTCTACGTACGCACAGTGAACAAGAATAAAAGAAAGAATGAAAGAATAAAGGAAGGGATATAAGTAAGGATGAGAATATTATTGATATTGATACATGGTATACGGTGTATAACCAACAGATGTAAAAGGTATGCGCAGGAAAAATAACCAAGGTAAAGAAAAAGAATAGCAAGCATGAAACTAAGAGAACAACTAGATATAACATACTAGCCTATCTCTGTTGCAAACCAGTAGACAAAATACTCACGTAAAAGAAGTAAAAGATCAAACCTAAGAGAAAGATAAGGTTCAAGAGAATTAAGATGTCTAAGGTGAATAAGGATAACTCACCTATACACACGCTAAAGAAGAAGGGGAGTGATAAGGTTAATAAGAATAATAAAAAGAAGAAAAGGGTAGGTAAGACAAAGAAGAAGAATAATGATAAGAAGAGCTTTACTCAAAAGAAAAGGAAGTACCTTATTAAGAAAACTAGTAACGGGAAGGCCAGAGATTGTGTAACCGCTGTGGCACATAAGACGCAAATACGCGTAACACCTTGATACGAACCAATCGCACGAATCAAAAAAAAGCATAGGCGTGCAACCAATTGAGACGATAAGTAAATATCTTTTTACGTTTTAATCGTTGTTATTATTGGTGTTTTAGCTTGAAAACCATAGAGCACTAACATAGTATATAACTTCCTAAAAGGGGAAAGACGGCGCGCGCTGCTTCTTACCCTCTTTTTTTACGTGCACATTCTCTTAGCTTTTGCCCCATGCAATAATGATCAGCTTGCTTACCACATATACAGAACCTGCAATAATCATCCCTCTTTTTAACACATAGGTAAGAGGAAATGGCACCCGATAGGCCTTGTGTGCCAACACTGCCATACATGCCATGCTGGCAATTCGTACGACGTGAATAGCGGTTAATGATTGAAGTAACGTGACCTCGTAGCGCATCATACCCGCTGCAATCACTATGATGCCCACCACATAGGGGATATACGCATATATCAAGTAACGATAATTTTGTTTTACTTCTAATACCCTTTCAAAGGGGATAAGCAATGATTCAACTAAGTAGCAACTGGTAATAATTAAAAACGGTAATAACCAGGCATACGAACTCATCATTCCTTGGATGTGCGATAGTGCCGGAACAACAATTAATATAGGAATAGAAAGCACCATGATTTGCTTGGTAATATTAACAAACGCCTTATTAAAATTAATATCCGCATGATACCCCGTTTGGACATGTGATAACAACGCCGTATCTGCCGTGCCCAATGTTTTGACTATGACCCTATAAAATAAAAGCGCGGCATCATTGGCTAATTTAAAAATGTTAGCACTGGCCATGCCCAATGAAAATGAGAAAAAAGGTACCAAAAAATTGCGCTCAGTTAAGCTTTTAAGAACTGTCGTTGCCCACATAGCGGTGGTATGAACAACAAAGGAAACAGGTTCAGTATCAATATGTTGGTTGTGGTGTGTCACAGGCGGCCAAAGTTGTTTGAGGAGCAACGATGCCCACACCAGAGCTACCAACGTAGTAAGTAACTTAGACCATAGCACGACATGTAATAATGAGATCATAACGGGTTGAGCTACGAACCAACAGCCAATGAGGAGCATTTCAAGTGCGGTAGTTGCCATGATTATGGTATTAAATTGCTTGTTAAAAAATTGAGCATGAAACACTAGTTGTATAATAAAGAGGATCCCTTGACTAATAAAGATTCCAAAGCACAGATACAACACTACCGGATGTTCGTCATAATACGCATGGTAATTATAGAAGGCGATGCATCCAAGGACAACCGTTGCAAGCATGCATCCTTGAAAGATGACAATGTTTCGAATCATGGCTTTATAACGGTGAGTATCAGACAAAAAAATAGGAACATAGCGAGCTATTGATTTTCTAAATCCGCAATCAAGCCATAATAAGGATAAATAAATAATAGCATTACTCATTGCCCAAAAATAAAATTCATTTGTGCTCAAGGTGTTATAGAGCACAAATGAAAGCCCTGTGTTTGCGAGCTTGTAAAACGCAAAGAGTAACGCATTCCATGCTAAGGCACGTTTGAAAGCAGACAAAAGATGAAATGAAGTCATAGTAATATCACTTTGTATACGAGTTAGTTTTTAATAGGATGCCAAATAGTTGTTTTAAGAGATAGTTGTTTGTTATTTTTGTAATAATTCTTACTGCTCAACCAAGGATGCTCATGAGCATACACAAAATCATTGTGACACTGCTTGTTGTAAAATTAACTATTCTAGGAGTGGTATTTGTCCAATCCTACAACGACAATGATGACAGCAGGTTTTTAATAGGGCAAACTGAAGAAGATAACAGCCGCTATTTTGCAAGCGACGATGAGATAAAGTTTGCAGATTACTATGATATTTTTGGAAGCACTAATTTAATGAATGCTGTGGCAGCACCTGATCTGCCCGAGATTGTTCGCTTACTCAAAAATGGTGCTCAAATAAATGTGCGTTCGCGTGATTACGCGGGTGAAACGCCGTTAATCATCGCCGTTCAAAATGGGTTTATGCCGGGCATGTTTGAAGCGATAGCGCTGCTGATAGAATATGATGCTAATGTAAATGCAAAAGACCATCTTGGTATGACGGTATTTCATTATTTAAATAGTATTCCTGATCCGATAATGCTTGAAAATTTGCTTCATTTATTTGTTGATCGCGGGGGCGATATTAATGCTACCAACACTAATGGCGACACGATGATGCACATGTTTGTCTATCAGTACAATCCTGAATTTATTTGGATGATTAGAGAAAAATATGGCTCTATACTTGATCTAACCATAAAAAATAATCAAGGTTACACGCCGGCCGCTCTTGCCTATAGCTTGAGCCCCAATGATCATGAAGGTGATGACAGTGTGTACACTACATTAACTAAACCACTACCTATTCTTGGCCAATATGACGATCCTCAGTCTCGTGATATTTATGGCAGAACCGGATTGATGCTTGCTATATTACGATCCGATATTCCCTTTATAAAACGCCAAATAGAATTGGGCGCAGATGTAAATACGGTTGATAACTGGGGCAATACTCCGTTGCATCATGCCGTGCTCAGCCAAAACCCTCAAATGATTGCGCAACTATTAATAAACAATGGGGCCAAGGTCAATGTTATAAATGGTGAAGGTAAAACACCCTTGCGACTTGCCCAAATGGTACCTAATAAAGTAAGTGCCGCAGAGCTTATTAGCTACCTTAAGCAACAAGGCGCGCAATTATTTGCCGTTGATAGCCAAGGGTTTACGGCAGAACATTGGGCGGAGCAAAAAAAGAAGCGCGACATCAAGCGATTCCTAGACGAATACCATTCATACCTGCCCGAGACAGCCGGAGACAAAAGATTTTTAATAGGTCTTCTTGATGGACAATCTGAAAATTATAAAGGTTCTTCATTGCAGAAATCGTTCAAAATTGCCCGATTGGTGAGCGTACAAGCGCGTCGAGTTATAAATCGGATCTTGTAATTTTCTTGCATTATAGTTGATGGATTAACGAGGCACTTTTCAACCAATTTCTAAAGGTGCCGTTCGTGAGTGAATGCGATACCCATAGCGACGCAAGAGAAGTACGTGAAGTGCTTTTATAGCTGCAAGTGCGCCAATTGCACGGTATGGCTCAGCTGTGTAGGCAAAAGGGCTGATCAGCAGTGCTGCTAAGAGCGTAATGGCATTGAAGGTAAAAATACGTTGTGCGTGACCCTGAACTCTGAGTAATCGTTCATAAAAAATTGAAACATGCTCTAACAGATACAGAGCGAAAACAGCGAGAGATAATTCAAGGTTTAAGAAATCATTCTTGTGATAAAAAATAGCAACGCATAATACAATACCTATCCAAATTATGGCAGCACCCATTTTGTGTGCGGCATTATATATAGTTCTGATGCTCTTATTATTTTCTTTGCGCATGTGAGCGAGCATAGCCTCGCCGGTAGGTCCGACAATTTTGTTTAAAATGATACTAACCAGATAAATAATATTTCTGACCAGCTCCATTACGGCTGCTTTATTAAAACCATAATAAGAAGCCACCAAGGGTATGAGCATATTGCCTGAAAAAATTTGATGAATGAATTGGCTGAGGTAATTATAAATCCTATGCGATCTAACTAAAGGCGTTGATTGAGCATCAGATAGTATGTCAGGAAGCCTGCGGTACAACCTAATAGTTTTGCCAATGAGAATACCGGTTGCTACACAAGACGCAATGAGCATAGG
This sequence comes from Candidatus Dependentiae bacterium Noda2021, assembly GCA_020886235.1. Lineage (GTDB taxonomy): Bacteria > Babelota > Babeliae > Babelales > Vermiphilaceae > Noda2021. The sequence goes on along the minus strand of AP025250.1, from coordinate 506,067 downwards.
AAAAATAAGCTTGAACAGACTGAGTGATGTTGTTGCATAAAACATACCCCAAACCAATGAGACATACACACATATGAGACTGATCTCACTAGCTGCGGTAGTTCTATTGCAAAATGATAAATGTAAAAATCTGCGCAACGACTTACGCATAATTTCACTAAGTATAATTCCACCAATGCAAACGGCCGTAATGTTATTAATTGACAATAACGGTGAATTGAACCATTTGAGTCCGATAATACTTATAATAAGAATACCAAGCGCCGTCCACAACTGGGTAAGAATGGGGAAAAACAACAAGGACTTAAATTTTTCTTTGCTGCTTTTGATCACGGCATAACTAAAACTTAATGATTCTTCAAAGCCACTAGAAACCAGTGATATTGCAAAATAAATGAGTGAAAAATAGGTTCCCGCTTGGCCATAGATTACTTTATCTGCAATCATGTAGGCATAGCAATGGTGGGCCGCATAAATAACATGGTACAGTAATGATTCGATACTGTTCCACAGGATGCTAGCCGAAAACGGGGAAAAAGTTGTTTTTTTTACGTGAACTATGTTTGCCATACTTTATATGGTACTGTAGTTTGGCCAAAAGCTCAATTGGATAGCCAACCAAACAAATTATATTTAGTGATTCTCAAAGTAATAAAAATTGATTATAATCATAGGTAACTGAATATAAGCCTTTTTGAGACTGATTAACGTTCCACCTTATAGGAAAAGGACGTTTAATATGTCTTCTGATCTCAAAAAAAAGGTATTTTATCCTGACTTGGATGAAAAAGTTGTCTTTCCGGGCCACGGTGTTGCTAAAGTAAATCGTATCATTGAAAAACAAGTAGCAGGAACACTTTCGCGTTATTTTGAACTAAAATTTCTTAATAAAGAAATGACCATTCTTGTTCCTACTCAAAACTTTGAAACGATTGGCATCCGTAAACTGAGCTCTACAGAAAAAATTAATGATATTTTCAAAATATTATCTGAGCCAGCCCGCAGAATTACTCCCGACTCAGTAGTAATTAATTGGAATAAGCGTAGTAAAAAATATCTATCTGATATGAGAACAGGCAATCTGGTTGCCATTAGTAAAATTTACAGAGACCTTAAACATATTTCTCATTATAAAGAACTTTCTTTTGGTGAGAAAAACTTGTTGTCTCAAACAGAATCTTTTCTTGCTCAAGAAATTTCGCTCGTAAATAATGTTGCTGAAGAAAAGGCAATCGAACGTTTGCGTGCGTTATTTAATAATTTATCACGAACGATGATTGATCATACGTCATTGTAAATTAATTATTATTGTATAGAGGCGCAACTCAAGCCTCTATACAATAATAAGGCTTTTAATTGCACTAAAATATATCATGTATTGCTTCGCGTAAACGCCCTTTGTTATATTCTAATAGAATAATAAATCAAATATGCAAAGGAATATCATGAAAAAGCAGTTAGCGCTATTAGTAAGCTGTTTGAGTATATGCTCAGGCATGAGTGCAGCTACTATAAACTTTGAACTTAGAAACCATGAAACATATCCCATTTCACTAAAATTAATCCAACAGGCTGGTGCACGTTACGAGATGGGGAAAATAATTAAATCTTCTGCGACCCGTTATCAAACTACGGTTCCAGCAAAAACGGCAACTAAAGTAAGTTCGGTACAACATTCAGTTGATACTCACAAGCCTACCTATGTGATAATTTCATACTACCAAGATGGTGGCGATGTAACTCTGTATTACGGACTGCCTTCAAGTAAAAATCTTTTTCTTGCATTTGAAAATGGTCAATTGCGTCCTCAAAAAGGTACTTTTTTTGGAAAAGTTACCCAGTCTGGTCTTTCGTTGTCCAATAACGTACCAGAAAAACTTATCATGAGACTCACTGAGCAAGATATTAGACTAGTTGAAGACAATTCACAATATATGGGTAAATAAATAAAAGGATCACTAATGAAGCGTATTATAATCGTTCTTCTATGTATTGTAAGTACCTATTGCCAGGCGCGCGACATACAAGCTAATGTCGAAATACGAAATCATGAAAAATTTCCTATATTTGTGCGTACCTTGCAAAAGGGTCAAGATGTGATCGATCGTACGGTTTTTCCAGAAACTAAGACTCACGTTAAAAGCGCCATCGGTGATTTAATTTTGATTAATGGCAAATCAGGCAATGCGATCGATTCTTGGGCGGGTTCTGTAGATCCTCGTAGAGCTACTTACTTTCAAGTGTCCTATAAAAAAGGCGACACCCTTGTAACAGAAGTGTATGCAACGCCAGAAAAAAGAACCTTGTACGTAGCATATGACAATGGGTCTTTGCGTCCACAAAAGGGTAAATTCTTTAGTAACTTTACGCAATCAGGATTTCCATTAGTAGAAAATGTTAAGCCGTATCAAGTAGTACGTCTTACTGATAACCAAGTTGCAGAACTTAATAAGAGCTTAGAGCTTGAGGCAAAAACACTCCTTAATGAAATACAAAACATGGCACCTGATAATCGTAATAATGATGCAAACTATGATGATTTAACTGATGAAGAATACGAGCAGATGCTGAGAAAACGACTTGAAGAGTTGAAAAAGTATTAGGATTGTCATTGTGAAAACGTATATTTTCAGCCTTTTTCTGGTTGTTGCAAGTGTGCAAGGCAATTTTGAGCTTAGAAATCACGATGCTAAGCCCTTGTTATTACTATCATGCAACCCGCGCGCGAGCAGCGATTGGTTGACGGCTCAACGCGCTTTATACCTGCTGTGCAGATTGATAAAACAGTTCCAGCAGCTCAGGGTAGTAAGCTATCGTCGGTGAGTGTGGCTCTTGATACGCAGTATCCAACATATGTACGGGTAGGCTCACCAGCACAGCCCCAAGAACCCATGTATGCGTTTAGGCCGGGCAAAACATTGTATCTTGCCTATGAAAAGGGAGTATTGCGCCCGCAAAAAGGTAGCTTTGGCAAAACACAATCAGGATTACCTCTGAAAAATAATGTGCAACAAAAAGATATTCTGTTGCTCAACGAGACAGAGCGACGGGTTGTGCACCAACAAATTTTGGAAAATGAAATATCTCGAGATCTGCAAACTGCTCCTAAGATAGAACCTCCAAAAAAACTGCCGGGTAATAATTGGGTAAAGGGATATTAATTCCCCTGCTTTTGTTGTGCTGTAGATTAAATCTGCTATAATCAAGTTATAGTTTAATTTCAAAAAGGTATATTTATGAAATTTTTTATAACTTTATTTACATTAGTATTTTCTCTTGGCCTAAGTGCTTCAGAAAATACGTCCCTCGCAAATCTTCTCGCACATTGCCTTTTTTAACAAAAGAGCAATTTAAGGCGGTTGATAGCAATGTTGATGCATCATGGGAATACGTAACTGCCGTGTGTGCGCAAAACGCAGAGATAACAAACTTTGTTCTTACTCCAGAAGAAGTAAAGGAAGTGGTAGAAAATGCCATATGGGAAGCTAACGTGCAAAAGCGTCTTGCTAATTTAAAAACCTTTATTGCAGACAACTATCCAAAATCATGATTATTATTTATGGTCCTACCGCCAGCGGTAAAACAGATTTTGCCGATCAATTAGCTCAATACTTGCCCTCAGAAATTATCAACATGGATATGGGCCAGTGTTACCAACCGTTAGCAATTGGCACCGCAAAACCAGAATGGAAAACTAAGCCGGTGGCCCATCACGGGTTTGATATAATTACAGAACCGGTAAATTATACCGTTGCGCAGTATCGCTCATTCATTCAACAGAAAATTGAAGAAATTATAGCAAAAGGTAAAGTACCCATTTTGGTGGGTGGTTCTGGTTTTTACCTAAAATCATTATTGTTTCCTCCTGTTGAGTTGCCCTCAGTAGAGCCAACAGAGCAGGAATATCCCGAGCCAGAAAAGCGCTGGGACTTGCTCAATGCAATTGATCCTGAACGCGCCGCTCAATTGCACCCTCATGATGTATATCGTGTTACTCGTGCGCTTGATATTTGGTATCAGACGGGAAAAAAACCATCGACATTAGCGCCACTTTTTAATCCCGTTCAGTCATTCTTATTACTCAACCTAACGCGTGATCGCCTTGATTTAAATAGCAGAATAAATGCACGCACCCATCTGATGATTGAACAAGGATGGATACAAGAAGTGCAATCGCTCATGAATACATCATGGCAAAGCTTTTTACAAGATAAAAAAATTATTGGTTACGATGATATTATTACGTATCTGAGCAGTTCACATTCTTCAAAAAGCTGGTTGATAAGTGAAATTCAAAAAAAGACTCGTCATTATGCAAAACGCCAATTGGTGTTTGCTGCAGGACTTGAAAGAGAAGTGCGCAAGGCACTTTTAGGAAGCTCTTGCACGAGTGACTGGCTTACCCTGAACTTGACTTTGCAGCCATTTGAATTATATATTAAGCAGGTGTTAAATCACCCACACTTAATAATGAAATCAGCTAAGAATGAATGTGCCACCAAAAGAGCGTAAGCTCAAATCCAATTCTTCCTCTTTTTCTGATCGAGTCAACAACGGACTCATAATAGAGCCGCGACAAGCGAGTGCTCTCATTGCTGGTGGTATATTAGTAACATTTCTTGTCTTTATTAGCGGTTTTTTCTTAGGTCAAAAAAAAGCACTCACAGAATTTTCTCATAAAGTAGATCAAGAATCGTTAGCTGATCAAATATATTCTTCATTGTGTGTGTTATATGATGTTAAATCAGAAGATACAAACGATGAACAAGAAACAGTTGCTTCTGATTCTATTCAAACATTATCTTCTGAAGGCAATCAAGAATCAGCGCCGTTAGAAGTTGCAGAAACGTCAGAACAAGAACCGCAACCAACTAAGCATTATTACGCCAAGCTATCAGGCTTTGGTACTCAAAAAGCTGCACTTGCATTTCAAAAGAGATTGTCGGAAAAAGATATTTGTGTTGAAATAAAAAAGATACAAAGCCGCACCAAAAAAGGGCGACTCGTGACATGGTATCAAGCTATTACTCCTATGTTTACCGACGAATTAGCATTTTTAGGAGTAATAGAACGTATAAAAGCATATGAACGTATAAAAGATATAGTGCCAATAATAATTGGCCAGTAATCAAAAGAAAGGCTGCATATGATAACTGCAATGAGGAAGCACATTAAAAGTAGAGCATTTAAGATTGTTTTATGGGTTTGCTTACTAGCGGTAGCGGGAATTTTTTCCGTTATAGAACTTGTAAAAACTTCTTTCTCTCCTGCACAGTGGATTGCAAAGATTAATGGCACAACTATTTCATACCCTGAATTTGCGCGTAAAGCGTTTTATCAAGAGCAAGAAATAAAAGCGATTCGTGCACAGCTGGGCGGTTATGCTGATATGTGGATGCAAATGCTAGGTATTAGCACTGATCCCCAGGAGCAAGCGCTTGAAGTATTAACCCAACAATTATTACTTGATCAAGCGGCATATAAGTCTGGCTTGGTAAATGATGCTGATTTAAGCAGAGAATTATTACATGATCCTGAATTTTTACAAACAATTGGAGATCTCGTTCCACCGTTTGTCTTAGAACAAGGCATGATAAACCCTCAGTTGTTACGTGACTATTTAAAGCGTGCTGGACTGAGTACCGCTGAATTTGAATCATCATTGTCTAACGCTCTTAAGCGAATGATCTTCACTCAGCTTGCTAAAGGTGCTTACTATGTGCCTGCATTAGCGATCAGAAATCATTTTGTTAACGAATATTCTGGTAAAAAATTTACCGTTGCTACCATATCATTAGATACCATTAAAGCTGAGGTTGAAAAACAAGCAATTACTGATGAAGAAATTAGTTCTTTTTACAATAATAATGTAAATCGTTATGCCGTTGCAGAATCTCGCGCTGGTACTACATGGACTTTTGATCCAGCACGTTATGGTATTACTATAACCGCGCAAGAAGTAGCTCAATACTACAACTCTCATCAGTCTGATTATCAAGAGCGCCCGGTACAAATTCAAGTAAGAAGAATATTGTTTGCAGTACCAAATGCATCTGAAGAAAATGATATTTTCCAAAAAGCACAGCAGGTAAAAGCTGAATTGCTACAAGACCCATCATCATTTGCCCGTATTGCACAAGAAATTTCAGCGGACAAAGAGTCTGCAGCTAACGGTGGATTACTTCCTTTCTTTGTAAAAGGAACACAAGATAAACAACGTGAAATGGCCGCATTCTTATTGAAAAATGACGGTGATATTTCTGATGTGATTAAAACTGATAAAGGTTTTGAAATTTTACAACGCGTAACACGCAAAGGCCCTGATTTTAAACCATTATCAGCGGTTGAGTCTACTATTCGCAAAGAACTCTTACAAAAGAAATTTGCAACTCAATTTACTACAGATTCACGTGCGGCTATTGAGCAATCAAGAACTAATCCTGAGGCAATTGCTCAGTTTGTTGCTGACAAAGGTGGCAAAAAGCAAACAGTTTCCCATACTGCAGCTGATTCATCTCAAGTAGCACAAGCATTGTTTAAAATCAGTACAGGTAACCATACCTCATTTGCTAATGCGCAAGAAGGTGTATTGGTTAGACTAGATACTATTACTCCTGCCTTCAACCCTGAAATAACAGCAGTAAAAGACGCTGTTTTGGCTGACATGTACCTGCAAAGAGCTCAGGACAAAATACAAGAAGTTATTGAGCAGATAAAAGCTCCTTTAGCTGCAGGACGCCTTGATGAGGTAAGAAAAGTTCCGGGAGTTACGCTTGAACAAACATCATTCTTGAAGAAATCAGATAAAAATTCATTAGATGTACTTCAAAGAAAAGGCATCCAAGCGGGCCAATTATTTCAGTTAGAACAAGTCGGTTCTATTCAAACATCGACTGGCTCTACTAACGGATATGTGGTCAGGCTTGATGAAATTACCCCATTTGACGAGTCATTATTTGAGGCCAAAAAAAGCGAAATAAAAGAGCATTTGACCAAGCAAGGATCAATGATTCTTCTCAATGGACTTGTTGCTTCTTTGTACAGAAATGCTACAATAAAGTTTAATCCTTCTCAAATCTCGACACAACAATAATTAATTGCAGAATGAAATTATGGCTAAAGAAAACGCAAACAAAAAAGTAGCTACAGGGTCTGAAATAGACCTTAAGAAGAAGGCCCTTGAGGTAACATTTGCTCAGATTGATAAGCAATATGGTAATGGCGCTGTAATGGTGCTTGGCCAATCTACCAATTCACGAGTAGAAGCTATCTCAACCGGCTCAATTTTAATAGACCAAGCAATTGGTGTGGGTGGTCTTCCCGTAGGCAGAGTTATAGAAATCTTTGGACCTGAAGCTTCAGGTAAAACTACCCTTGCTATGCAAGCTATTGCTCAGGCACAACGCCAGGGCGGTATTTGTGCGTTTATTGATGCCGAGCACGCTCTTGATCCTGCTCATGCAGCTCGACTAGGTATAAACGTTGATGACCTTATCATTTCTCAGCCTGATTATGGTGAGCAAGCATTAGATATTGCTGAAATGCTTATTAGATCTGGTGCTATTGATATTTTGGTTATTGACTCTGTCGCTGCATTAGTACCTAAAGCTGAACTTGAAGGTGAAATGGGTGACTCTCATATGGGCTTACAAGCTCGTCTTATGTCACAAGCGCTTCGTAAATTGACTCCTGTTGTTCATAAATCAAAAACTATCTTGATTTTCATTAACCAGGTTCGTCAAAATATTGGCGCTATGCCGTTTGCCCCTAAAGAAGTAACTACCGGTGGAAATGCCCTAAAATTCTATTCTTCTATCCGTATAGAAGTCCGTCGCATAGCATCTTTAAAGAAAGATGAAGTGCAGGTTGGTAACCGTGTTGCGGTTAAAATAGTTAAAAATAAGGTAGCAGCTCCCTTTAAAAAAGTTGAACTCGATCTGTTATTTAATGAAGGCATTAGCCGTGAATTAGATTTACTCGATGCATCTATCCATTTTGGTGTAGTGCAACAATCAGGATCTTGGTTCTCCATGGGAAGTGAAAAGCTGGCTCAAGGAAGAGAGCAAATGCTTCATTATTTAAAAAATAATAAAGAAGTAGCAGAGAGTATTAAAGCTCAAATTCACGAAATAATTGATTCTAAAAAGTAGTTGTTAAGAGATGTATATCCCTTATAAAAAATAGGTATAATTACGTTGAAAGAAACTAAAAAAGAACTTTTACCATTGATCAATGAGAAAATAAGATTTCCTCGCTTGCAGTTAATAACGCATGAAGGTCAAAACATTGGTGCCATTAGCAGAAATGATGCATTGCGCATGGCGCAAGAAGCCCGTCTTGATTTGGTTATCATTGCCGAACAAGGTAAGGATGGCATTCCTGTAGCTAAAATAATGGATTTTGGTAAGTCCCTTTATGAAAAAAAGAAAAAGCAGAATGAAGCAAAGAAGCACCAAAAAGTAATCCAAGTTAAAGAAATAAAATTGAGTCCTAAGATTGGTGAACATGATTACCAAACTAAAATGAGACAAGCAATTGATTTCTTAAACGAAGGAAAACGCGTAAAAATTACTGTATTTTTCAAAGGTCGTGAAAATGCTACTCGTGAAGAGCGTGGAGCTGAAATTTATCAAAAAATTCACAAGACGTTTGAAGAATTTGAGATGGATAAAAACCTTATCCAAGAGCAAGAATCCAAAATGGGTTCATTGTGGTCTCGCGTTTATTTTCTCAAAGGCAAATAACTAACTTTGTATATAGGTAGCAATACTCATGAATAAAATGAAAACACGTTCAGCAGCAAAGAAACGTTTTAAAAGTCTTCCAAGTGGCAAGATCAAAAGATCTAAAGCATTTAAACGCCACTTACTCACTAAAAAAGCAACCAATAGAAAGCGTGCATTGCGTCACAGCGCATATGTAAGCTCAGCGGATTTTGGCAGAATTTCCCGTTTAATGCCATACGCAGCTGCATAAGACACCCTTTTTGAGTTAGCTTTATTTATTTACATCTTATTGGAGAATTATCATGACACGTGTAAAACGCGGTACGGTTGTTAAAAAAAGACATAAAAAATTACTTAAACAAACTAAAGGCTTCTGGGGCCAGCGCAAAAATATTTTTAGCCGCGCTAAAGAAACCTTACTCCGTGCAATGGCATATGCTTTTGTTGGCCGTAAGTTAAAAAAACGCGACATGCGCGCTTTATTTATTTCTCGTATTAAGGCTGCATCAGTTGCTCAAGGTTTACCATATAACCGCTTCATGTTTGGCTTGAAAAAAGCAAATATTGAACTTAACCGTAAAATGTTAAGCCAACTTGCAATCTTTGAACCAGCAGCATTTACAAAGCTTGTTCACATTGCACAAGAATAGTTCCCTTGACAATAATTATTGCTGCTCATTAGAATAGGGCATAGATAATTAATGAATAAAAAAAGGGGAGTTGAAGTGGAAATATTAGCAGTGCTTGAAGAAAAAATTGCTTCGTTAATCGAATTAGTAAAAGAACTCAAAGTTGAAAATGCAAAATTAGCTGAAGATAACAGCCAATTACTTGCTAAAGTTGAACTTTTAGAAACATCACTCACAACCGATGTGCGTCGTATAGAAGAGCTAAGCTTAGAAAAAGCTCTTACTAAAGATGCGGTTAGTAGTTTGATAAGTAGTATTACTGAACTTGTTGAAACACAAAGTTAATTACGATGAATGAAGCAAAACAATACAAAGTTTTGATTTTTGGCGATCAATACACACTCATTAGTGATGAGCCGCAAGAACACGTTATGCGCTCTGCGGTTATTGTGGATTCTTACATGAAAGAAATCGCACAAAAGTTGCCCTACCTCGATGAAAAAAAGGTTGCAGTTTTATCTGCTGTTAGATTGGCAAGCCAGTTTATTGGTTCGCAAATTGCTCAAGAGTGTGATAAAAAAAAGCAAGAAATGCTCATACAGTTTATTGATCAGCAGATCATAAAGTTTCTGTAACAAAACTCTAGCCCCAATGACCAGGAGTCTTTGGGGTATCTTTTCTTAAGTATCTGTTAAGATTTTCCCCTGATAATAGTTACTTTTTCGTATTTCATTCTTCCTTGCATACGATCGCAATATATGTGATACACTAATGCAGGTATCAGATTTTGACATTTATTTTAGTAAGTTAGTTAGGAATCACATGGTTGAAACAATGATAATTATCTCCTATGCCATTGCGGGGCATGCCTTGCAATTGCTGTAGGATTATTTTGGCACATAAAAAAGAGAGCGGCGCAAGCTAACGTACTGTTAGAAGATGCGCGTGAAAAATTAAAGAATGCTAAACGCGATATTGAAAATGAACGTCGTGAAGCATTTTTAAAGATTAAAGACGAAATTTATCGTAAAAGAACTGATTTTGAATCAGAAATGAAACGAGAAAAAATTGAACTTGATAGAATTCAAGCTAAATTAAACTCTAAATACGAATCTATAGAAAAAAAAGAATTAGACCTTGATGCTCTTAAATTAGAGCTTCAACAAAAAGAGCGTAACCATTCTCGTATGGAAGACGCGTTACGAGCTCAAGAAAACAAACTTAAGGCAATGTACAATGACCTTATTGTTAAACTTGAGCGTATTAGTACCGTTACCAAAGATGAAGCTAAACAAATGATTTTTGATATTTTAGATGCCGAAGTGCGGTTATCAAATCAAAAATGGGTACAAAAAGTTGAAGAAGAAACCAAACAACTAGCCAAAGAAAAATCCATTCAAATTATTGCAACCGCTATGCAACGCTATACCGCAGATCAAGTTGCTATGCATTCTTCTAGCATCGTTCATTTGCCTTCTGAGGAAATGAAAGGTCGCATAATTGGAAAAGAAGGACGTAATATAAAAGCGCTTGAAATGGCAACCGGTATGGAATTTGTCATTGGAGAAGCGCCAGAAATTATTACTATTTCGGGTTTCAACCCTATTAGACGCGAAATTGCGCGTCGTTCTCTAGAGCGCTTGATTCTCGATGGGCGTATTAATCCTACGCGCATTGAAGAAACGGTTGCTCAATGCGAAAAAGAATTAGAAGAAATGATTGAAGAGTATGGTAAGTCAGTAATTCTTGAGTTCAATTTACAGGGTGTCCATCCTGAAATTGTTACTATGTTAGGAAAACTGCATTTTAGAACCAGTTATTCTCAAAACGTGTTGGTACACTGTAAAGAAGTTGGTCTGTTTTCCCGTATGATAGCAGAAGAGCTTGGTCTTGATGGTGCAACTGCGTTACGCGCTGGGTTGTTACATGATATTGGCAAAGCCGTAACGGCTGAGGTTGAAGGCCCTCACGCTAAAATTGGTGGCGATATTGCAAAACGTTGTGGTGAAGATCCAATAATTGTAAATGCTATTGCCGCTCACCACGAAGAAGTTCCTTTTGCTTCGGTGTATGCAATTATTGTGGTTATTGCCGATACTATTTCTGCCTCTCGTCCGGGTGCGCGTCGTGAAACGCTCACGGCATATATCAAACGCCTTGAAAAGCTTGAAGATATAGCACATTCTTTTGACGGCATCAAAAAAGCGTATGCACTGCAAGCAGGCCGTGAAGTACGCATTATTGTAGAAGAAGAATCTATGAATGATGAAAAAACAGCTATGTTAGCACGTGAAATTGCGCGTAAAATAGAAGAAGAAATGAGCTTTCCTGGCCAAATAAAAGTTAATGTAATTCGTGAAAAAAGAGCCATTGAATACGCAAGGTAAGTTGCAATGAGTTTTAAAGTTTTATGTATTGGGGATGTAGTTGGACTTCCTGGCCGCATGATGGTACAAAAACATCTTGCAAAACTCCAAAGAGAGTTGGGCATTGATGCCACCATCGTTAATGGTGAAAATAGTGCCGATGGTAAAGGCATAACGCCGCGCATTGCCCACTTTTTTAAACATAACAAAGTTGATGTCATCACGACCGGCAACCATATTTGGAATAAAAAAGAAATTTATCCTTATTTAGCTGAGCATACTGATGTATTACGTCCCGCTAATTTTCCGGCAGAAACACCGGGTGTAGGGCTTACCATGGTAACTATTAAAGACCAGCTTGTTGCTGTTATTAACTTACAAGGTCGAGTCTTTATGCGTGAATTAGTGGAATGTCCCTTTAAAGCAGCACAAACATTAGTGGCAACAGCCCGTGAAAAAACTAATCTTATTTTTGTAGACTTTCACGCTGAAACAACTTCAGAAAAACAAGGGCTTTCATTCTTTTTAGATGGTAGCATATCAGCTCTCGTTGGCACCCATACACACGTGCAAACTGCCGATGAGCGTATACTGCCCGGTGGAACTGCGTATATTACTGACCTTGGTATGGTTGGATCACTTAACTCCATGCTTGGTATGAAAAAAGAGCCTATTATAAAGCAACTAATGACTCAAATGCCTACCAAATTTTCTGTAGAAACGACAGGCCCATTTGTCATGAGTGGTGTTTGGATTGATGTTGATACTGCCACCGGTAAAGCTTTAGATATACAACGAGTTCGTATAGTAGATCACGAGTTAATAATTGACACTAATGATTCTCTTTGAAAATTGACAGGCATAGGTAAGCCCTATGCCTGTTGTCATTCTTGTGCGGGATGTGATATACTCTTTTTTAGTAATCTTGACTAGAAGGAAGAATATGTCATCACGTAATTACTCTTTCCCCTCAGTTTTAGAAACTGTTTATGCACATGTGTCGCATAATGCTACAATGTTTCCCACTATTACAGCATCATTAATTTTATTAACCTATCAATTTTTTTAGTACGTACAAATACTAACGCTATTATTTTTTTATATTTTAATACTCGAAAAAAGACATAAGAGCTATAGGAGTAATGTTATGTTTTTGTTAGTTCTACTTAATGCTATTACTGGTGCCACATACCCAATTGCAAAAGCTGCACTCAATTTTGCACCTGCAATTTTTATGACGGCAATGCGTATGTTTATTGCGGGCATACTAATCATTGGTTGGGAATGGTTACGCGGTTCGTGCCGCTATAAATTTGACAAGCAAGGCGTTGCGCTTCTTGCGGCGTTAGTACTTTTCAACGTATATTTGACTAACGTATTGCAATTCTGGGCACTTAACTATGTGGGCGCTGGTAAAGCCGCATTTATTGCAAATCTTACTCCTTTTATTTCAGCATTGCTTGCGTACTTTTTCTTTAAAGAATCTTTTTCAGTCAAAAAGCTTATTGGTTTATCTATAGGATTTTTATCATTTATTCCCTTGATAATTTCTCAGCCCACCGTGGAAGCTGCTGTTGAGACAGCATCACGCGTAGGATATTGGCCAGAGATAGCATTAGTAGTCAGTACGTTAATGTCGGTTCTGGGTTGGCTTGCCATGAAGCGACTCATGCAAGTGCAAACCAATTGTATCATGATGGCAAATGGTTTGAGTATGCTCATTGGTAGTTTTTTATTTTTTCCAACGTCATGGGCAGTGGAAACTAGAGACTTGTTCCCCGTAAGTAATGTACCTTATTTCTTGCTCAGCATGGCCGGGCTTATTTTTGTTAATAACTTAGTCTCATATAATGGTTTTGCTTTTTTGATGGGTCGGTACAGCACAACACTGCTGTTCTTTGGTGGTTTTCTTAACCCACTTTTTGCCTCATTGTATGGCTGGTACTTTTTAGGTGAAGAAATAACCTGGCAAGTATATGTGGCTGTTGCCGGTGTGGTGGTTGGATTAATCTTGTTCTACTTAGATGAGAAGAAAGCAAACGAAGACAAAAATAGCAAAATTTACAAAGCAAAACTATAGCAATTTTATATATCAAGAGGAATTGCTAAGAAGCAATTAAAGACGTTCGATTTTTTATTTACAGTTAAATCTTGATGTTGTATTGGCTTTAAAAAGTTTTAATGCATTTGGATAGATTATGATTGAATCTTCCAAATGCATTAATTTTTGAATGCGTTAATCAATAACGCGATCTAGAGCTATTTTTTAGCGTTGAATGAACATTTTTGTAAAAATGCTTTAATATCAAGTGCAAACTGATGCAATTCTGGTGCTGATAATATTTCTTTAAAAGATTTGGTTTTACTTAATTCTTCAGTTGCCTTGTTGATCTGAGCTTTTTGAGAAATCGAGCTATGCTTTTTTACAAATGTGTTCATCTTAAGAAGTTTTGATAAAGCGCTGGTATGTTTTTGGCCAGTAAAAATTGATATAAGGGGCTTATTGCTATGATGAATAATTTCAAAAAAAGCATCGAGTTCTAAAAGATTATCCCCAAGCTCTTCTAACTTATGCACGACACTTTGCTTGTTAAGTAAAAATTGTTGGCCTTTTGCATCAGGCACAAAAAAATCATTAAATATAAAATGTGCTATGCTCGCCGCTTCTTCATCAGGCTTTTTTTGTTCTGCTGGTAAAGTCGCTAGAAGCTCGTCTCTTTTTTTTACCAAATCAAAGAAATATTTTTCTGCATTTAACGCTAAAGGGTGAGTTGGATTTGTCTCAAAAATTTTATCAAGTTTTTGATAGAGCTGATCCTGCTTTGCATGACACTCTTTAAGACTTTCGGTAAATAAAAAAAACACTTTTCGCTGAGTTTCTTTTTTTGTAAAAAGTTCTTTTAGTTGTGGATAGGTACTATTTTTCATTATTTCAAAATTAAAATGTCTAAATGAACCGCCGACTGCTCTAAATTCAATCCCTTTATTTTCTAAATTATTATTCAAACATTCTGAATAAATGTTATCAAGAAATAAACTGCTTGTTTCTTTTTCTTGAAAGCCCTCAAATAACATAAGTGGTTTGAATTGTTTTAAACTTTTTACAACCTGAGAAATTTGTTGTGTATCTACTTGTGGAGCCAGCCAGTGGCAATCGCCAAATAAGAGCACCGTCTGATTCAACTCAGGGGAAAATAGCTCTTTTCCGCTGACTATGGTTGCGCAGCAATTAAGTGAAACTATACTCAATAGAAGACTTAGAAAAATACTTTTCATTTTAACCTCATTTATTAGTAAGAATATATTTTAGTGTAACATCAAGTGGATATTGGTCAATTATTCAATTTGAAAATTTTAATAATCGGCAATCTATTTATCTCAGCAGTTTTTAATTATTGGCTGTGTTAAACAGTTAAAATCATAAAATATGGCAGCTTTGATGATTTTGGCATGTTTTATTATTAACATAAAAGACCTGCAAAATCTTTTGATATGAGCAATATTTAAGCGCCTTTTTATTTGCAGCGATTAGATCAAGTTATTGAGACGTAGAATCCATTTAGAGAAGGTATGGCAGTGTGGCGATGCTTTTTGCCTTGGACTATCTCACTTCCAAATAGTGCCAAAATTGTGCAAGCACTCGCAATGTGTTTCTATGTTAACAATGCATGATTAGTTAACATAGAGTTCTTGTAAGGGCTTAAAGTGTGGTATGCTGTATTAGTAACTTTATTGGCTTTTAATTTTTTAGATACTATATGAATAAATATTTATTTTTTTGTGCATCATTTTTATCGTGTATATCTGGCAACTCCTGGACTATGACGCGTGACAATCTTAATGAGATTGCAGCTCAGGTATATCTTGATTTTTTTAATGATTTTTACACAGCAATTTCAGAATCAAATGTATCAGGTGTAAAGAGAGGCCTGCGATTAGTAAACCCGCACGAATTAGTAAAATGTGTTCACAGCAACGACGATTCAAGTAGCCTCTCAATAGCACAGAATTATATACTGCTCAATTCTGATTTTGAAACTTCTAACTTTTACATGAACCCGTTGTTGACCTGCTTAGCTACCAATCAACTTGATTCGCTGCAAGCACTCTTAGAGGAGGGTGTAACATTACGTGAACTGCCAGAAAAAATTATAACTAAAGAAAAAGGACTTACTCTCTGGCAAGCTGTTGCCAAGTGTAAACGAAGTTTTACCGATTATAAAAAATGCATCGATTTATTTACACGGTATGGAAAAGATATCAACGATTTAGATTGTAGCGGACATGCTCCATTGCACATTGCGGTAGATCAGGATAACAAAAAAAATGGTAAAAGCTCTTTTAACATTACATACTATTGATACAAACCGCCGCACCAATACTGGTACGACTTCATTGATGCTTGCTGCGCAAAATAATAACAAAACAATTATCGTTCATCTTCTAGAGGCGGGTGCTGACCGAGCAATAATTGATAATAACGGCAAAAATTATTTAGACTACCTTGAAGAACATACTAAGACAATTGTGGGTTTTCAAGAAATTGAAAGAAAAAAGTAGCAGATAATAAAAAATCAATTATGCTATGTTCCAGCAATTTTATACACAATCTCAGGAACACCATATGAAGATTCAGTTATTAATTCTAACTACTCTTTTTTCATCTTTTACATCACGGTGCATGCAAGCACCTATGACTCAGGCTGTTATTGAGTTAAATGATCACGAGGACGCATTGCTCAATCTTCTTGTTGAATCAGCGCATTTAAAATCCTCTATTGATAACTATGGAGTAACAGGCGATAACTCGTCAGGTTCATTAAAAGATTTAATGAAAAAATTGTCACGTTGCTCGAGCATGATTGAAAAAAAGATGTTTCACGTGAGCGCTGAACGTGCTGAAATTATAAAAAAAATGAGTGCACAACCTAAAACTATTTCTAGCATGACTGAGCTAGATTAAGAGATTCGTTATGATAGCAATTGGCGCTTGTAATAGAACAAGCGCCAAATTTGAAAAATAATTTTTCGTTCATGTGCAGTTAAACTATATGATTTTATAATAAGCCTTTTTTCTTAAATAACAGCGCAGCACGATGAGTTTTTATTATTGGATATAAGAATGTTGTGCCAGAAGCAGCAACTAAACCCGCTGATAATAAAGCAATTTTTTTTGATTGAGCATAATGATCAATTAAATTATTAAGGCTAGAATCTGTTTGTAGCGAGTTTAATTGTTGTTTTCTTATTTTTGTGTTCACTTTTGATGCTTCTTTGGCGCACTGATAACCATGGTAAAAACAGACAGCCGCGCAGCCAATTTTTCCAACGATAGTTGGCTTGTATAATTGTTTTATCATCAATTTTCTATTTTTTTTCAATAGACTTGTGGGCAAATCAGCTTTTTTATTAGGCAATTTCTCAATAATTTTTTTGTAGTATTGTGCTCTCTCTTTTTCTGTTGGGTATGAAATCTTTAATCTTTGACTTTCAGAATCGTTAACAATTTCTTTAAGACTATAATTATGCTCAATGAAATTTCGGTTTATTAATTCGTTTAATACAATATCCATTTTGTTCTGTTTAACAAGTGTATTTAACGCAAGTTCATCAGCTTGAAACTCTTGTTGATACGGGTATTGTTTTTTATAATGATGTCGTAAAATCCAATGCGCAAGCTCGTGAGTAGCCACGTATTTTATTTCATCTCCTTTAACCATATCCGTATTTAACCATATGCCTGTTTTTGTTTGCAGACCATAATTAATCGATATAATTCCTTGACTTAATGCGTGTGGATTGAGGACACTCTGAGGAGAAATGGTATGGATCGGTAATGTTTTTACCTTAGCACGCTTATCGCCCATAGATAAAGCTATATCTTCAATCCAATCTCTCAGTTCTTTAGATATTTCTTTATCACCTAAAACTCTTTTATGTGATTCATACTCCGTGAGTAATTGGCGATTAGACGATTTTCTTGTTTTTTCTACAGATTTTACCGCTTTTTTAGGGTATTGTTCTGAAGCAATACACAAATGTGCTACTGTTGCTAATAAAATTATTGTTTTCACGCTATACCTTTTGTAACAATTTTTAACGTGTCATTTTATTGATTAATAGTGCCGCAACTGCCAAGAAAATAATGCATGCCAATTAGGGCAGACCTGTTGCAATTATGATGATAACCGAGTTGTATTATATTTCAGTATGCGATCAAAAGAATACTCAGCGCTAAACTAGAGTAATTCTGTATATAGACTATTATTTCTAATAGTAACAAGTTAAAAAAATTAGACAAGTCTGATTGAGAATGTTTTATATCTTGTTATATATTATTGGAACTTAAAAAATCATTGAGCTTTCGCTCTGGGGCAGCCTGTATTCGTTTTAATTTTTCAATGTCTCCAAGGTATACTTCGGTGGTCGTGGGTGCGGTGTGACGCATAGCAAGCTGAACCTCATACAAGGAAGCTCCCGCCTGCATAGACATAACTCCAAACGTATGCCGCAAGCTATGTGCGGTAACGCGCGTGCTATCGATACCGACTCCTCGAAGGCGCTGTTTTATGATTCGTGATAAGGAATGAATGGTTAATCTGCGACCATAATTGCGGTCAGACAATGAACTAAATAAAGGGGATTTTAAGGTAATATTGGTGCGTGCTTTTATATATTCTTGTATAGGTTCATATGCTTGGTTAGTCAGAAGTACAAAATCATCCTTACCATCACGAGCTTTACCCCGAATCCATAATAATCTATCTGTTTCATGCGTAATATCGCCAATATCAGATCGCTTAATCTCAATTAAGCGTAAACCTGTTCTAATCAATAAATTAATTAATGCGTAATCACGCTTACCCGTTATTGTCGACCGTTCTATTGAGCCTAAAAGCAACTTTATTTGATCAATGGTCAACGCATTCTTTTGATGACTTTTAACCTGTTTTTTTGCGCCTTTAATGCCACGCGCAATATTAGGATAGAGCTTTAGCGTCTCGGTCCATTCAAAAAATTTTCTCACCACCACTAAGTAGGCAGACCGAGTAAAGGGTCGCAATCCTTTTACATCAAGGCTTTCTTTATAAGCTAGAATTGTCTGTCGGTTTGGCGAAAGGGGGCATGCCGATTCAAGCCAGGTAAAAAATTGCTTGAGGGCATTTCTATAAGAAACGCGTGATGTTTGAGTTATATCTTGTGACGCTATAAACTGTTCAAGAAGTTGATTTAATAGCACTGATGTCTGATTGGTAACTGAATGTTGCTGCTCCAACAACTCCATTATTGATCTCCCTAAAGGTTTTTATGAAGATACCAAAACTTCTTTTTTTATGCATGGTTAGTATAGCGTTTTTTAGCGTTGTTTGTAACTTTTCAAACCATAATTTATCCAAAGTTCAAAGCCCATTGGCCCATTGTCCCGGACAGATTTACACCTTGGAGATCGTCGATAACAACCAAGCGTGGGCACTTACGTTTTTAAAAGAATCTGACCAAAGAACTCTCGTGCAGTGCAATAATGGTATATGGCAGGAATGCGCAATGCCTTTTTTAGATCCTCACTTAATATGTTCGACTCAAGATGACGCATTGTTTGTTGTCGGTCGTACAAAGGATTACCAATATGCGTTATGGCGCATTACACAAAACCGGTGGGAATGTTTGGGTGAATTAGAAAGCGAGTATGGCTATCCTACGATGCTCGTCGCAGGGTCATGTGATAACGCGGTAGTAACCTTGTGTCCTTGCCGAGGAAGTAATGCAGAATACTGTAATGCCTATCGTTATTCTAATGATACATTTTTGCTGTTACAAAACTACACCGTCTCAACCCAAGCAGCAGTTTCTGATGATAATGAATTGCTGTTGAGTTATGCAACTAAGACAATGTCCGATAATTCAATTAAACTCGCAAATCTCTCTAACAAAACGACCATAACCATTCCTAAAGGGTGTGTTGCTCTTGCGTGTCGCGATGTAAATACATCATTTGCTTTAATAAGTCATGGCGATCAACCGCCGTTGCTGTATTACACTAACAATAGTGGTCAACGATGGAATCTGTACGGGGCCAAAAGATCATGTAGTGCTGTAATGAAGGGGAGTAAAAATAAAACAATCTATGTATTAGACGATTCGGGAAACTTGTTTACATGTATGTGTTAATTACAAAATCTTTTAATAATCAAAATGATCATAATATAGTATACTTTGGTTACTACTACATATCCTAAGGAAATACCTATGATTACCGTTCTCATGCTCTACATGTTTATGGCAAGTACTTTTACGTTTGGAAAAGCTGCCTTATATTATTTACAACCATTCTTTTTTATTGCTTGTCGCATGATGGGTGGCGGGCTTCTACTCCTTGGTTATCAATATTTTTTTAACAATAAGCATTTTAAGATTGAACGCAAAGATTGGTTTTTGTTTATACAAATAATCGCGTTTCACATTTATTTTGGGTATGTTTTTGAATATTGGGGTATGCAGTATGTAAGCTCTTCAAAAACCTGTTTACTCTATAATTTATCACCGTTTATTACTGCTCTGATTGTTTACATAATTTATAATGAACGTTTAAGTATTCAAAAATGGATTGGCCTCACCATCGGATTTGTTGGCATGTTGCCTATTTTATCCACCCAAGACAGTGCAGAAGCTATGACACAGCATATTGGTATTTTTTCGCTTCCTGAAGTGGCCATTTTATTGTCAGTAGTATCAGCAGCGTATGGTTGGATTGTAATGCACAAACTAGTGCGTAAACACTATTCACCAGTGTTAGTAAATGGAATTGGTATGCTTGTTGGTGGATTTTTATCGTTGATTACGTCAGTGTATATGGAAGGTTGGCCGCCACACTTGTATACACCAGTACAGGAACATGGTTACTTAAGTACCGCCCTTTATAATTATCTGGGATCAACATTTTTAGTTTCTTTTGCTATAGCCGTTTATTATACCTTGCTACTCATACTCATTGGTAACATTATTTGCTATAACTTATACGGTCATTTGTTAAAAAAATATTCAGCAACGTTCTTGTCATTTGCTGGATTCACGGCACCCTTATTTGCCGCACTTTTTGGCTGGCTATTGCATGGTGAAGTTATTCAATGGCAATTTTATGTTTCTGTGGTTGCCGTGTTTTTTGGATTGTGGATATTTTACAGACAAGAGTTATAGAAGAACCTATAACTCATAATGTATTATTCAACAGGTGTGAATCGTTTGACGGTAACACCGTTGTATTGTACGTCTTCATTAAATAAGGTAACGGGCCTTACCCAGGTAAGTTCTGGAGAACTAGCAAGTTGGTACACAACTACTTCTTCCAGTGTTGCCTCAATGCGAGCAATAGTAATTATAGTATAGATATCACCTTTATAGTGCTTATATTGAGTCAATGGCTTGAGGGCCAGAGCACTTTGAGTGTAGGGCTGTAAACTCATTTTTTTCTCCTGAGTTATTGCAGAACAAGATACGAGTAACCATGATAAGAACAATATGTATTTCATAGTAGGTTGCCTATTATGTTATGAAAAATATTATGTTACTATATCGTAAGTATCATCCTTTTTCCATAAAGTTTTTTAACGTATGCAGCTGCTTCATTTACAAGAACACATTTCACTGATGGGTCGTGACATTTACCTTGTTGCATCTCATACTGGCCTAGTAAAAGTAACTACTCAAAAACAAACTATTCCTTTTTGCGACATAACTAACCCCGCTCAAACCCAACATGCTGCTATTTTGTCTCAAGCACAAAAAGAACTTATTGAATTTTGTAGCCAAGTGAGAACTACCTTTACGGTACCATTGGATATTAGGGGCACCAATTTTCAAAAAAAAGTATGGGCTCAGTTGCAACAGATTTCCTATGGTACAACTATTTCCTATAAAGAATTAGCAACCCGGGTGGGTAATCCTCGTGCGGCACGCGCCGTTGGTGCTGCTAATGGACAAAATCCACTTTGGATCATAATTCCATGCCACCGTGTAATCCAATCAGATGGGTCGTTAGGCGGTTATGCGGGTGGAAATACCCTAAAAGAATATCTAATCAACCTTGAAAAAACAAAACTCCTATAATTTGTTAGGATTTTACTTTTTCTACCGTTCCGGGCTTGTGTTCTGCCGGAGCATAAATAGTAACTAGTTTGAGTGATTCAGTGCCGGTATTTACAAAATTATGTGAGTTGCCTGCAGGCACAAAAACGAGATGCCCGGGTTTAATTTCTGAAGCTACACCATTAAGAATTGCTTTACCCGAACCTTGTACAAAAATTAATGTTTGATCGACTTTATGAGTTTCTAAGCCAATTTCTCCTTTTACCGGAACACTCATCAAAACTACCTGGCTATGTGGACCGGTTACAATTTCTTTTCTAAAGAAGTCGTTTGTTTTTGCCATTTCAATAATATTCTGGTTAAAAAGCATACTTTGAGCCTTTTTATTTTTGCTATATGAAAGCGGCAACATTGGTAAGTGACTGATCAAAACCGCTCCAAATACCCAAATCTTTATATTCATTTGATGATCCTTTATTCTTACTTTTATAGTTAATTAATGGCGTACATCAAAAACAAGAGTTTTATAAAAATAAGGATACGTTCATGCTTACCAAAAGAAATATCTGGCTCATCGTATTACTCACTATCATTACGGGTGTTTATATATGATCTATTGGTTTCTAAAAACAAAATTTGAATTAAATGACATGGGAACTAATATTCCTACTGGCTTTTTGTTTTTTATTCCGCTAGTAAATTTTTACTTTATTTATCAATTTACAAAAGCCTTTACGCAAAAGGTTTTGGGCGACGATTCGCAAACATTAGCCTATTTTTTCTTATTTTCGTTGTTGATGCCTGTTGGAGTAATTCTGGCGCAAACCAAAATTAACAGCAAATAAACTAGGTATTTTTGGGCGTTATATCAAGCGGTTTATTGTCGCGCTTCATGGCAATAACAACTTCTTTGGCACTTTCAAGATTCATGCTTAATAATTCTACTTTGTGCACTTGTTTATTGTCATATGTCGTGAAATAATACTGTTTACGTTGTAGATCACATAAACTTGTCCACTGGGTGTAATCATACGTAGTGTCTTTGCCACTAGCATCCCGAATTATACCTTGGGGAATATCAAATAAATTAAGAATGTGAAAGGCATTATCAATTGCTTCATCAACACTAATGCTATTTTTAATCGATTGACTAAAGATAACTGCTCGCACAAATCGAGAGGGGGGTGTGAAATCTCCCGGCAAGCCACATAACCCACTTCCTTGGCCAAATGACTGCAGTTGTATACCGTCAAGCGTGAGTGGCTGGTGATTAACGCTGGATAAACCAATATAATTATTAAGGTTGGTCATATGCCATTCAAAATGAGGTGCATTAGTTAACACACCAAGGGGGTTGTCATACATCGTGAGTTGGCCATTAAGATATTCAATCACCAAAGATGAGGTAGCATCATGAACAATACAATGCACCGGCATACTCATGTTCCAGGGCCCAAAAATAGCTTTAACTACTCGTATAGTTGGTATTTTTTGCGTTACTTCCTTAACGGTGGCACATGTAGTAAGTATCCAGGTTAGCAATTGCCAGGGTGCAAGTGAAATTGACCCTTCATTCTGTTGTACTTCTTGGTAACGTGCATACCCAGGAAAGTAAAATAACCCTCCTGCAAGCCCGACTTCATTAACACCATCTACAAAATGAAGCAAATTACAGGCATTTGCGCCCAATACGGCATACTTTGACTTCCAGACAAGGCCTGGTTTATTATCAAGCGCCGTCCCTGAAAAACTATAATTACGGGGAATCATAAGAATTTGTGACTCAAGATCGTTGCCAAATTCCAATGTTCGCGCATAAACAACTGATTGTTCTTGTGATGCAAGCCTTATTCCGGTACACATATAGGCGGTAATCCTTACTAGTAGTCTAAAATTACATACCCAAGCGTAGCGCGTTGTCAGTAGCTAAATAAACAAATTTAAGAGAATTCAAAGAAAAAGCGGAGATTTATATTTAAAATGCTAAAAACCCCTCACAAAAATGAGGGGTTTTTAATTTACATAATCGGATAAAAAGGCAAATCTGTTAGAGTTCGAGACCCAATCCTGATACCTTTTTTTTTGCGACTCTTTTTGTAGCCGCTTTACGCTTAGCACCTGCGCGTTTAGCGGTAGATTTACGCGCTCCACTTGCAGATTTACGTGCGCCAGTTGCTGATTTAGCGGTTTTTTTACGCGCACCAGCTTTTTTAGCTGCAGTTTTTTTACGTGCTGCTGGTTTAGCTTTACGAGCAACAGCTTTTTTAGCGGTGCTTTTTTTTGCTGTTTTACGTTTAGCAGTCGCTTTTTTTGCCACTGATCTTTTTGCAGTAGCCTTTTTCTTGGTTGCCATTAGACTCTCCTTTTTACATGGTTACAACCACACATCATTTACATATTCAATAATACTAAATTTAAATTTTGAAAATCAACAAGTTGAGAAAGTTTTTTTTATTACAACCGTAAAAAAATTAATTATCTTGTGTGCTATTTGTACTTGTTTGTTGATCAGCAGCTATTTTTGAAAGCTGAATGGAATTATTTTTTTCTTCCGGTTTTGAACATGAATTCGTGTTAAAAATTGAACCATATTGTAAATAAAAGCCATCATGAGAATGTGAAAGATTTTGATTTCTTAGATACGCATGAGCACCTGTTTTAGCCAATAAACCGTATATAAACAGTGTAGGTATCCAAAGCGGGTTAGCTGTATGCTTTTGATGCAACAAGAGCTTTGCGGGCAGTTTTAAGCAAAATCCTGTTGTTGCTACGGCCAAATACGGGTGATTATATACCAAATATGCCCAGTCATTGATGTTCATTTTTGATGCTTCTTGATGAGCGGCATTTAAAATCTGCTTTAAATGCTCCTGTGGGGTCAATTGGTCCGCTTTCATTATGCTCACGGCAAACAACAACAACGTGAACAAAGATGTATTTTTGATAGAGTGTGCCATTGAAATCTCCTGTAAGGCAATATTAGAAAACCGTACGATTATACCTGCATATCAAGCCAAATACAACATAAAAAATGTTATTTTATGCTTTATTTTAGGCGTTTTTTACGGTTTCTATAAAATAGGCCGTACCGTCTTTAATAACACGATCTTTAGTTTGAGGGTCTACTGAGTACAGACCGTAATGCTTACGAGATCCCCACTCATATGCATCAAGCAATGTCCACACAAAATAACCGTGCACGGGAAATTCTCTGGCGGCAACTGAAAGCGCATATAAATACCGTTTAAAGAACAAGTCTCGGTGCCGTTCATTATCTGTGCTGATGCCGTTTTCAGTAATATAAATTGGAATTTTAAGAGGACCTGCGAGCGCGTGATAAACTTCTTTAATGGCGCGATACAATCCCTCAGGATAAATAGAGTACAGAGGATTTTGTGTGGGCAATTCTTCTTCAAAAGCTGCTATTTTAAAGTTTTTTGATTGCCCATGTGAATAGTAATTAATACCTATAAAATCAAGCGAGCGCGGTGCTTCATGATTACTATGTTTTACGGTAGCAAGCAAGGGAACTTCTACATCAAAATGACCGGTTCTAAAAAAATGATACACATTGGTTTCTAACAATGCTAATGCTGCTTTACTTGCAATGATATCCCACACATAACCCGCATCAATTTGATACACGCATTGAATTATACCAATTTTAATAGTTTGATTATTCGTTCTCTTTTTTAATGCTTGATACACACGAACATGCGCCTCAAGCATATTGCTAATTACTTCCTGCATGCGCTGAGCATTTTTTATACCGGGAGGGGCAATGCCTTTAAAATATGATCGTCCGGCATAGCTCGTGGGTGAATTTATGGTAATCCACATAGAACAATAGGGTTGCAATTTATCAAACACCACACAGCTAAACTCTACAAAATCAGCTAGATTATTGCGTTGTTCAAAACCACCTTTATTTAAAAACCACAAGGGGCTTGCAAAGTGGTGCAAGGTTATGACCGGCATGATACCCTGTCGTTTTAATTCGATGCATATTTTCTCATAATGTTCTAATACACTCATGTCATACACACCGGGTTCAGGTTCTACCCGGCACCAATCAATTGAAAATCTATACGCAGTGAGCCCCATATTTTTTAAAAGTGCTATATCTTCAACGTAGCGATTCCAATGATCACAGCAGCCCTCTGCTTTTAAAGAAACTTTTCCCATTTGTTCCCATTTACACCAATCACTCAGCTGGCAACCCCCTTCAATTTGATGGGCTGAGGTCGAAGCACCCCATAAAAAATGTTCAGGAAATTCGAGTCGTGATGTAGGTATGCGGCTCCAATCCCAATACAAAGGAGTTTTTTGGATCACAGGAGGCTTTTTATGGTGTCGGGCAAATAGGGAACACGATATAAATAATAGTACAACAACGCGATAAAGTTGTTGTGTAATCATAAAACACCTAGCTTGTTAGACTTAAAAAACATTGGTAAAAGTTTAGGTAGTTCACGGTGTTAAAAACAAGAATTAAGCTACTGTTGTCTGTACAATACGACACGGGTCTTGTAATCTTACAATAATTATAATATTTTTTACTATGAGAATCGCATGAGCAATAAACTGCCTGACATCAACACCCATTTTTCTGATTGGTACAACGAAGTAATTCACACCGCAGAACTAGTAGACAATGCACCGGTACGCGGTTGTATGGTAGTAAGACCGTACGGCTGGTCAATATGGGAACACATCAAAGATAATTTAAATGACCGCATTAAAAAAACTGGTCATCATAATGCTTCATTTCCGTTATTTATTCCTGAGTCATTCTTTAAAAAAGAAGCTGAACACGTAGAAGGATTTGCTCCGGAGCTTGCTGTAGTTACTCATGCGGGTGGCAAAGAATTGGAAGAACCTCTGGTAGTACGACCTACTTCAGAGACAATTATTCACTTCATGTTTGCGCAATGGATAAAATCATGGCGTGATTTGCCTTTAAAAATTAATCAATGGGCAAACGTAGTTCGCTGGGAGAAGCGCTCTCGTCCCTTTTTGAGAACCACAGAATTTTTCTGGCAAGAAGGCCACACTGCCCACGAAACCCATCAAGAGGCAGTTGAAGAAGCAGAACTCATGCTTCAGGAATATGTAAATTTATGCCACAACATCTTGGCAATTCCCGTAATCGCAGGAATTAAGTCTAATCGTGAAAAATTTCCCGGTGCTGAAAAAACGATGACCTTTGAAGGAATAATGCCTGATGGTAAAGCTCTTCAAATGGGTACGTCACATTTACTCAGCCAAAGTTTTGCCCATTCGTTTAACATGCAATTTCAAGATCGCAATGGTGAACTTGCTTACCCTTATTTGACTAGTTGGGGTACTACTACCCGCTTAGTTGGCGCGCTTGTTATGACCCATGGTGATCAAAAAGGATTAATTTTACCTCCCCGTGTTGCACCGATTCAAGTAGTGATTATTCCTATTTTTAAAGCGGGCCAAGAAAAAGATACGTTACTTGCAAAAATTCAAGAAATTAAAGCACAATTAGAACCTAAGGTACGCGTAGAGATAGATGATAGCGAGCACAAGACACCGGGCGCTAAATTTTACCATTGGGAACTTAAAGGAGTTCCATTGCGCGTAGAAATTGGTCCACGTGACTTGGCAAATAACCAAGTAGTAGTAGGAAATAGATTAACGGGAACCAAATCATTTATAGCTATTGATCAGCTTTCACAGGTAGTACCGTCATTGCTAGACGATATGCATCACGCGTTATTTGCCCGTGCGCAAGAACGCCAAGATAAGGTGACTCATAATGGCGAAAAATTGTTAAATTTTGGACCAATTATTGCTGAACACAACGGTGCATACAAAACAGGTTGGTGCCAGCGTCCAGAATGTGAAGATGAACTAAGACAGTATAAAGCAACAACACGCTGCATCTTAACTACTCACCATTTTACCGAATGCTTTAACTGCACAAGACCAAGTGTAAGTGATGTATTAGTAGCAAAAGCATATTGATTTGTTGCAATATCTTTCTAATAGCGTTATAAGCATATAGATTATATTCGTAAATCCTCTAAAGAAGCTCTTTAATTATGAAAGAGCTTCTTTAGCTTGTAATTAAACAACGAAAATTTATCTATGCTTACTATTACAGAATTATTTCATGCGTTTGAACATTTTCTTCTCGCTCAAAAACGCGTTTCAAAAAATACTCACAGTGCTTACCTTTCAGATTTATCACAATTCAAGCACTATTTATCTGACCAAAAAATAACCATTTTAACTCTCGATTCTTTGTGTGTTAAAAACTATCTAGCTTATTTAGTTCATTCCATGAACTTAAGCGCTTCAAGCCGTGCGCGCAAAATATCATGTCTCAAGGCATTTTTCTCTTTCTTACATACCCATTACAATATCCCCAATTTAGGCCAAGATTTATTATTGCCTAAACTTGAAAAACGACTTCCTCATTATTTAACCGAAGAAGAAATTGATGAACTATTGCGCGTTGCTGATTTAGATAGCTCTGCTATTGGTATACGCAACAAAGTAATGCTCTATTTACTTTATGTAACCGGCATGCGAATCAGTGAGTTAACTAATCTCACTACCAGCGCTTATCACCCTGAAACAGGGTTTATACGCGTTGAAGGTAAAGGAAGCAAGACCCGGGAAGTGCCGGTGCCTCATACCTTGCTTGATATGCTCAATAACTACGTTCAAGTTGTCAGACCAACATTGTGTCATGAAAATCGCTCGGAATATCTGTTTCCTATTTTGTATGCGGGCACCGTACGGCCAATAACCAGACAAGCATTCTGGATAATATTAAAAAATTTATGGCGCAAAACAGGTAACAAAAAAAATATATCACCGCATCAATTACGTCACTCACTAGCAACACACTTGCTCAAACGCGGAGCTGATTTACGTTCTTTGCAATTAATATTGGGACATGAAAACGTTTCTACGGTGCAAATTTATACTCACGTAGAAACAACTCAGCTTAGAAAAATATACGATAAAAAACATCCGCGTTCGTAGCAATAAATGTGACTAAAACTTTATTTTCCTAGAAAAGCGCTTATTATTGGCTTAAATTTATACATATTACTATCATTTTAGCGTGCAGGAGTTGATGATGATTCTAAAAGTATTAATGGTCAGCCTTTTGATGGTGAGATTAAGTGACTGCATGTCTATGGAACACGATATGGACTTACGCACAATAAGCATCAAACGCACGTCTGATGATTTAACATTAAAAAAAAATATGTGGATTGCTTTTGAGATGGTAAAAAATCATAACAAATCAAAATCTGATAAAGAGCAATTGCTCCTTGCGTACAATAAATTACGCAAAGCCTTTAACTACGATATTGCTGAAAAAATCGATAAGGAATGGCTGATCAGTGTCGAGAATAGCCTTACTATCGTTATAGAAAATCCACACGTGTTAGATTTTGCGCACAAAAAACAGCACAAAAAAACTAAATGTATTATAATCTAGTAATTTCTCACAACCAACAACAGGATAAGACGATGAAA
The DNA here is from genome assembly GCA_020886235.1 of Candidatus Dependentiae bacterium Noda2021. Taxonomy (GTDB): domain Bacteria; phylum Babelota; class Babeliae; order Babelales; family Vermiphilaceae; genus Noda2021. The sequence goes on along the minus strand of AP025250.1, from coordinate 476,736 downwards.
ATTTACTACGGAGCATTGGTAGCTTTCTGCCTAATAAGCACAAGTATTGCGATGGAAAAAAAAGAATACCGTACAAATATACCTATTCAGAAAGATGTTGTTCATGAGAGGGATAAAGATTACCAAGCAGCCCAAATTGTTCGCCTTCAAATTGCGACAGCACAACAAGACTATGAATATTGTTCAAATAATTTTTTTAGCAATACATTTTTCAACTAGCCCTCATACCCTTTTTAAAAGAAAAACACCTATGAAAAATCTACACGCAATTCTTACTCTTACTTCAATTTTTGTTTCATCAACTATCTGCATGGAAAAAAACGAATTAGACACTCAGCGCACTTTGAGCTGCATGACCATCATCTCTGCTCAGAATAAAAAACTGTTACGAATGCCAAACATTGAAAAAGAATCCCCCGACATTGTTTGTTTACAACATACGGGCAAAGACGATGGCGAGCTTGCTTATTTTAAAAGAAGATTAGAAGATGCTGGATATTGCTCTGTAGAACAAACTGTTATTGATAAAATTACACCTTTAATTAACATAGTCAGCTTTAAATCATCGGTTATTAAATTTTATAGTTACGATGTATGTAACAATCCTCACAGCGTGAGTGTTTCACTTGAAAAAAATAACCAATGCATTCGTGTCGTGTCTACCTTACCTGATCAACATAATGCATTAGTGTCACAAACAGAGGCAAGTAGCCAAGATGCATTGGCCATCTATTCTGCAACGCTCCAAGAAATTGAGGAAATAAATAAGACTACCAAGCACGATACCGATTCATTTGCTACGACGGTTCCCTCAACAACTACTACGTATCATCTTTGCAAATAAACAAGGATTATCAATGTCTAAGTATTTACTACTGAGCTTATTAACTCTTAGTTCACTCACTGCAATGGACAATAGAAATGATAGTTCAAAGAAGAACAATAACAACACCCCTATCAATGTTAATGGCGTTCTAATAGTGCGCGAGAAGATGTCTTTTGATGAGGAATCATCAGATGAAGAAAATTCATCTTTGGCACGCTTTTGGATTGGGGAAAGCTTATCTGAACTTCAAAGAAAATGTAACAACAAATAAAAATGATACATACGATAATTAATAATCTAAAGCGGATGATTGTACCATCCGCTTTTTTTATGTAATAAAACTTTTCATTTTTTCATGCGCATATTATATTGATAATCTAGCCATATATTAAGAAAAAAATTTTAAAAAATTACCGTATAATAAAGGCATAAAAACGCTCATGGAAAGCAACTTTATTGTAGAACAAAAACCGTTCATTTCATTGTTATCTTCTATGCAACCAATTTGCACAAAACGTACCACGCTTGATGCTACGAGCATGATTATGTTTCAAATTGGTCATAAAGAAGTAGTACTCAAAAGTACCGACTTAGAAATTAGCTTGCAAGCAAGTTACTTGCCCAGCATTTGCAATATTACCGAACCACACTCATTCTTGGTCCCGGGCAAACGAATATTTGATATTGTAAAAGAGCTTGAAGGTGACATACAATTTCAATTGCGCAATAACCAACTCTCTATTAAATCTGGCACAGTGCACCTTTCATTAAATATTAAAGAAGCGCAAGAGTTTCCACCATTTCCAGAGCGTATTGAAAACATTATGCATCTTGATTCTTCATTCTTGCTTAACATGCTTGATAAAGTTGCGTTTTTAATTCCTCAAAATAATGCCAATAACTCACTAAATGGGTTATTTTTAGAAATATCAAATACTGAATTTAAAATGACCACTACTGATGGCCATTGCTTAGCACAAGTAAGCACCGATAAATATACCTTAGAAGAACCAAAAAAATGGTTACTGCCACGTCGGGCAATATTTGAAGTTAAAAAATTATTAGAAGCTGCATCAGACAGCCCCGTATTTTTAGGGGTATGTGGCAATCAATTAGTATTTTCGGGCGAATCTTTCAATTTCTTTACCAAGTTATTAGCTGACCAGTTTCCCCAATACAATGCAATTCTAAACAAAGAAGGTTTTGTAGGGGCTACTATTGATCGCTCACACTTAGTAAAAACATTGCGTCGCTCTTCATGCTTATTGTCGGGCCAATTTATAGCTACTAAGTTTAGCTTTGATGCTCATTCACTTAATGTATCAATGCAAAATAAAGAAGTAGGTAATTTAGAAGAGAATCTTCCTATTTATCAATTTGGTGGACAACCTATTGATATTAGATTCTATGCACCATATTTACTCAGTGGCCTTCAAGCATTTGCCGATGATAAGCTCCATTTCTTTTTAAAGAATCCTACTAAGCCTATTTTATTTCAAAGCGAAACAGATAGCGGACAACTGACTTATTTAGTGATGCCGGTATCGCCCACAACGATGAGTAACTAATTGTGCAACTTCAGCGCCTTACCATACAGAATTTTCGTTGTTTCGACTCGTTAGAGCTTACCTTTAGTAATCCTATTATATTCATTGAGGGTTTTAATGGTTCTGGAAAGACGAGCATTGTAGAAGCATTGCATTATTTGTGTTATTTGCGCTCATTTAGAACCGCAAGCTCCACAGAATTGCTTCAATTTGAAAACAACACTTTCTTTATTAAGGCCGAGGTTAAAAATACTGATATTATTGATGAATACCACACTATCCAAGTTGGCTTTAAGGGTAAAAAAAAGGTAGTCAAGGTCAATCAGCTCAGCGTGAATTCTTATAAAGATTTAATGAATTTTTATAGAGTGATTACGGTGACTGAGGACGACCTTGAGCTCATTAAAGGTTCTCCTGAATCACGCCGATCATTTATTGACCATGTGGTGATTCTCTATAACCCGAGTTTGCCCAAACAGTGCGTAGACTTAAAAACATCGTAGAACAGCGTAATAGCCTGCTCTGCGGGGGTAGAAAAGACGCCACCGAGTTCAATGTTTGGACAGAGCAACTATGGCGCATATCAGAGCATATTAAGCAGGTGCGCAAAGAAACACTCACGCAGCTTGAGGAAGAGATTAGGCAGCTGGCTGCTCACTATTTTCCTGATATTGCAATTCACTTTCATTATACGAGCAAATCTAATAGCCCTAGCTTTGAAGAATTTATTACTGAACATAATTCACTCTTTGCCCAAGAGGAGCGCCTGGGGCGCTCCTTATTTGGGGCTCATTTAGATGATTTTTCAATCACCTTTCAGGAGAAAAAATCAAAAGCTTTTGCATCCCGCGGGCAACAAAAGCTTGTAGTAATGCTTATTAAAATTGCGCAAATGAAGTGGCTTGGCATGCGTAAAGGCCCAGCCATCTTCCTTCTTGATGATTTTATGACTGATTTTGATCGTCAAAAAGGGGTGCAGTTGTTAAAACCCTTATTAGACTTGAGCAATCAGATAGTTATAACTGCTCCAGGAACCAATCAATGGCTTGCCGAGGAACTCCATGCTTATGGCTGTTCGTATATAAATCTTACAAAATGAATAATTTTCTCTATATTAGCCTATATTATTTTTCGAGTATTTTGACAAACATAAAAATTACCTATATAATCTTTGTAATGATTATGAAAAAAAGGTTGTTAATTCAATGTTTATTGACATAAAATATTTGACTTTTTTCCAATATCATTTAATTTAATTCTTAGCATCTATAGTCGAAAAGAAAATTAACTTCTAGACTATAAGAAATTTCAATTAGGCTTCATTACTACTCTCCTTTTTTCCATCGCATTGATTTCGGTCAGTGCGGTGGAATTTTTATTTAATCCATATCTTATTCTCGCGTGGGCAAGCAGTAGGGTATATTAGATACCTATATCTTATCTTTATCTTTGTATCTGGTTAGTCAGTATAACCTATGTTCATATAGGGAGAGTAAGGCATAAGGTTAGGTATGACGTTGAATGGTTCGTAAGCATAGCCTTGCTCTAAATACGTAGACTGGTTCTGTTACCAAATATCTATATATCTATTTATAACCTCACAAAATAAACGTTGTAATTGGTTATATACTTAAATTAATACCAAATTAAATTGATCTGATAATCAGGCTGCATGCCCGCTATTAGCGTAAGTTTTTACATAATGATCATTATCGGAACATAACGGCAGCCGACTTTTACCAACCGAACCACTCTCAACACTAAACACTTGCTAGTATAAAAACTGGCAAACGATTAGCATGCGGCAATAACGCCTGGTAAAAATAGCTATACCATAATGAATTTTCTAATTCTTGTGTTTTTTCAATCCACAAAAAGTCACAGCTAGTAAAATCTTCAAATAAAAAGTCTTGCATACTTTTACACGACTGATTGTTTAAATAATCGCCTTCAAGCAAATTGTAATACACATCTTTAATAGAATTTTCTTGGGGTGCTTCTTCTAATGACAAACATCCCACATTGCGATAATAATCTAACGAATTGATGAGTGATACCATAATACCTCGACCAATCTGCATGTTTTTTACTAATATGCTATGAATTCCCGGCATGAGCATAAGCGAATGGCACGCAATTATGTTTTCTTCACTTAAATGTGTTGAAAACAAATAACGCTGCGTTGCGTTTTCTACCAATAAAGACGATAAGCGCTTTATCATAAGATCCCTCTCTGAATTGGCGCTTGCAAAGCTTCCCCTAACCTATCGCCCTTACTGTAGCTTATTTTCTAGGTGTGACGCAATTATTTATATAAAAGAGTATTTTTGTTTTTCCATAAACCACACAGGGTTATGGCCAAAGCATCAGTAACATCGTACTTATTAGGCTTACTGAGCTTAGGAAACAATTGAAGAATAACACGAGCAACCTGCTCTTTGCTGGCACCTCCAAAGCCAGTTAATGACAGCTTAACCTCGCGCGGAGCAAACTCATGGAGCGTAATACCGTTTTGATGAGCGAGTAAATATAATATACCCCGTAAATAACCAAGTTTAAGAAAGTTTTGGGCGTTCTTGCCTAAGAACGGTGTTTCAAGAGCTATATCTGTAACTTGGTGAGTTTTAATTTTTTCTAAAAAAAATTGGTAAAAAATGCCCACACGTTCTGACAAATGCTTAGATGAGGGTGTTGCCAAAAAACCACACTCGATGAGTTGTGATTGATGACCCGTTTTTTTAATGACGGCAAAACCAGCGGCCGTAAATCCAGGATCTATACCAAGTACTATCATAGTATCTTTATAACAAGAGAGGCGATAACCGCCTCTCTTTGATTTAATTATTTAGTGGTTGGACTAGTTTTATTTGTTTTGCTACCACCCCAGGTAACAAATGAAGCTACCGTTGAAGCCAATTTTTTTGCAACTTTGCCGGCATTGTACGGAATTGCATCAGTAACGCCATAACTACCCAATAGTTTTGCGTCATAGTGTAAATACTTGTCAGCTTTTTGTTGTTTTTTTGCTAATTCTGCTTCTAAGCGCTTAATTTCAGTTTCGTTTGCAATCTTTTCCTCGCCCGTAATGTCCGGTTTATTTTTAAGGTGAGTAATTTGATCAATTAAGCTATCTCGTTCAGCAAGTGCAGTCTCTTTAGCTGTTTTAAACAGATCCATGTAGATAGGCTTGCGAATGGTTAACAGATCATTGTTGGTAGACTCTAGGGAAGTAGTCTTCTCTTTAGCATTTTGAATAGCTCTATCTAAGTCTTGAATTTCAACTCTAGTCTTATCAAGAGTAGTGGTTACTTCTTGTAGGCGAGTTTCTAATGGACTCAATTTTTGAGAAAGTGTGGTAATTTCAGCAGAAGTTGATGCAATTTTTGAGCTAATTTCTTTAGAGGTTAATTCATTGCGAAATTCACGTATGCGTGTTGCCAATTCGTTGATTTGTTTTTCATAATCCGCTTTTTGTGCTTCAAGCTCTTGTGCGCGCTTATTTTTTGCGGTTAAGTTTGATGTTTGAGATTCAATGTCCGCATTGTACTTTTTAAGCAACTCATTATTAGATTTAACTGCGGTATCAACAGCAGGAATAACATAATAGTCTTTGCCTGCTTGTGTATCTACAGCTTTTATTGCATCGTATATAGCACTAACATTATTTGACAACAATGAGACCGTTGCCTCGTCTTTTACAAAATGCTTGAGTCTTCTGAATAACGCTTTTTCTTTGTCATGGATTGTTGTTAATTTAATGCATTGTTGCAAACCAAAAGCAACTTTAGAACCTTCTGTGCTTTCTAATGAATCTTTAATTTGATTCATTATTTTTTCTTGCTCAGTAAAAACTTCGATTGATGCTTTTTGTGTTTGATTTTGAACGTTCCACACATTTACTGCGTTAGTTTCTTCCATTGCGAAGGCAGCGTGCGCAAAAGTTGTTAATAAAATTAAACTAAATTTTTTCATAAATAACTCCTTATTAGTAATTGAACGTGACTAACATATAGTAAAATTTGATTAATATGTACAGCCATTTGTTTATTTTTTATTTTATTCATCGCAGAAAAAAAATTAATTAAAAGCATTGCGTGGCATCTCATGCATATGAAAATCGAAACACAAGACAGGGAACATAATTGTTAATTGTCCCATGTATCCATCTCGCATTCAGGCAACAATTGTTGCTCGGCATCAGCAAGATAGCCACAATCACGTTGTGAATAATTAAATCTATTTGGTTTATAGTTAGGCTCTGATACGAGGAGCCCTTGTTCGCTCGACCGTACTGAGCAAAAAGAAAAGAGTGCACTAAGAAAAATTAAAGACCTCACTAACCTTCCTTACCATATTAATTTTTTTAAGTAATACTTCAGGTGTAACGCAGTATTTAATCTAGTACTGCATCCCCGAAAGTGCAAGAATAAATTACGAAAAAAAGTATCAGGCCTGTGAGTAATTTTGAAGTTAATGTGCTTACAGATGATCAGCATCTTCAAATTTAGTGAGTTCTTTTGCAAAGTGTAAGAAAATAGTGCCCGTAGGCCCGTTACGTTGCTTTCCAATAATTAACTCAGCAGTAGATGGATTTTCAGTTTCTGGATTGTATACCACATCTCGGTATAAGAACATAATTAAATCAGCATCTTGCTCAATTGCTCCTGATTCACGCAGATCAGAGAGTAATGGACGTTTATCCATACGGCTATCAACCGCACGCGAGAGCTGTGATAGTGCAACAATGGGCAAATCGAGTTCTTTGGCAAGTGCTTTTAACGAACGTGAAATATCAGAAACTTCTTGGTGCCTGTTTTCATGTTTTTTGCTTGAGTGCACAAGCTGCAAGTAGTCTATGACTAAAAATTGTAAATTATGTTCTGCTTTTAACTTGCGAGCTTTTGCGCGTAAGTCAGCAATACTTACCATAGCCGTATCGTCAATAAAGAGCTTCATATTAGCAAGACGTGCGGCAACGTTAGTAAGTTCAACCCATTCATCAGAAGTAATCGTAGCGTTTCTAATGTTATGGTGTGAAATACCTGCTTCAGCAGACAAGAGACGCAACGTTAATTGTTCTGCGGCCATTTCAAGAGAGAAAAATCCAACAGTGGTACCACTCGCTGCCGCCTCAAGGGCTAAGCTTAACGCTAACGCAGTTTTACCCATTGATGGTCGAGCTGCAAGTACAATAAAGTCACCTTTTTGAAAACCAGATGTCATTGCATCAAGCTTCTTGTATCCCGAGGCAACACCCGTAATACCTTTACTATGGCTTTTAATTTCAGACAAATGTTGAAACGTCTTTTTGAGCCAAATATCAATTTGAACAAAACTTTGGCTTGCACGCTTGTTAGATATTTGAAAAATTGTCTTCTCTGCAGCATCAAGCACACTATCAATCTCTTGCTCATTTTGATCATAGCAATGAGAAATGATTGAGGTGGCTGAGCTAATCAGATCGCGTAGCGTAGACTTTTCTTTAATTAATTTTGAATGCTGTTCAATCAGCCCGGCACCAGAAAAGTCTTCGGTAAGTGATACGAGATACACGATACCACCCGCCGCTTCAAGTTGATTTTTTTTAGCCAGCTCATCTTGTAGGGTAACCAGATCAACACGTGAACGCTTTTGTGAAATCTCAAGAATCGTCGCATATATAATATGGTGCTGCGGCACATAAAAATCATGCGGCGTTAACAATTCCGAAATTAATGATAACGATTCATCATTAAGAAGAATCGCTCCTAACACAGCCTTTTCAGCCTGAACGTTAGCGGGCAGTGTTCTTCCTAATAATTTTTGGGTATCAACGGGCTTTGGGTACGCGACGCGTTTTTCTGGTTGCATGGTGTATAAAAGTTTCGACGGCTTGGCCTGGCGTGCCCGTTATTCTGGAACTACAGTAAGGGTTAACTTAGGTTGTAAGCGTGATGATAGCTTGATAGTAACTTCATGCTTACCTTGTGATTTGATTGATTTTTCAAATTCAACTTGGTTTTTTGCAACAGGAATGCCTTTTTCAGCAAGCATTTCTACAATTTCATTTGCACTAATTTTACCGTACAACTCACCGTTATCATGCATCTTGCGCGCTACAGTTAATTTGATTGATTTAATTTTTTCAGCGAGCATTGAAGTTTTTGTTTCAATTACTTCATGACGATGCTCAATTTGCTTAATGCGGTTTTTGAAAAATGACTCATTTTGAGCGGTTACTTCCTGAGCAAGTTTGCGAGGGAACAAAAAGTTTTTAGCGTAGCCATCACTTACTTTGATGATTTCGCCTTCCATGCCAACTTTTTCAATATCTTTAAGTAAAAAAACTTTCACTCGGTGCCCTTTCTTAGCGTGATTGCTAAATTTTCCTATCGGTACTTAGTTTAATGCAAATTTATGAGTTTGAAAATAGGAACATAGAGGTTAAAAAATCGTTATGCTTCCTTATGGTTTATACCCTTAATTTATAATTTGCATGAGTGTTTAATTATGCTATGAGTGTAGGACTTGATATATTGTTGCCATAATTATATGCGTTATCAGACGCCTTGTAAGCCCAATTGACCTTTTAGTGGTCTAAAGTTTTTAAGTTATCGCTTATATTATTGCGATTGGCTGAACTTCAATATGCCCATGTTGATCGCGTATGTGGTACGTTACAGAAAACACTTGTTTAGCCACCACCAAATCAAATGTGCAAACTACAGATTGTACCCCGTCACCAAGTTCATTAGTTAACGTTATATTCAAATAGGAGTTGGGATGATAAAATGTGGTATCTATACGATACACTTGTTGATAGTAATCTTCGGTTAAAATTTTATTAAACGGTTCTTTGCCCTTCCCGATTCTTGAAATACACATACGAGCAGCTTCATGTAAAAGCTGACGACGCATTTCAAGACCAGCATACGTTGATGCGCCATGATAAAGCAATGCTGAGCAAAACCAATAATAACTGACATATAGTGCAACGAAACTGATCGAAAGTAAAATGCCAAGCAATATGCTACCCTGTCGATTGGCGTTTTTCATGAGTAACTCATCCAGCCGGACTGCATGACCCGTTTATAGGTATGCTGGATATTGCTAAAACGCAATTTCACTTTCAGAGTGACTTTGTTTTCAACGACAGTATTTACAATTGTAAACCGATCAAGGTTTTTGCCGACCAAAGCCGTGTGGTGTGTTTGGTTGTTTAAATCATGGATTTTGCGATAGACATTACCCTTTTTTAAATACCACACAATACGGGTATTATCACAAAGTAAACTCAGCTTGTTAGCATCCAATGCAATATTATTAAGATGAGTCAAAAAAACATCCCGCGCTAATGTTTGAAATAATACCGCTGCCGCGCGGGTATTATTAATCTGCTTATAACTGCTTTTAATTGCGGTATGAATCTGACTGACAAATTGCGCCGAGAGAACCACTGCAAAACTCATTACCATAAGGTAGATTATATATTCTATAAGTGAAAATCCTGCTTTCATGAGAAGCTCATACGATGCGCGTTTTTAATCGCGTACTTTAACTGATTACTACAGTTAGAATATTTGGTATTGTTCCCCACATTAAAAGTTTCGTAATACAGATGTGTAATGCGACCATTAAAGGCATGAATGTGCGATAATCCATTAAACGCGGCAACAACCATTATCATTAGCAAACATAACGTGATAACACATTCAAATAACAAAAAACCGGTCTGCATGGTGTGGCTTTTAATCATAATTTTTTTTCAGTATAACTTGTTTAATAGACAAGCGGTTTTCTCTATTCTTTAATTTAAACAAATTTTAGTGTAAGATTGTCGTTAAATTCAATATCTTAGCTCAAAAAGGATAATATGATATCTAAGAGCCGCTTATTTAATACATTCAATATTTGTGTTTTAATGGTATTTAGTTTAGCTGGATTATCATGCAACATTGCATTGCCACAAGCCCCCTTTCCTGCTCCTAATGGAAAAGGTGCAGCACTCAGTCCAGAAGACCTGAAGATGCTCAATGAAGTTGAACAAGAAATTAACAAATTTGTAGGATCTTTATCACCTGAAGAACAAAAATCTTTCTGGAAAGATGTTGATGAACTCACAAAGGTCATGAACACCATGAGCGAGGAAGAACTTGTCAAGTTCATGGAAGATGTATTTCAAGAAGAAAATCAACCCAAACCCGAGCAACCGGTAGCACCTGTTGTACCCGCGCCCGTTGTGCCGCCCGTGATTGAGCAACCCAAACCAATTAAACCAGAAGCACTTAAAGCTCAAGAAAAAGCATTGGTACTTATCGACTCACTTATTACGAAAATTAATAATTTTATTGGAAAAACTCAGCTTATTCCCCAACTTGCCGCTGATATTGCTAAATGGGCACGTGAAGATAAGTTGAAAGATTGGCCGGCTACCTTATCATGGACTCAATTTAAAAAACAAGTTGAAGAGCTTGAGACAAAACTTAATAAACTTAAAGATCGCAACCCGGTAACCAATCAATACAAGCATCTTGATGAGTTTATTAAAAATGAAGCATTGTATAATAATGTGAGCAAACTCAACACGGCCTTAACCACCTATGAACCCAAAATTGAGCTGCCTTCATTTGTTCTTGAAAAAATGACTGATGAAGCCAAAGTTGCTCTTAGAAAAGTCATAGACAACCTTATCGAAGCACTAACGGTGCTTCAAATTCCTAGCGACATAGAAGCTGTTCTTGAAAAATACGAGCCCACCGCAAAAACCATTAAAGAACAACAAGAAGAATTAAGAAAACGAGCCCAGCAAACCCCGGGAGTAAAACAAGGTTCTACCATAGTAGGCGGCAAGCGCGAAGAACCGGTAGATAGATTTAAGACTGAATATTTTCCAGAACCTTACTACCCGCCCTTTCAGCCAGATATGTATTTCCCAGCGGAGCAACCTCGCGGTCAAGAGCGCCCTGAGGGAACCAAGAAAGGTGAAGAGCAATCCAAAACACCTGAAGCTCCTGCAAAAAAAGATGAAGAAAAAAAAGAAGAAAAAAAATTCGAACAAGATAAAGTAGCAGAAAGTCATATCACCAATGCTGAGGCACAATTAACCAACATTGCAGGAATTGTTGATGATTTTAAGCCGCTAAAAAATCTAAAAGATTTTTTATATAGTTCTGATCCAATAAGTAAAGATTTATTCAATGAAGCATTTGCCGGTTTAAATAAAGCCGCACGCGATGGTCGCAATGCGCTCCGTTCATTAAAATTAAGAATGAATAAATTAGATGACAAAGAAAAATCTAAAGCCAAGCAAAGCGTACAAGATCTTATAAAAGAATATTCTAATACCCTCAATAAACTCTCAACTCAAATTTCTGACGCACAAAGCAGCATTGGTGGATTTTCTCCCGAGCGTCAGTGGGCATTCTTTGCTATTGAACCGTCTGATGCTAATAGAGAACGCGTTGATAATTTTAAGAAAAATTCCGGAATTTCATCACCTGTTAATCTCACGGAATTACGCTCACGTATTGATGAATTAAAAAAAGCTTTAGAAGCAATCTAGAGAATCAAAAGAATTAACAAGCGGCTAACTATAGCCGCTTGTTTTATGTCTAATTTTTACAAGAAACTAACCAATAGGAGAAAACAATGTACAAAATGGCATTAATGGGATTACTTTCTATTGCAAGCGTATCTTATGGATGTGATTATAGGTATGAACACCCAAAATACAATAACCCTGAAGTATACGTAATTCAAGGTGATTATCCGCACCATCACTCACATCACTATCAGCAACCAGAGCCTAATGAAGCACGAGCGGCAGTGGAAGGCTTCTTGTTAGCGGGTTTTATAAATGGCGGAACTTACACTTTAGCACGACAAAACAAAGTAGTTGCAGCTGGCATAACCACATTACTCGCTTCATCAGGTTATGGCATCACGCAAGAATATCACAAAAGTTCTGCTTATAAAGTTGGCGTAATTGCTGGCTGGCTTACGAGCTTGTGGCTCGTAAGCAACATTCGTTAATAGTAAATTTTTACAAATTATGGGCGTTGTTATAAAACAGCGCCCTTTTTTATTGCGTTTTGTAACAACACTGAGCATAAACACTCAATTAAAGATTAAGTTATTTATAAATATTGCCCTATTAGAAATTATTAAGCTATAATTAAAGTGATATCATGCTATAACATTTAAAAAGAGTTTAAAAAAACATGTTAACCCTTCTAAAGACCTATTTTCTTATTATAACGTTGGTAATGGTCGCATTTTGCAATGCAACAATTTACGCAATGGAAAAAAATGAAGCCGAGTCCAACAAAACATGTTTGATGTATCAAGGGAAATATAAGGGTTTAGAATTTTTTGATGGTACTGCACAACACGATCATCCAGAAAAAGCGGGCGCACAAATTCTTGATGCTATACTTAAAGATACCTATAAATACAATCTCAATCCCAGCAACAAGCAACTTGATTATCAATTAAGTACCCTTGTTAAAACCTATTGGTCTTTGTATCACGCTGCATCAAAAAAAATTGGATTCATGTTTCCTAAAGGAACTATTAAATTAATTGGTAAACGAAATTTAAAAATTTATGATGTTTTTTTAGATTACATCATGCATGCAAATCCTGCACTTACCGGCACAGATGACAAACGCAAATGGATTACCTTTAATCCACGCGCTGATTCGCGTGACTCGACCCATTTTAATAAAGACTATCCTCATTATGGTATTGATATCGTTTTTAATCATTTACCAACATGGGCTGAACACAACAAGTTGCCCTATGATCTCAATCATTTGCTCATTGGAAAAATTGATGAAAATACATTTTTCATCAAAGCTGAAGAACATGGCATTCACGCCGTTAAGGGCTTACCGGGGCACACCCTAGGTGTAGGAAAATCAGTCATTCGAAAAAATGTATTACCCTTCTTAGAAAAATACGCACCATCACTGTGTAACCAAATAGAAAAATTCACGGGTAAAGAGCACGATCCTCATGCACGTCGCGAAACGGTGCCAGCTGATTGGGTACAGGATTATACCAACATTATTGAAAAATCTTATATGAAGCCAGAAGATAAAATAAAAGAAATTGCCTTGTTTAAAAAGAATGGTACCCAACACTTAACCACGCAATTGAATAAAATAGATCTTACTCGTAAGATTTTGCAAGATGATGCAAAACTTAAAAATCAAACTCTCACCCAAGAACAACTTATCAACATAGAAGAAGAACTGTTGTATAATGCAGGGTTGCCACATTACCCCGTTAATGAAATTTCAGATTTTCTTGTACGTCTGAATGAAACCCACGACAATCTTCACCTGCGACAAGGATGTGAGGTCATTTTGACTGATGATGATCTTAAACATCATTTAAAAGAAGAATTATCCAAAAAGTAACTAGTGTGTAACTAAACTTAGCAATTAGCTCCTAATTTTTTGGTTACAACGTGCCGTTGTGCCGTTTGTGTATTGTTACATAATATTGTTATATTATCGGACGACTTAGTGTTTCTTGTGATTGATTTGTTGCCGCCCACCTATTTGCAATTCTATTTGTAATTATAAAGCCTCTTTTGCTATACTGAAAATAAAAAATCAATCTTAGCAAAAGAGAGAACAGTATGAAGAAATTACTACTTATTGTTGTGTGTTGCGGCTCAGCTGCACATAGTATGGAACACAATAATCCGTTGTATGAATCAGAAAAAAGTCCCCGTAATATACCCTATGTTTTAGAGTACCAAAATACTATCAAAGAGTATCCTGGGCTAGAATATTTTAACAAAGCGCCTATTGAGTTGCGACACTGGATAGCAGGCAACAACTTTCTCCATAAACTTTTTATCACTGCCCTTTAAAACCAGGTTGGCATCGTGCCACGATTAATAAAGAAAATACCGACCAGCCAAATCCTGCAGTATGTCATGTAGTGAAATCTAAAGATGCATACCTTCAAGAAATAGTGCAGGTATATTGGGCACTTTACAAAATTGCCTGTGAGAAGCCTGGAGTTGGCTATTTATTTGATAAAGGAAGTATTACCATTGAAGACCCCGATCTCAAAATTTATAATTTCTTATTAAATTACCCTTTATTAGTTGATCCCTCGTTAACTGGAACAGATGATACACCAAAAATTATAACTATTAATCCTGATGCTACACCGCGCAAGTCTACTCATTATAAAGAAAGCCAAAAACTTCATACACAATATGGTATTGATATACGTTTTGACGATCCTCACTTAACTGATCTTTTTAGATTACCTCACAACCATTTACATATGTTATTTGGCATCATCAGCAAAGCAAAAAATCTAATCTTTATAAAAATAGAAGATGCCGGCCTTTACGCATTTGATGGATTTTTAAGTCATGCCGGCGGATTGTTAAAATCTACGGTGCGTAGATCACTCTATATGATAAAGCCTTTAGTTTCTGAAGAGCGTTACAGACAATATCAAGAAAAAGTGGGTAAGGATGATGACCCAGATGCACGTAGAGAAAAAATACCGGGTGAAGCTCTCAAAGAATTTTCTGATATTATTAATAACTCAAACTTAAGTGCAGAAAAAAAACAACAGCATATTGCACGCTTTAAGGAGCTTGGTCTTCAACATGCATATAACATGAGTAGACCACCTTCTACTATTGCACCGGGAACAAAAACAACCTTCCCGTATCAAGGTGTTTTAGAATTCTTCAAAAAATATGCGGTAACAGATGACGAAAATAATCCGCCTACCGATCTTGGCAAATGGCGTGAAGTTAAAATTTCAAAAGCAGATTTACTCAAAGCTATTAAGTAAAATTAATAGAGCGGTGTTTTAAAAGCACCGCTCTTATTTTGCAATTAATTACGTACGTTCAAGATGTTTTATAACGTTTTGGCACCGTTTACAAAGACCAAATTCATTATCGGTGACTTCCCAGTGCCAACAACGAGGACATTTAACCCCTTCTGCTTTGGCAACGGCAATGTATACACCCGGCATTTCAGATTCCGTAAGGCCGGCTGAAGATGCTGCAAATGCTACCCCGGACACGATAAAGAATTCTTTGAAAAACTGATCAACCGATTTGTTATGAGCAGTCAGTGCATCAATAAAATCTTTTGCCAACGATAAATGGCTAATATCATAATCAAAGTACAAGGTCACCTGAGCCTCTAGTGAATGCTTCACAGTACCCGCTTGGCGTAACCCTTCAATTGCTTTAAGTACGGCAGAACGAAGACGTTTAAGCACATCCCATTGATGTTCAATTTGAGTATCTTGTCTGTCTATAACAGCCACTTGTGCAAATGATTGCAGGTGAATAGACTGCGTTTTATTTTTTTGATAAAAATCAGAAATTTGCTCAGCGGTAAAAGAAAGTATAGGTGCCATTAAACGAGTTAGCGTATCAAGAATATACCAGCATGCCGTTTGTGCCGAACGACGCAAATGTCCATCAGGCTGTTCAACGTATAAACGATCTTTGATAATGTCTAAATAGAAGGAACTGAGTTCGCTTGAACAATAATCCCCAAGACCATGAAAAATTGCCGTAAAATCAAATTCATTGTAATAACTTACAATTTTCTCATTAAGTTCTTGTAAATTGCGCAATGCATATTGATCAAATGCACCCATCTCATCAAACGGGACAGCATCTTTATCGATATCAAAATCGTTGATGTTTGATAGTAAAAAGCGACAGGTATTACGGATTTTTCTAAATACTTCTTTTACGTTTTCAATGAGCACGGGAGATATTATCGCATCACCCGAACAATCAATACTGGAAACCCACATACGAAGACCGTCAGTACCCAGTTGATCGATCATTTGTTGAGGAGAAACCACATTGCCAAGAGACTTAGACATTTTTCTGCCCTGCTCATCAACGGTAAATCCGTGAGTAACAATAGTTTTTGTAGGAGCGGCTTTTTCAATAACTAATGCTGTCAATAATGAGCTTTGAAACCATCCTCTGTGTTGGTCTTTACCCTCAGCATACACATCTGCCGGGAAGGATAATCCATGCTCTTTGTTTAGGACCGCGTAATGGCTAATGCCTGAATCAAACCAAACATCCAAAATATCGCGCTCTTTAGTAAATGAGCTTCCCTTACAGTGTGGACAAACAAAACCTTGAGGTATTAAATCCTTCACATCAACGATGTCCCAGTATTCAATACCCTGTTCTTTAACTCGTGATGCTACAGTATCAACAAATTCTTTAGTTATGTATGTATGATCGCAATCAGTACAAAGAAGGGCAGGAATTGGCACACCCCAGATGCGTTGGCGAGACAAGCACCATTCAAGGCGCCCTTCGATTGCGGCATGCAAACGATTGCTTGATTTTGCCGGCAAGGTAGCAATATCTTCAATTTCTTTAAGCGCTTTTTCTTTAAGACCATTGCGTTCTAAGTCACAGAACCACTGTTTAGTTGCACGGAAAATGAGGCCATCCCCGATCTCCAGCAATGCGGATACGAGTGGCGAATTGTGGTCTTATGCAATAATGCACCTTGCTGTGCTAATTTTTTAATTACCCAAATTTGACCATCTGTTACACTCATGCCCTCAAGCTCAGCGGGGTTTATTCCCCGATCATAGGTTCCGGCTGGTGTAATAGGCGAATAAATCTCTAGATCATTTCGCACGCCTACTTCATAATCTTCAGGACCACAGCCCGGAGCACAATGCACACACGCTGTACCATCTTCTAACAACACGGTGTCAGATAGAATTACCGGCACGGTTAAATCTTGAACAAATGGATGGTGTGCGCGTGCAGAGAGTTCAACTAATTGATCAGAAGAAAATTCTGCTGCAACTATCTTTGGCACATCAAGCATATTGGTTATTTTATCTGCAAGCTGCGCGGCAACAATTATAAATTTTGCATTAGGAAGCTCGAGCACCACATAGCGTGCGTTTGGCTTTACCAATACCGCTCTATTTAATGGTAATGTCCATGGGGTTGTTGTCCACACTAAAAAGTTAACCGATTTACCAGCCAAACCAGGCATCATGGTCTCTATTGCGCGATGTTCAAGCGGAAAGAGTACGTAAATTGAGGGATCTTTGCGCTCGTGGTATTCGATTTCTGCAGACGCCAAAACAGTTTGACACGCCGGGCACCAGGGCACTGTTTTATTTTTTCGCTCAATGTAGCCGCCATCCACAAAAAAACCAAAGGCACGTAAAATGTCAGACTCATAGGCATAGCTCATAGTCAGATATGGATGCTGCCAATCCATTAAAACACCTAAGCGCTTAAATTCTTCACGCTGGATGTCTATCCATTTTTGAGCATAAACACGACATGCTTTTTTTAAGTCAGCGGGGGCTAAGCCTGGATTTTCTTGAGTAACTTTTAATTCGATAGGCAAGCCATGGCAATCCCACCCGGGGGTAATAGGTACTTGCTTGCCTTGCATACGCTGGCTTTTACCAATTATATCTTTGAGAATTTTGTTGTATGCGTGACCAATATGAATATGTCCATTAGCATAAGGAGGACCATCATGCAGAATAAATTGTTGCTTACCCGCATTATGGGTAAATGTTTTTTCATACAGCTCTTCACTCTTCCATCGCTCAATAAGTGCCGGATCATCAATAGATGCTTGTGCGCGTATGGGAAAGTCTGTGTGAGGCAAGTTCAAGGTGTTCTTAAAACTAACCTGACCGTCAGGTTTTTGTGTTTCTGCCATGTCAATGGATCCTTGCTAATGTATTGTACTTATTCAATAGTTGATTATACTTTTTATTTTAAAAAAGTCATGCATACGCACGTAGCACAGCAAGGAATAGAATGCTCAATAAACTTTCTACGATCGGTATCTGGGGACTGGGAATTGTAGGCAAATCAGCTGTTCGTTTTTTTTCTAAGAAAAAAAATTCAATCGTGGTCTACGATCAAAAACAGTTGTCGCTATCTGATCTTGAATTTTTATCGCTTCACAATGCTCGCTTTCACACCGGCACCGTGGAAGAATTTTTAGCTGGTTGCGATGCGGTATTACCAAGCCCGGGTATTGATTTGCGTCCCTATGCGGCATTTAATAAGATATTTATTAATGAATTAGATATTTTTGCGTCAGAATATCACAAAGCTATTATTGCTATTACTGGTTCAGTTGGTAAAACAACCGTAACGCATCTGCTCTCCCATCTTCTTGTGCAAAGTGGGGCACGTGTTATAACGGGCGGCAATATTGGTACCGGGATGCTAGATCTGCTAGATCACCCAGATGCATCTTCATCCGATTACTGCGTATTGGAACTCTCAAGTTTCCAACTTGAATTATGTAAAACATTTGCGCCCCATCTTGCGTTATGGACTAATTTTTTTCCAAATCATTTAGACCGACATGGCACCTTGCACCAATATTTTTTGGCTAAATGCAATATTCTCCGCCATCAAACATCAACGGATCATGCCCTAGTGCCTCTTGCCTTAGCACAAGAATTGTGTGCTCAATATGGTACCAGGTCATTTAATTATTTTTCTGCAACCGTACCAACACAACAAGAAATTGCCCAGCTAACCAAACAAGACACCGTGTTCTACCTTGATAATAATGCCATTATGAAACTTCATAATGATTGTGTAATGGACATAGGTAATACTACTCATTTTTCTTCTTTAACGTTTGCCGCTAATTGGCTTACACTGTATGCAGCATGTCACATTCTGGGTATCACCACTTCATTCGATCGCATCACAACTATTACGTTGCCATCACATCGACTTGAAAAAACTGCTACTGTACATGGCGTCGATTTTTATGATGATTCTAAAGCTACAATCCCCGAATCTACAATTGCTGCCATACAACAACTATCACGCAAACCCATTGTGTTATTTTTAGGGGGCATCAGCAAAGGCGTTGACCGATCAACCCTTATTAAGCATATGCCACTTTCTGTAAAACATGTCATATGTTTTGGCCGTGAAGCAGAGCAACTTTTTGCCTGGTGCAAAGAATATGGTTTTTCTGCATCCGTACACAGCTCGTTAGAAGAAGGTTTTACGACATGCTTACAATACGTAGCACCCGGAGACCAAGTGCTTTTTTCACCCGCAGGCGCAAGCTATGACTTGTTCAATAATTACCAAGAACGCGGGACTCAATTTAAAAAACTAGTGCAGCAACACGGGGCATAATGCTACAATCTCCCTATACAAAAAGGGGGAATGGAGATGTTACGTACATTAGTATTTACAACTATGGCAATAGTAGCTTGCACGCTTGCAATGGAGAAAAAGACTAAACCGCTCAATATCTTTTTATGCAAAAATACTTTGCATGAAGATATTAGATTGAAGGTTAAATCAAACACTGGCGACCAGAAAATATTGTGCGTTAATGCGGGTACACAACAATATATTTTTCAACCCTCAGATGTTGAAATTCAAATTGTTGCAGACAGTGACAACAAAGTGTTGGCTCAGTTTGACGTACAGGCATCAATGAAAATTTTTTATGTAACTATGCATGATGCAGAACGATTGGTCCATGTATCTAATAGCTTTAATGAAGAAACACCGTTACTCAATACAAATGCTTATGTTTTTAATGAGCGCGATCACAATGGTGAGCAAACTGAACATGAGACAAATAAATCTCAATGTGTTAATTGCAGATGCCAGTAATAATTAGCTAGCTTAACCAATGATAGCAATAAATGTACACATGAGGAGCAATGGTATGAATGTAAATCCTACGTGTAATCAGCAACGCACTTCAGATCTCATGGTGTTTTGCACGATTGTTACACTTCTCATTGTAATCGGATTGATATTTATCTACTCATCAAGTTCAGTTTTTGCATTAGAAAAATTTGGCACAAGTCTTTATTTTGTAAAAAAACAACTAATGGGATTACTCGTCGGCTTGGGCGCATTTGCTCTAGCGCGCTATTTTCCCTTGCAGCGTATCAAACAGTATGCTCCTATATTTTATATTCTCTCGTTACTGCTGACTGCACTGACCTTATTGCCACATTTTGGCATCCGTATCCATGGATCAAGCCGCTGGATTAGCCTTGCAGGATTTGCCTTTCAGCCCAGTGAATTGTTAAAAATTACCTTGATTTTGTATGTTTCATTTTTAATAACTAAAAAATGCCATGTCGTGTCTCACTTTTGGCAGCGTTTTGTACCCATAACGCTTATTCTTGCCTTAGCAAGCTTAGTGCTTTTACAACAACCGGATTTTGGATTGACCGTAACTCTGATGGTGACCTGTGTGATAATATTTTTTATAGCACAATATCAGATGCGCTATTTAACATGGAGCATTGCAGCAGCGGTACCCGCAGTTGCTTTACTTATTGTTACGAGCCCTTACCGCGTGCGACGAGTACTTACCTTTTTAAATCCATGGTCAGACCCTCAAGGAAGTGGATTTCAAATCATACAATCATTGATTGCTATTGGATCTGGCGGTGCGTGGGGCAGCGGCATTGCTCATTCTAAGCAAAAATTTTTTTACCTTCCTATGCAACATACAGACTTCATCTTTTCAATTATTGCCGAAGAAATTGGCTTTGTAGGTTCATGCATTATTATTTTTGCATTCATGGCACTTTTGTTTTTTGGAATTCGTCTTGCGTTAAAAATGAAAGATCCATTTTGCACCTATGCAACGCTGGGCTTTATTATTATGATGAATATCCAAACTCTCATTAATATTGCCGTTGCTACCGGATTGGCGCCAACCAAAGGAATTGGTTTACCGTTTGTAAGCTACGGCAATACCTCATTAGTGGGCTATTTAATTATTATTGGCCTTATCGTTAATATGACAAAAAATAGCGGTAAATAGTATCCTTTGACTACTTCTTGTGCCGCCAGAAAATCCTGTTAAACTGATGAAAATCATTTAAAAATATTTTGCAAAGGAACCGGTATGGAAACTATTTCCCATAATTTTCAGAACTCAATACCACAAACTCCGCTCATGCTCGATCCACTTGGTGATGGTATTAGCTCAGTACAGTTAGTGCGTGTTTCTGGATCTGATGTTGATATAGTAAACGCAGCGCGCGTTTCATATGGTAAATTTGTAACTGAGATGACAGATCGCGATAGCAAATTAATTGCGTTCTTAATGGCTCATGATCACACCAGTCCTTTTGAACACAATCAATTATCTTTCCGCATCAAATGTCCATTATTTGTAGCACGTCAATGGATGCGCCATCGTATGAACTCATACAATGAAATTAGTTATCGCTATGTAAAATCTGCCTTAGAATTTTATGTGCCTTGCCACTGGCGTTTTCAAGATACGCAAAATAAACAAAAAACAGTGGGTGCTTTTGAAGATCCCGTTCTTAAAGAAAAATATCTTGCAGCACTTCATACCTCTGCAAAAACCTATGAGTATTTATTAGAGCAAGGTGTAGGAAGAGAACTGGCACGCGCCGTATTACCATTGTGCACTTACACTGAGTTCATCTTTACCACCAACTTGCACTCATTAATGCATTTTATGAGATTGCGTTTACATGCTGGTGCTCAAAAAGAGATTCAAGATTACGCACGCGCATTGCTTGCATTAGCCCTTCCACACTTTCCCGTAACATTAGGTGAGTGGTGCAAAAAACATGCTGACACGTTAGAAATTAATAAAGACGACGTAATGACACCTGAGATCACCAAGCACGTAGGCGATGCTCAATAAGTAATAAATAGATAAAAAAAGACTCGCGCAATTAACGCGAGTCTTTTTTAATGGCAAATTCACCATGAAAAAATACCTAAGACAAAAAGCTGCTATGAATATTAACTATGTAGTATTTTCATCATTTCTGTTCCTACCTATTCACGCAAGTGACAAAACCATTACTCCACTACGCACGATGGCACTGGAAGCAGCAACACATGTATTGCATGCTAAGCTACAAGAGCCACAATCTTACGAAGATCGCATAGCGTTAATTAATCAGTGGCAAGAAAAATCAGGACTCGTTACACTCAAAGATGACTGCAAACAAGAAACTATCCTTGATCGTTTTGAGCAAAAATATTTTACACAACTGCACGAGTTTAAAACATTAAAATACCCTATTGGAGCTATGACAAGCGATGGCACACAGCTCATCGCGGTTGATGACAACTTCAATCTCATCGTATTTAATACATACAATGATCACTCATTAACTCTCAAAGGGCACACTGATCATATCTCTCATGTTGCAATTATTTCAAACAATACAAAAGCTATATCCTCTTCAGCAGACTCACATCTTAGATTGTGGGATTTAACCACGGGCCATTGTCTTGCGATACTTGAAGGGCATTCGGATATTGTTAGCCACGTTGCAATAACTTCAGACAACTTAAAAGCTATCTCGGCATCATATGACACAACTCTTAAAGTATGGGATTTGAATACTTACCAGCCTATTGCAACCCTTCAAGGACATAGTGATGAAGTTAACCACGTTGTAATAACCTCAGACAATTCAAAAGCTATCTCTGTTTCAGATGACGGAACCCTTAGATTATGGGATTTGAATACCTACAAGCTTATAGCAATCCTTTCTGAACAAAAAGCTAACTTATACCACGTTGTCATAACTCCCGATAACAGTAAAACTATCTCTGCCTCAGATGACAGTTTGCTTAACGTATGGGATTTGAATACCTATCAGCATCTTGCAACGTTTGATAAGCATTGTGCGGACGTTAGCCACATTGCAATCACTTCAGATAATCTAAAAGCTATATCCTCATCGTTTGATAAAACGCTTAGATTATGGGACTTAAATAACGCTCAGCCTCTTGCAACTTTTGAAGGACATACCGCATTTACTCATGTTGCAATTACTCCAGACAACACCAAAGCAATCTCTGTATCATCTGACAAAACTTTTAAGCTATGGAATTTAAGCACAGGTACATTGTTACAAACATCTTTCTTAGGTTCACAGCATAATCGCAACAAAATACACATTCAAAAGAACTTTGTTGCTGCAGAAAATAAGTTATTCAAATTAGAAGATTGGCAATCAATTATAAAAAGAATGCCAACTGAGTAATTTGAATCATGGATCTACAATTATTCACCAATTAATTCTGCGGGACCAATATCTTTGTAATCAGGAATCGGAATATCTTTTGGTCCTAAGTGTGTATAAAAAATTTCTTGAGTCTTAGGATAGTAATTTTTATCTCGCGCACCAAACAGTTTTACTATGTTTTCGCGTTGCGTAATATTATTTTTAAGAGGCAATCCTGAGGTGGTATAACGCGCACCAAAACCACTACCCAATTGATGGGTTAAATTTTTACCATCCCATTTTAAAAAAAGTGTGCTTGGTGTTCTTAAGTTAGTAATAACAAATGGCAACACAGTAGGATTACCGTTTAAATCTAAAGGCCCTGGGTAAATAATAACAGCAACATCTTGTGATGTATTAACCGCTTGTTTTCCGCCAAGGCGAACTACTGAATTTACTTTTGCTTTTACCAGATAATAACGAACAGCAGAATTTAAGTTATTAGGATTACTGCGCACGGTAACATACATAGGTTTTCCCGTGTTATTTTTTAACTCAAAATTAATGTTATCTTCAAGACGAGCCTTAGGAACATCAACTTCAAGAACAGCACTACTTTGTGCGACAAACAAGAGCGAATATACGAGGATAAAAAAATTACCGTATCTTATTTTCATAATTACTCCTTTTTAGCCCTTAGGCATCTCCTTGTTAATATATTTCAATTAGAAACCATTAATCAATAATTTTGTTTGATTGTGGTTGAAATTTATACATAATGATAATGTTATGCGAAGTTTATGCTATACAATGGGTATTTATATGCATAATTGAAAATTTTTGTAAATAATCTAGACTAGTATTAGTTAGTTTATTGTTATCAAGACAGCATTCAGCTAATAAAATAGAGGTTATTACATGAAATTATTATCTTTCCTATCACTTACCTTGGCGCTTACGGCATTTGGGTTACACGCACATCAGTATCAAGGCCAGGTCGTAGACTTATCGTCTATTCCTAACGCAAACATAAGCAATGTTATTGCAACACACCCTTTTGTTATCGTTGATTTGTATGCTCATTGGTGCAGACCCTGCCAATTAATGAATCCTATATTATATAACATCGTGCGCCACCGCCCTCAGATTACTGTTGTAAAAGTTAATGCAGACTCACATGCCGGTTCGGTAGCACACCTGATGGGTACCCGCTCATTGCCCACTTTTGCCTTCTTTAAAAATGGCTCAAAAGTTGCAGAGTTTACCGGTGGACGCTCAGAAGCCCACATGATGGCTGAAGTAAATCGTTTATTCTAAGTGAGCATATATGGTATTTAAAATCGTTATGTTGATACTCTGTGGTCTTTTGTGGACGCCTAGTAATACGTATAGCAATGACACTACACATCGTATTCCCTTAACGGTATCGGCTGCTTGTGCTGCAGGGATTGCCTATGGATCCTGGAGAATATGTTCATATTGTTTAGATAAAATTGAAGAGAAAAATCTGCCCTTTGCACAGTCTATCCTTTATCACACGTTGTTGTTAGCATCTAGTACAACAACGGCAATAGCTAGCTGTTTGAGCCCTTTATTTTTGATAAATGCGGTGAATATTACTGATTTAGATATGTGCATGAGTAATTATAGAGAGTCATCAATACAGAAAAATATTTATTTTGAGAACTCACAGTATTGAATTATAATTAATTTTTATTAAGAATCTAAAGGTTATATATGCTAAAAAAATTTCTATTTTTTTTCTCACTATTAATAATTCTATCAACAAGCGCTAGCAAAACGGCTTCTGGATTTAATAAAGAATTAAATCACAAGTGTATTAACTTAATAAAAGATATTAGCGATATTGAAGATAGAATTGAAAAATTATCAAATGCTCAAAAAGACTATAAGGAAATTAGTAGCGAGATTCAAAAAATTAAGGAAATTAGCGAGATTCAAAAAATGATTGAAAGTGAGCTAAAAGAAGAGAAAAAAATTTTAAAAGCCTTACAATCATTTCTCTCAAAGTATTGTAAAGATGTACCTCAATAGTTATTTGAAAAGTAACTAAGAAACTTAGATTCTTTAATATAATAAAGAGGCCCTATTGTAAGGGCCTCTTGTTATTTAGTTATTTTTTCCAATTCATTGCAATATCGGTTAACAAGCGTACTCCAAAACCACTGGCGCTTGCTGCACGATAGTACGGAATGTCAGGAACATCAAGATCAACACCGGCAATATCTAAGTGCACCCATGGCACATCATCTACAAAATTCTTGAGAAAATGCGCAGCAGTAATAGCACCAGCCATATAGCGTGGGCTACCAATATTACTAATGTCGGCCACCGCAGATTTAATCGCTGGAATATAATCATCATGCAACGGTAAACGCCATACGCGATCGCCTGAGCGGTTTGATGATTCTTGAACAACAGCCACCAACTCATCATGTTGACTCATCATGCCGCAGAAGAACGGCCCAAGAGCCGCAGCGCAAGAACCTGTTAAAGTCGCAATATCAATAATCGCATCTGGTTTGTAATGTTTTACCACGTATGATAATGCATCAGCTAATATCAAACGCCCTTCTGCATCAGTATTTTTAATTTCAGCAGTTTTACCATTATAAAAACGGCATACATCACCCGGCTTTGTTGCACTACCACTTGGTAAATTTTCAGAAATTGGCGCAAGTGCTATAACGTTGACCGCAGGTTTTAGCTGACCAAGTGCTCTCATCGTTGCAATTACTGCAGCAGCTCCTGCCATGTCTGCTTTCATAGTTTCCATTGAATTAGCTGGCTTTATGCTCAAACCGCCTGAATCAAAGGTGATCCCTTTTCCAACAAAAGCAATGGTAGGCGCGTCTTTTTGTGGTGCACGATATTCCATGATAACCAATTGGCAATCAAGTTCTGAGCCACGAGAAACAGCGCTTAAGCCTCCCATTCCCATTTTATTGATCTCTTGTTCAGAGAAAACGGTAATAGGCATATTAAATTTTTGCGCAATATCACGCGCGTGATTTGCTAAATTTTCTGGTGTCAACATTGATGGGGGTAAATCAATCCAATGACGAGCATCATTAATTGCATTACCAACAATAGTGCCTTTTTTAAGACCCTCTTCTACTTCATGATCATCTAAACCATTAAGCGCTAACGTTACGGAAACGGTTTGAGGAATTCTTCTGCTTTCATCGGTGATAAAAATATCAAAATAGTAGTGAGCCATATTGATAACGCATGCTGTTTGCTCAGCAAGGTAGCGCGCAGTAACGCCAAAAAGTTCTGGTTTTGGCAATTGTATTACCAATGACGTCCACTTATTATCTTCTGCCAAGCGCATTATTTTACCTAAGGCGCGGCGATACACTTCAATATCAATTTTTTTTGAGCCTTTGATAGCACCAAGACCCATTATAACTTGCCACGTTACATGATCCGCGGCAACAAGGGGCGCACGCACCATACTGAGCGCTTTGCCCGTAAATTTTTTCTCTGCTAATAATTGTTTGAGCGGCGCACATTCTTTTTCTATAGCAGTTAAATCTGCATTAAAAGAAAAACCATCTTCTACAAACAAAACACGCGCCATAGATTGTGATTGTTCTGCGAGCGATTTGTTATTAATAGTTATTGAAACCATGTCGGCTACCTTTATAGGTTTTAAACTGTTTTGCGAGCAACCGACCTTAGAATAGCAAAGATGGGATTAAAAGAAATGATATTTTATGAAGATTTAGTATCCACAACCGGTACCAAAATAAATACCAGCGCCACCACAACAACCACCCCAATACGGACCATTGTAATAGTAAGGCCAGCCGTAGTAGGACCAATAAGGCGCCCACAACGCTGCTGCTTCCTGAGCACGCAATCTGCGTTCTTCTTGACGGTCTTTAATAGCTTGATCAATATCATCATTAAAATTAGTTTCAATAAACGAGCGCAGTTCTGCGTAGGTAAAAGAACCCTGTAAGCGAGCACCCTCAAGCATAATTCCATTTTTAAACAAGACTACTTGGGGTAAACTGTCAATGTTATATTCTTGATTCCAGCACGCATTGTTGGCCGTATTTATTGCAATAAAATTCATATCGGCCTGGCGATAATCAGTAACGTTACTGACATCTTT
The DNA here is from genome assembly GCA_020886235.1 of Candidatus Dependentiae bacterium Noda2021. Lineage (GTDB taxonomy): Bacteria > Babelota > Babeliae > Babelales > Vermiphilaceae > Noda2021. Next base: position 449,204 of record AP025250.1, on the reverse strand, counting down.
AAAAATATTTTTTTGTTGAGCAATCTCATTACGAGCACATCTATCTTTTTTATTGCATCGATCACTGCAATAAAACCATACCACCGCTAAATCACTTCTACTTAATTCTTTGTTAAATCTATTGGTATTCTCGAGTGCAACATACCGTGCATTAATAGACGGACGCACGAGCAAAAGCGCTATACCCATAAGCGCAAAGGGCACCCAGAGCATAGTCTTTTTGTTCATGGAGTAACCTCAATGGCTTTTGCTACCTCAAGTGAATCTTCAGCCTGCTTTTTTACAATAGATAGTAAATCTTCAGGATCTTCTATGATTTTTTTGTCATGATCAGCACGGAGCTTACCTAGTACCAAATCATAGGCAAAACTACGCACTTGTTTAGTATAGGCTACGTGATTGTAAAAATATGAATCATAATGTTTTCTACCATTGGTGATCCACAATGTTTTGTAACCGCCGACGGCATTATACACAGATTTCACTGCATCTACGGTAATTTTTTCATCATTTTTACACGTGATGAAAAAACATGGCACTTTAATATTAGCAGCCGATTCAGCAGGTTTTACCGGATGCACGTCAATATCAATATTTTTAGGATCAATGTGTGCCACAGTGCGTAGGGCAATTTTTACTAGCGATTGTAAATAGGGATGGAATACATATTTGGCCAACAAACCACGTCCTGGTAAGTTGAATTGATATCCCATAAAGGAAAAGCGTATGTTATCAAGACACTGTCTTAAGACATTTTCAGTAGAATCAAAGGGACAATCTAAAATCATACCCGTAAATAAACTTGGATCTTTTGCCTGGGCTTCTATAGCAGATACGGCACCCATTGAAAATGCGTAGGCAATAACAGGCTTACTGCTTACTTGCGGGTGTGATTTTGCAAACTTAACGGCGGAAATTACGTCAAATGCCTCATGTTTACCTAACGTACATTGTTGGCCCTGAGCATTTTCACCATGGGCTCTAAAATCGAACAACAAGTAATTAAACTTCTTTTTGGGAAATAGATTACATAAAAACGCAATATCAAATTTGTCACACATGAAACCATGACAAAAAACAATGGTTGCAATAGCATTTTTGTTTAATATCAAAAGCCCGTGACGCACCAGTTTTTCATTAGATTGATCATCTTTAGGTGAATAAATCATTACTTTTTCTACTAAAGAATCATCAATAAGGTCTTTGTGACACTCAACCACTTTACCCCACTCATTTTCACCCTCTTTTAAAGGCTTTAAGTCTGGAGAAACGGCATTTAAACCTGCACAGCTAGTTACAACAAAAAGTATGGTAAGTATTTTTGTGAATTGTATCATGACACAACTCTCGGCTTTAATTTTTTACACTTCATTCACCTCTAATCGTACCAAATGAAAAATTCAGATTGCAATAATTTTTAAAAACAAAACATCATATTCTAATGCTATTAATTCTCTGTGATGCAAAAAAAATATGTACTATTTTTTTTTGAACTCAGTTTATTTTACGCTAGAAAAAAAGTATTAAAAAAAGGATTTGTATGAAAAAATTAGCTATTATAGGCTGTTTACTTGCTTTGCCGGCGACACTTTTAAGTGGGGAGCACGATCCATTGATATCACCACGTACAACAATGGCAAATTACATGAAAAGACTTTCTACCAACAACTTAAACATACGTTCATCGCAAGAAAATATTTCAGATGGTGAACAAACTGAACGCGCCGACTCGCCCATCCATGACGATAACAATCTCAGTCAAAGCGATTTTGAAAATACCCTTGATGATCACGAAGAAAGAATTACACGTCTTGAATCGCAAACAAATGCTTCATTTTTGGCACTAAAAAGCCCTTTTGCAGCATCGTTTTTTGCCTTATTGGCACATGCAGGATTTTGGAATGAGAGTGTAAAAGAAAGCTCACTTTCAGATATCACTAAAGAACGAATTATAGATATCATCGAAAAAACCCAAGAAAATAGCCTGCTCAATGTGGCACAAACTATCGTGAGTCAACATAACGCTCATAATGGCTGGCATTACATGGCTTGGTGTGGGGCGTTGGACATTCTTAACGCAAAATTGAAGATTAATACCACGCCAATAGAGGAATATTTTGCAAACGCTATTCCCGAGCGATACATTAGAATGGGATTAAAAGGCTCGTTAGCGTGGTACCTTGCAAGCATTACTCGTTCGGCAATGCAAAGCAAGGCACCTTAATTATCGTTTATTTTTCAGTATCAAGGTATTGCATGACTAGGTCGAACAACTCTTGACGATCCATGGTTTTATTAAATCGGGTCACCAGAGTTTTATTTTTAAACACAAGTAATGCAGGTACTTTGTATACTTTATATTTCTGCATTATTTCAGCACCCACTGCTGCGTCAATTTTAATAAACAGCGCTTGATCTTCAAACTTTTGCGCTACCGATTCAAATACCGGCAACATATGCATGCAGGATGGACAATAGTCGGCAAAGAAATCGAGCACTACTGGCTTTTCTCCCGCTTTGTTAAACAATTCATCAAGTTCAGCAAGGGTCGTTGCGTGCTGCACAAAATTTTCTTGTTTTAACTCTGGATTAAAGCGATTAGTTGATAATTGCTTGACCAAGTCGTCATTGTATCCAATTTTTATCAAGAAATTCCATGCATCCAAGGCAGCTTTTACGCCATTGCCTGCTGCAACAATAGCTTGGCGATACACATGATCTTCCACATCACCGGCTACAAAAACACCCGGAATACATGATGATTGACTGCGATTTTCAAGACGAATATAGCCTTGATCATCAAGCGGCAAGTAATCTTTAACGATTTGAGAGTTTGGTATGTGGCCTATTGCTAAAAACACCCCATCAATAGGCATTTCATAAGATATGTTTGCCGTATTATCAAACACGGTAATACCCGTAACGTGCTTGTCTCCTTTAATCTCTTTTACTTCACGATTAAATAAAACGCTTATATTTGAGTACCCTTTAATTTTTTCCTGCATTGAAGCAGCCGCACGCATTTTATCTTTACGTACTAACATGGTTACGTTTTTTGCATAACGCGCTAATAATAACGCTTCTTCGACGGCCGTGTCTCCACCACCAACAACAACTACATCTTTATCTTTATAAAAGGCAGCATCACACACCGCGCACGTGGTAACTCCTTGGCCCCAGAACTCTTTTTCTCCCTTAACACCAAGAACCATTGGTGTAGAGCCTGTTGCTACAATCACACTAAGCGCAGTGATTTTAAAGCCTTCTTGGGTGTACACCTCAAAAGGCCACACATTAAAGTCTACGCGTTCTACGACATCAGTCAGAACATGCGCACCCATTTTTTCAGCATGTTGCTTTAAATTGGCCATTAAGTCTTTGCCTAAGATAGATTCATTACCCGGCCAGTTTTCAACATATGACGTTTCAGTTAAGGCGCCACCTGGCTTTTGCCCTTGAATAATCCAGGTATTAAGTCCGCCACGCGCACCGTAAATCGCCGCCGGCCAACCTGCAGATCCGCTACCAATAATTAACAAATCAACCACATTTTCTTTATCTATTGCATGCCGCAACACTACTTCAGGATTAGGACACTGTGTTGAGGCTGTTTTTTGAACGCCCCCTTTAAAACATCCGGGTAGAAACACTACACCAGAAATTACGAGCAGAATACCTTTGGCAAAAAGCTTAATTTTCATGCAATTCCTCATCGTTACTAATAATTTATTCTTTAAAGTACTCTAGTTATACTAAAAAGTTCTTATTTCACACAGCAATTTTTAAAAAATAAGCTATTTAAATTTCTTTTACCACATTGTCTGTGGCTTAAAACAGTACGACATACTTAGGTGGCTCCCTCTGTTTGCCATTCGACAATTTTTATGAATTAATTATACTTTTGGTTACACTATCTTCTTGTAAGCAAATTTCTATTTTCAAAAGGAACTATCTATGAAACGAGCTGTTCATCACCTGTGGTGTTTGGCGTTATTGTTCTGTGTAGGTTTTAGTACTGCCAGCCAATTACCAAATCCAGCACCTGTAACAACACCCGTAGCATTATCCAAAGAGGCTCTCTTTTTTAGAGAAACCCTCATGCCTCAGCTTGAAAAGCTTGTCGAATCAATAGCCCAAAGTGCTATATGCTTAATTCCCCAAAAAAATGGTGCCCAAACGCAAATCCTCGTCGGTTACCTTGCTGGCCTTGAGCAAATAGCTAACATTGACCTAGAAAAAATTGATAATGAGTTTATCAGCATTATACTCCACGTAACCAACGGCATAAGCCAAGACATGCTCGCCGGCTTAAAAAATGATTTTATACAGTTTCCTCCATTTGATCCTAAACGCTATTTAGAAGGTAATGCAAAGTTAGGGTTAGAGCAGCAAATAGCAATTGCACAACATATTGCCGTGGTTATTGATGAATTAGCAAAACATGTTAACGAAAAAGTTCAAGACGTTTTAGCTGAATCAGTGGTAACTATTAAAAGCCAAATCACTACTCTTGATTTCACGCTTCAAAAGATTGCTGGGGTTGTTAATAGCAGCAACCATGTAAACAAAGGTTCCCTGCGTGAAAACCTGATGGAGTTACGCAGTATTCTTCAAATGATACAGCAGCAAATTATTACTTCGCCTGCGTCAATACAGCTTCTCAATGTAGCCCATACGATTACCCGAGCCATCATTAATCAGCTTAATGCATGCACTAAAAACAAATTTAAAGCACTTGATAAAATTGAATTAGACAAATACCTTACCCGCAAGCCAGAAGATAGTCTTTTAGGGCTGGAAGAACTAAAAGTTCAAATGGCTCTCACATCAAATGAATTAGCTCAGCTTCAAAAAAATACTGAAAAAGCCAATTTAACGTACGTTAATCGTTTGGCGCGCGCATTTGATGATTATGTCGTGGTGCCTGCACAAAAATATAAACTACCTACCCGCATTGGCGCCGGTTTGGCCGTAGGTGGTATGGCTACTTTCTTGTGGTATTATTTTGATCAACATGCATATGCTGATGCTATTCCTGGCTTTAGAAGTTTCTTTGGATGGAGAAGTCGTATTAAATCAAAAGAAATTACCTATCAACGCGATGCTAATAATAATTTAGTTTTAGATGCAAAACTAAATCCCGTAATCACCAAAGTAGTTGAAATACAAGATCCTGAAAAACCTATCAAATGGTTAGGACAGCTCGATAACTATATCGCAAATGTTATTTCAGGCTCTACTCCAATTGGTAAATTCCTAACCGCTACAGTAACTGCAGCCGCATACAAAGAATGGTCGGTAAACATTAATCCGTGGATGAAGAAATCTGTCAAAGTACTATTTAATCGTCTTAAAGGTGGGTCATACCGTAAAATTGCAGATGGTATTGAAGAAATACGACCTGTTGTAACCTTTGATGACATTATTGGTCTTGAATATGCTAAAAATATGGTGCGGCCTCACTTAAAATACATTAAGGATCCAGAACGTTGGGATGCAAGCGAAATCGCTCCGCCTACGGGTATTTTATTAACCGGACCTACTCGTACCGGAAAAACCTTCTTGGCACGAGCAATACAGGGTGAAATCAATAAAGAAAACCCTGAAAAAGGCGTTCGCTTCTTTGCTCTTGATGCTAATATGCTTCAATCAGAGAGTATTGAGCTGTGGTTGCATATGGCAAAACTATATGCGCCATGCGTCATTTTTATCGATGAAATAGACTTACTTGGCCTTCAGCGCTCAAGCAATGCAAAACGTTTAAGTGAATTCTTGCAAGCGATGAGTGGCGTTCTTGATAAAGATCCAAAAAAACAGGTGATCATTATTGCAACAACCAATAGACCTGAAAACCTTGATACGGCATTATTGCAAAATGGAAGATTTGGATTAGAAATTCGTTTCCAAATGCCAACCTGCGCTGAACGTAAAGAGTATATCTTGCGTGAACTTAATAAGCATGCGATTGATCCAGAATCATTTGGTATTGATATTGAGTATCTTACTTACCAAACTGAAGACTGTTCATATGAAGATATCAAATCTATGATTGATGACGCATTTATTAGCGGCAGTATTCGCGGTGAAATCCTCAATCAAGAGATCTTTGAACGATCACTTGATAAAAAGATTCGCAAAATTGTGGATTTTGATAGCAAAAACGTTACGGCAAAAGAAAAACAATTTATGGCCGCTCACCAAGCAGGACGAACCCTTGTTCACTTGTTATTAGATCTTGAATCTAAGATCTCTAAAGTTACTATCAAGCCTATTGTAGTAAAGGTTAAAGAAGAAGGTGTTGTGGATCAGTATTACAAACCAAGTGGCTCAAAACAAACGGGTACTGAGCTTGGTGCGGTGTTTACCTACCATGAGCATGATACCAATGATTTGATCACTAACGAAGAACGTGAGAAGATTGCGCAATCATACCTTGCTGGCCGCATTGCAGAAAAAGTATTATTAGGAACCTGTAGCAACTTTAAACCAGGCTACAAGCAATGGGTATTTAAACAGATTAAAGCTACGTTAACCGGTGGTATTGATCTTAAAGAACTATCCAAAAAAGACCAAGAACGTATTAATGCTGCAGCGCTCGCTCAAATAGCACACTATGAGTCTGAAATAGAAAAACTCTTAATAACTCACAAAGATAAACTTCGTGAATTAAGTAATGCTCTATTTAAAGCAGAAACACTGGGTATTAGTGATATTAAGAAAATTGTGTTCGGTTCAGAAGCACTATAACTTTCCAGTTATCTGACTATCTAAGATTGAGAGGCACGTAAATACGTGCCTCTTTTTTTTGCAAAATAATTCACACATTATAAAAAAATTGTAATAGTTGCTCAATTGATCAATAACATATTCAAGGAGCTTATTATGTACCAGCAGCTTTTGGTTTTACTCATTACTCTTAATACAACCATGCTCTGCGCTATGCAATCAGTGAGATACTTTATAAAGCAGACCCAAAAAGCTACTAATACTCGCAATTACTGCACGCAAAGGAAGCCGTCATACGGTTTTCTTTGGACTCCGTACCAAAATACGTTATTTGCAGCCGCTTCAATTCCCGTGCAAAAATATGAGAGCGATAGCATTGAACACTATATCAACGAGCGATATCTTCAAAAAGTAAAAAGAATTCCTCTTGCCGGCATTATTGCTAGATCGGCACAAAAAGGAGTTGAAAAAAGTGCGCTGCTTGAATGGTTACGAATTCAATCGTATGGGGTAGCTCATAATAACGAAGAATCTCCTGTTAATGCCGAAGGAATAACAACTCATTTAGTTACCTGCGCAGCGGTGAATTGTGCAAATGAAATTGAGCAATGGCCGCTGGTGTGCGTGCAGCACTGGCAACAGCCGGTATTTATAATGAGTGACGAGCCACTTGAAGTATCTCAAAAAATAACTGCTAACTATGATGCCAAACAAGTATCAACACCCTACTACCGACACGTTATACATCCATTTGCTGTGGGTGTATCGTTAAAAGAATATTACCGCTTTCTTGATAATCTTAATCCAAGGCTGAGTCGCGTGTATAGTTCACTCACCCATCAAGAGGCGTTGATCATACGTGCGGCATGTCAAAAAATACTTATTAATGCGTTAATTCCCAACACCTTTGACCACGCACTTCAAGAAATAACAAACAAATAAAGACGGGAAAAGATAGGACATAGCAGAGCTAATGTCCTATATTTCGCTTTGTTGGATTAGTCTTTAAATACTTTTACGATCTCGTTGGCTAACGCTTTGGCGCTGGCAGATGGATTTTTGAAATCGAAGGTAAAGTTCATAACTTTTGGCTTTTGTAATATATCAAGGTGAATCATGAGGTGAGGTAACTTACCACCGGTTATTTCACGCACACTACCCTCAAATCGTACCCGTTTGAGCACAACAGTTCCCAGTAGTCCACGGGCAACCCATTTACCACCTTCAAAAACTGCAAGCCCGCTTTGTTTTGCACCCTCTAAGATGCCATTAGCCGCATCTCTTGCTGCAGTTAAAGTACCTTTTGCAAGAGGACGTGCCACCTTATCAAGTATTTCTTCTGCTGCTCGCAAGCTCGCTTCAGCAATTTTTTTACTAGCAAGAATAGTATTGCGAGCTAAGAAAAGATTTTTATTAAGAGTGTCTTCTATTTGATATATTACTATATTTCGTCCAGCTATTTTAATGTTTAAACCAGCTATTTCAGTTTTATTTTTGGTAGTAAGAATCGGATCCCTTAAGAATCCTCCTGCACGATCTATTTCACTTTGCAAGCGAGCTATTGCAAGGTTATCCTTATCATTATCCATTCTAAAGTTGTTAAGCTTTGATTTCTGTTGATTGACAGCACGATCATTCTCAGCAATTTTTTGATCCCATGTACGTAAATCTGCTCTTGCTGCTTCAACTTTTTGGCGTGCTTGTACAATTTCTCTGTCAGCATTTGCAATCTCTGCATTGATTCTTTGCAAGTCTGATTGAGCCTGAGAAATATCACGCTCTGTTTTACGTTGCAACTCAGTTAATGCTTCATTAATGTACTTTAAAGCGTAGTCGGTAAACTGTTGTCTAAAATCGATCACCAACCTAAAGTCTGGTTTTGGTGTATTAATTTCAGCTTTACCTTCAACCAATGCATTAAACATATCTGCGATTGCTGTTTCAAACCTGAAACTCATATCATTACGTGCTATGCTGACGCGGCTGTCCACCTTAAACAAATTGGCCAATTCTAATTTACCCGATAGTAAAAATTCTTGTTGTGCTAAGGTTAAAATTAACTTAACGATAGGCCCACCTGTCGGACTATCTGTCGGTTTACTTGCAGATATACGTAGCGGCCCTACGTTAATAATTGAGGTATAACCAGTCGCTGCTATACCGGTTCTATCTACATTAAGATCTATTACGCCTTTGTTATCTAAGATATGCAATTCACCTTTAACCGTGATGCCTTGTTTAATTTCAATTTCACCAATTTTAAGATTTTTTGGCGCAAACTTTAATTCAACATCGCGTAGTGCAATGTGAGGAACTTGGTTAGCATCGATACGTGCACCTAATGGATTTGCGATTGCTTGCACTAAATCAAGCAATGACAATTCGTTGAGTGAGCCGGCTAATGCCATATTTTTTAATAATGTGTCAAATTGCCCTGCAAGGAATAGCTTGTGTTTACCAATATCCATTTTACCGGTTAAACCAAGGCGATTAGGAAGTCCGGTTGCTGCAAGTTGAACATAATTCAAGCCTAGCTGAGCGGCGACATCGGCAATTGAAAGCCCTTCAAAATCAAATGGGTTTTCCCATTTTCCAAGCATGGTTGCTGCAAACGTTGCATCAGTTGGATCTAACATTATGCGCCCAACAAATTTTAGGGGCAGATCATTGATGCGCGGTTTGAGATATAAGGTTGTAAGCAAGCTTATTGATGGGGCGCCCGTTAATTCAAGCGCAATAGGTCCGGTAGACATGAGTTCTGATGCAAGTGGTAAGCTACCGGTAAGTTTTGCACCAAGAACAAGATCAGATGGATTAGGATTAATAATCCCATATAATTTTACTTTTCTTTGACCTCCGCCCAGTAACGTTTTAATTTTTTCAAGATCTCCAACTAAGGGCATATAGGCTGAGAAGGTTAATCCTTTTCTAATTTCCTCAAGCGCTACTTGTTTTTCTCCCGGTGATGCCTGCATATCTAGTTCTTCGACCCCAAAAAAGTCACGTTCCGGCAAATCATAATCAAGCGTACTTACCAGAAAATACGCATGCTCAAATGAAATTCTGTCAAAGATCGTATTGCGCAGCGAAGGCATGGAGTCTGAAAATCTCCATTGCTCGGGTACGCCCGCTTTGAAAATTATTCCTTTGTTATCCGGTTCAAACACGAAGTAGAATGACCCACGCACTGAATTGCTTAAAATATTCGTGGTGGCAGACAGTGAAAGTAAAAGCTTAGTAGCATCGCCACGTGAAATGGTAAAGCTTGTTTTTAAATCCGTAAAACGCAAGTCAGAAACTGTCGGTATATTAAGCTGATTAAATGGCTCCCAAACATCTTTTGTCGCTTGCAAGCCCAACATAAAGCCTTCATTCTCTTCATAACCAATAGTGAGTTGTACACCAAGGGTACTAATTTTTGGTAGCTGTATTTCAGCTTTTGAGCTTAGTAACAACGATGGTTTACTTCCTGGTTTGTAGGTAAATGCTAATTGAATAGCTTGTATGTTTTGGATAATGTTAGGAATTTTTTTAAAAATTGGCAAAGCTAACGTATCAAGCTCACCACCCAACTCTAAACCACTCATTTTGCTTACTTTAGCACTTACTTGCACGTTATTTACGGAAGTACCTAGTTCATTTTGTTGGTTAAATTGAGAAAAATCAGCACCTGCCGTAAAGGACATACTTGCGCCTGGCTCATCACTTAAGCTTGCTCCGTATGCCGTTGCAAATTTTACATTAGTAAGAGGTACATTGGTGTAAATTGTTCTTGATATTGGTTCTATCAATTGACCAAGAGTAATCATGGGTATTTCAAATGAAGAATTAAATCCTTCTCTGCTTGCAATAAAACTCAGAGCAGTTGGTGACCCAAAAAAACGTATCCAAGAAATTAATGACACGGGTTCATTTTCTTGAAGATGTAATAGTATTGAATTAAGTTGTATAGATCTTCCAGGCAACACTACCACTTCAGGTTCATCTTGAAATTTAATGATAAACTGAGCGGATCTGATGGTCGTCGCCTTCGTGGGAAATAAGGTAAAATCAAAAGTGGGTAAAACTATTTCACCTTTATTATTCACGGTTGGACTACGGCTTAAAAATGTTTTGCCGGGAACTGATTGCGTTGTAAAACTTTGCAAGCTTAATGTACCGCGCTTGCCAAATAATGTTACATCGCCGTCGACACGAATTCTTGAATTATCATCTAAGGATATGGTTCCCCCATTTAAGCTAACTGGCCCGAGTTGCTTAGTAGGAAGACTAGCCGCCCAACGTGAAATGGCACTGTCTTGCCCCGTCTCATTACGCAAGGTAACTGGTCCAATTAACGGTATGTTAAGGGTAAATTCTTTATCAACTAAGTAGGTGGTATCTACTGATTCATCAAATTGGATTTCTTGTCCGTCAAAAACTTCAAATCCTTGAGATACAATTTGGCTTTCTTGATTCAATAAATCTTGAGAAACAGTCGGCAACACGCCTAACAATATTAGCGCGATCGCCCAATAAAACCTATATATAATGGTGTTTTGAATACCCGTCATTATATCCCCTCAACATTAAATAATTTCAATTATTATAATTTTGACAGAATTAAATGGCGATATTCAACCATTTTGAATTTAATAGAGATTAGCAACGACTAGATGCATCGACAAGTAAGGTTGAATTAAAAATAGATTACAGGCCGCCCCACGAATCAATCTGTTCTATGCGGGCGCGGTATCTTCCTTCTTTGGGCGTTGTTTTCAACCAAGCGCTTACCATAGATATCAGTTGATCGGCTGTGAGATAATCAGCAGGAATTACCAACACGTTGCACGAATCGTCAGCTCTACACTGCACAGCAACTTCTTGATTCCATACAAGACCCGCGTAGATGCCAGCAAACCTGTTGGCAGCGATCGACATGCCAATACCGCTGCCGCATAATAAAATTCCAAAATCAGCAGCTTCGGTTTTGATATGCTGTACCACTTTATACGCAAATGCGGGATAATCACAGCGCTCTGGGTTCATACAACCTACATCAATCCATTCAATGGTATGGCCGGAAAGCTCAGTGCAAGAAATAAGAATATTTTTATAATCATAACCTCGATGATCAGTACCGATTGCAATCGTAATATGCATACTATCCTTTATTGTAAACCAACTAAATCTCTCTCGTTGCAATCGGGCGTACATCCTCCATGATTAACCGGCAAACAACATTGTCCAGTCGCACACGGATTACATGGATTATGCGCATCTTCAGGCCACACAGCCCAGGTAACAACACCTTCTTTTTTTATAGATCTAAAACGCATACTCATACAACGGGTTTGATTGGTTAAAATATCATTTTCATTATTGTCTTGTGCGTCAAATTTAATGAGATAAGCGGTTTTAAAGCGATTATATCGATTGCCAAAAAAGGCTTGGTAATCAGGAGTTAATTCAACTGGCTTAATTTCAACGGGAGTATAGACGTCATCACCAATCTCTAGCATTACAGACCAGATTGATTCCGGTTCGCCCAGGGGAAACTCGTGTAAACTGAGAACAATAAATGAAAGATAATGTTCGTTTTCTGCCAAAAGCCTTCGTAATAAATTATTTTCTTGTACGGTATTCTTACCAAGACGATGCGCATGAGTTTGGGTGTAGTATGCGCGAACTTCATCTGAGAGCCACAATGCATCGAAAATACCAACCGTTGTAAATTGATCATACACTATAAGCGTACGCACATAGGCACAAACTCCTGATGGTATACCTTCAGCTTCAATACCTTGATAAAAATTGCATTTGCCCCAGTCTATAATTCTGCCACAGCCCGAAAGCATCACAATAAGAATAAGAAAAGGAGCGCGAAATAAAAATGGATGCTTCATAAAGATGCCTCTTTTTTTTAGACTCAGGATAATAATGGTAGATTAAAAAAAAGATAGTTAATTTACAAGCTCAAGAAATTCATTAGATCAAAGGCCCTTGCATGAATATTAGTTTTTTAATGGCGCAACGTTATCTCCTAGGGATAAAACAAGAAAAAAATATTTCCACGATGATAAAAATTTGTTTTTGGGCTCTATTTATAGGATCTTTCGCGCTAGCTTTAGTCTTGAGTATCATGCAAGGCTTTGAGCGCGCAACCCATGAAAAATTACGCGGCATCCATGCGCCTATAGCCATGCATGCAGGAGGACAATCCCTTGATAGCGCAGCCGTTGGGTCCATTTTAGATAAAGAATTTAAAGAAGTATCTGCATGGAGCCCTTCGGCCATTAAGCAAATCATTATACAAAATGCTGAGCCGGGACAAACAAGCCATGTAGTACTTCTGAGAGGTATAGATCCACAGATGGAAGAATCAGTTAGCAATATTGCAACAACATTTAGAAAACCCTTAGACGATTGGAAAAAAAGTTTAGGCGCCAACATGATTGCAATCGGGCACAAATTAGCTAAAGATTTGGGCGTTGAAGTTGGTAACACGGTAACAATGTTATATTCACCAGAAGATAGTTATGACACAAAAAAAATAAATTTAGAATCGATGCAAGCAACTATTGGTGGTATTTTTAACACGGGAATTGAAGAAATGGATAACGGTTTGGCCCTTTCAAATCTAACCCTGTTCTCCACCCTTTTTCCAGAAGAAGGAATCACCCAAATCAGTATTAAACCCGCATCACATCACCATGAAAAAGAACTAATCCATAATCTTAAAGAACGATTTGAAAGCTTGACCGTATATTCCTGGAAAGATCTGTATCCAGCACTGGTATCAGCACTCAAACTTGAAAAATATGCAATGTTTTTTGTGTTAAGCCTTATGATTTTAGTTGCAAGTATGAACATCATTTCACTCCTCTTCATGCAAATCACACAAAAAAGAGGAGATATTGCCATATTGAAAGCAATGGGTGCCTCGACTGAACAAATTCGCTCCATATTTTTGTTATTTGGAATGCTGATTTCTTTTTTGGCAAGCGTCATGGGACTCTTAGGCGCATTCATCATAGGCTATTTAGTTAAATATTATATCCATATCCCTTACCTGATACCTATTACGTAAGCCATGTACCAGTAACTCTTGACTGGACTTCTTTTGCACTCGTATTTTGTGTGATAATGGGTATCAGTTTGCTCGCCATACGATTACCCTTACGTTCACTTGAAAAAGTAAGCATTTCAAACCTATTACGATTTGAGGCCTAAGTGCTATCTATACCGTGTGTTCAGGATATTGATGTAGCACAGACAACTGTATTGTTTCGCGTTGATCTTAACGTGCCTATAGTTGATAATCAGATTGAAAACGATTTTCGGTTGCGCTCAATTACCAAAACGCTCGATTATTTAATCGCACAAAAAGCTACTGTCATACTGGTTACACACATGGGCGATCCCAAAAAAAATAATGCTCCTTCAACACGTGTATTACTCACCTGGTTTTATAAGAACGGGTATTCCGTTGTTTTTGCACCAGATCTAGATTCAGCGCACGCACTATGCGCAAACACCCCACCTGGTATCATTATGCTTGAAAATATACGATTATTTGCTGGCGAGCAAAATAACGATCCGCTATTTGCACAAAGATTAGCTGACCTTGCTGATTGTTACGTGTCTGATGCATTTGGTGCAATGCATAGAACCGATAGCTCGCTGGTCACTACGCCCACCCTATTTGCTAGAGGGCGCAAAGCTGCTGGTTTTCTAGTGCAAGCTGAAATCAAACAGTTAGATGCACTAAAACACCCAGAGAAACCTTTGACACTGGTACTCGGTGGTGCAAAACCAGCAACTAAAATTCCTTTAATTAAAGAATTTTTAAATAAAGCAGATTACATTTTATTGTGTCCGGCTTTAGTTTTTAGTTTTTTAGCTGCACGACATCAACAAGTAGGCCGGTCCCTAATTGATAGAAGAGCAAGCACGGCCTGTAACGATATTTTAAAACAAGCAGAACAATCATCTACCAAAGTTGTGATGCCGATAGATTATCTAGTAAGTGATATTTTATTCAAACCGCCGTTTAGGATTGTCGACGCACAAAAAATTGGTGATCAGGATTTTGGACTTGCCATAGGCCCACAAACAATGCGCAAGTATGCTTTCTTGTTAAAACAGAGTAAAACGATATTTTTAAATGGAATTATGGGCGACCTTGCCTACAAAGAATCATTGGATCAAACACATAGTGTGCTTAATGCGATGATTTCATCTGGGGCGAAAACGGTAGTGGCGGGGGGTGACTCTGTAGGGGCTCTTTATACTTTTAATCTTCAGGATAAAATTGGATACGTTTCGACCGGTGGGGGCGCTGCACTAGCCTATTTGGCAGGCCAGGAGTTACCCGGCCTGCTTGCATTACTTTCTTAATAAATAGGACAAAAACTTAGTAAACATAAACCATGTAATAAATGGTCTTTATCGATTACACAATCACTGGCAACCTCGTACAAAAATAATCCGTGGTTGTCATATTTAGCATTCCAGGTGCAGTAGGAATGATTTTTCATACCTAGATTTTCTGCTAATGAATGCACCATATCCTGATCAGATATCGCACTTTTTTTACTCGCGCTACACAACATCAATGATCTGACATGCTGATTAAACGGTGATGTGCGCATATGTTCTGTGAACAACTCTGGTTGCTCCCAGATTTTCTGAGATTCTGGATAGGATTCTTCACGAGAGAAACCTGTAATACCTTTTAAGCAGTTAAAATCTGGGTTGTCTACAAGGTATGCCGCCTTAGTGATTTTAAAACAATGATCATGACACAAATCGTGCATTACGAACTCGGTCAGATTATCAGCTTCCTGCAAAGATAAGATTTTTTTTGGAAGGTAACTGATTTGCTTCAATGGATCATGCGTGTTTACCTTTCGGTTGTCTCGCTCCATAACGAGCCTTTCCTTTTTTTGAATGTTTAGCTTCTATACCAACGCTCCCTTTTATTAAAACCATAGCGCACTTAAGGAGCAACATCAACAACACACTTAAAAAGTTATCCTATAGTCAGTTTGACAGCCCTACCTATAATTTTATAGATTACCTAATGTGTTTTAAAAAAAGTGAGTAGACCATTATAAATTTGTATAGAAACGTGATAAAAAAAATATATTTTTTTCTGTTGTTATTACTAACAATTCAGTTGTATGGTAGAAGCCTTCATAGACCCTATTACCAGTTCATGCCAGAAATTGTAACAAATTGGCGCAATAACAAACAATTGTTTTCTATGAAAAGCCCCTTTCTACAGGAGTATCCAATATTTAAACTTTTTGATGAGCAATTTTTTTATTCTCATTTACTGCCATCGGGCGACATTACCTATCGTAATGATCAAAGCAAGTCAGTTAGCGGCCAAACCTTAACCGCACTTATTGAAAACCTGCTCGAAGAAATCAAAGATAATAAAAAAAAGTTTACGGATTTTGATGTTCTGCAATGGAAAGATTATAATCGCCGAAAACATTACGGGTTAATCGTCTTAAAATTTAAAGACTATCCTTTCGTGTTAAAACTATTCATTGAGACTCCCGAGAGTTTAACAGCACCTTTTGATAAAGGCATTGAGCCCATATTTCTATTTTGTATGGGTGGGGGTATAAATCGACATATGACAGGTTTTACCCGAATTCCTAATCTTGAAATTATTAATGAGCGCCTACACAACAATCCAAACTGGCGCGATAAAGTGACAACCCCGCGAAAATGGTACTGGCTCTCAAAAAATACCCAATGGATTGATGTGCGCGGCAAGCACATTAATCAAAGCTCAGAAAAGCTCATGACCACTATACCCGGCACCTATGCGATAGTCGCTGATTTTATTGAATGTGATAGAAAATTCTCACTGCTAAACCACAGTGACAAAGCACAATCCCTTGAGTTATGCAATTACTTAGAGCTGCTTGTGGACCCGCACATAGAAAATTTTATGATCGAAAAAGATTCAAAAAAGATTGCCATTGTTGATACCGAGCACTTTTTAACCATTGTGGGATTAGAAAAAGTCACTAAAGAATATAAAAATTATGGTAGCTGGTATGTTGAGCTTGCCATGAAATGTTTAAAAGATAGCTTTTTTTGTACTAAGAAAAATCGTATTGAAACCAGAAAAAGATCTTCATGCCACTGGCCATTTGCACGACGCTCACACAAACTATACGTGCGGGCTTAGGATCTCGTCTTCCATTTGCTTGAGCTGATTTTGTAAATGCTGTTGACGTTGTGCTTGCTGTGAAATTTTGTCTAATGCGTGCATCACGGTAGAGTGGTCACGGCCACCTAAGAACATGCCAATGTCACGCAATGACTTGTCGGTAACTTTTTTCATGAGAAACATTGCAATTTGACGCGCAAAAGAAAGCTCTTTGCTTCGCTGCTTAGAGCGTAAATCATCAATATTATAATGGTAATATTTATTAACACATTTAATAACATGGTCAAATCCGATCGGCATGTTATTTTTTTGCACCGTGGTATGAGACAAAACTTTTTTTGCAAGCTCTAAGGTCACCGGTTGCTGTGTTAACGATGCAAAAGCCATAACCCTGATTAACGACCCTTCAAGTTCGCGCACATTGCTCACCGTGCGTGAAGCAATAAAATGAGCCACGTCATCATCGATACACTCATTGTTGCTCATTTCTGCTTTTTTCTTGATAATAGCAATCTTAGTTTCCAAGGTTGGCAAATGCATGTCTACAACCAGACCCCATGCAAGCCTGTACTTAAGGCGCTCTGCCAGACCCTTCATATCTTGGGGAAAGGTATCGCTGGAAAATATAATTTGCTTTTGAGCATCATACAGTGCATTGAAAATATGAAAAAAAGCTTCTTGAGTTTGTTCTTTGTTAGAAATGAACTGAATGTCATCAATAAGCAATACATCTACTGCCTTATATTTCGCTTGAAAATTATGAACCTTATCAAATCTAATTGCATTGATAAATTCATTTACAAACCGATCGGCTGTTTGATATAAAACTGAACAACGTTTATTTTTTTCTTTAATTTCTGCGCCAATAGCGTGCAGTAAATGGGTTTTTCCAAGACCGGAATTTCCATACACAAACAACGGATTATAAATTTCTCCAGGTTTTTCTGCTACAGCCTGTGCTGCTGCGTAGGCAAGAGAATTGTTAGGGCCCACAACAAAGTTATCAAACGTGTAAGAACGGAATGTCGAGGGCTCTTTTTTGTGCAAGGCAACGGTGTTTGAATGTGCTGATACCGCAGGTTTTACCAATACGACTTCAGCAGGTTGATGCGCTGCTTCTTCTTGTGCTTGTTGATCATCGAACACAATTTTTATTTCATTAACGTACAGTAACCGTTTTAAATGAGTCTCGATAAGCGCGGTGTAATGAGATTGCACCCATCCCTTAATAAACTGATTGGGAGCTTGCAGATATACTATTTTTTGGTACGAATCCCAGCGATTAAACGTAACCGCACGGAACCAGGTCTCAACAATTCTGCTGCCGACCTCTTCCTTGGCAATTACCAAAAACTCTGACCAAACGTCTCTTACCATGAAATATCTCTACAACCAACCGTTGGGTTTTACTATTAATGACAGGATTTTAAATATGGTGGTATGCCATACTTTACCAAAACTCTTGTAATTGGAAAAGTTTATTTTTTAACACAGGTTAGTAAGATAACTTACTATACCTTCAGCAATGCCTTTACTCAAAAGATTTTGATATTCTTCATCTTTTAAATAATAAGATTCTTTGAGATTAGATAAAAATCCAACTTCGATTAATGCTGCGGGCATCGTTACCCCAATCAATAATTGTGACACTGCTTTTTTTACTTTTCGATCTACGACCTGAGGATTTTTGGTTTTTACGTAGCTAAGTACTTTTTCTTGCAAGCAACGACTCAATACATAATTAGATTTATATAATTGAGTTTTATACCCTTGCATTACCTGTTGTAATGAATCTTGTTGCTTTAATAGCGCGCCGTCCAAGAAGAACGTTTCTACACCCGAAGCTTTTATATTACCTGCAAAATTAGCATGGATAGAAACTAGTAATCCTGCGTTATGAGTATTTGCAAACGTTGTCCTATCATCTATATCAACAGTTGCGTCAGAATTTCGTGTCATATGTACTTGGTAACCTTGTTTTGTTAACAACTGAGAAACTTTCTTTCCAATTTCTAGGGCCACTTCTTTTTCAAGAATACCCGATGGACTTACAGCACCGCTGTCATTACCTCCGTGCCCGCAATCAATAACAATTGAGCTTTTTTTTTTATCAAGGCATGCGGTTTGCAGAACTGGTAACTCTTTGTTTTGAATAGTATCTAACAACTTTTTATTATAGAGATAAAATACCAACCCCTTTTGCATACCTATTGCAACAAATGAATCATGCGCAATAGTAACATAGTTTGGGTCATAGGTTATTGACAACAATAAACCCTGCTCAGGGTTTTTCACGGGACTTATGTTAACTGAATAATGTGCGCTGTTTGATTGTTTAAGTGAAGTAAGCATTTGATTGAGTGCTGGCGTTAAGGCAATATCAGGCAATACAAATGAAGCTACTTTTTTATTGTTACGCGATTCTTCTTTAAGAGCAGTAACGTGTGGCTCATTACTCAAATAAAAAACAACTTTACCAAGTTCCAACGGCAGCTCGAGTACGTTTTTATTGTCACCACTCCGATGATGCATAAGTTTTTCAACAACAATAGCAGCATCAAGACTGATGCACTGAGCAAAAAAAGTTACGACGAGTGTGCGTGCGAGTGTTCTAATTTTCATATTAATTCTCCCTGTTACTACTCACACTCAACTCTAAACTTTTTATATACTAATTGTCAATAAAGCTTATAAGTGCTCTTGTTAATACATTCATTTTAATTTCGTTTTGTTACTAATTGGTTCTGCTAGATAGGCAAGTCTGCGCGAGCGCTCCCAAGCCAACAGAAATTCTGCAAGAGCGTATCGCTTTATCACTAAGTCTTTAGATTTTGCAGCCGGATCATTACATACAACTTCTTTGGTTTGTGAATCAAAACCGGTAACAACCAATAGATGTCCATTTAAATACTGACCAAAAGCACCCTGCATAGGACCACGCACACTCACAACTACCGGAATTCCTTTATGAAGCTGGTGACACAAATGTTTAAACGACTGTAAGCGAGCCACGCTAAACCAGGCATGCCCTTTGCAGGCTTCAAAAGCATGGGCCATATTAAAGGGCCAACTACCATATTTTTCCAATCCATTATCGTAGGCGTTCTCAGCAAAGGAAATGGGATCAAGCATTCGTTTTAATAAAAAACTGCTCAGCATAGAACATGAGGTAGGAGAACACAATCCATCATTGCGTGGATGATCGAGCTCAAATTGTGACACCGCAGGAACATCAGTCACAAAAACCGTAGGTAAACTAGCAAGCGCACTATCGTGTATTTCGGTTTTAAATTTTTGCGTGTGAGATGTGTTGGCCATCAATGCTTTTAAATCCGACAAAGAAGCCCCTTCATGAGCACATGCCTTGATAGAAAATGCATCGCTTGGGCCTTTTTTTTCGGTCTCAAGCCGGACATGTACAAACTCAATGCCATCAGATAGCTTACTAAAAAATGAGCGTTGGGTATTTGCGCCCCACTCTGACATTTTTTGCCATTCGCTCCATTGCTTAGTTTTTTCATCGCGCACGGTAATCCAAAAACTAAAATAACCTTTGGTTGGCCTGAAGGCATTCCACGAACAAATAAGCTGAACAAACGATGGAACATTATGTTGAGTAAATACTATTTCGTCAGTTTTTTGAAGCTGCTGAGCACATGTCTTGCGATAAAACCACGTCCATCCCTCATCATTCGACGATTGGCAATCGATTTGAACAGCACAAAATACCAGCATGGTTAGAGCAAATCTTACCGTGTTCATATTCATCTCCTTGCCCTAATTGAAATTTTTTTATTTTTTTTAATAGCTTGTTATTACCAATATAATTCATTTATTGAGTTGCTTTTCAACCATTTAGTCAAAATTGCCCTGGTTTTGCTGGCCTTGCGCTAATTTCTTTTTTTAAAACATAAAATCGCTCATACTAAAAAAAAGGCGGAGGTAAAAGTATGAAATTACAAAAAAAATTGCTACGCGTACTAAGCACCAGTTACTTTATCGCAGCACTCTGCTATGCAGAACAAGCAGTGGTAGTAAAACCGGTCGTTGATTTGATAGGCAGCCCCATTGCCGAATTTTTTCCCAACCTTGAAACCACCAAAGCATACGAAGAAATACCGTTGTGCGGTGCTCAACGCAATGCCTGGAATAATTGTCCTCGTTTGCATCAGCTGCTTTTTAATGAAGTTATTGAAGTTTTAGAAGAAAAAAATAACGAAGTAAAAATAAAAGTACCTGATATTTTTTATATCAACTGCCAAGGCAAGGAAAAACATAATGTTTTTTGGACGTTAAAAAATAACCTCAAGACTTTCAGCCACTTGAATAAAATAGGCATTAATACAATCCAATTTCCTGGATTGCAAACTAAACAAAATACTATCACGCTGGTAAAGCCGTTTGCCGTTTTAAAAACAGGAACAACCTATTCGGCTGGTACCCGGTTTGTTGTAGAACAAATATCAGATACCAATGCAATAGCCTGTATCTATAACCCAGAACTAAATGTCATTGAAAAAACTATTATTCCTCGATCATTTTTTGTTGTATCGGGAAAGTGCCCTCAACAAAAAATGGATCTCTTTGTGAATATTGTAAAAAATTGGTCAAATGCGCAGTATATTCCCTATGTATGGGGAGGCTGCAGCTTTGTGACAACCCACGAAAAAGCATTTGAAAGTGACGGTAAATCATTTGGCCGGAGCTCGTGCGCGGCAATTAAAAATGGATTTGATTGCGCAGGCCTTGTATTGCGTGCTGCTAAAATTGCTGGACTTGATTATCCCTATAAAAACACTACAACTCTCAAAGAATTTTTACCGGCGTTAACTAATACCGATGTTGTTAAAAATGGGGATCTCATCTGGATACCAGGTCATGTCATGATCGTAAGCGACGCCCACCGTAACAAACTAATCGAAGCGCGGAGCTATCCGCATGGTTATGGTATTGTGCATGAGATTGAATTAGAAAAGGTTTTTAAAGATATTAAAACGTTTGCTCAACTCCTGAGCGCAAGCACAGAGAAGAAATTACTCTATCGTCTTGATGACGCACAACAAATACGTGACACTATAAAAGAGTGTCGTCTGCTACGACTCGACAAATAAGTCTTTTGTTGAATAAGTTGCGGTACTGCGGACGCTGGTCTTCGTATTTTTTTTCTTCTCGTGCTTGTAGGAATCAAGCACACTGAAAATAGTTACACCTTCGTTATTGGCAATACAAAGTATCTTATCATCATTGGTTTGCACTCCTTTATCTATAAAATAGCTCAGTAAACTAAATGCTTTTTTACCGTGTTGAGCTGCCAGGTGAAAAGGAGTATTACCGCGTGTATCTTGAAAAATAATGCTTGCCCCTTGATCAACAAAAGATCGTGCTTGCTCAAAATTACCAGTACCACAGGCTACTAACAATCCTAAATTAGGGTCCATTGCATGTACTTGAGATACGATGAAAGGCGCCATGAAAAATAATGCTGTTTGAATATAATGAACCATAGGTGCTATTAATCCTTAATTTTTTGTTGTACTCTTGGCAAACAGTTATTAGGTTATCACATTTTAATCAGCCCAAAAAGGATGCTCATGAAAAAAAGATTTACCTTTTTAGCGTTATTACTTCTCTTTACCCTCCAAACTCAAACCTATGAAGCAGTCATTATCAAACCAGTAGTCGATGCCCTTGGACAACCATATTCACAAACAACTCTTAACGCGTGTGGTTTTGCACCTTATAATTTTATACCCCACTCATTTGGCTCATTAAAAAGCGATCGCACCGTGTGCCCGCGCATCCATCAATTTATTTTTAATGAACGAGTAAACGTAATTAAAGAAACTCACGATGAGGTATTAGTCGAATCAAAAGACTCTGTTTATCTTGACAGTGGTAGTAACACTCATCAAACTTATTGGATAGCAAAAGAAAGTGTGTGCGCGCTCCATGAACTAGAGCTCAACGGCATTAACCCTAATCGCTGTATCCCCTCAACGCTTGATCAACAACTTTCACAGCCCATGGTGCACCGCGTGATTACGTTGTTGATACCGTTTGTAAATCCTATCACTAAACAAACATATTCTGCAGGAACACGATTTGTGTATGTTGGTGATGACATAACGTCATGGTATGTTAATACTTTCAATATACACAGCTTTCAAACACAGGTGCTTCAGTTACCTAAAAAAGTGGGCCTTGATAGTTACCACAATCAAGATCAACGATCACTGTTTGTGAAGATCATTAAACTATACGCCGGCAGTAATTCTCACTATTTTGCACCACTCGTGTTTGGCGGTAGCAGCTTAACAGCATTTTGCGACAACGATGCCTTTGATCTCGTTTCAATTATTGATAAAAAAGGTGAAGAATATACCTATTGGGTGCGCAAGGCATTAAAGCATCCCGCATCAGGATTTGATGCTTCAAGCTTAGTATTACGGGCCGCACAAATCGTAGGAATTAACTATCATTACAAAAATTCAAAAACAGCTGCACAATTTTTACCTGTAATACAAGCTGCACGTGATATACAAATAGGTGACATTATTTATATTCCTGGGTCATTGTTAGTGATCAGCGATGTAAAAAATAATACCGCTATTACTGCATATAGCTATGCAGCTGGTTATGGGCGCGTAATTGAACTACCCTTGCACAAAATTTTTAAAGATATTCATACATACGATGAGTTGTGGCACCATTATTATAATAATCTGCCGCTAACTATTCTCACCAAAGATGGTAACAAATCACGTACCATCAACACCTTTAGCATACATAAATTACCTGCATAGTTTTTACACTAAAAAGCGGCATAAAATTTTATGCCGCTTTTTACTTGATTTGCAAAATATCCAATTAAATATTTAATTGATAGATTAATAGGTAAATTATACATCAGTGCATTTAACATGTAGGATTACTTATGATAAAAAAATATCTGGCGTTACTGAGTGGTTTAGTTACTTTTTTTGCAGCCAGTGCAACACCGATTAGTTACAAAACTATTGGTTCGATAGCACTACAAACAGAGGAAGTCATTAAAAATGAACACCCCAAAAATGACCTAATACCTAAAGACATCCGCACCATAAAACTTAGTCAAGTTAGTATGACCGAGTTAGAAAAACGTAAGTTGGTTTACCAATTATTCGATGAGCAGGGCACCATTAGAAATAACTCTCAAGTGATCAATATTGACGCTATAAATGAGCTCAATTTGGTGGCGGGTGATACCCTGACAAGAAAAACAAATGTATTAAATAAAATAAACAAAACAGAGACTATTTTTGGTGATGTAGTACTTTCATACCTATTGAGTGTGCCGCTGGCAGACCGGAAAATACTCGAAACAAGACAAGCTTTGATCAAAGAACTTGTTACGAATGATCAACTATATCAGGCCTGCAATACCCTCTTGAAAGTAATAAAAAAGAACGAAACAGCGTTATTGTCATTTTGGAAAGCTCAAAGTCCTGAGCAAGAAAAAATTTTAGAATGCGTTTATCTTAAAAAAAATTCTCTAAACACCAATGAGTATGCGCTTGAAGCGTCGCGCTTGGCATACTTTGGGTACAATGGTCTTGGCTATATACACCCTTTGACACTACTTTTTGGATTGCTTAATGCTGGTGCAGAAGCAGGTGTTAAGATCCAGCAAGGAGAAACAGTAAAACCTCTGGAATTTGTTAAAGGCTTCTTTAAGAATGCATGGCTAACCAATAAAGAGGCTGTACTTGCTCACGATATTAGTAAGCTCAACAAAGGTTATATTGAGCACCTCAAAACTGTTGAATTGCAAGAAAGTCTTGGGTTTTCAGTTCCGCCATTTCTTAAAACAAAAAAATATTTTTATACGGCAAGTTTTGCGTTCACGGGGTTAATTGATATCTGGTGGGCTTTTAGAGCAACACAAGCTACCAAAACTCTTTCATTCTATAATAAAGTAACCACTATGCTGCATCAACAAATGAATGATGTTGCACAGTTATTTAAAGCTATGAATGAGTTGCAAATAATCACGAATAACAATATTATTTTGAGCTCTGGCATACAAAGCATCAATGCTCTGACCACGTTGTGCCAAAGTCCTCAGCTTATTTCACCTGAACTGAATAAAGTAATTAATCTTTTCAAAACTAATACATTTTCAGCTAAAGCAAGTACTGTATCTTTTGTAGGGCGTGCATTAGCTGCTTACAAAATTATGCCCCGGATAAAAAGTGATTTTGTCACATCTCTTGAAACAATTGGTGAATTAGATGCATACATGTCTATAGCTACCATAATACGAGAAAACCAACATACATCTCATAGCTATAGCTTTACAGAATTTATTGATTCAACCACGCCTGAGATAGAATTAACTGATTTCACAAATCCGCTGATTAATCAAAGCTATGTTGCCGATTCGATTCATCTTGGTGCAATTGCAGGCAAACCAAATTTGCTGCTCACTGGTCCACATGGATGTGGTAAATCAACAGCCATGAAAGCCATATCTTATAGCTTGATACTATCCCAAACATTTGGAATTGCTCCTGCAAAAGCAGCACGCATTACCATTTTTGATAACATTAGTACTTACCTGAATATTAAAGAAAATAGCGAACAAAAACTTTCAACATTCATGGCAGAAGCTCTACGAATTGAGCAAATCGAAAGCCTATTGCTTAACCTTGATACACAAAAAAAGTGTTTTGTTATTCTGGATGAAGCGTTAAAAGGAACTATGGAAGACGAAGGTGCAAAACGATTATATGATTTTGGATCTAAGATATTTAGATTGCCTAATAACATGTGCATCATGGCAACTCATTTTGAAAAAATTAGCGATCTTGAGAACGCTCTTGATAAGAAAGTAATTAATTATCATGTCGGTCTTGAAGAACCTCAACTAGGCTCATTCATCAGAACTTTCAAATTAATTCCAGGCAAAAATAACTGGTGGTTTGAGGATGCTGACAAACGTACCCGCTTCATCGACTGGTTAACTGCAACAGCATAACTTAATAAAAAACAAAAGCGGCCCTGAATTTAGGGCCGCTTTTGTTGTAAAAACATTGTTAATTAAGCATTTGCGTATCGTAAAACTTCTTGTGTCTGAACTTGAGTTGCGTTAGTGCTATTTCTGACAACCGTTTTATTGGTTACTGTACCGCCATTTTTGTAGGTTGTATATTTGTTATACAACTTATAACCTGCATAACCAAGTAAGCCTAAGGTAACCACCATCATGGTTCTATTTTTAGTTACATCCTGTACAAATGTTTGCACATCTAAGCAACTATTTTTAAACACGTTGGTGATATTTGGCCATGGTAAATCAGCTACAAGTCTACCTGTCTCTTTAATGTAATGAAGACCGGCATTGCCAAGCGCTTTAAAACCACTTCCAATATTTTCCCATGACGTTGGGACGGTTGGTTGAACAACTTCTACCGCAGCTGTTTGACTTACTACTTCAACAACAGGCTGAATGCTAATAACCTGCTCTGCCGTTTGGTTGATTACTGGTGTGTTTTGAACGGGAGCTGCAAGACGAGCTCTCACGACAGACTCAACGTAATCATACCCTTTAGTAAATCCTTGGGTTAATTCTGGTCTATATCCTTCACCTGCATCCATTGAAAATAATGCAGCGTTAGGAAGTGCTGTTACGAGTAATAATAATACATTAGTACGTTTCATGTGTTTCCTCCATTAAATTTTCTTTAATTAGGTACGTGTATCGTTACCTTGTTTAATTCTTGTTCTAAGCGTGCAAGCGCAGCTTTTTGCTTACAAGCAAGCCAGTAATCCCACTGTGCAGTTTGCTCTTTGCTATACACTAACCCCGTCAGGTATTTGTTTACGGCATGGGTAAGTAGTGATGCACCGGTATATAATGCCTTTGGCGCTTGCCGTAAGCCGTTACCAAGAACTGCACATCCGGATACAAAATAATGTTTTAATCTATGTGCCACGCCCTGATCTTCTACTGACCATTCATCGTGATCTTCATCTTGTTGGTCAGGTTGCACGTGAGAGCCTATTGGTAAATAACTGTTAAGCCTTTTGACTTCTTGCTCTAAGAGATTCATCTCTTGTTGCGTTAATTTTTCATAGGTCGCAACTAACGGTATTTTATTGGCTTTCACCAAGTTCTTTTCAGCTACCTTTACTAAGATTGGCCCTTTGTACACCATACGAGGCAATAACGTTGCACGGTGCAAGTATTGAGCAAGTATTTTAATACATTCATCGAGCTTTATTTTTTCATCATAGATAGCTTTGATAAGCTCTAATTTTACATTCTCCGGAATACCATGACGCTGATAAATCATTGCATATTGGCTATAAGCAGGAATTTTATCGAATACTTGTTGCAACATATCCTGGTAAGCATCTTGAACAACAATTCGAATCTGGCTAGAGCCAGTGCTTACCGCCTTGGTAGGATTAATGTATTCATGAACTCTTTTAACATGCTGAGCCTGTATGCTCGCTGATCGCAATGAGTAAGCTATGTATCCCCTGCTAAGCCCAAAGCTAATGCAGTTTTAGGATTTTCTAACGATTGCTTAAAAATTTCTGAAGCAGGAACTAACGCATTGGTGGCATTTACAATACCTGAACCAACACCGGCAGCTACGTTAAAACCAATCGTTTTAAGGTTTTTGCCTACGGTGTCTAATCCCTGTGATACATTTTCTGAAAAACGATAATGAGAATCGGACTTTTTGTCCATTGATAATACCGGCACGGAAAATGCCAGGGCAGCCACTAATATAGGGCGTGTTATAGTATGCAATAATTTCATAGGTAAACCTCCATTTCCCATATGACTTATTAATATACTCTAAGTGTAGCATTACCCCTATTTTTTTCAACTCAATATTGCCAAATAGAGTATTTTTAAACTGTTGACAGGGTAAATGATAGGATCAGTCCAGCTTATAGTTTTGTTTCTGACTGAATAAAAGAGATAATTTTGTATAAATATGCAGTTATTTTGCAAGTAAATCTGCAATGCTGACGGTTTGTTGGGTTAAAACAAGCCTTCTCAGCGATGCAAAATCAACTCTAGCACCAACAACGTTAAACCCAATCAGATTGCCCCGGGTGCAATTAAATATGAGTGATAGCCGTCGACACTTTCATTGCTTACCCATGAAGTGCTCGATGCATCAGGCTTGCCGCATGCGGCAAATTTAAGCCCAAAAAATGATGAACTTGTCATAATTATAGGATTGGAATAGACCTTAATTTGTCCTGTCATATTGCAAGCAGCAGTCATACCTTGAAGCATGGCATCCGGCCAGGTACAACTGGGGGTTAAAGCACCCGTAATGTGATCTTTTACCATAATCATATCACCTGCAGCATAAATATGAGGAATATTGGTTTGTAGATACTCATTCACCACCACCCCATAATCGGTTGCGATACCCGCTTGTTCTGCTAATTGTACATTGGGTACTAAGCCCGCTGCAATTACTACAAGCTGTGCCTTAAGACTTACTCCACTGGCTAAAGTTACACCCGAAACAGTATGATTTTCACTATCAACCGATGTCACTATATCATTTTTATAAAGTGATGCGCCATGATTGGTGATGGCGCGCTCAATAACAGGAGAGCAATCTTGACCTAACTGAGTAGAAAGCACTGAATTGTTTTTTTCAACGATGGTAACCGGTATATTAAGCTGCGTCAGCGCATCAGCACATTCAAGCCCGCTCAGGCCAGCACCGATTACAATGGCCTTATGCACCGTGTTGCATTTAATGTATTCTTGGATCCCGTGTATATCGGCTAACGTGTGAAACGTAAAGACACCTTTTAGTGATCCAATATCTGGCAACGGCAACTTTCTTGGCGATGAGCCAAGACCGAGTAGTAATTCATCATACGCAATCTGCTGACCATCATCCAACATAATGCATTTGTTATCAGTCACAATTTGAGTGACGTGTTTACCCAGAATTAATGTGATATTTTTTTGTTTTGCTTGCTCATCTGATAGCATCATAATACGAGCACCCTGAGGCTGCCCGGTCATATAATCCGCTAATAAGCATTTGTTGTAGGGATTTTCTTTCTCATTACTTATACAAATAATTTCTGATTCAGGGTCTAGCGCTCTGAGTTTGTGAATAGCTCCCAGACCCACTGCAGCAGCGCCAATTATTACATATCTTTTGTTCATAGTTTTCAGCCATAGTTTAATTTCTAAAGTATTATACTATCGATTTTTATCTTTTTTTTAAACCAATATTACAATCTTAATTTGCTTACAGCGTATCTTTTCCACCTGAAAAAAATAATACCGTCTTTTAAATAAAACTTTCATTGAAAAAAATATAATTTCATATAGAATATATTTTATAGCTGAAATTATCGGAGGTTTCTATGAAAAAATTAGCATTATATTTGTGCATATTTATGCAATCAGTTGCGATAGCTGCTGAAAAAAGTGAATTCAAAACATATGTCTTAGATGGCATAGTTTTTAATGAAAAAGATGATATAAAAACAAATCTTGATGCACTGGTTAAATTAACAGCTAAACGTAAGCAACAAAAAGCGACCTGCTGTAATCAAGAACTTAGTTTTAAACAAATGTATCAGCATATCTCACAGCAGCATAATAATGGTAAAAATTTTGCATGCTCTTCATGTGACTACACTTCTGATGCTGTCACATCCGTCCAACACCATTACTTTCACGACCACTGTAGAAATAAAATTTTTATCTGTCCTAAATGTTCGAAAACCTTCAGAGACCAAAGTATTTTAACAAGGCATTTTAAAAAATGCTTTACAGGAACATTGGCACGCGGATCACGGGGAAGCAATAGTGACATTAAGCGATCTCTTAATGAAAAAATAGCTAGTCTCAATGCAGAGCAAAAATCAAACTTCAAAACTAACTTCAATAATTTTCACGAACTTAATGCTTTTATACAGAATAGTAAACAAGGCAATTATTACAGCTGCGTTTTTAAAGGCTGCACCAACACAGATGTCGATGCAAAAAAAATAACCGATTGCACCATTAAGCATATAGATCCTGATTTTTTTAAATGCTACAAATGTTTTGAAAAGCAAGGTTCATATGAAGAATTGATTGCACACATAAAAACATGTTTCAATTATAAAAAACAAATGCCAATAGACAACCAACCCGAAGAACCTCTCATTATTGAATTTGACGAACCCCTTCAACCCCTTGAAGCGGTAGCTTATTCGCAAGCACCTATAATTCCAGCATATGGATTTGCAGAACATCCAACTGACACTATAATGCAGCGTCTAATTCAAAATAATAATAATAATAATAATAATAATAATAATAACGCAGTGTCTGATCGCGAACAAGTAAGACAAGCCTTGTTAAAACGATTACAATCAAAAAAATAAAAAAATAAAAGGTACCTTTAGAATCTAGAGGTACCTTTCACAAGTTGGACAAAATTTGACCAAACAATATACATCACCTAACGCTATAACCCATAATAGCACATGATCTACAAATCAAGATTTGTACGGGAGTGATGCTTGATTGTCAGTGGTTATATTTTTAATAGGCCGTAATAAACGGTGATACACATAAACATCATTATCCCTTTCACCAAATCCATACTCCGCATTACATTCTACCTGTTGTCCGGTAATTAGATTATGCCGTGTGACAGGAGCAGTTAATTCGTCGCTAGCGCAGGTACTTGAGGGTTTAGCAAACGGCACAAGCTTTCCAATATATTGTATAACGTAATCAAGCATTTGAGCAAAATCATGATCATGAATTGTTTTATGACTCAGTTTTTTAAACTGGCCACCCTTACCTTTTCTCTGCATGATACGCTTGTGAAAATTTAGTGATTCAATCTGGGAATAATTCTTCTTTCGTGCAGCACAGCTTTGCACTATCAGCTGCTCATTACGCTTTGGATCAAAGATAGTAAACGTTTTATCTTGCTTTTTTATTTCTGAAACATAACTTCCATCTTCAGTTTTAAAAAGGCTATTCCATTTTTGTGGTGTTACCTCAAATAGTTCAGAGAGCGAATCTGTTTTTTTAATGTTAGTATTATTTTTTTTCTTTTTTTGACTTGCAGCTTTTTCTTCTTTAATAAGCGCCCCGGCTGCTTTTTGCGCTAATTCATCTTTTACTGTTTCAATAAGAGGAAACAATTTTGATAACTTAATTTTTAAATCTTGAATTTTCGTTTGAGACATTTCAATAAGTTGCATACCACGCGATATATCTTTTTTTACTCCAAGACCAAATAAATGCATGTATCCTGTCGTAACGTATTTGGATTCATAATCAGTTTTATTAGAATTCAAGATGTTATCAAAATATATCTGAGCTATCTTAGAATCTTTTTTTACCCCGTGGCCGTACGCGTAAGCAATTGCTAATTGTAGCTGCGTTACCAAATTCGGGTCACTTGTTGAATAAAATTTTTTATCAAGAGCAAGCGCTTCATCTATTTTGTTATGAGAAATCAAATAAGGTATGTATCGACAAAATAGGGATACACAAAGGTCATGATCGCGCGCGAGCAATTCATCCATGCATTCAAGCGCGTGGTGTTTATCGCCTTCCATTTCATCTAATAAGACAAGATTAGCCAAAAAATATTTACCCATTTCATCATGCGATTTTTTATAATAATGTTTTGCACGCTCAATATCACCAGTATCACATTCTATTATAAATCCCAGCAGTGAAAGTGCCTGATTATAATAAAACTTACTACAGTAATCATGAGGAACGGGTATGTCTTTTTCAACACGATACAATAATTTTTTAAGAGCTGTACTATTAGTTGTCATGTAATGCATAGCAAGCAAATAGATCCCCTCAATATGATCGTCATCGGCTAATGCTTTAAAAATGGGTATCGCTTTTGCTTTTTTGTGATCATCCCCTGAAAAATACCACAGTTTAGCGATAGCAGCTAAAATACAATCATTAAAGTTTGAGTTAAAATAAATATCTGGATACTTCGTTATCGCATCGTAAGCTGCTTGGTAATACTCCACAGCTTCCAAGGAACGATTTAACAGTTCATAACCCTTTGCAACATAATAACCGCAAGATAAAAGACCACGCTTGACAGCCTGCTGTGCATACTTAATTATTGCCTCGGGATTTTCTTGTTGTTTTGCACATTCAATTAATCCTATATAAGCAGGCACATAATCTTGCCGTTGAGATTTAATCAACCAATCTTCGGCTTTGTTCAAATCAGTGAGGTTCAATGGATTATGTGCCTTAAGATACCTGACACCTAAATAAAATTGGCTTTGTTTATCACCCGTTTCAGCATTCTTGTATAACGCCTTAAATTCTTCGTTATTTAATGTCCGCTTCAGCTCGGGAGTATAGTACTGTACGTGAATAACATCTATGGGTTGAACCACACGTTGCTCATCCATACCATTTGCATGAAACATTGATACCAAAAGGAAGAGCAGACAAACAAATCTATTCATACAGCACCGCGTTACAAAATACTTACTAATAAAAAAACTAAGTAATCATACGCTCAATTGTAGATTGATGCAAATATAAATAGTGAATTGTCAGAATGAATCAAACAATTCACATAATGAACGAAGTCTTACGGGCGGATTAATTTGATAGAAAATATCTTTTAACTATATTTACAAATCTACCGAGTGAAATACCTGACACTAAACTTGAAAAGGATGCACCCAACAATTTGGTAATAAGAAAGTGTATAACGGGCGAATTGTACGCATACAATAACGCATGA
The DNA here is from genome assembly GCA_020886235.1 of Candidatus Dependentiae bacterium Noda2021. Classification (GTDB taxonomy): domain Bacteria; phylum Babelota; class Babeliae; order Babelales; family Vermiphilaceae; genus Noda2021. The sequence goes on along the minus strand of AP025250.1, from coordinate 416,522 downwards.
CCGTATTTAATTACAAAGAAAATAGCTGATGCGATAAACGGAATATAGCTACCTGAAAGATTAACTAAATTATTTGATTTAAATGAAACGGGCAGACGATTCATAATTTTAAAACCAACTACGACACCACCAAGCAACACCAGCGCTACAACCCAAAACCACACACCAAGCTTGAGCCCAGAAAATAATGACCAGAGTGTTAATAACGTTGGACCAGTGCCCAATGAATATAGTGTATGGAGACCATTTTTAGTAGCTTTATAACCGCTGTACAATAAATACCCAAAAATACCCCACATCCAATATGGCATTGCAGTTATTATAGAAAACATGTTCATAAACGCTCCTGAGTATGTAGTGAATAGTTAGCTTCTTTTATGGTGCGCCCGACAGGATTTGAACCTGTGGCCTGCGGATTAGGAATCCACCGCTCTATCCAACTGAGCTACGGGCGCTGATATACATTATTATACAACATCATACCTAAAGGTCACGCGCGTTACCAGCCACCGCCACCACCGCCGCCACGGCCGCCACCAGAACTTCCACCTCCGCCTGTTCCTGTCGTGAACGTAGTTGTTGAACGAAGAGAAGAAGCAAAGCTACTGTTTACTGACGAATTAAACGCAGCCGGTCTAAATGAAGCAAAGGAACTTCCTTGTGGTCCCATGTACCAAAACGGTACATATGCGTGTCCTTCTTGCTTGAGTCGTTCAAATACCGGCGTAAATTGCTTAGTCCATTGTTGTTCTACACCAAGCGCCATTGCATAGGGCAAATATTTTTCATACAACTCCGGGGTACGCGTGGGAGGAGTGCCAATCATCTTCATGCGCTCTTGTTCAGTAGTAGTTAAGAACAATTTAAAACCCTGAATGTCCTCGCTTAATTTTTTTCCCTCTGGAGTAAATCCATAACAGCGACGGGAAAACAAAAAGGTAGCTATGAAAATCGATGCTGCAACCAACAAATCCCAATGAGTGTGATTGTTGCTCGAAAAAAATATGATACCAAAGATAATGCCGCCTATGGCTAATGCCCATGCGATACTGGCATACGTGCTGTAAAACTTTAGATAGGGTCCATAGCGTAAATCAAGCGTTGTCCCCAGGCGACGCAATGCTGGCTCGGTAATATTCTGAGAAGATTCAGTTAGATACACTGCATCTTGACCGGTAAACAATTGGTTATAAATATCTTTTTGTATCTGAGGCGCATCATCAGAAGGTGGTGTTAATTTATGTAGTATGTAATGACCACCAGACATCCATGACGTATTAGAATATTCAATTTTTAAATATCCTTTTACGGCCATTTCTACAATCTCAGATGAAAATGCGTTGAGTTCAAATTGCTGCTGGGCAATGTAATTTACACCTCCCGGTGTCATGCCGGTTGGTGGATGAAATAGAGGAATAATGATACCCGGCTTTTGCTCACGATTAATAGTAAGCCAGGCCCATATAATAAAACAGAGTAACAAAAGACCAATAAAACCAATCCAAAGTTGATACTGAAAGTCTCTTACAAAATAAGAAATTTGTTTAAATAAGCTTGGTTCTTTTACATACCCTTTTGGCCACGCGACAGCAATGGTAAGCCCTTGGCTCCCATAATTATAGGTACTTTTTAGTGGAGTGGTGGTAGTTACTACAATAGTTCTACCTGTCTTATCAACCGTGTAGTCTTGTGCTCGTTCGCCTTTAAACCCCGTGTAGGCAACAACTTCTACCTGATTCATTGGGACTTGGGTAGGCAGTGTTATAATGGCACGCGCACGGTCAATTGGCAAACGCCAAAAGTTACCGGTGACATTCCAATACAATTCATCATGCTCCGGTAAAAATAATAATTGGCGATCGGTAGTATAGGCTATCTGATAGGTATGTACACCAGGCTGGAGTAGTATGTTTTTATCACCAATATAAATTTCTTTACCATACGCAGAAGATTCTACAACAAAAGGTGCGGGGACATCATTATGCAACACGCTGGTAATGATAAAGCCCACAGTATAGGTTCCCACGTGTGGCCTATCATATTTGGTAGGAATTGCCCTAATAATACCTCGTTTGATCTGTTCACCACGTGCTGCAACGGTAATAGTCTCGACAACCGACATTGAACTATTTGAATGTACCGTTATCGCGCTTTCAAAAGATATAATGCGCTCTTGTGCAAAACTTGTTATACAAAAGATCCAGCTCATAGCGAGCTGGATCCCTATCATTAGGTTCATTTTTTTCATAGTACCTAACCTAGAATGTTATTTGAGGATTTTCTCTTTCAGCGGCAGTATTGAGCTCAAAATAAGGGACCGCGTGATAGCCACTAGCAGCTGCAATTAAACGCGCAGGAAACGTGGTTACTGCCACATTATAATTACGCGCTGCACCATTATAGTAACGGCGAGATAACTGTATTTCATTTTCAATAGCGCCTAAATCTTGTTGCAATGATAAAAAGTTTTCATTCGCTTTAAGATTTGGATAGTTTTCAGCCACGGCAAACAACGTTTTAAGGGTTTGAGTTAAACCACTTTCTGCAGACGCTTTATCTTCTACACCCTGAGCATTAATAGCGCGCGAACGAGCACGGGCAATATCCTCAAAAATAGATTTTTCATGGGTAGCATATTGCTTTACCACGGCTACTAAATTAGGAATCAAATCATAGCGACGTTTTAATTGCACATCAATACCACTCCATGCTTCATCAACAAGAGCTTTTAAATGTACAAATTTATTAAATCCGCCAATAAACCAAATAACCACTCCAGCAAGAGCTGCAAGCGCTAGTAATAATAATGACATAGTATGTTTCCTTTCATATGGGAGCAACTAATGATATTTAAATTTTCTTAACTATACCGCTTGGATCTATTTAAGGTATACAGTTACACAAGATTGCTAATTTTCTACACCAAAATTAACGTGAGACACAATTGATAATTATTTGTTTCATAAAAAAAATGGCCTGCCATACGAAGCTTTAGCGAACTATGGCGCGCCCGGCACGAGTCGAACGTGCAACCTACGGATTCGAAGTCCGGCGCTCTATCCGATTGAGCTACGGGCGCAACTTCAGGTTTAACCATACCAAAAAAAGTTATTTTTGACTAGCCAGCCACAATCCATGCAAGATTTATGAATAGATTCTCATTTTAACAGCTAGATTACTATGCTTTATTTTAATAAATAACCAACGATACTTAATTTACCACACAACAAAGATCGTTATTTACAAATATAAATTAAGTATTGCAATTAACGGACCCTCTTTGCTAATCTGACACTAGGAGCTTTGTTGAGAATAAAAATAGCAAAAAAGAATAAAAAGGGATGAATATGAAGAAATTACTACTATTAATACTGTCATTAGTATCATCACAGGGTTTTGCTTACTGGACAGATAGTTGGAGCAATCCATACGCAGATAAATATGGCGTTGAGCAAAACAATTATTACAAAACACAGTTTGAAGACAAAACGTTTAACAAACCTGCTGATTATCAATATCAATATAACGATACCAATTTGGACAAATACGGTTATCAACCTAAAGAATATACACCTAATGAATATGAGTATAATCCATCAGCTACACCAAGTTCATCGTATTATCAAAATTATCAAAAGAACACATCAGACTATTTAAATAGACGAGTAGGACCAAGTTATCAAAACAATAACTATCCCATTTATAATAATCGCTATCAAAATAGTACCTTTGGTCAGTCTTTTAGGCCGTAAGCAAGGATAAAAAAATGACGCGCGTGAAAAAGAAAGCTTCTGCAGGTGCAGCTAAATCATTTTCAAAGAAAAATGTAAAGGTGAGTGGTTTATTAAAAAGAAAAAAAACAGATAAAGTTGCTTCGGGCAAAACCTCACAAACATACAAAAACCGCTCAGTCGGTAAATCAAGTAAACGAAGCAATAGATAATTGATTAACAAGTGTCTTTATTATTTTAAAAGGAGAATATCATGGCAAATGAATTCAAAAAGAACCAAAACTGGGAAAATGAGAACAAATCAACCAGTACCAAACATGGAAAACAAGAGCATACAACCGGTAAAACTAAAGAAGCTGGCCATTCACGTAGCGAACAAGAACGTTCACACGGTAAACAGCACCACGATAAAACTGCTAAGTATGGTAAAGAAGAATCTTCATCATACAAAAAAGGCAATCATTTAGACGAAGATTACGAGTAATCGTATGTCGCCCCCCTTTATAGGGGGCATTGTCTTGTTAAATACTATTGAAAGGGAATATCATGGCGATCAAATCTACTAAAAAAAATACCGCATCAAATAATAAAAAAAATAATAATGCTAAATCTGCTCAACCTAAAAAAAACACAAAATCGGCAAGTAAGCACAAACACAGCAATTCATGTGGATGCTAATCAAAATAACTACCCTATTGCCGTTAAAAAGGAGTACCATCATGGCACAAAAAAACACTAAACAAAATGGTTGGGAAAGCTCAAAAGAAAAACAATTAGTTGATCAAGAGCACAACAAGTCAAGCAAACAAGCTGACAAATCGCATACGGGTTATCAAAGCCCAAAAAATATACCAAACTCACAAAAAGAAACACATCTCACAGAAGCAGATCATCGTCGCGGTTCTCATAATTCTGAGAAGAAGTAATGTGTGGATAAATAGCCTTCACTCTCGAAGGCTATTTTATTTATACCGTATGTTCATGCTTGATAAAATACGCTAAAAATTCTTTATTACCCGTCGTTCCGGTTATTGGTGAGTCAGTCACCCCAATGAGATCATAACCATATGACTCAATACCTTTAGTGACATTTTCAATGACTTGTCGGTGAATCTGTGCATTGCGAATCAGCCCGCCGCGCTCAACATCTTCTTTGCGCGCTTCAAACTGAGGCTTGATTAAAATTATTAAATTGCCCTGTGGCTTTAAAACATTATTAATCACATCCATAACTTTTAAAACAGATATGAATGACAAATCCAGGGTAACAATATCTACTTGCTCACCAAGATCAGGTAATTCACGCAAATTAGTGCGCTCCATCACAATCACACGATCATTACTACGGATTTTTTCATGCACTTGTCCATAACCCACATCAACGCCATACACTTTGTGTATGCCGCGCTGCAATAAACAATCGGTAAATCCGCCGGTTGATAAGCCCGCATCGAGTGCCGTAAGCCCTTCTACTTGAATACCAAAGTAATCAAGTGCTTTTTCTAATTTAAATCCAGCACGGCCTACATACTTTGGTTCTTCAATTGACGCTACGATTGTTGCATCAACGGGCGTAGCAACGCCAGGCTTGGTAACAACCGTTCCGTTTACTATAATCTTTCCTTGCATTATCCAGCTTTGTATCAAGTTGCGGCTATAATGGGGAAATAAATCATGTACTAATTGATCAAGTCTTTTTTTTTCTGCCATCGATCTATCTATTGTTATAGGTATTTTTCATTAATTACTGCGTGCACTCTGACCATGTGTAAACAAACTGAAGTCATACGATTTATTATACAACGGGTTGGTGCTGTGGTTTAGTATAATTAAGTATCTGCTCTAATGAAAATGATTTGTAAACCTCTATCGTACGATAGCTATTATAAAATTCAGTTTCATTTTCAATCTTGTTCTCACACAAGACAGCTAATATAGTTTTGCCTAATGCGATTTTTTTTATTTGTTTTTTTAAAAATAAATTTTCATCCAAATGTAAACGCTGAAATGTTAGCCTTCTAAAACTATTATTATGTATTCTATTGCCATAGAGCATGACCACGTTTAAGCAGGCAAGGCCATCGGCTTCAGATCCAAACAACGCGGTAACACCATCATCAGCTATGGCTGCGTTGCTTAACGAATTGAAAACTTTGTTATCCTCAACTAATGAACCACAAACATGCTTATTTTTCTTGGTGTTAAAAATTGTTAGCTGTGAAGGCCCAAGACATATTATTTTATTATCACGTTGTGCCAGCGCACTGGCCTTCAATGGCATGAGATGGGCTTTGAGTACCGTCTTAGATTGTTTGTCATAATCGAGTTTATACACATCATTATTGCCGGAATTCACATAGATCACTTTGTCGTTACACCACATAGATTGCACGTCAGGGATTGCCGTATCTAAGGCACGTCTAGGTTGCAAGTTAGACCTCCATAGGCGCACACTTCCTGATTTACACGCAGATACAATTTTCGTTATATGGTCTAAGTAATTAATGGCAATTATGGGCGCAGTGCTTTGCTCACAGGTAAAAAAATTGTCTAAAGCAATTCCCGCTTGCTCATCATCCTTGAGAACAGCGCACCCAACATATCCATTTGCATGCCCCGTAACAATGGTATTACCATCTGAATTGATGGCAAGAGCAGTTATCGGGATAGAATAATCAAGCTTAGCCTTGAGATTGCCTTGTATATCCCAGATGATAACAGCCATAGTATCACCAGTAACAATTTTATCCTCAGCTTCATTAATCTGCACAAACTGAACATCACAGGCCCGTGATTGGGAAGTCTGCCAAACGTAATTCCAGCGACGAGTCTTAAAGTAATAATCCTCAAAATTTTTGTAGCAGTATTCTTTGTTATCAATTAAAGAGCCCGCTGTATCCTTAATGTTTTTGTAGTGCTGCATACGCAATGCAGCGGTCGGCAATGCGTCAATGCTTTTACTCAGCTGTTCCATTGCCAAAATTTTTAATGGAGGCAATTCGTTACTGTACCCATTAGTTACTAATAAAAACAAACTCAGAATTAATAAAACACTATTCATAATAAATCAAAACTCGTTAAAATTGCTCATCTGTAATGTTTAATACTAGGTATTATATAGCTATTCATTATTTTTGCGCGATAATTTACAGCTATAAAACAGCCCTGATCGCTTTGAACAGCTTGCAAATTCACCCTCTGCATGCTAGGGTAGCGCACAAACAAATCAGGTTTTAAAGGAGCTCCATGCATAAACTATATGGTATACTGTGTCTAATTGCGAGTGGATCATTATTAGCGCAACAACCGCTTGATAAACAATTTTACAGTGATCAAGGTATTGAGATTAAAGATGATGGATACTGGCAATGGATAGCGACTCTTAACAATCACGCATCATCTACAAAACCACCAAAAGAACACGCTAGCACTTCTGACCTACCCTTATTTAATGCATACCCTGCGTTACGCTCAGTTGCCCATATTTCATTGTGTAAGTTACCTACCCCAGTATCAAAACTACATGCATGTAAAGAATATAAAAATAAAAATATTTATATAAAGCGCGATGATTTGAGCGGCTGTACCGATGATAATGGCACTAACGCGTATGGCGGAAATAAGCCACGCAAGCTCGAGTTTGAATTAGCCAATGCGCTCAACCATGGTGCAGACACGGTTATTACCTTTGGCGCTGATGGCTCAAACCATGCTGTGGCCACTGGTGAATATGCCCGCATGCTTGGTCTGAAATGTATATGCATGCTCAATCCTGAACCTAACTCCCGCGTATTACAACAAAACTTACTTCTGCATGCAACTAACAATGTAGACTTGCATTCGTATCCCGATGATGAAAGCAGAAAATTACAAACCGTTGCGTTGTGGGCCGATCTGAAAAGCAGAACGGGCAAATACCCGTATCTCATTTTCCCGGGTGCGTCAACACCCCTTGGCAGCGTTGGTTTTGTTAATGCCGGTTTTGAGTTAGCAAAACAAGTCATGGAACAAAAACTACCTGAGCCTGATTATATTTATGTGGCCTGTGGCAGTTTTGGTACAACCATTGGATTAGCTCTTGGATGCAAAGCGGCACAATTAAAATCAAAAATTGTAGGCGTAAGCGTAATACCTGAAAAGCAACCAGGTATGTATACCTATTACTCAAAATTATTTTTCAATCAACTCAATGATTATCTACACCATCATGATGCGAGTTTTCCCGTTTATGATTTTGATGATATCAATCTTACTATCTATACCGACCATGCAGGAACTGAATACGGATTGTTTACACAAGAAGGTCAAGATGCTCTGCATATGATTGAAGATCAGGACGGTATCAAACTCGATGGATGTTATACTGCCAAAGCATTTGCAGCAATGATCAATCACATCAAGAACAATAACATTAATGGTGACAATATTCTCTTTTGGAATACCTATTGTGGTTTGGATGAATCAGATCGCATCAAAGGTGTTGATTATCAACAATTACCAACGTGCTTCCATCACTACTTTGAAGAGCCGGTTCAACAACTGGATAAATAAATACCATCACACGGGCATTGCTTAATTAGCGGTGCCCTATTGTACTGGTATCCAAATTTCATTGCGCATTAATAACGGAAACGCAAAGGGCGGATTGTAACGCGCAAGCACAGGTGCGCCAGTCATAATCACACGATCTTTTTCTAACAATTTTTTGAGTTTTTGTATCTTGTGATCAACACGATTTACCGACACATACCACCCAAATTTTAATACAGCAATTTTTTGTTCTGGTTTGTACGCAAGAACAATTCTACTATCATTGGGCTTTGGTACATTTTCAAGCGTATAGGTCGATGGCAAAATAAAGGTCATCGTATACGTACTCGCATCTTTTTTTTCAAGCACCGGCGCCGTCAGCGGAATAACATCTGATTTTAATTCTGATAATACTGGCTTTGTCATCGCAATTTTTTGACGTGAAATATTATTACCATAAATGTAATCGGCTAATATGTTAAACACTCTATTGCCCGGATATTGTTGGATTGCATCAATTGTGACGGAAGCCGTAATCACTGAAGGATATTTGCGTATCTCATACTCGTTATTACTGCTAATCAGGGTATAGTCAGGCGCTGGGGTACCCAAATCAAAATATAATGTTAGACCAATAGAGCAAATGAGTATCGCCAAGATTATGAGACTGATAATGCTATACAGATTCATTTTTAATCCTCCTTTTCATATTGATTAAGTCTTAACATAATTGCATCATGTGACACAAGACCAAAACACATGTTTACCAATAAAAAAAAGAGGCGGATTTGATTCCGCCTCTGTATCGACTATGCGATCTTTTTAGGTTCTTATAGTAAATGGATTCACCATCTGATTACTATTTTGTTTGTGTAAGTTCGAAAGTATTTCATTCATAGTTGTCGTAATCGGATACCGGTAATCATTAGCCATCTGCAGCTCTTCTTTTGCGAGCAGCTCCATAGGTAACACAACAGGAATATTGTCTGATGTTCTTAACATATTATCTGATGCTTTTAAGGTTAAGAACTTTTTACCTTGTGCTAATTTTAAGGCCTGGCGATATTCAGCAAGATTAGACACTTTAACGCCATTAACTTCATTAATGGTTGAACCAATGGTCATGGTACGTAAGCGATACAACTGTGAGCTTGGGAAAATATGGGTTACAATTAATCCTGACTCACCTTGATTTTTTAGCTCAGCATATTTTGCAAGACCGGGTGCGTTGTTAGCAAGCGCATGGATATGGTTGAGTGTTAGCTCCATGACTACCATACCAAATCCAACTTCGTAATCTATTTCTTCAAAGCCAGGGAATACTTTGCGCACCGGTGGCAATTGTGAGAAGTTAAGCTCAAAGCTAAATTCTTTGCGCACACCTTTGCGGTACACTACCATTTTTATTTTTTCGCCAACTTTCAAGCGTGCTACAAAATCAATGATAGAAATTTTATCTTCACTCCACGGCACATTCATTTCACCGTAAATATCTAAGCGATGGCCGTTGATTTCATAAATCATGTCGCCACGCTCTACACCTGCTTTTTTAAGCACGCTATTTTTAATCACTTCTACCACGTGACAGCCACCTGGTTGTGGATTTTTGAGCAACTCGGTTAAGCCGTCTGATGCGTTATTATATATCACACCCAAGAACGGTTTACGAAGTAACTTAACTTTTTTAAGATCTTCAAGAACAATCTTTAAATCATTAATAGGAACTGCATACCCCACATTTTGCGCTTCCATAACACCCGAGTTGTTCACTCCAACAACTTCACCATTTTTATTAAGCAATGGCCCGCCTGAATTGCCGGGATTAATAGGTGCAGAGATTTGAAGCATGTGCTGCTCTCTGCCACTTATCACACCGGTAGTACTTTTGAGCGATTGCATGCCTAGTGGATATCCAAGCGCCAAGACTTCGTCTGATCGGCGAACTTTGTCAGAATCACCCAAGGGCAAGAACGGAACCATACCAAGCACACTCTTAATCAGGGCAACATTTTGATCAGATAATCTGAGCAAGGCTAAATCTCTATCGGGGCTCATACCCACGATTTCTGCATCTATAATACGCTTACCAAGGGAAGGTACCTGTATCCACACCGCTTTTGCTTGGTGAATAACGTGCGCATTGGTAATAATATGCTTTTCATCGATAAAAAATGCACTTCCGGTTGAAGAATATTGTGAGGGGGTTTTATACGGTTGCAAAATATCGATTTCTGCATTTTGGGCAAACACTTGAACAACCGTATCACGCACTTGATCTTGAATTGGTCGCCACAACTCTGATCTTCCTACAATCCGTTCCACCACCGGTTGAGGAGTTACAATATTTGTTGCTAGCTCAGATTGCCCCATTTTAAGAGAATCAATCATTTCATATAAATGTTTTTGTTCATTTGAGAGCTGGTAAATCACAAACCCCAGTACACTCAATGACAATAATAAAAGAGAGGTGAGCCCCAAAGGCCCTTTTTTGCTATTTTCCATGGTAGTCCTTTTTTGTTGGTTAAATACTGCTACGCAGAAACATAGCATTATCTGTTAAAAAGGACTAGCCCTCTCCAGCTTGTTTAGCCAAGACAAAGTTACCATATTATTTTACCGATCAACTAGATACACGATTAAGTTACATTACAAGAACCTGGTTAAATTTGCCAAAAAATAGCTCTTACTTTAACCTAGTACTAGGATAAAAAAATATGCATTTAAGGAGCCATTTCATGAGTTCTACCCCAAATCAAAACACCGTCACCTTAGAAAAACTTGTTGCCCTGTGCAAACGAAGAGGTTTTGTGTATCAATCAGCTGAGATCTATGGCGGGTTGAATGGGGTGTATGACTTTGGCCCCTTGGTAGTTTGCTCAAGCAAAATATACGGGCCGCTTGGACCAAAGCGATTTTGGGTACCCAAGAAAATATTGTCTTTCTTGAAGGAGCATTGCTTGGTTCCCACGATGTGTGGAAAGCTTCAGGCCACGTAGACAATTTCAATGACCCGATGGTTGACTGCCTAAAATGCAAACACCGCTACCGCACGGATGAAATTGACCTTGAAAAATCATGCCCTCATTGCGGCAACAAAGATTGGACACAACCACGCCAATTTAACATGATGTTCCAAACACAATTGGGTGCGTCCAGTGATAACTCTTCCGTTGCATACTTACGCCCTGAAACTGCTCAAGCAATTTTTGTTAACTTTAAAAATGTAATCTCTACCACCCGTGTTAAAATGCCTTTTGGTATTGCACAAATTGGTAAAGCATTTAGAAATGAAATTACCCCAAAACAATTTTTATTTCGCATGCGTGAATTTGAACAAATGGAAATTGAATGGTTTTGCAAAGCTGATGATGCATTAGCTTATTTTGAAGCATGGTGCCAAGCGCGTAAAGAGTTTTACCAATCTATTGGTATTAATACTGACAAAATTCGCCTGCGCCAACACGCTACTGACGAGCTTGCACACTATTCAACCGCCTGCGTTGACGTAGAATATCAGTTCCCGTTTGGGTGGAAAGAGCTTGAAGGTATCGCTCATCGCGGTAACTTTGACCTTACCCAACACAGTAAGCATTCGGGCAAAGACCTTGCTATCTATGACGAAGAAACCAAACAATCATATATTCCTACCGTTGTGGAATGTTCAGTAGGAGTAGATCGTTTGTTCTTAACTCTGTTGTTTGATGCATATTATGAAGATGTGGTCGATAATGAGACTCGTATTGTCTTACGTTTAAGCCCAACCATTGCTCCAATCAAAGCAGCATTCTTACCGCTGACCAAAAAGCAAATTGAGCCAATGCACAAAATCTACAGCTCATTTAAAAAACAAGGACTATCTGTTCAATTTGATGAGTCAGGATCTATTGGCAAGCGTTATCGCCGCCAAGATGAAATTGGTACCCCGGTGTGCTTCACCTATGACTTTGATAGTGAAACAGACAATTGCGTAACCGTTCGCAACCGCGATACAACAACGCAAGAGCGTATTTCTATTGACTCGCTTGATGCATATTTACAAAACTTGCTGTCAAAATAATAGCGTAAAGGGTCCGTAATGTTTGCAGCATTGTATGGCTGGCTTGGTAGTTTTTTACATTCACGCTATGCTGAGCTCATTCTTGGATTAGTGTTTTACCTAGAAGCCATACTCTTGCTCCCCGTAGAGCCTATGCTCATGGTGTATTGTCATGAGCGCAAAGATAAAGCCTGGTGGTATGCAACAATAGCTACCATCAGCTCAGTGCTCGGCGCTTTAACATCATATGCCATGGGCTATCTGTTGTGGGTTCACGCCGGTCACCAGATTATCTATAATCCCTATGTCGCATACGTCATTAAACCAGAAACATTTACGTATTTATGTTCACTGTATAAAAAATATGAATGGGCCGCGCTCTTACTGGCTGGTATTCCGCCAATACCATTTAAAGCAGCAACATTAACAGCTGGCTTTTGCAGATTATCGCTCATTCCCTTTGTAATGTGCGCCTTCATAGTGCGCGGTATACGTTTTTATGGTGTTGCGTATGTTACCACACAATATGGCAGCTCATTAATCGCTTTCGTGAAAAAATATCGCTATCAGTGCATGGTTGCAGGCGCGGCCATTATCAGTGCTGTTGTGTGGCGCATAGCTGTTTGCTATTTATTCTAAGCCTAGGCTAATAATTTTTATTAATAACTTGTCGTTGTGTTGCTTGAGATTGAACTATAATTTAATTATTGGTTTTTATACATTGATAGATGTAACACTAAAAATCTTTAAAAAAGCATTGAGAGCAGAATAGTGCATAGGTATCTCAATTATTGGTTACTCAATTGTTATATACTAAATGTAAGCGTTCTACACACACAAGAACCACCTTCTCTGCGCTCTTTGGCGTTAGATAAATCAGCTGAAATGTTGCATCAGCAATTAATCAAACCTCAATCGCCAGTTCAACGCTGTATCATCATGGATTATTGGCGCGATAAAGCAGGTGTTTTATTTATGCGTTGCGACACCTCAGATTTAAATACTCCAACGATTCTTGAACGTTTTGAACATAAGTATGCCCAGTTACACGAAATTCAAAAATATGATGATCATGCACAGATCTTGGAAATTTCCCATGATAAAACAAAATGTTTATATTACCATACGGTCAGCCGCTGCATTGCATTATCCGATCTCAAATCAAGTAGCCCAATAAGATTATTTAGCGCCGATGATGCCTTTATGAGCAGAGATGGTACTAAACTTGTGTGTATTAGGTATGCAGATATTGATATTTATGATTTGACTACGTTACCGCCCGTCCCCAATTCAATTAATCCAATGAGGTCATTTCCTGGTGGTAAAGTTTATGCAAGCTTAGATCGGAGTAAACTCCTGTGCACGTCACATTATGATAAAAATATTTACGATTTAAATAATGATAGCTTGTTACACACCAGTAAAATATCTGGTGGTTACGATATGCTCAATGCCCTCATCTCATCGGACAATACTAAGGCTGTGTATTGCACAATAACGCATAGTGGCATTAACATATGGGATCAAAATACCGGTAAGTTTCTGCTTACCATTAAGGAATATATCAATAACGAAAAGGATGTGGTCCTTACCTCAGATAATAAGCTTATATTTGCCTCTGGCAATTCAGTTAAAGTATATGATCTCCATACCCGTGCATTATTGCACAAATTAGTAGGGCACACCGGTACTATAACCAGAGTAGGCCTATCACATGATGAAACTCATATAATCTCATCATGTAATGATAAAACAATCAAAATTTGGGACTTATATTCTGGCGCTTGCCTGCAAACTCTTGCAGGCCATAGAGAATGGATTCAAAATGTTGCCATAACCAAGGACAATACAAAAATTATTTCCAGCGGTTATGGCGAGAGTATCAAAGTATGGGATTTTAAGACCGGACACTATCTGTATACGATTACATTTCCCAAGTTCAGTGATTTTAGGTTTACTCTGAGCACTGACAATACTAAAATTATTTGCCATACGTTTGAAAACTGTAGCCCCTATGACAATACATTGCAAATGTGGGACCTTAATAGCGGAAAGCTCATCCAATCAATCAAAACAAATAGTAAGTATGAATTAAAACCAATTGTGCATAATAATCTGGTAGCTTGTGGTAACTGCGTTTACCAGCTTGATAATTGGCAATCAATCATTAATGCTATGCCTCAATCTCAACCTGCATGTACGATAAACAATCCTGAAATTTTTGTTGATATTAAACAAGTAGGCCCAGCATCGTACGTATTAATAACAAATGCATTAAGACAACAGATGAATCGATTAAAGCCTAGAAGCTTATTCTCAAAGCTGGGTGCCCTCTACGTTACATGTAAGACACTTCTTGTTAATACCTTTAAACATTCTGAGCGCAATTAGTAAGTTATTCAACGCACCAATATAATTAAGGCTATGGCTATGATTTGCATTACTAACTGCCCATAACAAGCGTCACGGCTGTAATAAATTCTCTAATATTTTTTGTTATAAGGTTACCCGCACAATAACACCATGCAATTTGTATGAAGGCAACTTGTAAAACTGCACAAACGATGGGGTAAGTTTTTTAATGAGAGTAAATATTTTCCAAATGATATTTTTGGTAGAAATATCTTCCATCCCATAGAAGATTACTTTAGGACTTATGCCCGCGCGGGTTAAGATTTTTTCAATATTAATAATCTCTTTATAGCCGGCTGCAATCTCAAAGTGACGCAATCTTTCTGCAAGATCTGGTTTAAACTCCCCGCTAATGCCATACGCTCTATCAAGCGTTCTTACGGTCACCATGATATTGTCTTGGTAAATAATTGTATTAGTGAACATCGTGTATGCCATGTAGGTAGGCACCGTACGCTTAGAACGAGATAAGAAAACAGCCGTACCGCCAATGTGGGTAAGCTGAGGCGTAAACGTATTGTACTCTTTTAAAAAATCTTCTAAGGAAAGTGGCTTGAGTGATGCGTAGAGTTTTCGCTGCCCTGCGGTGTAAATCAAGATAAGAATGAGGGGAATGCTGGCCATAAGTAAGGACCAATAGCCGCCGTAAGGAATTTTTTGAGTATTTGAGGCAAGAAAAACGATGTTAACCACTGAAACAAGTGCCGCAAAAAAACCTTTAAGATAATCAGCTTTTAACATAAACACCCATGTCAATAGGAGTGCCGTTATTGTCATCGTACCACTGGCAGCAAGACCATAAGCACTTGCCAGGTTAACGGCGTACTTAAACTTGAGCATGGTTATAAATACCAATGTCATTAAAAACCAGTTAACTGACGGTAAATAAATTTGTGATTTATGGGTGGTAGACGTGTAATCTATGTGAAAGCGTGGGATGATGCGCGTGGTAATACCTTGATATACAATCGAAGAAATACCACTTATGGTAGCTTGGGAAGCAATAACCGTTGCGGCAATACTAAAAAATACGACTGGTACATACAATGCCGGCAAATGTGCGAGCACCATCTCATAAAAAATATTTTTTGCATGAATATGGCTGAGTAAAAAGACACCCTGACCCAGATAGGCACACACTAAACATATAAATACCAGGCCCCATGCTTGCGTAATTGGCTTTCTACCAAGGTGGCCCATGTCAGCATACAAGGGCTCAGCACCAGTGGCGCATAATATTATTTTAGAGAGAGCCAAGAATCCTACAAACCCATGACGATATAAAAACTTAATGCCATGAAGCGGATTTAACGCATAGAGTATTGATGGCTGAGTAGTAATAAGCCATAACCCCAAGCTTCCTAAAAATAAGAACCACCCCAACATGATTGGTCCAAATGCGACAGCAATTTTTTCAGTTCCTCGTTTTTGAAACCAAAATAGGCCAAAGGCTATCAACCCTGCCGTAATAATAAATAATTCTTGAGGTAATTCGGGCATACCGGGGATAATTTTAAGACCTTCAACGGCACTCAAGATACTAATGGCGGGAGTTATAACTCCGTCTCCGATAAAGAATGATATTCCTAAGAATGCAAGAAAAGTAGCTACCGCTATGGCAACGCGCGAGCTGAGTAATGGCAGTAACAATTCTTTAAGAACTATGGTGCCGCCCTCACCCTTGCTGCCAAGGCTCATGGCAAGCCATGCATATTGAACCGAAACCAATAAAATCAGAGTCCAGACAATGAGCGATAAAACACCCAATACATTTGCGTAAGAAATAGGGATCAGCATAAATACTGCAGACAAGGTGTAAATAGGGCTGGTACCTATATCACCAAAAACTATACCAAGAGACTTAACCACACTCTTTATTAATTTTTTCATGGAAAAAACCACTCTAGTAACGGTTGATTAATGAAGCTCGTATGAAGCATACCACATTCATAGCCAAATTAAGCATTTATCTAACGCTCTTTTGATATAATATCAGAGATACCCTTTAAAAAGACAAGAGGCAAGAGATATAAATCTCTTGCCCGAAGCTTGCTTATGCGCACAAGTCTTTTAGATAGAAACTATGCGAACGATAGTCATTTCTTGACGGTGATTTTTTTGCACACGAACTTTTTTTCTTCTTTTGAAGCGAAGGGAGACAACTTTGTCACCTTTCATGTGCTTAAGAATGGTAGCTTTAACTGAACCAGCTAAAAACGGTCTACCAACTTCAAATTGACCTTCACCAAGTTTTCTGAATAATACTTCATCAAACTCAACAGATGCTCCCGCATCGTGTGGTAATTTTTCTATTGCAATAGTTTTACCTTCAAGGGCTTGGTATTGCTTGCCACCTGTTTTGATAATGGCATATTTGTCAAATGTTATAATTTTTTCCATGCAACATCCTAGTGTGTTTACATTAAAAGCTTAATAATTTTGTTCTAATTGTAGCAAATAAGCCTTATTTGGTCTAGCTAAATATCTTAGCCATTTTCTAGACTAAAATATTCTATTTGAAACTCTTTTTTGGAGGTCTATCGACTTTTCTGCATTTTTAACTATACTAGTATACTATATCATAATTTTGGAGAAGCTTATATGAACTATTATCTAACCATTACTCTTATGTTCGGACTAAGCACTTCTTGCCTTTTTTCAAGCGAAACCCTGGAAAAAGTAAAGCTCCTCCAGCAACAGGGCACCACGGTTAGACGGTTTTACAAACAGAAATTAGATCGCAAAGTCCAAGAAGGCTTATACTTATTAAAGAAGAATTTTGCCCATTGCCATGACATGTGGCCGGCCGTAAATGCTGCATTAGAAGATAAGATTAACAAGGTACAGGCCGCTCAAAAGGCACCCTACATTACTGCCAGCAGTCAGGGCTTTGGACACCGTGCGCTAGCACTTCAAGAACTGCAATTATCGGGTGTAAACCCTAATACCGTGCATGTACAATTTGTACCGCAAAATTGCTTTGCACATAATTACTATGATGAAGACATGCAACAGTATATTTTGTCATTTGATAATTACAGCGCTCAATGCATGAGCAAGCAACACTTTAGAGCTGCGGTTAATCATGAAATTAGCCATATTAAAAAAAATGATCACATAACAAAAAAATTCTTATTTAATATGTTGGTATGTAGCGGGCAAAATCCCAGTGCAGTAAAAAATAATGCCTCATGGATTTTGTTTAACCATGCGCTTGAACATCGCGCTGACATATTGCCGCTGTTTAAATCAGCACAACACGCACAGGATATGTTAAGCCTCATGGGTGACTTTTATGAACAAGCAAAAGCTGAGAGCAGTGAACACTTTATGACTCCGTCTCATCCCAGCCTTGAAAAGCGCTATAAAAAAATGGAAACTGCCGTAGCTTACATTAAAGCAGAAGAACAATTAACCAGCATGCCGTTCAATCACAAAGCGGTTGAGGCTTAACCCAGCTGCTCTTTGAACTTCCATAACAAGTCAAATGCTTGACGTGGTGATAAGTTTTCATAATCAATTGAGCGTATCTGTGCATGCATTGAATCTAATAATTGTTGTTTTGCATTCGGTACAACAGTAACGGCTGGTGCTACCGTAAGGCGTTTAGGCATTTCTTCTTGTGCAGATAAATTATGCAAAATAGCATATGAACGTTCTACTATTTCTGCAGGCAGATGAGCTAATTTTGCTACCTCAACCCCAAAGCTTCCATCGGCAATACCTTTTATTATTTTATACAAAAACACAATACCATGCTCTGTTTTCTTGCTGGCTGCGTAGTAACTAACAATGCCAGGCATGGTTTCTTGTAAATGAGTAAGCTCATGGTAATGGGTTGCAAAAAGACAGCGCGCTTTAATGGTGTTATGAATATATTCCACCACTGCTTGAGCAATGGCAAGACCATCAAAGGTGCTCGTTCCACGGCCTACTTCATCAAGTATCACCAAGCTTTTGCTCGTGGCTTGTGTGCAAATAGTGGCAGTTTCTTCCATCTCTACTAAGAAGGTACTTTTTCCTTGAGCTACGTTGTCACCCGCACCAATTCGGGTAAAAATTCTATCAAGTAACGGCAACTGCGCTGCTTTTGCTGGCACAAACGATCCAATTTGGGCCATTATCGCAATCAATGCCACTTGGCGAAGATAGGTCGACTTACCGCCCATGTTAGGACCCGTAATGATCCAGGTAGACTCGGTATTGGTTAGTAACGTATTGTTAGGTATAAATTGCATCATCATGTTTTGTTCAACAGCCGGGTGACGACCCTCAGTAATAATAATATCTCGTGAGTCATGCAGCTGCGGGCGCTGGTACCCTTTGTGGTACGCAGTGTAAGAAAGCCCGACCAACGCATCCATATAAGCAAGCGCATGTGCAAGCTTACGCAATTCTGAAAGCTGGTTGTAGACTTCTTGCTTAATGCGATCAAACACCGCGTGCTCAACTTGTTCTATTTCGCTTTTTGCACGCATGATATCATGTTGCAACTGCTGCAATTCTGGTGTCATGTAGCGCTCACGACCTACTAACGTCTGTTGGCGCAAATAATGAGCGGGCACCAAGTCCATATTGGCTTTAGTTATTTCAATGTAATAACCATGTACTTGATTGTATCTAATTTTTAATGAGTTAATGCCGGTCTTTTGTTGCTCGAGCAATTCAAGATCCGTAATTTTTTGGTGTGCAGATTGCACCAGCTCGCGCATGCTATCGAGCTCTTCATCAAACCCCTGCTTGATTAACCATGAATTGGTTGAATCATCATTGAGCGCATTAGTAAGCAACTGCGTTAATTCAGAAAAATCTTGCAAACTTAACGCTAAATTAGCAATGAGCGGTGCTTGCACGCACATCTTTTGCAACGTCGTCAACCGGGGCAACACCTCAAGACCATGAGCAAGAGCAAGATAATCAGGCAAGACTGCGCGCTTGAGTGCAATGCGCCCGACAATGCGCTCTAAATCGCCCATTTCATTGAGAAGTTCTTTAATTTTTTCAAGGACTGTGTTGTGAGACACCAGCAGATCAATGGCATCATATCGTTGCTCAATCGCTGTTTTTTTAACGAGTGGTCGCGCTATCCACTTTTTGATCATGCGAGAGCCCATAGGAGTTGCCGCATTATCTAGTACCTCAAATAAGGTATTTTTAGCACTGCCATCATGCGCATTTTTAATAAGCTCAAGGTTGCGTTGCGTAGCACCATCTAGCAATAAAAAGTCATCGGGTTTATACACATGTAATGATTTAAACTGCTCAAGCGCTGCTTGCTGTGTTTTATCAATGTACTGATAAAAATAGCTGAGTGCATTTTTTAAAGGCTCATGCGTACGCAAATACCCTTGAGTATCGGCTGAAAATTGATTAGACAGCCACGCGTCTGCACGTTCTGGCGTATCATCAGAAAGCGTGAGCATGCTCGTGTAATATCCCATTTGTTTAAAATAGGTCTCAAGCGGTTGAGCACTTTTTATCTGAGGGATAATAATTTCATCCGGGAAAAATCGCACTAACTCTGATTCTAAAGACTTTTGAGATTGTGCAGGCAATATAGTGCCATACAGTTGAGCGGTTAACAGCTCACCAAATAATAAGCCCCAGCCCTGTGGCGCGGGGAAAAATGAAAATAAATACGAGGCTGTTTTTTCTGAAAGCCATTTTCCATCAGTGAGCGTACCGGGTGTTAACACCTGTGTTACACCGCGCCTTACTACAGTGCCTGGCTTTGGCTCTTCAAGCTGCTCGGCAATAGCGATCTTAAAACCGCCCTTAATAAGCTTTGATAAATAGTGATCTAAAGTATGTACCGGAACACCACACAAAGGAATAGGTTCGCCATTAGACTTACCCCGCTTTGTAAGCGCAATACCTAAAAATTGTGCTGCTTTTTTTGCATCATCAAAAAAAAGTTCATAAAAATCACCCACCTGAAAAAGCACTAGGGCGTCTTGATGATCTTTTTTTATCTCAAAATATTGTCGCATTAAAGGGGTTAGGTCACTCATATTCACACAACATTAGCTGAAGTAAAAGGTTTTCTGTTAAAAAAATAGTATAACAGGTAGTAGCAAATAGTCAGCTGAAGATAATTAATTATGAACCCGATCACGAAAAATTAGAATTTCATCCTAAATAACTGAAGAATAAATTTTGGATTTTTCTTCAGTTGTATATTTTGTTGCCCATCAATCGAAATTATGCTAGTTTTGCTCATCAAAAAAATAATAAAAAATATTTTATTCATATGATCATATTTCACGTGAACCGAAATATGCAATTGGGAGAGAAATTCTAAGTGGTTCATTTTTCAAACTAAACAAATCATACAATTGTTCTAAGTCTCGATTAATTAAATAAAGAGTCCGCATGCTATTACCTCTATTATTATTTTTATTTGTTTCAACAGACATAAGTGGAATGAACCACTCACCCTACCCTGCACATGTGGCGTATTTTAGTAATATTAGACCAGTGTTTCAGCAAGCCCAGACTCATTTTGCAGATATTACCGCTCAACGCATAGGAAACGTACATTCTTTTGTATACCCCGCCACAGCGTTTTTTACTAACCAAACGTATGCATCTGCAAATCCAATGCTTACACAGCTTTTGATCTCACTGCGCTCAGAATATGCAAGTTCCGCGTTCACCAAAACGGCCGGTGGGTTTTCCTTAGTTGAAAATTATTTTGATAGCAATTATAAACCTACCCCACACTTGTCATCTCAAATCCACGCGCATTTAAATCAGCTGCACCAAACATTATACCAGACAGCACACTTCAATGGCTCTACCCAGTCGCTTGAAAGTGCCATGCAACTTGTTAACGCCCATGTTCCCGTTGATGCGAAATTATTGCCTATAGCCCATGCTTGGAATAAAGCAGTTCAAGAAATGAGTGCTATTGTTTTTGATCATAATGGAAGCTTAAAAAATAGTTTAACAGAACAAGAATCATTAAGGCTTATCCACATTCATTGCGAGTACTTAAAAAGTACCACCAATTGCCTGGCTGAATGGTACGACCAAATAGCCACCCTGTCATATGGCGATGCTCGTTATCTTACTTACTTAAAACAAATCCTGCGCGAACAAAATTCAATCGCAAACAAAGCTTGCAACGAAGGTCCGTTACGCGGCATAGATAAGCTTACCTCAAATGTGGTAGGATTTTGTAAAACTTGTACTAATTGGTTTGTGGGAAACCGCAGTAAACATGAACAACTCCATGCTTTAAATAGAAATAGCACCAATAGCATACTTAAAAGTGTAATCTCTCATTGCAAAAAAGGTGAATTCCAAGCCGCTCTTGATTACGGCAATCAAGCAGGAATTTTTAAACAATACCCGATATTGCACCGAGAAATTATAGGTAAACTACCAAAAATTACCACAACTAATACTGTTTCCAGTCAGGCAGTTACATCGGCTCAGGTTAATCAGCTCAAAATAGATACAATTGTGACTGGCAATTCTGCGCAGGACCATACATTAGATATAAACCGGTTAATTAAACCACCTTCTGAACCTAAAGGAACGGACTCGTGGCCCTACAGTGTCCAGGCTCCCGTGGTTGCTGCATTCAGTCACATTGAACAAAAATCTAATCAAGTTCGATCGTTAACACCACAAAAAAAAATACAGCTCTCACAAACTATTACTCAGCAAATGAACAAAGAGTTATCAACAATCAAGCAACGTTCTCAAGAAACATTATTTGTAGAGGCTAATGATCTACAGAGAACCATTCTTCATGGGCGCAAACAGGCACTAGCTCTTACCGAGCAATCCAATGTGATGTTTGAAAAAAGATACAAGACTGATGCATTTAGTGCAATGATGGCAAAAGAAATCAATGCAGATCAACGTGCACTCGAGTATTGTTTTGGTAATCACATACAACAGCACCTACACGGTGAATTTGTTAAAGTTATACATGAGTCAGCTCAACAGTACTACACTAAAAATGCTTCTATTTCTCAAAGAGAAGTTAACAAAATGGTCTGCGAATGGGCTTTTACAGGCTTGTCACGCAACCAAGAAGGCAAAGTAGCGCAAGCAACATCGCTTGCTAACTTATGTTGGTCAGCGCTGGATTTTGCACAAGCAACTCTTGATGCTACAAATTCAGCTGTTAACAACGCAGCAAATTATCTAATTAACGTTATCGATAAGGTTGATGGATTACTTCAAGAGTTTTCAATACCTCAAGATATCCTAGATTCTTATAGAAACGCTGGTTTTGAAAACATTCCTCAGACAATTAGACCCGAGAGCAGAATTTTAAAATGCATTGTACGGTATGTTGAAGGAAGGATAAGAGGCCCACTTGATCTAATCGCTCACCCAAGCAAAAACATCACTGCTACGATAGCCTCGTTAAAGCCTCTTGGTAAGTTAGCAGTCACTTATATTGATTATTGCGATACGCTCGATAGCGCGCACTTGTTGGAACCAGCTGCATGTACCCAGAAAATAGCGCAACTTGAACAAAATTTAGGAAAGCAAGTTGAAACAATTACCCATGAGTTTCTTGAAAGTTACAACACGATAATTAATCTGTCCGCAGAAGATATATCTTATTTAGTTGGAAATGCACAAGGGCAGCAAAAACTTCTTACTAAAATTTCATCCATTGGGTCGAAAATTAAAGCAAAGTTCGTTTCACGAGCTGTTTCAAATCCCAACTTAGAGTATTGGCAACAGCTAGCTGCTGCTATGAACAATGCGCAGCCCATACAGTCGTTCACTATAAGAAATACTCATTACGTGTTTTATGATAATGGTGCAATATTTGCTGGCACAACAATTGGTAGTCAGAAAAAAATGTGGTGCGTATCCCCGCCAAAGCGTATTACAACAGGACCTGCACTGTTGCCGGTAGCTCGATATAATGCAAATGGCATGGGATCTCACGCTAAGACCGCACAAATGGTAAAGCAACCGATAAGCCCTACACCAGCTGCCGTTTCAATTGGTCAGGCAATCACCAATGCACGCATTGCAGCACCTGTAGCAACAGAACAAATATCCAGCACACCTGAACTTTCTAAACTTCAGGTGGACGTACCGACCCCAGATGTTAAGGTTAGTCCACGGGTACTAATCGATCCCGTTACTCCTCAACTTAAAGCGGAGTGGGCTGCTCAAAAAAAGGAGGTCGTAAAAACGCTAAAAAGATGGATTGATCAATACCAGAACAAAGTAGGCAAGACCGCTGAATTCATTGAACATAGGGATTGGTTACGCGCAGAAATACAAGAGTTTAACAAACCCGAATGCGCACACCACATAGCTACTACAAGCAATGGAGTTCATACAATTATCCCTAAAGAGCTGCAGCCATTTATACCTTCGCAAAAAGAAATTGCACAGCTTGAAAAACAATTGGACATTATACCTGCTATAAAAAAAATTAGTGGCAAAGAAATTGATGTATTAATTGGAAATTTAGAACATGTTTTTTGTCCGGAAATTAAAGTTAATTGCGAAACCGGCAAAGTCGGCATTCAAGGGGCACATTATTACCCGGTTCTTAAGAAGTTAGAAAAAGAAGGTTTGGTAAAAGTACATAGCGATGTTTTAAATGCAGATGGAACTAATACAGTAAATTGGTCTTATCATGGTTGTATACCTAAAGATTCATCTTGTTTTCCTGAGCACTGGACTAAAGAAAATATTGTTCAAAAAATTAATGAATCAATTAAAAATATAGTTGATAAGCTAGGATATCCAAATGGACGTTTAGAATTAACGGGGCTAACTCAAGAAGGAATACGAATAAAAATAATATTTCAAATTTCAGAAAAAGGATCTGGAACTACATGTAATATTATTAGTTGTTTCCCGCTACTTAAAAAAGGCGATTAATGAAGAACTTTGCAATTATAAAAAAAGATGAACAGATATATAAATCCTCAAAAACTGTTTCTAACTGTCCTTACTTACACACATTAACATCAGTTTTCACCGATCGATTGTCTTTCGCAAAAAATATTTTAGCTGAACTAAAAGATAGTAATGGTAGAGGAATGGCCGGAAATGTTACACGAGTAGAGATTGAAGGCCAAACAATTACCATTGCTTACTTTTATGCCGATGATGAAGCTATCGCCATAGATCGACAACAATTAATAATAATAATGACAAAAGTAATTGATTTAATGGAAAAAGAAGCTGATTATCTTGTCTTAACACAAGAGCACGAAAATTCTTCTATAGAAGTCAGCGATACACTTTCCGAAGGATTTGAACTTTACACTGAAGATAAAGAACTGAAGTATCGATATAATCCATCTGTGACAAAATGAGATTTGCTGTCATAAAACAATTTAAAAATCCAGACCGTTATAGAGCTGTGATTTCTAATGACGTTTATTTGGAAACGATGGCTTCATTTTTTTGGGACCATATGTCTAGCTTGAAAATTGTTTATTCTGAGCTAATAGACCCAAGAGGCCGAGGGCGTGCAGGCAATGAAACCAGCATTGATATCGATGGTTCTGTAATCACAATTGGTTACTTTTATGCACCTGAAGAAAGTATAGTTGTTGATCGACAAGAATTAATAAAAATAATATCTAAAGTAATTGCTCTGCTTGATTTAGATTCAGAATGTGTTGTTTTAACGCATTTAACTGCAGATTCTAGTATAGAGGTTACAGATCAACTGCCCCATGGCTTAGAAATTTACAAGGAAAATAAAAGTACAAAATTTAGATTCAATATTTGATATGAAATTTGCTATTATAACAAAAAATCAAAGTATATACAGATCAGTTAGAACTGTAGCCAATGATATTTTTTTAGGTACATTAACTGCAGTTTTTACTGATGAACTATCTTTTGCTAAAAATATTAAAGATGAATTAGAAAATCCACATGGTCAGGGACGAACAGGAAACGAAATAGATGTAGATATTTACAATTCAACTGTGAAAATATCTTATTGTTTTTCTGATTCTTGTATATTTATTGAGCGACAACAATTAATACAAATAATGACAAAAGTAATTGATTTGATGGAAAAAGAAGCTGATTATATCGTCATAACACAAGAACACGAAAGTTCTTCTGTAGAAATAAGCGATAAACTTCCCGAAGGATTTGAACTTTACATTGAAGATAAAGAACTTAAATATAGGTATAATCCACCTAAGACAAAATGAAATTTGAGTCACTAAAAAAAGATAAAAATTCTTACTATTCAACCGATGTAGTATCCAATGATAAATATTTGGACTTTATTACCAATGTCTTTACCGACAACATATCTTTTTCTATTGATATTTTAGAGAGTCTTAAAAGCCTCATCCGCAGAGGAATAACTGTACTTAGTAACGCGTTCAGGAACGGAAAAATTGAGTTCGGTTTTACTTTGCAACGCATTCAAACCGCATTTTCAGTTTTGGGATTGGAACACAACTTTAGTTGAACTTTCACATTAATTAGTAATATTTTTTGGAGCGCTAAGCTCTTGAAATAATATTTTTATTTCCTTTTTTAGCGAAGGAAGAGGATCAAGTAATACTATCGGATTTGATAGACGAGCAGACAAGATCTCTAGAGCTCGTGTTAGTAATTGAATATATTCTGTTATCTCGTTTAATTCAGTTTTGCTTCTTTCATAGACTTTTTTTTGTTCGTCAGTATTAGTTGCCACTTCTCTATCAAAATGAGCACGGCCTAACCTATTGCGTTGAGTTCTTATTTTGTAACCTACAATGATTTCTTTTATTTGAGATAAGATTTGTTTTTCATGGCATGATTGTTCATCTGTGTGATATTGCAGTGATTCTTCTAGCATTTTCATAATGCTTAAAGAATCACTGCTTTTATCTTGCAACCTACTTATCCCATAAATAAGCTCGTTATAATAAGAAATATATGTCAAATAAAAGAACTCATTATATTTTTTGTAAGCCTCAAAGCTTTGGTTGGATTGATTTATGATTTCTTGAATAGCATATAAATAATTTTTCAATCTTGTTATTTCTTGGGCAAGAATGTCAATTTTTTTGGCGTAGTTTGTCTCACTAAATACAGGTGTCATAATCGTCCTACGAAAAGAGTTATTTATCTGAATAAATAATACAGATATTCTTTTACAAAATATTTTGATCTTTAATATTATCATTGCTGTCCTAAGTCACCAACTGTAATAAATATCGCTTTCCACAAATACAGTCGCATAGCCAGTTTGAAGCATTATTTTAATGGGTTGATGACATTAAATTTGCAAGCGTACGAAAGCCTTGTCTACTAAATCTATAATTTTTTATTGAGAGCCTAACTACTAAAAATTAAATTTGCACAAATCACAATTGATATTAGAGTCAGGAATCAATTCTTGGTCTAAACAATTACGAATATTTACAATTGTTTTTTCAATCCATGAATAATCTATGCAATAGGGTAAAACCTTAGTTTCAAATGCAAGATTTTCATTCAAAGCTGGTTTACTATTGTCTGCTATCACATACAGGCAATAAGCATTTTTATGTATTTTAAAACCGAGAGTTTTTAAAATGTATGCATAAAATGAAACCTGACGTTTATTATTGCTGTTCCAGGCATTACTTAAATCTAACAACACAGAACCTTTTCTAGCTGTAGCTTTATAATCAACAATAATGAGTTCTTCATCTTTGTTAACCCAAATATCATCAAGAACCCCACACAGTTCTATTTGGTTTGTGCTATCAAAATATCTAATACCTCCAGCCTTATAGCTTCTCCATTTTGGAAATAAATCATGATGAAAAGGGATTGCATCAATACTATGTCTAACCATCAGTGGATGTTTTTATTGCTGTTTTCGGTACTCATCAAATTCATTTTTCAGCAGTAAATCAACAGCGTTATTTAAAGCAAAGCTATCTGGATCAAATCGTGGTCGTTTTAATTTTAGCACTTGTTCTTTATAAAAGCATTGGTGACACTGCAAAAAAAGGTTTATCTTGCTCCACAGTTAGCACCGCACGCTAAAAGACTCTGCGCTGATTATTCTGGGTGTGTGTTTAGCAACCTTGGTTGTGGACAGTATTAAACTATATAAAAAGCACGCTCGACTCAAAAAAGCACGAGAAATTAATCAAAAAATGTTGCTTAGCCTTGAACCACTAGCCAATTAATTCCATGACCGGCTCAATGCTCTCAATAGGAATAATCGTATCGGTATAACCGCCATCGGGCTTGAACTCCGTAGTTTTTACGCACACATGATCCAATCCAATCACTTGGCTTAAGTACCAATAGGTATCGTCTTCATGCGCTTGAAATAATTCTATAACTTTGGTACCAGGACGCGCAAATAATAAATTAACAAGCCCTGCACCATGGGGGCTACAATAATCTCTGCATTATGAAACAAGACGATTTGTTCAATGAGCGATAAATCTTCAAGGTTGTAACGCTCAAATCCCCTTGCTTCGAACAAATCAAAAACTTCATCTTCATTTATAATTCTTCTAAAAGATGCGTGTTTTCGGGAAATAAAGATTTTCTTATTAAAGTTATGTTTGACTGAATTCTCTTTAATATGGGGCATAAAATGGGTATTCAAGTACTCAATTATCCATTGTGGTGTATAACACGAATAGGCTGGTGGTGATGGCACTATCAGTTCATCCGCTTCAATGTAGGTATTATCTTCTATTGGTAGAACTTTAGATAGATCGACACCAAGATACTCTAATGTTTGCCGCATGACAGGCGTATGGGCAGTAACGTATAACCAATCATATTCACTGTTGTTATCTGCAAGCATAGCTAACTTGGGGAGCACTTCGGTCATCCAATGATAGTAATTAGCATGACCTTCTTGCGTAATTACCGCTACTTTTCCCGCAATGTGTTTTACGGGCGGTAACGCGTTTAACTGTAATACCGACCCCCGTTTTAAAGCACTCCAGGGCCAAATCAATTCTTGTATAAGTTGATTATTAACTAATACTACGCCATCTGAAGAGTAAGCACGCCCGTTTGGAATGGAAAGAATAAACGTTTCAGGAATCACTGGGCTAGCACATGAAGAAGCAGGAGTAGAAGCAAGAGGAAACCTATCAAAATTAAACTGCATTGAGTCGTGGCATTTGGTATAGGTAATAGCGCTATTTTGAACAATAAGATCATGAACACTTATTGTTGAGGCAATGTCGACTTGATTTGTGTCTATTCGCGCACAAAGATCTTTTAATGAGCAGTAAGCTTGCGGTACTTTGTCGGGCACCGATACAAATTTAGCGTGTGCGCATGTGACACTGCATAGTAGAACAAAGAGAGTGGTTTTTGTGACGCGATTTTTTGATCTGAACATAGCACCTCACGTATTGATAAAATGAGAGATATTCTACCAATAACTCTAGTGCAATCCCGTAAAATTAACAGTAATTAATGCAAAACCTTTTTCACGCGAGTCAAAGATTATTAGTATTTAACAAAAAAAGGCAGTGAGTAATGGCAGAACGAAAACCCATTTTTTATGATCCACAAACATAAAGCATCACGTTTGCATTATGATCTACGGTTAGAAATTGATGGCGTTCTTAAATCATGGGCGATGTATGAAATACCTACAAAGCCATCGCAGCCAATTCTTGCCATACAGGTTGCCGATCACCCATTTTGGTATCGGCACTTTGAGGGAATAATTCCTGAAGGCAGTTACGGAGCAGGGCCTGTTATGGTGTGGGACAAAGATCTTTACTCGGGCTTTTTAAAAGATCACTCAAATAAAAAAGTTTCATTAAATCAAAGCTTAGAAAATGGGCTCTTAATGATATGGCTGGAAGGCAAGAAGCTTAAAGGCGGCTACGTGCTGGTGAGAATCAGCAAAAAACAACGCTGGCTTCTTATTAAAATAGCTGATGAATACGGGCAGGCACTGCACAAGCGCGCTGCCAATTGGAATCGGTCAGTTAAAAGGGACAGAACATTAGATCAAATTGCCAAACAAAAAAAAGGCCCGAAGAAAAAATAATCTTCGGGCATTCAATTTCGAGATACGGCAAATTTATATGCCCATGCATTTATTAAGTGCATGAGTAAGTTCCGCGGTAAAATCATCGACTAAAAATTGTAAATCTTTTGAGATTACAGCGCTACTTTGAGACTTCATGCAATACTCAATCTTACTGAGCAGATTGTTAGTATACACTTCTAGATAGCGCGGAAGGATGTCGAGCCCTAATGCCGCGGAATGCTCAGGTTTCATCTGCGATAATTTAAACTCAAGAAAACCAATGGTTTTTTCCATCGTTTCTGCAAGGGCCTTTGAGAGCGGCAGTACACAAGCACGGTGATAGGTTATACGATCAGTGTCGTAGATGCTTGATTCTTCAAGTTCTTGTGCACTCAACTTTAAGGCTTCAAGCAGTTGGAAAATGGCAGTTTTCTGTGCGCAGAACCAACGCAAATCGCCCGGAGCCATTAAAATATCACCCAGCAAGCGTTGTCCGTACATAGTGATAACGCTACTTGCAATAAAAGAATACACATTAAAGCTAATGGATTTTGCTTTTTCTAAGAACCAGTTTTGATCATCACCGTTTATCACTTTTTCTAGTTTAACCACGCGCCCTTGTAAATCTTTAAATTCAGGACCATTTGCATACTCTGGTTTGCCTGCTTCTTCAACAGTAGCTTTAACCGCTTCAACAGCAACTTGTTTAGGTGTTCTCAGCCAGGTCACAAAGCTTTTTGCATTGTAATACCCAAAGTATCCTACACTGCCGGCAACCGTGATGGCACTTGCAATGGTTATTACACGCGCTGCGATGTGCTTGCGTTTATATTCTTTGATGAAGTTTAGTTTATGCTCTTCAATCTTATAGTCGCGCACGTAGGTAAGCGCTTTCTGCACGTGCGTTTGCTCTTGTTGGTTTAAGGCCAAGATCTGTTGCAATTGCTTTACCTGTTCTTGTTCTTGACTATAGGTTGTGGTTCCAATAGCTGCTAAACAATATACTAGAAATATTTTTTTCATAACAAACCCGATTTAAATTAAACGTAATGCTCTATCTTAAGTTATTTTTATCAATAAGCCAAAACGTTACGTTTAATTGAGCTCAAACTTACAACAATTTACGTAAATAACGACCCGTGTGACTTGCCTCTACACGAGACACGGCAAATGGCGATCCATGCGCAACAACGGTTCCACCTTTGTCACCACCTTCGGGCCCCATATCAATGAGATAATCAGCAGTTTTTAACACATCGAGATTATGCTCAATTACAATCATTGAGTTGCCTTTGTCTACTAGTCGGTTTAGAACTACCAATAATTTTTCAATATCACTGGCATGTAACCCCGTTGTAGGCTCGTCTAAGATGTACATAGTCTTATTACCACGTTTTGCAAGCTCATCTACCAGCTTAATACGCTGCGCTTCACCACCCGACAGGGTAATTGCCGCTTGACCAAGCTTCAAGTAATCAAGGCCTACTTCACACAATAAGTTAAGACGTTTTGCAATCGTCTGATGTGCAGCGAAAAATTCAGCCGCTTCAAGCGCGGTCATATCAAGCACATCGGCAATATTTTTGCCTTTGTAAGTAATTTCTAATGTTTGGGAGTTGTAGCGTTTACCATTACAGGTTTTACATACCATGGTAACTTCAGGTAAAAACTGCATCTCAACTTTGATAACGCCATCACCTGAACATTCAAAGCAACGCCCTTCAGCCACATTAAAGCTAAAGCGTCCTACTTTGTAACCACGCGCATTACTTTCAGGCAAACCAGCATAAAGCTTTCTAATATCATCAAATACACCAAGGTACGTAGCTGGATTAGAACGAGGTGTGCGACCAATAGGAGTTTGATCAATTACCACCAAGTGCTCTAACTGTTCAGTACCGGTAAGATCAGGGTCTGCTACACCCTTTCGTGACTGCACCGCACGCTCAAGGCTTGGTACCAGCTCTTGCATAATCAAGGTACTTTTACCTGAACCAGAAACTCCTGACACGGCACACAGTACCCCAAGCGGAAACTGAACGGTAAGATCTTTTAAGTTATTTTTAGTTGCATGTTTTAATATCAGCATACCTGAGGGTTTTCTAACTGGTTGCAAACGCTTAATGGTGCGCTTGCCACTTAAATATGATCCCGTTAATGATTTTGGATTGCGTGCTATTTCAGCCGGAGTTCCAGTTGCAGTGACACGCCCACCATGTATACCAGCGGCTGGACCCATATCAATAATATAATCTGATTGTTCCATCGTATCGTGATCGTGCTCTACCACAACAACGGTATTTCCAAGGTCACGTAATTTTTTTAAGGTTTCAATCAAACGATCATTATCTCGTTGATGCAGACCAATACTTGGCTCGTCAAGAATATAAAGAACCCCACTTAACGCAGATCCTATTTGAGTTGCAAGCCTAATACGCTGACCTTCACCACCAGACAAGGTTCGTGCCGTACGATTGAGCGACAAGTAGGACAATCCTACATCGTTAAGAAATTGTAATCGAGCACTTATTTCTTTACTTAACGTTTGGGCTATTTCTTGTTGAGTAGGACTTAATTTTAAATAGTTAAAAAAGCTGTGCAGATCTTTTATAGAAAGCATGCCAAGATCATAAATAGTTTTATCACCCACCGTTACCGCTAACGCAAACTTGTTGAGCCGTTTTCCATAACAATGCGGACAGGTTTGTTGCTGAGCATATTTATCTGCAAAAAAATCAGGGTATTGTGATTTCCATGCCTCAGGGTCATTTTCATTCCACGGCCATTGGTGTATCACGCCAAGCCCATGACAATGTCCGCAGGCACCAATCGGCGAGTTGAATGAAAACACACGGGGTTCAAGCTCAGGAACTGATTGCGCACAACGCACACACATATGTTTTGATGAATATAAGTGCTCAGTGTTACCCGCCACAATTTTACAGGTGCCGCCAGCCAACTTGAATGCGGTTTCTATCGCTTCAGTTAAGCGAGACTTTTCATGAGACTCAACCTCAATAGCATCAATAACTAAATCTATGTCGTGTTTGTATGTTTTTTGTAATTTTATAGCACGGATCTCATCTTCAGATCTAAAGCGATACTGTCTGCCATCAATCCAGAATCGGTAAAACCCTTGGGAAAATAATTTGAGTAAATCGTTTACGAATTCACCTTTTTTTGACTTTGCAATGGGAGCATGAATCGTAATCAGTTGACCGGCAAAGGTCTCAAGAAGCATATCTACAATTTTTTGAGGGGATTCAGCTTGAATCGGTAGCCCACAATCAGGGCAATGCACTTTACCAATACGGGCAAATAATACTCGTAGGTAATCATAAATTTCAGTAATGGTACCAACGGTTGAACGAGGGTTGGCTCCCACCGTCTTTTGCTCAATAGCAATAGAAGGGCATAATCCCTCAATACTGTCAAAATCAGGCTTTTTTACAATGCCTAAAAACTGGCGTGCATACGAAGATAAAGACTCCATATACCGTCTTTTACCTTCGGTGTATAATATATCGAGCGCCAGAGAACTTTTACCTGACCCAGATGGTCCGGTAATAACCGTGAGAGTATTTTTTGGAATAGAAACATCAATATTTTTTAGGTTGTGCTCGCGCGCACCCTTAATATGTATCCATTTATTTTTTTTATCAACCATGCTCATATCCATACTCTAATAGAAATTAATTGGAAATTATTTCAATAATCTATAATACCACAAAATATCAATGATGAAAACCTAGCAATAGTTCGCAAAAAAGCTATAATTGGTTGAATTTTAAACCACTTTTTATCCAAGAAAGCAAAAAAATGAATAATATGTATTGTTTAATTGCATTATTTTTCATCAGTGGAGCATCTACCTACGCAATGAACCAAAAATATCAAGAAAGCACTGCCACAATTGACCAAAAACAATGCCCCACATCACCCTTAAACACTGATGCGGTAATGCAATCGCTGTTTTCGCTCGCGCAACTTGAAGAGCATAAAACCTCGTATGAGTTTAAAAGACCAGAAAAACCCTCTGACAAACGTATAAGCGCGTCCCCTGATAGTAGCAATACTCATGGTACCGTTGCACAAAAAGCACCAATACAAGAACTTAATGTTCGAGACTATGGTGTTTGCAATTACCCTACTTGCAAAGTTGTTGTACATACGTCTTACGCCAAGGCACATCTGCAGGCACATTTTAAGTGTGATCCATCTTACACTGGTAAAAATAAAATCTTTTATTACTCTCCTATCAATAATAACTGTGTTAGGAAGCATGTGATAAAACATGAAATCAAGATTGAGCCCGCGTTGACTGAAAATAAAAATAATGAATAACTATTAAATTGATTTTTTCTAA
Organism: Candidatus Dependentiae bacterium Noda2021; assembly: GCA_020886235.1. Taxonomy (GTDB): domain Bacteria; phylum Babelota; class Babeliae; order Babelales; family Vermiphilaceae; genus Noda2021. The sequence continues at coordinate 382,479 of AP025250.1, read as the reverse complement.
GCACTGATTATACTATCTAGTGTCTTTTAAATGTATGGTGAACGTAGCTCAGTTGGTAGAGCATCGGGTTGTGGTTCCGAGGGTCGTGGGTTCGATCCCCACCGTTCACCCCACTTTCATTCTTGTTATTACTACTGCTTTAAACAAAAATAATCATCATTCATCCTCTATTTTCACGTGGCCAGTTGCCAATAATACTTATTTTAAGCACACTAACCAATAAAGTGTTATCGACGCAAAAAAGGATCACTCGTATGAATCTTTGGCTTTCAAATTTATTAATTGGCGCCTCATTCATTTTTTTAGGGGCTGTTTTTTTAGGAAAATATTTCTTTAAATTTGGCATCACCGCAATAAAAACAGCATTAGCTGCGCTACTTATGTATATCGGCACCATGCTTGCTTTTGGTTCCCCTGATCAGCAAGAAACCTGCATGCTGTCTACCGCTGGTATTGGCTGTGTGATTGGCATCACTATTGCAAAACCTCTCATTATGCTCGTTGTTGTGTACCTAGCATCAAAATTTTCTTGTTGGCGTAACCACAAACAAGAACCAAAAAATAATCAACCATATCCTCCTCACCAACAACACCCTAAGGATCGCCCGTGAGCTTCTTTTTTAATATTGTTTTTTTAGGCTTCTTTTTAGTGCTTTTTGGCACCTCAGTATTATTAAACGCATTTTTTAACATCAAAATACCCGTAGGCAAAGTATTTGGTGCCATTTACTTAATGTTTATCGGCGTAAATATGTTGATGGGTATTGTTAGCCAAGAACCGATATCAGTACACGCGTTAAAGCATGCAAAGCACTATCGTATTGCGTTTGGCAACCAAGTTATAGATTTACGCAATGCACACACCAAGAAAAATGCACTTGATGTACAAGTAGCGTTTGGTAATGCGACTCTTATTTTAGATCCTGAAGTTGCAACCACCATACATGCCTCATCATCTTTTGGTTCAGTTTCATTGCCTGAACAAAGAAATTTGTTATTTGGAAAGCGCTCGAACTCATATAATAGTGATAAAAAACCAACAATGAATGTTTCGCTTGATGTTGCCTTTGGATCAATAACGGTATTGAATGCTCCAAAAGTATCGTAAAATTGAAAATAAAAGTTGCAAGTTGCCTAAAAAATAGCTACATTACCTACATAATTCTTTAAAATTTTTATTTTTTCGGGGCATGGCGCAATTGGTAGCGCACTCGCTTTGGGAGCGAGGGGTTGTCAGTTCGAGTCTGGCTGCCCCGACCACTACAAAAGGTTATCGTGAGAGTAGTAGCAATCGTACCTTTGATTTTTATTCTTTTTTTCAACACCCTTTCTCATTCTTTTTCCCAATCAATACGTTATGATGCACAAAGCTGGTTTAACAGCTATGTAAAAGATCAACCTATAGATCCTTACGATCTTGGAATTGTCACCAATTTAATCTATCTTTCTTATCTCCGATCACAAGCTACCCTAGTTTCACAAGATGCAGCATTGCAGGCTGTTGATACGGTGTGGAAATCATGGCAAAACATTGCCCACATCAGACGCAATCCCTCCAAACCTATTCCCCATGTTATCAAGCAAAAACAAGAAGAATCGGTTCAAGAATTTTTCAAGTTCCAAAAGCATCATTATAAAATGTCACTTACCAGCCTCTATGCCCATGACATGATATATAAAGAAGAAATCATTTTGGGTAAACAAGCTCGCGCTGCATTAGATAGCGCAAAACAAATGGCGCGCACAACCTGTTTGGATGCCGTATTAGATATTAAAAAGCACACGGGTGATCTATACACGTATCTCACATTAGGAGGTGGCAAACGCTCATTTATCACACAATTGAGTACCAAATTTTTTTCATATCTTCCTCTTGTAGCTCTATCATCTTTTGTAAAAGCTGACCAAGCACATATTATTTGCAGTGAACAAGGCTTTAAAAGTCTTATGGCTATTCAAGAAGCAGGCAATTATGTATGGAATACCGTAGAAACTGCACGCGCAGAATGGTACTACGAGCTCTACAAGCAACTCTATGACTATTTAGGTAGGTATGAACCGCGTTATCGATTACTCATGTTTTGCGAATGGGGATACGTTAACCATTTAGTAGATGCCCTCCCCATGATCCATCCCGATGAATTAACCTTAGACTCAATCCATAAGGATGCATATTCTTGCCGCCCGGATTAACTCTTTGCTACAGTGGCCTAAACAAAACCACATAACTGGCTAGTAGGCATGAGTAATTCTAATCTTGTAATAATTAAGCGCTCGGGTGAGCGAGAACTATTTAATTCAGAAAAATTTAAGCAATCTCTGCTGCGTGCAGGTGCACCGTTTGATATGGTTTCACAAATCATGCAAGAAACACTTGCCACTAATCCTCGCACGACTAAAGAACTGTATAAACAAGCATTGTGGTTATTGAGCAAGTACAATAAACCAATAGCAGCACGATACAATTTAAAACATGCGTTATTGCAACTGGGTCCTGCAGGTTTTCCGTTTGAGGATTTTGTTGCCCAACTATTTAATAAAATGGGTTATGAAACAGCTACGGGGCAAATTGTTCATGGGTTGTGCGTAAGTCATGAAATTGATGTGCTTGCGTACAAACATAAGCAACGGTATTTTGTGGAATGCAAATTTCATAATTCATTGATACTAAAAAGCGATATTAAAGTAGCACTTTATGTTAAAGCACGCTTTGATGACCTCAAGGCATCAGGTCCCAAGGATGAACAATTGAAAACTAATCATCAGTGGATTGTAACTAACACAAGTTTTACCAATCAAGCAATTGCATATGCTCAGTGCGTCGGCATAAATCTTATGGGATGGTCTTATCCGCGCGATAACAGCTTAGCTCAAACCATTGATCGTCTTGGTCTTCATCCCATTACTGCTTTGACCAGCTTGTCACAACAACACAAAGAAGCGCTCATACAACGCGGTCTTGTGTTGTGCAACCAGGCCGCAGTAAAACAAACTGTTCTTTCTGAGCTTGGCTTTTCACCAAAACACGCACAAGAAATAGTAGCTGAAGCTCAACGCGTGTGCCATTTTAAATAACGGCACAATAATTTTATTTTGTTATCACCTCATCGGTAATATTTATTGATGGACGGCGTTTTTTTAATTACTCTAAGCGTTGTTAACCAAAAAAAAGGTATACATGCTCATCGATAAACGCTACTTACGTTATTTTGATTGGATTAGCTTTTTTTTAATCCTTTTGCTGTCTTCAATTGGTTTGTTGTTCGTATTTAGTGCAACGTATCGACCTGATGCCCCATTTTCCATATTTTTAAAAAACAGTTATTTGGTGTAGGTACTGGGTTACTAATTTATTTTATATTTTGCTCTATTGATTTTAGAACCATTATGCGGTGGGGATATTTTATTTATTTCACCGTAATCGGGCTTTTATTATTTACCATGATTAAGGGGAGCATTGGAATGGGTGCTCAACGCTGGATAAATCTTGGGTTTATAAAAGTACAGCCTTCAGAACTTGCCAAACTATTTTTCCCAACATATGCCACGTATTATTTTTACACAGAAAAAGAAAACCTAAACTTTAACTTTAAAGAATTTATACCCATACTTTGCATGCTTTTATTTAGCTGCATAGTTATCCACAAGCAACCTGATTTAGGCACTGCGGTTCTACTTGGTTTATCCGGATTAATCATACTATGGTTTGCAGGCATGCCCAAAAAATTTTTTATCATTAGCTTTATGACCTTGCTTATTACCGCTCCGGTTACCTGGCATTTTTTAAAGCCCTATCAAAAAAAACGAGTGCTCGTTTTTATGGGCCACGGTGAAAGTAAAAAAGAGCGGTATCAAATAGAACAATCAGAGATTGCCATTGGTGCAGGTGGCCTGCAAGGCTCTGGTATCTTAAAAGGGACGCAAAACAAGTTACAATTTTTGCCCGAAAGCCGTACTGATTTTATTTTTTCTGTAATTGCCGAAGAAACAGGATTTTTAGGTGTTATGGTATTGATTGGTCTTTTTGGTGTCTTATTTGTTAGATTTTTCACCGTAGTATATTCGATCAAATCTCCCTTTTTTCAATTACTAGCACTGGGCGTAGTAAGTCACGTTGTCTTTGCCATGATTATTAATATTTGCATGGTTACCGGCTTGTTACCCGTTGTTGGCATTCCGTTGCCATTTATTAGCTACGGGCTGAGTAATCTTTGGGTTACTTTTGCAAGTCTAGGACTTTTTAATGGCATTGCGATTAGACGATTCTACTTTGGTGAATAAGCAGATGCCGCTGAAGGCAAATGCTTACCTAACTAAGTATTGCATCTTTACGTCATAACCGCTTATTGTTTTTTGGTAAGTTCCAAAAAATAAGTGTGGAGTGTAGTAATGAAGTTACTCGTATTAGTAATGAGTGGATTATTGATCAGCGTGCCTAGTTATACCAATGAAGAAATTGTCACCATTGGGGGCATAACCCGTAGGATTAATACCTCAACCAGTTGCTCAATCGATCAATGGGGCAACAGCGCTGAGAACAGTTGCCAATGCTGCATTATAAGTTACAAAAATAGCCCTGAGGGTAAAAACAAATCAGGCGCAGAAACTTTGCAACATTGCACGACAAAAGGTCTTTGTTCTACCCAGACCCTCAATTCACTGCGTCAAAAAATTAACATGGTCGGCTCTTCAGACAATGATTTTGTAACCGCGTTGTTTAATCGAGCTATTGTTATTGATCGAATAAACTTTGATCAAACAAAACTGCTCAATGGTAACTTTACTGAGCAATCACTGCCCCTCTTTTTGGTGCAAGCCTATAATGAAGGTAAACTGCCCTACAAAGAATTTTCCAACATTAATTGCCTTACTGCGCAAAACTTATACAAAGGCGGTGGAGAAAGCGGTTTTCAAACATCCCAGCTCTTTTTACTTACCTCTACGTGCAATCCAACTGCTCCTGCAAGCAGATTTATCATAAAAGGCATTGCAAAAGGTATGGAAGAGGCGTATCGCTTGGAAAAATTAAGAAATTATCCGGGCATTCAAGAGTTAATATCTCCAAACGTAGTACCGGGCTTTCCCAGCCTTTCAATACCACTTGCCTATTTTGTGTACCCGTATGGCAACTCAGTTAATTATATTTCAAAAATGCCATTAGCACCGGGCAAGCAATTTATAGACTACATTGAAAAATATAAAGCAAATCAGACCCCGGCCAACAAAGAACAACTTGCACGCGCCTTTCAAATAATGGGCATGCAGTTAGCCAATTTTCAAAAGAAATTCATGCAACCAGTGCCAGGAAAAATATTAGGTAAAACGCTAGCACATGCTGACTTACACTGGCTTAATATTTTTTATGACGATATGCAGGGTCATTTTACCTTGATTGATAATGAAACAATGGAAGGTTCACTGCAAAATCGTAGCGAAGCCTATGTTGATATAGTCCAGTTTTTCTTCTTCCCGCAATTGGGAGGCTTATTTGAAAAATGGCTTCAAGGATTGAACCAAAATGCATTTTATGAAATGGCAGCTTCTAACTTTGCTCTAGGATACATCAGTGTTTATCCTGCAAACCAACGCCTTGCGTTATTAAAAGAATTAAAAGACATTCTCAATAATTATAACTCAGCCGCACACGTCAGCTGGACATCGGAAAAATTAAAACCATTACGCGTGTATGGAATTAATCCCGCACTCGACAAACTCATTAATCAGTATCAAATACAAAGATAAGACTTAAAGGACTATGTTATGGTGCGCACTCCTAACGTTACTCTCTTGCTTGTGTTTGTCTTCACGCATACAATACGATCAGATCAAGCGTTACAAGCGATATTGCAAGATTTTAAAATCCACAATCAACATGTAGAAAAAATCCAAAAAAACCCCAAACAGGTGTATAGCGCAACACATCAAGCTATCCAGCGACCTATTGCAGCAGCCGCTTCTGCTAGAACGCGGCCCTGGGATGCGCAAGCTATCAAAACCCAAACCAATTCATATTTATCTTTACCGGCCTTAAAACAACAAGTAGATATCTGGTTTGGCAACGCAGATCAAACGCTTTATCGCACACAAAGTCCTATGAATGAATTTAAAGGGAACCAAGGTACAAAAGAAAAATATCTAACCATCTTTAATAATTGCATAGCAAAAGAACAAGAATTAGCATCTGATTATTATGTCTTCTATCACGCACATCCTACCTTAATTAGGATTGTTCAAGATTTAGATAAAGAGCTTTATCAACTTGTAACAGGAAAACAACTTCCTCAGGATTTTATTTTTTTACGGGCCTACAATCAAGAAGCATTCCAGCTTCCGCCGCTTGATGTATGGCTTGATGAGAAAGTCAGAAAATATGGAACCCAATTTAATAATAATTTGCCTGATGTTCAGCCATACCTACTTTCTGCCAATTATTCATTTTTTGCGCGCATGTCACGACCTGCATCTAATACGTTTTTTTATTTTCTCACTTCACGCGCGGGCAAACCACCTGCATTTGGTACGCTGGTTAACTTTGTAATATCGCCATTTACTTTAGATGACACAAAAAAAGAACAATACATTAAAGAGCTCTATGAGCTTGATGATCTGTTAGTAGGTCCAACAGGAGACTTGCTCCAAATATTCTTACCTAAATCAGTTGTAGACAAATACACCTATCTGAGCGCAAGCAGAGGAGTAATTTGGAACTCTGTCATTAATGCCGTCCCACAAGGTTTTAACCTCGCAAGGCAACGATATGATAAAGTATCGTCGATATTAGAAGTCTATCGTACCGACCCGCAACAAATAAAAAATGAAATCGATAAAATCGAGGCACGTATTTTCTTGCACGGTATGTTAACTCGGGACCCTGCAACTGGTATGAAATTATTTCGTCATAGCACGAGTCCAGAAACATTACAGCCAATCTATATGCAAAAAATTAAAACAATTGCACAACGTATTTATAATGATTGGAAAATGGGCGATAACAAACCGCCCTTATACGCAAACAAAAAATCACCTCAACGTTCTCTACAACTTAAGGCAGCAGTATGATTATCTACATAGCATTTTTTTTACTAAGTATTAATTACACTAACTTACACGCACACACTAACTTGATAGTTCCTCCGATCATTCAACGTGAAATAAAAGAATTAAAAAAAACGCCAACACTTTTTGCACAAAATTATAACAGGTTTGTTAACCAACTCCTGACCCTTAATGACAAAATAAAACCACATATAAGTATCAAAAAAAACAACGCACTGCGTGTTATGTCATTTAATGTGCATAAATTTAGTGATGCTAAAAGAAAACCTACAGAATCACAAATGCTTGAAATAGTTAATACAACCAATCCTGATGTATTAGTTTTTCAAGAAGCTGACTTAGATAACCCCTTGGTGCTCGAACTAAAAAAACGCGGGTATATTCACACCGTTTTTGGCGGAATCGATAGCAAATCATCATTTGGTAATTTATTATTGTCTCGCTATCCGCTTAAGAGAAGTTCTGTGCATTATTTTAAAAGTAATGATCACATAAAAATGGGTAGAACGCGAAGTTTTATTAAAGCTGAATTAGATTTATCAGCGTTTAACAAAAAAAATCTGGTGATTTATGGAACTCACTTGGCTATTTATACACAAGTTTCCGGTTATACTAAAGCTAATATCGAGCCAGACAACCAGATTCGTCTTATGGAAGTAAAAGAAATTGTTGCCATGATTCAAAAAGAAAATGCTCAAAAAAATGTCTTATTAGCCGGCGATTTTAATCATGATTACAGTTCAACCGTTGAACAATATCTCAATGATCATAACTTCAAAGATTGCTTTGCAAATCGCGGCATTTCACATTTTTTTACCAGCATTTACGGACACATAGTTGATTTTATTAAAACAAAATTTATTGATCTATACCCCACCGGCTGCTACGTATATTTTACAACAGCCAGCGATCATTTACCTTTGCTCATGGATGTGGAGTTAAAATAAAATCGCAAAATACCATTACTGGTCTTTTGCTAAAGCTTGATTAATCTGATCTCGATAATACTGCCCACTAAATCTGTGTGGGAATGATAACATTTTTTTTTCATCGTTAGTTGCCAGCCTGATACGTAAGCCCATTTTTTTTAAAAAACTATTGGTTATGGGTATCAAGTTATCGGTTGCAGAATAGTGTACATACTCGCATAGATAGCATCCGTCTTCTTGCCATGTGATATTAGGAAGTATCTTTGTTACATATGCATATCTAAAAGCTAATGAAGTTTGCGACGCAAACCCAGGGGAGCCCATTGATCCGGAAATAACATCAAATGCAACAATCTTGTCTAAATAAGTATTAATGGTATCCATGGACGATATAGGCACTAAGTGCTTATATTTATTACCTTCTGAATTGTCCATGCTAGTAAGACCAAAACCGTATGATAGAACGATTAATAATAATAATTGTAAGCTTTTCACTTTTACCACCTTGAATATGCGTTTAACGTTTATGCAAGATGTAATGTATAACTGTTTTAAAACTAATCCTATATATTTTTTGACCGAGAGGCTTTTAATAGATTAGTCTTATAAGAAGTACTCTACCATTGTAAGGTTTGCAATTATGAACTCGTTTGATGAAAATTCTATAATAACTCTCCATGAAACTACCGAAGACCGTTCTCAAGATTTTTGTCCAAAAACATTTGATGATTATTTAGGGCAAAAAGAACTTAAAGACAAGTTAGCGATTTACACGCAAGCGGCAAAAATGCGCGGCGAGCCCCTTGATCACCTTTTACTCTTTGGCCCACCCGGTGTGGGTAAAACAACGTTAGCTCAAATTATGGCCCACGTAATGAATGTAGGTATTAAAATAATCAGTGGCCCTATGCTTGAACGCACGGGTGACCTGGTTGCCATACTTTCAAGTTTGGATAATCGTGATATTTTGTTTATCGATGAAATACATCGCATGTCTGCTCATGTAGAAGAAGTGTTATACAGCGCTATGGAGCATTTTAGGGTTGATGTAATTATTGGCCAAGGTGCGGGCGCTAAATCAATTAACTTACCCATTAATCCGTTTACCTTAGTTGGCGCCACTACAAAAAGTGGCATGATCTCCGCACCCTTACGCACACGATTTGGTATTGTTGAACGTATAGATTTTTACAACGATGAAGATTTATCACACATTGTGTTACAAAACGCTCAATTTCTTTCCATGCAATTGGATCACGAGTGCGCAACAATGGTAGGAAAATGTGCGCGAGGCACTCCTCGTATAGCAAAAAAATTACTCCGCCGTATCAGAGATTTTGCACAAGTTACCAATAAAAATATTATTGACCAACAACTCATTAGCCAAGCACTAAAATTTCTAGGCATCGATTCTGAGGGCTTGACTGCTCTTGATAATCTCATGCTACAACGCATTATTGAGCACTTTAATGGAGGCCCGGTTGGCTTGGAGACCTTGGCAGCACTATTGGGTGAAGATAAAGAAACTATAGAGGAAGTCTACGAACCCTTTTTGCTACGCAAAGGCTACATTGAAAAAACGGCACGCGGCAGACAAATACCAGCCAAAAAATTGCCGTTTTTAAAGCAAAAGTTTTTGGGACAAAATAGCCTTGTTTGATTCGACAAACTCGCGTTTTACCGGTATAGTGCTAGTATACAATTCTATTTTAAACGATGCTTTAGGAGCTCTTGCATGTCCGGTCATAATAAATGGTCGCAGATTAAACATAAAAAAGCCAAAGAAGATTCAAAACGTGGCCAAGCGTTTACTAAATTAATTAAAGAAATTACTCTTGCTGCGCGCACCGGTGGTGGTGATCCTGCGGGCAATGCAAAACTACGCCTCTTGCTTGAAAAAGCTAAAGACATAAACATGCCTCTTGATAACACACAACGCGCTATTAAACGAGGCACAGGCGAATTGCCGGGCGTACAATATGAAGCCATTACCTATGAAGGCTACGGCCCGGGTGGTAGCGCTATCATAGTAGATACTCTTACTGATAATAAAAATAGAACGGTAGCTGAGTTACGCCATTTGTTTTCATACAAAGGCGGCACGTTGGCAGAAACCGGCGCCGTTGCATGGATGTTTGATCGTGCTGGCGTTTTAAAATTAAAAAACACCGTATCTGAAGATCAAATTCTTGAGTGGTTGTTAGACTTTGATGTTACCGACGTAAAATCTGATGATACCCATACGTATGTGTTTTGTGATCCAAAATCCGTTGAAACCATACGCCAAGCGCTTTCACACCATAAAGAAATTACGATCGAATCTGCAGAAATAGAATGTGTTCCTAAGACACCGATGAACTTGTCTGATGAACTTGCTAATAAATCCTATGATTTGTTATCAGAGCTGCAAGATCATGACGATGTTCAAAACGTATTTACCAATTTAGCATAAGGAAAACTATGGTAAGGAGTATGACTGGGTTTGCAACCAAATCCATAACAGTGCCGGTTCAAGATACCCAGGTAAGCATGGTCATTGCATTAAAATCGTTAAATTCACGTTTTTTTGATGCGACCTGCAAACTTCCTTACCCTATTAGCAACTTAGAAACTGAGTTTGTACAATTATTCAAATCTCAACTATTGCGCGGATACGTTTCCTTTACCATTCATTTGACAACTGCTAATGCATTTAAAAGCAAAGTTGAGCCTTCATTGCCAACGATAGCCGGATACATGCACGCGCTTGATGAAATTAAAAAACATTTTGCTATTGAAGGCAGTATCTCAATAGCCAATGTGTTGCAACTACCAAGTGTTTTTTCTGTTCAAGAAGAAGAACTAAGCACCCAGGCAAAAGAATTAATTTTCACTACCACGCAACATCTTATTGAGCAATTAATTGTTATGCAAACCAAAGAAGGCTCTGTTCTTAAACACGATCTTCTTGCCCGTATTGCCGTAATTGAACAAGAACTTACGATCATTGAAAAAGCGTATCTTGAAATGATTGCACTGCAAAAGAAAAAAGTAGACAATGCTATGCAAGAATTAGAAATGGATGACAGCAAATTTGCAGAGACCCATAAAAGTGCTCTGTACGTAATGCTTGATAAAATTGATATCCATGAAGAAATTGTGCGCTTTAAAAACCATTTAAACAATCTATCGTTAGAACTTGAAACCCCGCGCATTGAAAAAGGTAAACGCATAGACTTTATCCTGCAAGAGCTTGGGCGTGAAATTAACACCATCACCGCAAAATGCTCTGACTCAAGCATTGGCACCCATGCCATAAATGTTAAAGTGGAACTTGAAAAAGCCCGCGAACAAAACCAAAATATAGTATAGTTTTATTGATCTTATTGAGTAAAATGTGTCGATAATGCTATTTCATTGCGCATCATAATTTCAGACTGAAATTATTACGACCCCTAGCGCCCTCTATCATTGACAATTTTGCCTATTTTAATAGGCTGATTGTAGGTGCTGCTCGCATAAGGCAGCCAATTCAATGGAGGAATTATGCATACGTTTTCACGCGCATTATTGCGTTCTTATGCTTTAATAGCACTTTTTCCCTTTGCGTTAGTCGCATCTGAGGAGACTCAGTCTTCCTGCGGTAATAAACACAAAAATTTAGTAATTTTACAAAATATTCTCTCCGGTATTCCTGGGGTAACAGTTCCTGCGTTTTTTGGTATAGAAAGCGCCCGCATTAGCCAATTTATTGCCAAAAATACTACTGAAGATGGACAGTTTACCCAATATGACCCATTTCCGTTATATGAATCGGTTATTACCCGTCTTAATGCAGTAGGCCTTGATGGTGTAAAAGACAGTTCAATCGCAAACGATTTACAAGAAGTTGCTCAGCGTATCCGCTTTATTTTTGACCACGCGTGGGATGGCAAATACCCCTTTGAATTTACTCCCGCTGAAAAACAGTTTTTAAAGCGGCTCCAAGGCCAAGGCCACTATCTCATGGTTCGAAGCACCGGTGTAGAAGATAGCGTTGCTTTTGCCAATGCAGGCGCAAACGTGAGTAAAGCCTATATCACTCCTGAAGCTGAAGAAGCTATTGAGCTCCAAAAGGCTATGGGCCAGGTCGTTGCCTCCTACGTCACCTTACATTCTTTAAAAAATAGACTTGCTCAGGGCCATACCCTTGAAGCAAGTATATTCATGCCTGTCTTGATACAGGAGTTGGTTGGTGAGCCCATCAATAGCCAAGAGACAGATCCATTGAAAATCCCGGTATCTGGCGTTGCGTATAGTACCAATCAGCAATTAAGTGATACCGCTTTAAAAGTTACCGAAATAAATGCATCATATGGTCATGGTGAAGGTATTGTTGCCAATAGAGTTACTGCTGACAAATATTACCTTGTGCCGAGCACTCATTCATCATCAGCATTCTTCGTGCCTCAGATATATACTAAGCACGATCGTCTCGTGCCACAAACAATAAACGGCGCTATTGAACTTGAAACGATAGAAAATCCTTCTGATTTAGCCCAAAAGCCCTGCTTATCGCCTGTCCAATTGAATGCGCTGTATAATGCCCTAATGGCGGTTGAAAAAGCATATCAGATACCCATGGATGTTGAGTTCGTCGTGAAAAGTGACAACATTTACATAGTTCAAGCGCGACCCACGATGTACAAAGCTGATCAGGCTACATTTATCGATGTCACAAAAATATCTCCTACTAACAACCCTATTATCCACAAAGAGTCATTACGTTGCTTAGTGCCCAGCAAATCAAGTGTATTAGTAATTACTGACCCACAAGACCTATTAATAACTCATAACCTTGATGAAGCAGATCAAGATCCGCGCAGCGTAAGCGCACACGTAGTCATTGTAGACACGTGGGCTTCTTCGTTATCACACGCTGCAGTAAACTTTATGGGCCATGGAATACCATGTTTTTATGTGCACAATATACGTGCCATAGAATTATTGGCAAATAAGATTACAGAGCAAAACCCTCTCATTATCGATGTGCAACAATCATTGTTAATCCATTGGGATACCAGTAAGTCATCTTTTAAAGATGTTATCACCACTGGTTGGTTTGAACACCCCGTTCAAGCGCGTTTTTCCGTGAGCACCGCCCACGTAAACACCACTAAACAAGTACTCCCAAGCTCAGGATTAATTAATAGCTATTGCTCACAACTCGCTCAAGAACACATATCATTGGCTGAGCGAAAAGAGCTGTGTAATAAATTAAATGCCATCGTGCAAAATTACCTACAGATTAGTGAGCGCCGCATCAAAAACGTATGGAATAATCATTTTGACACTACTGCTCAGCAAGCATTATCTGACTATAAATTTGCTTACGCAACCCTCATGAATGAGATAAATGCAGTGCTAGCACACGGTAATCCTTCACATTTTCAATGGCTATTTTACATAAAACTGTTACAAGCCTTGTTGTACCAAAATCCGGCCGAGCATGAACAATTTATTGGCGGTTATACCTATCAAAGCTTTTTGGATGTACTGTACTTTAAACAACTTATTGCTGCTGCCAGCCAAAAACTTGGCTACCGACCCTTGTTGGCTCAAGAAATTTTATATGCACAAAGTGCGCCAACACAAGAAATTGCACTGGCATGGCGCACCTTCATATTAGGCCTTGAAAAAGAATATACTCGCTTAATTGCTATTGACCCATCAATGCGCACGCAGGATCATCAAGAAGTGCTTAATCGCATTGATGAATTTAAATCTACGTTAGGTACTTATGCGGGGATGAACTGCTTACCGTTATGGCTCAGCTCTGAATTTTATCCGGCATTGAGCCTGATTGGTAGCCAAAAGCCGACAGATATTCTCTTGCAATTGCTACAGAAATCATAATAACGATAATTGGGAGTTTTATGTTTAGAACATACATTATCATAGCGATATTAGCTCAATCGTTTGCGGCGTTTGCAATGCAACAACCGAGTGTCGTGTGCAATAAACCCACATTGCTCTTAAACTTACAAGATGCGCAAAAGCAGCTAAAAAAAACTAAGACTACAATCAACCATTTTGCCAATCCAACAACTCTTGAGAGAGCACGAAACCAATTAGCGCCTGTGTTAGCTTATTTCAGTAATAAAACTATACACAATTGGTTTGGTAATCACTATTATGCCGCGCCTCTTTTTCAAAAACGTTTGTTGTGCGAAGTTCTTTATGAGTGTGTAGATACTCTTGATATGGCTATAAAAATGGTTAAATCATCCGCACTGATCGAGCGCGAAACTAAGCACGCGCAGGTTGTATCAATGATCCAAGATTTTTTTGATCTCTTTAAAAACATCACTACCACTATCATGCCTGCTAATGCCATACAGTATCATGTAGATTGGTCACAAAGAAGGTACCTTGAACAAGTTGAATATTTTTTAAAGAAAAAACAAAGAACTATAATAACTGATTATGAATTAAAAAAATCTTCTGGTTTTTCAGTGCAAGCGGCCATCATGGGCAGCGTGACCGCATTTGAAAGACATTTTCCTGATACGCTTGAAGATCTTTTTATGCTGATACACCAAAATTCGTTAACGGTAATTGCTGCTATTTTTAATAGTTTATTAGGCACACAACCCTTAGATGCCATAGTACCGTTACCGTCATTGGCAAAAGAACTCATTGCAAAGCTGCAGAGCCCTCAATTTGCACCCCTTGCCTTTAAAATGGGTCTCAATCATGATCTTGCTCCCCAGCGACTAGGTGTGCGCAACACGCCGACAACGACAGAAATTCTCTTTAATATGCCCTTGCGTAATCACAGCTCAACGATGCAAGTGATTGTTAACAAAGCAACGCAAGAGTGTTACTTTGCCGTGCAATTTGTAGGACAAGCACGAGGCAGATGGCAACAAGCGCAACTGTGTGCTGCGTTTAGTCCCTATCTATCGGGATTAGAACACAAAGAACGTATTGTGTGCGACAGACAGGCTGGTATTGTATCGATTGTCTGGAATATAAAAAACAGCGCAAACATACAATCAATTGAAGATTACATTACCATTTTGGCTCTCCTCTCTTATGAGCGAGATTTGAAATGGCGCCATTTAGAGCAGCTCAACACGCAAAAAGTTACCATAAAGAGTGCTATAGAAGCCGTAAAAAATGAATATGGCGATCACAGCATTTTACATCTACTACAGCCATCATCACGATTCTTTTAAATTAATCTTCCCCGTGCACTTGTGTGCGGGGAAGAAATTCTTAGCTGCAACAACAAACCTTTCGTCTTATGCATATATTATTTTTGTAAAAACGTTACAATAAAAAGATACTTTTTACACACTGCTAAAAAATATCCTATGCTAAGGCTATCAACACAATGTCTAAACACTTTACCCACTTACACTTACATACCGATTTTTCTTTACTCGATGGTGCTATATCCCTTGATAGACTTGTTGAGTTTGGCAAAACCAACCAAATGAAATCACTTGCCATTAGTGATCATGGCAATATTTTTGGTGCGGTAAAGTTTTTTCAAAAGTGTAAAAAAGCCGGTATCAAACCCGTGCTTGGTATGGAAGCCTATTTAACAGAAGATGTTTCGATAAAAGCGGTAGAAAAAAAATATTATCATTTACTCCTCATTGTTGAAAATGAAATTGGGTATCGCAATCTATGCAAGTTAATCTCATTTTCATATCAAAAAGGGTTTTACTTTAAACCCCGCATAGACTATGCGGTATTACAAGAATACTCTGAAGGCTTGATAGCAACATCAGCATGTTTGGGGGGCCACATCCCTTCGCTGCTCATGAACAACAATGAGACTGAAGCTGAAAAACGAATGGATTGGTTTTTAAAGACATTTGGTCCTGAGCGCTTTTACTTAGAAGTACAGCCAGAAGATCAAAAAGACCAAATCATTTTAAATAAAAAAATATATGAATGGTCAAATAAAAAAGGTGTGCCTCTGGTTGCGACAGGTGATTGCCACTATGTGTCTCCGCAAGACCATGAAGCCCATGAGATTATGCTTGCCATTCAAACTCATGATAAAATGAGCAACCCTGACCGCTATACCTTTGGTGACTGCCGGGTACATATGCGCAACCAAAACGAGATGTTACAACTGTTTAATCAACATCCTGATGCGGTGTGGAACTCGGGAGTAATTGCCGATCGCTGTACATTTGATTTTCAAACCGGTAAATTGTTTTTCCCCCAATTTGAATTACCAAAAGAACACAATCAAGAAACGTATTTTGCTCACATCTGCCTTAAAGGATTTGAAGAGCTTGAAGCTGATGGTCGTATTCCAGCCGAGCAACGTGAAGAGTATTTAAAACGATTAAATACTGAAGTAGAACTCATTACCAAAATGGGTTTTATTGGCTACTTTTTAGTAGTGAGTGACTTTATCCAATGGGCAAAACGTAACAAAATACCCGTAGGACCGGGAAGAGGTTCTGCAGCAGGTTCGCTCGTTGCATGGGCACTACAAATTACTGATGTTGATCCCATTAAGTACAATTTGCTGTTTGAGCGCTTTTTAAACCCTGAACGTGTCAGCATGCCTGATATCGATATAGACTTTTGCATTGAAGGGCGCGAGCGCGTTATTAATTACGTGCGCGAAAAATATGGTCACGACAAAGTAGGCCAGATTATAACCTTTGGTACCATGATGGCAAAAGGTGCTATTAAAGACGTAGCACGTGCTCTTGGCTTTGCGTTTGAAGACTCAAATGCCATTACCAACTTAATTCCCGAACAATTAAAAATTACGCTTAAAGAATCACTTGAACAAGAGCCACGCCTTAAAGAGTTAATTGAAAGTAATCCAAAAGCTCAAAAATTATTTGATGTTGCGTTGCGCCTTGAAGGCCTCACCCGCCACGCATCAAAACATGCAGCGGGTATTGTAATCTCACCTGAGCCTATAGACCACGTATTGCCTATTTATGTTCCAGCAAAAACTACTGATATTGTAACGCAATATGCCATGACCGAGCTTGAAAGCTTGGGATATTTAAAAATGGATTTGCTGGGCTTAAAAAACTTAACACTAATAGATCGCGTTATTAGGCTTATTGAACGAAAATATGGCATTGCTATTGATGTAAACAAACTTCCTCTTGATGATGCAAAAACATTTACGTTAATTGGTGAAGGTAAAACATCGGGTGTGTTCCAGTTAGAATCTGATGGCTTAAAAGATGTATTACGTAAATTAAAACCAGAAAAGTTTGAAGATATTATTGCGGTAAACGCACTCTACCGACCAGGGCCACTTGGCTCCGGAATGGTAGACGACTTTATAGAGCGAAGACACGGGCGCCAACGCATACACTATTTGTTTCCTGAATTAGAACCAGTACTGCAAGAAACCTACGGCGTGATTGTTTACCAAGAACAGGTTATGAAAATTGCCTCTGCGATTGCAGGCTATTCGCTTGGGGAATCTGATATTCTACGCCGCGCAATGGGTAAAAAGAAGGCAGAGGAAATGGCAAAGCAGCAAGCCATTTTCATTGAAAAAGCTACGGCACGTGGATTTGATGCAAAAAAATCTACCGAGCTGTTTGACCTTATGGCATATTTTGCCGGGTACGGTTTTAACAAATCTCACTCAGCTGCATATGCATTAATTGCATATCAAACTGCCTATTTAAAGAGTCACTATCCTGCTGAATTTATGGCCTGCCTTATTTCGCTTGAAGCAACTAATGCAGAAAATATGTCTTTTTATCTGCAAGAAGCAAAAGATCTTGGCATTGCTATTGTACCTCCCTCAATTAATGAATCACAGATTGATTTTAGCGTTGTTGAGGGCAAAATTTTATTTGGCTTGCAAGGTATAAAAAACGTAGGACTTGCCTCTCTTGAAAATATTTTAGCCGAGCGCTCAAAGTCACCGTTTAAAGATTTGTTAGATTTTTGTAAACGCATTGATCTACGCACTTCTAACAAGCGTGTAATTGAGCACCTTATTTTTGCCGGCGCGTTTGATTGCTTGCCCGGAAACCGTGCTCAAAAATCCGCTGAGCTAGAAAAAATAATTGACCACGCTACTGAGTACAAAAAAACACTCGCTACAGGGCAACTCGGGCTGTTTGGTATTAGTAACCGTTCAGAGTCATCAGAAAATGCACTGTATGACTTTGCACCACTTGCTGAATGGGTTGATAAAGAAAAATTAGAAAAAGAAAAAGAAGTAGTTGGTTTTTATTTAAGTGCGCATCCCCTTGAGAGTTATAAAAAGCTGTTTTCATGGTTATCTCTTGAATCTTTTGATGACGCACTCAAGCGATCAGCTCAATCAAACAATACAGAAATTACTACCCTGGGCTGCGGCATTATCAAAGACCGTAAAGAAATTATCACTAAAAAAGGTGATCGAATGGCATTTTTACAATTAGAAGACATGAGTGGCTCAGCTGAAGTTATATTGTTTCCTTCAACATTTAAAAAAGTAGAACAGTGGCTTGATTCTCACCACATTTTTATTGTCAGAGGCGGCATTGATGTAACCTCAGGACAAAAATGCAAAATTAAAGCTAATGAATTAGTACCTATAGATTTATTTTTGCAAGAGTGGTCTACTCCTGTTCAGGTCTCCTTAGCATTACCTGAAGTTATTACCAATGAAAATATTAGCTCACTCAAAGCTATGTTACCTGCAGGTAATAAACCGATTCATTTTATTTTTCATGACAACAATAAGCGATTGCGCCTTGCGCCTAAAGAATTTTTTACGTTTGATCTCAACTTACTTTCTTCAATTGAAGAAAAGCTCGGTCTTAATGTGCGCATAACCTTGTGATTTTATATCCACTATACTATTGATATGACATACGACCTATTTCTTATACTAAATAAAAGTATAGGAATGATTGTGTATGAAAACAAAAACAATAAGTATCATTGGTGCCGGATTAGTCGGTACTACGATCGCCCAAACGCTGCTGTTACAAAAAATTAATGCCGCAATTTATCTTATTGATATCGATAACAAAAAATGCAATGCAGAAGTGTTAGATCTGTCTGACATGGCCACTTTTTACGGATATTCCAACATTTATGTAGGATCAACCCAGCATGCAAGACAATCTGACATTATTATAATCTGCGCGGGACAAAAACAAGCACCGGGACAAGCGCGTATTGAATTACTCGATCACAATGCAGCAATTATTAAAAATATTATGGGCAGTATTACTCCGTTACTACCTCATGCTATTATCATTATTGTCACGAATCCTGTAGATATTTTAACCCACTACGTAAGGTCACTCGCTAATATTCCTTCTCATCACATTATAGGCACCGGTACATTAATAGACTCAGTGAGGCTTAAACTCCTGTTGAGCCAATCGTACAACCTAGACGCAAGCTCATTACATATAGATGTCATCGGTGAACATGGAGACAGCCAGTTACCCGTATGGTCAAGTGCAACGGTGCAAGGCTTATCTCTGGTAAAAACCTTATCATTAGGAAAAAAAGAATTGGATCATTTTGCTCAAGAAACGCGCCAAAGAGCATTTGAAATTATCGATGGCAAAGGAGCAACCTGCTATGGGATCGCCGGGTGTGTTGCAGGTCTTTGTCATGCAATTGTATATGATGCAAAAGCTACCTATCCTGTTACTAGTTACCGAAATGAACTAGGTATTTGCATGAGCTCGCCCGCGGTGATAGGGGCCCAGGGCATAGAAAGAATACTGCCTCTAGCGCTCTCAACAAGTGAACAAGAAGAATACATGGCGTTGGTTTCTAGTCTTAAAAATCAATGGAATTTAGTTGGCAAAACAATCTAATTAAAACATTTTTTGATTATGTAAGTGATGCAAAGCCTGTTGATAATACCAATCATTAAGCGCTTGTAAATTAGCTAAAAAAATGCGCAATGATTCTTGGTTATCAAGTATCGCTAGTGTATGCAATGCTTTTTGTAATAGTACCTGTATCACTTGAGATAGTTGAGGCGCATCAGTAACGAGTAAAGTGGTAGCCTTGCACAACCATACTACTTGTTGATCAACCGATAGGTAGGGAACTATTTTTTGCACTATAATCGCTAATTTTTCGCACTGGCGCTGTTTTTCATAAGCACTACACAACAGGATTCCAAAATGACGAATCTTTTCATGATTACGTAATGTTTCGTGCAGATCAACCACTAATTCTAAGCAAGCAAGATCAGTGGAAATAAAAACAAGCGTATGTTCGCAGAGTGCCGCTGCTTGTGTATATCTTCCGTTAGCGCGGTATAAAAGTGCAGATTCATAATATTTTTGACCGGCTGATACATAATCACCAAACGTTAATAAAATATCTGCCTCGAGCTGAATTGCATAGGCAGGATCATCAATAGAATGTGACAGAAGACGATATACACCTAGCGCTTTTTCTCGTTCGCCTCTTGCCACACATTCAGCCAATTTAAACCATGCAATGGTATATTTGTCAGATGATGCCTGCCTCATGTTCAATACCTTTTTTGATAGTAATTATCAGATTCTGCCATGCCTAATCAAGGGTATTGAACCATGCTGAAATAATTAAATCAACCTTATTTGTAGATTGATTATTTATGTTTTAATGTTTCGGTAAGAGCCTGTAATTTTATTGCCATGGACTGCTCTAAGGACAAAGTAGGCTTTTTATAATTATCTTTATGCACGGGTCTAATATTTCCATTATAGCCCACTACGCCGATTATATCTTTTACTTCTCCGGCAGGATACATTTCGTGAGTATCATTAATTGTCTTGACTGTTTCTTGAATGCGTTTTTCGTCGTTAATAATGCGATCAATTTTTTTATTTATTATACGACCCATTCGTTGAAAAGATTTTTTATTCATCTCATCACGTGGACTGCTCTGATTACTTGAACTGTATGAAGAAGCATGGCTTGGCGATGGGGTGCTATCTGTGTCCATGGTTATGTCTTGGTCAGATGGATTAGACTCATTGAGCTTTGCACGAGGATGTTCTGTCATCGGATTTTCAGCGACGACTAAATTTTCTTGCATACACCAGCTCGTGGTGACAGAGCATGAAAGTAATAGGGTGAACAGCATTTTGTTCATAGACTCTCCTTATTTTATTGAGTAGTTGCTTCAATCTACGCAAATTATATATGAATATGACTTTAGACACTACGTATTAGTATAACAGCACCAATTATAGGCTAGTATCTGTGATATCTAATAAAAAAATAAAAGAAATAAGGCAAGTAATTTAAAAAATGGTGCCGAGGGTCGGAATCGAACCAACGACGCAGAGCTCTTCAGGCTCTCGCTCTACCACTGAGCTACCCCGGCATATGAAAAGGAAAAGTCAAAAAAAAAGATATCTTGATTGTATATCTTATACCTATTTTGTCAACACCAATCTCACCTAATAGTGATATTAATTGCCAACCCGGGCAACCTTTGATACCATAATCAAAAAACTACATGTAGAAAATCAGGGCCAATTACTATGCTACAGCAGATTCAAACTATTAAAGAACGCTTTATTTCAGAGCTTGAATCCAGTTCAACCCTTCAGGTCTTAGAACACATACGAGTAAGTTATTTAGGCCGCAATGGCAAAATGACAGAATTAATGACGTTTTTAAAAAATGTGAGCCCTGAAGAAAAAAGAACTTTTGGCCCCAAAGTAAATGAATTACGTGATTTTATCCAGCAATCACTCAGCACTAAAACAGAGTTTCTCAAAGAGCAAGAAATTCGTAAAACAGTTTTAAAACAACAAAATTTTGACGTTACTGCCTACAAGCCAGAAATGCCCAAAGGCACTCTGCACATTTACACACAGCTTATTGAGCAGTTAGAAAATATTTTTATATCAATGGGCTATGAAGTAGCAAGTGGCCCAGAAGTAGAAACAAACTATTACAATTTCTCAGCCCTTAATATTCCTGATAACCACCCGGCACGCGAACTCCATGACACATTTTGGTTAACGATACCCAACATGTTGCTCAGAACCCATACATCAACCGTTCAAATTCGCACGATGGAACAACAAAAACCACCTATAGCAGTTGTTGCCCCGGGCAGATGCTATCGCAATGAAGCTACTGATGCTACGCATGATTTTATGTTTACTCAAGTAGAATGCATGTTGATTGATAAAAACATTACCATATCTCACCTGCTTGCAACGGCAAAAACGTTTTTGCAAGAAGTATTTGGCAAAAAAGATTTAGCCATTCGTGTACGCCCTGGCTATTTCCCTTTTGTAGAGCCTGGATTTGAAATTGATGCATCCTGTCCCTTTTGCACGCAAGGATGTTCTGCCTGCAAAAAAACGCGCTGGATTGAACTGCTTGGAGCTGGACTTATCCACCCAAATGTTTTAAAATGCGGTGGAATTGACCCACAGCAGTATTCTGGTTTTGCTTTTGGAATGGGACTTGAAAGATTAGCTATGATTAAATATGGAATTCAAGATATTCGTTTATTCCATAGTAGTAAAATAGAATTTCTTAACCAATTTTAACACTCAACTGATATAAGGAGAGTGAATGGAAATCACCAAAGCAATAATTCCCGCAGCTGGAATGGGTACTCGCTTTTTACCTTACACAAAAGCCATACCCAAAGAAATGTTAGCTTTGCTTAATAAACCTGCCATTCAATATATTGTCGAAGAAGGTCTTAACTCTAATATTAAAAATTTCTTAATGATTACGGGGCGTCACAAGCAAGCAATTGCTGATCATTTTGACATTGCTCCGGAATTGTCACAATTTTTAAAAGAGAAAAATAAATTAGACCTCATACAAAGCATAGAAAAAATAATTAAAGCCGCTGAATTTACCTACATACGGCAATCTGAGCCACTTGGTTTAGGTCATGCTGTATGGATGGCCCGCCATTCTATAGGCAAAGAATATTTTGGCATCATGCTTCCTGATGACATTATTTCAAATAAGGCACCGGCACTTGGTCAACTCATTCAAATAGCCCATCAAGAAAAAGCAAGCGTTATTGCCATTCAAGAAGTGCCCAACGAGTGCGTTTCGTCATATGGTGTTATTTCAATAAAAAAGCAAATTAGCGGTTCGCTCTTTCAAGTTGGTAATCTGGTAGAAAAACCTCAACAAAAAGATGCACCTTCTAATTTAGCTATTATCGGACGCTATGTACTCTCACACAAAATTTTCCCTGCTTTAGATGAAGTGAGCCGTTATGCCGTAGGTGAGCTACAACTTACCGATGGTATTAGCCAAATGATTAAAAACAATGAGAAAGTATTTGCTTATAAGGTGCAAGGAACTCGTTATGATGTGGGCACACCAGTAGGTTGGGTAAAAGCAATAATCGGACTTGCCTTACAAGATCCCAATTATGCACCACATATACGCGATTTTATTTCTGAGCTACATTCAACTGATGTAAGACTCATGAGCAAATCACGCAATATTTTTCATCACGTAGCGTAACATTACCCCTCAAGGGAGTGCTTAAGCACAATTTTCCAATTCAATGGTTGCAACGCATTAATTTTTGAACTTAATGCGTTTACTGCATATTTGTTTGGATTAGTTAAAGCCGCAATGGCTTTGAGCGCACGCAGATCACTATTGAGTACCGTAAGGTCTGGAATTTTGTGATTAACCATCAACTTTATTAACGGTTGAAATCTAACTAACAATGGCAATTCTCGCGCAATGATATCAACGGTTTGAAATGATGATTCATTTTGCAAGCCACGGCGTATCATAGCCAATGCATTACTAATAGACTCTCTAATGTCACTGGCAAGCGCAACAGCCGCACGCTGGGCTTCATATATATCTATTTTATTGAGTATAACTTGCCCCTTAAACACAGGGAGGGAAAGGCCGCCGGTCACGCGCGATTCTTGTTCAAAATGAATAGCAAAATTATACGTAAATTCTTTGTTTTCCTGTGCATGTAAAATCAACCCGCTCATCATGCACAATGCTACTAACTTTTTCATGGGAACTCCCCCTTAATTTATTTCTATTAAAAATAATATAATAAAATTTATATCTGAACATCAATGCTTCATTTTATAATTGCTTATAGCCTAATATAAACTACAATTCAGCACAAACTGCGCGCGTCAATTTAATTGTTGTGTTGCAATTAGAAATTATTTTTTGGTAGTATGAGTGCTAGATTAAGTAAGAAAGGGAACAATATATGATAGTGCCGTTATATCTTTTAGCATTGAGTATCTTATTTCCTTTATCCATAATCGCATGCCCTACCTGCAGCGGTTCTTTAGAAAAAAATAGCCCACCATTTTTTTTGCAGGCATTTCCTGAAGATCAATTATTTTCAAGTCCCGAGCACACGCAACAAGAAAGTGCGACTCAATTTACTACCGAGGATGGCTTATGAAACTAAACGTGTTTGTTTACCTTATTGCTTTACTCTCTCTTAATTTTACCTGCCAAGTCAGTTATGCAGCGGTAGATTGCCTAAGCAATAAAAATGAAGATATTAATGATTGGTTTGATTCAAAAAATTATCGTCTTGTACGGCATGTGCACGATGGAAAATCCTATCCCTGCACCTGCCCGTGCGAAAAATATGGCATGCTTGATGATCGAGGCAAATGTGCTCGTTGCGGGCATTTTCATGACGGCAGACCCCTTATAATTGTTAAAGCAAAACAATTAGCACAGCGTGCAGAGCCTGCCAAAATTCGACGTGTAAGCGCCAAGGATCACGGCAACGCAATTAAGTGGAATGTCACTGAAGAATTGCCCTTTTTTCAGTAATATGTTGCAAAAAAGGTATAACCGTATCGGGGTTGAGCGATATTGAGTCTATTGCCCGTGCCAACAACCAATGCGCAATTTCAGGATAATCTGATGGAGCTTGGCCACAAATACCTATATGTTTGTGTTTTTCATGTGCTCCTGTAATAGCAAGCTCAATCATGCGCATAACTGCCGGGTCACGCTCGTCAAACAACGGTAGCAATAGTTGTGAATCTCTATCGATCCCAAGGGTAAGTTGGGTAAGATCATTTGAGCCGATAGAAAAGCCATCAAAATAATTGCTAAATTGATCTATCAGTATCACATTTGAAGGCACTTCACACATCATAATAATTTCAAGACCATCAACCCCACTTTTGAGACCCTGCTCATCCAATAATTCAATAACGCGCTGCGCTTCTTTGATAGTGCGCACAAAAGGGATCATAATTTTTACATTGGTTAAACCCATTTCACTGCGTACCTTTTTAATGGCAGCACATTCAAGCAAAAAGGCTGGCTCGTAAGCGTGGTGATAATATCGTGAAGCACCCCTAAAGCCAATCATGGGATTTTCTTCCTCGGGCTCAAAATAAGAACCCCCTATCAAGTTACCATATTCGTTACTTTTAAAATCTGAAAATCTAACAATTACGGGTTTTGGATAAAAAGCGGCTGCGATCATACCAATGCCCTGTGCCAGAACATCGACAAAAAAATCAGCGCCTGACTCATAGCCATTAGTAATTACATCAATACTATTTCTAATCTCACCATCTAGCACTTTTTCTTGGTAGAGTAATGCCATCGGATGAACTTTAATTTCACTATTAATAACAAATTCTAAACGGGCTAATCCTACCCCATCAACCGGCAATGACGCACATGAAAATGCGCGATCCGGATCTGCAAGATTGATCATAATTTTGCTGGTAAGTGTAGGCAATGGCTCAAGCACCGTGTCTATTTTTTTAAACGGAATAAGGCCGTCGTATACAGCACCTTGCATGCCCTGTGAGCAATCAAGCGTTACTTCTTGACCATTATGAAGGAGCTGTGTGGCATCAGATGTTCCCACCAAAGCGGCTATACCTAATTCACGCGCTACAATAGCAGCATGACAGGTTCTGCCTCCTTTGTCAGTAATGATCCCCCTCGCTTTTTTTAATACGGGCAACCAGTCAGGATCTGTCATTTCGGTAACGATAATATCGCCCTTTTGCACGGCTCCGACATCTGCAAGCGTTTTTACAATGCGCGCAGCACCGGTAACGATTTGTTGGCCGATACTTTGGCCGGTAACGAGAGCTTTAGGTTGGGTAGGGGTGTCGAGCACATAGTGACTGTACACTTTTTGCGCAGGCTCTTTTGCATGAACTGTTTCAGGGCGTGCTTGAATGATATACAGCTTGCCATCTTTTCCATCTTTAGCCCATTCAATATCCATGGGCACCCAGCTCCCTGCAAGCGCACTGTAGTGATTTTCAATGGTGGCAACCGATTGAGCAAGTTCAATAATCTCATCATCAGCAAGGCAAAATCTGTGTTGATCTGTGTCGGATACAGATTCTTCTATGACATTTACTGTCGTGCCATACCTAAAACGAATGTTCTTATTTCCTAATTTCTTTTTTATTATTGGTTTATAACCTAAGGCCAGAGTAGGCTTGTGCACTACAAATTCATCGGGTGTAACTTTTCCTTGCACAATAGCTTCACCAAGGCCATAGGAAGCATCAATAATGATGGCGTCCTTAAACCCTGTTTCTGTATCAAGTGAAAATGCAACTCCTGAAACTGCCAAATCAGACCGTATCATTTTTTGAACACCGACTGATAGTCCAATGGCAAAATCATCAAAGCCTTTTTCTTTACGGTACACAATAGCCCGCTCGGTAAACAATGAGGCAAAACATTTTTTTACTGATTCTAATAATGAATCAACTGAATGTATGTGCAAATAGGTTTCTTGTTGGCCAGCAAACGATGCACCCGGAAGATCTTCTGCCGTTGCTGATGAACGAACGGCAACATCACAATCTGCTTCATGATACCTGTGCGACAAGTGTTGGTAAGCAGATATAATTTCATTGCGCAGGTCGAGGGGATAGTGCCCATTTATTATCGTGGTACGTATGTGCTGCGCACCGCTCCGCAAACTTTCTGGATCTGAAACATTAATTGCACCACGTATCTGCTTTAATGTTTCAAGCAAACTATTAAAAGAGATAAAATGCCAATAGGCGCGCGCCGTGATAGCAAAGCCATGGGGAACTGCTATTCCTTTTTGCGTAAGGTCAACAATCATCTGACCAAGTGACGCATTTTTTCCCCCTACTAAGCCAATATCTTGTAAACCAATTTCATCAAAACGTTTTATGTAATTCATCGTTATCCGTAATGTATTAAATAGGTTGCCACATAAACTTTTGTATTGTTTTATAAAACGAAATCGCTACCAAGATATCACGGTTTAACTCTTATTTCATGCAATATCACACTTATTTGTCACAATTAAGAACTATCCTTTGACAGTTGAGAATGCGCTGTGTATCATAACTGCACATTTTTATTCACATATTATTCAAAGAGGTCCGCTATGATCAAAAAAATAGTTCTTTCAATAGTGCTTTTGGGCACCATGATTGCTCAAACCAGTTACTCATACCCGTTGCAAAACCACGTGCGCAGAATCAAAGTAACCCCACACTCAAAAGATGTGATTGCAATTGGATTAGTTGCTTCATTGCTCGGCGCATACTATACATTTAAAAAACCAGGCTGCATGGAACCCGTTAAAAGTAATGACTCATTAGGTCACAAAATTATGTACCTACTTGATTCAATTTTAGGTGATATGGGTGAAGATAGAAAAATTATTCGCGTTGACATGGTTACCGGCAATGTCATTTATGAAAAAAAAGAACCACGCAAACTTGGCTGGGTTTTAAAGACATTCAGCAAAAAAATTCTTCCTATAATCGTTGCGAGCTCAATCATTTTCAAAACTAAAGATGATATTAAAAAAATAGTTGAATCATGCTATGGCACAGTAATCATAGTACCAGCGGAAGTACCTGTAGCAGCAAAAGCAAACTAGACCACATCCTAACAACACTAACAATAAAAAAGGCGCCGTCTGAAGCGGCGCCTTTTTTATTGTTAACAGTTACATGGCCAATTGCGAAGAAGCTTGAATAGCCACCACCGACGACACCCGTTCACTCAGCATCTTTGATTGCTCAATACAGGCACTGATAAATCCGGTAAACAACGGATGTGCATTTTCTAATCTACTTTTAAATTCTGGATGCGCTTGCGTAGCTACAAAAAATGGGTGATCTGAAATCTCGATAAATTCCATTAATTGCGTATTATCTTCTCGCGTGTAATAACCAGAAAAGGTTAACCCGTGGTCTTTGAGAATAGCAACATATTCAGGGTTTACCTCATAGCGATGACGATGACGCTCACTGATAATCATATTACCAGCTGCATCATATTCAACTTCTTGATATTGTTTATAAATACCTGCAACAACGCTCTGTGGATCAACTAAAGCGCTGTATCCACCCAAACGCATGGTGCCCCAAAAGAACGCTCATCCATAATTTTACGTTGATATTCAAGTAAGGTAATAACCGGATACGGGGTGTTTTGATTCACTTCGATGGTGTGGGCTCCCTGCAAACCTGCTACATTACGCGCGTATTCAACAACCGCCAGCTGTAATCCATAACACAGGCCTAATAGAGGAATTTTGTTGATACGGGCATAGCTTATTGCGGCAATTTTACCTTCAACACCCGAATTGCCAAACCCACCGGGTATAATGATACCATCATACTCAGCCAATCGTTGAATAGAATCAGGATGTTGTTCAAACTCTTGAGCATTTATCCACTCAATATCAAACCCAACGTTTTTGTGAGCAGCCGCGTGCACTAAGGCTTGCTCAATGCTTAAATAACTATCAGTTAAGCTGTAATCACCACTTTCTAGATACTTACCTATAATGGCAATCTTTATGGTGTGAGCAGGGTTTTTTATTGCATTAACTAGTTGAGTCCATACAGACCAATCAGGGTTTTGAATTGGTGTTAATTTAAAATGATTAAGTATTTTTAACCCTAATTTTTCTTGTTCAAAAAAAAGCGGCATTTCGTATACGGTTTCTATATCAGGCGCGCAAATAACATGATCTGAAGAAACATAGGCAGAACTTTCAATCTTCTTTTTTCGAGTTTCATCAAGGGCAAATTTAGCACGACAGATTATAAAATCGGGCAAAATACCTTCTTGACCAAGCAGTCTAATTGCTTGTTGAGTAGGCTTGGTTTTCATTTCAGGAGCATGATCAGGAACTGGCAGGTACGTAACAAGGCAATAAGCCATAGCATCAGAGCCAATTTCCCTCTCAAGTGATTTAAGCGCAAATAAGAATGGTGTGTTTTCATAATCACCAACCGTGCCGCCCAGCTCGACTATAGCAAAATCTTTTCCTTGTGAAGCGCTTATAATGCGTTGTTTGATTTCATCTAAAATATGGGGCACAAATTGTACCGTTTGCCCTAAATACTGTCCGGCTCGTTCACGGTCAATTACCGTTTTGTAAATTTGGCCAGTCGTAATATTATTTTTTTTTGATATGTCTAAGTTAATAAAACGCTCGTAAGTACCAAGATCTTGATCAATCTCTCCGCCATCTTCAGTTACCCAGACTTCTCCATGTTCGGTAGGACGTAAGGTGCCTGCATCATAATTTATGTACGGATCAATTTTGATCAATGTAACGGAATAACCATATTTTTGTAATATTTTACCCAGTGAAGCAGTGGTTACTCCTTTACCAACACCAGAAATCACACCACCAGCTACAACAATAAATTTTGTTTTCATGCTCTACACCTTAGCTACTTATCATTTCTTGAATAACCTGATGATAATACACTAAAAAAGGTGGCTATTAAACCACCTTTATTTTTTGCAAAAGAAATTGCGTTATTCTGCTTTTTTGCAAATCTCAAGATCTGCAACTTGATAAGAAGCTTCTTGAGCTTCTTTGGTTAAAGCAGAACTGTAATTAGCATAAATATAACCATGCACTAATACATTCCACTCTTCAGGATGTGGAGTGACAAATCTTGATAGACTATCACTTTTTGTCGTAAATCCTTCACTATTCCCCTGGCATGCATAAGCAGATTTTCCAAGAAACGCACACAGTGCTACCAAAAATAATTTTTTTACCATTTTGAGGTCCTTTGCGAGTATTAATGTTTAAATCAAAAATGCTATTACAAGAGCTGACATAATATTTGACAACGCAGCAGCTAAAACCGCATACAAGCCAAGTTCACTCAGCCACGGTCGTTTATCTGGTGCTAAGGCCCCAATACCACCCAATTGTATACCAATACATGAAAAATTTGAAAATCCACATAACGCATAGGTAAGAATAATGTGCGCGCGTTCTGATAGATTCATACGCACTAAATCACCGTAGGCTATCATTTCATTGACAGCAATCTTAGTTCCCAGCAACTGCCCTGCAGCTTGCGCTTCTTTACCAGTAAAACCAAATAAATAGCCAAACGGCGCAAGTACATGACTAAATATTTTTTGTAACGTTAATTCTGAAAATCTAAAGGGTACCTGTGCAAATCTCAATAGGTTATTTGCTCCCATACCAACATATGAAAGTAAAAAATTTATGAGAGTAATCAGCGCAAGAAATGAAATGAGCATAGCTGCAACGTTAATAGCAAGATGCAATCCATCAGTAGTACCCTTCCAAATAGCATCAAATATATTGCTTGCGCTCTGTTGTTCCGCTTCAACGGTTTTTGAGGAACGAGCGTTCTCATCCTCTTGCGGAATAATAATTTTTGCAATGAGAATAGATGCAGGTATTGCCATCATGCTTGCCGTAAGCAAATGCACTGCAGGAACTCCCATTTGTGCATACACCATTAAAATAGCGCCACTAATCGTAGCCATACCGCTGACCATAACCACAAATAATTCTGACTTGCTCATATGAGTCAAGTAAGACCTGATAACCAAAGGAGCTTCTGTTTGACCTAAAAAACTATTTGCTATAGCACACAGCGTTTCTGCCCCCGATGTGCCCAGAATAGGACGAATGACATAGCTCACAATCGCTACCACTTTTTGAATGATACCAAAATGAAAAAGTATCGAAGTAATAGCGCCAAAGAAAATTACAATAGGTAACACTTTAATCGCAAAAATAAACTGCCAAGGCCCTGCAGGATTTGCCAGTTGCCCAAACAAAAACATAATACCAACATCGGCACATGCATACAATCCATTGATTGCTTTACTCATCGCGCCAAGTATGTATGAACCTATGGTTGTTTTAAGCATCATCATTGCAATAAGATATTGCAATAATAACGATACGCCAATTAAGCGAACATTAATTTTTTTTCTATTGAAGGAAAAGCACAATGCGATACATAATACGACCAGAACGCCAATACAGTTCATGTAACGATTATGGTGCATTATATAATCTAATAAGGCCATAGCAAAACAATCACACTAGAGTTGATACAATAACTAGACCTTTCAGTATAACGCAAAATATAAAACTGCAAAGAAATGGAATCTTAATTTTATTTGAATTTCTATTACACAGAGCGACAGAAATACTGATAGAAAGCTTTGATTAGCAAATAATGAAGACAAGCAAAAAAGAGATTTTAGTTTAGATTAAAATTCTTTTTTCTGCCTTCACGATCTTTGGCGCGCAAAGCTTGAATTATTTCATCAAGATCGCCTTCCATTACCATATCAAGCTTCTTTAAGGTAACATCAACTTGGTGATCGGTTACTCTATTTTGTGGATAATTATAGGTGCGCACTTTTTCAGCACGTTCGCCAGTACCAACAAGGTCTTTACGTTGCTTACTTAGCTCTTGTTGCTGTTTTTCTAATTGGGCAGCTAAAATACGAGATTGCAAAAGCTTCATCGCTTTTGCTTTGTTTTTGTGTTGTGAGCGTTCTTCTTGGCACGCTACGGCAACACCAGTAGGAATGTGAGTAATACGCACGGCGGAGTCGGTAGTGTTAACGTGTTGGCCACCGGCGCCACTTGAGCGATACACATCGATACGTAAATCACTCGGGTTAATGGTAACATCAACATCTTCTGCTTCAGGAAGCACTGCTACCGTTGCAGTAGAGGTATGCACGCGTCCTTGAGTTTCGGTAGATGGCACACGTTGTACGCGATGTACACCCGATTCTTGTTTTAAATGTCCATATACCCCTTTGCCTTGGATATGTAAGATAACTTCACGCAAGCCACCAAGATCGGTGGTGCTAGAGCTATCAACAACCGCTTTCCAGCGTTTTGACAAAGCATAGTTGGTGTACATTTTAAGAAGGTCGCCGGCAAAAAGAGCTGCTTCTTGTCCACCGGTACCTGCTCTTATTTCTAAGAACACTGAGCGATCATCACGCTCATCGGCCGGATAAAGAAGTTCTTCAAGCTCATTTTGATTAACGGTGAGTTGCAGCTCAAGTTCTTGTAGCTCTTGGGCAAACAACTCAGCCATTTCAGGGTCTTTTTCACTTGATATTTGAGTCTTGCAACGCTCAATCTGTTGTTGTAAATCAACAATAGATTCATGCTTTTGCAAAAGCGAATTGAGTAAAGAATATTCTTTTTGAAAGGCAAGACGTTTAGAGCTGTCAAGATTTGGACTTGCAAGCTCAGTAGAAAGTTCGTCATGTCTTTTTTTAAGAGAATCCCACGCAATATTCATAGGTATAATTACTTATTACCTTTTTTGAAACGCTTCTCAAACTTCTCAATACGACCAGCGGTATCCACAAGTTTTTGTGAACCGGTGTAGTATGGGTGACATGCTGAGCAAATTGTCACATCAAGATCAGAGTTAGTTGTTCTGGTCTTGAATGCATTGCCACAAGCGCATTTTGCGGTTAATTCGTGCAATTCTGGTTGAATAGCTTGTTTCATGATAACGTTCTCCAACAAATTTAATCTGATTATCTCATAAATTATCTAACAAAAATGCCTTCTTGTAAAGTAATCCAGCATTTAGGCTATTTTATGAATATTTATGCTTAAATAAGTGCGCGTAATTCATCCGCAACGCAACTCGATATATAAACGGGAGAATAAGGTAGGTGGATAATCCTGCGCAAAAGCCCGTTAATTTAGCTCTATAACTCGTTGTTGCTGCACTCTCGTTGGTAATCGAACGGGGATAAAGCTGCTGAAGCATATAGGACGATTTAGTACCCGCAGCCCATGTTGCGAGCAAAATATTAACCGGCGGGATTGCTCCACAGGCAAAGCCCTTTTTATATGCTTTCCATTGCCGCATATCATCTTTTTTGGGTGGTTCAGACTGCATTTTATTAAGATAATAACTAGTCAGGGTAGCAACGGGTAAAGCGCTTACAACAAAAGACCTTATATGAGCCTGCATGGTACTAGTTGCAATAGTCACGATAAAAAGTGTAATGATTTTCATAATTTTAACAGTACATAAGAAGGGTAAGTAGTGCTACTAGTGTACCCGAAACAGTAAAACCTGTAAATCACGTTCAATCAGCGTGAGCATCCATCAGCTTATAACTGAGCAATAATTCTTTTTTTTCAGATGCAGCAAAACCAAAATAACAGATGCCATTTTTTAACTTCACATATTTAAATCTTAAATCATCTGTAGGAACTTTATTGTGAGCTGATTGCAACAATGCCGCTATTGTTGATAATTTTTTAAACTGCCACTGATTAAAATGGACATCATCGGTGACGATAAAATAAATATCATGAGAATTATCTACCAATAAAGCATTATTGGGGCGCATATTATCAAGAGCAAAACAGCTAACTCGTTGTTGTTTGCCCCGTGGCAATGGCACATTTTTGTTAGCAGTTATTAGTTTTTGATCGGAGTCATAGGTTACGGCTCGTAATTTATTTTTCAAATCTACACAATACAACAACTCGGGGTGTGCAAACATCATGCGTTTAAATAATAGTCCTAATCCTGATGCCGTCGAGCCTGGCATTAAGCTTAATCGCGGACGTTCTCTTGTTCCTCCAAAAAACCCTTTGTAGTGCTCAGATTCAATTTTATATAATTCAAAAAAACATCCGCCATTAATTAATGGACCATTAATGGCTAATATATTATTAGAAGATAATGCAACAGCAAGTAAAGTGCCTCTATATGATAATGAATGCACAGGTGTTTTGTTATTTTTGTCAGTAACTACAATAGAAAACTTCCCTTGGCTTGCAATCGTTGTCACCGCAGTGCCTAAGGGTTAGGCCCCTCTAATGTATAATTTTCCACATCATAGCCATAGCGTGTAATAATTTTTTCTTCAAGCAACAGTTGCGCTTCTTTATAGTAGCCGCGGATTCTTTTTACGTCGATTCCGGGATCAAACCAATTTTGATTATTATTTTGATATTTATGATAGGGCATGCACTCAATAATATGTGGTTCTTGAGTATCAAGCCCAATACTCGCCGCATTTTTAAACGGTTGCGGTTTTGCCACCATCTCAATTCTATGCTCCATTGAGCATACATTAAAAAAACCACCTACCACCAATACCAATAGTGCAAACTTCATACATAGCCTTTCTTATGAGATCTAGTGAGCATTGCATGTTATCAAAAAAATACCCATTCTTATTATTAAGCCATCTGAGCTTTAATCATAGATATTTTTTCTAGTGGTGAAGGTTGCTTTGATACTACCCTAAACATTACCTGTATTTGTTTGGCAGCAGTTTGCCCTTCAAATATAAAATAACAAACATTCCCTGCCATTCTAATTCTCGCTAAATCTTTGAACGTATTTCCGCTTCTTTTAATGGCATTTTTTATATCATCCAATCTTCTAATTTTTTTTGTTATGAGCTTATCAGCAGTAATTTTTCCAATGCGCACATCGTGATTGTTATCAACCATGAGTATCGAATGCTTATCGTAAGAATCTAATGCGTAATGTAGTATTGAACAAAACTTATTTTTATCAAATGCAAGATGATGAAATGTAGCTGGTCTTTGTTTATCTTCAAAATAATGTTCGATCGTAAAAAGTTGACCACTTTGGTTTAAACCAAGCATGAGGTCATCTGACAGAAATGACATTTTAGTAAAAACATGAAAATCTTTATTCTTGAGCACTAAAAGCTTCTTAGAATCCATGGTAAGCTTTTTTTCTGTTTTAGAAAATCCGAGTATTTTTTGGGTATTGTTCTGTTGATTACACTTAAATAATTCAAGGAATGCACAGTGTGACGTAGTACTCATGCTTGAAAATGCTGCAACATTATGGTCAGAAAGTGCCGCAGACCAGGTAATTTGTTTGTCCATTCTATTAGGAGCTGAAGAAATCCTTTCTTCATTATTTACCATCCGAACATTGTTATTGTAATAAGTCACGCTGCTGGTAATAAACAATCCATTTTTATTCGGGCCGTCAAAATAAAATGCCAATATGTCAGAATCATGATATGCCTTGCTTTTATTAAAAACAGTATCAATTCCGTCATTACCAACTATGCCACCTTTAGGAGTGGGACATTGAAAATAATTAGGACTAGGCGCATGAAACCGATTCTCCCCTTTTTTTAAATTACTCATTTCAATACACTCATCTTCAAATGTGGCTTGGGAGATGTCAATTGGACAGGTCAGATAGTGTTTTGCGAGCATTTTCGAAACAGCTGGCACCTTAATAACTGCAGCCAGTAATTGAGGGGATACCTCTTGATGATCTTTTTTAAATTCCTTCATTTCCATTGCGGGTAATGAGCAAACCGTAGCAAACAAATACATTATTTTTTTCATAGCATCTCCTGGTAGTATGTTTTGTTGGCAGCCAGGCTAGCAAGGGCTTACATATTTGTAAACCATGGGCTTAGTTAAATTACTCGACGGTAAGTCCCATTTTTGCTTTTATCCGGTTAAGCTTTTGCTGTGGTGAAAGCTGTAATGGTAGTATATTAAACGTTACGGATATTTGTTGTTTATCTGTTTGCCCCTCAAAGGTAAAATAACAAACATTACCTGCCATCCTCATACTCAATAAACTTTTAGCAACATTTCCGCTTTTTTGAATGGCATTTCTTATGTCCTGTAAACTTCTAATTTTTTTTGTTATGAGTTTATTGGCTGTTATTTTAGCAAGGCGTACGTCATTGTAATTGTCAACCATAAGTATTGTATGTTTATCATATGAGTCTAGCGCATAGTGCGATAACCCAAAATCTTGCAGATTTTTGGATGAAAGATGATGAAATACAGGCGGTCTTTTTTTATCTTCTAAATAATGTTCTATGATATACAGCTGCCCACTTTGATCTAAGCCTAAAATTAAGTCTTCTGACAAAAAAGACATCTTCCTGAAAACATGAAACGCAGTACAGCTAAGTCTATAACTCTTTTTTGGAGTAAGAGTGAGAATTGTCTCTGGTTTGGAAGATTTGTCCGTTTTATCTACCTTGTAAGCGCATTGATTACAGGTAAAGAACTCAAGAATGGCGTGGGGTGTTTTGGTGCTTAGACTAGAAAATGCGGCTACATTATTTTCAGAAAGAGCAATAGACCACGTGTTTAGCGAAATAGCCCTATTGGGTAATGAATTTATGTTATTTTCATTTGTTACCATGCGAACCGCATGCCTTTCTAAAAACGTGCTGTTTGTTAAAAAAATTCCATTTTTGTTTGGCCCATCTAACAAAAATTGGTTGGAAGCTATAGGACCATCATGGTGTGCTTTGCTTTGATATACAAAATTACTAAGTTCTGCACCATCTACTGCCTGCCCCTCAGATGAGGTACATTGAAAATAATTGATGCTTTGAAGAGGAAATCGAGTCTCATTGTCTTGCAAATTAGTTACTTCAATTCGTGCATCCTCAAATGAGACTTTAGCAATATCTATAGGGCATGACACATAATGTTTTGCCAACATCTTTGAAATAGCCGGCACCGTTAGTACGGCTGCCAATAGCTCAGGAGATGCATTACGGTAATCTATTTTTCTTTTTCTTACTTTCATTTCTATTTCCATTGCAGGCAGGGCACAGACTACACCTACCAACACATATATTAATTTTTTCATCGCTTCTCCTATAGGATATTTTATCGGCTGCAACCCTAACAATAGGTTATTTTTTTGTAAACCTAAAGAGTAACACTTGTAGAATTAGTTGCTGGTAGATTTGTAGTGTGAGTTAGTTTAATTTTGTGTATACTCCCACAAAATATTTCAACTAAAGGGTAGCTATGAAAATAAATATTATTATCCTCCATATCGCATTGCTGGTACCGTCTTGCATTAGTACCAAAGAACAAAAAAAATTACGTTGGGGCATACTCTCAACTGCAGTTTTTAGTGAGGATATCGTTAAAACTATACGCCAGTCTGACCGCAGCGAAGTAGCGGCAGTTGCAAGTCGCTCCTTACAAAAAGCCCAAGATTATGCAAACAAGCATCAGATACCTATCGCATATGCAAGCTATGAAGAACTTATAGATGATCCATCAATAGATGTTATTTTCAACCCATTACCCAACAGCATGCACGGTACCTGGACCGTGAAAGCTGCTCAATCAGGCAAACATGTGCTTTGCGAAAAACCACTCGTCACGACCCTCGAAGAATTAGATGCAATTGAAAAAGCCGCACAAGATCACAATGTTACTATTTTTGAGGCGTTTGCGTATCTACATCACCCACAAACAACAAAGCTCAAAGAATTAATGGCCGCAAAACGCATCGGTGATATTCGCTCTATTAATTGCTGGCTTTCTATTAATCTCCCGCAACGCTTTGCTATGAATGAGCAAGACCCTAACCACATACGTTTGCGCCCAGAACTGTGCGGTGGGTCTTTGTGGGACTTGGGATCGTACTGTACGAGTATTATTTTAACCCTACAGCCAGAAGCTCATGTTGAAAACATTTTAGCTTTCACGAGAACAGGTAAAACCAGCGTTGACGTTCAATCAACCGTTACTTTGAAATTGAGTAATGGCGTCATTGCCCAATTTAGCACAGATTTTTACGCACCCTATCGTGCAGGATTACACATTGTAGGCACGCACGGTTCAATTGAAGTTGATGCACCCTGGCACCCCTTCTTTTTTGATAATAAAGACTCACATATAACGGTTACGGATAATGACAGCAATAAAGAAGTGTATCCCTTCAATGGTAATCTCTATCTATACGAAATACAGGCGATGGAAGCATGCATCCTTGATAATGCAAAACCTGTTGTGTCGTTAGCAGAAAGCAGAGCATTCTTGCAAACAATGCTTAAGATCAAAAAGCACGCAATTGTATGTTAATTGCTTGTAGAAATCAATTAAAAGCCATTTCATAATGAGAAATGGCTTCTCATATGTTACTTTTTTAATTGCTTAAGAATTTCAATAAACGCCTTAGAAAAGGCTGGAATATCTTCTGGCTTACGGCTGGTTACTAGATTGCCATCAACGATCACTTCATTATCTGACCAGTGCGCACCAGCATTTTTTAAATCAATGGCAATTGAGGGCCATGAAGTTACCGAGCGACCTTTAACCCCACCTGCATCAATTAATGTCCACGGGCCATGGCAAATAGCAGCAATCGGTTTTTTTGCATCAACAAATGTTTTAATAAAATCAATAGCAGCTTTTTCAAGACGCAATTTGTCAGGATTTATAACGCCACCGGGCAGCAACAATGCATCATACTCTTCAGCCTGGGCTTTGTTTAAATGGATATCTACACAAAATTCTTTAGCCCAATTATCATCTTTCCACCCTTTTACCACATCCTTTTTTGGTGAAATTAAATCGACTTGAGCGCCTGCATCTTCCAATGCCTGACGTGGATCGGTCATCTCAGATTGTTCAAAACCATCGGTTACGAGTAAGGCAATCTTGAGACCAGATAATGAATCTTGCATAAATACTCCTTTTATTAGAAAGTGATATTTAAGCAAAACAATTTATCAACTACTCAATCAAGATATTAATTAAGTGCTACGTTCGTGAAATGCTGTTTTTTCATGAGTTTTATTCTTTCAGACATTATTGGATCATGTGAAAAAATAGATTTAGCAAGTTCAAAAACGCCGCCTTTAAGAAATTCTTTAAAATACGGTTGTTGAGTAGATTCATGGTACCGTATTACGTGTTCTTCAAGCAGATTCAATAATTCAGTAAGCAAAACAGGTTTTGAACCCAAAGTAGTGTGCAGGTGAGCCTGATCGATATAATAATCATGAAATCGATCACGCAAATTTGTCTCTATAATGTGCGCTTGGGGCATTGTTACCAATCGTTGCATGGCACATATCTGATTGCTTAGCCCTAAGATAATTAAGGGTAACATCAACAACATAATTTCTCCTTATTGCTAAAGCACGATACTTTATTATCACCATCAGAGCATGGTACGGTTTTATGATACTGTAACGTGAAGAGATAGGAAAAACTATGTATAAATATATGTTATTTATTTTAGCGCTCACTGCTTCATTAACCCACACAACGGTTATAGTACCGGTTAATGAGCAGGTATTTGACACCTTACTTACTAAAGCGTTAACCACAACTCAGTGTACCCCTACGGTGATAAAACTCACGGTTAACAAAGCTGATGCTATAAATACGTATTACTTGTACCATGATGGCTTTTATTTTGAATTAACGAGATCCGCAATACATCAAAAAAAATTTAACACGCGTATCACGGTGGTAGAAACCGACAAAATGATTATAGATTGGCGCAGCATAGGTGAACGCAGTTAACAACTTTTTAATAATAACAATAAGGCGTATGAGCACAAAGTCTCATACGCCTGGATATTTTACGCAACGCGTGTAGAACACGCACATCTGAGTATGCGATTGATAAATTCATCATTATTTGCTGCATTGCAACAGCGGCTTGCTTTCACCGCAGCAGGTGCAAACGATCCACCGCCTGAACCTAGGTGTGTGGTACAGCGCGCATTCATGATTACGCAATTATCTTTGTAAACGTGGCCTAATGTGGGAAAACCATCATACACAACAGCGCGTACACCAGACCAACGTTTTGCAACATTGCTACGCTCTAACAAAGCTAAATCATCGTAAGTTAACGTTTGTCCTTTGGTATTACGATGCAATGCTAATGAAATAAATTCAGGCAATACATCATTAACCATATTTAATTGCAAGAGGTTTCTGTTCTTTGCAAATTCTTGATCAATAGTTGGGCGTTGGTCGCCATAGAACGCTTTGGTTCCTGCAACACCAATAAAGATCTTGTTGTCTCTAAAGCGGGCTTGCCATGCAAGAACAATACCCTCTTGATGCACTTCCATGCAGTGGCTAAAGTTCTTGTACTCCGCAATTTTATCTGCTGGGATATCAATGGTTAAAAGGAGTGAAACACCTGCAAATCCTGCATATGCGGGCTCTTGTAATCCCCAACCTTTAAGTGTTCCAATCGCCTCACCAGGACAGAATACGCAAGTATCGTTAGCTGTTACTGGCACGCGGCTGCCATCGTGCATGTTTAAACCAGCAATGGTCATTTTGCCGTGTTCATCGGTTGCAAACTCAAGAGAGGTGACTTTTTTACCAAATTGAATTTCAAAACATGGGTATTCTTGGCCGGCTTCATCCTTGTAGGTACCCATTTTCTTTTTTAGATACTCATAAAGCTTTGGTAAGAATTGTTGGGCATCAAAGCAACCACCCGGGCGCCATAATGCAACCGCGTCAGAATTCCACATATTATCAACTGAATGTGCTGCACAAAAATCTTTTAAGTAAGGATCAAGTTTAGCTACTTCAGTAGGTGATAAAATCGCACAATGTTTGTAACCAAGGGTTTCATAGTCATGCTTCATGTTTAATGCACGTTGATGAGCATCTGACACATTGTAAATTAAATCGATACGATAGCCATCATGCAAACATTTCTCGTTGTGCTTAGGCTCACGACATGGGTTAAAATTACAGGATTCAAGAATCTGCTTAAATTCTGCGTCCCCCGTATCATACAGCTCTTGCCATAAGTTCATGCTCATTTTACCAAGTGCCAAGAGGTCTTGGGTGCGTTGAGCATGGCCTACTTCATCTAAACTATATTTCTGAACTTGCTC
Source organism: Candidatus Dependentiae bacterium Noda2021 (assembly GCA_020886235.1). Classification (GTDB taxonomy): domain Bacteria; phylum Babelota; class Babeliae; order Babelales; family Vermiphilaceae; genus Noda2021. The sequence goes on along the minus strand of AP025250.1, from coordinate 341,578 downwards.
TTTAAAGTGGTCAGTAATTGACGAATCGTTAACCCTGGCAACGTCATCGACGCGGATACCACCTGGTTCATTAAAACGAACTTGTAATTTTTTTACTAATTCAGGCCCGCGGGGTACTACTGATAAAATTTCATCAGGTGTATAGCTTGGTACAATATTGCAAATCGTTGTTTTAGACAGAACATCATACTGCTCATACATAGTAATGTGTAAGGGAATATTATTTTTAACAGAATCAACATACGCAAAATATGCTTCCATTCCTCCGACAATACCAGCGCCCACGATATGTAGATGCGGTAGCTCAGGTCTTACTTTGGCAGATAAGCCAAAAAAGGAACTTAGCATTAAGCCAAGTGATATAAACTTCTTTGTAAAATGAGTCATAAAGGCTCCCGAGTAATAGTGTATAAGGTTATGCTTTATTGACTATTTATTAGTGGCCACTAACAATAGAAGATTTAAAAATATTGTCCCCCAGCGTATCAAATAAAAAAAATGTAGCAACCCACACGGACAATAGGGATATACTAATTAAAATCATTGTGTAGTAAGGAACGCTCTCATGGAAGGCCCATCAATCCATCAGCTGGCAAGTGATTTGCAACCATTTGTTAACAAAAAAATTAAAAAAATCTATGGCAATTCACGCTTTGAAAAAGAAGATTTGGTCGGCCAAAAAATCAAAGAAATCTTTGCAATTGGCAAACGATTAGTCATCCAATTAGAAACTACCGCCCTTATTACCCATTTTTTAATGTATGGCAGCTTTAGAATTAATGAAGAACGGCCCGATCGCGTTCCGCGCCTTGCCATTTACACGTACAAAGATCGCTTATATTTTTACAGCTGCTCAGTAAAACGCATTGAAGATACCGATTTTAAAAAATCAGTTTTATTTGAGTATGATATCCTCTCAGATCATTGGGATAGGAAAAAGGTTATTAAAGCCATGAAAAAGCATCCCAAGGCACGTATTGATGATATGTTACTCAATCAAGATATCTTTGCAGGCGTCGGCAATATTATAAAAAACGAAGCTCTTTTTATGAGCAACGTATCACCGGAAAAAAAAATAAGTGCTTTGTCTGACAAAAAATTAGCGCTCATTGCACAAAATGCCCAAGATTTCTCGTTTAACTTTTTACAATGGCGCAAACTTTATCAACTTAAAAAGAATTTATTAATATACCGTAAATTACAATGCCCGGTTTGTAGGACCAAAGTTAAGCGAGGAAAAACTGGAGTACGCAACCGCTGGAGCTTTTGGTGCCCGAAATGTCAAAAATAAAAGAAGTATCTTGTGAAGTAAAATATTTGATATAAATTTGCTATCAAGCATAGAGTAAATCAATGATTGCACTATTCATTGATTTACCCTTCTTACTTTAGTTCATAGTTAACATGAAGCCACGATATTTGTGCGCGGGCAATTCAGGATGAACTTCATCCATCGTCGCATCATTAAAACTTAGCTTGTGATAAAATTGAATTGCAGGCTCATTTATCTTACGGGTGCATACTACAATCTTAGCTGGCTTATGCTCGATAATTTCTTGCAGGGTATCAATACACAACAATCTACCAAGTCCCTTATTCTGGTATGCAGGATCAATAGCAAGTTGTCTGATGTACACTTTTGTTTCACCATTCTTACTATGTTTATCAAAAGCAACAAAACCTACAACGTGATTTTTTGAATCGAATGCCACAACAAATAGCGCATCTTCTTTTTGGTTATTAAAATCATTTTCTTCATCTTCAAAGGCTGCTTGAAGAAAACTGGTAAGATAGTCAGGCTTATCAGTTAAAAACAGTTGTTCTGGGCTGTACACTTTGTATGCGTCTGCAAAAGATCTTAAAAATACTTCTTTAGCCTCAGCAAAAATTGCCTTGTCCTTAGCATCTAGTTTTACAACACGCACTGTATCATTATTTTTTAATTTTTTGGTAAGAAGCGTTAATTTTGCACTCAATGATAGCGGGCATAAAATCAAAGATCCCACAACAAATATAATAGAATATCGCTTGATCATAATGATCCTTCTTGAACTAATAACGTTAAACAACTAGTAGATACCTAATTAATCATCGCAATGACCCATAACAAGCTATGCGGTCATCGCTATTTTTTTTGGTCCAAAATGCCGCATAACGGTCACCATATGAAAAATGCCAAAATTCGTATGAATAATTTACCAGACCAGCTTTGGTAGCTGCCATTAACAATAAAAGTCTATTCATTTTTTGAATGTAGGTAATTGCTTCACTAAATGTAGGTGCTTGGGTATTTGCGCCCCAAATTGCGCCAAAATCACCAAGATCTAGAAAATCTTGTTTTATTTCATCCCACAATCGTATGTCAATGGCTGCACCTGTTGAGTGAACCGGAACATTGTTTTTCACGGGCGAAATCCATTTTGCTGCCTCTGTTTCAACTTCATCAGTATTCATTAAAGGATAGGAATTTTTAATTTCATCTACTTTTTTGTTAAAGAGATACTCTTGTGTTTTTAAATCTCGCAATCCCTCAAACACGCGTATTGAAATATCTCCTGATTGGTAACCAAAATCAGGTGCAAGCTCATCAAGATAGATGATCATTTTTTCAAGCCGCGCATATACTTCTTTGCGCATTTTAGAAGCATTGGGCAAGCCAGAGTTGTAAGCAGGGCTTTCAAAGGCTATTCCATTTATAGGATTAGGCATCATCTGTATACGATGATGTGCCATCAGATTCACGTCAACTACCGGCTCGTTATTTTCTACGATTGGAATACTTTTTATTACATTGTTTGCAATGGTAAGCGCTGTTTGCGACACGTATTGAATATATTGTTCGTGTAGTATTGCGCACTGATGCTTGAGCAGTAATGGTGATGAATTGCTCAGAATATCGACCCACGTTTGGCATTGTTGCAAATGACTGTAGCTCACCAAACCTATAATCGCTACGTAGAGCTTTTTGCGTGATAATACCATCTCTAACCCTTTTCTGTGTAACTTTTTTTTAATACCTGAACGTGCCACTATATTGCATTACTGTCAACAAGCCAGCTGATACATAATGAAGATAATACTATTTTCTATGTTTTCTTTTTTATATTGGATTTATCCTTGCGCATGTGCACAAGTAATGCAGCACGTGATTTAAGCTTGGTAAAGCATCCGGGTAACGGGCAAAAAAATACCAGGGGTATAAAATGTTCTTGAATGTAATGATCTGCAAGTCTACGCGTATCTTTAGTACTGGTATAAGTACAATCGGGATAGGGACATCCGGTTCCGTGTAAATCAAAGTTGTGGTGTTGTAGAAAATGCAACACAACGTCGGTCCGCGAAGCTAAGATACTATTACAACACCTGATCGTACCATGATTGCTAAAACGTTCAGCAATCGCCGCATCTGCATCACTGATCGTCTGTCTGTCTACAGGAGATTTTTGGTACTTATATTTCGGGGAGCTAACTCCCGATTCTGGACTGTTTGGTTCGTTCACAGAGGTATAAGAATCACACTCCTGATAACCAATTATGTTCACAAACATAAGCGGAAGCATATCCTGGGGAGGTTGGGCAGTTATAGGAAGAACTTCAAAGGTGTCATGATCATTAGTTTCATAAAAATAATTATCCCACCGATAACATGGTTCATACGTGCAATAAGCAATATCAGGATGGCAGTGATTCCTGTTAGCATGTTCAGGTAACTCTTGAGCATGAATCGCGCATGCAAACCAACTTAACGTAAAAAGCCATACTTTCATCCATACCCCCTACGCTCGAGTATGGTAGTAACCATAAGCAATTACAACATTTTATAGTTTAGTACTATACGATTTAGTTCAATGCGGCTTGTCCATGATAATCTTTTATATGCTTTATAAGTGCATTTCTTGATTTGTAAACGACGGTGCATTGTTTGTTAAAACACGTGTAAATATACGGAATAAAATGTGATTTGATATAGTGATCAGTAATGTTCTGTCGGTCAGATATATAACTGTGCGAGCACAAAGGAAATGGACACTTAAATTCTCCATCACATAAATGCTCCATGGCAAAATGCTCTGCCACTTCTTTACGAGTGTGACACCTGATGCTGTCTTTGCAACACGGTATACCCCCATGAGCAGCTATTCTTTCATTGATAGTTTTATCAACCTTAGCAATTAAAGGATTACTATGAGTGTTGTGATTTTTTTTGGTGTGTGGTCGGGCTTGTACGCGCATCATGGGTTGGTGAAAAACTATTAGGGGTTTAGATTGTGGGTTTGGTGCAAACACATCTACCCTGGCGCCCTTGTGATCATCTGTGTGTTCTTCTATTTCACCCTTACCATCTGAATAGGGTAGATTAGGCAATGATTGGCCAACTTGATCCCATAGCAAAACTTCTTCAATCGTTTCAAATAGCTTGGCAGACGTATGTATCTCATCACTATCGGCCTCTACAAATCCAATGTAATCTGTTTCTTGCGCGGTGTTGGCACAAAACCATGATACACAAACTATGAGTAAGATATAATTCATCATCTATTTTCACCTTTAAAAATAGCCAATTAAGTACTCTTTATACAGCATAATGTACACAAACTATTATTGCTGTAAAACAGTTATGTGTGTATTATCAGGAAAAAATTCAACTCGATACAAACACGATGAATTCAAAATCAAAAAAATTTTTATTATGTGGTATATTTGTTTTAACCAATTATGGTGGCATTCCATTACTTGCAGAAGCCTCGCTCGGTGCCCAAAAAAATTACTATGTCTCACAAACGGTTCACAAAAATTGGCTAAGCACCACTACTAAGGTGGCTTATTATAACAATCGTAAAGAGATCGGGCATCTGTACTATGAACAGTTACCATTATCTATAGTTGTTATTCACACTTTTTTTGTTGAACCATCGTATCGAAACAATGGATATGGCACATGTTTGTTACATATGGTGTGCAAGGAAATTAAAAACGGTGGTGCCCGTATGATTGTAATACAACCAGGTCCTTTTGAGCACGTTGGCCAAGAATTTAAACCAGTGACCACGAATCGGTCAGAAAGACTAGAACAATTAGTAAGGCTCTACACAAAAGTTGGGTTTACTGTAGCACCCCACATACTGCGTTATCTAGCAGCGTGTGTGTATAAACTAGCGCGTCTTGATGAAGATGCTCATTATTTAATGATACAATAAAGGTATTATGAATTTTTTATACGAAAACAGACACAAATTAAAACAAGAACTACCGGCAATCATAACGTTGTCTGTTTTACAAATTATTTCGAGCTTTACCTATCCACCTTACCATCGCCTTGGTCCGGTATATGGCACTATAGTAGCATCAGTGGTTTCTTTGTTTTCAATTATGATCTTGGTCGTAGCTTTCTCAACAGCAGAGGATTACGCCTACTACATAAATTTTGATAGTTATGATGATTTGGGTGACAGGCAATACAGTGAATTTTTTAAAAAGCTTACCCAATACACGATTCTGGTAATGTTTAATGTGGTCATGTACGGTTATTGGCGCTTTAATATTTTAAACATGCCAACGATGTATTATCTTTTGTTGCATTTTCAATTTTTGCTGGGATTAATATTGTTTTACCGAGCGGCCAATAGATCTCCCAAATCTACTAAAAACTCTGAGTAAACTTTTTAAAAACCACCACCCGGCCGTGCACTCAATGCATTATATAAATCATCCGGGATAGTAGCTAACTTATTTATTTATTGTAAATGTGTGCAACAGTATGACCCCTATTTTTTAAGAATGGCAATAGATCATTAATTAACGTAATTATTTTTTTTCTGGAGATCCGACAGATCGCTTCTTGCCCAACAAACCGTAGAGATGCTTCTGTAAAATGCAATGGTACGCTGGGAAACAATGCCACAAAACCCACAGCTGCTACCGGTGCCAATATTGGTAAAGCTAAAACAGTAAATGCTTGAGTGAAATCATAATCTCCCTTACTTGTCAGTGAGTCTTCAATACTTTTCATAAATGCAATATACGTCTTATAAAATGAATAGGTGTAACTTTTTAGACTACTTTTGGATATTTTTTGAGATACATTGAGATTATTCCATCTCGGTTCTACGTAGGTATTGCGCCAAAGGTCATCTAGCCTTTTAGCATGAACAGAAATTCCACTTATTGATTGTGCGCTTAGAAATACATAACCATTTTGATCCACATTTTTCTCTGACTTTGATCTATTTTCATGAAATGATAAATGAGCATTCCAGCCTACAAATAAGGACTTGTATCTCAATTCATGATGATCATTAACACCGGAATATATTTTTTTTTCACTATTTCTTAAATGATAATTTGGTGACAAATTAAGACATATTTTTTGCAAAACATTATAATCAAGCAATGCCCATGCTTCTTTGTTGTTTTCAAAAAGTTCATCTTTTGATTTTCTTATAAAATCTATATAGGCAGGAAGATCATTTTCAGCTGCAGTCAAAATCGACGAATGATATTCATCGATAAGTAACGTTCGATCATTTTCTTTAGTTTTAAGCACTTGGCTAGCTTTGGCTATCTCTTCTTTTTTTTGCTTCATTATCTGTTTTTTTATTTGGTAGTTTTCTCGAGCCTCAGTTATTTCTTGGTAGCTACCATTCACAGCCAGATCTCTAATGTAATTACGCATACTCATTAATTGAACGTAGAGCTCGTCACTTTCTTTTTTAAGAAGATCAAGTTCATTATGTGCAACAGATAACTCTTGCTCTTTCTGCTGTATTTCATTCTCTATTTCAATATTTTTCCAGTTTTTATCAAGATAGATCGTTAATACTTTTGGTGATGTTTCATATATTGTTGTCGCACTTGTCAATTGGCTGATGAGTGCAAAACTCAAGCCAATGATAGCATTTAGGGATAACACATACGCATTTGTCATACAAACTCTTTAAGGTGATAATTGAAAAATATTTTTACTAGTATTTAGCAAGTTAGCTTTACCCTCTGTACCCTTCAATTAGAGCAATTAATCAATTAATGTTCGGTAAACTGATAGACATTATTACTAAGCAAACTTAATAAATTTAGATCTATTGATATTTAGAGCTACTTGCTGCCGGCTACCGCACTAAATTGATGGTAACTATTACATTTTAAGTTTAAAAGGCAACTTAGTACAGTTTACAAGCACGAAAAAATATTGGTAACTTTTTAAAAATAATTAAGAATTTTTAGACAATAAAAAAACCGAACTAAATTAGTTCGGTTTTATATTTAATGGCGGGGCTGAAGAGACTCGAACTCTCGACCTTCCGCGTGACAGGCGGACGCTCTAACCAAACTGAGCTACAGCCCCGGCAATTCTTTTAAGTTGGCTCCTCGGGCAGGACTCGAACCTGCGACCCAACGATTAACAGTCGTTTGCTCTACCAGCTGAGCTACCGAGGAACTCCAATTTTCAAATTTCAAAATCTGGTGGGCGGTGCAGGATTCGAACCTACGACCCCCAGTTTGTAAGACTGATGCTCTACCAGCTGAGCTAACCGCCCTGACCCACCATCAATTAAGACTCCAAAATTCTAAATGAAATTAGATAGAATGTCAAAGGCATTTTTCATAAATTCTTCATAAAATAGAATTTTTCTTATAAGCTTTGGCTACATTATACTCGTTTTTACTAAAAAGGTACTCTAATGGCAAACCAAAGTTGGTTTAAGAACCTTGCTTACATAGCGGTTCTTTTTTTCCTATTTCCTCTCATACCAGGGTTAATAGAAGGTATGAAAAAACTCTATTTACGCAATTTTGATACTCGTACCGCAGTAGGCGTAGTACCTATCAAAGGGACCATTTATGATTCTTCCAGCTATGTAAAACAACTTAATACCTTTTTTAAAGACCAAGATATTAAAGCTATTTTACTCAAAATGGAGTGCCCTGGCGGCGCGTCTGGTGCAAGCCAAACGGTATTTAATGAGATATTAACATTAAAAAAAGAGCATTCTAAACCAGTGATTGCATGGGTTGAAAATATGTGTGCATCAGGTGGCTATTATATTGCCATAGCAGCTGATCATATTGTATCTTCGCCATCTGCCATTATTGGAAGCATTGGTGTGTACTCACCATTCTTATTCCAGCTCAAAGACTTTTTAGAGTATCATAAAATTAAGTACGCGCCGGTGCAAGCAGGATATTACAAATCTGCAACTAACCCCTTGCAAGAAAGAACACCAGAGCAAACAGCTATGTTGCAATCATTACTTGACGATACCTACAATCAGTTTATCACTGATGTAGCCCAACAACGTAAGTTGCCTATTGAAAATCAAAAAGAATGGGCTGATGGTAAGATCTTTACCGGCAAACAGGCTCTTGCACTTGGATTAATAGACACGATTGGCGCACATGCAGAAGTTGTGAACGCTATCAAGCAAAAAGCAATGATAGAAAAAGATATTCGTTGGGTACATCCACCAGTAAAAGGCGGATTGTTTGCATCACTCAGCGGTGAACAAAAAGATACTGATGATACATCGATGGTATCTCATTATGTTCATCAAATCTGTTCTGTATTAGAGTCTCGTTACGGACAACAGCTTATTCAGTAAATTCAAAGTTATCATTGGTATCGCGTTGTATTAAATAGCAATGCGATACCGCTCTGACATCAAGCAAGGGCTGAATATCAATAGCATAAAAAAGTCCGTCAACATGATGTGATCTTATCTTGCCAATACCAAATCCACGGGGAAATACCAACCCCTCTCCGCTTGAAATAATGACATCATTATCTTGCAATGTTGCCAAATGACTCACGTGATTTAACTGAGCATGAAACTCACTATTTAGACCCTGGTAAATACCACTTGCTTTACTGTTTACGCAGTGTGCAGCAATTTTGCAGGATTTATCGGTAACCAACTCAAGTTTGCTGTACCACGGATACACTTCAGTTACCCTGCCTACCAGACAATTTTTGTGAACCGCAATCATATCTTTAGTAACGCCTTTAGTTGATCCTGCATCAATCCAGCAAATGTGCCCATTTTCAGAAAGTTGGCGTGATAAAATTTGCGTAAGGAGCATAGTTTGAGCACAATAGCGGCTTTTAAAAGCTCTTAGTTCTTGAATGTCTTGCAAATAATCAAGTGTACTTTGTAATTCAATATTTTGTGCTACTAATTTTTCGTAATCACCTTGCAATTGCGTAATACGCGTTTGCAATTGGCTATTAGTTTTTCTATGGTGAATACCATTTTTGATCGGTTCAATACATTTTTGTTGCACCACCATGAGGGGATACATGCCATAGGAAAAATAATGCTCTAGACTATTGCTTGATAACAACATGCTTCTGTTTATGATGAGAATGCACAAGGTTATGGCAAAGCCTAATGTTAATAAAATAGTTTTTTTCTTTTTTTTATGAACCATGCTGTTCCATCAGCTGAACAAAGGTTTGTCGTACATCTTCTAATGAATTTGATACTACCAATTTTTGTCTCAACGCAGAAGCATCAGTAAGACCTTTTAAGTAAAAAGGCAAATGTTTTCTAAAGGCAAACAGGCCTTTAGGTCCGTAAAATTCTATCATCGCATCTAGGTGACGGGCTGCCCAATAAAACATTTGTTTATTATCAATAACAAACTGCTCGTTGTTCATGTGGCGTTCCATCTCAGCAAGCTTCCATGGCTTACCCCAGATACCTCTTCCAATTAAAAAGCCATCAACACCCGTTTGATCATAAACTATTTTTGCCGTTTTAAAATTTATTACGCCACCAGAAATGATAACTGGAATAGATACCGCTTGCTTTACTTGAGCGGCAAGAGCATAATCAGGTCGGCCTTCAAATTTTTGCGTTTGTAAGCGAGGATGAATTGAAAGAGCATCAGCCCCACAATCTTGAATAAGTTTTGCTACATCAACGGCATTTTGCTGCTTAAAGCCTGCGCGAATTTTTACGGTAAACGGAATTGGTAACACTTTTCTAAAGAGTGTTAGAATTTCTTTCAGGCGGGGCAAATCGGCCATTAGCGCAGATCCTGAACCAGAACCTACCACATTAGGTGCCGGGCACCCTACGTTTAAATCAACAATATCAACACCAGCTGCTAAAATTTTTTCACACGCTTTTTCAATAAAATCAAGGCGATTAGCCGCAACTTGAAAATTTAACGGGCGCTCTAATTGCTTAAATTGAAGCGCTTTGATGCCACCTTTGTCATTTGCAACACACGCCACATGACGCATTTCGGTAAATAACAGCTCATTTGGTGAAAATTCTCGTACCAGTTGTCTAAACGGAGAATCAGTGATTCCATCTAAGGGGCCACCAATAAAACGAGGGAATGATAAATTGCCAATTTTTATATGTTCTTGCCAGTAATTCATACACATCAGGGGGTTGTGAGATTAATAGTTTTTATTTTAGTATAACGGGTTATTAATCTTTAGACAAAATAGGATACACTTAAGCTAACGCCCAGTGATTTTTTACTATTTAACCTAAAGCGACTTATTAATAATGCACAATAATACCACTATTAGCCCCCTCATCCGCAAAGGCTTGCTCTCAGATAAAGCGCAATTAACAGCTCTTTTTAAACGAGTTGCTGCCATCCCTGGCGGTTTGGCACGCACAGCTGAAGAAATAACTGATAGTCATATGACCCGGTTACTAACTAATGCAACTGATCGAGGCATTATTTTTGTAGCTGAATACAACAATTCGCTTATTGGCTGCATACTCTGCCTTACCTTAGAGCCTAAGCTTTTTATTCATATTCGATCAGAAACCAATATCTTAGTTGATCCGCAATTTCAGGGTCTTGGTATTGGCAGCGCACTCATACGCACGCTACAAGAAGATGTGATGAATCATCACCCTTCTATTATGATGATAGAATTAGTAGCACGTGAGAGCAACCCGGCAATACGGCTTTATGAACGCATGGGGTTTAAAAAGCAAGGTCGCTTAGAGCACAGAGTTCTTGGTATTAATGGCGTGTATGAAGCTGATATACCCATGAGTTGGCTTAATCCCAACTTTAAAAAGAACAACTAATTTTAGCTCCGGGGCATCCTCTGCTATCAATCCCACATTGTAATTGATAGTTTTCTGATAATTTTGCATCAATCAATCGATTGGCCGCAAATGCATATATGGTTCCCAGTGCCGCGCCCGCTACCAGCTGCGAGACATAATGCCTGTTACAACTTAAAAAAACGGCCGCTAATGTGGCGCTGTAAATACCAAGAGGTACGGCAAATTTTGGGCCAAAACGCATACCATAGAGCATAGTAATATAAAAGGCTTGAGCCATATGCCCTGAAGGAAAGCCACCCAAGGCCCGCTTTTTACTGTGGCAAAAATTTTCATGCCACGGGCGCAAGCAGCAATCGGCTTCAATTTTTTTAATGATATCTTTTCCAAAAATCACAAACGGCAAGCCTAGGAGCAGCATGCGGCCCGCAAGCCTAAATTCAAGGTCTCGACTTAAAAACGCTTGGCTGCCGAGTAACACTATCGGAACTCCAAGGCCAAAGCGCACAAATTCGTGGCACCAAGACGGCAACTGATTTACATTTTTTTTGTGAGTGTAACAAAAAAAATTATTTTGAATGCGATCATCAACCATTCGCATACCAATATAAAGAGGAAATACGGTACTAATGACTTTAAACGTATCCCATGAAAGCAAGTTAAGATTTAATCTAAATACATCGGCAATAATATCTGAAATGCCGTCACGCACTTTAATTAAATCATTGCGACATTTCAATTGTTTGAGCGTTTTTTTATCATTCACGCAACTTTTATCAATATTAGTAATTTTTTTTGCCGTTGCATCACAGGTAATGACCGCAGAAATGGTAAAAGAAAATACTATTAAAAAAGCTCTTATATATCTGCCCATACGCATTTACCCCAACTTCATGCACGCACCAGCACCTCTTAGTAATGTAACGTTTTAGGCAGTTTTTTTACAAGAATAATATTTCAGTTGTGAAAAATCAGAACCGAGGGCATGCCAAATTAACCAATTGAAAAGTATTTGCAGGGCAAGAATCCCTGCTTTTTTTTACAGTTGTATTTTATTGATAATTTTATACACTTAAACCTTAGTGATAATAACACACACATCAACAACAGTAGGAGTTGGCATGAAATCATATCATGATCGATCTACGCCACACGCAACTCTCGATGAGCTGCCTTTACATTTAACTCATTCTATCTCTTCATGCGCTAGCATGTCCCTTACTCAATCCTCCTCTATGTCTATGGCTTGTACACTTCTTTGTACCAATGCCATGCTAGGCATTGCCTATATGGCATGCGGTATTTAATCTCAACAAACACGAATTTTTTAGCTATTGTCAGTAATGCTTTCAATTGACAGGCTCTCTTTAGTTATTTGAATAATACTCACTAGAGGATGTATATGAAATTTTTTAAAATTTTTTCAGCCGGACTTGCAATGTTTGCAATGTTATTTGGCGCAGGTAATATTGTTTTTCCACTTGCATTGGGTCGTGATACTGGTGACATGGTATGGTATGCGCTGTTTGGCTTTATCATTACTGCAACCATCGTTCCACTCATTGGTCTGGTTTCTGCAAATTTAGCAGATGGTGACTACAAAAAATTATTTAAATTAATTGGACGCGTTCCGGGCTCAATCGCAATATTTTTATGCCTATTACTTATTGGACCATTTGCGATTATACCTCGTTGCGTAACGGTTTCGCACTCAGCAGTGTCCTATTATTTGCCCTGGCTTTCGCTTTTTAGCTTTAGTCTTATTGCCGCTGCTGCGATTTTTGGATTCACCTTCAGGCAAAGCGCCGTTATTGATATTATAGGAAGATTTTTAGGACCATTAAAATTAACGCTCCTTCTTTCAATCGTTATATTTGGTCTTTATTGGTCTGCTACTCCACCATCATATGAAATAACGCCACAAGATAGTTTCATGCGCGGATTGATTGATGGGTATTGGACTCTTGATTTGCTGGCAACTATATTTTTCTCAAGTCTTATTTTTTCTGGGCTTAAGCGTAGTTTAAACTTAACCAGTAAAAAACAGCAAGTAATCGTTGGACTACAAGCAGGTGGTATTGGCGCCGTACTCTTAGCATTAGTGTATGCTGGATTTTGCATTGTAGCGGCAATGTATGCACCCGCACTCCAAGGCATAACGGACAGATCGAAGATATTGACGGTATTAGCATCAATCATTCTTGGTCCTCAAGCGGGTATATTGGCCAATATAACAGTGGCTGTTGCATGCTTGACAACCTCAGTTGCATTAACCGCTGTGTTTACCGATTATCTGCAGACAGAAATCTTTAAAAACAAAGTAAATTATTTAACATGCCTGTTGGTCACTATCAGCATTACCACCGTAATGGCAAATCTAGGGTTTGAAAAAATTATGAACCTTATTGCACCGATCGTCATTGCATGTTACCCCGCATTAATTATGCTCGCCATAGTCAACATTGGCCACCAAATTTGGGGATGGCGTCATGTTAAACTACCTGTTGCTCTAACACTCGTAGCAACACTCATTGTAAAATACATCTGGTAATTACTACCACACTAAAAGGGGCATTACTGATGCCCCTTTCTTTTACCTGTAAACAACTTGTTCCCTTAATTTATCTTCCCAATGCACCTCGCTCTTCAGAGTGCATAAATAGCCATTTAATTATTATCAAATTGCACTAACACGTCCTTAATTTGCATGTCGTTATTGAAACATTGTATTATTTACGATACGCTTAAATGAGTATATTTTTTACTTAAAAACTAAGAAAACCTCAATAGATAAGGCATTTTTGACATGGCGTGAGCGCAAGACAACGCTTACGAACATTTCGATTGAACTAGTTTTAAAATTTTCTCTCTCTGTAATTACATTTTTAAACAGAATTGCCAAGCTAATCACCATAAATATATAAGGGTCTCTTTTATGAAATTGACACACTATTATCTTATCGCGTTATTTTTTTCTAGTATGATTATTTCATCAGAGAAAAATGAAGCTATAGAAAATGATACAAACACATTTGCTTCTGCAATAGAAATTATGTGTAATGAAAAAAGTACACATCCTAATAAAGAAGCAATTGCACAAGAAATTAAATCCTATACTGATAAAAAGGCAAATAAGCCATATCACAAAACAATAAAAAAATTACAAAAACTTTTGCCTGAATCACCTTTTGAACTAAAACCAAAAAAGCAAAAGACACTCAAGCCAATTACTATCATTCAACCAGCATTTGACCCAAGTTCTGTACCGGTGATAAAAAACATGGAAGACGATCGCAACAAAACAAATGCTATCGGATACGCATTTGTGACACTTTCTGGTTTTGCCCGAATCACACAAAATTCACACATCCAACCATTTACCACTAACTTACAACCCACAATCAAACAACTAGAAACTAATTTAAATGATTACTTTTCAGGCAACGCATCAACCCCAACGACTGTTGACAATATCAAAACTAACGCAAGCAACGCACAATCCAAAATGCAAGGCTTACAGGTTATTCAGCATGGAATAAGCCAACAACAAAAACCAAAATTGCAACCGTTAGCTGTTGCTGCTCAGCTATTCTTAGATACTAACACGTTGCAGGACGAAGCAGAAATTAATCTAAAAACTGTTCTCAACAAGCAATTTTACAACGCGCTTACGATGCACAAACCTAAAGTTGAGACACCTCACAATCAACCGACCACGAGCGCACCGTTAAGTAGCGAACAACAGTTTGTTAATGAACTACATGAATACAAAAAAATAGCTTCTGATTCAAAAGAAAATGTTGATCAGTTGCTGGCAGTATATTACAAGAAAAACCCCAGCAATTCATCATCGATTAATTTAAAATTTGTGTAATAAAAAAGGCGCCGTTACGGCGCCTTTTTTTTAGTCTAAATTATCTGGCTTGTAGGTATGCCATGGTGTTGATTGTTCATACGCATAAGCGGTTTGATACAACAATCCTTCAGAGAAATCTGGTCCTATGAGTTGCAATCCTATAGGCAACTTACTAGCCGTAAATCCACACGGTATAGACAGTGCTGGTATGTGTGCCAGGTTGGCAGCACAGGTAAAGTTATCTTGTAGATCCATTGCTAACTTATCAACCTTAAATGAACCAAACTTAAATGGTGGAATTGAGTGAGTTGGCATCAGTAAAACGTCTACTGATTTAAACGCTTGTAAAAATTCCGAGCGAATCATAGCGCGCACATCATTTGCTTTTTGATAAAACTGACCTGCGTGACCCGCTGACAGTACGTAGTTACCAACAATGATACGACTCTTAACTTCTGAACCAAATCCTTCTTCTCTCGTTTTATTGTACATATCATTTAAATTGTCTACATCCGCACGCAATCCGTAGCGCACACCATCAAAGCGCGCTAAATTAGAAGCTGCCTCTGCACGACTTACAATAAAGTAGGTTGCTGCGCCATACTCAATCATCGGAAGTTTTACTTTTTCAATGATAGCACCCAATTTTTCATAGTGCTTAATTGCAACTTCGACTGCAGAAGCAATTTCAGGATCCATGCCTTCTGCATATAACGCATTTTCAATAATACCAATTTTTAATCCAGGCTTAATTGATCCAGTTAATTCTTTAGTATAATCAGTTGCTGGTACATTTCTGCTTGAAGAATCTTTAGCGTCATGACCTGCAATAGCTGCCATTACTAATGCATTGTCATACACATTACGGGTAAACGCTCCGATTTGATCCATAGAAGACCCGTATGCTATTAAGCCATAGCGAGAAACTCTTCCATAGGTAGGCTTAATACCAACCAAGTTGCAAAATGCTGCCGGTAAGCGAATTGATCCACCAGTGTCTGAACCCAAAGACCACGGCACAAGACCAGCTGCTACTGCAGCAGCAGATCCACTACTTGATCCGCCGGGTACACGATCAATGTCCCAGGGATTTTTGGTAGTTTTATACGCACTGGTTTCTCCAGAGCTACCCATTGCAAACTCATCACAATTAGCTCTGCCAATCAGTAGTGCGCCTTCTTTTTTTAAACGCGCCGTTGCCGTAGAATCATAGGTAGCAGTAAAACCTTTTAAAATTTTTGAAGCACAAGTAATGGGTCTATCTTTTTGAACAATATTATCTTTTATAATTCCAGGTATACCTGCAAGAGTTCCTGCATGAGATGCATGGGCTAGAATAGAAGCTTCATCAAAAATCTCTAAGGCTGAGTCAATTACGCCATCATGACGCTCAAAGCGCTTGATAAAATAACGCAACACCTCTTCTTTTGAGATCTCTTTTTTATCTAACTTTTCTTTAATTTCTTTAATTGAAGCAAATGCAAGTGAGTTCATACTAAAGCCTTTATTCATTTTCAAGTATTACCGGAACAACAAAATATCCAGATTCATGCTCTGGTGCATTGGAAAGCAGCGGTTGGGGATCAGTTTTGATTACTTCGTCTTCACGCCACGCATTTTCATTCTTATGCAATAATTCTTGCGCCTCCTGTGCAACGTTTTGCACACGGCGTGCATAATTTAATACATCATTGAGTTGCTTAAGCAGAGATTCTATTTCTGACTCATTGACGTCAATACGTGAAAGATGAGCAAATTTAAGCAATTCTTCTCTCGTAACTTTAACCATCGCTGACCTTTGTATTATATGTTTTCTGATTTCCAATCATCGGTACGGAATCGGTGGATATACACTAAACTCATAAGAGCATTACCGATGTAAAATGAACCGTAAATCAGCATAAATTTAAGTGCTATATTATTAATGGGCATATTTGAGAGTACATATGAAATGGGAACAAAATATCCCAAACATACCACAAGGCGTACCATCATTACTGTTTTAACATTACTGGCTCCGCGCAATGCGCCAGACAAGACTAATTGTAGCAAATCAAAGAAGACCAGTATACTCAAAATCGGAAAAACTTGTGCCGCTATAGGCGAAAATTCACCTTTTTTATCAAAAATTTGCATCACAACCTTAGGGAACATTGAAAAGAGAAATAGAATTGAAAACACTAAGATCGACGACAAGAAAATTACTTTTTTAATATTACTCTTAATACCATTCCAATTTTGAATACCATAATCATTACTCACCAAAAATGTTATAATTTGGGCACATGCAATTGCCGGCAAAAAGGCAAAGCGCTCCATATCTTTTACCACCGCAAAGCTAGCAACTGCACAGGTTCCCATTGGACATAACATTTTATTGAGCCAAATATACGCAGCGGCCAGCGTTGCTTTATCGATCACCATAGGCCATATGAGGCTGGCTAAATCTTTAATGTAATTTTTTTCAGTAAGTCCGGTAAAGAGAGAAATGGCATACTGGCGGTATTGTTTATCTGAAAATACAAACCACAAAGCAGCTACTAACATTACCAAACTTTGTACGACTGAGGCAAGTGCACTTCCATTTAATCCCATACGAGGCATACCTAAATTGCCAAATATGAACATGTAGTCACACAGTACAAAAACCACAGCTCCCGCTAAATATATTTGCATGGGCGTTTTTGTGTTTTTTATACCTTTTAAAAACCCAATAAAAGAATAGGCAAGGAAGGTAAAAAAGATCCCAATTGAACGCAATTGAAGAAAGGGCACGCCCAAATGAGCAATTTCATACGGAACGCCATGCCATCGATAAATCCACCCTGCACCAAAATAAAGACTTGTCGATACAATTGCCCCTAACAGACACGTAACCCAAAACGAGTCACGAACAACTCGTCCAACTTTGTGAAATTGAAATTTCCCATTATATTGACCGGCAAGAACGACGGTACCTACAGAAAACGCTTCTGCAATTTTTATAAAAAAGTGAATAAGATTATTAGTAACACCTAATGTAGCATAGGCGGGCATTGACTCTAATCGGGCAATAAAAACAGAATCTAATAGGAAAGGCAATGAAAAGACTACTAAGGACGTAATATACTCAGGTATAAAATAGCGAATAATCGTATTGTACGTTTCTCCTGATTGAGCATCTCGTATGCCAGCAACGTAGCTAGCTAGTAATCCCTTTTTCATAAAGACCTTTCATTGTTAGTGCTCTTTATCTCGTTTATCTCTAGTAGGCAATGTACACATTGCGGTATTGGTTTGCAAATAACCCGCGGCTAATTGCTTGGTAAGTTTTTAAAAAATATAAGACGTCGTGTTTTATTACCTACCTCATATGAAGCTTCTTGATAGAGGTAATCATGTTCAATTTTGCCAGGAGTCCATGCTTGAGAAGCCCAGTACACGAGGGTAGCACTTTTGTAAGGCGAGCTTTGTTTAAAGAGACGCATCAGTTCATCAGTATGCAATGAGGCACGTGAGACAAAAAGGTCGATTGGATATGAGGTTTTTCTCAAAAATGTGCGCCAATCACTTGAAGAAGTGATGACATTATCCAATTCAAGCATCGCAGCAACTTCTTGCAGAAATGCAATTTTCTTATTATTTACTTCTAACAGATAGACCGTCAGATGAGGAAAAAGAATTTTTAATGGTATTGCTGGAAATCCCGCACCCGTACCAACGTCGGCAATTGCTTGTATAGAATTGAAATCAATAAATGAAGAAACCGCTGCTGAGTCTACAAAATGATATGCTTTTACTTCTTCCGGGTTAGTAATAGCGGTTAAGTTAAAATCCTGATTCTTTTTGATCAAATAATCTTCATATAATTTAAATTGATTAATTTGATAATCAGTGAGCTGGTACTGCTCAACTAACCTCTGCCATGAATAATCGTGTTTAAGTGATGTGATCTTCATACGTTGCGTATAACCCTAGATTTTTACCGGCGCTATTTGTTACGCTCTTAATACTTAATAACAGTGCTCGTGCAATTAAGTAAGAGATTATGAATGAAATATTTTTTAAATAAACTTGTAGCAATTATAGCATATTTTGTCTTTTTTACTAATGCAGCCCTGGGCACCCAACTCATAACCTATTTTTATAAGCCATTTCCTGATGTTATAACACCCGAAAAATCAGAACGTAAAATTAAAAAATTTAGCAATTCACTTAACCTGTCGCGCGAACACTTAAAATTATTACATAACAATCGCGTTACCGGAATTTTTTCTACCTACTATGGTTTTCTAGCGGTTTCGGACATACACGGGCAAACGACATTCCCTCGCTGGCAGCGCGATGAGTCAATTTATCTACTCGTAACCCAGAAGATCAGTCCTATTGTGATGTCTCATAATACATTAAGTCACTGGGAACTCGAGGAAGGTTCTCCGGCAAAATTATATCTACTAGAAAAGGTACAGGATCAAGAAACAGAACTATACTTTTGGCGAGCAACTCCACAAAATCTACCCACTGATAACAGAGTGCCGCGTGACTCAATCACCATTTTTGCTCACCCAAAATATGTATATATACCAACTGGTATCACTTTATCGCAGCAATCACCCCATTTGATATTACCTGACATTTTTATAAAAAGAGGAATACATGTAGTAAAAGATGCTCTATACGTACTTAACCTCATGCATTTTTTCAGCCTCGTTCCCCGTTGGTTTAAAAAAGATGGTAAAACAATTATTCAGTTCACCGGTAGTCGCTATTAGGACAAATCAAAAAGTGCTTCTTTTCCAAATTTTTGAAATGTTGCTATACTGCTGCTGTTACTCTAGGGTAATTTTCATATTGATTAGATAATTTTAAAAGGAACATTCATATGAAATTGCAGATAGCCTTTGATATGTCTAACCTTGAAAAGGCACTAGAAATTGCCACTCAAGTGGCAGATCAGGCAGATATTCTTGAAGTAGGAACCTTACTTCTCTATAGTCACGGTGTTAAAGCCGTTAAACTATTTAAAGAACAATTTCCCCGCAAACAAATCTTAGCTGATACAAAAATTATTGATCGTGGCAAGGAAGCAATATCAATCTTTGCAGACGCAGGTGCCGACTGGGTAACCGTTATGGCAGGAACAGGCAAAGATATCATTCACGCGGCATGTACTGCTGCACACCAAGCAAAAGTCCAGGTTATGCTTGATTTAGTTGATTCAGCTGCGCTTGGTCAATCTGCATTAGAAGCAAAAAACCTGGGCGTAGATGCTCTTCTTTTTCATCAAGCATTTGATGAAAAAGAGTCACTCATGTTTCACGACAAATGGGAAATGGTGCGCGGCAATACACAGTTACCCGTTTTCATATCAGCAAAAATTACACGCGATACCATAAATTACTTTATGAGCCTCAAGTCTGACGGCATAATTATTGGAAAAAGTATTACTGATGCCCCATCACCCATTGAAGAGGCATTGTACTTTAAAGAGTTGGTATCACGATAACGTCCAATAAGCAATATAATTGGTAAGGCACATTGAGATTTCACAATAGTGCTAAGCTATTATTATGCCTACACCTCAAAATTGCTCCCTTGTATTACATACAGGTAAAAGTATTTGAAATCTTTCATGCATGTAGTATGGTTTGTTATAATTCAGTAACATTTAAATTTTTAAAAGGGAGTAGTAATGAAGAACATTATGTACGCGCTAACAATTTTGACCGCATCTTCAATTACCCATATTAATGCAGAGCACACTCTTAATGACAAGCAAGTAAAACTTACTCTTTCTGCACTGGTACTCGGTGCACATTACGGCCTTCAGCATGTTGCTCTTTCTGAATATTTAAAAGACAAAGTTGCTGAAAACAGCACTATTCCGTCAAAGGTTGATGCGGTACAAGATTGGGCAACAAATGCCGCAATTAAAGAATCGGCAAAATATATAAGCGCCCTAGGATTGCCCGAATATATTATTACCCCTTCTTATACCATTGATGTAGCTCAAGTAATCGATCCAGTAGTTGAAATTTGCTATGGTGTTGGTAGCTATTGCAAAACTACCCATAATGGATCATCTCATAATTTTGATGCAAAAAAAGCTGGTAAAGCTGCAGTAAGAACCGGAATTCGTGAATTGGCAGTGCATGGCGTTGTGTATGCAGGTAATAAATCAGGCATTACTCAACACATTCAAAACGTTCTTCCTACCTGGGCTCAAGATCAAAAGGCACGCATTGTATATATGCAAGCTCTCCGCGGCAGCATTGATGCGTTAATGAAAAAATACGTAAAATAAAAAACCATAAATAAAAAAAGCGGCTCAGGATTTCTGAGCCGCTTTTTTTATTTGTTAAATTGTTGATTATAAAGCGTAATTATTTCTTGAGCAGTAGTTGCTTCAAGAGGACCCTTATCAGGACGATAGCCCATAAAACGCGGAAAGCGCAACGCATAGCCAAGGTGATATTCTGACCGTGCAGCGGCATGTAATGGAGAAACGGTAATTTCATCCGCACGGATCATACATACTATCTCAGGGTTTACCCACACATCCGGAGACAACTCAGGAGAACAGATAACGTTTTTAGGCTTTTCTAGTGCTTGAATCTGGTCACACTTACTTTTTAACTCTACCCAATCACTGTCTTTTAGACCGGTACCAATTTTAGCAACGGTTTCAAAGCTATCATTGTGTGGATTGTAAACACCAACAAGAAAAGCGCCTACACCAAATGATGCTCGTTTGCCTGAACCGGAATAATAACCCAAAATCACGCAATCAATTGTGTCATCAAGATGACCTTCTTCTGATCGCTTAAGCTTGATCCAATTAAAGTTTCGCTTACCTGGTTGATAAATAGCGTCTGGTCTTTTAACCACTAATCCTTCAAGCCCTGCAGAAATATTTTTTGCAAAATAATGCTCAAGTTCTTTTGCATTATTAATATGGACTTCTTCAATTATCTTTACTGCTTTTTGATCGGCGCTACCAAATAAGGTCATTAATTGCGCGCGACGAGTTTCATGAGTCAACGGTAACAATGATTTTCCATTAAGATATAAGACGTCAAACATAAAAACTTGCAAAGGCAATTCTTCCATAGCTTTTTCAATACCATGTTTACGCTTGCGTTTTACGGTCTCTTGAAACGGAAGAAAACTGCCCGTGTTAGCGTCAAATACAATTGCCTCACCTTCGGCAATCAGTGTTTGAACATTAAGATCTAATACCGCTTGTGCAAGATCAGGAAACATATGTGACATATCAATTAAATTTCGTGAATAAAATTTAACCAATGCAGGAGTTTTTGTTTTATCAAGGTGAATTTGTAACCTAAAACCATCAAGTTTAGGTTGCGCAATACAAGGCCCAAGCTTTTCAAATATGGCACTTGGGGTTGCAAGCCGCTCCGCACCGGCAGGACGGATTGGCGTTCCAACATGCGGAACCATTTTCTTCAACGCCTCAATGCCATCAGTTTTTAACAGTTTTGCAATGTAACCAATGTCAGCACAAATATTATAAGCATGTTCAATAGTATGACGGAGTGATTTATCACCCGCCTCCATCCATGAAAGAGCATCTATCAGTGTCATGTCAGAAAAACCAAGACGCAACGTTCCTAAAATAACACGCACTACATATTTAGCTGAAAGCGGATCAAGCGACAATAAGAGATGTTGCAATGCAGAGCTTTTTTCTTCTTGGGAACCAAGACCACTTATTTTTTCGATCTGTTCAAGCATTTCATATACTTGTGTAACGGTCAAATCATGAGCGGTGCTCCATATTTCTTGCTCAATAACAAGGCCGAGGTCTCCAACAATTTTTGCTTGGGCATCAATTTCTTGTTCAGATTTTTTTAACATTTCAGCAAAAACTTTAATAATATTTTTTTCTGCAATATTAAATTGATAACCAAGAAAAGGGGCACGTAATTGCCCTAAAGAAATATTGCTAATGATATCTGCTTCTTGAGAAGTTGCGTCAGTTAGCACACCAGCCAATAAGCGCGTCATACCAAGACGAGAACTTTCTTTTTCTATTTCTAAAAAAGCATGGGCTAAATCTTTAAATAACATATGTCTTTTTACCTTATTGCTATGCCAATAATAAGAATAATCTATTCCCAGAATACTTATTACACAACTTAATACGAACATTTTTCTTGAAATCAAACTGACAAACATTTCTTATGATTGTTTAATATGCAACACAGAAAAAACTCTCCAAAATGAGAGTGCATACAAAAAAGCAGAAAATAACGAAAAGAACAATGCAAGAAATATGAGAAATGAATTTACAAACCACCAATAAGGCGCGTAAGCAAGGCTATCATGCTGATACGGATTTATGATCAGAAACGTCAATAGCGCCATTTGCGTGGCCGTTTTAATTTTACCAAACGCTGACACAGGAACTTGTAAGTTATGCTCTAATGCTACAATGCGAAGCGCCATCACAAAGAACTCTCGTCCAATAAAAATAATAACCCAGTAAAAGAATATTTTTTTTACCGCTAATAAAACTACTAAGGTAGCATACACCAAAAATTTATCTGCTACGTGATCTAAACTTTTTCCAATTTTGGTTTCCTGACTGTATCTGCGCGCTAAGTAGCCATCGAAGAAATCAGTAAGACTTAACAAAATAAAGAGGAAAGCTAAGGTAGAATTAATGAAAAAATTATCGTAAGGCAATAACAGATAGAGAAAAATTGGAAGAATAAATGGTGATACGAGAAGACGTAAGAGAGTAAGCTGCGTGGGCGTGTTAACGTGATTTCCAAAAACCATTGTGTTACCTGGTGGCGACGCAGGGATTCGAACCCCGGACCTACGGATTATGATTCCGCCGCTCTAACCGACTGAGCTACGTCGCCACGAATTTTATAAATCTCTTACTTATGGTTAATAGTATACATTAAAATTTTAGTTTTTGAATATTAAATGTGTTTAAAATAAAGGAAAATAATGATCTTAAGAAAAATAATCCGGTAATAAGGGTCGAAATGATACCCAACATCATAGTTACCGCAAAACCTTTAATAGGACCCGTTCCAAAATAGAACAACACAACACCAACTATAAAGGTGGTAATATTCGCATCGAGAATAACAACCATCGCGTCAGAAAAACCATGTTGGATGGCTTTGCGTAATGGCATGCCATGTGCAAGCGCCTCTTTAATTTGTTCATAAATTAAAATAGATGCATCAATAGCCATACCAACTGTTAAAACCATACCGGCTATACCCGGTAATGTTAATGTTGCGTTTAACCAAGACAGTCCAAGTAATATCAACAAAAGGTTGTAGATAAGCGCGATAAACGCCAGGATTCCCGGAAATCCATAGAAAAATACACTGAATAAGAAGAGTAGGCCAAGCCCTACTAAGCAGGATATTAAACCTTGTCGTATGGACTCAGCACCGAGTGACGGCCCAATTTGACGTTCTTCTTCAAAACTAACCGGCGCTACAAAAGAACCGGAGCGTAATAATAACGCAAGCTCTTTTGCATAATTAATGTCCGCACTACCCAGCGTAATCATCCCTTCAGAACGAATAGCCGCTTGGATGACCGGTGCTGAAATAACCATGTTATCAAGCACGATTGCAAGCATTTTACCCATGTTTTTGCTGGTAAGATCATAAAACTTATCGCTACCTTCAGAAGTTAATGAGAATGAAACTTCTGGTTGCATACGGTCTTGACCAATTCTTGCTTGGGCATCTTTGAGCATTTTACCGGTAACTTCAGCATATTTTTGAACTAGGTAAAACTGTTTACCATGGCCTTCATCTTGTCCTTGAAGTATTTCCATATCACCTGGGATGATGCCGTCATAATCATATTCTATTTGCTCTTTGCTTGAGCCATATTTATATACAACTCTAAACTCGAGCACAGCGGCTTTACCAATACGCATTTTTGCTTCTTCAGGATTTGCCGTATCAGGCAACTCAAGAACAATTCTATTGTCTCCTTGTTTGCTGATTGGAATTTCTTCCACACCAAAACGCGCTCTTAACACTTCTATATTTCGTGTTACTGCTTCGTCTTTGATTTTTTCAACAACTGATTCAGGGAGTGTTGCTGTGATAGTATTTTGATTGGTAGCAACTTTTAATTCTTTATCAAATGATGAAATTACTTGACTTGCTGAAGCGGCAGACGCTGGAGTGTCAAAAGTAAGTTTAATAGAGTTATTTTCTACAGATTTATTAATGGGGTCTTTTGCAAGCTCTTTGAGTTTAGTAGAAACACTTTGCATGCGTGACAACAATTCTGCTTCAACTGCTTTATCAGTTTGCACTTGGAGCGTAATGTATGTTCCCCAACTAGATCAATTCCAAGTCTAATTTTTTGGCGTAGTGGTATTAAAAAATAAACACCAATTATTGCTAATACTACCCAAAAAGAAAACCATGAAAAGCTAAAACGCCTTACAGCAGTACTCATGAAGCTCCTTTTTTTTCATTGAGAAATAAACTAATCATTTTTGAACTTGTTAATGGTGATGGTGCCGAGGAGGGGACTCGAACCCCTACAGGATTTCTCCCACAGCCACCTCAAGGCTGCGTGTATACCAGTTTCACCACCTCGGCGTGTATTTCAAGCTTACTTGCGAAAAACATAAGAAATGTATCAGAAATAATACTATTTATCAAGATAGATCGCGCACGAAAGTTAACTTACACAGATCAGTATACTGTGCCTTTTGTTTTTGACTAGGTAAATGCTGTTGATTAGCAATTAGGCCAAAACATTATTGTTCTTCGTCACGCGTATCTACGTCGTCGCTATCCTGTGAATTATTTACAAAAAAACCACTTACAAAACTATACAAAGACCTAAATGGCCACGTAATTTTACTCATAATCCACGAAAACCATGAAACTTCTTGAGTGTCCTCTTCTATCTCTTCTTCTTGGGGTTCTTCATCGCGCTTTTTTTGACCTAATGATCTAAGCTCTAAAGCGCTTGCTTTGAGATCAATACCTTTTTCTCGCAATGATTCTGCGGCGGTTTTAATGCGATCAACTTCCATGTTTGCCTTTTGGACCAACTCTGAAAAATAATTAGTAAAATCATGGGCGATGTAATTATTAATATTGTTGATATTTTTCCAAAATGCATCCATAGCCAAGTAATATTCATGTGCTTTAAGATCACTCAGCTCTCTGTTAATAGCTTTGAGTCTATCCCAGGCCTGTCTTTCATAGCTTCTTACTTCAGAAATGCGCTCTATGAGTTTACTAAGCGCGTCATCAATACTCATATCAACTTTTCTAACAATCTCCATATCATTCTGCATGCTCTGGATAAGTTGTTTTTCATTATTGAGTTTTTGTAATAACGCACGTTCTTGAGATGTTAATGTACCTCTGGAAAGACGATCTTGCTGCAGCTCATTTTGAAAAAAATCATTAAGCGCTCGGAGTTCACCTTGTTCAAATCCGATATTTAAATAAAACGGATCAAACAACGTTCTATCTAAATCTGTGCGCTGTTGAAAGAACGCCAAACGTGTTTCGGTAATTTTATCGACTAAATTTTTAATTTTTTCGTAGGTACGTTCTGCTTTTTCCCACCAAAACCGTTTGAATAACCAATTGCCTTTTGGCTCTTCCAAGTTCATAGTGTCAATTTCAGAAATCTCTTCAGGCATTGAACTGATACTCAATGATTCTGTAGAAACATCTGGAATGGCTATTGGCTCAGGTGCGGGCGCCAAGACTGGTTCAGATCCGTTTGTGAACGATTCAGGTTGGCTTGGTGCAATGATTGGTTCAGAGTAAAAAGGCTCAGATACTGGCTCTTCATTTAGGGGCTCAAAAGAAGGCTGTGCAACATCTTGGGGTAATGCTTGTTGTAAAAATTCATCGGCGCTATCAATCTGATTGTTTCGAGCCGGTGTTTCAAAAGGTGTTTGGTCTGGCTGACTTTGCTCACCAAAAGGCTGCATAAATTGAGACTGCTCAGCGCCAGGTACCGTAACTTGTTCGTTAACAATAGTAGGCGTTGGCAGATTCTGTTGAGGAGCGATTACATCAGAAGATACAGGTTGGCTATCCATCACCAGCTGATTTTGCACATCAGATACGACTTCTTCTTGAGCTCGCATTTGAAACATATAAATTATACAACTTAGCATCATTAACATACATACATGTGCACGCATCGTTACTCCTTACTCTGATTTGCTCTTTAGAGAGTCTGTGAAAGATCTTTAAGTTCATTCATAAGTGCTTTAGATAATTCTTCAGCTTCCCATGATGTATAACTCCATCTTACACCAGAGTCAATCTTAGACAATACCGAGCGATCACTCTTAATATCAATTACATCAATTCTGACAATATTCATAAGAGGATGAACAGAGGAAGGTGCGCGTACAACGCCAGCGCGTCCTAAAATACTGTATGCAACGTTTCCTTCATCCATAAAGCACAACATAACTTTTTTTTGCCATACCATATTGTGGTAGCCGGCATGATCTTTATTTATCGAAAGCAATATACTTTCAGAGCCTTTTGGATATACACATTGAATGGGAGTGGTGTGGGGAAGACCTTTTTCAGAGAAAGTAGCTAACACACCTACGGTTTTACCTTCTTTTAATACTTTAATTAAATCTTCAGGAAGCTTTATACCAACATGTTTTGCCATGTGCAAATCCTTATATGAATATATACGAATAAAAGTTATTTTTTTTAAGACATTAATTGGGAAATAATCTGATTTTGTACTGCAAGCCCACGTGGAGTCAAGACTATTTTAGAATCTGAAATATACATAAATTTATTCTCAATTAATTGTTGCAAGGTTAGATCTGTTTTTTCTTTTTTTTCCGGGGCAATATTTGAAAGTAAATCGTTATAATCAATACCTTTAGACTTTCGTAGTCCAAGCATGATTCGTTCTAATCTTATTTGTTCAGTGTCAAGTTCCTCACAAAAAATGGTGACCGACTTATTCTGTTCAATATCAGCAATGTACTTCATAAGATTTTTTTGATTTTGAAATCTACGCTTACCATCAAACGAGCATGCTCCCAACCCAAAAGCCTTGTATGGCTTTCGCTCCCAGTAAATACTGTTATGTCGAGACTGTTTATCCATTTTGGCAAAGTTTGAGACTTCATATTGAATAAATCCATGCTGTGCAAAAAAATTGATTGAATATAAGTACAAGTCAACGATTGAATCATCGGGTGGTAAAATTAATTCCGATTTTTTCACTTTAAAATAAAGCTGAGTATCTTCATGAACGGTTAAAAAATAGATTGAAACGTGGCTGATAGGCCAAGTAACCACCTGGGTCAGCAACTGTTTCCATTCTTCTTCCGAAACATCTGGTAGACCTAATATTAAATCTACGGAAATATTCTCTATATATTGGGGCCCATTTTCAAGAAGCCATTGAACGTCCTTAAACGATTGTTTTCTATTTAGGTTATCTAATACGTTATCTTTAATGCTTTGCACGCCTACACTCATTCTATTAATACCACATGCTTTCCATGTATTTAATTTTTCAACTGAAACCGTGCCGGGATTTACCTCGATTGTAATTTCAGCGGTGGGACTAAAATCAATCTTAGTTTTGAGTGTATCAAACATGTCAAGTAGGAGATGTGGCGGATACGTGCTAGGAGTACCTCCACCTATAAAAAGCGTATCGATAATTGGTTTTGTGTCTGTAGACACCAAAAATTCATCGATTTCACGCAGGAGGGCTTGGTGATAACGCTCCATGAACTGATCATGTGAAGCAATTGCAACAAAGGGACAAAAATGACATTTATAGGGACAAAAAGGCCAATGAATATACCATGATCGAGTTTCTTCTGAAGAATGAAAATTCAAAGTGCTTCCTTGTCAGCAAGATTCTGTAATTAATAATTAGAGTGATTCAACGCGTGCGCTTGTAGGCGTAGTGACTCGAATAAATGTTAAAGCGTTTTCAATATCCTCTTGAATAACCTCAAGTAGAGGACACTGATGTGCATATTTAGCCTGAGTTGCATGGTTAAACAATTCTATCAAACTAGTTTTAATAGTGGGAGAAATCTCAAGCCGAGCTAATTCTTTCTCCAGCTCAAATTCAGTTAGAGCTAGGGGAAGCTTAAACCGCTCCAAACAGTAGGTTTTTATAGTTTGAATTAACGCACTATAGGACTTTTTTGCAGACTGATGGACAGATTGAATCTTGAGCTCATTCAGCTTGCTTTGCGCTTTATCCCAGGGCAGCAATACACGCTTTTTTTGCACATACCAGTAAATTATACTAAATAATATCACAAAAAGTAATAGAATAGCTGTGCAAACCGCAGCATACCAAAAAAAAGTGGTTTGCCACCAAGGAGTATGCCAGCTTCCGTAAATGTCATATAATCCGTCTTGGTTCATGCTTATCCCTTAATAACGCATTTTTTTTGCAAAAAAATTAACAACCTGATTCAATGAATTTTCCTGTGGTACAATCTGCAAAACGTCTGTTCCATATTTTTTGAATACCGCATCTTGATCCTGCAAGTGCTTATCAAGTATTCCATTGAGCTTTTGTTGATTTCGTGAATCAAGAAGCCCCACAAATCCGGTTTCTGAATCTTTTACATATAAAATACCGGCATTGGCAAACGACCGCTCAAAGGGATCCACAATTCGAATAGCCACAAGATCATGCTTGGCTGCTGCAATGCCAAGGTTTTTATCATAATCTTTATCAATGAAATCAGAAATTAAAAAAAGGTGTGCATTTTTATAATGATATTTATTTATATACGCTAAAGCCGCATTAATATTGGTATGTGCATGGTTTGGGCGCTGGCTAAAAATTTCATAAATAATTTGTCGGACCCATGTTTTTCCCTTTTTAGGAGGTAAAAATGAGTGAATTTGGTCACTGAAAATTAATAATCCCACCCGGTCTTTTCCATAATCCCCGACGAGTGCAAGTAGTGCAGCAATTTGACCAGCAATGTCTGACTTAGTAAGCGATTGTGAGGCAAATCCCATCGAACCCGATACGTCAAGCATGATTATAATTGTTCGATTTCGCTCTTCAATATACTGTTTAATAAGTATTTTATTTGCGCGGGCCGAACTCTTCCAATCTATAGCACGAACATCGTCGCCCTGCTGGTATTCTCTGAGCTGATCAAATTCAAAACCTGTGCCCTTTTGAGCAGAGCTTGCAGCACCCATAAAGGTTGCACTCACAAGACGGCGAGCCTTAATTTCAATTTCTCTAATTTTGCGTAACACCTCTTGCGATATCATACTCTACCCTTTTAATTTAAAATATTCCTTCATTTTTAAGCACTTCAGGAATAATTACACTCCCATCAGCTTGTTGGTAAACTTCAAGAATAGCAACCATGAGGCGTGATAAGGCAAGGGAAGATCCATTAAGCGTGTTGACCAACTCTGTAGATGAGTCAGCGCTCTTTTTATACCTAATCATACCGCGCCGCGCTTGAAAATCGGTGCAATTACTGATCGATGACACTTCATAATACATACCTTGACCGGGCAACCATACCTCGATATCATAGGTTTTTGCTGACGCAAATGAGCAGTCTTGACCCGCTAATAAACTTACGCGATAATGTAACCCTAATTGCTGCAATATTGATTCGGCACATGCAAGCATACGTTCTTGTTCTTGATTGGATTGTTCAGGAGTGCACACGGTAAATAACTCAACTTTTTCAAATTGATGCATGCGTATTAATCCGCGCTCATGAGCACCATAGCCGCCTGCTTCACGTCTAAAGCAACTTGTCCAAGAAGTCATACGAATAGGCAATTCGTCTGCATTTAAAATCTTATTGCGATACATATTTGCAAGGTTAACTTCTGCCGTTGGTGTCAAATAGATATTATCTTCTGTTACCGCAAAGACCTGATCTTTAAATTTAGGAAAATTACTAGCAACCGTTAACGATTGCTCGTTAACTAAATAGCTTGGTAAAATAGGTTCAAAACCAAATTTCATGTTGTTTTTCAACATAAACATAGTCAGCGCATATATAACTTTAACGCCATCACCTTTGTATAATGGAAAATTACCGGCAGTAATCTGCGCGGCAGTTTCAAAATCAAACCACTTAAGCGCGGTACCCAGCTCTAAATGGTTTTTAACCG
Organism: Candidatus Dependentiae bacterium Noda2021; assembly: GCA_020886235.1. Taxonomy (GTDB): domain Bacteria; phylum Babelota; class Babeliae; order Babelales; family Vermiphilaceae; genus Noda2021. The sequence goes on along the minus strand of AP025250.1, from coordinate 310,541 downwards.
GAAAATTAAAAGTAGGTTTTTCTCCAAAAGTTTTAACTACTTTATTAGAGTCTTTACCCCCCATTGGAATATCTTGGGCAGGGATATTAGGGCATGACAGGTAATATAATTTAAACTCTTTATCAAGAGATTCCAGATTCACTTCTTTTTCTTTGAGTACTGCACTGATTTGCATCGATTCTGTACGAATTTCAGGGGTTACACCTGATTTTGCTTGCTGCGCTAAGTCATTTTTCTTTTTTCGCAGCGACTCAACTTCAATACGTAACTGTCTAACTTTGGCATCTAAATCATATAACTTACGCGCGTCATATGAGGGTTCTTTGATGTGCAATAATTCAATAATTTGAACAGGATTTTCGCGTAATAGTTTTAAATCTATCATAGTACTCCAAGTGATAACCAGCGTATATTATCTCTATAATAATCATTTTAATTAAGTTGAGAAGAAAAAAGAGAATACTTATAAAGGTTTAAGAGCTGAATATCTGTTTTGGGGAGTAACAAAGTAACGCATGATAAAATGAATAATTGAGCAATAAAAAAGGCCGCAGTTAAGTGCGACCCTTCTGAATAAAAGCTCAATTTGAGAACTAGATTTCCATCAACCAAGTTTAATTGAACGCACTACTTCTCTTAAGTTTTTTCCCGCTTTGAAACGTGGAACATTTACCGCAGGAAGATCAATGCGTTGTTTTGTTGATGGGTTAATTCCTTTACGTGCCGGACGTTGCGACAACCAAAAAGAACCAAATCCGGTAATAGAAACTTTTTCACCTTTTTTCAAGGTACGTTCAATGATACGTGTTAATGTTTCAAGAACACGCGTCACATCCTTCTTGCTGAACGCAGTTTCTTCGCTGAGTGAATTTATTAATTCACTTTTGTTCATGGTTACTCCTCATTTGATTAAATATTAGTTAAACACTGCACTTACATTACATCTCTACTCTTTTATTTTTTTCTATTCTTTGTAACATAGAGTAATTCTATTTCCTACTTTGTCAAATTGACAAAAATTATTGAAAACTCGCATTACAAAGCAATTTATGAAATAGTAAAATTGCATAAAACTAATTATTTTTATGAGTGAACAAATGTTATTTGATACCCACTGCCATCTAAATATCGTAGTTAAAGATACCTTTGACCGGTTATTAACAACTGAAGAAATACAAAGCGCACAAGAAATAATCACTAATGCAGCTCAGCATGATGTACAATATATTCTCAATGTAGGAACATCTCTTGTTGAGAGTATTAATTGTATACAGATTGCAAAATACTACACTAATAACTTTGCTGCAATTGGTATTCATCCAAACGATCTAACGACAGATTGGAAAAATGACATCAAAGAAATTGAAAAACTGTTACATCATAAAGAACAAAATAAAATAGTAGCAATCGGCGAGTGTGGATTTGATCGCCATTATCCAGAATATAACATACAAAGACAATATGATGCTTTTCACGCACAAGTAGAACTTGCATTGGAATATGATTGTGCACTGGTGGTCCATACACGCGATGCACGAGAAGAAACTGCACGCGCACTTGAACAATATAAGGGGCAGTTAACCAGAGGCGTGATTCACTGCTTTTCTGAGAATAATGACTTTGCGCAGTTTAGTATAGATCTTGGATTCTATTTAGGAATCGGGGGCACACTAACTTACCCAAAAAACAAAGAGCTTCGTGACATTTTTTCATCCGTACCTCTTGAATCTGTTGTACTTGAAACCGATGCTCCCTATCTGCCTCCTCAGCCACTGAGGGGTAAAAAAAATTATCCACAAAATGTATCTATGATAGCTGAATATCTTGCGCAATTACGCACTACGTCACGTGAAACAATAGCTCACCAAACAACTAAAAATGCTTTTAATTTGTTTCAACTGAACGCAGTTGACATTAAATAGATTGTCTTATTAATAAACTTACTTTACATTTAATGGTATGAAGGCCTCAAAACACTATCATATTTTATATATATTTCACCCAAACAATCCCCGTGTGGGGTAACATTATTGTTCAAATCAAATTTTTGAATTGATCATCAATCTATTGTTTTGGGACGTTTTATGAATATAGCTATGCTTCTTGCCTTAATTGTTTATATCTCAATCTTACTTATTATTGGCTTTATTGCTTCTCGGCACGCCGCACTAACACAAACTAACTCGACTGACTTTATTGTAGGAAATCGATCCGTTAATTACTGGGTCACCGCCATTTCTGCGCATGCCGCTGACATGAGCGACTGGTTGTTTATGGGTTTTCCTGCTGCAATCTACTTAACAGGGGCATTTAGTCTCTGGGTCGCCATTAGTTTGGTATTTGGTATGTTCATAAGCTGGCAGTTTGTTGCCCCTGCTTTGCGGAGAGCTACAGCAGATTTTCATGCGACAACGCTAACATCATATTTTGAAGCTAAGTATCACGAAAACAAAGGTCGCATCAGCCTGTTGGGTGCTGTAATAATGGGCTTCTTTTTCACCATTTACATCGCTGCAGGAATTAAAGGTGTAGGATACTTGTTAAGCACCGGCTTTGATGTTCCTTATCACGTTGGAACCGCAATTGCCATAGGCGTAACTATAAGCTACGTGTTTATGGGTGGATTTATTGCTGCCGCATGGGTAGATTTTTTTCAGGGAATATTTTTATTAGCCGTTGTATTAATCACTCCTTTATTTGCGTTACAAAAAATAGGTGGTTTTGCTGCAATAGTTAATGCGGCTCACGCACGCAATCTATCTTTAAACTTAATTCCTAATGCTCACAATGCACTAGGAATTTTATTAGACCCCATTGCATGGGGACTTGGTTACTTGGGTATGCCACATATTTTGTCAAAATTTATGGGAGCTCGTGATGTTAATCAAATGCATAAATCAAAATATATTGGTCTCACCTGGCAAATAATGGCACTCAGTGGCGCAGCATTGGCCGGCTTTGTGGCAATGGGTTTTTTTAATACCATCCTTGCAAATCCGGAGCGCGAATTGTTTATCAGTATGGCGTTACAATTATTTAACCCCTTTATTGCGGGATTAATTTTGTGCGGTATCCTTTCAGCCACCCTTTCGACCATGAATTCACAAATGCTTGTGCTTGCGGGCGTTATTACTGACGACTTATACAAAAAACAATACAAAAAAAATGCCTCAACATTAGAATTAGTCTGGGTATTTAGATGTTCAATACTACTGATTGCTTTAGCAGCATTTATTGTTTCATGGAATGAAGAAAATACTATATTTGGCTTAGTACAATTTGCATGGAGTGGTCTAGGAGCTTCATTTGGTCCTTTAACCATGTTGTCATTGTATATGCCACATATTACTAAACAGGGGGCATTGGCAGGTATTTTTGCTGGCGGTATAACTGCTGTAGCATGGAGAATGATAAATCCTCTTGTTCTTGGTTTTCACGTCAATGAAATGTTGCCTGGTTTTGTGATCGGTGGATTAGTAATACTCATGATTTCATGGATTACTAGGTTATCACCATCTAAACATACGACGGAACCCCAAATCTAACCATAAATGTGATAATGCCCCAGCGATAAAAAACAAAACATCATACCCAATGATGGTTTTACAATGGGGCCAATTCACACAGCCGATAAGTGCTACCATAAGTGGTACACCAACGACAAACCACACCCGGTGAAACACGCCACGATGTTTGACGATAAGCGGAAACATAACACAAAATACTACCATCCACACGGCATACATATGATTTTTGATTAAGGCTATGACAAATAGCAGCATTAGAAGACGGTAGTACCATTTTTGGCCTTTGCTTTTGGTATCCACATCAGGAAATAATGCACCTGCACAACAAAATAGTAACCACTCTAAACCTGTGATGAAATGCGGTTTAAACAGGAAGTATGCAATCACGGAGATTACTGTGCTGTAAGCAGCGATGCCCCCAACCAAATGACCTTTATAATTTGGCATAGAAAAAAACTTTCGGTGAAAGAACATAAATAAATTTTTTCTTGGTAAAAAAGTATAACTAAATTATATTTGAGGCGGGTACAAAATAAAAACATCTATTGGGAAATAGCAATGAAGAACCAATCAACTCTATTCCTCATCGCATTTGTTGCATGTGCGATCGTTGGTATAATTATCTTACAAACAAATATGGAAAAAAGAGATAGCAAAGCTCAATTTACCATCGGTATTTTACAAACTACATCACATCCAGCGCTTGATATGGCAAAAGAAGGATTCATGAAAACCATATCAGCCGAGCTTTCAGGAACGGCAGATTTTGTATGCCGCAATGCACTTGGCTCCATTGATAAGTTAGAACATTATGCACGCGAATATCACGAAAACAAAACGGTAAACGCAATATTTGCATTAGGCACACCAGCAGCACAAGCAATTGCTAATATTGAAAAAGATAAACCTATCATTATTGCCGCTGTCACTGATCCTCACGAGCTTGGCTTAATTTACAAACATACCAATGTAACGGGAAGCTCGGATATGACAGATCCAAAATACCAAATAAATTATCTTAAGCAGTTGATGCCCCAGGTAAAAACTGTTGCGATAATGTACACAGCGACCGAGCTAAATTCCAGTATTGTTGCAAAGAAAATGATTGAAGCCCTATTACATGCAGGTCTTAATCCCTTAGAAATTGCTTTTGACGCTGAATCAACACTGTTAGCATCGATCGATAATGCACTCACTAATGCTGATGTGCTTTTCATTCCCACAGATAATACCCTATCTTCAATGATTCAAACTATCGCGCAGCGTGCACATAAATCAAAAAAGCCAGTATGGGTATGCGATAATACGCTTGTTGCACATCAAAGCATTTTAGCTTCTTATGGCATTGATTATGAAACTAATGGGATACAGGCAGCACGCGCAGCAATTGCCGTGTTAACAGAAAATAAAAAACCTTATGAGATTGCAGTCACCCATGCACCTAAGGATATCCTACTTATCAACAAAAAAACCTTACGAGAATTACAGCTAAAAGTTCCAGTGGAACTTGAACCCTGGGCAAAACTCGTATAAGACGACAAAGGATCATCATGAAGATGATAGCACTTATAGTATTAATGATCTCATCCCTTGTGCGCTGTCAGGAAGAAATATCGCCGCAATTTGGTTCCAATAAAAAAACAGCTATAAAGCGTGGATTATTTTGCGGCATTGCAGGCGGATTAGCAGCACATTACCCTAACGCTATAAAAAATAAACTTTATCAAGACAAAAGAATATTTACGTATGATGCACAAAAAACCAAGTTGCACAATATTGCGGGCAATTGTTTGAGTTTAACCCGCGGCATAGGCATTTTCACGGCTAGTATTACACTGGGAACGCTGACCCAAACACCTTTAAAAGAAACTATACAAACTGTTGTGCCATCAGCGCTTTCAAAGATGACTCAAGAATTCTCATCACTTGCAATAGCTGGCATGTTATCAGCCGCCTTTGTATGTCCTGCAGATTATTATTTAATTAAACAACAAAATACCGGATTGCCGTTGAAAAAGGTTATTAGAAATCATTCACTTAAAAAAGTATTTTCTGCTGTTGGCATAACCGGATGTCGCGAAATATTTTCTGCAGCATTTTTAATTTCAAATACGGTTGCTGATTACGTTAATATATTCCCTGAGCATAAAATACTACATTCACTGGGTGGAAGTATCCCAGTAGCTATAGTTTCAGCAAGCTTAAGTGCGCCTCTCGATAAAATTAAAACATGCGCGCAGTCGGCGGATATATCAACCAAAGAAGCATTCAAACGAATTTACTCAACCAATGGTATCAAAAGATTTGTTTCTCTTAAGGAACTAGCCGGTAGAAATGCGGTTTTTTTAGCTGCAATTCCTCCGATGAGTTTAATGGCTGAATTAATAAAAAATTAAAATAATTAATTCAATCGCATAAAACGGGTGCCGGGATAATAAAAGTTGAGAACTTGATCATACTTCCAGCCATCGCGAATCATCTCGCGCGCCCCCCATTGGCACATACCTAGGTGATGCCCAAATCCATTTCCTGAAAAAATAACATTTTTGCCTTGAACCGCTACAGAAAAGCTATAGCTTTTAATACTATCTTTAAGCAATGAATACATTTTTTTAATGGGAAGTGAGTGCCAGCCTGATGAGCCCACAACCATCAGCTCTTGAATGAGGCTCGCTTTATCTTTCTTATTAATTTTTACGCTTTTTAAGCGCTTTAGGGGTTGAATTTCTTGTTTGAGTATTTTTTCTAATTGATCTAGAGAATATTGTGCTTTCCAATTAAACACTTTGCATCGCTTGCAATGGATGCACGCATAGTCTCGTGCAAGATACGGTGCTTTTATAAAATCAATTCCTTGCATAAAACTTGGTATAATTCCTCCGCAACAAATATCAAACATGGCAATAATTGGTTTATTATTATGTGCAAGAAAAATACCGTGTGTTTCATCAACTGCTTGCTTTAAGTCATTGCGCGCATGCATGCCTTTATACGTTTGATGAACATTACTATTTTTAATATGATAAGGCACTTTTTTTAATTGATAATTGGTAATCATGTGAAGCGCATAGGTTCTGCAAGCAATAGCAAAAACTTTATTTACCTCTAATGGCCACCCCGGCCAGCTCTCAGTACGTAGTACGCAATAAACATATTGCTCAAGGTCAACAATATTAATAAGATACAGTTTCTGATCTTGGCATGTTAAGAGCAATGCACCTGCGTATGAATTATCATTAAAATCAAGGTGGTTCTTTTGTGGAACAATACAAACTTTTGATGTTTTGAATTTTTTATTATTTATGAGCCAATGACCATCTTTGTAAGTGACATTCAGATTATTGTTTTTATACATTAGCTTATGTGCAGGATGCTCCGGATCAATAAAAACCACGCCATCTGATGCTTTAATGTGCCAATTAAATCCATTATCCGGCACTGTTTGCGCAAGAAGAACTCGCACTTTATAACTTTTTTTTTGGGAACTTTGATAAGATTGTTGAGCACAGACGCCCATAAAACTAAAAATGATTATTATGAAAAACTTACCATTTAATATCATAGTACTTCAACAACCCTAAAAACTCTTGAGGCGGAAATAATTTTTTTTCAATACCATAATTTGCCATAGCATCGGCCTGAATATTATTTTCCCTGAGCACGTGTGATATCGAATAAGGAACTGATTGCAGCATTTGTTTTGCCATGAAAAATAATTGCTGTAATTCAGCTTGTTTGACACGATACAAGCCTTTGATTTGCTTTACTAAAAGTTCTGAATCTGAAACTATCGACAAACTGTCATGTGCCGTTAGATGTTTCTTTACAAAAAAGATACCTAAAAGCAACGCCATGTACTCAGCTTGGTTGTTCGTTTTAACCCCTAAATAAAAACCACGTTTTTCAAGAGGATAACCATCTTTTTCAATATAAATCCCTGCGCCTGCATCACCGGGATTATTGCGTGAGGCCCCATCGACAAAAACGGTAAAGGAATGTGATTCCAGCGTTTGCTTTGGCAATAGATCTGGCTCTGTATCAAATAAATGTAATTGTTTCACCCTAATCCTTATGAAAGAATGCGTATCATGGGTTATTTACGTGGTGGTAAGTATAGCAACCTAAAACAACTTTTGCACTGAACTAGTTTATGATGCCTGAGCTGCTGCATTTCTTGATCTGAAATAAAAAAAGCACAACCATGGCAATGGGCACCTTCTGCAGAAACCACCGGATCTGAAATTTTTGCACGCATTACGGCATATTTTTCAAGCCACTCTTCAGGAATTCTGTTTTGTTTCTCGTCACGCTGCAAAGATAACTCTGATAATTCATTGTTCAGCTGAGTAAGTTGTTGATGTAACTCGTGCTCTTGACGCTCAATAGTTGCAATATGATCGTGACTATTGCTCAAACTACCTTCATATTCTTTTTGAGCTGACTCATGGGCATTCCATACACTTATGAGTCGATCTTCAAGATCATGTTGTTGTTGACGAATAGCATCAATTTCAGCTTTAAGTGATACGTACTCTCTATGACCAGTCACGTTGTCCAACTGTTCTTTTTTTCTGGCAATACGCTCATCGAGTTGCTTCATCTCTAATTCTTGAGCATCCACTTCTTTTCGCGTGGCTGTTACATTATTTTTTAATGATTCAAGAACTTTTATGTGGTGATTTTTTTGTTGGGATAGGGTAGCAAGTTGTTCTTGCAATGCGGAAATTTTTTTCTCAATTTTTATTAATGATTGATCAAATTCAATGAGATTAATAAACAACTGAAGTGGTGATTCGCTCATAATACCTGCTCTCGTTGTTGTGGGGGAGCATTGAGAATCCACCAGTGCTAAAACTGGTGGGCCCACCAGGACTTGAACCTGGGACCTCTCGGTTATGAGCCGATTGCTCTAACCAGCTGAGCTATGGGCCCCCATATTTTTGATTTCTAATTTAAGTAACCTAATAGTACGTCAAAATAAGATACTTGACAAGTACCCAGAGTTAATAAATAACAAAAAGTCCTGCGCTAACAGGACTTTTTTTAGTCTCAGCTGTTATTAAACAACAAGGTATAAATTGTTTGTTTTAGAGAAAGAAAGGTCTTGCAAAGAAGTACCCAACGATTTTGGAGTTATAGGCGCTGGTGTTTGTTCATAAAATTTGTCTATCTGTGCTAGTTCTAACTTACTTTGGGCAGGTATAAATGCTGCATCATCAGTACCTTGTTGATCTCTATGTTTGTACCCTAAATATTCTTTAAGAACATGACTTACTTCAACCGCGTGAAATGTTCCGGCTATTACAAAGATGCAGGGTTTGTTGCTATTAGCAACTTGATGTTCATAAATGCTATTTACAATTAAGGGATTTAACAATCGCGCGTCATAATACATCGCAACGTCAGCTTGAGCAATATCTTGGCAATCTACGGGTAAATCTTTTTTTATCTCAAGAAGCTTCTTATTTACCTTGCGATTAGCAAGTTGGCTTTTAATACTTTTTTTGCCATCAAATGTTTGTAAAAGCTTTTTCTGTATTGGCTCAATTTCATTAATAACATCTTGGTAATACTCTTGTAAGTCTTTACCATTATATTTCTTTATTTGCTCAATTACATCCGATACGGGTTTTAATGCTTCTTGCGCTGAAAGTCTATCTTCATATACTGAGTAATCACGCTCTTGGCGATATTCTACGTTTTCTATTGATACATCTTTCTTCTCTGCTAAATCTTGTACATCACGTAATAACAATGATTTACGCAAATATTTAACCATAGCCAAATCATCTTTAATTTCAGCGTTGGTACCTTGATAATCAAAAAGATTTTCTATAATGATATGCGCATCTTTCTTTTGCGCCATGGTAACGATTTCTTTTACCTGCTGTTTTACATCACCAGGAAATTTTTCATCGTCATGAAAATCATAGAAAAAATGCACTTCATGTTTGGTTGTTGGATGTTGTAAAATCTCAATTTTTTTAGTGTATGAAAATACATTGGCAGAAGATAAAATAGCTAATGCTACTACTATTATTCTTTTCATAATAACCTCCATTTACTAGGTTATTATAAGTGTACCAAATATATTCTATTAGTCAATTTTGAATAAATAGCCACTATTTATCAATAATTAGACTACACGATACGCTCTAATAGATGAAGAGGTGCTAAAAGTATGTCTAACGAAGTTAACATGTTTTTTTCTATCTCAGGAGTGATGTGTGCCATGAGAAATGAATTTAAATTAATAATTTCATTGCCGATGCCTGGTAATTGATCCACTAGGTTATAGCCTAATTTTTTTTGCAAAACATCACTAACTTCTGTAGCGTGAAAAGCCCCAGCAATAACGAAAATGTAATTAGAACATTCAAGGTCTTTTTGTAATTCATAGATCCTATGAATAAACAGTAAATTCATTATGCGCACGTCGTACAACATAATTACATGAGCAGGAATTTGGCAGGTAACAGGAATTTTATCTGCTAAAGTAAGTAATTTTTTACCTATTTCACTTTTTTTGAGTTGCTGCGAAACCATCTTGTCTTCATCAAATATCTTTTTAATATCCGTGTGTAGTATTTTAAATTTTTCAAGAAATTCAGAATAGTAAGATCTAAGTTCAGGATCGTCAAAACTATTAATTGTTGCTATTAATTTTTCAACTGTTTGGAAAGCTACTCGAGATACTATTCCCTTTCCATTAATTGAAGATTCCATCTCTTGTCGATAGTCCATATTCTCTATCAAAAGACCTTCTATCCTAGCTTTATCGGCAACATCGCGTAGTAAGAAAATAGGCTTGTTATATTTCACTTTTTCTATACCATCATGAACAATGCTATGAGTACCTTTATAATCAAAAATATCTTCAATTAATATACGTGCTGAGCTGCTTTTAGCGAAATTAATAATATCATTAATTTGCTGTTTTGCGCCTTCTTCAAATTGTGCATCATTGTGGTGATCATAAAAAATGACGACCTTTTTTTGATGCTGAGGATTGTGTAATATTTCTATTTTTTTTGTGTAACCAAAACTTGGTATGTATATAAAAATACTTATGAATAGTGCAATTTTATTTTTCATAATAACCTCCATTTACTAGGTTATTATAAGCCTATCATTTATATCCTATTAGTCAATTTTGACTAAAATGCTCTTTATGTCAATTTAGCAACTTGTAGCAAAAAGTCTTTGAGGCGTTGGCTGTAGCCCCATTCATTATCGTACCAACCCACTATCTTGCATAACGGCCCCTGACAAGCCGTGAGCAATCCATCAAGAACCACTGAATAGGATGAACCAGAATAATCACTTGAAACCAGAGGTTCATAACTCACGTGAACTATACCTTTCATAGCTTTTTGCGACTCATCTTCAAATAATTGATTTATCTGTTCAGCTGATGTGTTTAATGTAGTATAAAGCACGATATCCATGAGAGAGACTTTGGCCACCGGCACACGAATAGAGGTAGCTGTTATTGAATTGGCCAAGTCTGGAATAATTTTTTTTATCATTTTAGCAGCGCCCGTGCTGGAGGGAATGATATTTAACGCGGCCGCTCGTGAAAGACGCAAATCACTATCCTCGACATCGAGCAGTACTTGCGAATTTGTATAGGCATGAACAGTTGTCATAAAACCATGTTTGATTTTAAACTCATCATGCATGATTTTTAAAATTGGCATAAATGCGTTAGTCGTGCAACTTCCTAATGATACAATTTTATGGTTCTTTGAATCATATTCAGTATTGTTAATTCCCGGAATAATAGTTATGTCATCATCATCTGCAGGCGCAGTGATAAGAATCGAGCGAGCACCGGCTGTTAAATGCTGTTGCGCTTTATCCCTTCGTGTATATTTGCCTGATGCATCAACAACCCAGTCAATCGATAGTTGCTTCCATGGTAATTCTGCCGCATCTGCGCACGCAAATAGCGGTATTCGTATACTGTCACCGATTATTAGTTCCTGGCCCTCAAGCCTTACATCTTGGTCAAATGTTCCCATTAAAGTATCATATTTAAATAAATGAGGAACACGCTCAATTTTGCCGGGTCCAATATTAATTGCAGCTATAGTAAGGTCAGCTAGCGCATGTGGATCTTGTAGCAAGACTCTCAAAAAATTTCGACCAATTCTACCAAACCCATTAATCGCAATACGCATTACACTCTCCTTTACGTCACCACTGTTTTATGATGTCTACAATTGCGCTTTCCTCATCGAGAGGCAAAACCGGCAGCTCAAGTAACAGGGGAAGATGAGCAAGCTCTTTTTTATTCACAAATGATTTAAGAGACTCTTGCCCTATGTTGCCTTTACCAGGAATTGCATGACGATCGATTTTGCTCCCTTTTTTTTCTGTCGTATCATTTAGATGTATAAGCGCTAATTGCGATAATCCCATAGTTTTATCAACAAGTTCAATAAAACGCTCTTGTTCTATGTCAGTTGAGATGTCATAGCCATACGAATATGCATGCGCTGTATCTAGACAAAAATAGAGTTTTTCCGGACGTTCTAATTGTTCTAAAAGAATTTTAAAATCATTTAAATCACCGCCCACTGAAATACCCCATGGGCCGTATTTTCAAGGACAATTTTAATGGGCGTATCGTATTTAAAAATCCTGTTCAAAGCGTGAGCTAACGCGTGTATTCCTGGAATACGTGATTTACTGCCCGTAGCCGCCCCGGATGTAGAATCATGTGAGTAAATTCTAGCTTTTCAGCGAGATTAAATTCTCGTTCAAACAATCTACTGTTAAAATGATCAACCGCCGACAAATTTATCCAATATGATGAGTGTAAAAAACGATGCGTAAAAGTGTCACGACAATAGTTACCAAACGCTTCAATTTCTTCTTCATTGGGGCGTATGACTCGATTAGTGTTTTGGTCTATAACAAAACACTGAAAAAACGGTAAATCTAACATGTACGCTTTTTGCGCAACACCTAATAACGTTTCTTGTAATCTGATGTGTAAACCAACCTGTTTCACTTAAAAATACCTAATTAAAATGTTGCTGTAGTAACGCGTTATTGTAATACCGGCTTAAAATAGTTGCAAAATCTTTTTTGATTAACGCTAAGCCCTCTGGGGAGTCTGATTCAAAGCGCATACTCAGTACATCCTGTGTGTTAGAAGCTCTGACAATTCCCCACCCATAAGGTAGTGACGCGCGCACACCATCAACGGTAATTAAGGTCACGTCAGGTAATTTACTAAACGCCTGCGCAATCTCATGGATGATTTCTTGTTTTTTGTTTTCAGCGCATGTTAGACGAATTTCTATCGAACTAAATTTTTGCGGGAAAACAATTAATAACTCTTCTAATGATTTGCCGGTTTTTTGCATGATATCAAAAAGCCGCATAAAGGCATAAATGCCGTCATCGTAGCCAAAATAAGAATCTGCAAAAAAGAAATGGCAGCTGAGTTCGCCTGCTAATAGGGCGTTATATTTCTTCATTCTATCTTTAATGATGGCATGTCCAGAAGGCGAAATAGTTACCTGCGCTTTCCATTGCTCAAGCAACTCAAGAAGCCCCGATGAGCTTTTAATATCCACAACAATACCGGCACCTGGATGCTTTTGTAAAACATCTTGGGAGTAAAGCGCAAATAGCTTATCGCCCGGCACGAGATAACCCGATGGTGTCATAGGTACCATGCGATCACAATCTCCATCAAGACCTATGCCTACATCATAGACACCGGTAAGCATACGCTCTTTTACATCTTGCATGTTTTTTTCTACACACGGATCAGCTTCATGATTAGGGTAATTTCCATCAACATCGGAGCATAACGGATCTACGAACTTCCAATTCATTGCCTCGATCAGTAAAGGCACTACCGTACCACCTGCGGCATTACCACAATCAATAATAGCCTTGATATTCATGTTTTTTAAATGACTAAAATGATCCGCAAGCCACGATATATAAGAAGGAATAACCAGTTTTTCGCAAAGTGCTCCTCTACGGGTGCTATCAACACTTTTTTTTTCTTTGTAATAATCACGTATAACTTTTAGCTCTGAGCCCCACACATTGTTTTTTCCCAACAAAATTTTAAAGCCATTATATTCTTTGGGATTGTGCGACGCGGTTATCATAATTCCTGCGTCAACAGGCATAGTAAATAAGGAAAAATACAGGGCAGGTGAAGGGCAAACTCCTACAAAAACTACATCTAATCCACTATCATTTAAACCTTTTACCAACTGCTCTTTTATTGCAGGGGAATGCAAACGACCGTCCATTCCCACAGCCACGACTGATGTCGAAGGCGCTTGAGTTTTAAAATATAAACTTATCGCACGCGCAAGATCATACACTTCTTCTACCAAAAAGTCTGTTCCAACAATACCACGTATGTCATATTCTCTAAAAATTGCATCACGCATAAATATCTCCTGCTAAGCTCACAATTAACGTATTTACTAGTGTAACTATAAAAATTTACTCTGAGAAATTACTATTGATGTAATGTATCAATAAAAAAATCTTGTTACATATTTGGTAATTTATACATTTTTAATATTACAATTGATATTCAAGTTGAAATTTTTATAAGCTAATACTAACTATATATTGCCAAAGGAGTTTAGTATGAAAAAAATTACAAGAATATTGGTAATTTTTCTAATGTCATTAACAGGTGGTTCATCAGTATTTGCCGTGGAAATTATCGAAAATAAAAGCGGTTCGGTACTTGCAGAATTAGAAGACAACAAATTTGAAACTGGATTTCTTGCATCAAAGCCCTTGGATAAATGGAATTTTGAGCTGGTTAACCGTAGCAACAAAGAAATTAGAATTATTATTAACGCCGATGCGTACAAAGATCGGGTAGAACACTTTACTATAGCGCAAAAAGTAATACCGGCAAAAGTACCCTTATTACCCTTACAAACGCCTAAATTGCGCGCTGCATTGCCAAGAGGCTTTAATTATAAGTTGATAATACAAACACAAGAAAACTCAGGAACACAGCAGGTAGCCTACATGTTGGCAATTAAAGACAATCCTAAACAAAATGTCTTTGTCACCTTTGAAAATGGCTCAATTCATCCACAAGAGGGTATTTTAAACATAAACCCACTGATTAAAGCTAAAAAAACCACTAAATCAGGCTTACCGTTAATAAATAACATTACCGCAAGTCAGATCATCAATCTTGATTAGAATGGAAAAAAAATGAAAAAGACTTATTTGTTAGGCACATTACTTTTCTGCTTAAATGATCAAGCACAAGAAAGAAAGCCATATGTTCCACAAGTGAATCCAGAAATGGTAGTGCAAGAAACTGAAGACACTCCCCGAGCTAAGGACCCGTTAAAGGGATGGAACTTTGAATTAGTTAATCGTACTAAAGAAAAATTAAGTATCATTGTAAGCCAAGGCGGACAACCAATAACACTGGCGGTAATACCAGCCAAGACATTTTCTATCGCGCCGTATAACACACCCAAATTTCGCGCAATATTGCCCACCCTAAATAAAATTACCACTCTGGAGATTACTTCAAATACCTTGGGTAGAACATATTTTTTTTCAGCAGATAAAAACATTTTTATTACTCTTGAAGATGGCTTTATACGACCTCAAACAGGTCACTACAGCCTACGAAAAAATGGTCAAGCGACCGAGTCAGGTATCCCTCTCGTTAATAACGTGACACAACGTGATATTGAAGGAAACCCCGAAATACCCGTAGAACCTTCTCTGTGGGATGATGTTGATCCCTATGACAACGAATATAACCACGGTGTTTTTGGTGATCAGTAACCGTTTAAAGGAAGCCGCATGAACAATCTTAAAGCTCTACTGTTGATCCTCATGGCCACTGGTTATGCTCAAGCTCAATACAAAATGGAAGAGGGCCCAAAAGCAAGTAAGCCCACTGACCAATGGAAATTTGAACTTAGTAATAAATCAAAACATAGTATTACACTATCTGCATATCATCAGCATGGAAAAGAAAAAAATTATATTCTTCAGGTAGGCCACATAATTGAACCAAAAGGTAAATTGCGTATTGCCAATTTAAAAAACAAGCGCTGGGATACTATATTAAATTTGGCTTATACCAAAAATAATAAAGAAAAAAACGTAACTATAACCATTCCTGCCGTTGGGCAAGATAAACAACTTTTAATTAAATTTGAGAATGATCTTCTTATGCCACAACTAGGGACGCTGGCAGGAGCTGGGGCAAAACAACGTCAGGTATTCCCATCACCAATAACGTTACAGAATCAGAAATTAAGGGTAATGATCAAGAACTTATTAAAGAGAAAATTGTCGAGAATATCTTTGATTGATTTCAATTATGTTAAGATTAACTGCTATTCCTAACTCACGTTAAAGATGCTATGTTAAAGGTAAATTTTACCTAGCACAGCAGGATTTAATGATACCCTTACAAATGCAAATCAAAAACTTTTTGAGTTATGGCTCTGAGCTGCAAACCATTAATTTTAATAGCTATCCCCTGATTTGCTTATCGGGAAAAAACGGTCATGGCAAATCAGCCCTCCTTGACGCTATAACATGGGCTATTTGGGGCAAGCCCGTAAAATAGGCGGCACTTCAAAGGCAGATCAAGGATTATTAAGACTGGGCCAAACACACATGCTTGTAGCCCTTGATTTTGAATGTAATGGTCAAACATACCGCGTGCGCAGGGAATTTTTAAACCTCTATGGTAAGCCGCATTCACAAGTTGATTTTGGCATGCTTGAGATTGACACACAAAAATTCATACCCCTTACCGATAAAACTATTAAAGATACTCAAGCTAAAATTGAAAATACCATTCATCTTGATTTTGATTCTTTTGTTAATTCAGCATTTTTACGACAAGGTCAATCAAATGAATTTT
Organism: Candidatus Dependentiae bacterium Noda2021; assembly: GCA_020886235.1. Taxonomy (GTDB): domain Bacteria; phylum Babelota; class Babeliae; order Babelales; family Vermiphilaceae; genus Noda2021. The sequence continues at coordinate 294,104 of AP025250.1, read as the reverse complement.
CAAAAAAATCCCCCAAAGAACGAAAAGAAATTTTAGCAAACATCCTTGGGCTGACAAAATATGAATCATTAAGAAAAAAAGCGCATGAAAAAGTGCGAATACTCACGGCTGAAAAAAGTGGAATACAGCTACTGCAAGAATCAATCCAGGCAGAAATACAGCTCTTATTACCAGTTATTGATGAACAAGTATCGTTAACTGAGCGTATTGATAAAAATAATGTGCTATTTCAACAATTAGAGCAACAAAAAATTGACCTAGAAAAACAGCACGCCGCAATTATGCACAAACAGCAGCTCCAAGAACATCTTTTATTCAAGCGTACCTTAGCTCAACAAGACTACGAAAAAAAATTAGAGCAATGGAAATCACAGGTATTAGAATGGCGAACGATACACCAAAACAGAGGGGCTGCAGGCACTCTTACCCTGCTCAATCAGCAAAAACAAGAAGTATCTACTCAATTGCGACTTCAACAAGAGCAGTTACAAAAAAAATTAGCCCTGACCGAGTCTTACTTAACTACTAAAGACCAGATACAAACGTTGGCGGTTTCACTAACGTCCCAACATTCAAAAAAATCTGACACTCTGGTGATGCAGCTTGAGCAAACCCGGCTCGAGGCGCGTATGGTGAAAACTCAGCAAGAACAACAGGAGCAAACACGCACGGCCTTAGAGCGAGAGAAATCTGCACTTGAAAAGAGAATTTTAAAACTGCAATCCGACATAGCAGAATTGGACCACTTGGAACACAATGGTATTGAAAAACAGTTTGAAAAACGCAAAGAATATTACCAACAATGGATTGCTTTAGGCAATGCTACCAAAGCTCAATTAGATAGCGTTTTACATAAATCAAATTTATCAGACAACGATTCTCCATGCTGCCCTTTGTGCGAACAAAATCTTTCAGCATCTCGCAAGCGCTTTATACAAAACAAATTATCACGTGAAGAACAAAAGCTTAAGCACACACTTGAGCGATTATATCGTTCAACAAAAAAGCTTAAAACAATTTTAATTGAGCAACACACTACCTATGAACAGAATAAAAAAGATAAAAACCAAAAAATTATATATTCCACGCAATTACGTGAATTAGAACAGCAGTATGCTAAGGTCAATACCAATTTGTTGACCATTCAAACAGATCTTCAAGATAGTCAAGGCGTATTAGCTATTCTGAATAAAAAAATACATGATCTGGAACGCGATCTTGCATCATTCAAAAATCAGCCTTTTTTAGAAAATAATGTAGAGTACTCTGCACTTAATAAACAACTTATTGATATTCAAGCTGAACTAGCAGCCGTATCATACCAAGAAAAAACTCACGATGATTTACAAAACAAATTGGCACAGATTGATTCTCACATAAATAACCTGGGCAGCCTCCTACAAAAAATGAGTGCCCAAAACGATAGATTGCGCCAAATTTGTCTTGGTACCACTGAGCTAAAAAATTGCAAAAAAAACATAATGGACATCTCTCTCGAATTATCAGCATACGATAGTCTGGAAGCTGACCGGCAGATAATAGTTGATCAACAAAATCAGCTAAATATTCAATTGAATACACTAGATGCTGAAAAAAAAGATTTGTTGATCCTTTATACAAAAAATACACAATTACGAGAACGTCTTACCGGGTTGCAACAAAATGCACAGAAACACTTGGAAGCAATCAAACACATTGAAGCTGCTTGCTATGATTATCAAGCGATAGCATTAGCATCAAGCAAAGATGGCATCCAAGCCTTACTGATTGAAGATGTCCTTCCTGAAATTGAATCCGAGGCTAATATACTATTGTCGCGCTTGACAGACAATCAAACACAAATATTTATTGAGTCACTTCGAGATTTAAAAAAAGGTGGAACACGTGAAACGTTAGATATAAAAATATCTGATGCTACCGGTTTGCGGCCCTATGAACTTTTTTCAGGGGGCGAAGCATTTAGAATAGATTTTGCTTTACGCGTTTCAATTTCAAAACTTCTTGCGCGTAGGTCTGGTACAGCGCTGCAAACACTCATAATTGATGAAGGTTTTGGTTCTCAAGATGAAGATGGGTTACAGCACATTATGGATTGCCTGTACGCAATACAACAAGATTTTGCAAAAATTATTATTGTTTCGCACTTAGCTACTATGAAAAACCAATTCCCCGTGCATTTTGTTATAGAAAAAGGTACCCGTGGTAGTGAAATCACCATCATGGAACAAGGCTAGTAATTATTATATGCGAATACTATTCGTGTCAAAATCTGTGTTATAAAGGGACTATCATGACTATTACTGTAAAAGCACTGTCACTATCTATGGCCAAAAAAATGGCCGATGCCGCTGAAAAAAGTGCTTTTGAAAAAAAACTAAAGATTGTGATTGCCATTATGGATTCACACGGAAATCTTAAGTACTATCGTCGTATGGACGGTAATAATTTTGTGAGCGTGCGCATGGCACAATTAAAAGCATTAACATCTGCGAGCATCCCCATTTCAACTAAAGCTTTAGCAGAGCGCAATCTTAATACCCCTAATGGCCCCTATTTGAGTGTACCTGGCATAGTCTTACTTGAAGGAGGATTACCTATCATAACGAAAGATGGTCAACACATAGGCTCTATTGGGATTAGTGGAGCAAATCCTGAGCTTGATGGAATCTGTGCTCAAGCCGGAATTGACGCCATAGCTGACGAACTCTAGGGTTAACGAGTACTATAATCTCCAATAATGTGATTATTTAAAGGATTTTATGTTCATGCAATAAAAAATCATGGGCACTCTAGGTATTAACATTGCTTTGCCCAGAAGTGAAATTTATTACATATTGATTTAATAGCTCATTCAGTTCACTGCACTAATTGAGGCAAGATGTTTTGAACGTCTCCTGTTACAAAAAAATCTTGGGGCGATAGGTATTCGGGCAGCTGAACATTTATGCCAACAAGAACGCCCTCCTTGTTGGATTGCTTATAAGCAGTCAACAGACCACTTTCATCTGAAGCAAGACCGATGCACACTATTACGTCGATATGCTGGAGCATTTGGCAACTCAAGATTGTCTCATCGGTAAATATATGACCATTTTCACCGCGCTTAGTAACATCTAATCCCGTTTTTTCGTGTAAGAGATCTAAATTCTCAGTCACAACGATACAGTGCATTTTTTGCGCCATTTGAGTAATAGCCTCATGGGCTGCAGAAGGTCTTCCATTGATACATGCATTAAAAAAAGTATGCATATAGTTAATATTACGTTGAAGATCGGATGTATCATTAAAGAGGTCATAAAAGCTCTCTTTATTATTTTTAAACAGTGCTAAATTTCCTAAAATATCAGTCATTGTAGGTACAATCCCTGCAGAAACCCCAGCACCGGTATAGATCAAAATATTTTTATTTTTTAAATATTGAGCAAGTTGGTCTGCCGATAATACCTGGGGGCAATTATCTTGAGCAACAAGGGGTACAACTTCTTTGAATGCTGAAGTCTCTGATTTAGTTTGTGTACATGTACAATGAGTTTTATTGTTTTTGTAATCAAAGCAAATTTGCCAGCATATTCCAGATTTTGTATCATCCATTACAAAATTCATGTTTGCTTTAAAATTTGTCATTTTTTCTCTTATTTGATGCTCGCTTAACAATTTAATATCAGAACAAGAAGTTTGAGAACCAATAAGAAAGTATGCTATGCAACTTAAAATTAGTTTACGAGTTACTTGTTTATCTAACATGCAGAACCCAATTCACACAAATTTTACCACATAAAAAAGCCACACACTTAATAATAAGCATGTGGCTTAATAATTTTTAGAGCAATCAATTATTCATCGTCAACTGAAACTACTTCTTGAACTTCGGGCAGTAATTCTTTTAGCCGTTCTTCAACACCGAGCTTTAGTGTATACATTGAAGCAGGACACGTTACACATGCGCCTTTTAACTTAACATACACAATGCCATCTTGGTACTTAACAAACTCTAAATCACCGCCATCCATTTTAATAGCTGGTCTCATTTCTTCAATGAAATTGACAATCTGCTCTACTAAATTAGATTCAGGCATGAAATTATACCCACTCTAATCTTGCAACGAGCGCAGTGTCACTCACGCGTCTACCTAAAGAAATTACTCTTGTGTAGCCGCCTGGACGTGATACATAATTTGGTGCTATTTCTTTAAAGAGCTTTACAAGAGCTTCTTCTTTGTAAGGTAATAAAGATAAAGCGCGACGACGTGCATTGAAGTTGTTACCTTCACGAGCAATAGTCACTAATTTTTCAGCATAACGTTGAACTTCTTTAACGTTAGCTTTGGTAGAAACAAGATGTCCGTAAGTGATCAAATGAATAGTTTGATTACGAATCATCGAGCGTTTATGCGCTGGCTTTAAATTTAATTTTACTTTACCGCTTTGGTGTTTCATGGTCAAAACCTGTATTTAAATATCAAGTCAATTATTCTTCTTCAGTCTTCAATGCTTTTTTTAACTGAGCTTCTTTGATATTCATACCAAAGTTCAAGCCAAGTTCTTTCATGCTATCTTTAACTTCATTAAGTGACTTTCTTCCAAAATTCTTAATTTTGAGAACTTCATCTTCATTAAGATTTACTAAGTCAATAATTCTTTTAATTCCAGCATTAATTAAGCAATTGTGTGCTCTGACAGATAGTTCGAGTTCTTCTACCGGTTTTGCTAAAAGCTCAACAGATACCCCACCTAGACTATCAGATTCCATAGGCTCATTTTTCTTCTCTTCATCAGGCATAGCAGATATTTCATTAAATGGAATTTCTGCGCTGTGCATGAAATGCTCTAACTGATTTCTTAATACAGAAACAGCATAGTGAAGAACATCCAATGGATTTTCAGAGCCGTCAGTAGTTATACGCAATATTAATTTGTCGTAATCAATATCTTTACCAACACGGGTTTTTTCCACGTCAAACATTACTTTTCTAACAGGAGAAAACATAGCATCTATAAAGATTCTGTTATCTTCTTGCAATGCTTTATCAGCAGGCCATTGAGCAGCTTTGTATCCGCGACCGGACTCTACAAAAAACTCAATATCCAACTCGCCATCATTAGCAATGTGAGCAAGTACATGATCAGTATTAACTAGCTCAAGATGATCATCGGCTTTGATATCTGCAACGCGCGCAACGCCTTCACCCTTTACGAGTAAGTGCATTTTGCCAGGAAGACCTGTTTTGTTGCGTACAATAATATTCTTAATGTTAAGCACAAGTTGCATAGCATCTTCTTCTACGCCACTATTGCTTGCAAATTCATTATTTACGCCTTTTATAATCACTGATGTAACCGCAGATCCTTCAACACCACCTAAAAGAATTCGTCTTAGGGCGTTTCCAAGGGTAATACCAAATCCTGGTTCCAAAGGTTGGGCAACAAGTTCACCAAACGTACTGGTGAGTTCTTTTTTATTCCAACTAATTTTGGGTACAATGAGCGGTCTAAACTGTTTTTTTTCCATGTAACCTCACGGTCTTATACTAACTTACTGATAAATGCATTAACCCAAATTATTTAGAATACAACTCAACAATGAGATGCTCTTCAATTGGAGTTTGAACATCAGAGCGAACTGGATTGCGCAATACGCGACCCTTTCTATCTTTTTTGTTCAATTCGAGCCAATCTGGCACCTTGATACCAATGTTCAATCTTTTATCTACAACTTGCTCAACAAAAACAGCTTTATCAAGCACGCTAGGAGCAAGAGAAATTTCATCATTTACTTTTACAAAGAATGATGGTGAATGAACTTTTTTACCATTTACATATACGTGGCCGTGTACAACTATTTGACGAGCTTGTGCACGTGTATTTGCAAGTTTTAAACGGTAAACAGTGTTATCAAGTCTACGCTCAAGCAAACTTAATAAGTTTTCACCAGGCATACCTTCAGCACTTTTGTTAGCTATGTCAAAAAAACGTTTAAATTGACGTTCTCTTAAGCCATACATGTGCTTAACTTTTTGTTTTTCTTCTAACTGTTTGCCATACTCAGACAATTTACGAGGGCGCTTATTAGTTGATTGTTCAGCGCTTCCTTTTGTAGCTTTGTTATCCATATTAACCTTAATTGATTAAATTTTATGTTACTAATCGAAGCAGATGATTAAACGCGACGTTTTTTAGGTGGTCTGCAACCATTGTGAGGCAATGGTGTAACATCTCGTAAAACTTGTACATCTAATCCAGATGCTTGCAATGAACGCACAACTGAGTCTCTACCAGAACCAGGACCTTGTAAGTTGACTTCAACTTTCTTGATTCCCATAATGTTCATTTCTTTTGCAAGAGTAGTTCCGATTTGGCCTGCCGCAAAAGGAGTTCCTTTACGTGCGCCTTTGAAGCCCATTTGTCCAGCACTACCGCGCAATAGGACATTTCCGTCGAGCGTAGTGATTGCAACCAATGTATTATTAAATGTAGACTTTACATGGGCAATTACGGAATCAACCTGAATTTTGGTTTTTTTTGTTTTTTTCTTGTATGCCATTGGCTTATTTTACCTCTTATAAACGAGCATCAATTATTTTTTAGAAACTTTACGCTTCAACGCAATTGCAGAACCCTTCTTACGAGGACCTTTTCTGGTACGCGCATTAGTTTTGGTTCTTTGACCGCGAACGGGAAGACCCTTTTTATGGCGGAGACCAGCATAGCATCCAATTTCTTGTAAGCGCTTAATGTTCATAGTAATTTCTTTGCGCAATTCACCTTCAGTCGTATAATTTGAAGATACTTCTTTTTGAATGGACGCAATTTCATCATTACTTAATTCTCTAACGCGCTTGTCAAAACTGATACCAAGCTTGCGCAAAATATCTTGGGATGACTTTAATCCGATTCCGAATAAATAAGTCAATCCATACTCAATTCTTTTATTTGATGGTAAATTTATACCTTCAATTCTGGCCATACCTAATCCTTATGTGTGAACTAACCCTGACGTTGTTTGTGGCGGGCATTTCGCTGGCAAATAACGCGCACAACACCCTTACGTTTTATAACGCGACAATTAGTGCAGATTTGTTTTACCGATGTTCTTACTTTCATAATATCTTTCCCTTAGAGAAACAAACATGATGTTATGATTTATACCTCAATATTATTCTTCCCCGAGTTAAATCGTAGGGGGAAAGCTCCAATTGTACCTTATCTCCAGGCAAAATCTTTATATAATGCATACGCATTTTTCCTGATACGTGCCCTAGCACTTCATGGCCACCCTCAATTTCAATGCGAAACATCGCATTGGGTAATGTTTCTTTAACAATACCATCAACTTTTATTACTTCTTCTTTTTGTTTATAATCTTGCTTTTTGTTAGCCATAAACTCACTCAATCGTACGCCGTGTTAAAATTACTGGATCACTATCAGTAATGAGAACTGTATCCTCAACATGCATTGCTAAACTTTTATCCGATGTCTTAACTGTCCAACCATCATCAGTGATAAAAACATCATACTTACCAAAAGTAATCATGGGCTCAATAGCAAAAGTCATTCCGGGCCTTAAAATTGGACCTTTACCCGGCTTTCCGTAGTTAAGAATCTCTGGATCTTCATGCATTTGTTTTCCAATTCCATGACCTGCAAAGTCTCTAACAACACCATAACCATTGGACTCAACTTCTTTTTGAATCGCAGCAGATATATCAGTTAGATGATTTCCTGCACGGGCTTTCTCAATTCCTCTGTCTAAAGCTTGCTGGGCAACGGCAATAAATTTTTTTGTCGCGTCGCTCACCACACCAACAACATAGGGACGAGCCATATCAGCACAGTAGCCATTCCATGAGACACAAATGTCAACTTTAACCAAATCACCATTTTTCAAAAGAGTATTTGGCGACGGTACACCATGCACAACTACATCGTTTACCGAGATACAACTTACATGACGATAGCCGTGATAGCCCTTGCATTTAGAAACCAAATCACGTTTTTTTAGCTCATCTTCAATAAAAGTATCAATAGCCTCAGTACTTATTCCTGGTTTAATAATGGGCTTAATGGCATCAAAGACCTCGAGCAATAAACTGCCGGCACGAGACATTTTTTCAATCGAATCTTTGTTTTTAATTGTTATCATAACCATTAAACTCCATTTATTTTTTTAAATTCCTCAAATAAGCAGTCTATCGACTTTTCAGCATTGAAATCTAAAACAGAAAATCCAGTTTGTGCGTAATAATCTATTAATGCTTGTTCATGCTTGTGATATGTACTTAAACGATCACAAATTGTATCTAATGAATCGTCGCTTCTGCGAATTAATTCACCATTACAATTATCGCAGATCATTGATCTTTTTGGAGCTAACTTAGAATTTTCTACTAACGAATAAACTGTTTGACAATTTTTATTCTGGCAAACGTAGCGACTACCTATGCGGGCAATAACCAATTCATCATCAATAGAAAACTTTACTATTTTAGCTCGTACAGTAGACAACTTTTCAGCAATTATATCTGCAAAAGCTTTAGCTTGGGGTAGGGTTCTTGGAAACCCATCCAAAATTACCGAATCAACACGGTCAATAATTTCAAATAGCCATTCTTTGACCATTTCTGTTATCAAAGCATCAGAAATAAGTTTACCAGATTTTAAAGCTAAATCTATCTGCTTTCCTATTTCTGTTTGTTCTGCTATGTGTTTTCTGCATAAATTTCCGGTTGAAAGTTGGCTCCAACCAAGATTCTTAACACATAGATTCGATAAGGTCCCCTTGCCTGAACCAGGAGGACCTAAAAAAATGTATACTGTTTTTAAAGGATTAGTGATCAACGAGCGCCCCTTGCTTTAATTCTACCAGATGTTAAAAAGCCCTCATAGCGGTGCTCAATTAAGTACGATTCGATTTGAGCGGCCATATCCATAGCAACACCGACAACTATAAGAAGAGATGTCCCACCGATATTAAATGGCACGTTTACAAACATACGTACAATGTTAGGCAACAACGCTAAAATTGCTAAATAAATAGCACCAACAAGACCAATTCTAGTTAATATATAATTGAAAAACTCAGATGTTTTTCTACCGGGTCTAATACCAGGAATAAATCCACCGCTTTTTTTAATATTATCAGCCAACTCATCGGGATTATAAACTAAAGCTGTATAAAAAAATGAGAAGAAGATAATAAGAATAAATTCAAAAACGTTGTATAAAAGACCAGTAGGAACCATACTCTCTGAAATCATTTTGAAAAAAGCAAATTTTTCAGACAACATAGCTGCTAAAAACATAGGAACGTTGAGTACTGCCCCTGCAAAAATAACCGGCATAACACCAGGAACGTTAATTTTAAAGGGTATGTAAGTGCTTTGACCACCATAGACACGTTGGCCTACGACGCGACGTGTGTATTGTACCGGTATTTTTCGTTCTCCTTTTTCAAGAAAAACAATACATGCGGCAATAAGTATGAAAAAAGCAAATACAAGTAGTGCCACAGCGCCACTGACCAATCCTTGCTGAACCTGATAAATTGTTGAAAATATATCAGTTGGAAAGCGGGACACGATTCCTGAAAAAATGATTATAGAACTTCCGTTTCCAAGACCAAATAATGATATTTGCTCGCCAAGCCACATAACAAACATTGATCCTACGCTCAACGAAAGAACAAACATAAACCTAAAAGCCCAGCCTGGGTCAACAACAAAATTATTACGCTCTAGAAGAAACGCATAACTTATTCCTTGCACCACACTGACTACAAGAGCTAAATATCTTGTGTATTGGTTTAAAATTTTTCTGCCATATTCACCATCTTTGGACAGTTGCTCAAAAGATGGTAGTGTCATGCTCAACAACTGCATCATAATAGAAGCAGTGATATAGGGCATCACACCTAACGCAAAAAGCGTACACTCTTTTAACATACCGCCCGAAAATAGATCAATGTAGCTTAGTAAGCCACCAAGAACTGATTTTTCTTGCATAAATTGGTGTAACGCGTTAACGTCCACACCAATTACAGGAATGTGTGCACCTAAACGGTACACTAATATCATTCCCAACGTTATGAAGATTTTTTTTCTCAACTCAGATATCGAAAATATATTAAGAAAGTTTGCAAACGAAACCACTGCTTCACATCTCCTTAGTTAATCTCACCTGTCCACCAGAATTTTCAATAGCTTTTTTTGCTGATTCGCTAAAAGCATCAGCCATTACTGTTATATTTTTTGTTAATGATCCATTACCAAGAATTTTAACAAAAAATCTTTTGTTGGTACCTTGTAAGCATTTTCTTACTTTGATGAGACCTTTTTCTAATAATACGTTGGCATCAACCACCGCACCATTATCAAATGCTTTATCAAGAGTATCAATATTTACGGTAACAATAGTTTTTTGAAACTCGAAATTATTAAATCCACGTTTTGGTAAACGTCTGTAAAGAGGAGTTTGTCCACCTTCAAATCCAGGACGAGTAGATCCGCCTGAACGGGCAGTTTGACCTTTGCCACCTCTTCCTGAAGTTCCACCACGCTCACCACCACGACCAATGCGCTTTCTCTTTTTTCCCGCTGATGATAAATTATTAAGCGCTAACATGTTTTTTGCTCCCAACCATTTCTTCTATTGATTTACCACGTAATTTTGCCAAATCGCTTGCTGAACGTAATTTAGCTAACGCATTTAAGGTTGCCTTAACTACGTTTTGACGATTTGATGAACCAATAGATTTGGTTAATACATCTTTAATTCCCGCTGCTTCCATTACTGATCTAACTGCGCCACCGGCAATAACACCAGTACCACGATAAGCAGGTCTAATTACAACTTGGCTTGAACCATGTTTTCCTAAGACGTCATAAGGAACGGTTGTTCCACGCAAGGTAACAGGTATTAAATTTTTTCTAGCTTGGTTGGTTGCTTTAGCAATAGCAAGCGCTACTTCTTTACTTTTACCTAAACCAATACCAACGTGTCCTTGTTGATCGCCTGAAACAACAAGAGCGTTAAAAGAAAATCTTTTTCCGCCTTTGGTTACTGTAGTAACACGACCTACATACACTACAAAATCTACAAAATTAGAAGATTTTTTTTTGATGTCACTTTTATTTTCTGTCATTATAAATCCCAGCTATAAAGATCAAACCTGTAAACCGCCGTCACGTAATCCATCAGCAAGCGCCTTAATGCGACCGTGATACAAGAAACATCCGCGATCAAATACAACCGCTTCGATTCCGCGCTCTTTAGCTTTACGTGCCAATTCAGCGCCAACAGCTTTAGCAACTTCTTTTTTGTCGCCTGATGCTTTATTAGCTTTTTCTAATTCAATAGAAGAACAACTAAGTAAGGTTGTTTGCAATGAATCATCAATGATTTGTGCGTATATATGATTTAAACTTTTAAAAACAGAAACACGTGGGTGTACAGCAACCGATTTAATACGGCTTCTTACACGCAACTGTCTGCGTTTTTTTCTTGATTCTATTTTTTTGATCAAGCTCATTTTGCTACCTAATATGTTTCAAGCTACTTATGAAGCTTTTGTTTTACCTGCTTTACGTACAATGACTTCATCACCCACGCGAATACCTGTGCCTTTGTATGGCTCTGGCGCGCGCAATGATCTTACCTTACTACATACCAAACCAACCAACTCTTTGTTAGAAGACTTAAAGAGTAATTTTTGGCCTGATTTGTCCACATCTAGAGTTACTCCTTCAGGCAAATTAAAGTCGATCTTGTGGCTATACCCTAAAGAAAAAACGACTTTCGAACCTGAAACAGCAGCTTTAAAACCAAGTCCGGTAATTTGAACTTGTTTTTCAAATTCAGCTTGAGCACCTTTAATTTTATTAAACAGCAACGCTCGATTTAAGCCCCACTCTTTATTAATCTCGCGGGCACTCATAGATTTATCGCTGGCATTTTTAGCGGTGATAACTAATACATTATCTTTTACATCAGCTTTTAAAAAGTCAGGCAATACATGCACACCAGAGGCTTTTTTACCTTTGTAATGCAATTCTTGTCCCTTAATTTCAACTTGAACCCCTTGAATATCAATGGGTCTTCTTCCAATCTTTGACATAGCTAACCTTTAAATTACCAAACGGTGCAAAGCACTTCGCCGCCAACGCCTAATTCTTTTGCTTTACGATTTGATATAACACCATGACTTGTGGTAAGAATTGACAATCCTAAGCCACCAATAACAGGTCTAATCGCTTTAGCACCAACATAATCACGTCTTCCAGGCTTACTTATTCTTTTAATCTCGTGAATAACTGATTCACCATTTACATATTTTAGGAAAACTTTAATTTCCTTTTTTACTGAATCAGATTCAACAACATGAAAGTCTCTAATAAAACCTTCATCTTTAAGTATTGCTGCTAAATCAAGCTTAACTTTTGAATACGGAGCAACTATCCAAGGCTTTGAAGCCATTACGCCGTTTCTAATAATCGTTAAAAAATTTCCAATCACATCAACTGACATTAAAATCCTTTCAGTCGCAAAATTACCAACTTGTTTTTTTCACACCAGGAAGCATTCCCTGGAGTGCTAATTTTCTAAAACAAAGACGACACATCATGAACATTCTTAAATATCCACGCGGTCTGCCACACAATTTACAGCGGTTTTTTGCTCTTACTGGAAATTTCGGTGTGCTGTTTGATTTTTCTATTAATGCCTTTCTGGCCATTCTGATTTCCTTAATTCATAAATTATTTATGCACGACGAAATGGCATGCCGAAACTTTTTAACAATTCAAGTCCATGCTCATCAGATTTAGCGCTGGTGCATATTGTTACATTAAGACCATAGACTTTTTCTGCTATTTCATAAGAAATTTCAGGAAAAATAATCCATTCTTTGATACCAAGATTATAGTTTCCACGTCCATCAAACTTAGTTGGAACACCTTGGAAATCACGAACTTTTGGTAATGCCAAATTAATTAATCTATCAAGAAACTCATACATTCTTTGTTTACGCAATGTTACGCGCACACCAAGAGGCATACCTTTTCTTAATTTGAACCCTGCAATAGATGTGCGGGCCAACGTTTTTACTGGTGCTTGACCAGCAATTTGTGTCAATGCCTTAATAACAGGATCAAATACCTTGCTATCAGATACCGCGTCTTTACCAACGCCCACATTAAGCACAATTTTCTCAAGCTTAGGTATTTCCATAACGTTGGACAAACCAAGCTTGGTCATTAATTGAGAACGAATCTCACTGTTATATATCTCTTCTAGACGAGCTTTTGCCATTGTAAATCCTTAAACCCTGTATTTCTTAAAACACGTCATTGCATCTGTTGCATGTACGCGCTTTTTTTTCGCCTTCAAGAAGCTTGCTGTTAACTCGACATGGTTTTTGGCACTGAGTGCAAATAGGCATTACTCTAGATGCATCTAGATAAGATTCGGTTTTCTTGATTCCTGAAACGTCACCTTGCTTACGAGCTTTTAAGTGACGAGTCATGATACCAATTCCCTTAACCAATACTTGGCCTTCAGTAGGCAAATATTCGATTACCGTACCGGTCTTTCCTTTATCTTTGCCTGATAAAACAATGACTGAGTCATTTTTTTTAATACGCGCTACCATAAAATCCTCTATAACACTTCGGGCGCTAATGAAATGATTTTTGAAAATCCTTTAGCTCTAACTTCACGAGCCACCGGACCAAATATACGCGTTCCTACTGGTTCACCATCTTTAATGATAACTGCAGCATTTTCATCAAAGCGTATATAACTACCATCTTCGCGCTTACATTCTTTTGCTGTTCTTACTAGAACGGCCCTTACAATTTGCTTCTTTTTCACGACACCGCCAGGAATAGCTTCCTTAACTGAGCAAGTTACCTCTTCTCCCAAATAAGCAAATCGTTTTCTGGTTGAACCAATGACTTCAATTACCATTAGTTCTTTTGCACCAGAGTTATCAGCAACTTTTAATCTTGTTTGTTTTTGAACCATTGTTATTCCCCACTGCTTCTGGTAACCGATGCAGATGGCTTAATTACACGCATCAAGTACATATACTTTGTCTTTGATGCAGGACGGCCTTCGTATATTTCAACAATATCACCAAGCTTTGCTAACGCCTGCTCATCATGAACTTTATATTTCTTTTTAGTTTTAAGAATTCTCTTAAACTCAGGGTGTCTGTATACACGTTCTGTTTCAACAACGATAGTTTTGTCCATCTTGTCCGATACAACAACACCTACTTTTGTTTTTTTATTTATTTGTTCTGTAGCCATTAAAGCACCTTTTCATCTATCAATAAATTATTCTAGCTCTCTTTTTGACCTTTTATAGTCAAAACACGAGCAATATTGCGACGTATTTTTTTGAACTGTGAATAATCTTTGATATGCGCGGTAGATGCATTAAGTCGCAAACTAAAAAGTTCTCTTCGCAAGTGCTCAAGTTTTTCTGTCAATTGCTCAACAGACATTTGAGTAAATTCTTCTTTAATTTTGCTAATTTTCATAAAACTTCGCCATTCCACTATTATTCAACAGATACTTGCTGCTGAGCATCTTTTCTTACAAACTTAGTACGTAACGGCAATTTATAAGCAGCTGCCTGTAGAGCCTCACGTGCTTCATTTTCTGACAATCCAGCAATTTCGCAGATTACACGACCACGCTTAACAACAGAAACCCACAACTCTGGATTTCCTTTACCTTTACCCATACGTGTTTCAGCAGGCTTTTTGGTAACTGGTTTATCGGGGAAAACTCGCAAATAAAGTCTTCCAACTTTTTTTAATTTACGAGAAATTGTAATACGCATTGATTCAATTTGCTGCGCAGTAAGCCACTTAGGTTCTAAGGCTTCTAGCCCAAACTCTCCAAAAGACACATCTCGTGCTCCTTTGGATCGACCCTTCATGGTACCTTTTTGCATTTTTCTAAATTTTGTTTTTTTAGGCATTAACATGATTGTATTCTTTCAAGCTAATTATCAAGTAAGCTGAAATTCACCTTTGTAAATCCACACCTTGATACCAATGATTCCGAATGTTGTTTTTGCCTCAGCAACACCGTAATCAACATCAGCACGCAATGTATGTAGGGGAACCGAACCTATAAAAGTTTGTTCTTCTCGTGCTATTTCAGCACCACCTAGTCGACCTGCACAAGATATTCTGACTCCCTTAGCTCCTGATTTCATAGCTGAAATAGCAGCACGTTTCATAGCTTTTTTAAAGCTAACTCGCTTAACCAACTGATCAGCAATCACTTTTGCTACAATAGTTGAGTCAAGCTCAGGGTTCTTAACTTCTTGAACCGAAATATCCACATTCTTTTTCTTCAAATGAGTAGTTAATTGATTTCTAAGGGTTTCAATTTCTTGACCCTTTTTACCAATTACCATACCGGGACGGCCAGAATGAATAACTATTCGAACGCTTTCACCAGCTTTTTCAATTTCAATTTTAGACACTTCAGCTTCATCTAACGCTGAATTAAGGAATCGTCTTATCGCCAAATCCTCTAGAAGTTCTTTACCGTAAGAATCTCTTGCAAACCAACGAGAATCCCATCCTAAATAAACCCCAAGTCGAAATCCTTTTGGATGAACCTTTTGTCCCACGCTAATCCTCTTTCCTAGTAATTGGCTCAACAATAACACTCATATGACTAAAACGTTTTCTTTGAATATTTGCACGCCCCATAGCACCAGGTTTGAAATAGCGCACAATAGGACCTTGATCTACACGAATGTCTTTAATAACGAGACCTTCTGCATTCAATCCCTGCAAATTCTTAGCATTCGCCGCAGCTGATTCAATAATTTTGGTTATTGGAATAGCTCTTTTTACTGGATATGTAGCGAGCCAATGTAAGGCATACGCAACATTTTTCCCTCTAATAACATCAACCAATGGTCGTAGTTTATATGGAGAGAAGCGAAGATAGCGAGCCTTGGCAACAAACTGCATCTTAAACCTCAAGTTTTTTATAAAGCCGTTAGGCTTAATTTTGATTATATTACTATAATTTAACTAATTTATTGACAATGAGCAACTGGTTTTATTATTCAGAAGCCCCAGATTGTCTTTGTCCACTGTGAACTCTAAAAGTTCTGGTTGGTGAAAACTCACCTAAATAATGGCCAACCATATTTTCAGTTACGAAAACTGGTATGAATTTTTTTCCATTATGAACGGCGATTGTTAACCCTACAAATTCAGGAATAATCATACTACGGCGAGACCATGTCTTTATGGCCTCTTTTTTTCCTGCAGATTTAGCCTTTTGAACTTTAGCAATCAGTGAAGGTTCAACATATGGACCTTTTTTTATAGATCTTGCCATCGTTTACCTTATCCTACTTACGTCGTTTAATTATTAAATCACTCTTACGAGTTCTTGTTTTGGTACCCTTACAACCTTTACCCCATGGAGAAACTGGATGTGATCCAGACTTTGAACGACCTTCTCCACCACCGTGTGGGTGATCAACCGGGTTCATAGCCATACCGCGAACGGTTGGACGAATACCTCTATGACGTGTACGTCCTGCTTTACCCCAATTAATGTTTTGGTAATCAGCATTACCTAATACACCAATTGTTGCCCAACAGTTTAAAGGAACCATACGAATTTCACCGGATGGCATCTTCAATGTGGCATAATCTTCAGATTTTGCCATTAACTGAACTGAAGCACCTGCGCTACGTGCAATTTTACCGCCTGAACCTGGTTTGATTTCAATATTATGTATCATAAAACCAACAGGAATTAATCTAACTGGCATGCAGTTTCCGGTACGAGCTTCTGCAGTTTCACTTGCAAGGATAGTGCTACCAACACTCAAACCCTGAGGCATCAAAATATATTTTTTAGCGCCATTAACATAGTGAACCAATCCAATGCGAACGTTTCTGTTTGGATCGTATTCGATAGCAACTATTTTGCCCATTACATCGCGCTCTGATCGTTTAAAATCTATAATGCGATATTTTTGAACAGCACCACCGCCACGGTGACGCACGGTTATTCTTCCGTAAGAGTTTCTTCCGCCTTTTTTCTTTAAGCCATAAACAAGACTTTTTTCAGGCTTAGTCTTAGTTATGTCACTTGAATTCATGAATGTCTGAAAGCGAAGTGATGAATTACGCGGCTTTCTGGTTACAATTGCCATGTATTACCTTTAAATTCTTATAATTATACTTGCTCTTGTGCAACTTCACCTGATACGGTTGGATTGCCGCCTTGACTGAATAAATCAAGAGAGTAACCCTCTTTCAGGGTAATAAATGCTATTTTTTTCATTTTTCCGGTAGTGGTTTGACCTCTGCGCAAATTTTTATTTTTTCCTTTGCGCACCACAATGCCTACTTTTTCAACTTTAACATTGAAAAGCTTCTCTAAAGCTTCTTTAACAGCAGGTTTGTTAGCATGAGGATGAACTTTGAGAACAAGCTTATTATCAATCTTATTTAATTTGTAAGCTTTATCGGAAATTACCGGACCAATGATTATGTCATATATATTTAAAGCCATCGTGAAACCATTTCTTTGAATTGATCAAAATCTTTCTTTAAAAATACCCACTGGCTACCTATTGACAGATCTACAGCATTTGGTTGATCAAAGAAGAGAATGTTAACATTTGGAATATTGATGAATGAGGCATAATTCAAGAAATCATTGGCTGACAAAAACAATGTTACATTTTTGTCATTAATTCCTGCATTTTTAAGCGCTGAATAAGCAGCAGCTGTTTTTGGCTGTTCTGTAGGCAATGCCCAGTTTAAACAACCAACTTTTCCATCGCTCAAACGCGATTGTAAGATAGAGCTCAAAACACCTTTACGAACATCTTTGTTGATTTTCAAGGTTTTTGTACGCTCTTGAGGGCCGAAAACAACGCCACCCTTCCTCCATAATGGAGATCTTGGAGATCCTGCACGTGCGCGGCCTGTTCCTTTTTGCTTCCAAGGTTTCTTGTTTGAAAAGTTAACTTCGGAACGATCTTTACAAGCAACGGTACCTTGGCGCCAATTTTGATTGAGCACGCGAACATAGGTTGAAAATGCTTCAGGAGAAATAGTTCTTGCAGACTCGTCAATATCTAAAATAGATGCTGACACTATTTCGTATGAAGCAGTTGTTTGTTCATTAGTTATAGCAGTTTCTTTTTTTAATATCATGATTTACCTACGCTTTTCTAATACATAAAAGCGAACCAGCTTTGCCTGGAACAGAACCTTTAATAAGTACCATATTATTTTCAGGTTCTACTTTTACAATTTGGAGGCCTTTCATCATTTTGGAAAGAACACCCATATGTCCTGGGAATTTTTTCCTTTAATGATACGACCTTGTCTTCTGAAAAAACCAGATGAACCTGGCTTTTTACCCAATTTACCGCCGTGACTTCCTGGTCCTCCGGCAAAACCATGTCGCCTTACAACACCAGCAAATCCAGCACCTTTTGTTGTACCAACAACATCTACTTTGTTACCAGCTTCAATTAATTGTGCAAAATTCAGCATTTCACCAACTTTTATTGAATCCATAGGAATGTCTAACGACATTTCTTTTAAAAAACTAAAATAGGTTTTAGGTTTTTTAATCCAGTCTTCAGCAAAAGTTGCATCTTTATAGCGATCTTTAACACACCCAACTTGAATAGCTTGATAACCATCGCGCTCTTGGGTTTTAATCTGAGTGACTAGCCACGTTGAAAGATCAACTGCAGTCACTGGTACAACTTTGTCACCAGAAAAAAATTGGGTCATACCAATTTTTTTCCCCAAAATTTTGTACTCACGAAATGACCTTTCTGTCTTATTTAATTTCTACATCAACGCCTGAAGAAATATTCAATTTCATCAGGGCATCCATAGTTTGATCCGATGGAGAAACAATATCTAAAATTCTTCTGTGCGTAGTCAATTCAAATTGCTCACGAGACTTTTTGTCAATGTGAGGCGATCTTAAAACAGTAAAGCAACGACGTTTATTTGGTAAAGGAACAGGTCCCATTAACTGGGATCCTGTTCTTTTAACTGTCGAAACTATTTGTTTTACAGCCTTATCAAGCAATTGATGATCATACGACTTTAGGGTAAGTCTAATTTTTTGCTTTTTCATTGATCACCTAGGTTACTTAACAATCTCTGTAACAACACCAGAACCTACAGTTCTGCCACCTTCACGGATTGCAAAACGTAGATCTTTATCCATAGCAATAGGAGCAATAAGCTCAACTGATAATTCAACGCTATCACCAGGCATTACCATTTCACGACCTTCTGGCAGAGTTACAACACCAGTAACATCTGTGGTTCTGAAATAGAATTGTGGTTTATATCCGTTAAAGAATGGGCTATGACGACCGCCTTCATCTTTAGTTAAGATATATACTTTGCATTTGAATTTCATGTGAGGATTGATGGTACCTGGTTTTGCGATAACCATACCACGCTCAATTTCCTCTTTCTTCACGCCACGCAGAAGAAGACCAACGTTTTCTCCAGCTTGACCTTCAGTCATAGTTTTTCTAAACATCTCAACACCAGTAACGGTAGTTTTGAGATTTTTACCAAAACCAATTAATTCAACTGGCTCACCAACTTTGATTTGACCTGTTTCAATTTTACCAGTCGCAACAGTACCACGACCTTCAATAGTGAAAACACCTTCAACAGGCATTAAGAATGGCTTGTCAATTTCACGTGCTGGTTCTGGAATGTAGTTGTCTAATGCATCCATTAGCTTTTCCATTGCGCCATAACCCAAATCACCTTTGTCAGCGTTTAACGCTTTAAGAGCTGATCCACGAATTACAGGAATTTTGTCGCCAGGGAAATCATATTTTTTGAGCAAATCTCTAATTTCTTCTTCAACAATATCAACCATTTCTGGGTCATCGACCATGTCAACTTTGTTTAAGAATACAATAAGAGCAGGAACGTTTACGTTTTTTGCTAAAACAATGTGCTCACGAGTTTGAGGCATTGCACCGTCAGCAGCAGATACTACTAAAATAGCTCCGTCCATCTGAGCAGCACCGGTAATCATGTTTTTAACATAGTCAGCGTGACCAGGACAGTCAACGTGCGCGTAGTGACGTTTGTCAGTTTCATACTCAACGTGAGAAATTGCAATGGTAATACCACGTTCTCTTTCTTCAGGCGCGTTATCGATTTGATCAAACGCCCTGAAGTTAGCAAGACCTCTTTCTGAGAGGTAACGAGTAATAGCTGCGGTTAAAGTAGTTTTACCGTGGTCAACGTGCCCAATTGTACCTACGTTCAAATGGGGCTTTTTTCGCACAAAAACGTCTCTTGACATTGTGTGATCTCCTAAAACTAATTAATAATATTATTTTTTCTCTATAACAGCATCTTGAACATTTTTAGGCACCTCACGATAGCATTCAAAATCCATTGAATAGCTTGCGCGGCCTTTGGTCATTGAACGAAGTTCTGTTGCATATCCAAACATTTCAGCTAAAGGAACTTCGGCAACGATAATCTGTCCGGCTCCTTTTGCTTCCATACCTAAGATTCTGCCTCGCTTAGAGTTAAGCGCACCCATTACATCACCCATGTATTCTTCGGGGTCTCAACTTCAACCTTCATAATAGGTTCAAGCAAGACAGGAGAAGCTTTAGACATAGCAGCTTTGAAACCCATAGACGCTGCAATTTTGAAGGCCATTTCAGATGAGTCAACATCATGATAAGAACCGTCATACAGAGTTACTTTAACATCAACTACCGGGTATCCACCAAGAATTCCGGTTGTGATAGCTTCGACTAAACCTTTTTCAACCGCAGGAATATATTCACGAGGAATAGAACCACCAACGATACCATTGACAAATTCAAACCCCTTGCCACGCGCTAACGGTTCAAGCTTAAGCCACACGTGACCATACTGCCCTCTACCGCCTGACTGACGAATAAACTTACCTTCAGCTTCAACAGGTTTTTGAATGGTTTCTTTATACGCTACTTGAAGTTTACCTTGTACTACATCTATTTTATGATCTCTTTTAAGAAGATCAACTTTAATTTCAAGATGTAATTCACCCATACCTTCAATAATAGTTTGACCAGTTTCTTCGTTATAAGAAAATCTAAATGAAGGATCTTCCTGCATTAACTTCTTGAGTGTTAATGTCATTTTTTCATAATCAGCTTTATTTTTGGGTTCAATAGAAGCTGAAATTACTGGAGCTGGAATATCAATAGATTCGAGTAAAATTGGATTGTTGTCTGAAGCTAAAGTATCACCAGTTATTGACTCTTTAACACCAACGATAGCAGCAATATCACCCGCTTGAAGCACTTCAATTTCCTCGCGTTGGTTTGCATGCATCTTAACAAGGCGACTTATACGCTCTTTGTTGCGAGTTCTCATGTTGTAAACATAAGATCCAGCTTTGAGCTCTCCAGAATACACACGAATGAAGTTTAATACTCCAACGAATGGATCTGTCATAATCTTAAACACTAACGCCGCAAAAGGGCCATTTGCGTCAGCTGATCTTTGAATTTCTAACTTAGTGTCAGGATCGGTACCTGTCACCGGTGGAACGTCTAATGGAGATGGTAAATAATCTATAACACCATCGAGCATTAACTGCACACCCTTATTTTTGAATGCAGTACCACAAAATGCCGGTACAACTTTTCTTTCTAAAACCGCTTTACGAAGCGCAGTCTTAATTTCAGGAATACTAATTTCTTCCTCATTCAAAAACTTTTCAGCAAGCTTGTCATCAACTTCACAAGCCGCTTCAATGATTTTTGTACGTAACTCTTCTACGCGGTCAGCAAATTCTTCAGGAACATCGGACCACTTAACAATAGAGCCCATCTCACCTTCAAATGTTGCCATTTTACGCGTAAGAAGATCAATTATTCCAGTAAAGTCTTCTGAAGCACCAACCTGAATTTGCATTGCAACAGCATTAGCACCAAGTTTGGTATTAATATCGTCAACAACTCTGAGAAAATCAGCACCAATACGATCAAGCTTGTTAACAAAAATGATACGAGGAACGCGATATCTGTTTGCTTGTCTCCAAACCGTTTCAGACTGCGGCTGTACACCATCAACACCACTGAAAACAGCAACCATACCATCTAAAACACGCAAAGAACGGCCAACCTCAATAGTAAAGTCAACGTGTCCCGGGGTATCAATTAAATTTATATGGTGGCCTTTCCACTCACAACTGGTTGCTGCAGAAGTAATGGTAATACCACGCTCACGCTCTTGCTCCATCCAATCCATGGTGGCTGCGCCTTCGTGAACCTCTCCTATTTTGTGCGAAATACCTGTATAAAACAAAATTCGCTCAGAAACAGTCGTTTTACCAGCATCAATGTGTGCCGCAATACCTATATTTCTATATTTTTCTAGCCGATTACTCATAGTGTTCCTTAATTACTACCAGGCATAGTGAGAAAACGCTCTGTTTGCCTCTGCCATTCTGTGTACATCGATTTTCTTTTTAACCGCGCCGCCACGACCTTCAACAGCCTCTAGCAGCTCGTAGGCAAGGCGAATTCCCATCGTTTTATCAGAACGCTCTTTAGCAGCTCCAATAAGCCAACGCATAGCTAATGCACGCGCACGATCCGGATTTACTTCCATAGGAATTTGGTAAACACTACCACCAACACGACGAGGACGAACCTCAACATGAGGAACTAATTGATCAAGCGCTCTAAAGAACAACTCTAACGCTTTATTCTGATCGCCATTTGATTTTTTAATAAGAACATCAATAGCATCATAAACGATGGTACGGGCAGCGTTTTTCTTACCGCGCCACATAATTACGTTGATTAATTTTTGAATTACAGGTGAACCATAACGAGTATCTACACCGATATCACGCTTAAAGCTGACACCTTCTTTTTTACGTCTAGGCATTTATTAAACCTTTCCCTTTGGACGCTTAGCACCGTACAAGGAACGCGCTTGTCTACGTTTGTCAACGCCTGCTGCGTCTAATGTTCCACGCACAATGTGATACTTAACACCTGGAAGATCAGGAACACGACCACCACGAACAAGCACTACAGAGTGTTCTTGGAGATTATGGCCTTCGCCAGGAATATAAGCAGTTATTTCTATTCCAGTTGACAATTTGACACGAGCAACCTTACGTAATGCTGAGTTAGGTTTTTTTGGCGTTGTCGTGAAAACACGAGTACAAACACCACGAGCTTGCGGTTGGCCTTTTAAGGCAGCACTTTTTGATTTTAATTTTGTGCTTTTTCTTCCAGACCGACAAAGTTGATTTATTGTGGGCATACTTTAACGTTCCTATTACATTTAAAGGGTGATATAATGTGTTAGCAAAAATCCCAATATTTTTGCTTAACCCCCAAATCAAGCAAACAAAGGTACAAGTATTTTACCCTTTTTGATAATTTTTTCAAGATTAATTAACAAAAGGGGACATACTAGAAACGAGTTACTTGACACAGATTGGCTATAATTTTTTTGATATTTTTAAATAAAAAAATAAATTCAATTTATTGAATATTTATTAAAAATGAAATTATTAATTGTACCAGTAGTATAAAGATAACTTTATTTAACAAAAAATTACAGGAGTAAAAAATGATTTTAGCACGCGCTGTAAGTTTACTATCACAAAAACTTCTTTTTAGTATAGCAGGCATACTGGGAATTGGATTTTTAATCGGTTTTCATGAACTGGGACACTTTCTTTTTTGCAAGCTTTTTAATATTAGAACCCCCTCTTTCTCCATAGGTTTTGGCCCTAAGCTTTTTAAAAAGAAAATCGGGGAAACTGAGTTTGCCCTTTCTGCAATACCACTGGGTGGATACGTAGAAATAGCAGGCTCAGCAGAAATGGGACAGGGCGGCCAAGAACAAGCTCACGCTCAAGACGAGCAGTCATTTGCCAATAAACCATTCTATCAAAAATTATTAGTAATGCTGGGCGGAATTATGTTCAACCTAGCGTTTGCGTATGCCGCAGTAGTGTTATTATTTATGGTGGGAATGCCTAAAACCGCCTTTCTTTATCCTTTTAATACACGGCCTATCGTAGCTGAGGTTGTTAAAGATTCAGCGGCTGAAAAAGCACAATTGTTAGCCGGGGACAGAATCATCGCGATTGCAAATCAGAAAATTGCCGAAGCCGATGATTACAATAATGTACCTACTATTATACGCCTCCTCAAACCACTAGCTGGACAGCAAACCACTATAACTGTTGACAGACAGGGAGTTGAAAAAGAACTTCCTATTACTATTGGAGGAACTGACACCGGAGTCTTGGGCGTAGTTTTTGATGTGATAGACATGCCCAAATATTCGTTTGTCGACAGCATAAAAAAAGCGCTAAATTTAACCAATGCATACATTGCAGCTACGGCAAAAGCATACAAAAACATTTTTGTAAAACGTGATGTAAGCAATATGGGTGGACCATTAGCAGTAATGGCGGTGACTATGAAAGGAGCTGGTGAAGGATTTAGTATCTATTTATTAATTTTAGCGATAATTAGTATAAATCTCGCAATCCTCAACCTTATTCCTTTACCTATTTTAGACGGGGGCCAAATACTCTTTCTAATAATCGAAGCGATTATTAGAAGACCTCTCCCTATAAAAGTCAAAGAATACATACATATCGCGAGCTGGCTGATGATATTAGCGTTATTTGTATATTTGAGCTATAACGATTTGCTAAAGATTGTAAGTCCTTATTTTAAAAAATTGATTACCTATTTAGGGTGGAATTAAGCAAGCAAAAAAAAGAGGCACGGGAAAATCCCGTGCCTCTTTTTTTTGCTATTTGTTGTCGCTTAGTCAATAACTTCGGTAGCTACTGGCTTTTGCGCAGTGTGCGGATGTTGTTCATCTGCATAAACTTTTAATTTTTTTATTAATTGACGGCTTAGCTTATTTTTAGGAAGCATGCCCTTAACAGCTAAGTTGATGAGTTTTTCAGGATCTCTTTTCATCAATTCTTTAGGGCTCATAGTCTTATATCCACCAATCCAGCCCGTGTACCACGTGTGCCAATTTTCATCTTCCCATTTTTTACCTGTTAAGATAATGTCTTTGGCATTGATTACCACAACATAGTCACCTGAGTCGGTGTGGGGAGTAAAGTATGGCTTATCCTTACCGCGTAGCATGTCTGCGATTTGGGTTGCCATACGACCAAGAGTTTGACCTTTGGCATCAATAACACGCCATTGTGGATTTTTATCTTCTTTGCGTAATATAAATGCTCTATTCATATCCATGAGAAACCTTTTGAACTACTTAAAGCATGACTGTAATTTTTTTGAAAAAGAGACTGAACGAAGCTCTATCTATACTGTAAATAAAATTAAAAACATAGTCAAATAGAAAGGTGTACGCAAAAGCACTTAATTGACAAATAATTCAAAAAAGATTATATAATTAGCATGATCTAGTGCGCAAACATACAGACTCTTATCAAATTGATGAATAAGATTTTTAAGTAGTTATCAATGAGTAAGAGGTTTCATTTTCTTGCAATATAACACTATATATCTTAATTTCAAGTTGAGCTTATTTTAGTTTTTTTAGATAAAGGGTCAGGTATGCAACCAAATTGGCTTGTATTAGTACCACCATTTTTAGTCCTTCTTGCAACATTTGTTACACGAAAACTTAACATATCACTGATTTTAGGGATCGCGTGTAGTGCTGCAATTGCAACTCATTTTTCTCTAACCAAAAGCATATCTCTCATTTATAGTAAGTTTTTTGCGCAAATTACTGATCTTGAAAACTTATACCTTTATTCATTCCTTTTAATGCTAGGGATAATAATAACCCTTATCACCTACACAGGGGCGCTACTGCATTTGCTCATCATATGATGAAACGATTACGAACCGCACGCGCTGTTCAATTTGCAAGTATGTCATTATCTTCTGTTTTATTTATCGATGATTACTTAAGTTATTTAACAACAGGACATGTAATACGACCAATTACCGATCAATTTAGGATTCCTCGGGTAAAACTTGCATTTTTAATTCACTCAATGGGTGGACCAGTTGTCATACTTGGTTTAGTATCAAGCTGGGTGGCGCTTATCACGAGTCAACTTGATCAAGCAGGTATTTCCCCTCAAATCACGGCGAGTACAAAAATAATTTCAGACCCATTTTTTATTTACCTTGGGTCTATTCCGTTTATTTTTTATTCTTTTTTAATAATAACAAGTACCTGGTATATAGTGTTTAAAAACATTTCTTATGGCCCTATGCGCAAACAGGAAGTTATTGCCCATAAAACTCAGAACTTATTTGGCGGAAAACCAGATCTAGTTCTCCCTCATGAAAATACAACTAATAACGGTAAAATGAGTTACTTAATAGTTCCTTTACTAGTACTCGTTACTAGTTTTTTGTTGGGCACCGCTTATAGTGGAGGATACTATTTGTTGGGCGGTAATAACTCACTGTTTAGCGC
Organism: Candidatus Dependentiae bacterium Noda2021; assembly: GCA_020886235.1. Taxonomy (GTDB): domain Bacteria; phylum Babelota; class Babeliae; order Babelales; family Vermiphilaceae; genus Noda2021. Next base: position 267,581 of record AP025250.1, on the reverse strand, counting down.
ATTTAAGAACAACACCCAACCATTTTTTGTTCTCTTTATAGCTGGTTTAAGCACCCTCATATGTAGCACCATTATTGCCATACGTTCAAAACATGCCAACTCTGGCAACCTACCATATCTGTTCGCATCAGGATGTAAGCTCATGCATTCGCCGGTTGTAATGGTTTTGCTTGCTTCAATTCTAGGTATTATTTTGCGCAATGACCTTAAAATTGGTGTTTATCTTGCACATATTGTTTTTTCTTCAATACCAGTATTTTTAATACCGTTAATTTTCTTTGCAGTTTCTTTCGCAGTAGCATTTATTACCGGAACCTCATGGGGAACTATAGCACTCATGATACCCATTGCTACCCAAATGCTTATTACGCTCTTTTCCTTGACTACCCCAACACAGTATACCCTTATACCATTATTGTTCCCCGTCTTGGGAGCAATTTTTTCTGGTGCTACTGCGGGGGATCATTTGTCACCTATATCTGAAACTACAATCATGTCATCCTCAAGTGCGGGATGCTATCCTGTAGATCACACTTACACACAATTTTTCTATGCCGCACCCGCGTTATGCGCAACAGCTTTTTCATTTTTAATTTCTGGGTTGTTAATTTATCAGAGTTTAACAATTAATTTTTTTATATCATTGGCCAGTGGCTTAGTAATTTGTTTAGGGCTTTTAACGTATTTAAATCAAAACCGTCACGGCAAAAAGATAACGCCATGTTAAAAGTAATTGTGTTACGTTACCTTATGGCAGCAACAGTTATTTCCATACCGGGGCAGGCCTTTGCAAATTTTTTTAAACAAAATCCTCCAGAAAAAAGTCAAATTCCCCAAGCATTGATCAGTATAGGTCAAGGCGCGAATAACTTAGCAAAACAAGGCATTACCATACAAGCTCAAGTTGATCTTATTCAATCAATGAATTCCGTAGCGCAAAGCGCACATGAATTAGTAGACAAAGGAATTACTATATCATTCGCCGATCGCGATATTCACACATTAAATAATACAGCATTACACATTATCAAATCAGGATGCGTTGCAGCTGTAGGCACAAGCCTTTCTGTTCTTAGTGTGTACTATTTATATAGAAGCATTTTTTATTCACATGAAACACATCATCTCTACATGGAACAAAAAAAGGCAATACATAACCGAGGTATCAAATCCCGATTGGTATTGCCTTTAATTAGCATGATAGGAATAAGTGCTGGACTAACGATAATCAAAAAATGCGAGCAAATAGCTTGTTAGCTGTGAGCAAGATCGAAATCGTCTTCCATTTCATCTTCATCAAAATCTACTTCGTATTCATGTTCATTCTCAGCATCTTCTGATTCATCTTTTTGCAGAGCTTGTTCAATCTCATCCGCTTTTTTAGGAAGAGCTTCGCTTAAACAGATAGCATGTTCTTTTACCATCCAATAGTTATCTTCTATTCGGATACCAATACCCTCTTCAGGGATATAAATTCCTGGTTCGATAGTAAATACGTCACCTTCTTGTAAAGGCTGATTTTTATCACCAACATCATGAACATCTAATCCAAGAAAATGTCCTATACCATGAGTAAAATACTGTGCATATCCACGCTTTTCCAAGTATTTAACCGCTAGATGGTGCAATGATTTTTCTGGATTTTCTTTATTAAATAACCACATTCCTGGCTTGGCACGCTCAGCAACATACTCTTGGGTATCAAGCACAATGTTATAAAGTTCTTTTTGGCGCGGCGTAAAGCTGCCTGAAACAGGGTACGTGCGTGTAAGATCCGCGCAGTAATAATCAAGATCTGCGCCAATATCAACTACTACCAATTCACCATTTTTGCATATTCCTGAATTTTGGTTGTAATGCAATATAGTACCATTTTTTCCACTCGCAACAATGCTTGGAAACGCTGGCTTAGCACCTGAACCAGTAAACATATATTCTAAACTAGCTTGAACTTCATGCTCAGTAGTTTTGTCTGCTATAGCTTGCGTTGCTGCCTCTTGAGCTAAAACAGTAACTTCTACTGCTTTGTATAGACGCTCTATCTCATCCATGTCTTTTTTTCTTCTAAACTTTGCAACAATATCACTAATATCGTGAATGGTATGTTTTAGTTCAGGGATATATTGATTAAGACGCTCAAGTATAAGACGTTGATCAATATATTGATTTGGCGTATCGGGATTAAGGGAAAAGAGAGGGATATTCTCTTTTATCGCTCTCTTTAAAAATTCTATAAACGTAGCATATTCTTTTTCGGCAAAGAACGGATGAATTTGATATCCTAGGCATAGATCACCTAAATACTTAATTTCATCGACGCCTATTTTTTTTGCAGTTTCAGCGGTAGTGCTAAGTGATTCACTCACCCATTTTGCACGTTCTGTACCGCAATTAGGTATATATAGAACTGATCTTCCTTGCAGGTCAGCCACAAGCACTACACCAGGTTCAGTAATAGCAGTATAATAATAAAAACTACTATCTTGCCTAAAGCTTACGCGGTCACTTTCAAAATTCGCAAACAATACAACGTAACCTTCTTTTACCTTGTAGCGCTCTTTGATCGAACCTAATAAATCTTTTCTTCTTAACTTATTAACTTCAAAATTTTGGGCTTTGGAAACACCAAATATCATAATACCTCTTAATTAAAATGGTCGTCGTTCAGATAATGCTTTATAAACAGTAAGACGATCCATAGATTCTATTGATGACCCTACTGGTATACCTCTTGCCAAACAAGATATAATAACAGGCATCATTTTTAATTTACTTGCAATATACGATGAAGTTGCTTCACCCTCAGGTGTTTGGCTTGTCGCCAAAATAATTTCTTTTACCGTACCCGATTCCACTCGCTTAACTAACGACATTATCGTAAGTTGATCAGGGCCAATACCCTCTAAAGGACAGATTAATCCGCCTAAAATATGATATACGCCTTTATAGCCACCTGTTTTTTCTATCATGAGCATTTCATGCCATGACTCAACAACACATACTAAGGATTGATCGCGCTTTAATGATGAGCATAAAGAACATGCCTTACCCTTAGTACACCACATATAACATACCGGACACTTACTAATATTGCTTTTAAGATCAAGTAAAGCACCACAAAATTGTTCCATTTTATGGTTATCGAGCGTTAAAAAATAATTCGCTACTCGATAAATATTTTTTGATGCCAAATAGGGAACTTGCTGTAACAGTTTAAGAAGCTGCGCCAATTGTGGAACCTCATTAAGCATAGTATTAGGCTACCTTTACTTTTTTCTTTGGAATATTGGTACGTAAGTCCATTAAAACCCCAACCAAAATATAAAGTGATAACCCGGCAGATAAGTTGGTCGAAATTGCACCAAATATAAGCGCCACGGCCAACATAGACAATCGTTGATTTGGCTCGGCAAGGAGTGCTCTCAAGCAAAAGGCAATGATAATTATAATCGGCAATACATAATAGGGATCTTTGGCCGAAAGATCTTGAATCCACCATGTAAACGGTGCTTTGTAAAGTTCAATAGCATGAGACAAAACTGGACTTAACGCAAAGAACACGGGCAACAATATAAGGTTAGGTAAACAACCTCCTAAGCCTGTTCCATACTTACGAATCAGTTCAGCTTTCTCTCGCGCTAAGGCTTCAGGGTCATTTTTATAACGTTGTTGTACATATGCAAGTTTCTTTTGCAACTCAGCCGTTTTCTTCATTTGTTCATTGCCGCGTCTACGTAACGGTAGCACAATCAAGTTCAATGATAGGGTAAGCGCAATGATTGCCAAACCATAATTTTTTAAATACTTATAGAAGAAATTAAGAATTGCCAACAATACTTTTGAAAGAGGAGCAAGTACACCCGAAAAACCTAGGGTCTTTTCTAGCCTTGGATCAACCGCGCTGAGCGCGCCCCCTTCTTTAGGCCCCATATAAAATGATAATGACCAACTCGTTTCTTTATCTATAGAAGGACCTTCTAAAATGGTAACTAGTTGCTGCAGACCATTAAATTTATAGTATGCTCGTTTTACAAAGTCATCTGGGTTTGAAATCATAGCATGCACAAAATAACGATCTTGGGTACCAAATAATGTCGGAGCAAACCAGCCTTGTTGATCTGCTAATTTATTCCCTGCTTCGGTCACCAGTGCATTTTTCTCGTTATTCATAATGGCAAAAACAGCATCATCTTTTAATCCTTTCACTTCGGGTGAAGGGAAAAATAAACGAGGTGTTACCACTGATCCTGCTTTAGGCTCAACGGTAATACGCAGATCAATTCTGAAGTTATTATGATTTACTACAAATGATTTAGTAACTGAGCCGCCTTCAAAATCAGCTTTATATACTAACTCTGTAGTATCTTGATTTTCTATTTTATTCTTGAGTACATACTCAAGTGGCGTATTGCTGTCAAACGCTAATAAAAACGCTTTGAGTTCATTTCTATTATCTTGAGCAATTAATGTATTAATAAGATCTGCCCCTCCATGATATTTACGCTTGAAGGTAAATTGCTCTAACGAGCCAGTTACCGTTGAAAAAGTATAAATTGCGTTATCAGTCTCAACATGCTCAAGCGTGGGCACTAGGGGAGTTTTTTGATCTAAAAAATTTATTTCTTTATTAAGGGGTTTAGCAGTTAATGCTTCTCGTGGAGCGGCTGTAAAACTCTGTCCAGAAACTATCTCAGTCGCATTATGAGAATCGGGACGATTGGCAATATAATACTGAATCCCTAAACTCACTAGAAATGCTAAAGTAAGTGGCACAATCAAATCATTCAATTTCATAGGAGATGTTCCTTTGTTCAATAGCATGTATACATAGAAAATAGAACTTTAACTTATGTGTGATAATACCACATAATTGATTATTTGACCACTAAAACAACCCCATTAAAAACTATTAAAAAATAGTATTTTACAGAAAAGAATTGATAGGCTATAACTTACAACATTTGATGTCTTATGCAAAAAGGAAGCATGATGAAAATGCAAAGAAGACAATTTCGCATCGGAGAATTAGCAAAGCAACTTAATGTAGAAAAGTACGTAGTAAGATTTTGGGAGAAAGAATTTAATTTCAAATCCACTCGATCTGCAGGAAAGCAACGCTTTTACAATGAAAAAGATCTTGAGACTTTTTTATACATAAAAGAACTTCTCTATGAAAAAGGTTACACCATCACCGGCGCCAAAAAGCAACTAAAAGATAAAGGAACAATTATTTTAAAAGAGGATACGGTCTTTGGTTCATCACTTACCACCTTAGAAACGCCAAACAATCTGCCTAAGTTAATTGAATCATCAAATCTTTTAGAACAACTAATTGCCTTGCGCGCTCACCTTATTAAATTACAACAACTACTTTAAAAACTTTGTAAAAAAATATACTTCATTGTATTGTATCTAGCTATATACTAAGCAACACGTTTAAACTTGAGTAATTTACATGTATAGCAAAAAGGCGCACATACATTTTGTTGGTATTGGTGGAATTGGAATGAGTGGGATTGCCACTATTCTAAAACAACAAGGCTATGAAATTTCGGGCTGTGATCAAGATACCGATCAAACAAGCATTATAAATTTAAAAAAACTCGGCTGCGTCGTGTATGAAGGAAACAATACACCTCATTGCCAAAGCAGCAACATCGATATTTTAGTGTACTCCTCTGCAATCAGACATCATAATCCTGAAATTGTTCATGCCCAAGAAAGAGGAATACCAACAATCCCACGCGCGTTAATGCTTGCAGAACTTATGCGCACTAAATATAGCATTGCTATAGCAGGATCCCACGGTAAAACAACAACAACTTCACTCATATCGCACATCCTTATAGAATCAGGGATTGACCCCACTGTTATCATTGGCGGCCATCTCAAGAATATATCCCACAATGCACGCATGGGACAGGGGGATTTTTTAGTAGCAGAAGCTGATGAAAGCGATAAATCTATTGAAAAGCTACATCCAACATTGGCACTAATAACCAATATTGACCTGGAACATTTAGAGACCTACCAAAATCTCGATGATATCAAAACAACATTTAAAAAATTTTTAGACAATATTCCTTTTTACGGTAAAGCGTTTTTGTGCGCAGACGATACACAAATCCAGAATTTATGGGCAGACCTGACGCACATTAAAAAAATTTCGTATGGAATTGATAACCACGCAGATATTTACGGAACAAAAATAGTTTTGTACGAAGATTATTCCACATTTGAAGTCATACAAACAAGAACGCTAACACACCTTGGCACCATACATCTTAATATGCCAGGAAAACATAATGTGCTTAATGCTCTGGGAGCAATTGCAGTGTCGCTTGATCTTGGGATTTCGTTCTCTAACATCCAAAAAGCGCTCTTGTCATTTAATGGAATCGATAGGCGATTTACATACAAGGGGACTTTTAATGGTGCAGAATTTTATGATGATTATGGCCATCACCCTATTGAAATCTACAATACTCTTCTGGTAGCACGAAAAAAATCAAAAAATAAACTAATAGTTCTATTTCAACCTCATCGTTATAGTCGTACCGATAAACTCTGGCAGCATTTCATAGAAACATTCAGAAATAGCACGATCGACCAATTAATAATTACTGATATATACCCGCAAGCGAAGCTCCTATCCCTCAAGTAACCGGGCAACGCTTAGCCGAAGAAATAGAATGTTCACGTCCCCCATTTGCCACGACTTACATACCCTATGAAAATAATTTCGATTTAATAAAAAAACATTTAAAGTCTATCCTATCACAGGGAGATCTTGTGCTTCTCTTGGGTGCGGGGAAAATGAATAAACTTCCTGAAGTCTGGTAACTACCGCAATGCCGTGTTTAAACTATGTATTATAGAATCATACTTAGCGGGGGTAACTATAGAATATGAAACTAAAAATATTTGTTATGGCTTTTTATATTTTGTGTACTAATTATAATGAGCTAATAATTGCGCAGGAAAAACCTATAATTCCTTACACGTACCCCCACAAAACACCCCCGCGACATGAACCAGAAGATACTGAAAAAATCACCTCATCGTTTGCACCTGAAAACAACGTTATAGACTCTTGCATGTATCTCATAAATTTGCAAAACAGTATTGCATTATTTATAAAACAGCAAAAAGCTATCGAGTTAAAATTATCAGAGATTGAACGAAGGTTAGAGCGATTAGAAAAAAACAAGTGATTTCAGCAACGGAGTACTACGCTCCATGCGATTGTGTCTATTAATATCAATCATTACGCAATTTTCTACCAAATACGCAAAATGATTGCGATTTTTTATTTTCATTTAGTATTTTAAATGGTGTAGTAACTTAAAAGGAATAAAAATGAAAATTAGTAAAGTTATTTACCTATCGCTATTCGTTATCTTCTGCGCAGTACTTGTCGGAGTTAGCTACGAGCAAATGGTTGATGCACGCCCTAATCGCAATCAAAAAGGAAACACTGTTGGAACAGGAATTATTATTGGTGGGCTTGGTGGCGCAACAGTAGGAAGCATTGCAACTGGCGGTTCACGATCAGGAACATTAGCCGGTTTGGGAGTTGGTATAGGAGTGGGTGCATTGGCAGGGGCAGGCTCATATTCTAATAATGATATAGACGAAGATAATTTTGATTATGATAGTGATGAATGTGATTACTGTGACTAATAATTAACAGTGCCGAGCCAGACAGATACAAACGTTTTAGATTTTTCAGACCTAGAATGAACGACGCACATTTTACCGGGTCTCATGAAAATCCCAATAGATTGGCTGTTAACCGACACAAAAGATTCCTCCCACCCTCCATACTCCATTTCTTGCTGATAAAACGCCATGACATCTTTGGGCCCTAAATGGGTATTATATTCGCAGTGGGTTATTAAACCCTCGGATAAATCTTTAATTTTATATGCATCAAGAGTTACGGGAAAATTAAGAGAGCTAAAATCATTTTGATCAAGAGATGTTTTGCTATTTTTGCGGTTAAGATAGTGAGATTGACGTTTTTCAATAAGATCAAAATCTTCAAATTGCTCACTGTGAGAAAAAAAATAAGCAGGATCTGATATATCCTGCTTATTAACAACTTTTTTTGTGCAAGACGGAAAAATTACAAACAATACTAAAAGTAATGAGTATTTACCGTAGTTGTACATTATTACTGAGCTGCGCTACGTGCTGCTTTTTGTTCTTTAGTAAGAACTTTTTCTTGAACTCTTGCTGCTTTACCAACACGTTTTCTAATGTAGTAAAGTTTAGCACGGCACACTTTACCGCTTCTCAATATTTTTACTGATTCAATCAAAGGAGAAAAGTTAGGGAAAATACGCTCAACCCCTACAGAGTTGGCTCCAATTTTACGTACAGTAAAGGTGCTTGAAATACCGTTACGTCTAATTTTGATGATATCTCCCTCAAATACTTGCAAACGTTCCTTATCACCTTCTTTAATTCTTTGTGAAACGGCAACAGTATCACCTACTTTAAAAGGAGGAAGCAAATCAGGCTTTACACCCAAATCAATAATGGTTTCTTTTGTAATTTTTGTTGCTTTCATGTTAAATCATTCCTCATACTTTGCATTTTTGCGGGAGATTTTTGTAATAATTGTATTATTTTTTACTATACCTTAAAACAGAATGAATGCCAATTTTTTGCTAGGATTTTAAATTGTTTCCTAGCCATCGATCAAGTATTATGGCGACGGCAGATCGAACAGATAAATGGTTAAAATCCGTAAATCCTTGAACCGGCTTTAGCAAATAATCACATTGAGCCAGAAACTCATCTGATAATCCTTTACCTGTTCCAAATACAAAAAGCACTGGTCGCTTATGTTTCCAGGCAATTTCATGATCAAAAAAAGTGAGCATCTCTTGGTGCTTGATATCGCGTGCAGATGTAGCGATAATAACTGGCTTTACACCTTCAAGCTCATAAATTTTTTCTACCACTTCATCAAGTTCGGATACTAAATGAACATGCTTTAATGCTTCATGCCTATGTTTATTATATTCAGCGCCGTAACCAGTTTGCCAAAAGCCCAGGAGTGTACCTACAATTTTTTGCTGGTCTTTTAAAGGAGTTACAACAAAAAAGTTTTGTATACCATAGGTTTTAGATGATCGTGCAATATCATGAATGTCAAGGGAAGTAACTGAAGTTGTTCCCACCTTATCCTGATCACCCAAAACAACATTGCTATGCAAGAGAGCGACATAATGATGAGGCATGGACGAAAGAACCATTTTTTTTTGCTCGGATGTTAAAAAACAAGATCTAAGCCAATCAAAATGCTTAAAAATAGTTTTTTCAAGAGCGGATTGGAATCGCCATTTTTGTAATGCGCCATGATTACCTGATCTGACCACTTCTGGAACAGACATCCCTTTCCAGGTTACTGGTTCAGTATACTCAGGATGATCAACAAATGGTCCATTAAAAGAATCATGATCTACTGACTCTTGTTTACCAATAACACCTGGGATTAGGCGAAGAAAACCTTCCAAAAACATCATAGCTGGTATATCGCCGCCCATGAGAACTAAATCCCCTACAGAAATAAGCTCGTCTGCATAGAAATCTTCTACCCGAGCATCCATTCCTTCATAGCGCGCAGGTACCAGCATAATATGCTTTTTATCAGAAGCTTTCTGCATAATACTCTTGAGCACATCTTGATTGAGCTTTTTACCCTGAGGTGAAAAGAAAACTTTAAAAGCTTGGCCGCTCTCTTTCTCAGCGCCCTCAATTGCCTTTTGAACAACCTCAGGCTTGAGCAACATTCCTGCCCCATGACCAAATGTTGGGGCATCTATGCGCTCTTTAGGCTTAGCGCAAGAAAAAAAATCAGTAAGCGAAATCGTCACAAGATTATTTTCTTGAGCTCTTTTTACCAAGCTTGTCTCAAGAAACGGCTTGTAAAGATCTGGAAATACTGAAAGAACTGATATTTTCATGGATTAAGATGCTTATTCTGCAGTAATAGATTCTGATGCAACTGAAGCAATACCATGCTTTAGGTATAATTTATGTAGTTTTTTTACTGAATCAGTAGCTTGTGCACCTTGAGATATCCAATACTTAATACGATCTTCGTGAAAGGTTACTAACTTAGTTCCCAATACATCATAGGTACCTAAATCTTCTAAGAATGCGCCATCACGCTTTTTGCGTGAATCTACCGCAACTATGCGATAAAACGGAGCATGTTTTTTACCAATACGAGACAATCTGATTTTGACTGCCATAGAAAATCCTTCAACTATAAGGTAATTAATCAAAAATAACTAAAAGAGATTGGGAAAACGTCCAAATTTCTTTAGTAGTTTAACATATTGTTGACTTTGTTCAAAGCGGTCTAACAAGGTATTTATATCTTGCTGAGAGACTCCCGCTCCACGAGCAATTCTTAATTTACGTGACGGATCGATTACAACCTGATTAGATCGCTCTTTTAACGTCATGGATTGAATTATTGCTCGAAATTTCTTTAATTCTACTTCACCTTTTTCAATCATATCTGATGAAATATTTTGCTTATTAACACCTGGAATGTATTTAAGTATGTGAGACATTGAACCAATTTTATTCATCATTTCAATCTGTTCAGCAAAATCTTGTAGCGTTAGCTTGCCTTTATTAAAAGCTTTTGCTAATCGCTCTTGCTCAGACTCTTTAATTTTTTCATTAGCTTTTTCAACAAGGGTAAGCACGTCGCCCATTCCTAATATGCGGCCCGCCATTCTTTCAGGATAAAATCGCTCGATATCGTCCACCTTTTCCCCTATTCCGGCAAAAAGTATTGGCTTCTTTAGGGCATACCTAAATGCAAATGCAGCACCACCTCGAGTGTCACTGTCGAGCTTACTAAGCATAGCATGGCTAAACCCTAAGCTTTGCTCAAATGCTTGAGCAACGGCAAAAGACTCTTGGCCCGTCATAGCATCTAAAACTAGTAATTTATAGCGCGGTTCAATAGCTGCTTCTACTCTTCTTAATTCTTCGATCATGTGACTATCAATATGCAAACGACCAGCAGTATCAAGGAATAAGAATTCAAATTTTTCTTGCTTGTAATAGTTGTAAATTTCTTTAGCTGCCTGAACTGGATCGGAGCTTATAGCACGATAAAAAGCGACCCCGGCTTTACCGGCTACTACTTCCAACTGATCGACCGCCGCAGGGCGATAAAAATCAATTGAAGCGAGCAAAATAGTACGCTTTTTCCCCTTTTGCTGGGCTTCTTTTTGAATAAAGTGAGCGATTTTTGCAATAGAAGTTGTTTTACCTGATCCTTGGAGCCCCAATACCATTATGATAGATGGAATTTGAAAGGAGAATGGAATATCCTGTTTTCCACCTAAAAAGGAAACCATTCGATCATGAACAACCTTAATTAGTTGTTCATTTGGCTTTACTGAGCCAATAAGCTTTTGTCCAATTACATCTTTATTAATTTCAGTGCAAAACTGGTCAACTAACTGATAGGGCACATCAGCTTCAAGCAATGCTTCTTTAACCTGAAATAAAGCTGTATCCACATCTACTTGCGTCAAGGTATTTTTACCGGTGAATTTATTAAATATAGATGAAAATTTTGAGCTCAAAAAGTCAAACATATTCTAATTTTCCTGTTTATTACTGATAGTTCTTATCAATTGTAACAAAAAATAGCATAAACACTATATATAAAACGTTGATTTATGAGTTTTACCGGGTTTCCCTTAATGGCTATTAGTCACAACTTAAAATATTGCGACTGTTAACATCATTAAAAGTATGGTATTATTAAAGCAAAAAATGAGTTAATCCATGGCTATCAAAAAAGAATACATAACCGAACAGTATCCTAAAACCCTTCTGTTGGGGATACAAGCTCCCTATAATCGCAACATCGATATAAATTCATATTTTGATGAATTTATAAACCTAGTTAAATCCAATAGAACACACTATGACGAAGTTCAGTTTATAACATTGCGCGAAATCGATGCGGGTTATTTTCTTACACAAGGAAAACTGCAACAAATAAAAGAACTATGCGATAAACTTGAAATTGAAGAAGTTATTATTTCTGAGCCCCTGACCGTTCAACAAGAACGCAATCTCAGCGAAATGCTTCAGTGCAAGATTTATGATAGAACGCGGCTGATTTTGGAAATTTTTGAAAAATCTGCTACATCCGCTGAAGGTAAGCTTCAAGTTGAAATTGCCATGCTTCAATTCGACAAATCTCGCCTTTCAGGCCAAGGAATATTTCTTTCGCAGCAAGCGGGAAAAATAGGAAACAAAGGTCCCGGTGAAACTATCAAAGAGCGTGAAACGCGCCACATTGAAAATGCTGTGTTAAAAATCAAACGACAGCTAGAAAAATTACATACTGCGCGACAAACGCAACGCAAACGACGCCTTGCAAGCAATATCCCCCTGATCTGTCTTATTGGTTATACTAACGCAGGTAAGTCTACAATTTTAAACGCGTTAACTAAAAGTAGTGTATTGGCCGAAGATAAACTATTTGCAACGCTTGAAACTACCACACGCGAGCTTTATATAGATGGTAAGAAAAAAGCATTAATTTCTGACACCGTTGGATTTATACAACGCTTGCCGCACCAGCTCATTGAAGCATTTAAATCAACGCTCTCTGAATTAGAGCACGCAGATTTATTACTCCACGTTATTGATATTGATGACGCTAACTGGGAATTGCATATTAAAACAGTGCTTGAAATATTAAAAGAGCTGGAAATAGATAAGCCAATGCTCTATACATTTAATAAAATTGATAAAGTAGATAGTTCAATTGACCTAGAAAGCAAGGTTACAAAGTATACACCTCACGTGCTGGTTAATGCTCACAATAAAGAAGGCTTAGAGCCTTTGATAAACTACATACGTAACTATACTGAACAGTTTCAAAAATAATCACTTTTGATTACATTAGCTCTTAGTATAGTTATTATCAGTTTTACTCTACGAGGTTGTGATGAATATTGTTACTTCTTTTTTAATAAGCCTTGCTACATTTATTGCTTTGGATGTCACCTGGCTTGGTGTTCTCATGAAAGATTTTTATACCAAGGCTATACCCGCAACACGAACCCAGCCCCTTGTGTGGCTAGGTATCATAGTGTGGGTTCTCATTGTTTTTGGCATATATTATTTTGCATTACCGCTTTCTACAAACTGGAGTAATGCTTTGTTAAATGGAGCTTTGTATGGATTTTTGCTGTACAGCGTTTACGAGTTAACTAACTATATTTATTTAGCAAGTTGGCCTCTTTCTGTTGTGCTAATAGATATCGCCTGGGGTTCAATTTTATGCGCTGTTATAAGCGTCCTAAGTTTTGTTTTACAAAAAAAATGATGCGATAAAAAAACTCAATATTAATTAGCTTTGATTATAATCTTATGAGTATCACATGAATGAGCAAACTACCTTTAATGATTTTATTTCTAATAAACTAAACCCTGCCCAAGAAAAAGCAGTAACAACAATTAAGGGGCCTCTTTTGGTGGTTGCTGGTGCCGGTTCTGGAAAAACTCGAGTTATCACCGCACGTATTGCACATTTAATGATAAATCATGACGTTCAGCCTCATGAGATCGTTGCTTTAACTTTTACCAATAAAGCAGCGCGAGAAATGAAAGAACGAATAGAACAATTTCTTGGAAGTTCAAAAATGCTTCCCTTTATTGGCACGTTCCATTCATACTGCTTGAGACTTTTAAAAAAACACGCACACTTACTAGATAATCCTTTTATTTCGATCTTAGATGAAGATGATCAACATAAGATTTTGCAAGGTATAATAACCAGAAATGGTCTTAATAAAAAAATTACGGCTAAACAATTGTCATATCAGATTTCACAGATTAAAAATCAATCTCTGCATGGCATACAATACGATCTTGCAAACAACAAAATGATTGAGGAAATTTATCGAGCATACGAACACGAAAAGACGCTTAGTAAAACGCTTGATTTTGATGACCTATTACTACAAACAGTCTCGCTGCTTAAGAAAAATTCATTGTTTAGAAATAGTTTACAACATACGATACGCCACTTATTAGTAGATGAGTACCAGGATACTAATATCGTTCAACACGAACTGCTTAAATACATCGCTCTTGGTAATGATAAGCAATTTACTATTGACTCAGTTTGCGTGGTTGGCGATGAAGATCAGTCAATATACTCTTGGCGCGGTGCTACAGTAGCCAACATTCTTAATTTCACCAAAGATTTTAAGAACACAGAAATTATAACAATTGAGCAAAATTATCGCTCTGCACAACCCATATTAGACATAGCAAACCACGTTATTGAACACAACAACACACGCAATCCTAAACGATTATGGTCTGAAAAGAAAGGCAATGATAGAGCACGTGCTCTTGTTTGCTTATCCGAATATCAAGAGGCAGAAGCCATCGCGCAATTGTTAAAATCTATTACATTAAAAAATAAAACACTCGATTCAGTTGCAGTATTGTATCGCACTCATTTTCAATCACGTGCCATCGAAGAAGCGCTTATTAAACATAGCATTCCCTATAAAATAGTAGGCGGTGTTCAATTCTATGAACGCAAAGAAATAAAAGATATTTTAGGCTACTTAAAGCTAAGCATTAACCCTTTTGACCGACCGTCATTCCTGCGCGTGATTAATTCTCCACTACGAGGACTAGGTGCACAATTTGAAGAATTATTCCACAGTCGCTGGTCTTTAGAACCATTTTTAAGTTTTAAAGACGTGGCACAAAAACTTATTCAGGAAAATCTTCTCACTAAAGTTAAACAACAATCCCTGATCGCATTTATTGATATTTTTGAAGCCATTGATCTGCAGAGTTCTCCTGAAAAAGCGGTAGAACATATACTTCAGAGAACCAACTACTACTCATTTTTAAAAGAAGAGTATGAACCCCAAGAGGCAATAATCCGTATAGAAAACATCAAAGAACTTATCGGTGCTTTACATCACCTACATTCCACGGGAATAAAAACAATTGCTCAGTTTCTTGATGAAGTTGCTCTTATGCAAGAACATTATCGCAAAGAAGACTCTCAAGGCAACAACCCAGTACTTTTAATGACACTGCACGCTGCCAAAGGACTTGAATTTAATACCGTAATTCTCACCGGCTTAGAAGAAGGGATGCTACCGAGTACCCGTTCTTTAACCAACGAAGAACAAGTTGAAGAAGAACGACGCTTATTTTATGTAGGCATCACCCGGGCTGAAGAGAGAATTTTAATTACTCATTGTCGCTATCGTTATACTTTTGGAACAATGACGGATCAACGATCATCACGCTTCATGGGGAAATCCCTGGACGCTTGCTGCCAGCTCAAGACTGCTCTTATTGGCAACAAAAGGATTTCAGCAATTATTTTTCTGAATGGTTATCGGGGGTTGGGGTACATAATCCTCATGTGCAAAAACCTGCAACATCCAGTTCTTTTAGGGCACAACCCGCTCAAAAAATTGTCAAGAAAGAGGCTTCGGTTGGTGTTTTGTGGAAAAAAAACCAACCGGTATGCCATGAAACGTTTGGCATGGGAATTATTAAAGATGTTGAAATAAGATCTGATAAAAATTGCCATTTAACGGTGCAATTTAAAACAGGAACAAAAAAAATTGATGCACGTTTTATACAAGTTGTTTAATTCATTTCTTGATCTGTGATGATAAGATCATTAGCTAGTTTTGAAATACGTGCAGATGCGGTAGGAATAAACGCAGCTAATGGTCTTCGTTGGTAATTTAGTGTATTACCATTTTGTATAAGTGATTCAATATCTGTTGCATCATCTAAGATTAAGTCTTTACCCATTACTTTACCGTTCGGCAAAATCACACCATCGCCAGGAACTATATAATACCCCGTCTTTGTTCTGACAACCTGATATTCTTTGTTTTGTATCATGGGATTGTCCAAAAAGTAAGGACCTTGCCATTTATCAGGACGAACTAAATTCATTGGTCCTACCTCTGAGCCAACAAATCCACCTTTCTTGACATTAAGGAAGTTGATTACGCTCTTTGGGCTATTAAAATCCAGGATCACGGCAGTTTCATCAATTTTTTTAAATGTTGCTGCAAGTTGCTCAACGTCTACGCTCATTTGCTCTGCAAATGATTGCTTTGTATTTCGTAGCAAGTAAAAAAAGGTGATCCCAATCAACAATCCAAAAAAAACTAGGGTTCCTAATTTTACCAAAACATTATTATGTGATTTAAATAATTTCATAGTACACTCATTACTTATTTTGTAGTAAACGACGGACATACTCTATATCAGCAAATAACTGTTTAAATTGAGCATCTGCATAAGAAACGTCGTCTGCAAACTCATTATGTTCAAGTTCATTAGATAACCTAAAGTATTCTTGTGAAAGCTCTTCACGGGTCATTTTATCCCAGAGTGGTTTATTGGACGGCGTCAAATTTCTTATCTCACTCAATAAATTTTTAACATAGTCGCGTTTTTGCGGCGCTGTTAAATCATTAGTGTTCATCAGCGTTTCTTGTGGTTTAGTAATAGGTTGCACAGGCGGTAAGGGTCTATACGATGGCGGCGCGCTGACTTCAGATTGCTTTTCTTTAGTGATATCAAGGGCCGTCACATTGTTAGCTATGGCAGCATTAGAAATTGGATATAATATAAAATCCCGTGCTAGTATACCGTTAACGTAAGGTCCACTTTTAACGAGTGTCAGAGTTTTTAAATTAGCCTTTACTGGCGCAATGACAAACTGCATGCCACGCTCGGCTTTACGTGCATTAATTAAATAGGTATTTAAATCTGCCCAAGAGTTTGGCTTATAGCCAAGAGAAATGCCTATTCTCTTTGGTAATCCATCTAATTCATATGAGATTTGTCTCGTTTGACCCGGTAATATTTGATTCAAAACCAGGTAGCCTCCTTGGCTATCGGCTGAGGAGTTAACCGTTTGAACGCTTACGTATGCGTTTAGATCTGACTTATTACTCATTTCCAACATTTGCACTGCGCAAAAAATACTATGCGTCGCAAATAAAAATATACTAAGACTTAAACTTTTTTTCATGTTTATTCCCATGGTTAAATACTTAAGTCTCAGTATAAAATAAATGAATGCCATATTTCAATATTTGAAATATTTTTACGTATTAAAAATTACTTTTATTTTTATTGCGCAATATATCAATAGTTCAATTTAACTGCATGTCGTACATCTGACATAGTTTTTTCTGCAACTTGTCTTACAACTTCCGACCCAGATTTTAATACATCCATAACATACGCTGGATCTTTAGCTAATTGACTACGCTTAATGCGAATAGGCTCAAGAAAATTATTCAAAATATCTATTAATCGCCGCTTTAACACAACGTCACCAAGCCCGCCTTTGCTGTAATGATCTTTAAGCGATTGAACTTCTTCTTTATTTGGATCAAAAACATCTAAGTAGGTAAATACCGCATTACCTTCAACGCGGCCTGGATCACTAACTTTTACATGAAGTGGATCGGTATACATGCTCATTACTTTTTTTGCCACCGCATCAGCGGAGTCAGACAAATAAATCGCATTTCCCATGGATTTACTCATTTTTGCTTTACCATCTGTGCCCACTAATCGAGAAGTTTTTGAAATAAGCGCTTGTGGTTCAACAAGGGCATTAGTTTGATAAATGCGGTTAAAATTTCTTACTATCTCATGAGCTTGCTCAATCATTGGAAGCTGGTCATCACCAACGGGGACTAAATTTGCCTTTACCACAGTGATATCAGCTACTTGATGAATGGGGTACATTAAAAAACCGGCTGTCAAATCTTCCTTGTACCCTTTTTGTTGAATTTCATTTTTTACTGTAGGATTCCGCTTAAGCCTACTTACAGTAACTAAATTCAAATACAAAATAGTAAGCTCTGCAATTTGAGGTATGAGGGATTGGATAAAAAACGTTGTTTTATTTGGATCAATGCCACACGCTAAGTAATCTAAACCTACTTGTACTACATTATCGTGAACTTTTTGTGGGTTATCGATATTGTCTGTTAATGCTTGAAGATCTGCAACCATAACATATTGCTGATATTTGTTTTGCAGTTCAATTCGGTTAGCTAATGACCCTACATAATGACCCATATGTAATGGACCGGTTGGGCGATCCCCGTTAAAACAATTAAATTTTTTTCCATAGAAACCTTTACTCAAAATACGCCATAGTAATATCAGATTAACGGAAGATCATAAAACTGTCTTTAGCCAATACACAAAACAGGAGTAATGTATGTTGATTTTGTATCGCTTACAGGATGCATTCGAGATACTAATTTTTTCATTCATAATTTATAAACTCTCATTGTTCATTACGAGCAATAATAAACAAGCAGTTAATATGTATTGGATCTATGCAACATCATTACTGGTAACCTACCTTGTCAGCTTAAATAATACTTTGCTTTTCTTATTACTCGTATCACCCATTATTATTACTCTTTTTATAGTCCTCCATCAGGAGAAGATACAAAAAAATTTTTTAGCCCACAAAACAAAATTTAGTGAAAATCCAGCGGATGACACCTGGAGTAAAATTTTGATCAGAGAGTGCATGCTCCGCTTGCACAACAATCAATCTACGCAATGCATAATTCAAACCGCGTATGATATTAGCTCTTTGGTCGACAATCCCTATCCAGTAAATGTCAAAATTATTCCTGGATTAATTACATTAATTGGAACAAGTACCCAGGTGGATTCAGAAAAATTTCTGCTCTTTAATAGTACTGGTTACCTTCAGGGCATTAATGTAACAATTACCAGCTCTCAGGCGACGAGTGTCAATTGGATTGATAACGCCCATGTCTTGACAAGCCAACTCAATATTTTAGTCTTCAAAACTTCAACCCAAACTCAAACATTTGATATTGTCATCGCTGGAGAGCTAATTTTTAAAAAAACAGCTTCTCAAACACAAGAAATTATAGATAGTTTTTTACATAAATCTCTCAAAGCCGCAAAAGGATCGCAACAGTATGACCATAAAACTAAAAACACTAGTAAATCAGCTCACACTTAAAATCGCCGCTTTGGCACTGGGGTATATTGTGTGGTCAGTATTTTGCTGCCAACAAGTTATAGAAATTAGCGTTAACGTCCCGGTATGCTTTTACAATTTAAATGATAATTTTCAACTAGAATGTGCTGAAAAACTAACGTTAGCGCTCAAAGGTCGTCGCAATGACCTCGCTGCTGTTGAATATGATACCCTGGCGGTTCATATTGATGGGGCTGATTTGCGCCAGGGCCCAAATCATATTTATCCTTCAGAAAAAAATCTTTTTTTACCCTCGACAATACGTATTAGCCACATTCAACCAAACAATCTTGTTGCTTCATTAACAAAAAG
Organism: Candidatus Dependentiae bacterium Noda2021; assembly: GCA_020886235.1. Taxonomy (GTDB): domain Bacteria; phylum Babelota; class Babeliae; order Babelales; family Vermiphilaceae; genus Noda2021. The sequence goes on along the minus strand of AP025250.1, from coordinate 248,149 downwards.
AAGTAAATGAGGTACTATACATCTATAGACTCAGCAGAAAAGTAAAAAAATGAACAAAAAATTATTTGGTACTGATGGTATTCGCAACACCGTTGGGCAATTTCCTTTTGAGTTACCTGCATTACTTTTGCTTGGTAACGCTATTAGTAAATGGATTAATACAACCATTGGTAAAGAAAAACGAGTATTAATAGGCCATGATACCAGGCTTTCTTGCTCTATGATAAAATCGGCACTTAAGACAGGTTTATTGTGTGAACAACAAATCATTAGTGACGCTGGTGTAATAACCACTCCAATGGCTTGCCTACTCACTCAATATGGTTTTTTTGACATTGGCATCATTATTTCAGCCTCGCATAATCCTTATCAAGACAATGGCATAAAAATTGTGACCAGAAATGGTAAAATTTCTCAATCCGACGAAGCACACATTGAGCAAACATTTGCAGACCTTCTTTTGTTAAATAGTTACTCTTACGAAAATTTGGGTAATGAAAATCATTACACAGACGCGCTCAAGACATATCTAAGTGTACTTAAAAAGTTTTTCAAAAAAGATTTTTTGCATGGTTTTAAAATTGTATTAGATTGCGCGCATGGTGCAAGTTATATGAGCGCACCTTACATTTTTAAATATTTTGGAGCCGACGTTATAGCCATTAACACAAGTCCTGATGGAACTAACATAAATTTCAAGTGTGGTAGCCTTGAACCCTCGATGCTGCAGGCTACGGTAGTAAGCCATAACGCTCAGTATGGCTTTGCCTTTGATGGCGATGGCGATCGCGTCATTGCGTGCAATTCAAAAGGTGATATTAAAGATGGTGACGATATACTACATCTACTCGCTACCCATTCAGCATATGTTCATCAATCAGAAATAGTTGGTACTATTATGACCAACCAAGGCTTGGTCGACAATTTCACTATGAGAAATATAAGCACCCGCAGAGCTGCAGTCGGAGACAAATATGTGTCTCAAACCCTTCAAAACAATAATCTTTTATTAGGTGGAGAACCATCAGGTCACATAATTATGCAGGATTATCTGAAAAGTGGGGATGGCATTTTTACTGCCCTCAGGATAATGCAAACAATCACTGAAAATCAAAACTTGAATTTCGACACCTTTCAACGATACCCTCAATTTATAATTAATATGCCCGTATCAAGAAAAATTGATTTAAAAAGCGCTCGAATTGAAAACATAATTGCAAATCACGAACAAAATCTAACATCTGGAAGATTGGTAGTGCGCTATTCAGGTACGGAAAACCTTTTAAGAATCATGGCTGAGAACATACATATGCAAGAAGCTCAATTCGTCGTAAAACAATTAGCAGATAGATTAGAAAAAGAACATCATATTCAGGTTATGGAAAATACATGAAAAAGTCTTTGCAATCTTCATTTAGAAAGATTCTAGATACCTTATGGACCTTGTTTTTAAGCGGGTTACTCACCTTACTTCCTATTGCTATAACAATAGGTGTATTTAATTTCACTCTTAAAGTAATTAAAAATTGGTTGCAACCAATTTATGAAAAAGGCTGGCTAAAATCTATACATGCTCTTGAACCAGCATTTTTGCATGATATACATTTTTCAGAGCTGTTATTGGTGATTGCTATAATAATTCTTGTAGGGCTCATATTACGCGTATTTATTTTACGTTCACTACTCCAAGGAATTGAATCAATTTTAAATAAAGTACCGCTCGTTAGAACCGTATATTCAGGCATCAAGCAATTAGTAGATGCGTTCAATCCACACGACAAGGTCTCATTCAAACAAGTTGTTCTTATTGAGTTTCCCAGAAAAGGAATTTACAGTGTTGGATTTATGACGAGTGAACTATCTGTCGGAGGCGTACTAACCACACAAGACAACAGCACCTATATGAGCGTTTTTGTTCCTACAACGCCCAATCCAACTACCGGATACTTTTTTATTGTTTCTAAAGATCAGATCTTTCCAACAGATCTTTCAAGACAAGAAGCTATGGCGCTCATTATATCTGGTGGCATTATACAGCCCGAGCGTTTTTTGAATACTAAAAATAATTAATCTTTAAAGTTGTTACAAAAATAGGCGCCATAGAATGCTTCTATAATTTCCATGGTGCCTCCATTTTTAATATTGTATTCTGCCAAGTACAGATAGTTATGAGCTTTAGAAAGCTCTAAGCAGTCATAATTTTTCCATTGCCGTTGTACAAATGAAAATGGTAATCGATAACTCATCTTTTTTATTGTAGCAGTCAAATTCTTCTTATTAAACAACACAATGTAATATGCTCGCCACAACTGATCTGCCCAGAAACTAATCCAAAATAAATCACTGTAATCGTACTTAATTTTTTTCCATTGATAAAAAAATTGAGTTTCGTCTTTTGCAAAAAAATATTGGCTCAGTAAAAATAACGAGCGATCTGGGACTATTATTTTTTCTAACCAATCACTATCTAACAATTCATGAGTGGACGAACCAAGCACCTTAATGTAATTAAGCAACATACAGGCTTGTTCACTTGAAATTTTTTCAATTTTTCGAAAGACATCACTTGGTAAAGCAGTTTTACCATCGATACCGTATAAAACTAAAGCCAAACTAGTAAAAAGTTTTTTATCAATCTCCGCGGGCAACTCTACAATCACGATATTTTTAAGATTGATTTTTTCAATCATTTCAGTCGGAACATAGGTAACGACCCGATGTGGGCCTTGATAATTATCTAAATGGAATAATACGTGAGTAATATTTTTTTGATTTTCTAAGTCGGTAATCCAATAAAGACGGCTGGTACCTAAAAAGGTAACTGATAATTGAAAAAGCCAATCACTATCAGAACTAAGACTCATACGCACTACCTCTAACTCACTTTTTCTTGCAAGATAATAAACAGTTTCTTGTATGAGTTGTAGGGGAATGAGAGGTGCAGAACTGGTAAAACAAATAGTTCTATTGGCCGTATTAACAGATGTATTTGAACTATTGAGAAATTGTGCTAATTGAATCATCTTTTATTGCGCTAATCGATTCTTTAAACAAAATAAGGGAGCTCGTTTAGCAGGAGAGGATGAATAATCATCATGTTTTGTAGTAGAGTAATTTTGAGGAACTACATCAAAAATTAATTTTTTTTGATTATCATAGAGCTTAAACCATTCGGAAGCGCCCAAGCATGCCAGTTGACGAATGTGTTCAAAATTGTCCCAAGAAATCGAAGCTCTTTCGCAGGTGCCTTGAATTTCTACAATACTGCCATTACGAGTCAATACAAAATTATAATCAGCATCTGCATTGCTATCTTCTTGGTAATCTAAATCAAGATACGCTTTACCATCTATCACACCAACAGAAACAGCTGCAACCTCATCTCTTAAAAAAGATCGATCTAAATCACCAGATGAAATCCACTTTTGTGTTGCCATATATAAAGCAAGATAAGAACCCGTTATGGCTGCGGTTCTAGTTCCTCCATCTGCCTGCAACACATCACAATCTATAGTAATGGTACGTTCACCAAGGCGGGACAAGTCTACAATATTACGTAATGATCTACTTATTAAGCGGGATATCTCAATAGCTCTACCATTACGTTTACCTGTTGATTCATCTCGCATTGTTCGAACATGAGTTGCAGTCGGTAACATAGAATATTCGGCAGTTAACCACCCGGTACGTTTTCCTTTCAAAAAGGGGGAACGCCTGCCGCAATACTAACCGCACAGAGTACTTTAGTGTTGCCAAGCTCAATAAGAATCGAGCTTGGCGCATATCCGTAACTATTAGATGTTATTTTAACCGCTCTTAACTGATTAAATAACCGTCCGTTAAATCTAGTTATTTCTTTACTCATAATATAAGTCTATTGTTCTAGCAAGCGTAGTCTAACTCTACCAGTGCTTTCTTCGTATTCAATGACTTGTACGGTAGCATCATCATCGATCTTAAAGTCTCTTAAGAACGTACGCTGCTTATCACGAGGAATGTTAGAAATATGAACTAATCCATCCAATCCAGGAACTAACTCAACAAAAATACCAAAGTCAGCAAGACGCTTAATTTTACCATGGTAAACGGTACCTGGTTCAATTTGACCAGCAAGGGTTTTAACCCAGTTGATTGCTTTATCCATATTTGCACCAGTAGCACCAAAGATTTTTACTAAACCATCCGGTTCAATATCAATAGTCGTACCTGTTTTTTCAACGATTTCGCGAATAACTTTACCACCAGTACCAATGACAGCACCAATTTTATCAGTATTAATTTTTATCGTTACTAACTTAGGTACTAAATCAGACATGGTTGCATTAGGGTGTGACATAACCTTCTTCATTTCATTAAGAATATGAAGTCTACCTGTTTTTGCTTGAGCTAATGCCGCCTCAAATATTTCGCGTGTTAAACCACCCTTATATTTAATATCCATTTGAATTGCTGTAATACCATCTTCAGTACCAGTAACTTTAAAGTCCATTAATCCAAATGCATCTTCAAATCCTGATATATCTGACAAGACTGTAAAATCACCTTTAAGATTCTTTAACAATCCCATAGCAATACCGCTTACCATTTTTTTTATTGGTACACCCGCTTGCATCAATGCCATAGTTGAACCACAGGTAGTTGCCATAGAGGTAGAACCATCTGATTCTAGAATGTCAGCTACAATTCTTATGGTGTAGGGGAAATCTGCTCTGTCTGGAATCATACGACGCAATGCTGAAGCAGCTAAGTATCCATGTCCCACTTCACGACGACCAGGACCACGATATGGACGAACTTCACCTACCGAGAAAGGCAAGAAGTTATAATGGAGCATAAATGCACCAAAATTTGCTTCACCTTCTTGTATGTTTTCAATTTTTTGTTCGTCTTGACCACCGCCTAAAGTAACGCTTACGAGGGCTTGTGTTCTGCCGCGTGTAAACAATGCTGAGCCATGATTATAAGGTAACAAACCAACTTCAATGGAAATCGGTCTTACTTGATCATATGCGCGACCATCGATACGTTTATGCAAATTGAATATCACTTCAGTGATTTTTACTTCCATTGAGCGGTCAAAAATATAGTTGATAACGCGAGGAAGCATGGCTGCTTCTTTGGAAGCAGTAATTTCTTCTTTATATTGCTCAATGAATGCTTCACGTGCAGCATTGAGATTTTCATTTCTTTGAACTTTATCAGCTACATACAAACTTTTAATTTTTTCATCGTTCAAGAAGGTGTCAACACGTTCTTGCCAATTACTCCATGAGTAGCGATCAGTTTCAATTTCTTTGGCAGCGCCAACTTCTTTTTGAACTTCTTTTTGCCATGCAACTTGCTCTTTTATTTTTTCATGAGCCAAGAATAAAGCATCAATAAATTCTTTTTCAGAAATTTCTACCGATGAGCCTTCAACCATGCAAATACCTTCTTCTGTACCTGCAATAACAAGGCGCACATCTGATTGCATACCCTCTTCATAGAGCGGATTTATAATCCACTTACCATTCAAACGACCTATCTCAACAACACCCACAGGCCCTAAAAAGGGAATTTTTGATATTGAAAGCGCAAGAGAAGTAGCGATCAATCCCAAAGTTTGCGGTGTATGTTCTTTATCAACTGAATATACCGTTGTTAAGATTTGTAACTGATTGAAGTAACGAGTAGGGAACAACGGGCGTATAGCGCGGTCTATCAAACGACCTGTTAGAACTTCTCTATCAGTTGGCTTGCCTTCTCGTTTAAAATATCCACCCGGGATTTTTCCCGCAGCAGAAAAAAGTTCTCTGTAATCAATTGTTAATGGTAGAAAACCTGGAAAGTCTTGTGTAGGCGCTGAAACCACTGTTGCAAGAACCACTGTTCCACCCTGACGCAACCACACTGCACCGTCTGCTTGTTGTGCAAATTTTCCAATTTCTACTTCGTATCCAAATTCAGGCAAGCGAAACGTTTTGACCATTACTATATACCTATGTTAATAAATGTTAAAAATGGGATTATTATTTTCTTAATCCCAAGCGCTCTATAGTATTTTTATAACGAGCTACGCTTTGTTTTTCAAGATAACTTAATAATTTACGTCTGGTAGATACTGCATCAAGCAAACCACGTTTTGATGAGAAATCTTTACGGTTTGATTCAAAATGATTTGTAAGCATTTTGATTTTATCAGTCAATAATGCAATTTGAACTTCTACTGATCCAGTATCAGACGGAGAATGTTGAAATTTTTCGATAGTTGCTTTTTTAGTGTTTACCATGGGAATTAAACCTCTTTTGGTTATAAATTATATTTTATTTATTACTGGTAGGCGCGAGCGGGATTGAACCGCTGACCCTTGCTACGTCAAAGCAATGCTCTACCACTGAGCTACGCGCCTTTACCATAATTATTCTTATTCAGATTGATATTCTTCCATTTCTTCCAGCTGAGCTCTTTTTTCTAGCTCAGAGATATCCTGACCAAGATATTTTTCAGCAAACGAAGCAATACCAGTACCTGCAGGAATTAGTTTACCAACAATTACGTTTTCTTTTAAGCCATAAAGATGATCTACTTGTCCTGCAATAGCAGCTTCAGCCAAAATACGAGTAGTTTCTTGGAATGATGCAGCTGAAATAAAGCTTTCAGTACCTAAAGATGCTTGAGTAATACCCATTAATACAGGTTTAGCAACAGCCATACGCTTGCCTTCAGCCTTAATCAATGAGTTAACCATTCTAAAATGTACTTTATCAACTCTATCCCCTATGAGGAAATCAGTATCACCTGGATCTACAATACGAACCTTACGCAACATCTGGCGCGCAATAAGCTCAATATGGCGGTCGTTAATATCAATACCTTGTAAACGATAAATCTGTTGAATTTGATCCACTAAGTATCTTTGTACAACATCTCCACCTAATATTCTCAAGATATCCTGCAATACAGGGAAACCAGATGTAATTTGATCACCTGCGTTTACAAAATCTCCGTGAGTAATATTAAGCTGTTTACCACGTGGTATGAGATAATCAACTGTTTGTGATCCAGAAACTATAGAAAGCTTACGTTGTCCACGGTGTAACCCGCCAATAACAATTTCTCCATCGATATCAGCAAGAATTGCTGGATCTTTTGGCATACGGGCTTCAAATAATTCTGCAATTCGTGGTAAACCACCAGTAATATCTTTAATCTTAGAAGCTTCACGAGGTATTTTAACAAGAATGTCACCCGCTTGAACATGTTGATTCTCGGTAACACCCAAGTATGATCCTGGAGATAAGTAGTAATGAGCTTCCTCATCACCATCAGCAGTTTCAATTGCCAACGCCGGTTGATACTTTTCACCTTTGTGCTCTAATACAATAAAGTTAGATTTCTTTGTCGCTTCATCAAAACGTTCTTGAATAGTAACGTTTTCAACAAGATCAACAAACTTAACAATACCGGCTTTTTCTGTTACGAGAACTTTACTGTTCGGATCCCACTCAACAAGCTTGGTACCTGCTTTTACTTGATCTTGATCATTTACAAGCATTACAGAACCGTACTCAAGATCGTGACGTTGCAATTCTCTACCATCTGGAGAAAGAATCGTTAAACGTGCTTTTCTTGTCATCAAAATCCATTGGCCATGTCGGTTTTTAACCATACGAACGCCATGGAATTGAATAATACCATCACTCTTAGCTACAAAGAATGGCTGTTCAGCTAAACCACTTGCAGTACCCCCGATGTGGAAGGTTCTCATGGTAAGCTGTGTACCAGGTTCACCAATAGATTGTGCAGCTATAATACCTACGGTAGTACCTACGTCAACTAAGGAACCCTTAGATAAATCGTATCCAAAACAACGGGCACAAACACCACGTTTTGCTTGGCAGGTAAGTACCGAGCGAACTAATATTTTGTTAACAGCAGATTCAGATATTTTATTAACTGTGTGTCGTTCAATTACTTCACCAGCTTTTAAAATTAATTCACCAGTAATTGGATCTTTAATATCTACTGCTACTACACGCCCAAAAACACGTGCCGACAATGGACAAATAATATCACCAGACTCTTTAAGATCTTGAATCTCGATGTACCCTAATGTCTGACAATCGTTCATAGTAATGATTACATCTTGTGCAACATCAACCAAACGACGTGTTAAATAACCGGAGTTTGCTGTTTTAAGCGCTGTATCGGCTTGACCTTTACGAGCACCGTGAGTAGAAATAAAATATTCAAAAACGCTTAGTCCGTCTTTAAAGTTATTTTTAACCGGTGTTTCCATAATTTCACCTGATGGCTTAGCCATCATACCTCTCATACCTGCGAGCTGCTTAATTTGGTCTTTAGAACCACGCGCTCCAGATTCAAGCATCATGAACAATGGATTAAACGGACGGAATGTGTTGGATTCATTTAAATAGGCTGTATGATCTTCTGCTTCTAATTCGTGAGTCATTTCATTTGCAATATCAGCAGTTGCGTGACCCCAAATGCTTATAACTTTGTTATAACGCTCACCATTAGTAATCACACCATCCATGTAAAGATCTTCAACACGCTGAACTTCTTTATCAGCTTTATTAAGAATTTCTTTTTTGGCTTGCGGAACTATAATGTTTGATAAAGAAATTGAAATTCCCGCCATCGTTGAATGATAGAAACCTAATTTTTTTATATTATCAAGACACTCAACCGCAGATTGACTACCAAATCTATAATAAATACGCTCTACCAGTTTAGTTAAATCTGATTTTTTCATGATCTTATTGATCCAACTGAAATCAGATCCCTGTGGTAACGCATCAAAAAGGAGCACGCGTCCAACAGTTGTTTGAACTATTTCTTTATCATTCAAACGAAGTGCAATTTTTGCATGAGTATCAACTTCACCACACTGATATGCAGTAATAACTTCAGATATCGCTGAGAAAACAATACCCTCACCCTTTGCGCCGCATCGTACTTTGGTAATATAGTGCAATCCAAGAACCATATCTTGTGATGGAACTTTAATAGGACGACCGTTAGCAGGAGAAAGAATATTATTGGTAGATAAAATTAAAACATGGCTTTCTTCTTGAGCTTTTTTGCTCAATGGAAGATGAACCGCCATTTGGTCACCGTCAAAGTCCGCGTTAAATGCTGCGCAAACAAGAGGGTGAATTTTAATAGCCTTACCATCAACTAATATCGGGTAAAATGCTTGAATACCAAGTCTATGCAATGTTGGTGCACGGTTTAAAAGTACTGGTCTGTCTTTTACTACTTCTTCAAGAACGTCCCATATCTCAGGCACAAGTTCTTCAACCATACGTTTTGCAACGCGCAAGTTTGGCGCTATTTCACGTAAGATTAAACCAGCAAATACATACGGTTTAAAGAGTTCTAAAGCCATTACTTTTGGCAACCCGCACTTATCCATTTTTAATTCAGGATCTACTACAATCACTGAACGACCTGAATAATCCACACGACGACCTAATAAGTTCTGTCTGAATCGTCCTTGCTTACCACGCAACATTTCACTGAGTGATTTGAGTGGACGACGATTAGAACCACGAACAGGTTGGCCGCGACGACCATTGTCGATGAGTGCATCAACCGCTTCTTGAAGCATACGTTTTTCATTTTTTACAATGACAGACGGCGCTTCGATTTCAATTAATCTTTGTAAACGAATATTTCTATTTAATACGCGTCTGTATAACTCGTTCAAATCTGAACTTGCAAATCTACCACCCTCTAAAGGAACAAGAGGTCGTAAATCTGGTGGTAATACCGGCAATACAGATAATATCATCCACTCTGGACGCAAGTTACTTTGCAACAAGCTTGAGAATATTTTAACTCGACGCATTATCTTATGACGAATGGCAACTGAAGTTGTTTTACCATATTCTTGTTCTAAAATGGCAACCTCAGTCTTGAGATCTATTAAACCAAGTATAGATTTAATAGCCTCAGCACCGATTTCAACGACAAATTCAAAGTCATCGGAGTGAGCATCTAAATAATTTTCATATTCAGCATTGGTCAATACCGTCTTGCGAGGATATGGTGACATACCTTGGTGTATTACTAAGTAAGCATCAAAATAAATTACACGCTCCAAGTCCTTGATAGGCATATCAAGGATAAGACCCAAGTAACTTGGTATTCCTTTTAAATACCAAATATGGCATACCGGAGATACTAACTCTATGTGGCCCATACGTTCACGGCGAACACGGGATTGAATAACTTCAACACCACATTTTTCGCAAGTGACACCACGGTGTTTCATACGTTTGTATTTACCGCAGTTACATTCCCAGTCCTTTTGTGGACCAAAAATACGTGCACAGAATAAACCATCACGTTCTGGTTTTAATGTTCTATAGTTGATGGTCTCAATCTTTTTTACTTCACCATATGAAAGAGAGCGTATCTTCTCTGGAGAAGCAAGACCAATCTTCATAGCATTAAACTGAGTAATACTTACATACTCTCTAAAACGCTCTAGGATGCGGTTATTCACTTATCTTCTCCTTGCCACTTTTAAACAAGTCTACTTGCAAGCCTAAACTTTGAAGTTCTTTTATTAATACATTGAATGATTCAGGAACGCCTGGAGCTGGCACATCTTCGCCACGAACGATTGCTTCGTAGACCTTGTGTCGACCACTGACATCATCAGATTTATACGTCAACATTTCTTGTAATGTGTATGCTGCACCATATGCTTCAAGTGCCCATACTTCCATTTCTCCAAGACGCTGACCACCAAGCTGAGCTTTACCTCCAAGTGGCTGCTGCGTAACAAGGGAGTAAGGCCCAACAGAACGAGCATGCAACTTGTCATCTACCAAGTGATTTAATTTCAGAACATAAATGCATCCAACAGATACTGGTTGATCAAAATATTCACCAGTTCTACCATCTCTGAGCATAAATTCACCCGTTGCTGGTAACCCTAAGCTTTCAACAAGCGGTGCGATATCAGAATCGAATTTTGCTCCGTTGAATACAGGAGTTCTAAACTGTACTCCCATTTCTGCAGTTTTACGTGCAAGACGCATTAATTCTTCTTTACCATACAAATCAGTATAAGTAGTAATTAAATCTTTACCGTAGTATGTTTCTAGGAATTTTTTAATTTCTTGTTCACCGTCAGTCTTTAGCGCTTCTTGCAACTTGTTACCAATTTCTCGGCCAGCAAATCCAAGTAAGGTCTCTAAAATTTGACCAACGTTCATACGAGAAGGAACACCAAGTGGATTAAGTACTATATCAACAGGTGTACCATCAGCCAAACACGGCATATCTTCACGTGGTACAATAGTTGAAACTACACCCTTGTTACCGTGACGTCCTGCCAACTTATCACCAACAGAAACAGTACGTTTCATTGCGATATAGACTTTTACCATCTTAATAACACCAGAAGGTAGTTGATCTCCCTTTTTGAGCTTGTTTATACGCTCTTCTTTGAGACCACCTAAAATTCTGATTTGGTTCTCATATGAATCTTTAAATTGGGCAATAGTCTGATTTAACTCTTTGTCGTGAGCTTTAATTGAGGTAATTTCTGCAAAACTTAATTCAGCAATTTTATCTCTGTCAAATGCTCCGTCGATGAGGAATGCTTTGCTAACACCCGCAGCGGCTTTTTTGCCGGCTAATTCATTTATAATTTGGTGTGCAACCATTTTTTCTAAATATTTTAAATGATCATTGAAATCAGTTTCATATTTAGCAATTTGTTTTGCAATTTCTTCTTTATATCGTTTGTCTTTTCTCACACCACTTCTTGAGAAAATTTTTACATCAACGATAGTACCTTCTACACCAGGTGGTACTCGTAATGATGTATCACGAACTTCTCGTGATTTTTCACCAAAAATTGCACGAAGCAATTTTTCTTCTGGTGAATATTGAACATCACCCTTAAGAGTAACTTTACCAACCAAAATATCGCCAGGACGAACACGTGTACCAACAAGTACTATTCCATCCTCATCTAAACCTGCAAGCGCAGATTCACTAACGTTAGGAATGTCGCGGGTAATTTCTTCAGGTCCAAGCTTGGTGTCACGAGCATCAACAACATATTCATCTATGTGAACAGAGGTTAATACATCGTCAGCAACTAAACGCTTACTCAGAACAATTGCGTCCTCAAAATTGTAACCATGCCAAGGCATGTATGCAACGGTTAAGTTAGCGCCTAATGCTAGTTCACCATCTTTAATTGCTGGACCGTTGGTTAGAATATCGCCTGCCTTTACAACATCGCCAACTTTAACAAGCGGAGAATGGTGTATCCAAGTACTGTAACTTGATCTTTCAAATTTTCTTAAATAGTACGTATCTATAGCTTGTGAAATCCAGTCGTCCACGTTGCTGAACTCATCTTGATGAGCGCGTACAATTATTTTTCTTGATGAAACGTACTCAACAATACCAGAGCGCTTAGCGGTGATCACAGAACCCGAAGCTTGCACAATAGCTTGCTCCATACCGGTTCCGACAATTGGCGGCTGGGATCGCACAAGAGGCACTGCTTGACGTTGCATGTTTGCACCCATCAATGCACGGCTAGCGTCGTCATGCTCTAGGAATGGAATCAATGCTGACGCTACAGAAACCAATTGTTGCGGAGAAAGATCAATATAATTAACTTTTTCTGAATCAACGTACATGAAGTCGCCTTGATGACGTGCAAAGATTTTACCCTCTTGCAACGTGGTACCATCAGCTGAAACTTCATCGGTTTGGGCTATAACTTGATCCGCTTCTTCAAACGCATCTAAGAATATAACCTCATCTTTAATTTTTCCGTCTACAACCGGGCGATATGCTGTCTCTATAAAGCCTAGGTCGTTAACCATAGCATAGGTAGCCAATGAAGAAATTAAACCAATAGTTTGACCTTCTGGCGTCTCTATAGGACAAATTCTTCCATAGTGAGATATGTGAACGTCACGAATTTCATAGGTAGCGCGATCTTTAAGAACACCGCCAGGCCCGAGAGCTGAAAAACGACGTTTGTGAGCAACTTCAGACAATGGATTAGTTTGATCCATAAATTGGGAGAGTTGTCCCAACCCAAAGAATTCACGCAATACAACACTTAACGGTTTGACGTTTAGAAAATCTTGGGGCATTAAGGCGCCATGCGGTTCTTGCATGCGGAAACGTTCACGTATGATACGCTCGATACGCAAGAATCCAAGGTATACCTGATTAGTTAAGAGCTCACCAACAAGACGAACTCTTCTGTTACCCAAGTGATCGATATCATCTAGCTCACCTTCACCACGCTCACGCAAATCAACAAGGTAACGAACAGTGGCAATAATATCCTCATTCGTTAATACCATAGTTGTTTCAGGAACAGAAAGGCCAAGCTTTCTATTCATTCTGATACGACCAACTTTTGTTAAATCATAAAAACGTGAATTGAAGAAAAGATTATTGATACGATCTTTGATTTCCTCAGAAGAGGACACATCACCGGGAGAAATTTTGTTGTAAACTTCTTTTAATGCTTCGTCTTGAGTAAAGCACTTGTCTTCTGCCAAAGTCATTGCGATAGTTGGCTGAAAAACATATCCAGATGATTGTATTAAATCAAATTCTAATGATTTAAATTTTTTGAATAAATTGTAATGATCTTCAGTAAACGTTTGGCCTTGTTCTACCAACACTTCACCAGTTAACGGATCAATTACGTCTTTTGCAAAAACTCTATTGAATAGGCTTGATTGTCTTAGAATTAATCTATCTAATCCCGCCTTGAGCAAACGCGCAACAACATCCTTAGTTACACGAACTCCTAGATATGCTTTTTCTTCGTTTTCTGGAAGCATACCTTTTTCGATTCTTTGACCAATCAAAGTATTATCTACTAAGCGATAAAATGAACCTTTTTCGGAATATACTTTTTCAAAATTATAGAATAATGAAAGTATTTGATCACGCTCAATACCTAGCGCTTGCAAGAGAGTTGTTACGAGAAGTTTTTTCTTTTTGTCTATTCTCACATAGCAATAATCATTGCTATCAAACTCAAAATCAATCCATGAACCACGCATAGGAATAATACGCGCAACATAGTATGGACGACCTCTGAAGTCTTTTACTTTTTTACTTTGAGAAAATACAACACCCGCAGATCTGTGCAATTGGCTTACTATTACACGATCAACACCATTGATTAAAAAAGTACCTAAGTTGCCCAGTCTAAATCTTCCGCCTTCTTCATACAAATCAGCCATAACTGGAACGTCTGCAAAGAAAATATCTTGTTCTTTAATATCATGAACAAGTTTTTTACCCTCTGCATCAGCAGACCAACTTATAAGCTGAATTTTTATTTTTAAAGGCATTGAAAATGTTTGACCACTCGAACGACACTCATCAAGTGTCATTGGTAGTCTAACCACAACACGCGAAAGACAGTTAGAACATGTTTTGTACTTAGCTTTATTTTTTTTACAATGAGTACAAGTAGAGTCTTTCTCTAGTCGTGAACAATCTGACTTTTTGCAAGAGGAACAACTCCATTGATATCTATTTTCGATACCCGTCAACTTGCCACATGCGCAAGACCACTGTCCTAATTCATAACTCACATACTCTAACGACATTTTATCGTTATAGTCTATGGGGAATATATCCCTGAGAACCTTTTCAAGTCCAATCAACTTTCTTTCTTCTGGGAGAAAATCTAATTGTACGAAATCGTTAAAAGAAGTAGATTGTATTTCTATTAAATTAGGGACAGGGACAATATCCTTAATCTTACCAAAAGATTTACGGATACTATTTTTATCCACATGCAACTTAGACATTAAGTCGCTCCTCATTTATTTGCAAAAGTCATTAATTAAATCAAAACCCTTGTGCCTTTAGAGCACAAAGGCTGCAGCCAATTGATTCAAAAAGAATAGGAAATTAAGATTAGGAAAGTACAACTTTAGCACCAACCGCTTCTAATTCTTTTTTAATTTTTTCTGCATCTTGTTTTGAAGCTGATTCAGCTAAAACTGATGGAGCACCTTCAACTTTATCCTTAGCTTCAGACAAAGAAAGACCAGCGATCAAGCTTTTTACCGCTTTAATAGCCTTAATTTTTTCTGAACCTGCGTCTTGTAAGGTTACTTTATATTCAGATTTTTCTTCTTGTGCAGCTGCTGCTGGAGCTGCTGCTGGAGCTGCTGCCATAGCTGGCATTGCAGCTGAAACACCAAAGGTTTCTTCAAGAAGCTTAACAAGATCAGCCAGTTCTAAAACTGACATATTGCCAATTTCTTCAACCATTTTTTCGTATGATTTGGATGCCATAGCATTCTCCATGATAAAATAAACGTTAAAAAATTTTTGTATCTATAAATAGATAGTTAAATTAAGCTTCTTGTTGTTTTTTTTCACTAACTTGCTTTAATGTCCATAAGAGACGCAATATGTTTTGGTTAAGAGCAACCACAAGACCTTTGATCGGTGCTTGCAATGTGCCACATAATTGAGCCAACAACACTTCTCTTGATGGTAATAATGCAATACGAGTAATAGCCGCTTCGTTAAGCGCTTTGGACTCAAAACATCCCGCAACCAATTTACATTGCTCATTTTGTTTTGCAAAATTGTGCAATACTTTAGCAACAGCAGGAACATCTTTGAATGCAAAAACTACACCCACTTGTTCTTTTAAGAAAGGAGTTAGCGATTCAGCCTGCGCAACATCTTGAGCAGCAATCTTAACTAAACGAGCCTTTGCAACCTTAAAAGAACTGTCTGTGCCGCGCAATTCTTTACGTAATTTTTGTAACTGCGCAACTGTTAGTCCTTTAAAATTTACTAGAAAGGACGCATGACTTTTTTCAAAATCATTTTTTAATGTATCAATAACAAGTGATTTTTCTTGACGATTCATTGTGACCTTCTGCAATTATTAGGAGCCTAAGACTTCATCAGCGCCCACTTGGATACCAACACCCATAGTAGAAGAAATAGTTACTTTCTTCAAAAACTTACCTTTGGATGATGGTGGCTTGACAGCAGCAAGAGCTTTAACGAATGTAACAAGATTTTCTTGAAGTTTTTCTGGAGCAAATGAAACTTTTCCAAAAGAAAAGTGCACAATTCCATTCTTGTCATTCTTAAAGAATACGCGACCTCTTTTAAGATCTGTAACTACTGCAGAAACACCAAATGTAACTGTTCCGAGTTTTTTGTTAGGCAATAAACCGCGAGGCCCGAGGATTTTAGCAACTTTACCTACCATTCCCATTAAATCGGGGTAGCTACTGCGTAATCAAAATCCATCCAACCTGCAGTGATTTTTTCTATAAGATCATCTGAACCAATGTAGTCAGCGCCTGCTTTTTTTGCTTGATCTGCATAATCACCTTTAGCAAATACAAGAACTCTTGCAGGACCACCTTTAGCGTGTGGTAACACAACTGAACCACGAACGGCTTGGTCTCCCTTAGAAGCGTCTATGCCAAGATTAATTTGTGCATCAACCGACTCATCAAATTTTGCATGAGCCAACTCTTTTACCAATGCAAACGCCTGGGAAAGAGGGTAGACCTGATTTTTTGCAACTTTTTTTTGCGATTCTTCGTGCTTTTTTCCGTGTTTAGACATTGCTTTGTGCCTCTAGGTATTTATTCAATAACATCAACGCCCATACTTCGAGCACTTCCCGCAACAATCTTTTTAGCTTGCTCTAAATCGGTTGCATTTAAATCAGGAAGTTTAACTTTCGCTATCTCTTCTACTTGACTCCAGGTAATTTTACCAACTTTATCTGTGTGGGGCTTTGGAGAACCCTTTTGCAAGTTGATCTTCTTCTTGATCAACTCAGTAGTTGGAGGAGTCTTAGTAATTAATGCGAAAGTCTTATCCGTATAAACTGTTATGATTACAGGAACTGTTTCGCCTCGTCTATTTGCAGTAAGCGCATTAAACTGCTTGCAAAACTCCATAATATTAACTTGTAGCTGACCAAGGGTCGAACCTACTGGAGGCGCTGGGGTTGCCGCTCCACCTGGTATCTGGAGCTTAACTTGCGCTTTTACCGTTTTTGCCATAGTAAAAACCTATCAAACCTTATCGTTTTACTTGATTAAATCCAATTTCAACGGGAGTCATCCGTCCAAAAATACTCACCATTACTGTTAGCTTTTCATTTTCATCTTCGATTTTATCGACTATGCCAACAAAGCCAGCAAATGGTCCCTCTTTTATCTCTACTTCGCTACCAACAACAAATTCACTCTTTTGTGGGGTTACAGCAACTTCCCCTTTGATCTGAGAGATAACTCTTTCGATTTCTCTCTTACTTAAAGGAACAGGCTCTTTGCCACCAAGGAATTTTATAACGCGAGCAGAAGAATTTACTAAACGAATCGCCTCAGGAGATGCCTCCATCTCTATAAGAACGTAGCCAGGGAACAGTTGAGAGTCCCGGCCTTCTTCAATATCAAATAATGGTTTTAGTTTGGCTGAAGGGATCAATACTTCGCCAAAACTATCTTCTAAATGAGCTTCTTTAATACGCCTGCCAATATCAGACTTAACCGAATCTTCATATCCGGCATAAACCTGTACCACATACCAACGTTTCATTGTATTTGCATCCGATCCCAAATTAATTCAAGCTGTAACTTTTAAATATCAGGCCGGCTAGCTTGGATAGACCAAAATCAACACCGCCCAAATAGAGAGCACAAGCAAATACCAAAATAATCATTATTATAGTAGAACCTATCCACTCATCAACTTTAGGCCAAACAACCTTGCCTAATTCATTTTTGACTTCGGCTAAAAACTGAACGACATCTTTCATGATTACTCCACACGGTAACGATTTTGGCGCTTGCAGTTGTGTGGCAGGCCAGGAGGGATTCGAACCCCCAACCCGCAGATTTGGAGTCTGCCGCTCTACCAATTCGAGCTACTGGCCTACTCTACCTATTTCGTTTCTTTGTGAGCTGCGTGCTTACGGCAATGTGAGCAGAACTTTTTTAAAGCTAAAGAACCCACTGATCTCTTTTTGGAAACCACTTGAGTGTAATTACGCTCTTTACATTGGCCGCACGCTAAATGGGTAGTTACTCTATTTTTTGCCATATCATCTCAAAACACGTTTTAAATCGCTACACTTATGTTATTTAATGCTACTTACTAAACCTGGAGCCCGCGACCGGATTTGAACCGGTGACCTCTCCCTTACCAAGGAAGTGCTCTACCACCTGAGCTACGTGGGCATAATTTTCACATTTCCTTAATGATTTAGATATAGAGTAAATGAAAAAACAGCAAATGACAAATTATTTTTGTGACATTTTAGAACATTTTTTTGGAGCTGGCGACTGGACTTGAACCAGTGACCTGCTGATTACAAATCAGCTGCTCTACCAACTGAGCTACGCCAGCAATTATATCTAAACTCTATGAGAGTCATCGCTTTAACAAGACTGGTTAGTGGAGCGGGAAACGGGACTCGAACCCGCAACCTACAGCTTGGAAGGCTGCCGCTCTACCAGTTGAGCTATTCCCGCATGTATGGTGGCGAGAGTAGGATTCGAACCTACGAAGGCTTACACCAACGGATTTACAGTCCGTCCCCTTTGGCCACTCGGGAATCTCGCCGAACAACACCTGTTACTTGTTAACGTGAGACTATAATATTGTTTTTCTAAAAAAATTTCAACTTAAATTTTTAGTTTTTTTGCACTAGATATGCAACCTATTCTCATCAATTTTTTTAATAATTGCAACCATATTCACAAATTTAAGTTATATTTTTTTATTGATATAATAATCCGCTTACAGTGGCACTTTTAACAAGGAGTATTATGTCTAGAAATAAAACACTGTTATTATCCTTATTTATTTTTTTTAGCTGCGCAATATATCATTATATTCCCGGCTCACTCAATGCATATAACCACACAAACGTTGGTGTTCCCGTCTTATTTGACAAAGATAAAGCTACCGCGAATCAAACCTTATTATCATTACTGAAAGCACTATCAATAGAGCATGATAACAGCCTGCAAGACATTGTATCGGTTACTCAAAAAGCTTGGCTTAGAAAAGCCGGTCAAGAGCGTTGGGATTTAGACACTGCCCACTCAGCAGCTCTTAATTCTCTTATAATTAGTCATTGCCAACAACTTAATATGATTGAAGAAATCATTCCTAGTACTAAGGACTATACCTATGCATTAGTTATGGGCGCAACCCTTGATACTATTCGCAATCGCTTTGCGTTCTTAATAAAACTTATCAAACTAGGCATTCGTTTTGATAGCATTGTGTTTTTAACCGGTCAACGACCTTTAAACCCAACGCTTGAGTCTGCTCAAAAGCTACTCGACATTACAAAATCTTCTTTGCCTTGCAACCCTAACTGGTCATTACAAGGGCCACTTCCTTGCAACGAAACTGAAATGATCCGGATGGTAATTGACCAAGCTGCGTTAGACAGTGCCATTAAATCCAAAATAGTAGTTGTCGATGCACCGTGCAAAATTAATGATGCAGGAAATGTAATACGCCCTACAACTGGCGACACCTTTGCGAGCTGGTTAAAAACAAATCCACCGGCAGGCAAAGCGCTTATAATATCATCCCAACCATACGTGGGCTATCAAGACATGGTCGCGCGTTCCTATTTACCTAGCACATGTACTGTAGAGAGCGCAGGCTGTAGGTATGAAGAGCCTATAATAGACTCAGACCTGCTAGACACTCTTGCTCGATGGATTTATCAAACTAATCTGTATTTAAAACAGCAATAATAAAAGAGCCCGCCTTGTCAGCGGGCTCTTTTTTATTTCTTTTGGATGTGTTGTTCATATTCTTTTTTTAAAACATGATGAGCGTTGCGCACGTCTCCGTCTATCATGTAATGAATGAAATAGGCAAGCTTATCCACCCCTGCACCTAAGGGAATATTTAGCTCTTTACAAATTTCAGCAACAGGCTTGAGTGCCCCGCCAAATTGTAAAAATTCTCTAATGGTTGTTGTCTTTCTTAACGTGAATGCTCGCTTAGATTGTTCCATATATTTGACGGTAGTTTCAGGAGCCCAATGCTGATTTTTGGCCATCTCTTCAATGCAGTGAGAAACATACGCTGAATTATACAAAAATGGATCACTAAAAGCAGATAATAATTTTGCAGAAATAGCATCATGAATTTGTACCTCACAAAGCTTTTTAATTTCATCAGGCAACAAGGCAACTAATTGCTTGAAGTAAGCATTATCTTTTACTCGCTTTTGCGACATTTCTTCAAACTGCTTGCCCAATAAATCAGCCATGTCGGAATTGCGTTCCCAAGACCTCTTTGAATAAGCAATGTCACTGACAATCTCATAAATATAGCGATACGTGTAATACGTTCCTGTATCACCCTTTCTTACGGGATAATCTTTTATATTCCACGGACTCTTATTACAAAATTCCTCTACACTTTGCACGGTATAGTCGCCATTTTTTTCTGCTTTTGTAAGTTCCCATGCTAATGGACGATTTTGAGCACAATATACCATTTTAACCAACTCGTAACACTCGTTACACGACAGGTTTTTGGTACAAAAATCTTTAATTTCGGCAGGCAATTGATTTACAAATTCCCTTTTTTTATACTCTTCACTTTTAAAGTCTACTGGTTCGGCGACTGAATTTATGAGCGCTGTATGGAGTGTTAAGCATAATAATAATCTTTTTTTCACAATGTATCCTGTTCTTTAGCATAATCATTAAGCATTTCAACTACCTCATCTACACAACTACTACACCCCGTTCCCACGCCAAATTTATTTGATAACGCTTTAAAGGTCGTATCACCCGCTTGAATAGCCTCAAGCAATTCGCTGTACATTACACCCATACACGTGCAGACCAAATAATCTGGACGTTGGCTCAGAGGACTTTTTAAACTCATTGAGTTTCCATGCATTTTAAAATGTTTTTATTTCAATAGATCTTTTTTCAAGTCCATCGTAATCAATTGTTATTGAACAAACTCTGTTTTTCATAGAAGCAAGAATGGGGGCTATAACCTGTGGCCACTCAATGCAAACCAAGCTTTTTGGTTGATTAAGATATTCTTCAAAACCCCCGCTTATAAAATCATCGACTGTCTTGAGACGGTATAAATCAAAATGATAGAAAACCTCATCATGCTTGTTGGTATAGCTGTTAACAATGCTAAAGGTGGGACTCGTAACAAGCTCTTGTACGCCACACTGTTTTAACAATTCTTTAATCAAAGTGGTCTTACCAGCACCCAACGGACCAGTAAACGTCATTATTGGATAGTGAGTATGCAAGCCCTTTAAAAAGTTAACAACGTCGGAAATCTGTGATTGATTTATAGTAAATGTTTTTAATACCTTCATATCGGTATTTTATCACAATTTTCTTATTTTCTGGAGAATTTTTCTTTCCTGTTTAGATTCTTTTTGCGCTCGCGAGCGTCGCATCGGATACGATTCTTCATTTTTCTCAGGAACTATCGATTCAGACATCAATTCATCAATAAACTGATCACTCTCAGTTGTAGTCTTAATCACATGCTCATATCTTTTGCGTTTGGTTTCTTTTTTTGCCGTATCTGCTTGCAGAAAACCATAAAAGTCAATTGCATCAATTGAAACTATATTATGATGCTTAGCCCACGAAGTTAGTGCACGATCAGTAGATACTAATAAAATGTCCTTGTTTTTACCCTCAGAAATATAGCGCTGAATATAATCATCTGCACTCATTTTACTGCCCGAATATGTTATTGAACAATGTCTTTTTTGTTCAGTAGAAGGCCAAATATTTGCACCTCCATCAAAAACAATTACCGCATAATGACCTTTTCGCTTGGCATAACTAATAATTGCATTAATAAACCGTTCACGTTGTTGTTGGCTTATTTCCAGGACAGGGATAACTTGTTTTAACACATTATAAGCATCAATAATAAGGTACATTTTTACCTACAAACCAGTTCAATTTTTTGTGATTGTTACGCTTAATAATTGCAAACCTTCTTAATACATACTACATTAACAATAAAGAGCAAAAAGTTACTATAACTGGATTTTATAACTATGTCACAGCTCATTTACTTGCGTCAACGCCTTAAGGCTATTGAAACTATAAAAAAAATAACTCATGCAATGAGATTAATTTCAATGTCATCCCATACACGCATGCGTGCTCAGGACACTGCCCTTAAAGCATATATTTCTGCTGCCGACACGTTACTCGCTAAGATCTCTGCTCACAGTTCAAGCATTGATCATCCACTCCTCCACACAGCTTCTGAGCAAAACCCTAAAGAACTGGTGATATTGGTTGGTTCCCAGAAAGGTCTATGCGGAAGCTTCAATACCGCTCTGCTCAATTTCTTTTTTGCTCAATACCAGGGCAAAATGAATGACATAGAAATCATAACAATCGGAAAAAAACTAATTGATGTTGCAAAAGAAAAAAAAATAAAATCAATTGCGGAATACTCTGAGCTGCACCTGGCAACGCTATCAACTATCTCTCATGATTTAGTGACGTACATTACTTCTTCTATGCACAAATACAGCCAAGTTACCATAGTCAGCAATCTCATGAAAAGTTTTTTTGTTCAAAAACCACACCAAACTCAAATCGTGCCTTTTTCGGCTAATTCTACAAACCTTGGTTCATCAACCGAAGATTATCATTGGGAGCAATCTCCTAAGGAAATAATGTCTGTTTTGATCACTCAAATTATGCAATCAAATATTCATTATGCTTTATTTCAATCATTGTATGCTGAACAGGCAGCACGCTTTTTATCTATGGATAACTCAACCCGAAATGCGCAAACATTGCTCGATCAAACAAAGCTGCAATACAATAAACTACGTCAAGCTAAAATCACTAAAGAGTTAACCGAACTAACCGGTAATTTTTAAGACAAAAATAAAAAGCGGCTTATATGTAGCCGCTTTTTATTAATTACAGAATATTTTCTCGCCCTAGTTCGTTTACCGTAAGAGAAAGAGGCATTTCTTGATTAACGATGGTAATGTTACCACCCAAAAAGCCTAATTTCTTTTCTAAATGATCATATCCTCGGGTCCAGTGATGTATACCCGTCATACGCGTAGTCCCTTTGGCACATAACCCTGCCAGTACTAAGCTACATGACGCACGAATATCTGTAGCAATAACCTGCGCACCGTATAAATGTTCTACCCCAGTAACAATGGCCTTCGTGCCTTCTTGTTTGATCTGAGCGCCCATTTTTTGAAGTTCGCGGACATGAACAAGTCTGTTTTCAAAAACTGTTTCCTCAATAACGCTTATACCTTCAGCAATGCATTGAGCTGCCATCATTGGGGCTTGCAAATCAGTAGGAAATCCTGGATATGGAGATGTTTTAAAAGAGACAGCCCGGGGATTTTGGCTTGCCTTTAGATAAATACCTTGGCCATTTGCATTGAGCCTTATTGAGTGTCCCATTTCCTCCAGCTTAAGAAGAAAAACATCCATATGCTCTGCAATTGCATTGGTGATCTCAATTTCACCTTTGGTAATTGCCGCAGCAATGAGTAAAGAACCTGCTTCAAGTCTGTCTGGTATTATAGTGTGCTCTACGGATTGCAATTGAGAAACTCCGCTAATACAAAGAGTAGCTGGCGCTAACACTTGAATATTTGCGCCCATTTTTCTTAGTACGTCTATCAAATCCATAACTTCTGGCTCAAGCGCCGCATTGACAATATATGTTTGGCCCGGTGTTAATACTGCAGACATCAGTATATTTTCTGTAGCCCCGACACTCGGATATTCAAGGACGTAACGACCAGCCCGTAACCCTGTTGTCACCGCTGAAAGATAATCACCATTTTCAAAAACAGTTGCGCCCATTTTTTTAAAATTTTTTAAATGGAAATCTATCGGCCTACTACCAATGACACAACCACCTGGTGCTGCGATATCTGCTTTACCAAAACGGGCTAATAAAGGACCCATTACTAATATTGAAGCACGCATTTTTTTCATGACTTCAGCGTTAACATTCCAGCTACTTAGTTGTGTAGTATCTACCTGCAATATGTGTTCTTCCTCAAAAAAGAATACGCTGGCGCCCAGACTTTTGAGAAGGCTAATCATATGTAACACATCATCAGATTTGGGTACATTGTGCAGAACAGATTTGCCCCGAGTTAAAATTAATGACGCAATGATAACCAACACGGCATTCTTGGCACCATTAAGTGAAACTTGCCCTTTGAGGGGCTGTGACTGTTCAACAATAATATAAGGCGTTACCATTCAAATTCCTTAAATATCAAACAAATTACGCTTTACTGCAACTTTTATATGAGCTCCCTGACACGGCTTAGATTTTTTATCAATTTTTCTCTTATCATACAGGCTCTTGGCCACGAGCTGTTGTAATTCATTTAACTCTTCAAGTGATCTATCATCACTAAAATAATGCAATGACTGTACCAATTCACTTGCATTGAGGCAACTTGCAAACACACATAGAGCAGATAGCATTAAGAATTTCATATTCGTCCTTACCACTAAAAAAAGCCAGAGCATTTCTCAGTTATAATATTAAATTAGTCTATTTATTGCTTCAATCTTTGCTCTCAACCAGGTTTTATTACTTTTTCTTGGTGGTCTTGGTAGTCAGCGCATAGAGTTTTTTTACTTCATCTGCCCTAAGATTTCGCCACGCTCCAACCGGAAGCGCTCGTTTTGTCAGCCCTGCATATTGAATACGATCAAGGTTATGAATTACAAAACCAAGCTGTTCAAATAACCTTCGAACAACGCGATATTTACCGCTGTGCAGGGTGATGTGTACATGATTTGGTGGTCGGCTAGCAATGTGGGTAATTGCATCTACTTTAACAACCCCATCTTCAAGCTTTACTCCTTTTTTAATCAGCTGCATCTGATTTGCAAACACCGTTTTATCAAGGGTCACATGGTATACTTTTTTTACTTCAAATCGCGGATGCGCCAATTTATTTGCTAACTCACCATCATTGGTAAGAAGGATTAAACCAGTGGTTTCGTAATCAAGACGCCCAACCGGATAAAGGCGTGCGCCTTTGCTATCGACTATGTCAAGTACGGTAGTTCTGCCCAAATCATCTGACGCCGTTGCTATAATCTTTGTCGGCTTATTAAGCAAAATATATTTTTTTTCTTCTACCGTTACTGGTTTATTATCTAACAGGATAACATCGGTAGGTTTAACTTTGTAAGATGGATCAGTAACTTTTTTTCCATTTACTTTTACGAAACCCTGCTTAATAAGCTCTGCAGTTTTGCGACGTGAATCAACACCCGCATGCGCTAAAAACTTATTAAGAACTTGTTCTTCAGGGATATTATTTTTTTTGTTTTTCATTATTTTTTACGGTATGTTAGGTGTATCAGATCTATCAATAAAAGTGTAATACATTCTTAAGAGTTAATCACCAAATATCATGAAAAAAACTAATAATAAAGGATATTTAGAGGTCATTTGCGGACCAATGTTCTCAGGAAAATCCGAGGAACTCATACGACGTTTACGCAGAGCCCAAATAGCCCAACAACATGTATTGTGTGTAAAACATGTCCTTGATGATCGCTGGTCAGTTGAACATATTGTTTCACATAATGGCTCAATGTTTAAAACAAGACCGCTGACTAACATACAAGATATCCTTACACTAGTTGAGTCATCACAAGCTGACGTTGTTGGCATTGACGAAGCACAATTTTTTTCTGAAAACTTACTAACCATTGTCCAAGCATTAATTAAATTGCGTAAACGAGTCATTATTGCTGGGCTTGATTTAGATTTTAGAGGTGTGCCTTTTGGAGCAATGCCTACCTTAATGGCCATCTCAGATACAGTTACGAAATTAACTGCTATATGTACTTTATGCGGTGATGAAGCTGCTTTGAGTCAACGTCTGATTAATGGAAGCCCGGCACGCCATGATCAAGCCGTAGTCTTGATTGGAGCTCAAGAAGCCTATCAGGCTCGTTGTCGTGGATGTTATCAAATAGGCAGCTAAAATGAGTAAAGTTAAATCTATTTTTTCATGTTCAGATTGTGAGTACCAAAGCGTAAAATGGCTCGGGTGTTGCCCAGAATGCAATAATTGGAATACATTTACTGAGTCTGTTCCAACTCCTACTCAACCCAAAAAAGGTTCTTCAAAAAAAATTGATTTAACTCATTTGACCAGCATCGCGACTCAGGAGCAACCACGACTTTTCACTGATATTGATGAATGGGACCGTGTCATGGGCGGAGGAATAATGCAAGGTTCACTTATCATTCTTACGGGCGACCCAGGTATTGGTAAATCAACGCTCCTTTTACAAGTTAGTAATGCTCTGGCGCAAAATAATAAAGTATTTTATTTTTCAACAGAAGAATCATTAAATCAAGTAAAACAACGCGCACACCGCATTGAATGCATAAATTCAAACTTATTATTTTCAGACAATGCCGATCTTGAAACAATAATCAGTACTGCAATACAAGAAAAACCAGATATATTAATTTTAGATTCAATACAAAATTGTTACACAGCAAACTCACAAACATATCCAGGGAGTATTGGACAATTACGTGAATCTACCTTTCAGCTGATGCGTCTTGCAAAAGAACACAATATCAGTGTTATTTTAACGGGTCATATTACCAAGGAAGGTAATATTGCTGGCCCAAAAACTCTCGAGCACATGGTTGATGCAGTGTTTTACCTTCAGGGCGAAGATCGCTGGCAAACCCGCGTACTCAGATCAGTTAAAAATAGATTCGGTACCATAAATGAATTAGGTTTTTTTGAAATGAACGCTAACGGTATGCAAGAAGTTAGCAATATTAACCAACATTTAATTGATGAATTAAGTCAAACTCCTGGATCGGTACTAGTGAGTATAATCGAAGGATCGCGACCTATACTTCTTGAATTGCAAGCCCTTACTATAGAATCGAAAATGCCAATGCCTCAACGAGTAATATCTGGACTTGACCATAAGGAAGTGGTCCTGATTGCTGCGATTCTAGAAAAATATCTACACATAAAATTGAGCTCACAGGATATTTTTTTTAAAGTGAGTGGAGGATTTAAATTAAAAGGTAGCTCAAGTGATTTGGGCATTGCGCTAGCCTTGCTATCAAGTTATTTTCAGCAACCATTGCCTGAAAAAACAATTGCGCTGGGAGAGATCAGTTTAACTGGCCAAATAAAACCTATTAATCAAATTAATACATTGGTCAAAGAAGCAGAAAAATTTGGAATAAAACAACTGCTAGTTGCTAAGAACCAAAAAATGGATTCAACCAATTCTCACGTCAAAAAATTTGATAACCTCTATGAATTACTTTCTCTCTTTTCATAATTAAACACGAATTTAATTCAAAAATAACCCTTGTAGACCACGCTTGATCTTTTATACAGTAAATCTAACTTGCAATTTAAGGAGATTTACTATGAACCGTTATCTTTCATTTATACTATTGAGTTTTATTTTTGGTGGGCCTCTTGAACATTCTGCCTTTGCAGCGCAACAAGAAAATACTAATTGGTGCATCATTGGTGGAGGACCAGCCGGTATCATCATGGTATCTATGTTGCGTGACTTAGGTATACCTGATTCAGAAATTTTTTGGGTTGACGCTAATCAGTTTAATGTAGGCCGATTAAGCTCATATCCAACCGTACCCGGTAATGTTAAAACAGGATATTTAGTAAACTTTTTTAAATCCCTAAAAACCTTTAAAGAAGTATCGGCACCTGCACTTAATAAGCTTTTACATAGTAATGAATATGATCTTAGCCTTGAATGTCCGTTAAAGGTTATTACCGATCCCTTACAAGAAGTCACCGATCACTTGCTCACAAAAGTTAATGCCATACATGGTAAAGTTAAGAGCCTTGATTTTGTAGATGATAATTGGCATGTCACCATCAATGATACTAAAATCACAGCACACTATGCCGTGCTTGCAACCGGTTCCCACCCAAGGCAGTTGAATTATGGCATTAGCGAAATTCCCTTTGATTTAGCATTAGATAAAGATGCACTTGCAAGCCAGGTCAAACCACACGATGTAGTTGCCGTGGTAGGAAGCGCACATTCAGCAATATTAATTTTAAAGTTTTTATCTGAAATACGCGTAGGTAGAATTATAAACTTATACACAGAACCGATTAAATACACGGTTGATATGGGTGGATGGTTTCTTCATCAAGAAGAAGGGTTAAAAGGAATCACAGCACGATGGGCACAAGAAGTATTAGAAAAAAAATTACCTTCGAACTTAATTCGAGTAATTAACAATGCTGAAACAAGAAAAAGATGGCTTGCTAATTGCACAAAGATAATTTATGCCTGTGGTTTTGAACGAAATAACTTACCAATTATCAATGGCAAAAAAACAGACGGATCTTACGATGAAACTACTGGAACTATTGGTCAGCGTTTATTTGGATTTGGTATTGCGTTCCCCGAAAAAGTAACCGATAAAGCAGGAAACACGGAACACCGAGTAGGACTTCTTTCATTTTTATCATATGCACAACGAGTTGTTCCTGAGTGGATTACCACAAAAGACTTTGTTGAATCCTGTTACAACTTTGATTCACTTTTTGTGATAGACATGCTCTAACCAAAAAGCACAAAAAACTGTAAAATTAATTGAATTTTGATTGTTTTTAGGCATAGAAAAGCCCCGATTAATAATCGGGGCTCTAATATAAACTGGCAGTACCTACTTTTCCAGTCCGTCTCCAGACAAGTATCATCGGCGCTACAGACTTAACTTCCGTATTCGGAATGGGAACGGGTGTATCCCTGTAGCTATACCCACCAGAAATTTGTATATGACACATAGTGTCAGTGTAAATTTTTCTTGTGTGTTGATAAGTGTAGATTAAGTACACAACTTTCAGTCAATAAGATTTTAGTGTGATCAAAACATTCGACCGATTAGTACTGGTTAGCTAAATGCATTACTGCACTTACACACCCAGCCTATCAACCTTGTAGTCTTCAAGGGGTCTTAATGTACTGACTCACGTCAGTACGAGGTATCTCATCTTGGAGCGAGTTTCCCACTTAGATGCTTTCAGCGGTTATCTCTAATAAGCTTAGCTACCCAGCGTTGCTCTTGGGGAACAACTGGAACACCAGAGGCTTACTCATCCCGGTCCTCTCGTACTAGGGACAACCCTCCTCAAATACCTTGCGCCCACGAAGGATAAGGACCGAACTGTCTTACGACGTTCTGAACCCAGATCACGTACCACTTTAATTGGCGAACAGCCAAACCCTTGGGACCTTCTTCAGCCCCAGGATGTGATGATCCGACATCGAGGTGCCAAACCTCCTCGTCGATGTGGACTCTTAGAGGAGATCAGCCTGTTATCCCCGGCGTACCTTTTATCCGTTTAGCAATGGCCCTTCCATGTGGAACCACTGGATCACTAAGTCCTGCTTTCGCATCTGCTTGACCTGTATGTCTCGCAGTTAAGCTCCCTTATGCCTTTGCACTCTACCGACGATTTCTATTCGTCATGAGGGAACCTTTGAACGCCTCCGTTACTGTTTGGGAGGCGACCACCCCAGTCAAACTACCCACCAGACACTGTTTTTTGCCCGGATTACGGGTCAAAGTTAGACTTTCAGATTAATAAGGGCGGTATTTCAAGGATGACTCCGCCACAGCTAGCGCCGTGACATCACAGTCTCCCGCCTATCCTACACAAATCAATCCAAAAATCAATGTCAAGTTATAGTAAAGGTGCACGGGGTCTTTCCGTCCTTTCGCGGGTAACCGGCATTTTCACCGGTACTACAAATTCACTGAGTCTATCATTAAGACAGCGCCCAAGTCGTTACGCCATTCATGCGGGTCGGAACTTACCCGACAAGGGACTTCGCTACCTTAGGACCGTTATAGTTACGGCCGCCGTTTACCGGGGCTTCAATTCAAAGCTTCACTCTTACGAGTTAACCTCTCCTATTAACCTTCCGGCACTGGGCAGGCGTCAGACTCTATACTTCCTCTTACGAGTTTGCAGAGCCCTGTGTTTTTGTTAAACAGTCGCTTGGGCCTCTTTGTTGCAACCTAAAAATGCTTTCCAGATTTTACTCTAGGACATCATAGGCACCCCTTTTCCCGAAGTTACGGGGTCATTTTGCCGAGTTCCTTAATGATAGTTATCTCAACGCCTGAGCATTCTCTGCTCACCTACCTGTGTCAGTTTGCGGTACGATCGCTAAAATGACTCGCTAGAAGCTTTTCTAGTCAGTGTGGGGTCAATCGAACATACTTCTCACAAGGATTAGTATGCCTATCACACTTCAAGGATTACAGTTTCACGGATTTTCCTATGAAACTCCTCTTTGTGCTTTGCTTGGCATCCATGCACCAAGTCAACCTACCCTACTGCGTCCCTTCTTCACTCAAACGTCATTTAGCGGTACAGGAATATTTAACCTGTTTTCCATCGTCTACTCCAATTGGCCTCGACTTAGGTATCGACTAACCCTGAGTGGATGAACCGCTCTCACGGAAACCTTAGGTTTACGGCGAACAGGAATTTCACCTGTTTTTTCGTTACTTATACCAACATACTCACTTCTGTGACCAACATCATCTGTCCTCACGGTCAAACTTGTATCTATCACAGAACGCTCCCCTACCCCTGCGTCAGAAATTAATCTGATGCAAGCCATAGCTTCGGTAACTTGTTTAAGCCCCGTTCGTTCTTCAGCGCAAAAACACTTGACCAGTGAGCTATTACGCTTTCTTTAAATGATGGCTGCTTCTAAGCCAACATCCTGGCTGTCTGTGTATTTTCACTTCTTTTACCACTTAACAAGTATTTAAGGACCTTAGCTGATGGTCTGGGCTGTTTCCCTCTCGACTACGAATCTTATCACCCGCAGTCTGCCTCCCGCTTTCTAAAATTATAGCATTCAGAGTTAGTAAAGACTTGGTAGACTTGCGCCCCCAAAATCTAAACTGTGCTTTACCGCCATAATCAATTCAGCGAGGCTATACCTAAATATATTTCGGGGAGAACCAGCTATTTCCCAGTTTGATTAGCCTTTCACTCCTATCCACACCTCATCCGAGCAGTTTTCAACCCACACCGGTTCGGGCCTCCATCTCATGTAACTGAGACTTCACCCTGGACATGGATAGCTCACTAGGTTTCGGGTCTATTACACGCTACTAAATCGCCCTATTCAGACTCGCTTTCGCTACGGCTCCACTCTTTCTAAGCTTAACCTTGCAACGTATAATAACTCGTTGGCTCATTATGCAAAAGGTACGTGGTTGCGCATACGTATATATCGCTTCCACCGCTTGTAGACACCTGGTTTCAGTTTCTATTTCACTCCCCTTCCGGGGTTCTTTTCACCTTTCCCTCGCGGTACTCGTGCACTATCGGTCATCAATTAGTATTTAGCCTTACCCGATGGTCCGGGCAGATTCACACAAAATTTCACGTGCTCTGTGCTACTCGGGTGTGCAACTAATGCTATTTTTAAATTTTCACTTACAAGGCTGTCACTTTCTTTGGCTGTCCTTTCCAGAACAATTCAGTTAAGTTAAAAATAGTCAAATCAAAGTCTGTATTCTTTGAACGTTGCATCCCACAACTCCTATATCACAACACATACAGGTTATTACATGATATAAGTTTAGGCTTTTCCCCGTTCGCTCACCACTACTGAGAGAATCACTTTGTTTTCTTTTCCTAGCACTACTTAGATGTTTCAGTTCATGCCGTTCGCCTTCTTACCCTATAAATTCAGGCAAGAATTTCCTAGTTTTACCAGGAAGGATTTCTCCATTCGGAAACCTTCGGATCAATGCTTGATTGACAGCTCCCCGAAGCTTATGGCAGTCTTCAGCCTCCTTCATCGCCTCTTGATGCCAAGGCATCCACCAGATGCCCTTTTCAATTAATCACAAAAATTATTGGCTTACTCAGCGTTGAGTACTTAATCTACATATATTTCAAAGAACACAAGAAATTTTTTATTACTATCTCTTTTAAAGTCTCAATAGTATACACAAGAATAATTAATAAACAACTATTTTTTTACTGTTTTTTGGTGGAGATGAGCGGAATCGAACCGCTGACCTTCCGCGTGCAAAACGGACGCTCTACCAACTGAGCTACATCCCCATTTTTAAACTGCTGGGACTAAACTTGCTATAGCTTGGTGGGCCTAAGTCGACTTGAACGACTGACCTCCCCGTTATCAGCGGGGTGCTCTAACCACCTGAGCTATAGGCCCAGCTCGTAGAGTATTTTTGTTTATTTATTGCCTACCAGTCTTTTTTGTAAAAAGACCATCAAATTACACCTAAATATAATGACTAGTAAACTAGTCGGATTTTACTCCCTCGAAAGGAGGTGATCCAGCCGCAGGTTCTCCTACAGCTACCTTGTTACGACTTCGCCCCAATCACTCTCCATACCTTAGGCGCTCGCCTCCCTTACGGGTTGGCTAAAACGGCTTTGGGTACAAACAGCTCTCATGGCGTGACGGGCGGTGTGTACAAGGCCCGAGAACGTATTCACCGCATCGTTGCTGATATGCGATTACTAGCGATTTCAACTTCATGAGGTCGAGTTGCAGACCTCAATCTGAACTTAGATCAGCTTTATGGGATTAGCTTGCTCTTGCGAGTTTGCAGCCCTTTGTACTGACCATTGTAACACGTGTGTAGCCCTAGGCATAAAGGCCATGAGGACTTGACGTCATCCCCACCTTCCTCCTGGTTTCCCAGGCAGTTCCATCAGAGTGCTTTACTTACGTAAATAGCAACTGACGGCAAGGGTTGCGCTCGTTAGAGGACTTAACCCAACATCTCACGACACGAGCTGACGACAGCCATGCAGCACCTGTGTAATTGTCTAGACCGAAGCCTAGAAAGCCGTATTTCTACGGATGTCAAAAACATGTCAAGCCTAGGTAAGGTTCCTCGCGTAGTGTCGAATTAAACCACATGTTCCACCGCTTGTGCGGGCCCCCGTCAATTTCTTTAAGTTTTAGTCTTGCGACCGTAATCCCCAGGCGGATCACTTAACGCGTTAGCTACGACACTAATTCCATAACGGAACTAACGTCTAGTGATCATCGTTTACGGCGTGGACTACCAGGGTATCTAATCCTGTTTGCTCCCCACGCTTTCGTGCCTGAACGTCAGGAGTGAGCCAAGAAGCTGCCTTCGCCATTGGTGTTCCTCTCGAGATCTACGCATTTTACCGCTACTCCGAGAATTCCACTTCTCTCTCTCACCCTCTAGCCATGCTAGTTTCACATGCTCGCCTCCGGTTAGGCCGGAGAATTTAACAAGTGACTTAACAAGCCGTCTGCGCACCCTTTACGCCCAATAATTCCGAATAACGCTTGCACCACTCGTATTACCGCGGCTGCTGGCACGAGTTTAGCCGGTGCTTTCTTTAGCGGTACCGTCATGCTACATCTGTATTAGAGATGTAGTTTTCTTCCCACTTAACAGAAGTTTACAACCCGAAGGCCTTCATCCTCCACGCGGCGTCGCTGCGTCAGGCTTTCGCCCATTGCGCAATATTCCTCACTGCTGCCTCCCGTAGGAGTCTGGACCGTGTCTAAGTTCCAGTGTGACCGTACACCCTCTCAGGCCGGTTAACCATCATCGCCTTGGTGAGCCATTACCTCACCAACTAGCTAATAGTACGCAAGCTCATCCTCTAGCGGTAGCAATTAGGCCACCTTTCTCCCCGTAGGGACTTATGCAGTATTAACTTCGATTTCTCGAAGGTATTCTTCACTAAAGGGTAGATTCTCACGTGTTACTCACCCGTTCGCCGCTTTACTCATTCCCGAAGGAACTTTCGCGCTCGACTTGCATGTGTTAGGCACGCCGCCAGCGTTTATTCTGAGCCAGAATCAAGCTCTCCATCACAAAAATTGACTTGGGTTCTTTTTACTTAAAGAACTGGTAGGCTTATTTGTTATTCCTATGTATTTCAAAGAAAATTTTTTCTGTTTGATTCGTTCGTTTGTTTCGAACTCTCAATCAATGATGGTTAAATTATACATGCATTCTAAAGAGAGTCAACACTTTTTATAAACTTTTTTTATTTTTTTTAAATTCGGTAGTAATAAGGCTCTTATTTAAATAATGAATAATACAAACTAATATTTGCAATAACGCGACTGGATCAACACTTTAAACACATGTTACCTATAGCAAGATCACTCAAAAAGAAGTTTAAATTTTTTTAAAAAAATGTCTAAAAACCTCTATAGTTTTGCAAAAAGTTTTAAATATTTTAAAAAAAGTTTAAGAATTTTTAAGAAGATTGATGAGAAAATGATACGTCGAAATATACCTTAAAAAATGCATTTATATCCTTATTATATATAGGCTAAAAATATTGATCATTTTAGGCCCTAAAAAATACGCCTTATTTTGAAACTTTTAGGACACTACCCTTGAGCCCCTTACCACTGTTTGATCCTGGGTTATCGGGCCTTGATAGTTATGGTATGCTGTAATCATTATAAAAATTAAGCACACAAGGTATCACTATGATATTTGATGAATTACAAGAACAGTTAAAACTCATGCAACCTGATATTGCAATTATTAAAGCATACTGGGAAAATGCAGCACTCGAACCAAAATTTCAATCGCTGCATGCGCAAACTGAAGTTGAAACCTTCTGGCAAAACCCAAAACAAGCCGAAATCCTTAAAGAACTGCAACGCATACGTACCATGCGTGAACAATACCTAACAATTACCAATTCTAATGCCGAGCTAGCTGAACTTATCTCAATGTTTAAAGATGATGAAGAAGAATTAAAAAAGATTAGCGGTGACATTAACCAGCTTAAAAAGTCTGTAAATACTTTTAAGATATCCTTGTTGATGAATGACCCCCAAGACAGCTCACATATATTCTTAAGTATTAACTCAGGGGCAGGCGGCACAGAATCTCAAGACTGGGCTGAAATACTTCTTCGCATGTATGTACGATTTTGCGAGCGTGAAAAGTTACCGGTTGAAATTGTCGATCACTTAGTAGGCGAAGGAGCGGGCATAAAATCAGCAACCTTGTTCATACGTGGTAAAAATCCCTATGGTCTTCTTAAAGGTGAACAGGGCATCCACCGCTTAGTAAGAATATCTCCCTATGACTCCGCAAAAAGAAGACATACCTCGTTTGCTGCGGTGAGTATCACGCCTGAAGTTCCAGAAGTTGAAATAACAATAGATCCGAGTGATCTAAGAATTGACACCTTTCGCGCAGGAGGAGCTGGGGGACAGCACGTTAACAAAACCGAATCTGCAATACGTATAACTCATATACCTTCAGGAATTGTAGTTAGCTGCCAAAATGAACGTTCCCAAACTCAAAATAAAGAAACCGGTATGAAAATGCTTAAAGCGCGGCTTGCCCAAAAAGCTAAGGATGAACAAGATGCAAAAAATGCGGCTATCGAAAAAAAGAAAATTGAATGGGGCTCGCAAATACGATCTTACGTGTTACACCCCTATAAAATGGTAAAAGACCATAGAACAGAGCATGAATCACCCCAGCCTGATTTAGTACTTGATGGACAATTAATGGACTTCATAGAAAGTTATTTAATTTGGGCAAGCGCTAAATAAATTAAAAAGGCCGCTTTCTTGGGCGGCCCTCATTATTCAAAGTTAAAAGAACTAATTCTTTAATTCTTCTGACACAAAATTACCACTCTCATCAAAATTAAGCTTACAGCTCTCAACCAACATCTTACTTCTTTGTAACTGCTGCTCTCTGTTGACCTTTACATCTGACCATTTTGCAATATGAATAGGGTATCCCTTCTTTGCAAATGACATTTTTTTAAACGACGAAATGTTAGCGCAATACGCTTGGTAAAATCTACTCGCTTCAGCAATTTTAAACTCTTGCATTTTTTCTTCGTTGAGTATGTATTTTTCATCATAAATATACGAAAAAAAACCATCTTGCTTGTTGTCTATTGCCTTGCTAATAGCATTAATGACAAATTCAATATCCACTATACGTTCGTATCGCGCCTGCGCAGCGTAAGGATCAGTAAT
Organism: Candidatus Dependentiae bacterium Noda2021; assembly: GCA_020886235.1. Classification (GTDB taxonomy): domain Bacteria; phylum Babelota; class Babeliae; order Babelales; family Vermiphilaceae; genus Noda2021. Next base: position 212,014 of record AP025250.1, on the reverse strand, counting down.
AACAGTAGAAAAATATGCAGTATAATCAGCTTTTAATTTGTCACGTTCAAGAATAGCTTTATGGCGTAATTTATATAAATTAGGATACTTTTTATTATAAGCCCTAATAGTGGGATTTATTTTTACAAAGTGCTCAGGCTTCATAGTTAGTTTATTAACTCTTTTTTTTTCTTTCGCTTCAAACAGAGGCTTTTCTTGGTCATGGTGAGCCCCAAGTAATTCTTCGGCAACCTTTGCTATTCTCTGTGATCTTTCATACTTGCTCTGCAATTTTGCAATAGCTACAAGATCACAATAGGTAAAGGATTTAAAATACATCGTTTGGTTATATTGACTGATTTTTAGCGCCAATTTGCGTGCACACAACGGATTAATAATACGTAAAAACGAATGTAACGGACCAGCCCACGGAGATTGGTTAAGACTTGGCAGCTTGATATGCTCTTTATCAGAAGCCTGAAGATGAAGAAAACTGCTCAACACCAAAATGAGGCAACAGTAAATTGTTTTTGCCATAGTGATCTGATCCTAAAACGAAAATATTTATTTATATGCTATCTAATCATATTAGCATTTTTTTACATTGTGTGTATTTCGCGTGTGACAAATCGTGGCTACAAAACACTATTGCTTCTTTATCAACTAAATCAATACCATATTTAATAGGATACGTTATAACGGGAATACAATGAAAAAATCTGCTCTTTTTATATTTAACATACTATTCTCACTTGCATGCTTTTCTTCTGACGTTCAGGTAAATAATGAACAAAAACTAAAACAGAATGTAACGAGCACATCACAACTTATGAGAAATGATACCATAATTAGTAGCAATGATACTTGTGCAGATGCAATAAACACATGGCCTGCCACCGCATACAGTGAAAATTGGTTTGACGTTACCAATAAAAACTGCTTGAAAAATGGTATTACGTACCTAAAACCCGGCCTTGGATGCATCGTAGGCGCCCTACATGATGATAAAAGACAATATATTTTAAAAGACCCAACAATTTCTTGTTATCACAGAAATTTTGCAGAGGGACCCAATGATGAATTTGAGGTTTTTTGTGTTAATTACCAAGAACGTTTAATACACAAGATTAAAATTTATCTACGTGCACGCAAAAAAAACAAACTTAGGGGCTTTGATATTATCGCTGAACAACCACACCAAGCTATCTGTGCATGTGCTATTGCCTTATCGGACAAAAATCGTATAGCGTTGTCTGCTCGAAACATAAATCCATCACACTCCCCGTTTACTATTTTTTCAATAACGCACGATAAAAATAAACCCTATCTTAATCCTCTCTCTTTTGTTAATGCCTCAAATGGACTTCATTTTAGCAAACTAGCTTTTCTCAATGAAAATGAACTAATTGGTCTGCAAAATACGGGAAAAATTTTGTTAATCAGTGTTAATAATGATCACACTATTACGTTTAAAAAAATAGCGCGTCAAAAATTTTTGTGGCCGCGTGGCCTGAAAGATTTTGCATACAATACATCAACCAATGATCTAATAAGTATAGATCATGAAAACACAATACACTTTAGTACACTTCAAAACGAATCTATAAAAACTGTTCAAAGATTAGATGTCCAAACATTTAAAAAATTAATTTCATTAGAGCACGCTGCTGTTACTATAAGTTTAATTAAGTCTCATCAAGAATTTTGTGGTATATTTTTTACGATCGATAATCAAATCAGCAAACCATGTTTTATTGCGTTTGAGACCAATTTTTTAAAAGAATATTCTAAAACTGGCAACAACCTATAATAGTGGCGTTCATTACAAATAACATGCAAATAACGAATATAATTTCCCGCAACCCTAACCCTACGCATGAGCGTATTTGTACTCTAACACAAAGCGTTTTCATAAAAAAATAGTTTTGATAAACATTATTGCATTAGATATTGGGCTTACCACAATGCTTTGATAAGCATCCATATAGAATTAGCTGCAAACACACCTGACCAAAATGGGAAATATTCTTCTTTGTTTTTAGATATCCACGATAAAAAACCACCAATAATGAGACCTAATGACAAATTTATTGGCATAAGCAACCCACCTAATACTAAAGCAGGGTTCATTTTTATGTGCTTTAATAAAAGACCAAAGACAATACCAAGCGCCATAACTAGGTAATTAAATTGCTTTGCATTAACAAGCAACGCTCTGCTTTGCGCCTTGTAGGCAAATAATGCATCTGATCCCAAGTTGAGGTGTCCAATGAATAACCAAAAAACAACGCCGATGGAAACACTACACGCAACAAGACCAAGGTACTGATAACTCATCATACGTGATCTTGAGATGTGCGCTAGACGTGCCATTTTTCGACTAAACAGGATATCTGCGGTTACACCGCCGGCAACTTCCACAAAAGTAGCAATGATAATTATTTGAGTAAAATTGAGCTTAAATAGCAACATAGCCGGAACCATTACAAAGGTGGCATACCGACCTAACGGAGCTAAACCCATTTTGCCGGCAATTTCAGCAAGCTGATAACTACAAATTCCTGAAGCAACCAGTAACAATAGTATAACTGGCAAACTAAAGCCAAAGTATAATAAATAAATGGATGACAACCCAACAGCAATAACACCTTGAATAATTAATCCCCTGGTGTACTTACCGCCTAACACCGAATTATTGTAATACGATGGTGAAAGATACTTTTTTAGAGAATTTATTAATGCTTTGGGACTGAATAAGAAACCCATTGCAGCACCGGCAAGGACCATGCCACTGCAAAATGCAAGCACAAAGTCCATATTAGACAAGTTTGAAAAGAATATTCCATTAATCGGATCAATCACGATAATTTTTGAAAGGGCTCCCACAAGTAACGGCACAGCAATGACATGACCTGTCACAAAACCAATTGCCCATAGCATGGGCCATAGATCAAGACGAATAAGTGGCAATGAAAAAATACCAAGCGATCGCGGAGTTACTATCGTAATTGCTTTAGCAATAAATCCCTTAAAAAAGAAAAAGCCATCTTGCATGACCGAAAGTATGGTCGCTGCAATAAACCCTGCAACAAGCTCTAGTCCTTTACGCAATTGGTTGCCGGCTGAAATCATCTTAAAGACAAGTTGGCCAATCGGAAACGGCAATTGCTGTTCTTCAATGAGTTCTATTTCAAACATATTAGCAATCCAAATGCCAAAGCTGCCAGCCGCTAATGATAATCCGGTCATAATTTGTGCAAAATACCATGGCTTTTGTAGCCATTTGGTGAACGTAGCAGAATCCAAAAAGTATAACGCTGGAAAAGAAAATGCAAAAGCCGTTGCAATAATACCTCCTACAGAACCGGCGCCCGTGACTAATGCAAGGTCACGCAGGTAATTACTTCGTTGTCGCGCCCACGCAAATAACAAACTTGCGCACAACACCAATGTAGGTGCAATCCAGGGGCCAATGGGAGCAGCCATCGAAATATAACTCATTACCGTAGTTGAAAAAACTGACAGAATTATACTAACAATTACGGTAAGAATAATATTCATCGAGCACCTTTTGAATAAGTAATGAACTACTGTAAAACACGTTCTAGATGCCAAAGAATGTAACATAAAATAGACCAAAGACAAATGTCGCGCTTTAATATAGACTAGAAATAAAAAAAATTATCAGATCTGTCATTATGGAGCACCATGTTTTTAATTTTATTGCTATATGCCCTATTTGCGACATCATTTCCCATGAGCAAAATTTTGCTTACGTATGTTACCCCTATTTTTTATACGGGTATTCGTATGGTAATTGCAGGTGCACTGCTACTTGGATATGAAAAGTTCTATGTAAAACAAAAAATTTCATTTCAAAAAAAAGATTTATTTCTTCTTACGCAAATCATTTTTTTTGGTATCTACATAACCTACATACTAAGATTTTGGGGTCTTAGTTATCTACCCTCCTCAAAAACAGCTTTTTTATTCAACGTGGCGCCATTCTTTTCTTCATTCTATTCGTACTTGATATTTAAAGAAAAACCAACGTTGCGCCAGTGGTTTGGACTTGCAATAGGATTTATTGGTATTATACCCATACTTATGACATCTTCTAAATCAGAACAAATTATAGGTGAATTGTCATTCATCTCTTGGCCTGAACTTGCTATTTTAGGTGCGGTAGCTGCACATAGCTATAGTTGGATTGTAATGCGCCAAATGGTGCGCCAACGCAACCACTCACCATCTTTAATAAACGGATTAAGCATGTTTATCGGTGGCGTGATTGCGCTTATCACCAGTTTCTTTACGGAGGGTGTACAACCAATACCTTCAATTGGTACCTTTATTGGTTGGTTACTCTTAATTATTTTAATTAGTAACATCATTTGCCATAATTTATATGCGCATTTATTAAAACGCTATACCGCAACGTTCTTATCATTTGCAGGATTTCTCGGACCACTCTTCACCGCATTTTATGGTTGGCTTATTTTACATGAAGCCGTTACATGGAATTTTGTGATTTCAGCGGTAATTGTATTTATTGGACTGTATCTATTTTATGGTGATGAATTGAAAAATCCCATTGATCCGGAAAGCGATCTTGCCACATAGTACAGGCGACGCAGGAAAAAAAGGTATGAGCTGTGTTTATCACTAGCTACGATCAAGTATCAAATTTAATTAACTTTATAACACATAACGAAAGCAATTATCATGCAAATAAATAACACATTTTATTTATCATTTACCTCTCTGTGGTTTGTAATTTCTCTATTGGGCTTGCTCAAAATAAGTTATTTTCAAATGTTGCAAATTCCCTTATTACCACTGTTTTTCATTGCATTCATAGCGCCCTTGCTAGTTACAGTACTCTTACGCGCACATGAATTGTCAGAAAAAACCAAGATAGCCACCGCCTTAGTCATGATGGGGCTCACGCCGCTTTTAAAATCATTAGCGCAACAAATCTCATTAAAGTTCTCATTAACACCTTACCCTTTTATTATGAGCACTAATGTGGACACAACTCAGGTTTGGTATAAACAACTATTAACTACTGCCGACTTTGCAAGCTCACTGTTGGTCCTATTCTTTATTTATTATGGAGCACTTAATCTCATTGATTATCTAAAATCCAAGTTCATTCGATAATATAAAAAAGGGCGTTACCCATTAAGTAACGCCCTTTTTGTTTGTACCTACATCTATTTTTTGTAAGCCAAAAATGATGGCTTTTTAATTTCGGCACTGTAAAAAATTATCACACCAATCAATGTGACGCTCAATGAAATAATAAAATTTATTGATAAGGGCTCTGAGAGCAATAACCACCCATAGAAATACACAAATATTGGAACAGAAAATCCTGTAAGTGAAATAAACGTCGAGCTGTAGTGGCGCAAAAAATTAGTATACATCGTGTAAGCAACGACATTTCCAATAATTGCTGTCCATAACAGAGCAACAAACAATCGTGTCATGTTAGAAAAACAAACCGTTGTCACGTTTTCAAAGCTTAATGAAAATATTAGAGCCAGTATACCACTAAAGAGCATACTCACACTACTCATTTCACTTGCCGTGTAACGATTTGATCTCATAATTTTTTGGACAACCATCCAACCAAGCCTGCCCAGAGCCATTGCCGCTAGTGCAGCAATTTCAGGATAAGAGAGCCTACCCCACGCAAGCATGGTTGCTTCTGCAGGCGCTGAAGACATAAGTAACATTAAGGCACCGGCAAATCCAATTAAAATACCCAAAATTTTTTGCACATTGAGTGTTTCACCCCATAATAAATAGGCATACAAGGCAGTAACAAAGGGATCTAGGCTGCCCAAAAAAGCAGCTTTTGAAGAGAGCATGTATTTCAGCGCATATGCCTTTAAAATAGCTGGAATAAGTGTTGTTAACGCACCAGCAGCCAGTAAATAACCAATATCTTTTTTTAAATGGGACCAGCGTAAATTGTGATTGCGTCTAAGCGTGTAAGCTAATAAAATGGAACCTGCAATGAGCATTCTCAGTGCAACAGAGAGCGTTGGAGGCACATACATAAGTATGACTTTATTAGCAACAATACCACTTGCAAGAAGGGCAAATCCCCAGAATATTTTTAACATACTTAATGCATTGTACACAATCTCACCTACTTTTTTTGTTTATCCAAATAAGTCTAAATAGTATACAAATAGAGTCAAACTTATGACGTGTATTTTTACATCGTTGAAATCTTTGCTAGCATGTACGACACAATAAAACTACTATAGAAAGGTACTACTATGAGTTTAATTAATTGGGAACAATTTGAACTTATTGAATTAAGAACAGGAACAATCATACGAGCTGAAGAATTTCCGGGCGCAAAAAAACCGGCTTATCAGTTATGGATTGATTTTGGTGAATATGGGATTAAAAAATCGAGTGCACAAATAACCGCATTTTATACCATTAATGAGCTGATTGGCAAACAAATAATTGGTGTAATTAATTTTCCACCTAAGAAAATTGCAGATTTTGTTTCTGAGTGCTTAGTAACAGGTATTGTAACTAGCGATGGAAAATGCGTTTTATTGCAACCCGAACGTAAGGTTGCAGATGGTTTAAAAGTATGCTAGTTAATGGTGCCGAGAGCCGGATTCGAACCGGCATGGTGTTACCACCGCCAGCACCTGAAGCTGGTGCGTCTGCCAATTTCGCCATCTCGGCAACCTAATATAATTAAGCAGTTCAGCAACACTGCTCAATTATTTATTTTTATAAATCATGACTCATTTTTTTCCCGGCAAGAAAATGAACGTGTGCATGAAAAACCACTTGTCCTGCCTCAGCGCCATTGTTTACAACAAGTCTAAAAGCTGTATTTTCTTTTTCAGCCAACATTGCCGCCATGAGCAATAAATTTCCAGCAAGTTTTGCATCATCTAACGTAAGGTCTCGTAAATCTTTTATATGTTTTTTTGGTAAAAGCAAATAATGTATGGGTGCTTTTGGTGATATATCTTTTATTACAAGGACATCATCTGTTTCAGCAACAATCTGAGAAGGTAATGTTTTTTTTATAATGTCACAAAAAATACATTTTTGATTTGTCATGTGCTTCTTACCATATGTTTTGGTGCCGGAAGTCGGACTCGAACCGACACAGTGTCAAACACCGCGGGATTTTGAGTCCCGTGCGTCTACCAATTCCGCCATTCCGGCTTACCTGTGATGAATTGTGAGATAATAGTACCTTAAAATCGGCTATTCGTCAATGTAAACACCCGATTATTTATACCAATGTACCTAGTGAAAATAAAGGTGCATATAGCGCATAGACACAATACCCAATGAGCACCCCCAACACCACTAATAAACATGGCTGGGTTAATACAACCAGTCGATTAAGCTGTTTTGACAATGAGTCGTTATATAACTGTGACGACTGCAACATCATAGTGCTCAGTGCACCTGATTCATAACCAACCACTATAAGCGCAATTACATCCAAGTCCCAACTGCCCTTATGGCTCATGGCGGTATGAAGTGGTACACCGTGTTCTATTTGTTCAATCAAATATAAACTATGTTTTTTTAATACCCTGTTTTTTACGAGCGACTGTGCCGCTTCCAGTGAGTTGTGCAGCGAGAGACCCGCATTGAGCAGTTGTCCTACCGACAATAGAAAAAAAGAATAATAATATGCACGCACCATACGTCCAACACCCGGCACAGATAAAAGGACGTGATCTATTACTACCTGGGCCCATCGGCTCAAACAAAGAAAAAAAATGATCAAAATGCAGGTGCATGTACTAACACTTATCCAAAAATCGATATCACGAATTGCGTTACTCAGGGCAACTATCTGTAACGTTACCGGTGGCAATGTCCCATTAAACGTTTTGTAAACTGATTCAAATTGAGGAACAATAAAAACTATCATGGCCGTGAACAAAACCAAAAATAAAATAAGAGTTATCAACGGAGTGAGCATGGCGGCCCACACCGAAGATTTTAACCGTTTACGTGCTTGCAAATAATGATATGTATGCTCAAATGCGTACGCTATGTTGCCGGTTGAAGCACTAATTTCTGACAGTCCTACTAAAGCGTTATCAAATAATGCATAGCGCTTGGTCACTTCGTGCAATGAGGCCCCTGCCGATAGCAAAAAGGACGCCTCTGATAAAACACTTTTGGTTGATCTACCCTTACTATTTTCTGCTAACAATGCAAATACCGCTGGTAATGGCAAGCCAGCTTGTAGCAGGGTAGCTGCTCTGCCGGCAATTGCTATTTTTGTATCTAATTTTGGTTTTTTCAAATGCCATATTTTTACAATACGCGCACTAGTAAGAGCAACCTCTTTTTGAAAAAGTTGATGGCTCAGCGATGATATCGAATCTGCGTAGAGCCACCCCGTTTTTGCATGTGCGTGTATGTCGACTCCCTGCCATTTATAATACGGCATATCATTCCTTAAAAATAGTTTGCTGGTTATCAATCCCTAAAGCAGTTAGTAAATGACTCAGAGTTATTTCTGCTTCTATCCTAATACGCTTATTACGCCCCTCTGCTCCGGACACTATTTGAATATGAGTCATGGGAATACGCATTGCTTGCGCCAGTGATTTAATAATTTCATGGTTCGCTTTGTAGTCTTGTGCGGGATTTTTCAGATACACTTTGAGCTTGCCTGATTTATCCAATACCCACTTGTGCCGTCCAGATTGTGGTACTGCCTTGATCTCTATAAGCAATGGCATGATAAATCCTTTAATATAATGATCAAAATTAGCATAATTATACTTAATTCACGCCAATGAATACTAGAAGACAACGCGCAAAAAAATAGATTGCTCTATATACAAAGGATAAAAATTAGCTAAACTTATAAGAAAATGTGAAACTCGCTTGCATAAAATAGCAAATGCTTTATCCTCTTTCATGTCTCACTTATGGAGAGATGGCTGAGTGGCTTAAAGCGCTTGCCTGCTAAGCAAGAGCTCCAGAAATGGGGCGCGGGGGTTCGAATCCCCCTCTCTCCACCAGAAATTTACGCGCCTATAGCTCAACTGGATAGAGCGTCAGACTACGGATCTGAAGGTTAAAGGTTCGACTCCTTTTAGGCGCACCATCTTATACAAGCCTCCCCATATTAAAGGAATTATTATGTGCACAAATCATTGCACTGATCATCAACAACCTCAAGACAAAAAAGCTCTTTTATTTGCCGCTGATCAACTAAATGATGCCCATGCACAATTTAACCTGGCGCTCTTGTATGAAGATGAAAACAATCCAGAACTAGCAAAAAAATATTACCATCGCGCCGCTGATGAACACGATCATGCAGGTGCCCACAATAACCTAGGTTTCATGTATGCTCATGAAGGCAATAGTGAATTAGCACTTCGCTATCTTCATAATGCAGCTGACAAACACAACTTAGCCCATGCTCAACTAAATTTAGGTCTCTTTTATGATGCTGACAAAAACATTGAGCAAGCAAAACATTATTTACATTGTGCTGCAGACACCAATAATTTTCCTCAAGCACAATTTATTTTAGCTAGTGTGTATGAACAACAAAATGATATTGAAAATGCTAAAAAATATTTTCACCGAGCTGCCGACGAGCACCGCTTGTATGAAGCATTTATCAACTTAAGCGCACTTTACAAACAAGAAAACAATTCTGAAAAAGCAGAACACTATTTAAGACTTGCTCAAGAATCAGACGCTGAATAAAAGGTTCCAATCCGACGACCACCTGTTCTATGATAGTACACAGGGGTTGATAATGAAAATTGCTTTAGGCTTTATATTTATTTTCTTGATTGTCAAATTAAGCGCACAAGAATCAGCGACTAAATTAGTTGTTTCACAGTATGAATTTACACAGGAAAAGCTTGTTAATTTAATTCAGTCGCATCAACCGGTGTCCACAATAGTTAATTGTATCAATGCGATCTCAAGCGATCCTTTTAATTATGAACAAAATCTTTATGATGCTCTGAGCATGGCTGTGTATTACGGACACGAAAATCTCCTTGATGCTTTTGCAACTAAAATATCCTTGAATGTATCCACTCCCAATGGCAACACCCTACTCCATTACGCGGCTTCGGGGAACCAACCAACTATAATAAAAAAACTCATTAATTCTTATAAGTTTGACAGTAATCGTGCTGATTTACAGGGGAATGCAGCAATTCATTTTGCTGCAGTGAGTGGCGCAGTGCAAACATTGCCAGTGTTAGACAAATATGGCACTAATTTTTCCATACGCAATAAAAATGGAGAGAGCGCATTATTGATTGCCTGCCGGCTTGGGCATTTGCAAATGGTTAAAGACCTCGTTAACCGTTACTTTATAAATTTACAATGCCAAGACAATAACGGTAACAACGCGCTGCATCATGCGGCATCAGCAGCACCTCCCACCTCTGATGATGTCGTTAACTTTCTGCATTCTAAAAACATAAGCGTGTTATTAAAAAACATTAAGGGTGAAACAGCTCTGCATTGTGCTGTGCTTGCCAATAATTTGGTAGTTATAAAGAGACTAATCCAAATTAATCAACGTTTAAAAACCATGCGAAACAACAATGGCGTGCTTCCCGCGCACTATGCCGCAGCCCTTGGCAACATTCAAGCGTACGACCAACTGGCTTACCCATGTAAAAAAGAATCTGAAGTAGATCACAATAAAAAAAATGCCTTGCATTATGCTGCATATTATGGACAAACCCAGATGCTTATCCATCTTCTTGCTAATCCAAGCTTTGATATCAATAAACAAGGCAAAGACGGCCGAAGACCTATTGAAGAAGCACTTGCATGTAAATCAGTTGATGCGGTAAATGCGTTGCTCAATAATTCACGTTACACCAGTGATGATATTACAAACCTTCTACCTTTTGCATGCAAATATAGCAACGTAGAAAACCTTATTAATTTGCTTGAAAAAAATCATTACGTACTGCCACCTAAGAGTGCATCACGAAAAGATATATTGGATATTGCACTTGAGTGCAACAAAAACGATATGGTTGCTTGTTTGCGCCAACTACCCACATGTAATACAGCTTTTTTGCTTAGCCGCGCTATCAAATGTAAAAATTTTGAACTCGTACGGCAACTGGTTGATATCGAAAAGGTTCCCTTAAATACACCAGATGAAGTCGGAATGACGCCTTTTCATATTGGCATTCAAATAAATGATTTAGAATTGTGTAAGTATTTGTATTATTCAGGCGCAGATCTTTCGTATGTAACCGTGCATAGGGACACAGTTCTTCATCTTGCCGCAAAAACCCAAAATCCTGTAATGGTTACATGGCTCTATTCTTTAGGGTTATTTGGATTAATACACCATGTTCAGCAAAACAATGAAGGCCTAACACCTCTTGAGTGTGTCCATGAGACAAACATACCTTTATTGGAGATTATTGGCGCATACATATGGCAACTTAACAACAAACAATGTTCTTATTGCAAGCACAAAAAACATATGCATGAGTTAACCGTTTATAAAAAGTGTGCCCATGTAATGTGCAATCACTGTGACGCTATCTGCTTGGATAATCAACGATGCATGGCGTGTAATACAAAACCAAATTTAGTACCGGTTGCTTAACAACCCAGTAAATATCTCCAGTAAAGAACCATTATATGGCTGCATTAGAGGGCACACAACAGGACCTTACTTGTAATGACGCGCCAGGTTTCTCATTCGAGCCATGTAAGTTAGCCACACGGTCTTTTGCACAAAAATGACAAAAATAAGCTTTAATTAAATAAAAAATTTGAAAAACATTAAAATTACTTATATTATAATAAAGCAATTCCACGGAGAGGTGGCAGAGCGGTTGAATGCGACGGTCTTGAAAACCGTTATTCCCAGAGATGGGAATCGAGGGTTCGAATCCCTCTCTCTCCTCCATAATTATGGCACCTTATCAATGAATCAATCTGACAAAATTACACAGCTCAACGCGGGCACGTTACCAACAAGCACCCTCATGGATGCTTTAAGCATCGATATTAATCTTTTGCTCAAAAACACCCTAGCATCTATAAAATTGGAACATATTCCAAAAGAACTGGGAATTACCAAGAAAATGTTTCGCGCTGCTGAGTTAATACACGACACAACAGGTTTTTCAGAATTTAATACGTTAAAACAACATTTGTCCGATACCATACGAGGCCTTGCGTGTTATCTGGTTTCCCTGCAACCTATTTCAATAAAAGATAAGTTAGAGTTAATCTACCCGCTTGCAAATGATAACCATTTTGGCGTCAGAGAATGGGCGTGGCTTGCGCTCAGACCGGACGTTGCAAATAATCTTCCTGAAAGTCTAATGCTATTAAAACCATGGGTTATCGATAGCAATGAAAACATTCGAAGATATGCAAGCGAAATTACACGACCCCGTGGCGTATGGTGTAGTCACATCAAAGAATTACGTAAAGAACCGTGGCTTGCATTGGATTTAATTCAATCATTACACTCTGATTCAAGCAAATATGTGCAGCTATCAGTAGCCAATTGGCTTAACGATGCGGGAAAAGACCATCCAACATGGGTGGCCGCACTCTGCAAGGAGTGGTTGCGCAAAACTCTCAGCACGCATACCGAAAAAATCTGTAAACGTGCACAAAGAAATATCAAACCTACCTGATTGTATGTTTACCCTTCACATCGCATGCTATCAATGCTATAAATTGCTATTGATATAAAAGAATATTCTTCAAATCTTTTGTATATCAAAGATGGCATTTTTTAATACCAATAATGTATATTTTATGTGCCAGTTATCTAACATTATTATGTGGAGTTACTCATGAACACTATTAATATCGGTATTTCAGACCAACATAGAATTGCTGTGTGCGAGCATCTCAATAAGCTATTGGCCGATGAATACATTTTATACACCCAAACACTTAATTATCATTGGAATGTTGTTGACCCTTACTTTGATGCAATGCACGCCTTCTTTAAAAAGCAGTATGAAGAATTGTTTGAACTCGTTGATGATATTGCAGAACGCGTAAGATCACTTGGTGAATTTGCTTTGGGCACACTTGCAAACTTTGCCACCCACGCACATATCCAGGAAAAGCCACAACAAAAATTAAAAACAGAAGATATGATTAAAAATCTTCTTGATAATCATGAAGCTATCATACGCCACATTCGCAAAGATATTGTAATAATTCAAGAACAACTTGGCGATGAAGGTACAGCAAATTTCTTAACTGACAAAATGGAAAAGCATGAAAAAATGGCGTGGATGCTCCGCTCGTGCTTGCAAAAATAACTCATCAATTTAGGGGTGCTATGTTCTATAGTATTGCAATAATTATTTTGCTTGTGACCATAATTAAACTAACATTAAATCGTGTCAAACCAAATGTATTAACCATAGGGCAGACAGCACCCTCTTTTGAGCTTCATGATGAAACAGGTACGCTCCAATCATTAAGAGCCTACAAAGGCAAAAAAGTAATTTTGTATTTTTATCCAAAAGACAACACACCTGGTTGTACCAGCCAGGCATGTTCATTACGTGATGGATACAAAGATTTGCAGGAACATGGATTTACAATCTTAGGAGTTAGTTTTGATAGCCCTGAGAGCCACCGGGCTTTCATACAAAAAAACAACCTACCTTTCCATTTACTCTCTGATAGCGACAAAACGGTAACGAAGGCTTACGGTGCTCTCATGATAGGTAATATAGCCCCGCAAAGGAAAACATTTATAATAAATGAAAAGGGTATTATAGATGCAATACTTAGTGATGTAGATATTAAAAATCATGCAGAACAAATATTGGCCTTAAGCAAGAAGCAACACACCTCATAATTTGTGTGAGTTTCTTTAGTTTTGCAAATAAAAGTTTGTATACTTCTTTTGAATTAACTTTTAAAGGAAGTATATGAACACCTGTTTATCCATTACATGTATTGCCCTACTCTTTTGCGTACCGCTTGAAACTCAACAACCATTGGTGAATCAATCTCTTGCACCCCACGCAACTCAATCAATCAATATTGGCATTAGCCATACTAACCGCAAGCAAGTAGCGCAGCTCTTAAATAGCTTGTTATCAGATGAGTTTATTCTTTATACACAAACACTTAACTATCATTGGAATGTCATAGATCCCTACTTTTCAGCGATGCATTCTTTTTTTAAAGAACAATATGAACAACTTTTTAATTTTGTAGATCGCATCGCAGAACGTGTACGCGCATTAGACGAATTTGCAGCTGGAAGCTTTGCTGAGTTTGAATCACTAAGCGCTCTTAAAACACCTTCACAAGGCAGACTTTCAACACAGGACATGTTGAGAAATTTATTAGACAACCATGAATCAATAATCCGAACGATACGCGTTGCTGTGGAAACTACGCAAAATGATTTTAAAGATGCAGGCACTAGTAATTTTTTAGCAGAAATTCTTGTAGAGCATGAAAAAATGGCATGGATGATTAGATCGTCGTTAACTACTAAATAAAGAGGGAACATTTGTATGAAAAAAACCACCGCACTTGCACTGACATTTGTCATATTTACAATAAGCATGTATGCTGCTGTTGAAGAAAAAAACATAAAAAAAACTATAACTTATGACTCAGTATATCCCGTGGAAAAATCAACAATAAAGCCCCAAGAAGCTCTTGAACGATTAAAACAAGGTAACATTCGCTATCAGCGCGGCGGCAAAATCTCTATGGAATTTGATCGCAATCGCGGTGGCGCACAAAGCCCATTTGCTGCAGTTCTCAGCTGCGCAGACTCGCGCGTAACCCCTGAATCAGTATTCTATGTACAATCAGGTCAATTATTTGTAACGCGTGTTGCGGGCAACATTGTCAATCAAGAACTCGTTGGTAGTTTGGAATTTGCCGTGCGTGTATTTGGTACTGCCTTGATTGTTGTGCTAGGTCACGAAAGCTGTGGCGCAGTGGACGCTGCATTAGCCGGCACTCCACAACCGGGTGCAATACAATCAATACTCAATGCCATAACTCCGGGTATTGCAGGTGTTAATAGAAAAAGTCCTAATGCTCGCTCAGAAGGTGTGATTGCAAACGTACGCGCACAAGTAAGACAATTACGCGCTAATGACACCCTCAAAGAGTTCGTTGGTCGTGGACAACTTATGATTGTCGGCGGTGTTTACAATTTCAGAGACGGCAGTGTTGCATGGCTTGAATAAGTATTCAATTTTAATTCAAAAAGGCGCTTTAAAAAGGCGCCTTTTTTTTCACTATTACAACCATACCAACACACCCATATTTTCAATTTGAATAAATTATTGGCATTATTTGACTGAATAATGCATTGATATAAACTGAAAAAGAGTACGTTTTATAGTTCAAAATTTAGATAATGAAAGTATTACGCACATGAAAAAAAGTTTTCTCGTAAGTTTTCTCATCCTTGCAACAGCAACGGCGGGATACTACTTACTCTATAAAAATGACATAGACGCCACTCATTCTATTCTCATTCAAGAACAATTAGAGCAACAACATATACCCTCTTTAGAAGATGATTTGTCTACATGCATTGTAATTGATCAAGACAATGCACCAAAGCAATCCTCTACCTGTGATTACTATCTAGGGTTTACGTGCCAATCTAAAGAATTGTGCAAACACGAAATGGTAATTGAAGGTACATTGCCTAAATGGCTTAACGGAACAATGCTCACCATCGGTCCCGCGCAATTTCAATTAAACAAAAGCTCTGCTGAGCATTGGCTTGATGGGTTTGCCATGGTTCACGAGTTTAGCATTAGCAAGTCAGGTATTTGCTACTCAAACGCATTTATAGATAGCGGCTACAGAAAAGAATCCATTAAAAAAGGTATTATTACCGGCAGCACGCCGCCAAAAACTTCCACGCTTTCAAAATGGGCATCACTCTTTTCAAGCTCTTCCCGTCCGGTTTATGACAATACCAATGTTAACGTAGTAAAAATGAATAATCACTACGTGGCATTGACAGAATCGACACAACCAGTCTGTTGTTCCTGTGGTAATTTAAAAAAACAAACACCTTTTGTTTTTAACGACAAACTCTCAGAGGCACAATTTAGTTGCGCACATCCACATTACGATCCACAAAATAAACAGTGGATTAGCTATGCGACAACATTTGCGCGTAATAGCACATACACAATTTTTACTCTCAATGAGGGAAGCACTGAGCGTGTTCCTCTGGCACAATTACCAGTGTCATATCCATCATACATGCATAGCTTTGCGGTCACTCCTCACTACATTGTTTTGGTAGAGGTACCGTTTATAGTAAACCCACTGGATCTTGTTTTAAAAGGCAAATCATTTATTGAAACATTTAAATGGAAGCCAAAAAACGGCACGAACTTTATCGTGATTGATCGAGCCACCGGCAAACAAGTTACTACCTTAAAAACTGATGCTTTTTTTGCGTTGCACCAAGTTAATGCATTCGAGTCTCATGGAAACATTGTGCTTGATATGGTGACCTATAAAAATCCTGATATTATCAAGGCATATTACTTGCAATACATGAAAGATCCAAGCAAATTAACTCCATCAGGATCATTGAAACGATACACATTGGATCTTAACAACAAAAAAGTTTCAACAAAATTAATTTCTTCTCATGCCGTTGAATTACCGCGCATCAATAGCAACAACTATGACGGGCAAGCTTACCAATATGCCTATGCAACTGAAACACCGGCAAATACAAAACTTGCACAAAACCTTATTAAAATAAATGTAAGCACAGGTAAAAGCATATTGTGGAATGTACAAGGATATCCAACAGAACCTGTTTTTGTACCGCGTCCTGGTGCAACAACCGAAGATGATGGCGTGGTGTTAAGTGTTGTATTAGAGCCAAGCAAAAAACAATCATTCTTGGTTATTCTTGACGCACAAGACATGAAAGAAATTGCACGCGCGTACGTGCCACACCATATTCCATTTACGGTCCACGGACAATTTGTTAGCAAATAATACAAAAGAGGCTGGTCAACGGACCAGCCTCTTTTACTTTTAAAGGTAATACCCACAACCGACGATGAAGGTGTTATCCCCTTTTTGCAGTTGATCGACAAATACTGTGCGTTTGGCTCCATTAATGGTATACGTTACCTGACCAATTCCATTACGTGCAGTATTAATCATTAACCTCACATATTGTTTGCCCGTATCATCTTTAGCGTTGAGTAAATTACGCCAAATTATGTATGGCGTATCACCATATACCCAGCAAATTCCGGTATTATCAACGACAAACACAAATAAATCACCACGAATAAATCTACTTTTTCGGTTAGAGAATTCTCGTATTGCAATCGGCTCGGGTTTTCGTTCTAAATAGCCTCGAGCTCCGCGTAGCATAACGCGAGCAGTTTCTTTTTTGGATACGGGAAATAATGATGTACCAATGATATATCTTCCCGATCCTATATCCACTCTCTCAAGGTACACCGCTTGAAAGGCATTATTCATACGGAAATTAATCCATCCACCACCGGCATTTGCCTTTTCAATCATTTCACGTATAAAAAATCTGCCATCTTCATCTTGTGCATCACTTTGATTCATTCCAGCAAAATCTGGCTTATCTCCGTGAGCAATGTTAACGCCATTCATGTCATATATAAACAAATATAAATCACCAAACCTGAATGAGTTGGTGCGTGTGTCATTAATTTCACGAACAGTGACGCTTTTGCCTTGACGTTTTAAAAAATCGACACCACGCCTTACCAATTCAACCGCTGCTTTGCGGTCTGCATACGGATAATATCCCGAAGCAATAAAATACGACTTACCTTCTTTATCGGTTACTTTTTTTGCATAGGTCAATTTCAACGTACCTCGAGACTGTGTTCTAAACCACATCCCCGATTTTGATTCACTTAACTTGCTAATAATTTCTTGCGTCGTTCCTCTTTTTCCCGTGATGTCACTTTCATTGAGCAAATTTGTTCCTATAAGCCCAGGTCTATCACCATTTGCTACAAGTCGTCCTTGAAAATCTACAGCGTATAAATACAAGTCTCCAAATACAAATTGCCCACCGGGAAAACTAAAGGTACTGAACGCATCAACAGGCTGTAATCCTTTATTGAACACTATGTCTTTAAAGTACGCAACGGCACCATTCACTAGATTAACAACAGCATCGGGTTTGGAATGGGGATAGTAACCAGCGCCAATTAAAAAACTTTGATTATTTTTAGTAAAGGTTTTAACGTACGATGTTTTAGTTGAATTACGCCATTGATACGTAACCCATCCGCCGCCTCGCTCGGCCTTATTGATCATTTTTTGAATAAACGGAATACCATAGCTATCACGCTTATCAATGAGGTTTTGCCATATAAGCTGTGACTCTTGCCCATGCGCAACACAAACACCACGCCAACTCCCCGTCAACCCGTACACAAACAAATACATCTCTCCTTGTCTAAATCGTTTACTGTCATGCGTAAATGCACTTAACGACTCATCTAAAGAGCGATCCATCGTAAAATTTATCCCACGCTGAACCAATTCAATAGCGCGTTTACGTTTTTCTCGCGCATCAATATCATCCTCAGTAGACAGCTCAGGCAAATTCAACTCGTCTGCATCATCATCAGCCATTAAGATTGGCGCACTCGCACCCGGTTGCATAACAACTTCTTCTTGATCAACCCTTCTCTTTGCACTTTGGCCAAACGAAGCGTTAAGATCACCCCACAAAAAACTTAATGCACACAGTATCAAGTAAAAACTATTCACGATGACTCTCCTTTTTAAAAGAATATTCTTTTGTCTAGTATCACGATCTTCATCGGTTAAACGCAATAAGTTATCATCGACCAAGCAACTTTTACAGCTCGTTACAAAAGGCTTTACACCTTTCATTTGAAAAAAAATAGTAACAAACATTATAGAGCGTAGTCATGATTTGTCCGTTATGATACCCTAGAATAGTTGTGCAAAAATCACTAACGTAAGGAAATAACATGGCAATTTCTATTAATAAAGATAATTACCAACAAGAAGTTGTTAATTCTTCTACCCCTGTTGTAATCGATGTGTATGCAAGCTGGTGTGGACCTTGTCAGCAAATGGCACCTATTTTTGAAGCTCTTGAAAAAGAACTTAAAGATGAATACAAATTTGTAAAACTTAATGTTGATGAAGCACGCGATCTTTCTATTCAGTTTGGCGTAACTTCTGTACCAACATTTATCTTTTTCAAAGATGGTCAAGTTAAAGGTAAAGAAACGGGATACATGAGCCAAGAAGATCTTAAAGCTACTATCGAAGATCACTTAGGTTAATTCCAAAAAAAATATAATGGGCTCAAAGCTATCGTTAATGCATGCTTGGATGCATCACTAATAAAATCTAACGCGTCATGCATTCCAATATAAATAGCAAGCTTAATAATAGTTTTGAGCACCAATGTTTCAATAGCCACCACAGAAACTTTATACATCCACCATTGACGTGCATACGTAAGCAACCATCCTCTTAAGCTTTTCTGTGGCATATAAAGTAAAGATCTGGCTAGTTTTTCGTAAGTTAATAATCTTATCAAAAAATATACTACTGATACACGATTAAGCGTAGATTGAATACTTGAATAGTCGGGTACACTATGAGCTTGATTATGTGGTAACGGTTTTATCGTTGGTTTATTTTGAACGATCTGTTGAATTAACGCATCAAATGGAGGGGTGCGTGTCTTACACGATAGATTAGATTCTGTAACTATCAGTAAAATGAGCACTAAGTAATATTTCACGTCATGAAGTCCTAGCCGCAAATGAAGACACATGTGCATGTAAAAAACTGGTTACCCTCATTTTAATGAGTGACAATCGTACCATTCGTTTTTCGATAGTCTCAATAAGCTGGGCAGTATTGCCCCACAAAAAGCTAATGTGTCCTGCACGCAGAGTTTTTAAAATAGCTAGTGTGTTTGTGTAACATTTAGTATATGAATCAACATCTTTGAGCAAAGCACTCCACGCAACCCAGGCATTAGCCTTATCGTACCGTTGTATAACATCAAGAGCTAATTCATTGATAAAATCATCAATCGGAACTTCTTGCAATACCTCATGAGC
The DNA here is from genome assembly GCA_020886235.1 of Candidatus Dependentiae bacterium Noda2021. Taxonomy (GTDB): domain Bacteria; phylum Babelota; class Babeliae; order Babelales; family Vermiphilaceae; genus Noda2021. The sequence continues at coordinate 191,885 of AP025250.1, read as the reverse complement.
AACATGATTCTTCCACAACGCCCAGTTGCCTTGTGCATATTCCAACGCGCGCACATAACAAATCAATGCCCAGACGGCACCATAAGACACAAATCCTACACCAAGCAAAAGTTTGATGGGATTATGTGAACACCAGTCATGAAGGCGATGTATGGTACTTTGTATCGCGTGATATGCTTTAACCGGAAATTCTGATCGGTCAGCCATATGTATTGCTTGAACAGCGTTATTCTGAATATGCAGGGTAATACTACCCTGAACCGGCACTTTAAAACTCTGCTGATCGGCACGCAGATTTGGTATTGCACTTAACAGTACTATAATTACAAAAAGGATCACAGCGTACTCCTATTTTCATAATATTTTTTTTTCTCTTGTTGATAATCTTCTTCCAACATTTTTAGCCATTCGGCGGCATTACATTCGCGAGCGGGAAAAATTGAAAAATAAAAAAGTGCACACCAATAGGTATTGTTGGGACTTAAAATAAAGTTTCTATCAATAACTTTTTTTAAAAAAACAAGATGGTTGCAAAACCCTTGTTGTATTGGGCCATCCTTGGCATACATAACCCCATTGTCATCACAAAATAAGGGAGCAAAGGTTAAATGTTCTTTAAGTGTAAGTGATTTTATATAATCAATCTGGGCAGGCACCGTCATTGCGATAAAATTTTGCTTCTTTTCTTCATCGGATAGCGTATTCATGCATTCTTTTAATTTTTTTCCAAAATATTTAATACATTTGCAAACAGATTGGGATGGATTAAGTAACTGGGCAGTACTGTTGTCAATATTAATGGTTATCGTTGAATTTGAACTATCTTGACTGGCAAGAGAATGAACAAAAATACCCATCAACAGATAGACCCATGCATTGTTAGTATCCATACCCCCCACAACTAGCATGTTTTAATTTTTAAATTGATTTTCAAAAACAAACTCATCTAATTTTTTACGATCAGAAGGTTTTTCGCGCACCCTTAATGATTCAGGTAATTCATCAAGATCTGCTAATTTGCCTACTGCAAACATAGCTTCAATGGTGTAATCACTGGGAATGTGCGCAAGAGAGCGAGCGCGTTCGTAATCAAACCCTTCCATGCCATGCACTACAATACCACGCTGCGCTCCTTCCAGAGCCATATTTTGGCATGCAGCGCCCGTATCAAATGAATGAGTACGACTTGGTTTGTTGTTATAGTCAAAATTATTTTTTGAAGCGACGATAATTAAAGCGTAGGCATTTTTAGCCCATTCTTTATTGGCATCTACTAACAAATCTAAAAAGCTTTTCCATGTATTAGAATTATTTTTTGAGTAAATAAATCGCCACGGTTGATTATTATAAGAACTTTGTGCCCAACGAGCCGCTTCAAAAAGAGCCATGAGTTCTTCATTAGTTAATGGCTCAGGGGATAAGGCGCGAGATGAACGTCGTGCCAGAAACACATCCAGAATGGGATATTCCGAAGATCTAAGTTTTTTTAACATGCAATACACTTTCCTAATATGATAATTTAAAAGAATCTAACATATTAAGAAACTGCTCTTAAATAGATACAAAAAAAATTAACGTGTGGTCATCTAAGAGCTTGTTTGGCTGTCACCGGCGCCGGGCTCAGCTTTAATATTTTTGATTGCAAGCATGGTATCATCAAACGCTTGAAGGCCTTGATTAAGCACATACGAGCACTCATGGCATTCACACTTTACATGGTCATCATATACCCAATGATTATTTTCAGTATGTGTGTGATGCAACCAAAAGTGGTGCGCTACAAATTGAGCTTTAAATTTCCACATTTGTTCAAGGGTATCCATAGACCAACTATTTACAGATACAAATAAGAAATAAAACAAAATTTTTTTCATTTATATTATCCATACATTAGTAAAATAATTATTTCAATGATAAAATTACAAAAATAAGCCTCATGATTTTTCAAGGTGTACATCGTGCAGATATCATACAACGTTATTTTTAACAGCTTTCGTAAAACGTATTCTATATTTAAAGATACATTTGTAAATTTACTGGTACATATCAGTGGAATAAGTCTGTTTTTTTATTTTTCTACACCGTATGCAAAACAATTAATGAGGTTATTTTTTGCAAAGCACCTGCCTCAAACAACCTATCATTTTTATTTGAAAGTTGCTGTTGATTTATTAACAGCATGCATGATGAGTATGTGGTGGTTATTAGGTTTTACTCTTGCTATAAGACAAACATATCTAATTACTAAAATAAGCGCTTACAATAAAGCATTGCTGCGGCATGGTTATTCTTTTGCTAAACTGCTTGTGAGCATTTTACTAGCAGTATTATTTTGGGTAGTTGCTTTTACTATATTCACCATTACTTTGATAAAAATAGCCCATTATTTTAAAATTAATTATCAAAGTGACATGAGAGAAATACATTACTTAATAAGCGTACTTAGTATTTTTTTTCTTATTACACGAACATTATTCATAACGCCTTTAATTTTTAAAGATGACCAAGGCCCTCTACAAGCATTAAAAAAAAGCTGGATACTTACCAAGCAAAGTAGCTTAAAATTGATAATACTTATCATAGGAACTCTTGGAATAATAAATGGTGGCATTAAGTTAAGGTACGTTGCGCAGGATAGTGCGATTAAATTGCTAATCTCTGCCGCGCTGTTAATGATTGGAATTTTTTTAATATTATTTTGGTTAGTTATACATAAGCAGATTAGCAATCACTTTTATAATCGTGTACAAAATAATCAAAACCAAACCTAATATGTATTGCCAATTATTTTATAGACAACGCGCAATACCAGCAGCATCAATCCCATTTTTAAGTAACTGAGAAAATATTCTTTGTATGCAATTTCTCCTGATGATAAAACAAACAAATCAGATCCAAAGTACGTTAGCAAAAATGGAAATAATATGACTAGGCTAAGTGGTGCATACCAATAACGCGGAAGAAAAAGAGATTGATCAGTCACCTCCGTCATTTCCGGACTTAATTCTTCAATATCACCACATTTATGACATTCCGAATAACAAATTATACGAGCTAGAGGAACAATGGGCACGTAAAAAAGAGAAAAGAAATTTCTTATTTGTTTAAAATCATGCATCTCAACACGGCGACATTTAATACAAAAATAGTGCTGAGTAAACATAACATTAGTGATTTCTTGAGTGCCAAAAAGTATCATTTAGTACCTACTTAATTTTTTTGTCTTGTACATCATAGCCCATTTTTTTGAGCTGATCGCGCAACTCGTCTGCGCGCTTAAAATCTTTGGCAACACGGGCTTTTTCGCGCTCATCAATAAGCAACTGCATATCTGGAGTAAGTTCAACACTCGCCTCAGGTAACAGTTTTAACGGTAAGCCAAGAACTACATTGAGAAATTTTTTAACCGCAAAAAAATCTTTATCTGTATTACGTAAAGCAGGTAATGACTCAAACAATACACCCAGCATACCGGGCGTATTCATATCATCGTATAAATAAGTCATCATGCTCTGCACAGTGGCGCTATTAAGCATATCTAAATCACTTATTTCGATATTTTTTTCACTGACAAAAGACTTGCATAAGCGTTGATATGTCTTGTGCATTACGTGCAAATCATCAAGAGAAAATTCTAGTGGCGCTTTGTATTGATGATTTAAAAAATAAAAACGAATGACCATAGGATCAAACTGCTCATATAATTGACGCAAGGTAAAAAAATTACCAAGAGACTTAGACATTTTAACTTGGTTAATTCGCACAAAACCATTATGGACCCAATAGCGCGCTAGAGGCTGCTCAAACAAACCTTCAGATTGTGCTATTTCGTTTTCATGATGTGGAAATGTTAGATCCATGCCGCCGCCATGAATATCTATTGTTTTACCAAGATATTTAGCTGCCATAGCTGAACATTCAATATGCCAACCAGGCCTTCCCCATCCCCAAGGGCTTTGCCAGAAATGGCCTTCAGGTTCGCTTTTCCATAAAGCAAAATCAAGCGGATCTCTTTTTTTGTCATTTAATTCAACGCGCGCGCCTGCTCGTAACTCATCAAGTTTTTGTTTTGAGAGCGCACCATACGAAGGAAAGTGTGCTATGCGATAATAGACGTCACCGTCTATTTCGTATGCTTTGCCTGCCTTGATAAGGCCCTGTATAAATTCAATGATTTCAGGAATGGTTTGCGTCACACGCGGTTCTATTGAAGGATTGGTGCAATTAAGTAATCCAATATCCTGTTTAAATGCATCAATATATTTATTTGCAATATCTAAATATAAATTTTGATCACCCAATTCATGTTTTGCACGATTAATAATTTTGTCATCAATATCGGTAAAATTGCGGCAATAGGTAACCTGATAACTCATGGCAGATAGTAATCGATACAACACATCAAATGTCACATAACAACGCCCATGCCCTAAGTGTGCATAGTCATACGGAGTAATACCACAAACATACATAGAAACCTGTTCTTGATGTTGCGGTTTGAATAACTCTTTTTTGCAAGACAGCGTATTAGTGATAGATAACATGTTTTTTCTCACATTTAATGGTTTATCTAGTGTGAATATATCATAAAAGTTTTACTTTCAACAGCTTACAGGCCTGTTCAATTCAAAAAAAAATAGTATGCTAGTTTTCTGCATTGACACGTAATAGCAACTTATTAAAATACGGTATTCACTGGCTCAGGAGCTTAGATAATGACTCGATCTGTTCGTACCAAAAACAAGAGCACTACCTGTTTAGTGTTCTTCATGATAGCGCTCTTTTGCAGCTCTAGACACTTTCTGCTAAATGCTTCTTCATCTGCACAAGAGCACGTAATGTCATCTTCACCCTCGCATGAAGAAAGTAATTTGGTGCCTGAACATGACACCACAGGCATTGAAAGTTCTGAAAATGATCAAGACGACCTTGAACAGGAACTGTCTGACACGCAAGATAGCGATGAATTCGACGCTGATGACCAGGATGATTTAGATGAGGACGATGGCGAATTGGTTGAAGAAGAAGATGATGATGAAAAACCTGCCACAGCACCCATTATTGGTAATATTATAATCAACGGAAACGTCTATGTTTCAACTGAGGCTATATTAAATCGTATTCCCTACCGCATAGGGCAACCATTTAATCCCCAGCTCACCACAAAACTCATCCGTAATTTATTTAAAGAGCTTAAACGATTTAGAAATATCACTATTGAAACAGAACAAATAGACCCAAACACCGTAACTCTCATCATTAATATTCAAGAGAAATACCCACTCAAAGATTTTATTTTTACTGGCAATAATCAACTGACTAAAAAAGAAATTTATGAGAAATTAAAACTCGATGAAATTCCTGCTATCGACAAAGAAGAACTTGATACCATTGCACTAAAAATTAAGCGTCTGTATAGAGAAAAAGGGTATCACCGCATCGATATTGAAACCGAATTAGACGTTGATGAGTCCAATAAAGCTCTTGCACGTTTTAGCATCACTGAGCATGCGCGTGCGGTTGTCAAACGTATTGAATTCACGGGCAATGATCACATCCCAAGCAAAAAACTAAGAAATATTATTTATACCCGCGAAGATTGGTTGTTGAGCTTTTTAGATCGCTCTGGTGTATTTCAAGAAGAACGTCTAGAAGGAGATAAATACGCGATTGAACAATTCTATCAAAATCACGGTTATTTCAATGCTAAAGTTACTGACGTACTAGTTGAGGCCGATGAAACAAATAGTTGTTTTACCATCACGTATGAAATTCAAGAAGGTGATTTGTATACCATCAAAGACATTCAAGTTCCCGGCAATGAAATTTTGTCTGAAGAATTTATCTTATGCCGTATTCCCATAAAGCCAGGCGATGTTTATTCACGAGAGTTGGTAGTAGAAACCATTAAAGCGTTAGAATTTGTGTGGGGAGAGCATGGGTATATCTTTGCGCACGTAGATCCTTCTATTCAGCCTGATGAAGATACCAAAACGGTAAGCCTTGCCTTTTATACTGAGCTGGGTAAAAAAATTACTCTTAACCGCATTACGGTTAAAGGTAACAAAAAAACACGCGATAAAGTTATTCGTCGTCAATTTGTATTGGATGAAGGCGAACTCCTGACCAATCAAAAAATGGAAATCTCTAAAAACCGCGTTGAATCGTTAGGTTATTTTGATCAACGTGAAGGGGTTAACTGGAAAATAAATCGGGTAGGTGAAGATTTAGCTGATTTAGATTTGATTGTTAAAGAAGCACGCACGGGTAACGCGTCCTTCCAGTTGTCATTCTCAGGAACTGATCGCTCGATTTCATCACCTCTCAAAGGTGTTTCGATGGAGCTCAATGTTTCCGATATTAACTTGTTTGGAACAGGTATTCGAACTAACATTACTAGTCGCTTCTCACATGAAGATGTCAGCTTCATGTTTAATATGACGCAACCATTTTTATTTGACAGACCTATATTTGGGGCATTTGACGCATATCATAAGCGACTTGCTTACGAAGAGGTACATCACACCTTACCAGTAAACGAAATAGATACAGGTGGGGTTGTCACAACAGGATTTGTAACCAGAATGCGTACCTTCCCCTGGATTAACGACGTATTTGTACGCGGTGCGTTGGGCCTTGATAATATTAAATATCAAGCGATTCCAACTGCAGTAATTACCCGGGCTCGCGATGAAATAGATCGTTTTGAAGCGGGACAAGCATATGACATATTGTTACAAAAATTATTCAGACCTAATACGTACGCGTCACTCGTTGCTCAAATAGGGCAAGATATTCGCAATCACCCACTACACCCTAACCGTGGTCATAGCTGGCTCGCACGTGCTGTTGGAGCATTCTCTGGCAGCGCTGGTTGCACTGGTTTTTATAAACTTGATTTTGATTTCCACTACTACACACCACTCATTGGTGAATATGATTTAATATTCCACTGGCACACGTTCTTAGGATTTGCAAATCCATTTAAAGGGCGACTCATTCCGTACCGAGACCTATTCCACATCGGAGGTCCTGCTACGGTGCGCGGTTTCTTATGGGGTCAAATTAGTCCACAGTTTGGTGTTATTGATCTTGAAGATTCCTTCCTTGGTGATTCAATTGGCGCAAGTAAAGCACTGTATTTAAACGTAGAATTTATATTCCCAATTATGTCTGACTTTAGCGTTAAGGGACTTCTGTTTTATGATGGCGGTTCTGGTTGGGATAACCCATACGCCAAAGATGTTCCAGGACGCTTTATAAGACACAATGGCTTTGATTATCGTCACGCCGTGGGGGTTGGTATACGACTACTTAATCCAATGCCGCTCAGCATTGATTGGGGTTTCAAGCTTGATCCTCGCAAAGGCGAATCTGTCCACGAGGTACATTTTAACATGGCCTATGGGTGGAGTTAACAATACACAAGGAGCTCTTAATGAGCTCCTTTTTTTTTACAGATTTTTTACCTACGCTTGCTTGACTACCATGTACAAAATTAAGTAACATTTGGCAGGAACATAAGCAAACAGAGGTAATCTATGAAGCGTTTTATGAAAATATCACTCTTTATTGCGTTACAATGTTGTTTGGTTTTTATCTATATTTATCAACAAAGTAATTGGATCAAATTATCTTATTTAAAACAGAATCAAGATAATGAATTAAAATCGTTAAAAAAAACCAAACAAGAATTACTCCATCAATTACATACGCTTGCATCTAATAAATCTGCGATTAAAAAATTTGCGCTTAATGAACTAAAAATGCGCAAAATGAAAATCAGTCAAATAAGAAAAATATCGTATGATTAGTTCTACTACTTCCTCGCGCAGTATACTTGTTTTTTTTAGCTTTTTTTTACTCTATATACTTATTATTGCAAATCTGTATGTCATACAAATTGTAAAAGGTAGTTACTATGCACAGCTTGGTGAAAAACAATATCATATTAAAGTAACCACTAATGCTATTCGCGGCGATATTTTAGACAGAAATGGAAAACCCCTTGCAATCAACTCACAGAGCTGGAGCGCTTTTATACTCCCCAATAAAGTGACACAAAAAGTCCCGCTCACTAATTTTTTAAAAACACATTTTCCTGATGCCTATAAAAAAATTTCAAAAAAACAACATAGCTCTTTTATGTATATCAAAAGAAAATTAACGCCCGCGGAGATCGAACTGATAGAAACCCATAATCTACCCGACATAAAAATTTTACAAGAACCAAATAGATATTATCCTAATCCATCAGCTGCTACCCTCGTAGGCGTAACCGATGTGGATAATGCTGGGGTACTTGGCATTGAGTTTACCTATAATGATCATCTTGCTGGAAAACCATCTCAATATCTGTTGGAACGCGATGCAAGATCAGGCCGCTTTTATTTTAGTAGAGAAACACATGAACAAGGTCTGCAGGGCAAATCACTGATGCTGACAATAGATAGTGATCTACAATTCTTGGTACAAGAAGAACTGGTTGAAACGTTAGAGTTACTGGCCGCAAAATCTGCTGCTGCAATTGTTTTAGATCCTGCATCGGGTGAAATTATTGCGCTCAATACTGCTCCATCGTTTGATCCAGAGGACAGAATACATTTAAATACACAAGCTACTAAAAATATTGTTATACAAGATGCGTATGAATTAGGTTCAGTTATTAAAGTTTTTGCTGCCATGGCAGCGCTTGAAGAAGGAGTAGTAACACCCGATGAACTAATCGACTGTAGGAATAGCGCCACTGCAGTTATTGAGGGCGGAGAATAAATACTGTGACCAGTTCAAAGCGAGGTATTATTCCTTTTAAACAAGTACTGGCAGTATCAAACAATATCGGCATCGCACAAGTTGCCATGAGATTAGGAAGTAAATTATATGACCATTACAAGCGCATGGGACTTGGGCAAAAAATTGGAATTAATCTTGCAGGGGAAAATCCTGGATTTATAAATCCGCCCTCTTCATGGTCTAAACAATCAATTATTTCATTATCGTATGGGTACGAAGTGCGATTAAGCCTACTTCAGCTTGCGCGCGTCATGGGGATCATTGCAAATCAGGGCTTTGATTGCCAGCCCCAATTGGTGCATTCAGCTCAAAAAGAAATGCCTAAACGCCAACTTTACAGCACTAAAACAATTGATGCAATTCAAGAAATATTAGAGTTAACAACCACGCAAGGAACTGCTAAACGCGCTGCCATCAAGGGCTATACCATTATTTGCAAAACAGGAACTGCAAATCTTATTGAAAACGGACGCTATAATCCATCAAAAAATATTTACACCTGTGCGGGAATTATACAAAAAGGTAATTACCAACGCGTGTTAGTGGTATTTGTAAAAGAAGCTGCACAAAAGAATCTTTACGCCTCAACTGTAGCTGCTCCCCTCTTTGAGCGAATTGCAGAAAAACTCCTCATACATGATCACGTGATATAATCCCTGACTTACCTACTCAAAGCTGTGCTTGAATGCATAAAATACACACGACCTACTTGTTTTTATACGCAACCTATCCTAAGCTTATGGTGCGAACTAGAATAGCTCTAAAAGGATTTGGTAATGAACATTTTTCTCCGCGGTGTCCTCTTTTTTGTATGTGCGACATCAGTACTTAAGGGATCATCATATGAATTTATACGATTTCGATCCCCCAATCTGAAAACTAGTCAATCATTCATGTTTACCCAACCGATTTATCAAAATGTGCCGGCTTGGCAATCGGTATGGCATAATTTCATTTACAACAAAAGAGGTCCATTAAAAGCAAGCTTTCAAATCCGCGGCATGTATCAACAATCAATAAGTGATGAACGCACGATACAATATTTTTTGCCACGATGTAAACAAGAGCTTTTGGTTGAAGGTGATTGCATTCCTACCAACGAGTTTCGTGATATCCGTGCAGAATGGCTTGGTATTAACAATCCCAACTTCAGAGGCAGGTTTACTATCAATCCTTGTCAAAGACAAGTTGCCGTAATTTTTGACTACAATCAAGACTTGTCCTGCATTTTAAAAGAAGTCCCTTTTATTGGTGATGCATGGCTTAGTTTTAGTGCACCCATCGTTGCGGTTGATAATAATATTCATTTTCAACAATATGATGTAAACGGACGTGGAGACTGTTCAGTTCAAGACATAATCGCCGCGTTTAATCAACCATCCTGGCGCTATGCCAAAATACGCCCCACAGGCCATTCTCGTTTAGGTTTAGCCGAGCTTACCATACGCTTTGGCCGCGCCTATTTAGCATGTGATGATTTTGAAGTAATTTATTATACGGGTGTTTCATTTCCTACTGCACATGGTCAAAATGCCGAATACCTTTTTAATCCATTTCTTGGCAACAATGGACACTTGGGATTTATTACTGGTGTAAATTTTCAGATCGTTCTCAATCGAGATAACTCAGCTTATTCTTCATGTCTTTTCATTAATTTTGAAAGTATTTTTTTAATTCGCGGAAATGAATATAGAACCCTCGATCTTAAAGGGCGGCCATGGAGTCGCTATTTGTTATTGAACAAAAAAAATGGTCCCCCTGATCAGAATATTCCGGCAAACAATATCCTAACGCAAAATGTAACAGTCAGACCATTTAACCGGGTAGATTTTTCAACCGGATGGCGTTTTATCAACAATAAAGGCGAATTTGAAATTGGTTACGGTATTTGGGGTAAACCCGATGAACGCATTGAGCTGACTGATTGTTTTCAAGAAATTTATGGCATAGCTGGGTGTGGGCCACTAGACCCCTGCGCACCTATTCAAATGGCATCATCTGCAAGCAAAAGCACTATCTCATGCAAAGCGCCCAATGATGTTGATGACTGTGGATGTCCTGTATTCGTGCCTATTAGAGCAATTGATCTTAATTTAAAATCTGCATCCGCTCGTGCTTCACTTAATCATCGCGCACACGCTGCTTACGGATTTTTTCATATGGGTCAAGCCATTGATAGTTTTTTAGGTCTGGGTTTTTATGCTGAATTCCCTCAAAAAAATACCGCACTAACCGTGTGGGGCTTTTGGTTTAAAGCGGGTGCATCTTTTTAAGGTGTTGATTTTATCACGTGTTATTTACGATTATTACATGAGCAACAAAGGCAACGTAAAGGATCTTTGATATGAAAACATGTAATACCATTTTGTTATTTTTGGCCGTGATTTCAAGCCCTGTTTTGACGGCCAGTGAATATCCACAACAAACAAAAACCACTAACCGGCGAACAAGTGATGATGAAAAACAAAAAACTATTGTCTTAACATCGCTACTGTATGCTCTCATGCACAATGAAATTACAAGCACTAATAATCAGGTGTTATCATTTCCTCATTACAAAACATCTTCAGAGGCGCTAACTAATAAATTAACGTTTTTTGATTTTAAACAAAATATACTTGAAATTTTACAGCGCACAAAAACGTTGGAAAACAACACACAAGATGTGTTGCCTGCCCACAAGCAAGATTTGCATAATGCATTAGTACAATTTGAGAAATTCAAATCAGGCACTGACATACAAAATATGGCCGAAAAGAAAAAAAATAAATTGAATGAAAATCGTTCAATTTTAATAACAGCAATCCAACAAGGAACATTTGACGATGTTCAGTCTGCGATTAAATTGCGCGTACATTACACTGAAGTGGACAGATTAGAGAAAGAAATCAAACAAAAACGATGTCTTTTGCAATAAAAAGACCCTGCATTGCTGCAGGGTTCTTTATTGCAAAGTTTCGTGTTATGTCAAAATTGGAGTTAATTTCATCAAGGTGGTATTAACTTTACTCGTCACCCAATTGGTAGCTCTACCAGACCAGGTAAACCATAAAGAGCGTACCAATCCAATTTTGTTAATTTCATTTTGTATGTTACGTTCAAATGCTGCTTTTTCAGCATAGTCGTAGGACTGTAAATAGTTGCTATTTTTTAGCGCAACCAACTCTTGATAACGATCTCGTGTACTTGTTTGGGCACGTGCATGATCGAAATATGAAGTAGCAATAGATTGCTGAATAAGTCTCTTAAAAGCCTTTTCAGTGGCATCATCTAACTTAAAAGACTTAGTTAGTAATCCTTTTAAGTTGCTTATTCTCTCTTGAATATTTGCATTTTGTTTTACTTGAGCAAACTGTTGCCATGCTTGAAAATATCGTTGTTCAGGAGTATCTAATGCTGCATCATTCTGCTCGTTTACTGGGTTTACATCGTGTACCATGTTTACGGGCTGATATGAAATCACGTGTCGGAACAGACGATTTTTCAATCCTATTATCAATGAGTTATCTGGTGCAAAAGTAATTTTGTGCGCACGTGATGGCAATGACACTTTTTCAATAAGTTCTTTATTGTGTACATCAAATATACTTATGCCATTAAGATGAGAAACCGCTGCATATACACCATCAGCGCTTACGGTTAACACAGAGCATCCTTTACCAGCATTGAATGTTGCTTGTACTGAATGACTACCTAATGCATCGCATTTATTCCACACACGCATGTATTCATCATCTGAGAGAGTGATCATTTTGCCATCTGTGTAAGCAAAATCCTTAACGCGTGCATGTGTTTCAAGAGTTAATGCGGGCAATCCTTCACGCATGCTCACGTCCCACTGTCCAATGCACCCATCGTCCCAAGAAATATTGAGAATTTCTTTAGCTTGATTATAGTTCATTGACGTTACTTTGGCGTTGTTATTATCTTTTCGTAAAATGTATGGTTGTCTTGTATTGGTACTCACATCCAATAACATTAATGACCCGTTGGTCATTGCTGCAATCAACTGATTGTCATTCACAAAACATAATGAATCAATAAGCATTGATTCAAACTTAAATTCAGCGTTGTGTGATAAATCAAGTGTATAGATGGTTACATTTTTGTAATCATGGGCAATGGCAATATAGTCAGCAGAAGATGCAACTACCAATGGTGCACCATTTTCCCAAACAACCTCTTTGACTTTTTGAAACGTCTTGCTCCAATAAACCGCTTTATCTGGGGCTATAGAAAGCATAGTTCCATCATTAAAAAAATGTATGTGCTTGATTTGTTTTGTATGCTCATCAGATAAGGCTGCTTCTTGTTTTAACTCAAGAGCCTGCACTTCGTCTTTTTGATACATACCCAATGTTGTACCACCCACTGTGAGTAGTAAAAATGATAATATCAATTTATTCATGTTAACCTCCATAAATATATGCTTGTTACAGCATTACTTATTATATTACACAAACAAAACTAAATGTGAAGAAATCAAGCAATTTGATTCAATTAGAAAATATTATTGCCGTTCACGGGCCATTTTGCTCAAAAATTGACAAGAAGCCGAATAGAGCATGACTATACTGGTAACAATAGAATGTCCAAAAAAGCAAAAAATAGACAGTTTTTATGTCACATTGCAATTGTTTCGATCTGGAGCGGTCTTACAGGCAAAAAAATGGCCCATGGAAAACTCCATGAGCCATTTTTGGATTGATGGGTAAAATATCTTAGTACATGCCTGGCATACCACCCATGCCACCCATTCCCATGCCACCACCATGAGACGGATTTGCATCCTTCTTATCTTGTGGCAATTCGTAAATGGTAGCTTCGGTAGTTAGCAACAAGCCAGCAATGGATGCTGCGTTTTGTATAGCAGAGCGAGTTACTTTAGCCGGGTCAATAATACCTTCAGCGGTCATATCAACGTATACACCGTTTTTAGCATCAAAGCCCATGCCAAGTTTTTCTTCTTTAACTCTGTTTACAATGACAGAAGCCTCAAAACCTGCGTTAGACGCAATTATGCGTAACGGTTCTTCAAGAGCTTTCCATACAATTTGTAGTCCAAGTTTCTCATCACCGGTTAATTCAAGCGCTTCAAGAGCTTTTTGTGCTCGGATTAATGCGACTCCACCACCGGCAACAATACCTTCTTCAACGGCAGCGCGCGTTGCACTCAAGGCATCTTCAATACGGTCTTTCTTTTCTTTCATTTCAGTTTCAGTTGCAGCACCAACTTTGATTACCGCTACACCGCCCGCTAATTTTGCCAAGCGTTCTTGTAGTTTTTCTCTGTCGTAATCAGAAGTTGTGTTTTCAATCTGAGCCTTAATTTGCATTACGCGACCTTTGATCGCTTCTGCTGAACCTTGGCCTTCAATGATCGTGCAGTCATCTTTAGTAACCACAACACGTTTTGCAGTACCTAAGTCATGCAAGGTGACATTTTCAAGCTTTAAGCCAACTTCATCACTAATTAAGGTACTACCGGTCAATACCGCAATATCTTCTAACATTGCTTTACGACGGTCACCAAAACCAGGTGCTTTTACTGCAATTACATTGAGTGTTCCACGTAGTTTGTTAACTACTAATGTTGCCAGCGCTTCACCTTCAACATCTTCTGCAATAATCACTAATGAGCGGCCAGATTTTGCAACTTGCTCAAGAACCGGTAAAATGCTCTTCATGCTGCTGATCTTCTTTTCAAAAATCAAGATAACTGGATGATCAAATTGACCTTCCATTTTCTCAGCATTAGTTACAAAGTAAGGAGAGAGATAGCCACGATCAAACTGCATACCTTCAACTACTTCTAACTCGTCTTTCATACCTTTTGCTTCTTCAACAGTGATCACCCCATCACGGCCAACACGTTCCATTGCTTCTGCAATCAACTGACCAATAGCAACATCTGAGTTTGCAGAAATGGTAGCAACTTGTTCAATTTCTTTTTTGTTAGAAACAACTTTGGCATTTTTTTGAATATCAGCAACAACTGCTTCTACTGCTTTTTCAATACCACGTTTGAGTTCCATTGGGTTTGCACCAGCGGTAACATATTTGTTACCTTCGCGAAAGATTGCCTGCGCAAGAACGGTAGCTGTTGTCGTACCGTCACCGGCTACATCAGCGGTTTTGCTTGCAACTTCACGCACCATTTGTGCGCCCATATTTTCTAATTTATCTTCTAACTCGATCTCTTTTGCAACCGTCACACCATCTTTGGTAATACCGGGAGCTCCAAATGAACGCTCATACACAACGTTGCGTCCACGGGGCCCGAGGGTAACTTTTACTGCATCAGCCAAGGTGTCTACGCCTTTACGTACTTTATCACGCGCACCAGCACCGAATACTATTTTTTTTGATGCCATTGTAACTCCTATGCGTTATATGTACTAAAAAGTACCTAAAATTTCATCTTCACGAATAATAATATGATTGTCTACAACTTCAGTTCCAGCGTATTTGCCAAAAATTACTTTGTCGCCAACCTTAACCTGCAATGGGGTGGTAACACCTTTTTCATTGCGACCTTGGCCTACTGCAACTACGGCACCAATTTGGCCTTTTTCTTTAGCTGCATCTGGTATAAAAAGACCGCCTGCGGTCTTCTCTTGTTCTTGTAAACGTTTAACTAATACACGGTCACCGAGTGGTTTTAATGTATCAATCATAGTGCCTCCTACGCATTTTTATAATGATTTATTTACCCTAATACAGTCCTTATATTGGACGTTTATGTTATTCGTATTATAGAAAATAATCTAAAAATTTCAACTAATTTTACTTGATATTAACAGACTCATATTTGTTATAAAACAATTTTAACAAAGAGCCCATAAATGCCTTTATTACAGACAATTTTCAACGTTATTTTTTTGAGATTTACAACAGGTTTCTGATACTTGTTTTTCAACGTTAGCATCAGTTTTGCAACACGTCTCAGCTGCTTTTTGCTGTTCGACTAAGTCACGCACTTTTTCTGGCGTTGGTTGATAAATATCAATTATGTTATTACCCGGATCTTTGATACTTGCCATGATGCCATGCACCGCTTCTTGAGGTGCTGCCATAAAGGTAATTTCATGCTGCAGCGCGTTGAACATGTCACGGACATTATCAACTTCAAAAACTATTCCTGTGTGACGCTCAGGCAGATCTTGTGTACTTGGGCATAATCCAATTTGGATTGATCCAAGCATAAATTCGGCCCATCTATCCTTAAGATGGAAAACCAGCTTTAATCCAAGGCTTTGATAGAATGTAACAGCTTTTTCTAAATCAGGTTGCAATAATAGCAACATAGCAACCTTTTTAACAGCGTAAGACTGGTTCATAAATGCGTACCTCCACATGAAAAATGGCTTTTATTTATAAGTGTACCATCGGTAAAAAATTGAACAACTTAGAATCAAAACTGTTAATTTTTCACATAATAATTAACAGAAAATGAATATTTGGTCTAAAAAAAAGACCCCATGGATTTCCATGGGGTCTTATATAAAGTGCTTTAATTAAGCAACTTTAATTCTTTTTGCTTTGTATTTTTTAACACAAACAACA
Source organism: Candidatus Dependentiae bacterium Noda2021 (assembly GCA_020886235.1). Classification (GTDB taxonomy): domain Bacteria; phylum Babelota; class Babeliae; order Babelales; family Vermiphilaceae; genus Noda2021. The sequence continues at coordinate 175,526 of AP025250.1, read as the reverse complement.
ACGGCTATTACCGCTGCAGCAGTTGCTGCTACGATTGCAGTAGTTTTGCCTGGGTTTTTTTTCATTTTTTCAATAGTTGCAGAGGTGTTTGCTTTTAAGCTTTCTTTAATTCTGCTGTAAAGAGAAGTTTTACCACGAACTGCATTCCATACATTTTTACCGGTTTCTTTAACGCTGGTACCAATTTTTGAAAGTTTGTTAGCGCTTGATGCAGTAACATCTTTAACTTCTTTTGCAACTACAGCGACACCATCTTGAGCTGCTGACAAACCATGTTTGATATTGTCGGTTAAAGCTACTGCGTGTGAGTGAGCTTCTTTGGTGTCATTGTAAACAACATTTTCTTTGTGTGCTAAATTTTCATCCATAGCGTTTACAGAAACGATAGATAACAACATTAGTAGAGATAATAAGTATTTCATATGAACTCCATGCAGTAATAAACACAAGATATAAAACTACTAAATATGCTACCATTATTTCATAAATTGTCCAGGTAGTAAAAAACGGAAGATATGGCCTCATTTAAGGCATCTTCCGTTTTTTGATTTATTGTTATATCGAATTATAAAGTTCGAGATGACACATAAGGTTTAAGCTGGGCACCATCAGGCAAGGAACCTGGAATGTGATTAAATAGGCTGGCTGTTTGTGCTTCACTGTTTAAAGAGCTTACCAGTTGCGCTGTTTTAGATTTTTTCATGCAGCGTGCATAGTTGGCTTGAAAAACTTTTTCTTGCTTGCTGATATCAGCTGACAGTTCACTGGGTGATGACTTACGTAAATAGGAATATAACTTATACCCACCATACAAGGCTGTCGCGCCAACTACAAAACCAATGGCTACCTTTTTATTATCTTGAATGTTTTTAACTACATCCTGGGTAATAGGGCTGCTGTAAGCATTTTTAACCGCATCAAGCGCCATATCTTTAGCATTGATCATTAAAGCTTTGGCTTTTTCTACAAACGAAGTGGGTGCTTGCGCTATAGGGCTGACAACTACTTCTTGAACACCAATTACTGATGGTTCAACCTGTGGTGATTGAGTAGCTTTTACTGGTACACGTTCTTGCCATGCATTGACACGATCAATGAAATTTACCGACGTCCAACCTGAGTTTACCGAACGAGGGCGAACTTTATTCACGACGTTACCATTCGGCCATCCCGCTTGGGCTGCAAATGCTGTTAAAAGCATTAAACCACCGAATAATTTGTAACTTAATATTTTCATAATAACCTCCTATGACAATATTTTATTACTAATAGAATAACATAAATGGTAAAATTAGCAATCTCGTAAGATCTTTTAGTGAGCACATTATTGTATATTTATTCAGTTCATGCAATAAAAAAACCCCTGCTTAAGCAGGGGTAGCAATATTTGTTTATTATATTGAAGCAAGTAATGCTGCAGGAAGTGCATCTGCTTCTTGTGTAGTTAAAATACGAATGGGTTGATTGCTCACGTATTTTTTAGTTTGGTAATTTTTTACCAATTTATAAACACCGTAGGTAGCTACCGCGCCGGCTACAACACCCGCAACAAGTTTAGGATTTTCCTGAACATATGCGTATGCTTGATTACCTTTTTGCGCTATTTTTTGAGCAAACTCACTGTTTAACGCTTGATTGAATTTTGCAGCTACAAAATCACGCGCTTGGCCTACTTTAGCAAAACCTTGTTGAACGGCTTTACTATTGTACGCATTGTGCGCTTTTTGAGCTACTGTTGAACCAAACTGGTTAACCTTAGCCAAGCCTGCTTGAGCTAGTTCTTTGGCTTTTGCTGTGTAAGTAGCTACTAAAGATGGCTGAACTTCGGGTTGAATTACCGCTTGTTCAAGAGCACCTTGTGCTAATTCTTGCTGCACCTGGATTTGATGTGCATCCATCGCAAAGAAATTAGGGGTGCTGTTAAATACACGTACACCTGAATTTGCTTTAACACGGTTGATAAAATTATGCTGTGGAGCAACTTGAGTTGGCAACATGCCATTCATTGCGTTGATTTGTGAACCTGCTACCACTAATGGCAACAATGTTAAGTAAACTAATGATAATGATTTCATACGAATTTCCTCCATTTGGTTTTCGTTTTAATCTACTATCAGAATAACTTTATTGATTTCAAAGTCAAATTTTGTTACAATGTGAAACTTTAATACAGCTGTTTTGCTCAAAATGTAATCTTTTTGCTCAAAACTGAATTTTTATTGACTTAATTTGCATGAAATTAAGAGACTTTTTCCTTGCTCTGCATAGAAGGGGACATGTGGCAAATCTAAGGATTTATATAAGGCATGAAGAACACATAGATAGGTATAACGATCTTCTATATTGTCCTTGTAATACCCATTGTGGCCAGACTGTTCAAGTACCAATAAATACACATTAGGATGTCCTGTTGCTGCCAATGTATGAGCTAAATGAGAAGCAGATTCCATAGGCACGTTTTTATCCTTACGTGACGTGACAAATAAAACCGGCACGTCATGGGGAAACTCATTTACTAAGGATAAGGGGCTAATACCATGAATATTATAGTCGCCAAACACCGAGTACAAAAGTTTATTAAGCATTTTACGAGTAGGCTTGTACCAGCCAAGCAAGGGAACGCGTAGCTTAATCAGATGATCGATACTGTCAAAACATCCTTCTAAGACTACTAGTTTGACCAAATTGGTGTCATACCCATTGTGTGCTATTGCACTAAACGTTGTTGCAGCACCGCGGGACACTCCAAACAAAATCTTAGAATCATGCGGATAATCCTGAACACACAAATCATACTTTAATTTGTGATTAGCAAGATCATTTTGTTGGGCCAAATTAACTTTTTTTAAATCAATTATATGAGCTTGCAGCGACGGGCCTTGCTCATTGGGTATAATTTCAATGCCATCACGATCGTTTGCAGCGCGGCTGATCAGCTTGTGAAAACGGGCTTTTACTGACTTCCAATAGGAATTTTTAAACTCATGAGCACGCCATGGTACTACTTCATCTATTTCTGCACCAATATACACGTTTTGTATCAAATTAAGACCATTGCGGCATATAACACGCTCTCCCGTGGTCGCTACAAATCCTTCTTTGCCCATGTAACGGGCAGCTTGCACTTGGGATGACAAAATACCTTGGTAGAAAATTGTTTGTACTATTTTATTATCTGGATTTATCCAATCTAAGTTATTTGCTTGAAGCATGACAGGCAGTCCTAAAATAAGTAAAAGTTTTTTCATAATGGGCAAACCCTAACAATAAAACAAAGCAAACGATTTGTTTAGCTACAATTAATAAGTATTCGTAACTCTACCAAATTAGTTAATTTTGTAAATTAAAACAACCAGTAATCGCGGTAATATTTTATTAGAAATTAAATTTCAGTTGTGCTTTTTTCTGCAGATGTTATGTCAAACCCAAGACGCGTGAAAATAGCGCGCCAGGCTTGATCATCACCCTTCCAATGGTAGGGTACTGGCTTGGTTAAGAAAAGATTTATAATGTTCTTTTCACCCCAATCCTCTTTAAAATCAGGACTACTCTCAAGAACAACTAATACAAAATTAGGCGCCGGGTAAAGAAGCGACAAAAGATCGCGCAACTCAAGCGCCTGTGCTTTGGTGATATTTTTACGCAAAAAGACAACGGCATGATTGCCGCCTACCAAGGTTCTGTAGCGTTGTATGCGTCGCTGGTAAGTTTGATAAATGTCATCATAATCATTAATAAAATTTTCGTTCAATTTAAAATCGTGGAGCCACCGCGTTTGATAGGTTGCATCTAATACATATTTGCTGCGCTCAGTAATCACGAGTTCCAATTTATCTTTTTCAAGCCAGCCTGCAAAATTATTTTGCAAGACCTGCATAAGACTTTCAGTAGTGCATATAATTTTATCAAAGGGCAACGCATACTTACGAATACCATTTATATGCATCTGGTAAGCAATTTGACAATCACCACCAAGGTTAATTATTTCATAGTGATTGTATTCGGACGCGAACATCCATGAAATACCCCAGGTTAATAGAAATAATGGCATCAATCTAAACATTCTGACACACCGCTATTAGGAAACTTTGAGTATAACTTTATGCCACCCTTTTTCACGCACATCAAAATGTTTATACGCATTAACCGCAGCTGACAAAGGGACACGGTGTGAAATGAACGGAACAAGATTTATTTTCTTTTGGAGTACCCATTCTAGCAATTGAGGAAAATATGCTCGATGATTACAATTGCCCATGCGAACCACAAGGTTCTTATTCATAGCATCACCAATTAAAAATGATCTAGATTCATCGGCATACACACCGATAATAGAAATAGTTCCACACTTGGCAACTGATTTTACGGCCCAATTCAATGCTTGAGATGGCCCAGAACCGGGTATCCAATTTTTGCCATCAGGGTTTGTTCTTGGTGCAACGTTATGTACTTCTTCTTCAAACTGCTTGCTCTCTTCCTTTGTGCACCAGCTAGGCTTTTCTGCATCAACACCTACCGCATCAATAACTTTGCTCGGTCCGTTATTGTTGGTGAGTGCCATTAGTTCTTTAACCGGATCAACTTGTTCGAAATTTATGGGGTGCGCACCTTGGGATGCCGCTTGCTCTAATCGGTCGACAACACGATCAATTGCAAATATTTTTTTAACACCTTTTATTTTTAAACAGGCTACAGCAAGCTGGCCAACCGGCCCGCAGCCAAACACCGCAACAGTATCAGATGGTTTAACATCTGCAAGTTCCACTGCCATATAGGACGTTGGTAAAATATCAGATAATAAAATTACTTGTTCATCAGTTAGATTATCCGGAATTTTTACGAGGTTTACATCAGCAAAAGGAACACGTACTTGTTCAGCTTGCATACCTTGAAAGGGGCCACTGTCTGCTGGACCGCCGTAAAATGCTGTGCCTGCATGAGGACCATGTGGATTTGAATTATCGCATTGTGCATATAATTTTTGCTCACAATACTGGCAGCGGCCACATGCAATGGTTGACGGCACGATTACTCGATCACCCACTTTAAACATATGTACATCAGTCCCAATAGACTTAATTACACCGACCGCTTCATGTCCCAAAACAGTGCCGGGTTTCATGCCTGCAACAGCTCCTCGCACCAGATGTAAATCGGTACCACAAATTGCGCTCGTAGTAATCGCGATAATGGCATCTTTTTGCTCTTTAATCGTTGGGCTTGAAACGTCTTCCAATGCGATCTGACCAATATTCTTAAAGACTACTGCTTTCATGGCTACCCTTTCATAGTAACAAAACTATATCAGGGTAATTCCAAGAGATTCAATGTTTTAAAGAATCGGGGACGAGTTTAAAAACCTCGCATGCCGCGCATTGCAATTTGAGAAATATACGAACTTAAGCCACGGTAACCCATTTGAGTAATACCTGAATTAATTAGAAGAATACCTACTATAAAGGCAATTAGTTTGAGAATAAAAGCACTTGTCCACAGTAAAAGCAATCCACCTAATACAAGATGAATAAGAGCAGTGTAGTTAAATGATGTGCGACGCATGGGAATTCCTTGTGTTTTTTTACAGTATCAAGAATTATATTGTATACACAGTTTTTAAAATCAACCAATGACTTTTATACAAATGACCATGATTGAGACAAGTCACGCAAAAACGAATTACATATTTTTTTGTGTGCACTCATAACTTTGATATAACGCACATGATTCGGATTAGGCCAATCCATGTACAACTGATGCTTACCTTTTAAATACCTATAGGCTTCATCGGTGTAGGGACGTGATCCCATTTTTAACAACTTATGAACCAATGCAAATTTAAGTTCATACTCATGAGTTGTACCAGCGCCCATCCAGGCATCTTCTGTATCAATTAGAGCGATTTTACCTTGAGGTGTTTTAAAAAAATTACCCGGGTGACAATCAAGCCACTCTACTTTTTTGGACAAGCGTAAGATATCTTTTGCATCGTCTTTTGTGAGTACATCGTTGCTTTGCTCTTTGCGTTGTGCAATGAGGTATGTGCGTGAATCGGGTCCTTGGTAAGGGTATTTTAGAGGCATATCAAACGAGGTACTTTTCATGTCTTTTATTGCTTGTGCAAATTTTTTTGCACCCTCCAAACGGCTTTGCGGCGATGTTTTTATAAGCCAATCGGGCAGTTGGGCAATAGTTGCTACTTTTTCACGGTTGACTGATTCTCTCACGTGGGCGTAATTATCATCGAGCGCTTTTTTTAGCGAAGCAGGCAACGGTTGATTGTAATCAAACGGTGATTGGCTAGAAACGGTAAGCGCGGGTATGCACAAAAGTAATAACAATAATTTTTTCATAACATTCTCTTTTTAATTTACGCTTGAGATATATCCATCTCAATTAATTTTAAGTTTTTTTGTATCAAATAGTTGTAAGCCTCGCTGGTGTATCCATGCTTGCAGAGCATTTTTGACACAACCGCTTCTTTTATATTTTTTGATTTAGTTTTTTCAAGATATTCAGCTTCAGTATCAATAATTGCAACCGTGCCGCGCTCGGTTTTAAAGAAATTATCACGATGTGCATCTTTCCAGCCAACTTCACACGCAATCTTATACACGCGCTTGGTATCACTGAGCGTTAAATCTTTTTTGGTATCATGTATCAGTTGAGCAATCACGTAATGATTACCACGGGCAGATGTGTATCCATATTTAACCGGAATTTCTATTGAATCTAGCTGTAATTTTTCCTTGGCTTGTACAAATTTGGTTGCACCACTCAAGCGGGTAAAACATACATTGGATGATTTGACTATCCAGCCAGGCAACCAAGCAGGCTTATACATTGAAGCATCAAAAAGTGAAGCTTTAGATGGCTCCAACGTGTGAATGTTTGCATCAAGTAATGTTTTTAATTCAAGGGGTAATTGAGTTGAATATTGAGATTCATGTATTGGTTTGACTTCGGCTGCATAGCACATTGTCACGCCCTGCACCATAGCATAAGTCATGAGTATTATTTTTAATTTCATAGTGTTCTCCTGAGCGCATGAAAGGTGTATATTTATGCACAACATAGCTGCATAAATCGTTTCACATGCTGTAACTTGTTAATTTAAGAGTACCGCATTTATACAAATAGTCAATTTTTATTGGGTTTATGAAAACCCTCTATCGAGCTTACCAACCGACTTATTAATGCTGCTTTGTGACTATTTTACGCGGTGGTGTAGAATGCAGATGCCTATACAGATAGTCTTTTGCATCGGGTGTGTAACCCGACTCGCAGAACATACGTTTGATGATTTTGTGCTTTAGATCTTTTCCTGATGGGACGATGGCTGTAAGTTCTGTGTCAATTATGGCAATCAACCCATTAGGCAGTTTAAAAAAGTTATCCCGATGGGAATCTTGCCAACCTATGACCATAGCAAGTTTTATTATATTTTTTACATCCGGAAGTGTTATTGCGTCCTGTGAATTTTTGAGCATTTCACAAATTACATATTCATGTCCTGAGGGACATTGGTATGCATATTTTTTTGGTACATAAAAAATGTGTTGCATACCCAATTGTTTAATTGCTTCTGCAAAGCGCCTTGCACCCTCAACGCGATTGTCATGAGTTGATCTTTTTATGATAAAATCAGGCAACCAGCTCACACAAAAAATATTATGTGTTACGAGTTCAGCTCCATCGACAAGTGAGTGACTGTGATCATTAAGTTTTGAACTTACTTCACTGGGCAACGGGTCCCCATATGAAAAATCGGTGTGTTGGCTAGCAAAAAAATAATGAGCAACATTCATCAGCAGAATTGCGTAAAATAAATTCACGTTGTTTTGCATGATATCATTGGAGCGTTTACTTGTGACGTAAAAATTCTACTAATTTTTGTAGCGCAATGATACGAGGATTGTACTCAGAGTATCCGGCACCTTGCGTTAATTCGTGTAATGTTTGTGTTGTTCCATTGGGCACTAATATGTGCGTGTAAGGCAAATTCATATCAATTTGAGTAGTGGTTGGTTTGATAAGCGTACCTTTAACACTTCCTTCAAAAACACGAGTTTTTTCGTCATCCATTTTAAAACACAAATAGGTCACAAAAGTTGCGCTATCACCTTCATCATATAATCTAAACAGACCTTCCATACCCAATGACTTAAAAATAAATTTTGTCATTACTCCAGGAAATTGGTTGTACCGTTTAAAAAAAATTCCAGAATCATCAACGATAAGTGGCTTGCCAACCTTTGACCAGGCTTGCTCTGCTTTAGAAATAGCAATCTGTTTTAAATCGAGTGTTTGTTCTTCTAAAAGATCTAAGTCAATGTTCTTTACAGATAATTCAGTGTGAGAAGCTAAAAAATTTTTAACCATCTCAAATTTACCCCGATTGCCCGTGACATAATATAATTCTTTAATCATCCTATTCTCTCGTTATTTCTACATTTTTTAACTAGGCAGATTATAACGCATCATATCGGTAATGCATAGCACATTATTGATTGGGGCTAACCGATTGAGATGTGTTCTTTTACAAATTGTTGCAATGCATGCACACGCGGATCAAATTCAGAATAACCGTGCTTGTTTATTAGCTCTGCCAAGCTTAGTAATGTACGATCAGGAATAAATAAATTCGCATAAGCAATCTCATTGCTCGCGGTGGTATTGTTTGGTTTCACTAATCGTCCTGAAACAACCCCGTGATACGGGTATAGTGTTCCTAACGCATCAACAAATACAACACAACTTTCAAATGTTGCCTGATCCCCGTCATCATATAACCGGTATAACCCTTCATAGCCAAGTCCTTGAAACACAAATTTACTCAGCACACCGGGAAATTGATGGTAGTGTGAAAAATAAAATCCACAGTCGTCCACCAACAAAGGCTTTTGCACTAGTGACCACGCATGCTCAGCTTTGGCCATAGCTATTTTTTTAAGATCGAACGTTTGCTCTTCTGAAAAGTCTAATGCAGAATTTTGCACGACAACGTGATACTGAGCTAAATAATTTTTTATTAGTTCATACTTACTATAATTACTGGTGACATAATACAGTTCATTGATCATACAGCACCTTCAGGAACATTCCGCAACAATCAATGGCTTATCGCGCAAGAATAGATCTAGTTCTTTTTCTGTTTCGTGGTGATCAAATTCACTCACACGTGCATCGCATCCTGCGTACCTAAGGGCAATACATTCTATTGAGCGCTGCTCACACGCAGTTTTTATCGCTTGCAAATTCTTTTCTTTGTCATCAATTATGATCACACGTTCGGGATGATACTGAACACTCTCAAGAAAAGCAAACAACACTTCGCCTTTGTTATTATTACCCCCATATACAACACCGTGTAAATGGAGCCATGGATGTTTTAGTTGTGGCTGATGAGTGATCACATATGGTACATGAAAATGCAAATTATTTTTTTGCAATTGTGCATGAGTTACCTCTGCCAGCGGCATTGAGCGAGCCGTTAAACACATTACCATATCACTTTTTTCTTTTATTATCGCAACCGTATCTGCAAGATCAGGTTCAGTTGGAATCAAATCAATATGGTGATTTACATGGCGATAAACAGGCAACACCTGATTAATCGCTTTTTCAATATCACACCCTTTGGATACATGATGATGTACCAGGTGGGTAAACCACTGATCAGATCCTAAATCAGTTTTGGGGTGCAACAGGGTATTGTCAATATCAAAAACAACCAACGTTTTGCACTCATTGATATGTTCAATTACCTCTTTAATCGTGTAAATATGATGTAACGTGGCGCAGATGGGTAATGAAATAAGAAAACTAATAATGCTTATTATTTTTTTCATGGTATAAATCTTTTTATTTTGGTTGATCAATCCCCATAAAGATAACGAGTTATGTAAATTGCTCAACAAATGATTTTTAATTTATATACGCTTTTTAAAATTTATTACTCATTAAAAGAAAGATTATGCCACAATGAACAAAGATCACGTATTACAATTAGCCACGTTTGCCGGTGGCTGCTTTTGGTGTATGCAATCACCCTTTGAAGAGCTGCCAGGTGTCTTATCGGTCTATGCAGGGTATGCAGGAGGTACCGGAGAAAATCCAACCTATGATACGTATGCTAAGATGGGATTTACTGAAGCTGTTCAAATTACCTATGATCCCCGCATGATTTCTTATAAAGATTTGCTCGATATATTTTGGCGGCAGATTGACCCTACCGATTCTCAGGGGCAATTTGCTGATCGCGGTTCACACTACGCATCAGTAATTTACTATCATTCTGAAAAACAAAAAGAAACTGCTGAGCAATCAAAAACAGCTTTAAATGATTCAAAGCGCTTCAATCTGCCCATTGTGACGACAATTATTCCCTACACCAATTTTTATAAAGCAGAAGGTTATCATCAAGATTACGCGCGCAATAACCCTACGCACTATGCCATCTACCGCAAAGGGTCCGGTCGCCAGGATTTTTTGCAAAAAACATGGGCCAATGCTCCCGTAAGTATGAGCAAAAAATATACTGATGCTGAGTTGCAACAAAAACTAACCCCTTTGCAATATCAAGTTACACAGTGTAGTCAAACAGAAAAACCATTTGAAAACGAGTTTTGGAACAATAAAAAGCCAGGACTCTATGTAGATATTATTACCGGTCAACCTCTTTTTATATCCAGTGACAAATACGATTCAGGGTCTGGATGGCCAAGCTTTACCAAACCTTTGCAATCAGACGCCATCACATTTCATACCGATACAACTCTTTCAACACCGCGCGTTGAAGTGCGTAGCAGCAGCTCTAATTCACATCTTGGCCATGTGTTTGACGATGGTCCATTGCCTGCAGGCAAGCGCTACTGCATAAATTCTGCCGCACTTCGCTTTGTGCCGGTAGAAGATTTAGAAAAAGAAGGTTATGGTAATTATAAAAAATTATTTTAACCATGACCGCTGAAAGCTAGTTGTCATTATCAGGTAAACCATATGCATGTAAAAAAATTAGAACCCGCTCCTCAAACAATTTCTTCTGTGATTGAAATTGCAACACAGTACAACGATCAATTGCCCCACCTTTGGAATTCCTTGGCTTCCGCTGAGCGCATATTTGCGTATTATATGATTCGTGCTAGCATGCCGGGAAATCGTATCTACGCCGATCAAACGCACAGACATTCTCTAATGCTTATAGAACTATTTGAAAACCTTGTTAACAACAAAAATCATATTAAACTTACCGATCTATCTGACGCACAAAAAACAGAATTTATACATGAGGTTGAACAATTTCTAGTTTATTTGCACGCACACCATGGTCCATATTTTTTAAAAGAATTTGAAGATCACAAGCGAACGCCTGAGCGCTTGATGCTAACGCTGCTTACTAAAAAAAATCTGGTACACGCTTTACAATCTATTGGCATTCATGATGCGCAGCAACAAATAACCAAAGTATCTGACACCCTATTTGTAACAAACTATGAACCGACGTTGACGGTAGCAGGCAGCATTGAAAAAAGCGGTGGAAATTTTTACAGCGCAGATTTCACAGAAGATGATTTCATGGCGCTGCCCCATGAAGAACGTGTAGCGCTCAACAGTTATTTGTATATCGATAGCACAAAAGATCGTATGCCAAAGTCGGTAACCTATAAAATTGGTGGTAAATATTCTCAGGAATTACAGGTGAGCCATCATTGGCTTACCTTGGCAAAAAATCATGCTATTCAACACCCTGAATATTTTGATTACCATATTCCTGCAAGTCTTGCACATCTCACACGTTATCTGGAAACGGGTAATGAAGAAGATTTTAGACAATTTTCAATCGCATGGTTAAAAACTAATAGCCGCATAGATTTTAATTTTGGGTTTGTTGAAGTGTATCAAGATCCAAAAAAATATCGCGGTTCCTTTGAAGCTGATGTGACTATTAAGGTAATTGATATGGCAACGCTCAATGCACTGCTTCCGACCCTGGAAGCACAATTACCATTTCCTTCAGAGTTTATGCGAACCAATTTGCATGATCCAACGGCGTTACCCAATGCCTCAGTTAATGCAAAACTGTATGGTGCTGGTGATGCTGGTCCTGTAAAAATTACTGCTGCGTATTGTTTGCCCAACTATAGTGACATTCGCTCACAATACGGTTCTAAACAAATTATATACCAGCAGGGAAAAGGGCTGGGGCAATTAATCAATCCTGAGCTTTCACTCCATTTATTTATGTGTAAAACGCATGTTGAATGGCTGATGACGCATGATCCTGCTGGAGCATTACACAATGATCTTTGGGACATTTTAACCTTACTCCATGAAACATTAGGGCATGGAAGTGGTAAATTAGCATTTCATACCTTTGTTGATGGCGATCCATTACTCATCGATGGCAAAACCTACCACGTAGGTCAGACATTAAAACTGACTAAATCTATCAGCAATGAATTTATCGGCCAATATAGCGATGGGCTTGAAGAACTTCGCGCAGAAATAATTGCGTTGTATACCAGTATTTATAACTTCGACCAACTTGCTCAAGCGGGTGTATACAAAGATTGGCCAGAAAAAATAGGTAAAGAATCGTTAATAAAATGGTTCATCACCCATATGGCACAACAAGGAATTAGGCGCTTACTGTCACAAAAAGATGACGCTTTAGAAATTGTACAAGCTCACGCACAAGCAAATACCGCCATTTTAAATTATCTCCTAGATCATGGTGGCCTTGAGATGGTGCAGGAAGTATATTACGTCAATGACATCCCTCATGCCGTGACTGATGTGGTAGTAACCAATGTACAACAGGCCATGCACGCTATCAAAGATTTAACGATTGAAGTGCAGCGTATTAAATCAACCGCTGATGGGCGCGCACTTGAGCAGCTAATGAAAAATTACGGCAGCTGCGTACGCTATCCGGATGTAATTAAACAGCTCAAGAAAAATCGCCAAACCATACAGGGTGATTTAAAAGAAGTTGCGGAAATTTTCCCGAAACTCACACCAGTGTTCTCAGATAAACAAACAATTGTTGATATCAATGCTGAGTGGCCCGCACATTTTCTTGAACAACAAATGGAGCACAGCGCACAAGCGCTCAGTACAAGGCACTAAAAATAAAAAAGGTCTTCTTTTTACAGAAGACCTTTTTTTAAGTAATGAATCTATCTTATGCACCTGGCGTGTATAGAACACCTGCAGTGATTCCAACAGTAGAAATTGTTAATGCTGGTATGTCAGCGCTTGGGGTTACGAGTAATGCAACACGATCACCAGCAGCTACTGGAATTGACGTTGCGCTTGAACCACAGCCTGCGCCACCGGCAGTTAACACAATAATAGGTTGTGCTGGCGCTGTTGTTGTTGCTGATGCCGCTAACGCTGTCGCAGTGTATGGAGTTACCGTTCCTGCGGTGCAACTTGATACTAAAATAGTAAAGGTAAAGGTATAGCCTGTTGAAGGGGCACCTATTGCATATACGGTATCAACGCTCACACGTAGATCATGCAATGTACCTACTGCAGGCACAGAGAAAGCATACGCAGAATTGGTTAATGTTAAAGCTGGTTCGGCCAGAGCTGCTAAAGAACTTGAACCAAAGCCAAGTAAAATACCACTAGTTGGAAAACCGAGAGGCAAATCAACGCCTAGGGTTAACAGACCTGATGCAAAAGGAACTAATGAGTTAACAACGGGAAGACCAGTAGCCCCGCCAATTACTGTTACCAAGTTGTTTACGGTAGTTACCAAATTATTGATATCGGTTGTTCCGACTGTCAGGTTACCAATATTAGCACAGCTAGCAAGTAAAGAACCTACCTTCAACGCGCGATACTCTTTACATTTGGCGCGTTCGTCATTTTCACTTGATGAAACAAACGACGTTGTCACAAAACTGCTGAGCAGTAATAAAAGGGTTAATGTTTTTTTCATGGGCTCTCCTTTTTAAGTATGTATTTTTATTAAAGCTAAGATAATAATTCTTTTTATGCAATCTTTGACAAAGTTAATTTTTTTACACAACTTTTCAAAATTTCGATCCGTTCACTATCAGATGCTTTTGAGCTACATAATAATTTATTTGAGATTTTTGTGTGCGTAGTTTGCCATGGCACGGCTCAAAAAATGTGCCAGTTGCGCATCGTACTTATCATATATGTTTTTAAATTCAGGATTGTGCTCATACATGTGGCCAAGACCAGTATAAGACTCTGCATTTGGTTGCCAGAATTTACAAATCCATTGATAATGCACACTAATAATTTCTTGAACTTCCGGCGCATCAGGGGCAAAGCCTTCATGCATCTTTGCGACCAAGCGTTTGTTTATATCATCTGCCTGCAATTTGATAGCCGCCCAATCTTCTTTAGTAAAATGCTTGATATGTTGATAGCTATCATCTATATGTTTCTGCATGTCATTACCATACTGAGCAATGAGCTCTCGTTCGTATTCCTGTTGTTTTTCTTTGTTAAATCCCCAGAACATTTCTTGATCTGTCATGATGCGCTGCCTTTCTAGATATTCAATAGTTTTATTAATAGTTTGCAGTAACTCATGGGTATTATGTAATTTTTCTGTAAGACGAGTTTTATGCTGCTGTAAGGTCATAAGCACATCAAAATTAGGTGCGTTAATAATTGTGCTAATCTGCTTAAGCTCAAAGCCCAATTCCTTGTAAAACAGTATTTGCTGCAACATTAAAAGCTGTTTTTTATCATAAAATCGATACCCCGTTTCAGAAACATAATGCGGGCGTAAAAGCCCAATCTCATCGTAATAATGGAGAGTACGAATAGTTACCCCAGAAAGTGCGGCCAATTGACCAATACTATAATCCATAACATTATCCTTTACTGTATGACGTATTTCCACAATAAAGGATCACGCAACGTCAGAGTCAACAAGTTTTTTGCAACAAAAAAGCCCCAGAACAATCTAGGGCTTTTTAGAAATCATCTGATTTGTTAGTTGGTGATACCAAGCAATTCAACATCAAATATTAATGCTGAATGTGGTGGTATT
Organism: Candidatus Dependentiae bacterium Noda2021; assembly: GCA_020886235.1. Taxonomy (GTDB): domain Bacteria; phylum Babelota; class Babeliae; order Babelales; family Vermiphilaceae; genus Noda2021. The sequence continues at coordinate 160,486 of AP025250.1, read as the reverse complement.
GAACTACCGGCACCATAAGCGCCATATCCAAGCTTTGAAGGGATGTACAAGCGACGTTTTTCACCCACTTTCATGGTTGCTACGCCTTCATCCCACCCTTTAATAACTTGGCCAATACCAATAATAAAGGTAAATGGTTGTCCGCGCTTAACACTGCTATCAAACGGTTTTTCTGGACCATTGGATGGCAACCAACCGGTGTAATGAACCGTTACATGTTGGCCTTTTTTAGGACATGCACCAGTGCCTTCATGTAGAATTTCGTACTCTAATCCTGAATCATTTTTATGACGTGTTGACATTGCTGTTCCTTGTTTTGTGAGTGGTTTGCAACGTATTGCAACAACACTTACCGTTAAAAGTAATAGACCGAGAAATAACTTCTTCATGCTTTTCCTTTCTTATATGATTGTTCTTTTTTAAAGTATCAAAAATAGAAAAAAAGTAATTACCTTACGTGATTTGTTGTATGTTTTTTTTCATCGTTATCATCTACAGAAAACGTGTAATTCCAAGAATGAACATAATTGTGCGTGTCCATATCGTCTAAGTTTTTTTCTTTTCGTCTTTCAAGTGCCGCTTTAATGACTGTATATGCAGAAGTATGATTCACAAAGCCTGCATTATTGAGTGGTGGCCAGAGATGATGTGAGGCATACGCTATTTCATGTAAAGAGAGTACATCAGCGCTTGGGTTTTCAACATACTGATGACATACATTAGTAAGCATGGCTGTCAGCAGAAACAGATCATGAACGCGCATCTTTTCTGTAGATTGAACTAATTCTATTTGTTTGGTGCTTTTTTCATTTAAAAAAAATTCTAGTGCTGCAATGTTTTCCACAAAAATACGGAGCGGATTTGTTTCTTTAAATTTGTAATCCCGATTTGAGCTAAAATAACAAGGGGAGATGATATCGTGATACAAGCAGCTGGAATTGATAAGACTCAGGTTAGGATTAGTTGAAAAATACTTAACACTTGAATTAAAGCTATTTTGAGAAAATATTTCACCAAGACGGTGATTGAGCAAGCTTTCTCTGCCGGCGGGATGTGTAATTTGAAAATGATTATATTCGTCGTCGGTAAAAACATTATCTTTGAATTGCTCAAAAATTTCATTTTTTCCGGTGAATATTTGATGCTCACTAGATATAATTGAGCCGCATGTCAACGTTAGCATTGCAATAATTAATAGCATGTCCACCTTTCATGTATACGTACTTTGCCTGTCATATTTTTTTATTAGTAATTTCATATCTTAAAATGTTTCTAATAAAATACAAAGCTCATCTCTTGTAATTCTCAGTTCCGCACTATTACGCTCAAGCAAAGGGGAGAATGTTATGAAATTTATAATCTTATCATTTGTTTTGTGCAGCACAGTTGCGTGGCCTATACCTAATCCATATTCATTAAAGCCAATTCATCATATCGAACAAGCTGAAGGCGTGACGCTTGTAAAAGATTATAGTGACCTAGAAGATACAACCTCCTATGGTAATCGTCCGAATTGTTATGATGATTCTTATTTAAAAACTTTAAACAACGTTGTTGATTGGAACAATCCAGATTCCTACCAAATAAAAAGCAAAAAAAAACTGTATGTATCACGCATTGCTAATGGGTACATTGCATCTTCATATTTAGGTACCATGTTTGATGACCGGCAACAATTTCTGTTTGATATCATGACAAGTCCTGGCTACCCAATATTCTGGCCCGTGCAAGGTGAAGTAGCACATGCACCATTACGCCACTATCCCAAACTTGCCATGGTACAGGGCCCTACGTTATTTTACCATTGGGTGCTTGATCGCATGCCAAGCATTTTACTCTTGCGCCAAACATTATGTGATAATCCCGATATACAGTTAGTTATAGGTAACCAATTTGGTACCGTTTCTGGCTATGTACGAGAATATTTAGACTTGCTTGGTATTCCGGCACATCAATATATTGTGGGTGAACGTGGTTGCGTATACTACGGCAATGAAGTATATTTTGCAACGCCCTTTTTAATGGAACCTATTCCCAACAAACTTTTAATGTGGATGCGCCAAGAATTGATCGATGCTGCCTACAAAAAACCTACCACTCGTGAGTATAAAGATAATTTAATTGTAGTTATTGAGCGCGTTGAACCCGATAGACGAATCTCAAATTTATCCGCACTTAAAGAACTTCTTGCAAAAATCTTTCCTTCACCACAGTATGAGCACATTACCTATGGTGCTGGTATGAGCGTTGCAGAGCAAATTAAAATATTTAATAATGCCAAAGTCGTCATTGGCGCTATGGCAAGTGGCCTTACCAATATTATTTATACCAAACCAGGCACGGCAATCTTAGAAATCCATCCAAGCCAGATGCAGCATGTGACTAATAAAGATGGTATCAACAACGGCGGCAATGAATGGGCGTGGTGGCTTTCATCAGCAGTAGGCGCAGAATACCACCTAATACCTTCCCCATTTCAGCTTTCTGATTTTTATGTGGGTTGTCCGTTATATTTGGTTGAACCTATTTTAACCAAGTACGCACAAACGTTAGAAAACAAGTTAACTCCATAACGGTTATTTCAATTTCAATTACGTGCGGTACAAAGTATACTAGGTGGTGTGAAGATTATTACGCTAACACCACCTCTCATTTCTAATATTAAAGAAAAAATCACGTGCATCCGTGGTCACCGCGAGCGCATTTTTAATACCTCATTAGAACATCAAGATCATAAATATATTTTTCATAACTATGGTCACGGTGGCGCTGGTTGGACCTTTTTATTTGGTTGCGTGCATGAGTCAATACGACAATTCGAACAGGTTTTGCTAACAATGCCATCACTTAGATATACTGCTATTGCTGTGGTGGGCGCAGGGTGTTATGGATTGCTTACGGCAATACTTTTGGCACGAAAAGGTCACAACGTAACAATCTATGCAAAAGAACAAAACACACTCGCATCTAATAAGGCTGCAGGATTTTTCTTTCCCCGGCCCCGCAAGGTATCCAATGAGTTCGAAACAGCAATCTTTTTTGAACGCGGCATGGAATCGTATCGAACCTATTTAGATATTTTGGCTGGAAAACACCCTTTTATACAACATGGGCCTAAACTGTTGCCTGCCTATTACGGCCTTGATATTGATCCAGGATTTGGACCTTACCAAGCGCGCGGTCTGCTCGGTGATGCAGAACAGGTAATAATCGATTTTGGTAACAACAAGTCCTACCCTGCAATGGCATACCAAACTATTTACCTTAATCCGGGTATCCTCATGGAAGAACTAAATAGAAATAGTAAAGAACTGGGTATTCCTATTATCACTCAAAGCATCGACTCTTTAACAGAACTTACTGAAGACGTTGTGTTTAATTGTAGTGGTCTTGGTGCAAAAAAATTAGCACCTGATGCCCGTATGATCCCTATTCAAGGGCACCTCATTACACTCACCGCACAACCAGATATGTCACAGCTTCAGTATTTGATTAATTTTAAAGTTGTCATGATGACACCACAAAACACACCACGGTATGAATTGTTATACTATGCACCAAAAGATGAGGGTATTTTAGGAATTACTTTCTTGCGGGGACAAGACTCACTTACCAGCAATGCTCATGAGTTTGATCGCCTGCTGCAACGTGCGCATGATTTTTTTGGAACTTAGATTGATCTAATTTCTTGTATTGATTAAGCATCACTGCATACATTAAAATTGTTTTTCTAATCTAAAAGGATGAAGCATGAAACACGACGTATTTGTCAATGACACCATTACCATTCCTGATCATGAAATAGAGATTAGCTCAAGTAAATCCGGTGGTGCTGGTGGCCAACATGTCAATAAAACAGAAACACGCATTACTGTTCGGTGGAATATTGTTCATTCGACCGCATTACCACCTGAACTCAAAGAACGCGTGCTAGAAAAACTCCAATCGCGCCTAACGGCAGACGGAGATTTAATCATCCACAATAGCACGTCACGCAGCCAGGATCATAATAAAAAAATGGCCCTTGCACAACTGGGTCACATTATTAAAGATGCACTTTTTGTGGCAAAAAAAAGAATGAAAACGCGCCAGCCTAGGGCAGCTAAAGAAGCGCGTCTAAAGTCAAAAGGCCACCGTGGGAGTATAAAAAAAATGCGCAGTAAAAAAATATTTGATGAATAACGATTAGCTCAACAAGCCTTCAATAATATACATAAGAATATAAAATGAATTTTTTAATATATTTTTCATAAAAATCCTTTTTTTATTATGATCCTAGTCATTATAAGTACATTTTTTTAAATAATGATGTACCAATACACGCGATGATTGATAAACACCGGTGCAGCCCTTATTGGGGCATTTAAAAACATGCGCATCAAAATGAGTCATGTAATGCTCTGCCAGCAAATTGTAATCTTCGGTATCTTTTCCAATGCAATTCGTATGGGGGCAATTGTGTTTGCCCTGAATAATGTGTGGATGCTTGCGAAAATGAGCTAACAATTGTTTACGTGAAGATATTTTTTCATTACAACATTCTACTGGTGACGCTTCAAATCGTTTGTTGATAATACTTTTTATCAACACTTCATGTGAACTTTCATCACGTTCTATTGTCTTCTTTTTTTTAGTTTTTGTTCCCTTGTTTTTAATTATCTCTGGTTTGGCAGTCACCGACTTTATTGGTTGCGACAGAGAATCTAAGGACGCATTATTGGTACCACTATCTTCACTGAAATTCTGTGAGAATAGCTGCACCATAGGACTGTCATATACAGATTCTGATTCACGCTGAATAAATTCAGCAGGCACAGGGTGCGTCGGTGCTTTAGTTTGAATGGGTTGTGCAATGTCGCACATGTCTGAATATGAAAAATGTTCCTCAAGATTAGGGAATAAATCTATTACACCAAAATCCGAGGCATTGAGTACGCTACACGATCTTTGATCACATTCTGTATTGCCCATCAGAGACCAATGATTCTCTGAGGCATGCGCTGTAAAAAAAGCTATTCCTAACAAAACACAATAAATATTAGTTTTTTTCATAGTTCTATCTTTTGATCATAGTTAACACATGGTTTACTAGCCATGGGTCATGCCATGCTATTTAATTTTTTGACTAAACAGTGCCCATTACACGAGGCGCTGTTTTTTATTTACATCGCCATACTCTGCGGTATTAATACCTTTACGTTTTAGATTCTTGATAAGGTTGTTGCGTAATGTTTTTTTTGTAAGACATGCTGAGTAGTGGACGAGTAGTGTGTAGCTTGAATCATGCAATTTACCACAATCATTAAAAGGGCATGCATACAATGTTCGATCTTTTTTTAATAAATATTTTTCTACTTCAGCCAATCCATCAACCAAATAAGATGCATCTGTGCTCAAGTGATTAATAGTTAAATGCTTTTGTAAAGATTTTTTGGAGCCATAGGTAATTCCACAACATTTTTTTTCTAAGCCATTTTCTCGCAGTTTGATTAAATCCATGCATTGACGCAAAATACTCAGATCATCAACCGTGCTAGGATTTGCCAAAACACCAGGTTTAGGGGTTTCATGCTGCTCGCTTGATTGCGTTATGTGGCTTTTAAAATGATTCTTTAAACCAGCAATATTAACAGTATTTTTAGCGCACTTAGGGCAGTGGTAGATAGCTTCATCTAGGTGTTTACGAATATGTTGGGCCAACAACCGGGCATGTTTGTGATTGTAATCACACTCAAAACAAGATAATTTATTATCGACTCGATGACTATACGTTAAGTGCGTTTCTAAGTGAGAACTTGAATCAAATACCCTGTCACAACACATCAGTTTTTGTTTGCGCAAGCGAGCATTGATGAGGTCATCCAACTGCTGCATAGTTTTGATAGACATATCATTACCTTCAGATACATCATTCGTTTTTATATTATTGGCAGTGGTATCTGGCGCTTGAGGTGTGGTAGTATCGGTCTGGAATTCTGAATAATCTAAATATAAAAATAACTCGCCTGCATTTTGATCGTAATTACATTCTTCATGTGCAAACTCATGTGCATACGATTGTTTGCCACCGTATAGTTCAAACAACGGCAAGGAATGAGAATGCTGACAATGCTCATCTACATGCTGATATATGTTCATTTCAAGTGGCTTCATTGTGCTATGTGCTACCACTAAAAGTCCTGAAACTACCAAACACGATGTTATTAATTTCATGATTACCTGCGCTTAGTTGATCGTATTGTAAAGAAATGTTACACATGCATAATTGTATGTGTATTATAAATGCTTTTAATACACATACAACTCATTTAACAAAGTAATCGCTAGATTGTACCTTAATAACAGAACTTTAAGCCAATGAATAATGCTGGATCCCAGTTGAAGGGCACCTCATCATATTCATGGAACCCAAGCCGATCGTAAAACATACGGGCACCGGTATTGCATGCACGCGTTGCGAGCACAATTTCTTTTACGTTGGGTAAATATTTGGCAACACTAAATACAAGAAGTTTGCCAATACCTTGCCGCATGTGAACCGGGTCAACAGCTAAGGCACGAATATAACAAATAGTGTCGGCCCCGTACTCTTGAAAGGTAATAAGGCCAGCAAGACTATCATCTACGTATGCCGTTAAGAAAAAAATATTTTTCTGAGAATCGTTCAAATCATTATGCTCCACATTAAATACAGAGCGCGCACGTGCAGGTACATCATCAATTTTTAAAATGGATACCGGTATATCGGCATATCCATGACAAAACGCCCGTACAAATAATGCCTCTTCATGTTCAAGAGTGCCGGCACTTACACGATGAATAGTCACCGCACCTTGTCCTGAACATGCAGCTAGAAGCAAATGACACACCAGTAGATATATGTATCTGTGATATGACATTACATGCACATCACTCATTACCGCTCCAATAGTATAAGGGCGTAATTTTTCTTGAGAGACATTAACATGTCTTCCGGCAAGGTTTTCTTTATTTTGTTACATAGGTTTTAAGGGCCATAGCAACGTTTGCGCCCACAAGTGCTGCTAACACGCGGACTACCGGTGAATATTTTTTTTCGTTTGTTTGCGTCAGTGCCGAAGCGCCCAAGACAGCAGATGCAATTTTTAATTCTCCGGTTAATTGATCACGGCAAATGCCATAGTTTGCGTACAGCTGCAAGGAATCAGCACTGGGCATAACGTTTCGTACATAATCAACCATGAGAGCACTGGCTGCCCCTGCGCTAAAACCGTATAGCATTTCTTGTTGGTAGGCGAGCGCATGAGCTATGACAGGCTTTTTACGTAACTTATGTAGCGCATTTTGATGTGCATGAAGACCAGAAGATACGACTAAACACAATGCAAGGGTTTTTTTCATAATCATTCCTGTTTATGAGGGTACGATTTTGTAACTACACTACGTAATCACCGCGCTCTTTCACAACAGTTTTTAAAACACTCAGCTGAATAGATACGTAATCTCAATGAATTTTTGGCCATAATGCCAGTAATTTAATCTCTAACTTTACAATAATTTCAAACAGAATATAATTATAAAGTATCTACTACGATAAAAGCTATTCACATGAGGTTATTACGATGAAAATATGGTTATATTTGATGCTTGTTGTTATCACATGTGCAGCGCGCATACAATCAAACGAATTACCGCATGATCAAGAAATATTTGGCAACTATTTTTTTAATCCTAACACACCTGCAACGCCAATGGCTACCCACACACCCTATACGCCTGTAACGCCTTATGAGTTTACTGCAAGAACTTCAAACTCGTATTCAACCGATGAAGAAGAAATTGATGAGTGGTTACAGCCAATGTTTTTAGATTGTAATGACATAATAAATACAGACTATGACAATCAATTAGGCGAGCTCAATATTTTCACACAGTCGCTAGAAGAAAATCAAAAAAAATTGGAAGCTATTTTAGCATTTAGAAAAAAACATATGGATAGGACCTGTTGTGGTAAACTATATTCTAATCTTTCAAGCCTTGCTGCACACTATGATGTAACTCATACTAAGGATGGCAAGCATATCTGCGCATTCCCACAATGTAATTATCTGCCTAAACAATCTTTTGGATCTGCATTTAGCCATTACATCAAGCACCATAATCCAAGCTTTTTAAGCTGTCCGGTGCCTACCTGTGCTAAAGATTTTTCAGGACTGAATAAACTCAAGAACCACTTTAATAGATGCTCGCTTGGGATATTGTACCAACAAAAAAAGGACCAACTTTCGCCCGTGGTGCCACAAACTACTTCTGAATTTCAACAATTGCCGCGCAAATTACAAACAGCAATCAATAATATAAACTATTCGCGTGTCGCTGATGAGCATAAAAAACTCATGCAAGGTAGAACGCAAAATAGTACTAATCAGCCTGTCTCATCCGGAGCGGTAAAACAACCAACAGCTCCCAAATCCCATTCTGTAAGAAATTCACAACAATCAAAATTGCCAAGTAAATTGCGAACTGTTATAAAAGCAATTAATACGTCCCATGGCATTAGTTCTAACCAGCCAACCCAAGCAAACGCACACAACACTATTGATCTCACTAATGATACGGTAATGGTAAGTCAACCTAACAGACAGTCGATACCTAGACAAGAGTCGCTGCTCATTACACCGGTACAGCTAACCAATGTACAGCCAGCAAACACGGTAACCGTGCCAGATGCTGTAACCATTCAACATACAAACAATACGTTCATAGCACCAGTTAGCAAAACCACCACTAATCGCACACATTCTAAACAGAAAAAAGTTATACCATCAAAAAAAATTGATAACCTGCCTTTGATTACAAAGCAACCTAATGAAGAATTGCGTGCTGCGCTGCTTGCCCGCATAGGCAAAAAATAATTTATAGTATTTTTACACACCGATAATTATTCTGCATTAGTAAGGGACCCTATGCAGAATACTATCATGTGCTTGTATCTGTTTACCATGATTGCATGTTTGCGTGTGCTTAGTATGCAAACTGACGAATCACATACCAACGATGGTATTAGTGATGACTTTGCATACTTTAGTGACGATCTACGGTGTCGTTGGTTTGATGATTATTATTTGAGCTTTGCAGAGTCAGAAGAACAAAGCAATTACTTACAAACTTTACAAAGTCACCAAACATATTCTGACGTTACCGTAATACCCGATAGACTTCACGAGCCTAATACTAATAACAATACTAATGTTAACGTGTCGCTTACTACCCCCCAAGTCAATGTAAAGAGTATATTGACGTTATCTGAAAAAATCAGATTTATCCGTGAAGGGATAGAGTTTGGTACTGCTTATTCTGAAGAAGAAAATAAGAAAAAAATTGATCTGCTTCTTGCTCAGCGCAAAGAATCTTTGAAGTTTAGTTGTTGTGATAAAAAAGATTTATTGTGGATAGAGTTTACCGATCATATCGAAAGTGCACACTGCATTGGCACCCTGTATACCTGCCCCTACGGTGAATGCACTCATCATTATGAACAACTGTCAAAGGCTTACCATCACGCAGCGTGGCACCATTATAAAATGCTTTTTAGTTGTCCCCTGTGCAGTGCGATCAATAGAAGTATTACGGGACTCAAAAATCATTTTACCATATGCCTACATGCCAAAAAGCAAGATTCGCCATCACTCAGTGCGTATCTTAATCGACAAACAAAAAAATATATTTATAATGTCGGCGATGACATCACATTGGAAAGCTGGAAAAGCGTTAAAGACTTTATTAAAAATAATCATACAACCATTACTAACGAATATGTATGCCCCTATTGCAGCGCAAAGCACCCGCAACTTGTAACGAGTGCAAGTTGTTTGGCTAGCCACTATAATAACAATTTTTTTTGTTGTCCGACATGCAAAAAAAATTGTCATACGTATGACAATCTCAAAACGCATGACATAATGCGCTGTGTGGGCACACCACAAAACCATGAAATTCAAGAAGATGATATCCACCCGCTGGTGCATGCTTACACCATTGCTAACATGAGTTCTGAAGACGTGATAAAAAAATATGTAGACAGTCAAATAGATCAGATAGCCTGCTGCGCGACACCATTGGGAACCTGGCTCACGGCTCAAAATCACTTTGCCGGAGTTCACAAGGTACGCCGAGCTGTTTTTCAATGTCCGGCCTGCCAACAACAATACAGCACGAGCGCACGCGCACTTGAATGTTATGTAATCGATATTAACAAAGATATATTTACCTGCGTTGTATGCAAAAAAAAATTATCATCGCGGCAGGGTCTTCTTGATCATGTGGTCGCAGACTGCATATAAAGATAGGTGTTTGTGAGAGTGAGCATTAATCGTCAATGGAACAGTTTGCACATGGTATTTTTTGTGCACACCATGGCTAAAACACCGCATAATTATACAAAAAGAAAATATTATAATGTGTTTTGTGGCGAGATACAGGTTATTTTAATCAATTTTTGCACTAAACTCATTGACTATATTTTCAAATAGAATATAATTAGCCTATACCGTTAGAAATAAAAAGGAGGCTATTATGTTAAAAATCTACAAAAAATCTTTAATCTTCTCAGTACTTATTCCGTGCGTTATTAATTCAATGGAATATTTCTACGAAGATTTAAAAAATAATGAACAAAAGTCACAAACGGGCATCCAAAATAATTCTTACCGAGTGGCGTCAAGACAATCTTCACCTGGCGTAATCAATAATAACACCAACAATAATAATAATTTGTCACCTGTAGCAAACATTATCGATGTAGAAAGTTATAGCTCATCGCCATACAACACATCACCATACCAAAGTGTCAACAACACTCCAGAACCGATTACCAAAAAAGCCTATAGTCCGAGTGTCTCCAGGTTTAGATATCAGCAAAACGGCTCACCATTTAATTCGCCGATTCCTTCACGCGTAGTGTATGATTTTACTCCAAAAACATCACCAACTGATGAGACTACAAAACTATCAAAAAATATTTTGGCTCTCATTCAAAAAAGAAAAAAAGAAGCGCAATTATCTTGCTGCGATAAAAGTAATCTTAGCTGGGAGCATTTAATGGCTCATTTGAATGATCACCCACGAGATAACGATAAAAAAATTCAATGCTGTGGTATATCTTTTTCAAATAAAACATATGCGGCAGATCACGTAGCAACAAAACATAACAAATCTACCATATTTCATTGCCCCAACTGTCCAAAAAAATACAGTGCTACCGAATCTTTGCGCGGTCATTACGTAAAATGTGTAAAAAATCTTACGGCTCAATCAATAATTTTGATTCCTGAAGAAACAGATAGTCCGGCATCATCAGAACCAGATGTATCATTTATTGAAAATCCAGTGTCGCCCCTTTCTGTTTCTTATATCCACACTGAACCTACTGAGTATGAAAGAGCCTTTAACAGATTGTTTCCAACAGGAATGTATATTGGTGATATGTATCTTCAATCATGGCAAGAACTAGTTAGATATTTTCATGCTATTAAAGAACAATACCATCTTCACGACTGGATTTGCATAACATGTAACACAGCATATAGCAGCGCAGAGGGGGCATCTTCTTGTTATTTAAATCATATTGATCAAACGGCTACCTACAACACTCAACTTCAAAATACAATTGATCTTGATAAACTGCTACCATTAGATGGAGATGTGTCTGAATTTCACAATAACATTCCCAACTTTGAGAACCAAAGCAATTATAATACTAATATTAATAACTATGATGATACTTCACACCTGTCTCCTGGCATGTACCTGCAAGAAGCGCATCAACCCCACTTACCTAATTATGAAAGTTATTTAGCAGAAAATGAGTGCCTTGATCTATTAGAGAATGCTGAATTAATGCCAAACAATCACGAGCATGCGGCCAATGTGCATTCTGGCTGGCCACAACAACCGACAAGTCCAATTTATGATACTCTAAATTACAATGCTGGCTGGGCATCGAATACCGATGTTGTACCTCAGGGTTATTCTCTAGTACAACCAAGTCTTCCGGTAACACCTCGTATGATGCCTGAGATAATTGATCTTGAAGAAAGTAACGCTACTATGAATATTACATCTGTGCCTGCAACTCCAGTGGCGCCTCACGAACTACCCAAGACCCCTATGCAAGAAATCCCAGACCGAAAAAAATATGAACACGCGGTAGGGATTGGGTTAAAAAACGAAATCGAAAAAATCAGATTTGAACGCTTAGAACGAGAACGTTTGAAATTTTTTTCTCAGAAATAAAGATTTACGAAACTTGAAATAAATTTGAACGGGGACCTATGCGGTCCCCCTTTTATTTTAACATAATTATTTTTTTGGTTTGATAAGCTTAAGCAATTTTCTTTTTGCTTTATCAGTTATCGATCGATACAGTTGCCTGAAATAGTTTGGCTCTTTTGCCGTGGTGTACAGCTCTGTCAATATTGTATCAATACTATTTTCAAGATCAGGCGTAATGCTGATTGTTCGCTCAGAAGGTTTTGAGCCACCCGGCAAGTAGATGACAGGCATCACTAAATCAGCTTTAACAGCAGAAAATAAATCAACAATCGATTGCGTAAACGTGCTACTTTGTTGATGCGATAAGGAATAGGCAATTACTCCAATCGGCTTGTTGTGCCACGGAAGCCACAACACATCAATAGCATTTTTAAAGTACCCAGTATACCCACCATTAAATTCTGGGTAATAAATAGAATGCTATCCGCATTAGCAATGGTTTCGCTCCACTGCAAGGTTGTATAATCATCAACCGGCTCTTCCAGCGGCGCTTTTTCAGCTTCTAAAAAGCGGAGATTAAAATCAGCACTATCAAGTACATTTATACGCAAATCAGGTTTTGTTTGAGCACGTTGAATCACCGCATTTATTAACAGTTCTGCACGTGAGCCTGGTTTAATGTGTTGCCCGATAATGGTAATATTTTTTTTACCCGGCTTAATAGTTCGTTTAAACCGCACATAATCAACTACAAGTGCAACGGCAAGTGCTGCAAATAACGCGAGTAATATTTTTTTAATGGGTATTTTCATGAGACAACCTTAACAATAGTAGTTAACAATGAGGTAACAGCATCTTGGTTCCTTTGCTTCTTAAACATATTTAAATCATTTACTGCGCCATCAGCAAAAGGAATCAATACTATAGAATCTAATAACGGCTTCATGTGCAATGTTTGCAACACGGCCAGTAAATAGTCTGCAGGTTTTTTACCGCCGTCATATCCACCAGTGTACGCAACAACGCCTACTACTTTGTCCTGCCATTCATGTGACAAAGCATCAATAGCATTTTTAATGACGCCTGAATACCCTTCATTATAGTTGGGTGTTAAAAAAATCACTCCATCTGCGGTGGTAACTTTTTTTGACCATTGGATCACGTGTGTATTGTCTTCAACAGACTCGTGACCCGATATTACCGGCAAATTGATTTCCTTGAGATCAACGATCTCTAAATCAATAGTATTCGCATCAGCACTGTTTACTATTGCACGGGCAATTTGTTCTGCTGTGCGACCTTGTCGAACACTTCCCATTACTATCAGCACGTGCGGCAGACGCTTTGGTAAGGCAGCAGCTTCTTGGCTATGGGTAGTAATGCACCATAGCGCACACAACACCAAGATAAGGTTGTACACGATTACCTCTTTTCGTTAAAAATAAATAGATTGAGTGGTATACCCTAATCTTAGCAGTAAAAAACAGTATGGCCCACCACTGCTTACTTTTGAGCTTACCCATCTCTGGCTTGAGCATTAAAACATTCGAGTTGAAGGTCATACCTTCCTTACTTGTGCAATTTTTATGGAAAATTGTTTTTAAAAAAAGCTATTGTGATTATCAGTGCTCTGGGGGAAAAAAAATGTTTAAGAGGAATGTATGAACATTGTAAACACTCTTCATACTGTTTTGGGTATCCACGCAGAAGAAATTTTAATTAGTCATATGATGATGCGTTCGCTCGTAATATACATCGTTGGTATTATTCTCGCACGGTTTAATAAACGATTTATGTCACTGAGAACGGTAGATAATTTTTTTTTATATATTTTAATTGGCTCTATTCTTGCATCAGCCATAGTAGGCAACGTATTTTATGAAACATTAGGGATGGCTATTTTTATCATGTTTGTAAACTGGTCTGTGGTAGTAATCGATTATTACTTTCCTTACATCGGCTCATTAATCTCAGGTAAAAAAGAATTACTCATCGATAATGGTGTAGTGCAACACCGCCAGCTCAAAAAATTTTTTATCACTGAAGACGAACTCTTGACCGCTATGAGAGTCAATACTCACACTTCAGATGTGCTTGCTATAAAAAAAGCTTATTTTGAAAACAATGGACAATTAAGTTTTGAATTAAAATAATATTACGTTCGCAACACAGCAGATACCAAACGCTTTAAGAGCTGACTAGCGCAATTAATCTCTTTAATATCCGTTTAAGATCAGTCAACATCACCAGTAACCAATACCCACACTATCGTTGCATCTTAATTCCAAGACTTTTATTTACAACTGAATTACGAAAAATATAGACTGTAGTTAGTATGAAATATAACAGGGGGATGGAGTATGAATAGTATTAAAAGCTTGATCATTTTGATCACTGCAAGCACATTAACCAGTTTTGCAGCTATAAATTCTAATAAGTTTTTTCCACAGATTAAACGAATCACAAACCACACCAATAAAGATCTGTATCTTGAATTAACCTATCCTGATTCTGCTCATTCAAAAACAATTATTCTAAAAGCGGGCAAAACTATAAATAACATTAATCTTCCGCTTTACAAAACGGCTGAAGACGAATCTGGCCAGTGGTCAATACAAAATGAAGAAAAAGAAGAGTTAGCAACATTTGATTACGGCGTAACATTTAAAGGGCCGCGCTTTTTCCGTGATCAGCTCAATGTAAATTTTTTAAGACCAAGCGACATTTCATTCTTAGACTGGACTCAGTCCGTTGATCTTGCAACTCACAAAAAAATCACCTTAAATATAACATTGGACCTAAAAGGTGATGACTTGGGCCTCACCGATATGGATGTACAAGGCATAGCACAATAATATAAAAAAAAGGGCACTGAATCAGTGCCCTTTACATTTGCTGTGCTAACTGCGCTATTTTTTATTTGGTTCATACATAATGAACTTAATATCACCCTTACATTCCATATAATGCGATTTGAGCCTGAGCGGCGCCATAGCTTTGCTGCAGGTAGGACAATCAAGAAGGTCTGGTACCGTATGAGTTGCGTAATATGATGCCATTGCTTGTGATGAATCCATCATACCGTGCTTATTACAATTAACAAAAGGACAAATATATTTGATTCGAAAACCATCACCTACTGCGTGCTGGGATTTAATATGAGCATGTAAGTTTGACCAATTGAGCTGTTTACCACAACACACACTGGCAAACCTATCTCTTCTTGCTTGCTGTAAGTTGTAAAAGTAAGTATCTTTCGCAGAGCATGCTTCAACTTGTTTTGTACGTTTAAGCGCTGCATTATACTTAAACTTAGCCAAAATAGTTTCATCAACGTTAGGAATAATAGCCTGGCTAACTATAGGATTAATCGGTGTTTGAGAAATGCTATGTGTCTGCGGAGCATAGTTAGTATTGGTCTGTGAGGGAATACTGGCTGCGTAACTATAATTAGTTCTTTGGCTCGCAGCTTGTATAATTTCATCAGAAGGCATGAGACGCTGCTTTTTAGATGGCGCAAAATGTTCTTCTTCTTGGCGCGCTCGTACCTGTCCCGTATAGGTTGGTTGGTATGAGGTTACCGGTAATGCTTGATCAGTATACGGAGTATAAAATAATGGTGAGTAGTAATAATTGTTAACTACGACATTTTGCTGCACAACAGATACTGTTGGGTACGTAATATGCTGATCGTACTGCGGTGTTTGAAATAATGGTTCTGGACTTAAGCGATCGTTTTGTAAATAGCTTTGAGAAAAAGTATCGCTAATGTAGTCTAAAGCCTGTTCTTTTTCATCCCAGCTTGTGTTTAATTCCATGGCTGTAGAAAATGAACTGAACACTAATAATAGTGTAGAAAATTGTTTAATTATCGATATCATAAAACCCCCAAGAATACTCATAAAAAGTATTGATTAACATATCCACAGCATATCACATTTGCAAATTTTTACAAATCTGGCAAGCGCTCGCATTTCAATGTGAATTCGCCAATCGGGGTACATGAATGTGGTAACGTGTCCTATTTCAAACTAAAAAGCCTAGAAGATGTTAGAGCATCCTACTAGGCCATTAAGTATCTATTGTCGCAACAATGGGCGTGTTAAACAGGTAGCTCCCCCTTCAGCTTTTAGGGATATTTCATCGCCTTTATACGTGTAAACTTTACACCCTACTAACTCCAATGTCTTTTTGGTGTCGGGATTGCACTGGATTGTCAAACAAACTTTAGGCGCAATCGCTAATACATTAGGCCCCATAGTTTGATACTCGTGTTCTGGCACCTCTAACAAGGTGAAGCCCTGTTTTTCAAGGTACGTAATAAAAGGAACGGCAAGTAACTTTTTGTAAACTAGAGCAATTTTATAATCAACTAAGCTGATAAGGGATTGCAAATGTAAACACGCATGCTCGCCTTGATCATAAGGTAGATCAACCGTTATAACCTTTACACCCAACGGCGTTACCGCATTAGTGATTTGTCTTATGCCTTCGTCATTCGTTCTAAACCCTCTTCCAATGGCAAGCGTGCTGTCGTCTAACCATACAATATCACCGCCTTCAGCGCGCGCGTCTCCATGTAATTTATACAGTGTGGGTATTTGTAAACTATTAAGCGTTTTCTCTATAGCATCTTCTTCACCACGTCGTAATGCTTTTCCCATACTTAAAATAATGGCGCCTTTGTTTGTTATTAAAACGGGATCATGAACAAACAGCGCATCGGCATGATCAGGCAACGAGGCCAAGTGATAGAGAACTTCAACCCCTTCTTGCTTTAGTGTTGCTACAAAATCATCGTGTTCTTCTTGGGCACGTTCTACATCAGGCACAGCAGTGTAGTGCCATTTTTGTATGTCGCTAACACCAAAACTAGTATCCGGACGTTTAACTAATACGCGCTGTAAGGGCGCAACCATGCTATGACCTCCAAAGGTTTTGGGCTGTGAATATAGCAACGAAGATAAAAGACTCATTAACACCAGATAGCGTATCATAATTAACTCCTTGTATAGGTTGTGGTGTTTACTGGAACAAAGCATAAGCGTGTTATACGTTGAGTAAGGTTTTACAAAAGTTTTTTAATTTTGGCTATCGCTACTGTTCTGTGAAAGTTTAATTAACACCAACACCACTCCTGCGCGAATCGTTCCAGGTTATAAAATTTACAATATTTTCAAATAGTGTATTATTAACTGAGTATACCCTGTGTAAATGGAGTAAAAATTTATGAACTTAAAACACATATTAATTCAATTTATTATATCTTTAAGCTTTGCTCATTCAGCCCAGTGCTTTGAAAAAAGCTTTGAGCTCAACCCTCAATCTGAGAGCCCGTTAAAAAGCAAATTAGATAATTTTTATGATGTTATCGCAAATTATTACGATCAAAACCCCACGCTCATTTCGCCGACAACAACTTTCGATTATAACAGTCAACCGGATGTAAATTTACAAAATTCTCCTCAAACATCCCATAAACGTAAAAGAGAAGATGATCAATCAAGCCCGCGCAAAGTGCGTCGCATTTTGGAATATGGTGACAACGAACTAATGCCAGCAATGCCGTATGATCACTCACAAAATAGCAACATTCAACAGACGTTTGAATACTTTACACCAACTATGCCGGCGTCGATCGAAGAAACGTCAACACCCATTAGCTACGCTCCGTATCTTTCTACTTTTGCTAATACTATAACGAACTCAACTGATTATAGTATGTATTTAAACAGAACCTTGAGCGCAGAAGACAACTCTTTGCTTACTACCTACACACAACCAACGCCTGTCAAAATAATACAAGAACATGATATTGCTTTACCCGCTGTAGGCGACAACAACAATAAGAATTATATCGATCAGCTCATTGAAATCCGCAAAAAAAATCATCCGAAAATTTGCTGCTCTCAAAAGCATCTCTCATGGCCAACGTTCCTTGAACACATTAAATCAAAACATGCTAGCATTTGTGGATTCAGCTGCCCGGAGACTGGGTGTAACCAACATAGAAACAGCAGACCTAATCTCTTAGCTGAAATGTATGCAACACATGCACACAAGGATTTTTTATCGTGTCCACGATGCAAGAAAGAACAATCAGCTGGTAATTTGAAAAATCATTTTTTAAAATGCAGCACGTTAAACAATGAAGTTACACAGCAAAAACCTAAAACTACGATGTACCAAAGCTTTAAAGTATATAAGCCAAAATAGATTGGCAAACACAAAAAACGCTTTCACAGATCAAATTATAGTTTAAACAGTTCGAAAACAGGTTTAATTATGAAATACATAATCACTTTTTTTCTCACATTATGCACGGCCACAACGTTTATTAGCGGTACAGATAATGTATCCACTAAACGTTATTTTAACAAAAGTATTTCAGAGCTCCGCGCCGAATACTCACTACTTGATACCGCATTGAGCAAAACACAATGGAGTCTAATTTTTTTTAATGTTAAAGCATTATTTATAAAACCTTCGCATACCGAGTGTCTCCGTCTCAATAACTATAGAATGCTTTTTGAAGATATTGCTCACAAGATCGGCCACGAGATATACAGGGCACAACAAGAACTAGCTAACAATAACGAGAAACCAACTCTGTTAGGTGATGGCACTAATCCTGGTCTTGAAATTGCTGCAAATGTGTTGTTTTTTCCCTTCATTATGGCCAGTGAATTGCAAAAAAACAAAAAAATTGAAACTAATAAAAAAGCAATTAAAAAAATGCAATCTACAAAAAAATATCTGGAAACAATGGCCTATAAGCTGAGAAAACTTATTGCTCCCTATCATGAACGGATAAGTTGAAAAACATTTTTTTGAGATGTGGCGCGTGAAGCCGTGAAATTTAAAACACGACAGCCCAGCTATCAAACTTTGTGATGTATAACCCAAAACAGTCTTTAGTGCTCATGCTGTTATATGATGGGCAAAACACAGTAATTTTCAGGGTGCGCACCTAATATGCGCACTACAATAAGACGTATACTAGAAGACTCACAAGATGGGCATAAAAATGCAGTCGGCAAAGCCTGGAACAATTCTTAATAGATCAGTTGCGGTTAACATTACTCACAGTCAAACAATACATACATATTACATGTGCCTTACTTTAAGTACATCCTGTAATTTTATGATTATTTGTACTAAATTATGTAGGGTGAAATTTACAGAGTTTATACATCGAGGATACATCATGAAATATTTAATAGTTCTGTCCGGTGCGCTGTTAGGATCTGGGCTTAAAGCTAGCCAGAATAATCAATTCCCAGCTTATAAAAAACCAACATTTGTTTTGCATGTCACCAACTCAACGCCAAAAAAATTACGCATTGGTTATCAAGATACAAATTTGGAAAAATTAAACTTAGATATTAAGCAGGGACAAAGTAAAAAGATATTGCTCAATTCACAAAAAACAGCCTCAACCTCAAAAAGCAGACCGAGCCTTACTGGCTGGTCAGGAACAGTGCTCTTTTATGACGACAAAATAAAATCGAGCAATAAAGAAGTCGCTTGTCTTAAATATTCTTCAGAAACAGAATATGCGACTGATCTGCATAAGTTTCGTAGCGTATTGGCAAGACAAGTAAAAATTCAATACGTTTCATTTCAAGAAGAACTTGACCTATATGAATATCAAAACAACATTCAAAAAAACATTCAGAACGAAGAGCATATTATTCATCTCTTCTTGCAGGGCAATAACTTAGAGCATTCAACCCTGGATGTGCTTGGGTCAATTAGTTAGAAAATTGAAAGAGCCTAGAAAAAACTAGGCTCTTATTTTTTGCAATCCAACATTATACTCATTTATAGCTTCACTCAATCAAGCAAAATTGTTTACACATGTAGAAGCAAACAGCTGTTGATCCCGCAAATATCATGTCGCCGTCTAAGATCAGTGCCTTTACTCAAAGTGTAGTGACATCTCTGTATTATGTGCCACTGAGAGCCGTAGTAATGATTATTATGTAAATGAGATTATTTACTTATTAACACTCCTCGTAAATGTACCCAAATGATGACTGCGGTATAAATTTATAGCTTTCTGGTTTTGGTTCTTCTACAATATCATCAACCATTAGATCAAAACCTAAATTTCTCAGGTAATCAACAACTTCAGGTATTCCTGATTTCTGTGAGTATTCGAATATAGTGTATTTGGAATTATCACTA
This sequence comes from Candidatus Dependentiae bacterium Noda2021, assembly GCA_020886235.1. Taxonomy (GTDB): domain Bacteria; phylum Babelota; class Babeliae; order Babelales; family Vermiphilaceae; genus Noda2021. Next base: position 140,044 of record AP025250.1, on the reverse strand, counting down.
AATGGTCGGATTATCCTTTTGTTCAATAGATATTCCTTAGGGAAAATGTTACGAGCTATTTTGATAAGAGCATCAAATACGTAGTAGTTATCTTTATTGGTAGGATCTTTTTTAATATTATCGATAGCCTTTTCAACTGAGCTAAGCCTATCATGAGTAGCAACATCTACAGTACCGTTAAATTGATTAATAAAATGCAACGATATCATGGCAAGTATTGGTTTTTTATCGTCCAGGGCAGTACCAAGTAATGTAAGATAACTTTCCAACTTAGAAGAATCAATCTCTTTGACACCACTCTTTATGTCAGCAATCGCCATTTTAGCCCGGTCAGACATCCCCGGCGCCCAAAATGGTGCTTGTTTTTTTTCATCCTCCAAAATAGAGAGTGCTTTTTGTTTGAGTGCGGGATCACTGTAATCACCAAAAGCAAATTTGTACAACCCAAACTTCTGATCAAGCAGTGATTGCAAGTATTTTTTACTTTGTTGCATTAAATCAGCTGACATTTTTTGCGTTAGAGCATAATTGTACACATTTTGTAACGCTTCAGTTCTGGTGCGCGCCGTGTTTACTAGCTGTTCCATAATTTGATACTGTATTTCGGGTGGTAGCTTAGTTAGGTTGTTGTATTGCTTTTCTACTCCTAGCAGATATCCACATGCGGCAAGTGTAGTGAATAAAATTATTTTTTTCATATTACTCCTTTTTTCTCTCTTTCATAGCTTCTAATAGAAATTACAGCAGATTGATTTATATGTTTTCTAATACATTAAATGCTTTTTTATTCATAACGTTGTTTTTTTTATACGCTAAACGTATTTAAACCTATTTGCGAGAAATCGTTAGTGTACCCACAGTAGCTCACCAGCTGCCTAGGTAAAGTAGATCATGTAACTACTAGCTCTACATAATCACAAAATTTGGCAAAAACCGCGTGATGATGACTTATTTTTTTGATCTACATCAAAACCTAATCTTCTCAGGTAATCAACAACTTCGGGTGTTCCTGCTTTCTGTGCGTATTCAAAAATGGTATAGTCTTGCCATTTCAAATCATCTTGCGTGTGGTCTGTGATAAATATTGACTTTGTATACATAAGGTACTTTTGTGGTAAGATTCTACGAGCTATTTTTATGAGTGCCTCAAAAAATTGAAAATAATCGCTATTTTCAGTGTTATTTCTAATATTATCAATAGCGTGCCTAGCTATCCTACCAAAATGACTATTAATGTCTCTCAAGTCATAGTTGGCCAAGTTCCCTTTAAATTGATTAATAAAACGAAGCAGTATCATAGACAGCACAGTTTTTTTGTCGTCAACTGCATCTTCAAGCATATATAAATACTGTGATAAACTAGTAATTTCTTTTGATGTATCTTTAATATCAGAAATAGCCATGTGAAAACGCTTATAATAGGCTTCATATTTATCTTTGCGTTTTTCGCGCTTTAAAATATCTAAAACTCTATTATTAATAACTGGGTCATGGTAATCACTGAAGGCTAATTTGTACAACTCAAACTTCTGATCAAGCAGTGATTGCAAATATTTTTTACTGAGTTGTAGGGCATAAGCCGACATTTTTTTTGATACAGCATAATTGTGCAAATTTTGTAGTGCTTCTGTTCTGGTGCGCGCCGTGTTTACCAGCTGTTCCATAATTTGATACTCTATTTCGGGTGGTAGCTCAGGTACGTTGTTGTATTGCTTTTCTACACCCAGCAGGCACCCACATGCGGCAAGTGTAGTGAATAAAATTATTTTTTTCATAGTAAAGCCTTTTTTTCTACTTTTATTGTTTCTATTAGAAATTATAGCAAATAGATATATAAGTTTCCTATAAAATTAAATGCTTTTTTATTCATAATTTTGTTTATTTTTACCCAGTGCCTAGGCATGAAACGCATTGTATATGCTACACGTTACTATAGAAAATGGTATGGTGTGCTTCAGGAACAGGACACTAAGTGATTACATTTGGAATTGTCCAATTATTGTTTGTTTTTAGGGATAAATGGGAAAAATGGCGTAAGTGAATGTTCAAAACAAATGGTTTAGGATCAGATTTAAAGGGATTCTATAATTTGTGCTTTTTCTTAACAGGTTCAACCACTTTATACACATCTATGCCTAAGCTGCAAAAATAGTCAATAACCTCTGTATTATTGATCTTTTTTGCAGAACGTCAAGCTTGGTGTGCCTGATAGGATTCGAACCTATGACCTACGGATTAGAAATCCGTTGCTCTATCCAACTGAGCTACAGGCACAAATTTGAAAAGTATAATAGAAAATATACCACTTTTTTGTAAATTCTCAACAAAAGAAATTGACAGCTTATGATTCTAGCAGGGCCTATTAGGGTACCATTAGGTTACGATTTGTATTTACCGGCTAGAAAACAGCTGGTACAATGCCCACAAAGCAATAAATACGTGCAATTATCACATCGAGAAAAAATGTAATAACCCTGTTAATTAAAGCATATATTTACAAAAGTTACCATGTGAATACAATTAAAGTGACCCATTTAGAAATTATAAATTCTCTAAACAAGTAGGGCACAATTCACAAATAATGCGCACATAGATATCAATATATAATTCCCTACAAAATAATAAGCAAGAACTTTTACTCTTGGGATCTCCATTATGAAATTGAATTATCTGTTTTTAAGCATAGTTATCACATGGTTCCATATTCCCGTCGCTATGGACTACCAATGGCACAATTATCCCCCGGCTCCTCATCAAAGACATTGTTACCCTAACATGAACTACTCTGTTAATGATTACAACCTCAAGGGGAATCACGAGTTAACGTATAATCACTCTAGCTACACTACGCAAAACACAATTGTGCATAACAACACACATAAACTGCATTCATTACTTATTAAATCACCTGAGCAAACAGAAGATAACTTCAATTGGTCCACGTTCTGGAGTGATGCAAATAATAATCATATTGCACTAACCAATGATGATCCGCTAACAAACGCACCCACAAATCATGTAGAAAGTGGCTCTTTAAGACATAACAACACTCCCTATCAGCGCTCTCCTGCTGCAGCACTTATCAGAAAAAAAACATTTTTCATTGAGTGTTGTGGCACGCAGATTACCAATTTTGATGCGATGAAAAAACATATTAAAGATTTTCATACCATAGATGAGCTATTCTATGCAGGCACTCATTATGAAAAAGATTTATCATACTCAACAGCAGCTCTGGCGGCATCCAAAGTTATAAGTACTGCCATACCTGGATTTTTTAACTGCCCGGATAAAGATTGTAGACTAAACTTAGCTTGCCTAACATCGCTCAGAAATCACTATAAAAGAAAACACAACAATAAGCCTATTGAAGAAACTATTTAGCTTAACAAGTGATCAATCATGCTTAAAAATCTAGCAGTCGTATTATTGCTAACAATTAACTCTTTGCATGGTATGGAATGGGCAGATCAGGCCAATTCAAGCTTACCTCAATTTGACTTGGGAATACTATCGGACGTTCAAGAGGATGAAGCTGTCTGCCATCACGAATTTTACCGTGACTATAAGCCGCACCAATTAGATATACAAGACAACCTAATACCACTCACAACCGATTATACTTTTAATAATCTGTATATGACAACTTTAAATCCTCGTATGCCACAAACCATACAAAGTATCACAATGCACAAACCGTACTTACAGCCTGCAACTCCCACACCAAAGAACACACATAAACCAAAAAGAGTTATAGCGCCCACAGCCGACACTCAGCTTGCAAATTATTTTAACACACTGCTCAATGCTCGTCATAAGAGTATAGATCTTGAATGTTGCGAGCGTTCAATCACCTCAATTATTGAATTAAAAAATCATGTGAGATCACATCATATGACAGTAGATGCGGTCACAAAGTTAGTTGCATATCGTTGTTTGCAATCTAACTGTCGAAAGTGCCCCTATCATAGCATTGAGGGAGCAACAACTCATTTATTAACGAGCTTATACCCTGACATTTACAAATGTCCCAGAAAAAACTGCCACACGATACTATCTGCCGCAAAGAGCTTGCGATCGCACTTTTTTAAAAACTGCACAAAGCCATTACCTGACCTGGACGCGTCAAACCAGGAGCAGTCATAATATCACTGCAAAATATTCTCAATAGATATAACTATGTAGTATTCTGATAAAAAAGGAGTCTGTAATGATGAGAGTAAGCGCTGTGGTATTAGTGTTACTAGTTAGTGGTTTGCATGCTAGTTTATCTCTGTATAAAGACTCATTAAAAAAAAATATCCAACTGCTTGAAAAAAAACAATCGATAGCTGACGTTATCAGAGCCATTACCCCTCTTCCCATCCTGATCCAGCTTGATCTCGTATACCATATATTACTCGCAAGCAAAGTTTTTACCATCACCCAACGTGAAGAACTTTTGCGATGGGCATTACCCTATTTTAAAGCAACCATTTCCCAAACTGATTATGCTAATTTAGTATTCATCAAAGATACATTTTTAGAGCCACTCAAAGTACTTCATAAAGGGCCACGCCTCTCATATTTAGTTGCAGGACCTAATGCACAGCTGTGCAATAAAAAATCAACGTTACTCATGAAGGCGGTTAATGAAGGACGCATTTCACTTATTACCAAACTGCTAGAATTAGGTGCAAACCCTAATGCCCAAGACACACAGGGACTTACTGCACTATATTTTGCGCCCACTATAGAAATTGCCCAGCTACTACTCAATGCGAAGGCAAACATCAATCATCTTGACAACAATGGCTCAAATATACTTTTTTATGAAGACAATCCTGATATGATTAAATTTTTTGTATCAAAAAAAGCCGATGTTGAACATTTAAACAAAAATGATCAAAACGCAATCATCTATCACGCAGAACACAATGAAATAGATGCTATTAAAGCACTTCTTGAAGCCGGTGCCCGCATCAATCAACGGAATAGCGATGGACTTACTGCTTTGGATCTGGCATTTGAACATCCAGAAGTAACAGAAGAAACCATTGATTTTCTGATTAGTCAGGGCGCAAAAACTTCTGATGATCTTGGTTAGCGATAGCGTGTTAGATATAAATTATAAACTCATCACAAATATGCCATCTGAAGCTTAACAATAAATCTTTTGCTAAAATTTTCTAACAGGATACATTTAAATTTTATTATTACCTGTTTATAAGGCGTTTTTTATGACAAAAGTTTTATCTGTATTGGCACTAATATTGCTACATCAATACTCTTTTACTATGCAAACAACTGAGCACCGCGGGCAAAAAAGAAAATTCTCTGACACACAACTGGTCAGTTATGAAAATGATATTGTAGAATCTATTAACGCTAAAATCGCAGCATTTTTTGTAAATGGAGAACACGCATTTTTAAATTTCGACGATGTTAAAAAATACATTAAAAATCACTGCACAGAGCATATCCAAAAAAACTCTCGAAAAGTCTTAAATTATCACTGTCCATATCCTGAGTGCTCATTTTCCCGCGAAAAGAATATTGATGAAGTCGCGTCGTGTCTATTATCACACTACAGTAATGATTTTTTTGATTGCCCTCACTGTGAGAAAAATCTAAAAAGAATTGGAGGACTAAAAGTACATTTTAAAAACTTTCATTGCACTACACAAGCTCATGCGGCACAAAATAATCCACTTACACAAAACCTTACCTGTCTTGTGATAAAATTAAAAAAATACAAGCCAACCACTAAGCCAGACGACCTTCCCCGATTGATAATTAATCCTGGCAATCAAACTCGTTTCGTCGCAACGCCGATTACCAGTTGTTTATCAAACTCATCAGACTTCATTACTCCTGGTACAATTGAAAACGTTGTTGAAGAATTTGAAATCCAAAGATTTGATAACTAGATTTTTAAAATCATAAAGTGATTCATATGAACAAAATTTTCATACTATTTCTCGCCCTGTTTGCTGATTTGGCTCAAGCAATGCAAATCGATCTTTCTTCACTGAGCAACAAAGAACTAAAAGAATATGTAAAGTCAAAACTAGATAGGAAAATTAAGAAATTTTTTCAATCGAGTAAACCAGAGTTACATAGCTTTGACGCGGTAAAAATATATATTAAAAATGGAACATTGAGTCACGGGGCGCGGCATAACGGGCGAAACGCCATTGAATATCATTGTCGTTATGATGGCTGCACACGAGTTGGAAAAAGTAATGTTGCAGATGTTGCTTCATGTTACTTAACACACTATGCTAACAACTTTTTCAGTTGCCCTGGTTGCAGTTTTGAGTATAAACTAAGCTCAAGTTTAATGAGCCACATTTTGTTGTGTAAAAAACTCGATGTGTCATTCGAATCAGATGAATCATGTGACCATTCAGAATCGGAAGAATCTAATGAATCAGCTAGCAAGTCAGATTCAGATTATATCGATCGAATGTCGTTAACTGATATAACAATCAATAATTACGAGTCGCGCAGCGATGAAGAGCAGATAGATTTTGATTTAGGCATCCTTGATAGCCAAACGGTTCAATTACTACCTTCAATACATTTCCCAGAAGAACTTGAAATATCAGGTGTTGATCCAAAACTAATTTTTAATGTGAGGCACCTAGACTAACTAATGATGTATGCATTAGTTCATGTGCCACAGCACTGCTATAAAATAGGGCCATGTAATAACAATTGCCGCAAAACTTATGGCAATGCCAAGTGCAGTGTTTTTAATACCTTTATTAAGAGCATTAGGTATCACGTACACGAGAATATACAGCGCTTTGTAAATCCACTGCATTAATAAGATAGCCACCAATTTGTGAGGATACATAACCCCTAAAAATGAACATGTTAGAATGGAAAACCACATTGAGCCAACGAGTAAACGCAAGGGTAGAGAATCTTTGACCATTCTTTGAAAAACTATGATGCTTTCACGATTATTCCCAAAAAACATGAGATAGCATACGGGTACCAGAATGATGATGTTTATAATATAAGGAACTTGTTCTATCATAAGTGTCCTGAGCAAATTAGATTATTAACGTATTTTCGTTATCTTGGCAAAAACATGCATTAAAAGTACCATATAACTATATCTGCAAAGAAAGCCCTCATGCATGTGGGTACATATGCAAAGAATAGCAACACAACTAAAAAAGCCCTACGCGATGTAGGGCTTTTTTTTATTAATCTCGCGGTACAAACACCGTAGTAAATTCTTTTGCAACCACAATTAAATGATCTTTAATATCATCGGGTATATCTTGTGTATCTTGGATAACCATATACAAATCTTTATATACGTTATGTACGTAACTGACAAACTGCAGGGCAAAATCACGCACATGCTTGGTCGCTATCGCATCCAAAAAATTCTCTTTGAGTAAGAACAACATTAAACTTTGTTCAACAAAGGAATAGGTCACCCCTGATTCTTGTTTGAGCAATGCTACCGCTCGTTCCCCACGGGCTAGCTTATTGCGAGAAACTTCATCAAGCTCTGTACCAAATTGTGCAAAATCAAGCAATTCGTTGTATTGAGCAAGCTCTAAACGAAGCGCTTTAGTTACTTTTTTAATCGCGGCGGTTTGTGCAGCTCCACCAACACGTGAAACAGACAGCTCAATGTTTACCGCAGGTCGTATACCTTGATTAAACAACCGAGTGTCTAAAAATATTTGACCATCGGTGATAGAAATTAAATTGGTAGGAATATAGGCAGTAATGTCATCACTTTGAATTTGTACAATAGGAAGTGCCGTCAATGATCCACCATCGTACATTTTACCCGCACGCTCAAGCAAGCGTGAATGAAGATAAAACACGTCACCCGGGTATGCTTCACGTCCCGGTGCACGGCGCAATAATAACGACATTTCTCTAAATGCTATGGCGTGATTTGACAAATCATCATAGACAATTAATACGTCTTTTTTCTGATCGCGGAAAAACTCACCAATGGTACACCCAACATACGGTGCTAAGTATTGATTGAGTACCGCTTCACTTGAATCTGCACTTACAATCACGGTATACTCAAGAGCACCATTTTGTTCTAAAATTTGTATAATATTTGCAAGATTTGCTTGTCGCTGACCAATCGATACATAGACACAAATTACGTCTTTACCTTTTTGGTGAATAATAGTGTCTAATACTACGGTTGTTTTACCCGTGTTGCGGTTACCAATTATTAATTCTCGCTGACCTTTACCAATTGGTACCAGTGCATCAATGGAAAGAATACCGGTTTCTAATGATTCATTTACCGGACTACGTTCAATAATTTGAGGCACCACGGTTTCTATAGAGCGCATTTCTTGAGCATGTATTGGCTTAAGGCCATCCAACACATTCCCTTTCACGTCAACAACGCGACCGAGCAGTTCAGTGCTCACCGGAATTTTAAATACATGTCCAGTACGGCGTGCAACTTCAAGCTCAGCCACAGGGATATTGCTATCAAATAGAAATATGGCAACGGCATCTTCATCTAAGTTAAAAATGATACCACTGTTGCCCCCGTCAAAAACAATAAGCTCACCATATACCGCGTCGGCAAGTCCATGAACTGAACAAATATTGTCCCCAACTTTTACTACAATACCAATTTGGTCAAATTGCTCTTGCGAAACCCCTTTTAACGCTTTTTCAAATAGGGATACTAAATCTGTGTTTTTAATTTCCATACACGGTCCTTTTGCTATCTATTAAGTGGTAACTCAATAGCACGTAAATCTTTGCGTACCGAGTATTCCCATAACTCTGAATTACTTTGCATGCGTATGCCTGCAATAAGATTTTTATCGATATGATGACCCGCAAGCACCGCTCCTGGTCTTTTGCGTTGTAAAAACTGTTCAATTGCACTAACACCATCGGCACTCAGCTCATGTGAACTACTTACAACAAACAAATGAATACCGCTTCGCTCTTGAAAGATATCATGTATTTCTTTGAGAACTAACCCAATGAGGTATGAACGTTTGTGCTCCACAAGAAGCGTAATGAGAGAGCTTATTGATTGAGCAATTTCAAACTTTTGTATCAATAATGATTGCAACGAAGCAATTTTAACTGCGTCAGGAATTACTGGCACTTTAAGCCAAGCAACTAATGATCTATTGTTGCGTAAAAAATGTTCTGCTCGCTGTAAATTGTTACATATGGCAAGCGTTAGATCTTCACTATTAATATTATAATAGGCTTGGGCATAGCGACGAGCTAATGTCGTTGTTATGTCGATCATTAGTTATTCCTTATCAATTGCCTTAAGAATGGTATGCATATATGATTGCCCGGCAGCATCTTTAGAAAAATGCTGCTCAAGATCTTCTTTTGTTTTTTTGAGCGCTTCTAAAACAGCTGCTTGCTCAAATCGTTGCTGATTAATATATTCTTCTTTGAGCTCTAAGCGCTCATGCATCGTTTTTAGATGGGCATTTCGTTTTTGTAACTTTTTAGCAGCTTGATGCGTTTGAGCAACTTTCCATTGAACTACTTTTTCCGTTAAGCTAGCACATTTCTCTTCTTGCTTTTTTAAAACATCTTCCAAGCTAGAAAATTGATTATTGAGCATGCGATCTTGTTCTTGCAAACTTTTAAGATACACTTCTTTTTCATTAATTTTCTGCTGTGTAGCCTTAAGCATTTTCTTTTTAAAAAAATAGATACCAAGCCCCACAAATACCAGAAAATTAATAATTCGAAAAAGAATTGCTATCAAAGAATTAAGATCGTACATGTTCAAGCTCTTTTAACAAAACGGTGTGATATTCTTGAACGCGGTTTGCAAGACGCTGAGAATCAATATCATGAAAGTTGACAGATGCGACGATCGCACTTCTCACAATAGTTTCAGATAACGGCTGTGGAGCAATTTTAGCAAATTCTTTTTGGCACAAGCGCCATTTATGCTCTATCTCGTGTTGCTTATCGCTAATGCGACTATGGCTACTTTGTACCATACCCAAAAGATGATTTTGATAGGTATCTTCTTGGTGTATTGCAGCGATAGCAGGCTTCAAGAGAAAGTACTTTAAAATGAGATATGCCACCAAGAAATTTACTGCTTGAACCAGCACCGTGAGATTAACAAAGGATGCCATAGCTCACTCAGATTACGCAAAAGTATAAGCAAGATAGAGTAATCCACCAGAAACAAGGCCTGCCCATAGCAATCCTGTTTCAACGATACCCATACTTAAAAACATTGCCGTACGTATCTTTCCTGCGCTTTCAGGATACTTACCAATGTTTTCACACGCTTTCATACCAATAAATCCTTGACCCAATGCAGGCCCTACAACGCCAATGCCCATACAAATAGAAGCACCAATACAGGCTGCAGCCTTGGCATAAAAAACACCATCTACCATTTCTTGCCTTTCCACATTATTAAGGACAGTTTGATTCAAGCGCTTCTTACCGCATGTTCCTTTTAATAGTTAATTTTAGCTTAGTTTTTTTATTTTTTTCAAGCTCTATTTATGATAATACGCTTATATTTAAATTTTTTAACTATTTTTATAAATGTTTTTTTACTTTAACAATTATGTACGTCAGGTTTCCAACATTGACAAACAAGTTTTGGATATGCCAATACTACTACAGAGCTAAAAATAGAATAATACATCCTGTTAAGGAATAGTAATGAGTCATTATATTAAAGTAGATGAGAATACTCAGATATTTGCTCAAGATTGGGGCTCGGGTAAACCGCTTGTTTTTATACCCGGCTGGCCTTTTGACCACCGGTGTTATGAATATCAATTTACGCAATTAACCCAGCGCGGTTTTAGGTGCATTGGTATTGACATGCGTGGGTTTGGCAAGTCTGATCGCCCCTGGGGACATTATACCTATGATGTGTTTGCAGATGATATCCACAAAGTGTTAGAACAATTAAAAATAAAAAATGCTATGCTCATCGGTCACTCAATGGGCGGAGCAATCGCATTACATTACGTGGCGCGGCATGGTAGCCAACACGTTTCACAATTAGCATTATGTGGGGCGGCTGCTCCCATTTGGACACAAAGACCAGATTATCCGTATGGTTTTACCAAAGAAACGGTTAACCAAATGTTAGACCTATGTTATTCAGATCGGGCGCAATTACTCGTTAATTTTGGTAAAGATTTTTTCTTAACCCCAACAGCGCTCTCCCCGGCTCTTTCTAATTGGTTTCATGATATTGCAATGGACGGATCACCGTATGCCACCGCAATGTGCATGATAGCATTACGAGATACTGATTTACGCAGTGAACTTGCCAAAATTAATATACCTACCACGATACTTCATGGCACATTAGACAAAATATGCCCGTTTGAATTTGCACATCAAATGCACAAAGGTATCAAAAACTCAACCCTCGTTCCTTTTGAAAAGAGCGGCCACGGCTTATTTTACGATGAGCGTGAAAAATTTAATAAAACAATTATTGAAAAAGCAGATCACTATTTAAAAAACTTATAAATGATTAATGGTACAAGAGTGATTGCCCGTCGTGCTTTATATTCTTCGCGCTCGTTTTTCACAGAGTAATCATCTCTTGCTATTAATCTGGCTACGTTTAATTATGCGACAATTTGTCATACTAAAACGATTAAGCTAAAATGAAAACTCAGCGATACTCTTTGATACTTATTTTCTTCTTTGTGGCATTTGAAAATTTCAAGCTGATAACCAGTATGGTGTTGTAATCTATGAAATTATATCGTCTAATTATTGCAATAATTACCGTTGCGCTTATACCTCATGAGTTGTTCTCAACTACTAAAAGTTTTGATTTTGATGATCCTGAAATAGCTGCTCTATTGGAACAAGAGCCAGACTTTAGCGTCACCCGACAATCAGATAAGGCAGATATTATCAATATCTTATTAAGCGTTGGTGCAATAGATCTTTTAAAAGAACCTTTCTTTTTACGATCTAACAAGCTTAACACACGAAGTCTTCTCGATTATCCCTTGTTCATTCGTTTTAAGCCCTGCAAACGAGCTTTTGGTATGGATTTATTTTACAATGCCACCGCACGAAAATTTTTTGATAAAAATAGCTCAAACATATCATCATACCTTGCAGTCACCGGTGATAGCTTTATAACTGCACTTGAAAATGTGTTCACCCGCCTTGGTGATCTGATTGGTGACTTCGACGCGGAATTTTTTAGCACATTGCCGTTATTATTTGAAACGTTCACCGTAGAAGAACGCCGATTAGGTCTCATGTTTTATGGCAATAAAGATATTGATAAATATCGCATTAGTGTGCTCATACCCTGGTATTATTTAGAACGTAACTACTTTGTAAACCAGGAAGAACAAGACCTTATAGAAGAAACAATAGCCGATGCTCAAAAAAGACTTAACGGGCAGGCGCCCTCACCGCAAAGCGTTTGCAATGACGCGGTTGAGCAGTTTCAAGACTTGCATTTAATTAGTGACAAGTTTGGTATTGGTGACTCTCGTATCATGGTAGATATGCCCTGGTTTAACCGTAGAGATTGGGAATTAAGAATTGGTACCTACCTTACCATACCCAGTGCTTTTTGTATGACTAAAGGATTAAAGGGTACAAACTTTAAACCGCCGGTAATACGCCCGAGCTTAAATTTACTTGATCTCATTAATCAAGCTCTTAACGAAGGTGATTTTACTGAAGGTGAATTTTATAATTTTTTATTAGGCTCACTGGATAATTTAGGCGCTATGGTATTAGAAGAGCCGATAGGTAATGGCGGACATCTGGGAATAGCTGTCTATAGCAAAAGCGTTACTCCATTGCGCAACTGGATTAATTTGTGGTGGACGCGTCATTTTACCTGGAATAGTTTTATGTCTATTGAGTACCTGCTACCAAAACAAGAACAACGGTTTTTCATATCATGTAACGATGAAAATGAGTTTGATACCAGAGATTTTGAGTCTGAGGCACAAGCGAATGATAATTTTGATTTTTTAACACGTAAGTTAACTGAGCGCTTTTATCCCTTTGCCTATTACGCAACAGTTCATCCTGGTTTCATTTTTAGATCAACATCTAATTTTTGCTATGAACGCAAAAAAGGTGGATTTGCCTTTGGTACTGATACTTATGTAAAACTGGCAGAACGCTTGTATAACATAAAAAAATGTGACGCATTAGCAACACCATTGAATCGTAAAGTTGCAAATAAGCCACTGGTATATCAAAGCAAAATTTATGGATCCTTCTTTTGGAAAGTAAAACAGTTAAATAGATCTTGGGTTTTGTCCCTGAATGTAGATTCTACCTGGTCAACCTCAGGCATAGGACCTGACTACATGGCTACGTTCAAATGCGATGTATGTTTTTAATAGGAGTTAAATATGAAAAAAAAGCTAGTATTGTTAGTTGGCGCAAGTTCACTGTTACTTAATTACCCTACACATGCTACAACTCATGAATTTCCTGACGTTACCCTAAAATCTGATGTCATCAAAATAATCGATAATTTCCCTTTAGGAATTGATGTACAAGCAATTTTGAAGTTTTTAAATTTGCGTCAAAGCCTTAAGAACATGCTCTACGGTATTAAAGAAAATGATGGCACATACATTGGCATCTATATATATGAAAATGAAAAAAGAAGTATTGAGTCGCTCATTGAGTTAGAACAGGCGCTTCTTGCTTCACCATCATTAACCCAGGAGCAAACCAATCAACTCATGTCGATAAAATCTGTTTTGGCCCAAGCAAAAAAAGACTTTTTAGAAAAATCACGTCCACTCATGGAAGATGCACAAGGCGCTAAGCAACCGATGATCATGTTGATGAAAGAATGGGCACAAAAAGCCAATCGAAAAGACAGTTATATTTTACGATGGAGCACCGCAAAAGAAGGCGAGGAAACAACATATTTTGAACAAAATGTAACTAACCTTACTTTGTTTAAAACCTTTGCGCATGATCTTATACACTTTCTAGAAACACTTATTAAAAGCTGTCCAAAAGCGTGCGACTCATTTAAAGATTTTTTAAAAAAACAACACCATAAGACCTCTTAATAGTACTTCATGAACCAAGAACAGATTAACGGCACCGTTGAACGACTTTTATTTACCCAAACTGATACCGGTTACTACGTATTTACTCTTGCTCTTAATGCAAAAACAGAAGTAGTCGTACGCGGCTATTTGCCAACTATAACCCAAGGGCAACAAGTATCAGTAACGGGCAACTGGGTAACTCATCCCAAATTTGGCAAGCAATTTGAAGCACAGCATGCCGTTGTGCAATTACCTACCACCTTAGTGGGACTCAAAAAATATTTAGGATCAGGTCTTATTAAAGGAATTGGTCCTTCCTATGCTGAAAAACTTATTAACACCTTTGGTTCATCCATTCTTGAAATTATCGATAAAACACCAGAAAAATTATCCCGCGTTGAAGGAATCGGTGCTAAAAGAATAGAAAGTATTGTTGAAGCATGGAAAGATCAAAAAGAGATTTCTCAGCTCATGATCTTTTTGCAAGAAAAAGGTATTTCTCCTGGCTTTGCTACTAAAATTTACAAAACGTATCGACATAATTCTTTTTCAATCCTACAAGAAAATCCTTACCGTATTGCAGAAGATATCTGGGGCGTTGGCTTTAAAATGGCCGACACGCTCGCGCAAAGCATTGGTATTCCAGCCAACTCACCAAAGCGTATCAAAGCAGCACTCGTACACGTGGTTTCAACAGAATTAACCAATGGTCATGTGTATGTGGAACTAAGTGCACTTAAACTTAAAACTGCAGAGCTTTTAGAACAAGAACTTATAGCACTTGATCCGATAATTAAGCTTGCGCTTCATGATTTATATTCTTCTGAAAAAATAAAATTAGTGTCTTGCAATAAAGGCCATTTTCTCACCTTGACGGCACACTATGTGGCTGAATATGGTATTGCACAAAAAATAAAAAATTTAAAAGAACAACCCTCATTACGTGCTGTAGATGTCGATCGTGTGTATAGCTCACTCCGTGACAGTAGTGCGGATAAAGTTCATCTCAATGATGATCAACAGCGTGGAATACTCACGTGTTTACAACACAAAATTACTATCATTACCGGTGGTCCAGGAACGGGTAAAACAACCCTTATAAAAAAATTATTGGCAATACTTGATGAAGAAAAATTCGTCTATCGCTTGGCAGCACCTACAGGGAGAGCTGCTAAACGTATTACCCAAGGCACGGGCAAACATGCGGTAACGCTACATCGTCTGTTAGAATTTGATTTTAACACACGCAGTTTTACTCATACCGAGCATAATGCACTTAAACTTGATTTTCTTATCATTGATGAAGCTTCGATGATAGATATTTTTTTGGGCTATTCTATTTTAAAGGCATTACCCTTTCATGCGCACATAGTGTTCATTGGTGATATTGATCAATTACCTTCAGTGGGTGCGGGTAATTTTTTAAATGATCTGATTGCAAGCAATGCTATCGCCTGTGTGCGTTTGCATGAAATATTTAGACAGTCACAAGATAGTTTAATTATTGTAAATGCCCACCGCGTCAATGAAGGAGAATTTCCGGTATCATTTTTACCGGATGCAAAGCGTGATTTTGTATACATCAAAGAAGATGACCCTACCATGGTTGCCGATCATTTAAAAACGATCTACTCAAAAAAATTAGCGGCATATGGCATTGCACCTGATGATGCGATGGTGCTGGTTCCTATGAACAAAGGAACAGTGGGAACTCAATCAATAAATGGCACTCTTCAAGAATTGCTTAATACCAATCCCGGCGTGCAAATCGTGCATCATGGTACTCGCTTTGGGTTGCACGATCGCGTGATGCAAATCAAAAACAACTATGATAAACATGTGTTTAATGGTGATATTGGAACCATTCATGAAGTAAACACGAGCGATCGATCATTGGTGGTACAATTTTCAGAAAAATTAGTCACGTATGAATCAAGTGACTTAGATGAGCTGGTACTTGCGTATGCAATATCCATACACAAAAGCCAAGGATCTGAATACAGTGCTGTAGTAATTTGTTTATTCATGCAACATTTTACCTTGCTTGCGCGCAATTTATTATACACCGCAATTACGCGCGCAAAAAAATTATGTATTATTATTGGGCAAGCAAAAGCAATTGGTATGAGTGTAACAAACAATAAGCAAACCTTGCGAACGACATTTTTAAAAGAATATTTAACAAGCGATTTGCAATGCCGCTAATACGCTAATGACTTAGCGTCTAAACATGATACACTTAACCGCATTACCATTTAACAAAAAAGTTTTAGTATGCGTTACCGTTATTTATTGATTATTTTCAGCTGCCTAGTAGCACCAAGTTACGGCAATTGGTTTAGTTCACAAAAAAAAGCCGCACGCACTATAATCATGCTTAATCCTCATGGTGATGCTGCCCATGCCGGTCGTTCAATTGAGGACAGTTTTGAGCGTGGTATAACCTTACAAATCGCAGAATATTTAAAGCTGCGCCTGGAAGAGCATTACCCGCACGTTACAGTATTGTTAACGCGTATGCCCGGCGAAATAATTGAGCCCTTGCACAACGCGCAATGCGCTAACCGCATATCACCGTTTATGTACATAAGCATTCATTGTTATGAAGAAAAAAATCCTCTTCCTCATGTATATCTATACACGTTTTCGTATGGTAATAGCTTTTTTAACCCATCAAAAGAACTATCACTCTATCGCTATGATCAAGCACATTTATTAAGCAAACAAAAATCTGCTGAAATTTCTAATATATTTGCTAACGCATTGAAGCGTGAAGAGTATAATCGTTGTTGTATCGTAGAGGACGTAATTGCTCTACCCTTCAAGCCATTGCTGGGGATCACGTGTCCAGCCTTTGCAGTAGAAATTGGACTTGCACAAAAAAAAGACTGGCACATGATTGCAGCTCCTTTTCTTGAAGGCATTCAAACAGTACTCAATACATCGATTGTGATAAACTGATGACAACCATGACATCCCGTTATGCATTTGCAGCTGGTGCGTGTTTAGCGCTGGGTATACTATTTTTCTTTTGCTACAATCAGTATATAATTTTTAATTTTTCCAAAGGCTTTGCAAAAGAAAACAAGCATCTTCAACTGCTTAAAAAGAAAACGTCTCTGGCCACCCTCCACTACTGGATCAATAATAAATGGCATAAAGAAAACAGTACGGTCCTCGTATCTGAGGATGCCGCTGACATGAGCAAGCAACTCATCAGCCAATTGCTTGATATTTTTGACCAAGAAAAAATAATTGACAAGCAAATAACCTTACAACACGTTATCTCGATGGGAGTGGGACATTTGCTCGTCTCATTTGATCGAAATCCCTTGAGCAAAAATAAAAATAGTTATGAAAAGCTAATGCTCATCGAGAGTATATTAAAAACAATACGCGAAAATAATATTAAAATTTCTGATATTACGTTTTGCGCACACTACAAACCGCTCAATGATGCAGAACTTGATTTTTCAAATCCGTGGCCGATCTATGGATTTACAGACACGTTATAAGAACACGTACGAATCACAACTCCTGAGTTTCTTGTAAAATAAATTTTTTTATGTTAGAAAAAGCCAACAAACAATGTCAAGAGCTTATCTGCAAAAAAGGAATTTATGCGATTAATAAAGTATGTTGCGTGTACCATTAGTTTAGTAAGTTTAATCGCACTGGGCTACTCTACCAATCCCTATTTTGATTTTGAAAAATTACCTTCTTGCATTGAACTCAACGGTTATTTTAAAACCGATTCAGCTTTTGATACCCGACAAATATATGCTGACCGTGAAGGTGATTTTCTTTTCTATCCACAAGAACGTTTGCCCGATATTTTTGACCGAGATATTAATCATCGCGGACAATTTAACATGTGGTCTATTGAAAATAAATTATGGCTCACCGTACATGGTCCCGACATCAGAAATGCAAAAACACATATCTTTTTAGAAACTGATTTTTTTGGTCGTCAATTTTTCAATGAAACAATCCTGTTGCTCCGCATGCGCCATGGGTATTTTAAAATAGATGGCAAATATGTATCTTTTTTGGCTGGTCAAACATGGGATCCGCTCATTACTCCAGGCGAAGAAATAGATACCATATCATATGATAACGGGGTTCCCTTTGTCCCTTACGCACGTGATCCACAGTTTAGAGTTATCTTTCATGTACCTCAAGTTGAAGCATTAGTCGCTATGATGGGTGGCAATGAGGTTCGATCATTTGGACCAAATCCCGTACTCACTGCACCTGAAATACGTGACACGCTGTATTTTAGAAATGCAATGACTCCAAAGTTTCACGTTCAAGTTAAGGTACCCAACAACCCTGATGCTTTTGTTGGAGCAGGTGTAAATACCACACGCTTAGTACCGCGTATCAAAACTGATCGCAATATAAAAGTGGTCGAATCTGTATTTAATGTATCTTGGACAATATTTGCAAAAGGATACTGGAATAAGTTGGGTGCAACGGCAAAATTAAGTCTTTTGCAAGATGCTGCACCACACTTAATTCATGGTGGATATGCGGTAACATCAATTGATCCAATAACCGATAAGCGCACGTATACACCGATAAATACGCTAGCGGTCTATACTGATATATATTATGATGCACCCATCCAACCGGGTCTCTTTTTAGGATACAGTAAAAACTTAGGCGCCAACAAAACTATTATTCCCTGCACAGTGATTGATAATCAAGACGTGTTATTGGTGTACGGTTTTTTTGTTAATATTGACTATGCTTGGCGCGTATCACCACGCTTTAAGTGGCACATTAATCAGCTAGAAGCAGGCGTTGAATTAGAAATAACACGCGCAAGCTTTGGCGATATTTCAAACACCGGTAAAGTAATTAACGGAGTGCCGGTAACCAATTATAGATTTATTATGAGCTGCTCATACTTTTTCTAATGCGAAGCATATAGATTATGGTAATGTCAAAATAATGTTACTTTTAGTTTCTTCCTGAGGAAAAATATGATTATAAAAATTGTTATCTTCGCATCGTTAGTTTTTTTTGGAGTTAAATCTGCCGAAAAACAACAATTGCTTAATACTTTTATTAATCAGATTCAAAATTCAACAAGTTTTTCAGACAATGATCTTACTAATACAATGTTTAACTCTGCTCACGGTAGAAGATATCTTGCTCGTATCTTATCCTGTGAAATTGCTAAAGATATGATTAGTAACCAATTACTCAATAATTTTCATATTTCACTGACTTCTACTAGCGCATTCTTTAATTCAGAACCTAATACTTCAGTGAATATACTTAAAAATACCATGCCCTCTGAAACAAAAGTTCTCAGAATAATTAGTGCTGGCATAGCCCATCTTGAGCAAACAATGATAGATAACAAAAATCTGACTTCTTATCGAGAACTTGATTGGGAACGGCAATTAAATTTTACTGTTTTATTAAAAATTATTATGAACGATAATGAAACCTATGTTCAAGAAAGCGATCTCTACAACATACCAAACCAACTATTACATAAATCACATCTTCAATGGCCGCCTGAACATACTTCAGGAATCAGTTCAGTATTTCCCCATTCTGCATATGACATAGTTAATGCAGCATTACAGGTTCGTAAAGAAAAAAATATTGATGCTATTGACCCCAATGAGTTTATTGAAATGTGGGAATGTAAACGTATTCCCAATCCTCAATACCACAATAATTAAAAGAATATGGAATTTTCATGATCCTATTTTTTTTAAAGTTCCTGTTTCTTAGCGTGCTACATTTTAATTTGAATAGCTCAGAAAACATTACATCTACTTTGAATCTAACGACAGAACACGTAGAACTATTAGCAAGTTGCGATCTTGATAGCAAACGATTTGTTAGCTCCTTTGAACCTAAAAAATGCAGGCTTACCAACCTTGATTCTCTTGAAACATTGTTTATCACTCCTTTTGCAAAAGACCAAATTACCTATATCGATGCATCATTAAACTTACTTACAGACGTACCACCAAGCATACATTCATTTAGCCGCGTTATTAGTTTAAATTTATCAGATAATACCATTAGAGAATGGCCAAGTCCGGTTAATGGTTTAACGTCACTATTGAAACTAAACATTAACAACAATTTTTTGGATTCGATAGGGGACTTACGAGCGTTAACTCAATTATCAATCCTAAATCTAAGCAGCAATACTATCACCTCACTCTGCAGCCTCACCAATCACTTACTGATTCCTACAAACCTTGAAGAACTTAATATCAGCTATAATCTAATGAACACGCTCCCTTCATCGATCAATACCTTAACTACGCTGCAAGTGTTGGATGCGCGATGTAACAGTTTAACCGAGTTACCCCTAAGATTTCATTATCTTAAACATTTGCACAAATTATTTTTAAGCAATAATAAGTTAAAAACGATTCCACTTGTCTTAATAAGTGCTCTTGCTTTTAATGACGTTAATAACCATAAGTATTTAGATCTGAGTCATAATGAGATAGAAGAATTTGAGGAACCTGTTATCAATACAAATACCAATCGCCGCCATGTCACACCATCTCCAGCAAAAGCCCCACTTAGCTTAAACCTATCTCACAATAAAATAACCAAGCTTCCTAATACGCTCACGCGTTTTAACAGTGTTGTGGAACTTGATTTATCGCATAACAAAATACAACTATTGCCACAGAATTTAGGCGCAATGAAACGGCTGCACACCTTAATGCTCTCTGCAAATCCCTTAAACGAGTTACCCGTAGAAATCGGCAAGTGCACTGCCTTAGAAAATCTTACGGTAAATCTTACGCCATTAAGGGACTTGCCTGATTCAATCGTATTTCTTACTGCATTAACCAATTTGCAACTCTTAGATAATTCTATGCCATTAAAAGCATTTGCATTTCACGGCAATACGATTGCATCATACCGCTTGCGATATTTAGTAGAGAAAAAACGAGCACTTATTGCAAACCCTCTAAGATCTCTTCCCTACGAAATTCGCGAAAAAATATATTAAACCTCCATTTGCACATCCTTGACCTGTAGCTCACTATTTATGTAGCGTATTTAAAATCGATAGGTGATGTGATGCGTAAGTATATTATTCCCATTATTTCTTTACTTGGTATTGCTCTGACCATTGGTATCTTGATAGTACAATTAAGACGACCACAAGCACAAAAAATTATTTCTGTTTTACCAACACCGCCTTTTGAACATTATGTCGCTGGTGAAGGACAAATTGAAGCATCGGGAAGAACAGTCACGATAGGCTTTCCGTTCAGTCAGATAATAACTCAATTATTCGTAGTACCCGGCCAGGCAGTTCGCAAAAATGATCCCTTATTACAGCTTGATACTCGCCAGCTTGACGCTGACCTTGAAAAATCTTTACAGGAACTAGCAACGGCTCAAACAAAGTATGACGAGCAAACTACATTATTTAATTTTTATGAACGCCTAAAAGAAAAATCTGCAGTTAGCCAACAAGAATATCAAAAAGCATTTTTTGCTAAACAAACAAGTAATGCCGAATTACTGGTAGCCCAAGAATCGGTAAACCAAATTAAAACGATGATTGAACGATCAACCATTATTGCACCAACCGATGGAATGGTTCTTGCAGTGAACACTCATACGGGTGAAACAGCACAACTATCGCCCTCACGAGGTGCACCATTTATTCTCTTTGGAGACACATCAGTTCTTAACTTGCGTACCTATATACCTGAAGAAGACGCCTGGCGTATTATACCGGGTGCACCAGGTTTTGCTTACGTACGAGGAAACGCTTCAATAAAAATACCTCTACGTTTTTTATACGTTGAACCATTTATGATTGCAAAACCGGCTTTAACGGGTAGTGATACCGAACGAGTCGATACACGGGTACTGCAAATTGTATATGAGTTTGATGCAAATAAATACCCCGTGTATGTTGGACAACTACTCGACATTTATTTAGATGCAAAGCCGTATCATGAATAAGTATTTTATACTGGTCATTGGCATAACCATCATGCTGCCTGGCTGTATTGTAGGGCCCGGGCAAAAAAAACCACACGCACCTAGTATGAAGCACTATAGTCACCAAAAGGTAGAGAACGACAACAGATTAACACAGTGGTGGCTTGAATTTGCTGACCCTGTGCTCAATGATCTTATCAAACAGGCACTTGCTCATAATTATGATCTTGCCATTGCGCTTGAAAAAATTGAAGAAGCACGCGCATTGTTTCAACTTAAAACCGGGCAAATGTTCCCAGAAGTTGGTGCACTCGCATTTGCAGCTAAAACTCGTTTTAGTTCTGATAGTCCCTTCAACCGTTTATTTGGGCGCAACGGCAATGGCACTTCATTTTTTCTACTTGGTTTTGATGCCATGTGGGAAATCGATATTTGGGGCAAACTACGCAGAGCACGGGAAGCTGCCGGGTATCAGATGTTTGCTCAAATAGAACAAGCGCGCATGGTACATATTATGCTTATTGCCGATGTAGCGCGCGCCTATATCAATTACACTGCCTTGAGTATTCAACAAGAGATACTAAGCCACGTGGTGACTATTGATGAACAATTACTGAACTTAGTAAATCACAGATTTAAAGCAGGACTTGATAGCGAGCTTGAATATTTAACCCAAGAACAACAAACAACGTTATCAAAAAATGCATTATCAGTGACAAAAACAAACTTACAACAAACCAAAAATCAGATTGCTGTTTTGCTTGGTTTACTTCCTGATGAAATCAAACTTGACGCACCCAAGCGTGTTCCTGTCGGCCCCGACACACCTCAAACAGGCATCCCATCAGATCTACTACGCAGACGCCCTGATATTAGAAAAGCCGAAAAAGAAGTGGCCGCTGCCATAGAGCTTACCGGCGCTGCCGTAGCTGAATGGTTTCCTAGTTTTAAAATTTTTGGTTTAGTAGGCACCGGAGGCTTAAACGCGTCTCATTTTTTTGACGGCGGAACGTTGAGCTGGTTTATTTTTCCTTCCATACAATGGCCACTAATCAATTTTGGCAGAATTAAAGCTAACGTTAAAGCTAAAGAGTCTGCGCATAAACAAGCAGTGTTACAATACACAAAAACAGTAATAGAAGCTTTTGCAGAAGTTGAAGATTTTATGATCGCTTACTCCGAATCAAAAAAGCAAACTATCCAATCTGCCGAGCGTGTTGAAAGCCTTAAAAATTCTTTCACGCTAATTAATGAATCATTCTCTAGCGGTTTGAATAACTCTCTTGATCAATTAACGGCACAAAAAAATCTTTTACTAGCTGAATACGTAGATGTCCAATTACAGCAGCAAGAAAATGTCAATTTAATTGGCCTTTACAAAGCACTGGGTGGAGGTTGGTAAGATGTTTGCAATTGCGCTAAAAATGCTCGTTGAAGATAAAGCAAAGTTTTTAGGTATGGTTTTGAGCTTATCGTTTTCATCGCTCATTATCATGCAACAAATGGCAATTTTCATTGGTCTTATGCAACGCACATATTCAGTTATCGCTGATACTCCGCAAGCAAAAATTTGGGTGATGAATCCGTCAGTAAAAATGATCGATGATATTAACCCTACGCGCGACATTGATTTATACCGCATTCGATCAATAGATGGCGTTGAATGGGCCATGCCTTTTTTTAAAAGCCCCATTCGCGCGCGCTTGCCTAACGGACATTTTGAGATTTGTACCATTCTTGGCGTTGATGCTGCAACCTTTATTGGTGGGCCCTATAAAATGCTCGCTGGTAAAATAGAAGACTTGCGTGAACCTCATGCAGTCATCATAGATACCGATGGCGCATTTGATAAACTTGCAACGCGACCAGGTCCCGGAATGCCAAAAATTCCGCTCAAACTGGGGGATATCTTTGAACTGAACGATCGACGTGCCAAAGTGGTAGGCATTTGCAAAATTACCAAACCTTTCTTGACGCAGCCAGTAATTTACACCACGTACAAGCGAGCGTTAGAATATGCGCCTTTTGAACGTAAACTTTTATCATTTATTTTAGTTCACCCAAAAGATGGCGTAGACGAAAAACAATTATGCACTACCATACAGCGTGTAACGGGTCTTGCTGCGTATACAAAAAAAGAATTTGAAAATAAAACCGTCAGATATTATTTAGAAAATACAGGAATACCAGTCAATTTTGGAATAGCGGTTGCGCTAGGAATATTAGTCGGTGCAGCAATTGCAGGGCAGATATTTTTCAACTTCGTCACCGACAATTTGCGCTATTTTGCGCTTTTTTGCACGTTTGGCGCTTCGCGTAGAACACTTGCTAGTATCACCCTACTACAAGCAACGTATGCAGGGCTTATTGGCTGGGGGATTGGCAGTGGGCTTGCTGCACTCATTGGATTTTTATCACGTGACACACAACTTGCGTTTTATTTACCGTGGCAAATTTGGTTGGGTACTGGTCTTTTAATACTTATTATTTGTGCAGGAGCATCGTTAATTAACATACGAAGAATTTACAACATACAACTTTCAACTATGTTTAAGTAATATGAAAAAAATTACCATCGAATGTCATAATATTTCCAAATCATTTAGTAACGGCTCTCAAACCATTCAGGTATTACGCAATGTTAACCTCGCAGCACATGAAAACGAACTTATGATGCTCATGGGTCCCTCTGGTTCTGGTAAAACAACACTCATATCAATTATTGGTGGTATATTAGAACAAGATTCGGGTGAATGCCTCATACTGGGCAAACCGATCAATCAGCTGCCAGAACAGGAGAAAACGATTTTCCGTGGTAACACCATTGGTTTTATGTTTCAAAATTTTACACTTGTTCCTACACTTACAGCACTCGAAAACGCGGCCATACCTCTTTTATGTCTCAAACAAGATCCAACACGTGCGTATGAGCGCGCCAAACAATTGTTGTGCACGATTGGGCTTGAAAAACAACTATACAAAAAACCTGCCCAATTATCTGGTGGCGAACAACAGCGCGTTGCGATTGCGCGTGCGTGTGTGCACATGCCCAAAATTATTCTTTGTGATGAACCTACCGGTTTTTTAGATCATGAGCGAGGCATGCAGATTATGCAAATTTTAAAAGATTTAACGGTAAGTAATAATTGCACCATAATCGTCGTTACCCACGATCACCGCATACTGTCATTTGCTGACTCTATTGTCGAAATTGAAGATGGCACTATTAAGCAATCAAAATAATTGCCAAGCCTACTCTCGTAGCACATAAATAGTAGTTAGTCATACCATAATTAGCCTTGCGTGCACTGCAAAACTCTTGAAAATATCTATTACAATTAGGTAATATGGTAATTAAAAGAGTATAGAATAGGAGAGTTGTAATGAACGTTAATATTCCAGAAGTTTCAAAAACAGGCCGCGGCATTTTATTAATGATTGCGGGTTTAGTGTTGTTTATACATGCTACCAATATAATCCACATTGGGCTCACAACAGTGATTATCGTTGCCTCAATAATTTTAATGATCTATGGCTTTTTAAAAGCAGGATTATATGAAAAACTCGTTCAATTAGTTAGTGGTAGAAAACACCAAAAATAAACGAGTTTTTATTTTTAATTGTTATTCTTGTCCAGGGATGTGTTCACGATCGCTGATCACTAACTCTGGTCTATTTGTCTTTGACGTTTTGAGTAAACGCACAGGGTATGCAAGATGTATTTTATGCTCACGCAAGCGTTTGACAATAGCAAAACGAATATCACTTGCTATGTCCCATTGATCAAGCGTGTGGTTAGAACTCAAGAATCCACGTATCAAGAATTGATATCCAAACTCGGTAAAGCTCTCTAAGCGAACGATTGGACGAGGATTTTTAAGCACATATGAGCTCTCACTTAATACTTTATGAAGAAGCTCGCGTACCATTTCTGCATCATCATCGTAAGCGATGGTGAGCAAAATATCATCAAATGCAATAAAGCCTGATGTGTAATTCCAATTAACCACTATTTTATTCATAACCTGTGAGTTTGGTATAACTAATGTTGTACTATTCTTGCGACGAACAATAACCGATCGCGGCGTCACTTTGCGCACGAGTCCCATTGTGTCGTTATCCATCCAAATATAATCACCTACTTTTACGGGTCTCTGCACTAATATTATAAAGTAAGCGATGAAATCTGAGATAGGGTCTTTAATTACCCAACCAATACCAAGTATCAATGCCCCGATGAGGTACCAAACAAGTTCGCCCAGCCCTACCGATTGAAAACCAATAATTACTGCGGTGATCAACACTAAATAGCGCGTTAAGCTTGAGACCGTGTTTTGCACACCTGGCTCAATTAGGAGAATATCAAAAATTCTACGAAGTATGAATTTTTGAATAACAAAAGAGGCAAACATACCGGCTAGTACAAAACTAAATAATTTAAACACGGTATACAAAGAAATTGGCGAAGACGTGTCACCAAGCAATATAGGTGCTCTAATTAAACCAGCAATATCATGCCAAGTACTAATACGAACGACCGCTTCTGGCCATGACCATATACGTGCAATGAGCACAATACCAACAAAGGTCATCACTAAGAAAATACCAAGCACCGTAAAGCCATACCATGTCTTACCGGCGGCAAAACGTTCTTTAAGAACCTCTTCGTCTTCGTAAAAGAATATTTTTGAGGTTGCACGCTTGAGCCAATCATGTATCCATGACAATATTTGAAATACAATTAACGTGTAAATTAATTTATTAAGAATGTACAGAACCAAACGACCAAAACCTACGTACGGATTACTCATCACAATAATCGCAACAAGCACTACTAAAATTAAGTAGTAAAACGAATCTACTGTTTCATAGACCCAATGCCAGAACGCAGAATAAGTCGGTATTAGACTCAGTAATTGCTCTTTAACAATGAGCATTATGGCGCTAATTTGCACAATGATAAAATAAAGCGCTAAGAGAATAGTCGGCACTTCCGATTTACGATAATTACCGACAATAAATGCTTCTCTAAAGAAGAATATTACGATGGTTGCATACACCAACACGGATAATACAAAAATAAACCGCGGTTGATAATCTTTGCTGATCAATAAATAATCATGTCTTTCATTAAACGCGACAAGATAACGCAGCCAACGGTGACTGAGATATAACAGATACGGAATCGACAATAGATAAAAGAGCACACTCAAATACGGATCATAGGTACCCGGTGCCATCAGCAACCAGAGGTAGAAAAATAACCATACGCCGATACCAATAACATGACGCGAGATAAATTCTATGATTACTGCCGCATACCCAAGCAAAGTACGCAGCAACATTGGTGCACGAGTTGCAGAAAGAAGTTTTTGTACAACTAGAGGTGCATTTTTTCTGGTTAAAACTAATAGCGCTAATGCACCTAAAAGTTTAATCCAGAACGTCAACGTGGCAACAGAAAATTTAAAGAGCGAACGTGTCTTGTTGAGTAACATGCCAATATTTTTAAAAGAAAAGTTTGCATAAACATCTTTAAAAAATACTTGTAGGTCAGTAACACTATTTTGAATACCTCGCCATGATATTGCATGTTCAGGACGGTACCATATGGTAATTACCCCAAGCTCTGATACTATAAATTCGATATTTTTAAGTGCTTGATTTAAAATAGTAGCAGCATCTGAATAGGTGCTCGTAATTTTTGCAATCTGATCTATTTGGCTTTGAACCTGTGCTTCTGCTTCAGTTAAACCTGCAATGATCGCATTATAGTCAGAGCCATGACTTTTAAATAAGCCAGAACGTTCATTTTCTACTGCTTGTTTTCTAGTACGAATATTTTCAAGCGCTTTCTTTTGTGTTGCGCTGAGTGCCATAAACGTATTTAATCGTTCTTTTATCAGTGCAAGATTTGCCTGATCATCGGCTTTTGATGCATCAAATCGTTTAATCTCATTACTTACTTCATCTTGATTGGTAAATTTACGATTAATTACTTTAAAGAATGACTCTTTAACACTTAAGTTTAAGGTCTCTGAGTGAAGTTTTGCATCCTCAAGCGCTAATTTTGATTCAAGCGTTTCGCGCTTTCTTTTTAGCAATAACAATGAATCATTTAAGAGTGCAATTTGCATGAACGCGTTGTAGCCTGCAATGGTTCGACGAGGCTCAATACGCCATTCATCCAAATCCTGGCCAGTAGGAATACCATAGCGTTTACTCATGCGCTCAAGTTCGTTTTCTTTATCGCGAATTTGAGCTCCCAGTTTTTCTATCTGACTGCGCAAATCAGTTTTAACTAAAAATGATTGTTGGCGCTTTTTATCAATTTCTTCCTGAGCATTGGCAATTTCAGCTTCATTAACCGTGGTAAGAGGTTTAATGGTTTTAAAGAGCTCGCGTGTAATGTCAAGTTGCTGACGCACCATTACGATGCGAGTTTTTACTAAGTTAATTTTATATTCAATCTCTTGAATACGCATCTGATCAATTTGTTTACGTGCGGCACTTACTTTTTCTTGTAAAGATGCCAGCTCTGAACGTTGCGCCCCCGTTAAACCAAGATCACGAATGTATGGTTCGCCCGCTTTGCTACCTTCTTTCTTTTTTACTTCATCATTGGCAGCACCAATTGCACGTTTTCTATTTTCTAACTCGGCATTAGCATTAGCTTCTTGCTCGATAAGCTGCGCTAATTCACGCTCTTTGTTGAGCGTCAATTCGTACATATCAAGAAGTTCTTTATCAAAAGAATAAGCTTTTTTCTTTTCTATTAAGCCGCGTTCAAATGCTTTGAGCTCAGGGTCTGCAACGTACTCTTTGAGTAACTTAATGTGTTCATCAATAATACCTTGAATTTGCTCGCGCAGCTGGCGCTCAGCATTTTTGTAATTAAAGAGATCAACACTTAGCTCTAATTTCTTTTTTAGATATTCGTTATCGGGATCTTTTGCAAGTGCCGTTTCAGTCTGATTAATTTGCGTTTTTAAACGAGTAACCGCTAAGTTATTGTCGGCTATAAAACTTTTCTCAGTCTCTTGAAACTGCTTTTTTTCTTTGCGCAATGTTTCAAGACGCTCCTGGCGCTCTTCTTTGGTGGTGGTAAAGATTTTTTTATCAGAAGGGGGCAACAGCTTTTTAGTGGTCGTTTCAACAATACTCTCAGCTACTGCTGGAAAAGGAACCGCTATTACCAGAAACAATACACTTAATAATATTTTTTTCATAGCAACCTATCACGCTCTAAAAAATGAATCGTTTTTAGTCCTTGCACGTATGGATGATCCATTACGCAACTTATTATCCACTCACTTAACTGCAATGAAACATTGCTTGGAATGAGATGATGGACAACAGTGTCAATAGGCTTGGACGCAAGCTCTTCAAAATACATTGTTTGAAATTTTTCATCCTCTGGGTAACGTCCCAACAATACAAAAAATTTAAACAAAAATAACAACTTAAAATCTAGTGAATATTTTTCTTGAGACTGACTATACAGATACTGAAGCAATTCATACATTCCAGGCACATGACTGCCTTCTAGCATAAAAAAATAAGATAGCTCCAAAATGTGATGAAAAAATAAAATATCTTCCCGGGCAAGCTTAAAGGGAACATCTATAAGATCTACATTGTGTAAAAAGAGTTTATTTTGGTTACTTTTTACTAACGTATACTCAACCAATGATCCTACGCTCCACGTTTCAGAAGGCGGTATTGCTTCTATCATCCCTAATTGGTCATCCAAAAGAGCACATTTTCTTGTTTTAGAAAAAAATGTTTTTATTACAATACCCGTATGTTTTTTCACGCGGTACTAACCTTATCTGTAGCAAATTCTCATTATACTTAGACTAACGCGCAATCAATAATTAGGCTATACATTTTTTAACCTTTTTTATTGTACAAACTCTTGATTATGACTACCTGCTTTTTTTAAGGTAAAACCACGGCATAAGAAAGAAAGGTTTATCATGAAAAAAGTCACTACTATATTACATCTCCTTCCCTTCTTATGCGTGTGTATTTTTTTTCCATTAACCGCGGCTCGACGCATTCCGCGTCTTGCAGTTATTTTTGTATTTGACCAATTTAGTTATGAATATATACCCAAATTAGCACGCCACATGCGCGGCGGATTACGCTTTCTATTAAACAATGGGGTAGTGTACGAAAACGCCTACATTCCTCATGCATTACCAACTACCGGTCCTGGTCATACCAGTCTTAATACTGGTGCATTTCCTAAAGATCACGGTATTGTTGCCAATAAATTTAAATATTCTGATGGGCGGATGATTTGCGCTGACGATGCTCCGGCCAAAACCTCTGCGGTATTGTCTCCATCAGGTGTATACCCATTTGGCAAGGGGCCTCACAATATTATGGTAGATGGTATTTCTGACCAAATGGCTTTGGCCACCCAACCATGCAAAAAGCGACATGCATACTCAATCTCATTTAAACCGCGTGCGGCAATATGCACAGCCGGTCACGCCGGTAAAGCTATTTGGTTTGATGAAAAAGCGGGTCGCTTTACTTCAAGCAAAGCATACTTTGATGCACTGCCCAATTGGCTTGCATGCTTTAATCAGCACACCGGTCTAGATCAACCGTATGTATGGCACAAAGCATGGCCAAAAAACAGATGCGCTTATAATTTTAAACATATCAATAACTACGATTATGCCAAAGCATGCCCGCTCGTTGATACTATTATTACTAAATCATGCGGTAAAAACCCTTACGACTTAATGCTCAAAACACCTCGAGCTAATCAAGTATTATTAAACTTAGCAATGACCTGCATTAATGCACACATGACACGCTACGGATCAGAACAATTGTTATTATGGGTATGTATTGGCAGTCTTGATAAAATCGGTCATGATTACGGGCCTGATAGCCTAGAAGCTATTGATCTGATTTATCATTTAGATAAACAATTGCATCGCTTTATGAAATGCTTGCAAGAATCTGTACCTGCAAGAGAAATTGTATATGTATTTACCGCAGATCATGGCGTTAGCCCAATTCCT
Organism: Candidatus Dependentiae bacterium Noda2021; assembly: GCA_020886235.1. Classification (GTDB taxonomy): domain Bacteria; phylum Babelota; class Babeliae; order Babelales; family Vermiphilaceae; genus Noda2021. The sequence continues at coordinate 109,017 of AP025250.1, read as the reverse complement.
GAATTAGTGGCTGAAGATGGGTATCCTTCTCGTCGCATCAATCCGGTTGATCTTGCCAATGATGTAAACACGGTAATTGCAAAAAAATACAATATTAAAAAATTAATACTGGGGATACACGCTCAAAATGTATACATGGATATGGCAGCGCTTTCATGCTTATCTTATCAAAAGCAAAAGATGGTAATACACGATGTAAAAAGTTTGCTGCTCGCACAAGTTGGTATAAAAAATGTTTGGACGGCAAAAGAATTGCTCCAAAGCTGTTATGAGTTGCCTACTATAGAATCATTTTTTAGAAATCAAGTGTATAAAGGGCGTTCAGGTCAATTAATCATTCAGCCATTCCCGTACAATGTTATTACCGCTAAAGAATGCGGTACCTGCCACCGTACACCGTATGAGCGTGATACTCATATTCCTATCATCATTTATCAAAAAGGTGAGCTTGGAAAACAAATTATCGATAATAAAGTGTGGGGCCTCCAGCTTGCAAACACCCTTTCTTATATTATGCAAATACCTAAACCTTCTGCGTCAGTATTTAAGATATTGCCCGGCGTTATTGACCGAGAATTTAGAGATGAATGGTATCCATTATAAATAAATAATGCCGACAGTAATGTCGGCATTATCACCATCACTAAAAGCCTTAACTGTTTTTTTCAATTTGCGTCGGCTTAATGTTATTAATCAACGGCAACCCAGACGTTGTGTAACCACTCATACCAGCATACGTGCCTATCTGCGGTTCTAATCGACCTGATGTATACTTCACTAAAACAGACAGCGTTTTGTTATCAGGACGTATAATAAACGTGCTCTGTTTTTGTGCATTGTCAGTAATCTTTAGTAATAAATGATACTCAGGATCAAGTCTTAAATATCCTACGCCAAAGCGCACAATAGTCTTAATGGATTTATCAAACAACAATCGCTGATCATCAGGGCGTACTTCATAAAGCTGTACGGTGATGGGTTTTTTGTCTTTGTTCTTTAACTCAAATGTATGACTATACCGGCTCACAAACCCTTGAGTTTTGGGAATATCAACTTCAATAGAAGCTCCGGCCAGGTTGTTGATCGCCACTAAAATGCTGAATAATAGTATTTGTCTCATCACGCGCTCTCCTTTTTTGAATTCATTTTAAAATTCTTGAACACCCATGAGCAAGAAAAACCCTAATTACGAAATTAGTTTTCTTCCATTTTTTGATAAATTTCAGTTTTCATATCTCGCGGATACATGCACAAAGGATTGCCATAATAAAAACTGTTTGTCTTTAGCAAGCAGACAAACAACGTTTGCAAAGCAGTATTATTCTTCAGATTAGTAACTAAGTTACTATCATTATCAAGAACCTGGAGCTGGGTTACTTGTGTTAGGTTTCTAAATGATGTCGGCAGGTTAGTTAAATAATTATTATTACAATTGAGCACCCGCAAATTAGTAGACTTACCTAACATCATTGGCAATTCTTTTAATTGTGCACTGGCAAGGTTAAGGGAACGCAATCGATTAATGGTTCCAATATAGCTTGATACCTTAGTTATGGGATTATTGCTCAGATTCAATTCACTCAGTGATTGCAGCTTGCCAACGCTCGCAAAAACTTCTTTAATCCTGTTACCAGAAAGATTAAGTGAATATGAACGTTTTGAGTTTCTTATGTATAGGGGTAGCGAATCTAACTGATTTGAGGATAGGTTAATCTTTACTTGAGCGGGAGATCTTCTGCCGAGCCGGCCAAAATCATGTGGTAAACTTCTCAGCCTATTACGGCTCAGATTTAATGAATGCATATCAACAAAGCCTCTCCAAATAGTACACAATGAAGATATTTTGTTATCGGAAAGATCAAGGCTGCGTAAGTTGGTACAATTTGTGAGCGATTCCGGAATCTCAGTTAATTGATTACCAGCCAGATATAAGCACATTAGATTACTTAATTGGCCCAGCTCGTCTGGTATAGCAGTAAGGTTGTTATGTGAAAAATTTAACTCACAAATATACTTAAAAAGGTTATTAAATCCCTTGAGTACCGAGATTTGATTATTGCTCATTCGTAAGGTATGCAAGTTGGTGTTAAAAGATTCAGCAGGTATTTCGCTGATTTTGTTGCCGGATAAATCGATAATTACTTGCCCGCAAGTGGGATCACCTGATACTTTGTGCATATCTCGTGGTACAGCCGACAAAGAATTATGTGCAAGATTTACCACTATGAGATTAGTAAGATTACCTATAGTCTCTGGCCATTCAGGGATTGCATTGTGTGACAAGTTTAAATAGCGCAGATTAGTGAGATCATTTATGGCTATGGGTAACCTAGATATATGATTGCGCGCAGCTACAAGGCTTTGAAGAGAGGCTGGTAATGTTTCATGAGCATTAGCGGCTTGTAGAGTACTTAATTTATTATCCGCGATATTAAGGCGTGCTAATTTTTTGCACTGTTCCAAGCGCGGCAATTGTGCAATCCTATTGTTGCTACAATCAAGGGTGTCTAATTTTGTTAGGGATAAAAAGGCTTCGGGAAAATCGCGTATTCTATTATACGATACATCTAGCGAATACAAGTCAGTCAATTTACTCAAATTTGGAGTAATACTTATTAACTTGTTCTTTTTTAAATATAAATTTTTCAATCGCGCAAATGCGTCAATCTCGCTGGGAATAGCCTCTAATAAGTTGTTTTCGAGATGAATAATCTCTACCCACTTTGATAATTCATTATTAGCCAGCTTTATTTTTGAGATTCCTTCAATGTTGGTAATGCCCATACTAGGCAATTTAAACACGTAATCATTGAGCTCAATTTTAGATATTTTTTTTTCCTTAGTTATCTCAATTTTTTTAATCTCAATCCTCTGCGATACGTTGAGATGTCCGACATTCTCTAATGCTTCAATGAGAGTGTATTCTTGATTGGCAGATTTATTTTGAGATTCTTCCATTGCCTGCGCGGCGTGAAAAAATAGAACGAAAAGCGTTGAAAGCACCTTGTAACGCATAAAACCCTGCTGTATATTATTGCTTGTGTGATCGGATAATTATTTTTGAGTATCTAATTCAATTATACATGCATCGGCAGGAAAAAGTGATTTATTTTGCTCATCAACCGCACTAGTCATCAATGTACCCGCTGCTAAAATATATTTAAGCTCAGATATGTGGCTTAAAGAAGGAATAGCATCTATGTCATTGTGCGCAATCCATAGAGTATTTAGCTGCATTAATTGAGTAATCGAACCGGGCAACTGCGTGATGTTGTTGTTAGCTATATTTAAATTTTTTAGTTTGGATAGACTACCAAGGTTATCAGGAATGCTAGTAACGTGATTATACGATACATCTAAATGCTCTAAATTACTAAACTGAGTAATCTGCTCTGGTAAAGAGGTTAAGCAATTGTTGCGCAGTACCAGCACCTTCAATTGTGAGGCACATGCTACCATTTGCTCATGAGTTCCCAAATCATCAATACTTTTCAATCCTACATTAGCCGCTGTTAGCGTTTCATTGACCAGATAACCGGGCTTTGTAAGCAATGCGGTAATATTTTCATGGGTCAGTTGTTCTTGGGCCAAAACAATTTCTTCACCAGAACTTTCTTCTGGATTAGGCTCCATACACCAGCCAACGTTAAACACAAAACAGATAGTAGCAAAGATAATCTTATTCATTAGGATGTCCTTCAAAGCAATTAACAATGAGCGCTAGTATAACAAACCCCTACAATTTTAAAAATGCATGAGTGGTTGTTAAAAAAAATGGTCCTGACAAAATTCAGGACCATCACACCATAATTATCAAAAATAACGTTAATGTTCGTCGGGTTTTATTGTTACATATCCCACCGCAGACCCTTCATCCTGGCAAGGCTCTGCATGCTCTGCACGTATGCCCCACCAGGTTTCAAGCGCTTGTATAAACGCCTGTATTTCTTGCGCTCTTTCAAATGAAGCGGCTTGGCAATGATCCATGCAATTGGCAGTGCAAAAGAAAGCAACACTAAACATAAAATATCGTAATTTGTTCATTAGATTCCGATCTAAGACCAGATTGCTCTGGTCTTATTGTGTACATTTACTGAGTTAAACCCATGTCTTTCAAAAACGCTTCTTCATTAGGTTCACGGCCCAAAAATTCTTTAAGCAATTCATCCGGATCAGCACTACCACCGCGTGATAATACGGCATCAACATATTTTTTGCCCATATTAGGATTGAGTAGACCACCCTTTTTCATTTGTTCAAACAAATCAAGCGCAAATACATTAGACCACATATAGCCATAATATTTTGCACCATACCCCATAAGATGGCCAAATGATGCATACATGCGATCTTGATCATCATAAACTGAAGTTGGACGGGTTTGCTCATAAATCTTTTTGTAAATCGCATCAAGATCTTTATTGGCACCTGGTGCAAAATATTCTAAGGCCATAAGCGCATAGAGCATTTGTACTTGAGCATTGGTACCACTTGCCATATTCTTAACTTTTATAATGGCTTCAATCGTCTCATCGGGCAAAGGCTGACCGGTTTTGTAATGGCTGCTTACCAATTTTAAAATATCTTTGTCATTGAGCCAATTCTCAAGCATTTGAGATGGCAATTCTACAAAATCACGTTTAACATTGGTACCCGCCATTGAAACTAACTCTGTTCTACCAAGCAAGTCATGCAATGCATGTCCAAATTCATGGAAGAATGTTTTAACATCACTACGTTTTAATAACGATGGTTTTTGATCAGTTGATTTAGGGAAATTTGCAACAACAAGCGATACCGCTTTATTGGGTTTGCCGTCAACGTAAGTTGATGGAACTATAGTTGCCTCGCAGGCATGGCTGTATTTATTGGGACGTGGATATAAATCTAATAGTAAGTACCCAATAAAATCTCCATTGTTATGTGATACTTCTATACACGTTGCATCTTCATGCCACACTGAAATGGGTGATGTTTTAAACACGAGGCTAAAAAACTTTTGATAGATATCAAATAAGCCTGCTACCGTTTTTTCCATAGGAAAATATTCAGCAACTTTTTCTTCATCAAGATCCATGCTCTTTTTGTACTCATTACGTGCAAACGCATCATCCCACGGATAGATACGCCCTTTAGAATCCAATGTTACTGAGGCTGGGAGTTGTGCGGTGTAATCTTTAAATTCTGCCTTTGCTTTGTCTTGTGATTTAGCAATAATTGATTGCACAAATTCACGCGCACGCGCAGCATTTTTTACCATTTGATCTGAGGTATCATAATTTGCGTAGCTGTCATATCCAAGCATGCGTGCTAACTCGTCACGTTTTGCAATCACTTGTGACAAAATCTCTTTGTTAGCAGGATATGCACGCTGGTTAAATGCTTGGCGCATTTTTTTTCGCGTTTCACTAACCGTACAATTTTCCATAACAGTGTAATAGGTTGGATAATCAAGCGTGAGAATATAGTTGCCCGCATCATCTTTTTTTAATGCGTTGATAAAATCATCTTGAAGACCAGCAAGCTCATTTTTTGTAACTGGTATTTTGGTGTCATCTTTTGCAATATTGCTATCAAACTCTAAGGTTAACGCCGCTAAATCTTTTTTGAGTTGTTTTACTTTTTCAAGCTCAGCGTCAGGTAATTCTAACCCTTCACGTTTGAAGGACAATAATGTTTCATCAATAAAGTAACGCTGCTCTTTGGTGAGGTTTTCATGAGGCGCTTTATTTTCTGCGTAATCCCTAAACGCTTGATACAAGGCTTTATTGCTCACTACTTCATCAACATAATATGACTCGATGGCCACCATCAATTCTTGTGCGGTGTCACGCATTTTTTTATCAGGACTAGTAAGATCAAATGCTTGCAAAACATTACGCGTGATAGCCAGGTTAGAAAATGCAACCGCGCGATCAAGCGCTTGGGCCGTATTTGCAAAGTTTTTTTGTTTGCTCGGTACGGCAATTATATCATCAATAGCTTTTTTAAATGCTTGGTAGGACTGAGCAACTTGTGATTTATACTGCTCAGGAGTTTTTGAAAATAAGCGTTCGATATCTTGAATAGAATTAATCGTCATGAGTTGCTTTGCGGGTAAAAAATTAAACCTACTTACTATTAATACTACCAAAACTATTAGTACTACCAAAGAGGCTACACAAATATAAACAATACGTGACATACCATCCCCTTTTTTGTTGTAATGTTATCCTGCGCTCAGTCTAACAAAAAGAACAAAAAAAAAGGATAGCCATAACAGCTATCCTTAAGATTGAAATGTAAATCGTTACCAATATTTATAAAAATAATTACGCACAGGCTGAGGAAATCTTGCAGGAAGCAATAACCCCAAACCACACACAAGCGATGCGTTTTTATAAAATGTATATACCTGTTTTAATTTTTTGTGATCATCAAGCTCTTGTTTGATATCGTCTCGTTCTGCATGCGGAATAACCAGCGCTCTCATGATGGCATAATTGGTAAATAAAAGAGCTGCTGCACCAAAGCGAGTACCCCCTTTAATGAGGTTCCATATATCTGCGCGTGCGCACGTAACGGTACTTAAAGCAAGGAGCATTAAAGATACGTATTTAATTTTCTTACTGCGATTTTTCATAAACTCCACATAAACTAAGAGCGATTAAGCATCTAATTTCTTTTTAATTTCAAACCATTCATCACGAAGTGCAATAGCTTTTTCAAAATCCAATTCTTCTGCAGCCACTGCCATTGCTTGTTCAATTTCTACCATGCGCTCTTTCATTTGATCAGGCGTCATATCAGCAGATTTTTTCTTACTGCGTTTGCGCTCTGAAGCTTGAGCGATAGCTTTTTGCATGTCAGTGATAGTTTTGGTAACTTCCCGTTTTACTGTTCTAGGGGTAATACCATGCGCTTGGTTGTAAGACTCTTGCAAGGCACGTCTGCGATTAGTCTCGTCGATTGCACCACGCATAGAATCAGTCATTTTATCACTGTATAAAATTACCCGTGATTCGGTGTTACGTGCTGCACGACCAATAATCTGAATTAGCGAACGTTTATCGCGCAAGTAACTTTCTATATCTGCATCCATAATTGCTACTAACGCAACTTCAGGAATATCAAGCCCTTCACGTAGCAGGTTGACACCCACCAAGCAATCAAAAATACCCAATCGTAATTTTTGTATCAGTTCAGTACGTTGCGGTGTTTTAAGCTCACTGTGTAAATAACATACTTTTATCTGGCGCTCTTCTAAATAACGCGCTAAGTCTTCTGCCATTTTTTTAGTCAATACCGTAACGAGGGTACGATGGCCATTGTCAGTAGTGGTTTTAATCTGCTCGATTAAATGGTCAAGCTGTCCGTTACGTGGTTGAATTTGTATCACCGGATCTAACAATCCAGTAGGCCTAATAATCTGCTCAACTACGATATCAGAATGCTCAATTTCGTATGCACCTGGTGTTGCAGATATGAACACTACATCATTGAAATAACGCTCAATTTCTTGAAATTGTAATGGTCGGTTATCAAAGGCTGAAGGCAATCTAAAACCAAACTCAATCAGAGACTTTTTACGCGCGCGGTCACCTGCGTACATGCCACGTAATTGTGGTAATGCAATATGTGATTCATCCACTATGAGTAAAAAATCATCTTCAAAATAATCAAATAAGCAATACGGCGGCTCACCGGCACCACGACCATCAAAGTGTGCTGAATAGTTTTCAATACCTGGGCAGTGACCCACCTCTTTAAGCATTTCCAAATCATGAGCAACACGCTTTTCAATACGCTCTTTGTATAGTGGATTTTGTACCTGAGGTGCCCACAGCTCTAACTCTTGCTTAATACTTTCAAGCGCAGCTTTTTGACGTTCTTCGGTCGTTACGAAGTGCTTTGCAGGAAATATTATTGTTGCGTCAGCTTCACCTACAACCGTGTTATTTAGTTTGCTTACCCATTGCATACTTTCTATGGTGTTTCCAAAGAGCTCAATGCGCAGCTTATCTTTATTGTATGGGATTTGCACTTCTATAGTGTTACCAAGCACTTGAAAACTACCAGGCTTTTTATCTATTTCATTACGTTCGTACTGAATTGAGATTAACTTTCTGACTACTTCACTTCTACTAATGTCTTGGCCTACACAAATAGGAAACGCCAAATGTTTGTAATCATGCGGGTTACCTAACCCATAAATGCAAGAAACAGAAGCGATAATGATCACATCTTTCCGTTGCAAAATCGACGCAGTTGCCTCAATTCTTAAGCGCTCTATCTCACTGTTAACCTTAGTCTCTTTTGCAACATACACATCTTGTGCAGGCAGATAGGATTCAGGTTGGTAATAGTCGTAATAACTTACAAAGTAGCAGACCTTGTTTTCAGGGAAGAATAGCGAAAATTCTTCATATAATTGCGCTGCCAGTGTTTTGTTAGGCGCCAAGATCAAAACAGGCTTAGTCTGCTGAGCAATGACGTTAGCCATGGTAAACGTTTTACCTGAGCCAGTAACCCCCACCAAGGTTGACTTTCCCGGGCGGCCTTGGACAAGTTGCTTTATAGCTTCGGGCTGGCTTCCAGCAGGTTGAAAAGGAGAATGTAACTTGAATATTTTGTCCATGGTAACCTTTTTTTAAAATTTATTATTTTACAATTGTAATACATTGTATGGTTTTTGTATATCTCTCTTTCCCTTAGCCACATGATTACACTAATATGATAGTATTAAGAATATAGAATAATAAAATTTGAATAAATATGGATAATTATGAAGATAGTGCTATTGCTTGGGCTTGTGTTTTCTGCTCAACTACAAGCAAGCTTTGAAGAAATTATGAAACGCTTAAATACCCTAGAAGCGGTAGTCAGTAAAGCAGGGCCCTTATTTATCGAGCAAAAAAATATCGTAAAAAAGGCCAAAACGTTATTTAATGAATACCTGCTCTGTCATCCCCACGAGCAAACAGCTCACCTTGAACAGGTAAACAAAACACTCACGCCTATTGGAAGGTATTTTCTTATTAACGCAGTTACCAACAAATCGTGGAAAATTAATATTGCCTACGAGCGTGTGGTATCAGAATTAGAAAACGAAATTACGGTGCAAAAAAATAAAGAATTTGATGATATCACCTCTCTTGATGATACTTCAGAAGATTCGACAAGCTCAAACTATGAATTTGCCCGACTTAACTAAGAGTGTTTTTAGTTTGTTCTATCTTTTGCTTTGCGCGCTCTTGAGCAACTATCCCCTTAAATGCTCCCAATAATTGATCAACAGGGAGATTTTTTAATGGACTCGTGTCTTCACGCCATAACGGTAAGTATACACGGTAAAACAATTCTAGAAGCCATGCATCAGATTTGTGTAAGTATTTTGAAAGCGCGGCTAACTTTTTTAAATCGCGTTGAGGCTTATTTGCTTTTTGCACAACAGATTTATTCAACGCTAGCTTTTTAACTCTCTTGGTGGAGGGCGCTAGAGGCTTTTTAAAAACTACATCGTGATTCTTAGCGCTCTGTTGTACGGAAAAATCCGTATTGGTTAGCTGTTGCATACCCCAAGCGTTGCCAAACGCGAGCAACAAGAATACATATAGATAATTCATGAGAAACACCTTCATATCTTTTAATTTTTAAATAAGTTTTAATAAATTCCGTTAACGACACTTTCATGATCGCGAATCATGTAAGCAATCTTAAATTTGCCCTGTCCTCTAGCAAATTCATATTCATTAGCGGTTTTTACGCCACTTTCAAGCAGGCGTTTAACAAAATGATCATTGTCTAATTGTATTGCTATGGTGAGTGCTGTACGTCCACACAAATCCCTTGCATTGACGTCAATTTTTTCACTAACTAAATAATCAAACATCTTCTTATCATCATTCTGCACACACAGCCCTAAGGGAGTTATTGCACCTCCTCGAAATTCAACTGCACCTTTTTTAACAAGTTTTTTGACTAGTTCTTCATTATGTAAGCCCAAAGCACATACTAGTGGGGTGTTTGCCGAGCTGTCAGGATAAGTGGCATCCGCTCCATAATCTATTAGTGTATCAATCATTGTAGGATCAATTTTTTTCTCATTAACTAATTCAATAGCAAGGTTTAACGGTGTAGTGCACGCGTACGCGTTTAGATCCACACCCTTATCGACTAAAAAACTAACAAGATCAAAATTATTATCCCGTATCGCATACGTCAATGGGGATATTATAACACCTTTTGTAGTGCCTTCTTGGCTTTTGAGGTCAGCCCACAATCGAGTATTTATTGATATGCCACTACTAAAAGCCTTATCGAGTTCAGCAGCTTTGTTGCTGTGGTTTAACGCATCCATTAAAATACTTTCTGCATAAGTTGCCTTGACAGACTCAACCTGGAACAAGCACTTTTCGGCGGCAAAAACTTGACTGGATAATAAAAACAGACACAATTTAAGCAAGATGACCATTAGCAACCTTGTGTAAAAAAATTTATTTTATGATTGTATATTTGTTAAAATATTTTAACATCTGTATAAGTTATTGCAAATCAGTTTCAGAGTAAGTAATGTGCCATGAGCTAAAACAAATTAGCTTAAAACACGCGCATAAAAATCAATAATTTGTCTTGAGAGCAACGCCGGTTGGTAATTCAAGCTGGTACAATGTGCACCCATCTGTAAAGTGGTATGAGTTGTCTTGCACCTTGCCAGTTTGGCTATGCAATGACGCATTTCATCTGCACTATCAACTATAAACCCATTATGGCCATTTTTTATGATGTCTCGTTGACCGATACCATCAAGGGCAATAACCGGTGTGCTAAAAGCCATACTCTCTGCTAAAACCAACCCCTGTGTATCGGTTTGACTTGCAAAAACAAAAAGATCAGCTTGTTGGTAATAGGTTACCAGATGCTCTTTCAACGGTTTGTGAACAAAACGTACGCGTTCAGATGATAAAGACAATACCTCATAGGCATATGATCGGAGTTTTTCATAACTTGAACCGTAACCCACTAGAGTAAATATAACATTACTCTTGTCTAAACCTTTAAACATATCTAAAAGCCATGAAACATTTTTTTCGGGAACCATGCGACCAACGGTTAGCAAATGGAATGTGTCATTGTGAGCCTTAGGCAAAAATGACGACATAGATAAATCACCCTGAAGAGGGCTTGGTATCACAGCACATTTTTTGTCAGCGGGCTCGGGTAAAAATTTTTTTACGCCTTGGGTAGGAACAATAATGCCATCAACTTTATTGCAAAATGACGTTACGAGTAGATTTATACATTTTTGTGTCAAACCCTGGGGAATCATAGGAACGTAATGTGCATACGCATCGTATAAGGTGTGATACGTGAATACAACTTTTTTACTTAATGCACGTGCTACGCGTAGCGCCGCTACACCAAGCAAAAAGGGATGATGTACATGAACAATGTCCGGATTGAATTGCTTAAGAATAGTATAGAGTTGCTTAGTCGTTCGCCACGGCAAAGCCATATGGTTGTTTTTATACATAAAGGTAAGACAACTTTTAAGGCGAATCACATAACAGGGATCATCGGTGTGATCGTTATTAAAATCTAATGTTATAATAACAACGTCATGCCCTGCTGCTTGTAGTTCTGGCACAATTGCTTTAAGTGAACTTACCACGCCACCAGAATAGGGCGTGTAATTATTAGTAATCATTGCAATACGCATAACCCCTCTTTTGTTCTGCCATAAGTACAAATAAGCTAAAGGCCATCGACGTCAAACACACTATCTTTTTGGCGTCGCGTTTGTGCGCCATGACTCTCTGCAATAAGTCGTAACGCTTCTCCAACAATAAATGCAAGTTCATTTTTATAAAAATCTAACAAAACTTTACCCGTTACGGTTTCTCGGTAATAGTAAATAAGCGCATCAGTAATGGGAGTAAGGGGATTTATGTTTTCAAGTTCATACTCAACACTGATTATGTCATAATCGCTTAAACTCACCCCGCAGCGTTGCTTGTAAGGCAAGCCAATGTACCGTTTACGATCTACATAGTACGTATAATTATACGGTGCCGTGATGGAGTCTTCATCATTTTGCTCGATCCAGCATGATTTATAGTAAGCGCGAGTTGTCAAACTTACGCTAAAAATTAAAGCACTTAAAATAAATATTTTTTTCATAACATCTCCCTATTTAAGTATACCCAACATTTTATGCATAATTCAACATTTTTGACTATACAAATAGAATAATTATTCATAGATAAGGCTTTTTTTGACTGGACTTAAATTGACATATAGTAAATATCTGGCAAACTTATATATAAGTAATTAACATAAGGAAAAATATATGAAAAACCAATTCAAATACATTTATTTGATTGTATTTTCGCTGATTAGCGGTACTAGTTTTTCAATGCAAAATAGCGCGCCACAAACTCCGGTTCAGAAAAAATCAGAAACTAAGCTTGTTTTTTCAGCTGAAGTGGGCGGGCCTCACAGAACGCAAATGAACGCTATTAAAACCTTACAAGAAGGCGACAGCATCCAACTTGCCAATTTTTGCTTAAGCGACAAGGCATTTATTAAAGAATTATCAAAGACAAAAGCAAACACAGAAATTATCTTAGATGATTCTAAGCGCAACCTTCAGTCAGCAAAAAAACTGACATCATCAAATGACAAGATTAAAGTATTTATCTCAAAAACTATTCCCGTGCACTGCAAATCTATGATGGTTAAGCGAGCGCGCTCACTCAGCTTAGATTCTGCACTGCAACCGGCAACACCAAAAAATAATAATTCTACTCCGCAAGCAAAAATTACTGGGCAAAGCGTAATCACACAACCAGAAGTCGCAGGGCCAACCATAAGTCCTGATAAAATTGTCGTTCTTGGTTCACGCAATCTTTCTGGTCATGCGTATCATAACATTGAATGCGTAGAAAAAATAAAAAATAATAAAGAAGCGTATGAGCAAGCAAGTTCATCATTTGAATCATTAAAAAAACATTGTGTTCAATACGGTGTTGATAAAAGCCCTGAGATTAAAAACTTACAAGAGTCTAAAGACATTTTACCCGCGACACCAAAACAAATCTCGATTATAGACTCACTCAAATATAATCTTAACAAAACTCGTGCGGCCCGCTTAAAAGGGAGTCAGGTTCATATTGCTACTATGAGTTTGACCGATCCTGAGATCATTAACAAAATTAAAGAACAAGCGCCACAGGGTACAAAGTTTGAGATTGTTATACATAATCCAACCAGTGAAAAGCAAAAACAAGTTCTCAAAGACCTTGCAGAATTAGATAATGTGACAACCTATATCTTTAATAAAGACAACACAGACAAGAGTGGAGTAATGCCAAAAATTATGCATGAAAAACTAATCTTGCGCAAAGAGAATAACTTAGTTGTTACCTCTACTGGTAATGGTACTCCTGAAAATGATAAAGAATTTAATCAGGATTGTTACAACCCAAATTACACACCAGAAAAATACGAACAACTAGTTCTACACTTCAACGCATTAAAATCTAAATGTGTGGTGTACAAAAAAGAAGATTTTGAAACAGCAAACAAAGAAAACCTTGAAAATAACACAAACGTGAGTCTTCAAGCAAAAAAATCGGTTAAGCGCAAACTCCTTGACGCTTTTGAAGAAGCCGCTGTTGAAAAATCGCCTTCTGAATCAAAAAAATCCAAAATAAAATAGGTGGGCAATATACCCACCTACCTGGCTTCCTTGTATAAGAAAGCTTCATACACCCATCACTTTTTTAAGCCATTAATTACTCACCAACAATTGCGTGTTTAACTTTAGCAATAATGCCTTCAGTTTCTTCTGCTGGTGTTTCTTCAGTTGTTTCAACTTTAGCAACAACAACGTGCAATTCGTAGTTGGTTGGTCCTTGGCAAAGAATAACTGCTTCTTTATTATATTCTGCAGTTATTTCTGATTCACATACTACATCAGCATCTTTGCTTACAACAAAGTTGAAGCGTGCATTATCTGCAGTCTCTTCCACCAAAGTAGCGGTGACTTTAAGACCATCAGTTGTGCCAAATGATGCTGAATCGTTTAAGGTTACAATTACTTGCTCTTGCGCAAGAGACTCTTGATCAAGAATCAAGGAGAAATTGAGTTGAGTTGCTGCATTAACCAAAGCTGATGACAACGCGATTAATGCAAAATAACGTACTAATTTCATAGATACTCCTTAGGTTTTGTGTTTACATACAAGGAAGCACATTTATTCAATTACAAAACTGATAAGTTTGTCTTTTACAAATACAATTTTCTTAATAGTTTTCTCTTCAAGCCATTTAGCTATAGCCTCACGAGCCAACACTTCTACTTCTGGTTGCAATGCGCCTGGTTTTACTTCAACATTGGCACGCACTTTACCGTTAACTTGCACAACTATCGTAACCACATCTGCAGTTGCCAACCCCGGATCAAAGCTCGGCCAGCGAGCAGCGCTTAGCGGCTTTGAAAATAATGTTTCCATGAGCTCAGAAGCTGCATGCGGAGCCAATACACTCAAACTCACAATTATTTTTTCTAAGTTCTCTGCAGAAAAAGTAAGATTTTGTGAAGTTACGTCATTTAAAAATTCCATAAACGCAGAAATTGCTGTATTTGGTTTAAATAATGCTAAACGTTCTTGATAATCTTTTAAGAACTTATGCAAACGTTTAGTTGCCGCTATGTCTTCCTTTTCCACTACATGTGCGGGGTTAACTAAGTAGTCCCACAGGCGATTCATAAAGCGCTTGATACCATCAAGGCCAGAATCTTGCCATTCACAATCAAGCTCTGGTGGTCCCATAAACAAGATATACATACGAAGCACATCCGAGCTGTATTCTTTTACCATATCATCAGGATTTACAACGTTTCCTTTTGATTTGGACATTTTTTCAACAAGGCCACTTTTTTCTGAGTATTTTAAAACCATGCCTTGATTAAATAAATGTGCAAAGGGCTCATCAAATGGTAAGTAGCCAAGATCATGAAGCACTTTTACATAAAAGCGTGCATAGAGCAAATGTAATATGGCATGTTCAATACCACCCACATACAGATCTACGGGTAACCAATAGCTCATATCTTCTTTACTAAATGCTTCTTGCGAGTTGTGCGGATTTGGGTAACGCAAGAAATACCAACATGAGCCAGCCCATTGTGGCATGGTGTTAGTTTCACGCTTGGCAGGTCCACTGCATTGCGGACAGGTTGTATTGACCCAATCTTCAATTGCAGCTAGTGGCGATTCACCCGTGCCGGTAGGTTGATATTTTTCTACAAACGGTAATTCAACCGGCAATTGATCTTCAGGAACTGGTACAATACCACATTGAGCACAATGAATAAGAGGAATTGGCTCACCCCAATAGCGTTGACGAGAAAAAATCCAATCACGCAATTTGTAGGTGTTTTTTACCACACCAAAACCATTTTTCACAATGTAATCGGTAATTTCTTTACGTGCTTGATCACGGCTCAATCCAGTAAATTGCCCACTGTTCATTAACACACCGTCGCCCATATAGGCTTCTTTCATGTCATTGTGGTCACCTGGCTTTGCCTCTGGTGCATTAATAACTTGAGGTCGCGGTAGATCAAAGTTTACTGCAAAATCAAAATCACGTTCATCATGACCAGGAACACCCATCACTACACCCGTGCCATATTCATTTAAAACATAGTCAGCGATGTAAATCGGAATTTGTTCACCCGTGACCGGATTGCGTGCATATGAGCCGGTAAATACCCCTGTTTTTTCTTTGGGGTTCACTTCATCATCTACTTCATGACCAAACATACGGGTTTCTTTTGCAAGGTCACAATAATCTTCTACTGCCTCGCGCTCATCTTCTTTGGTCAGATTACGCACCATAGCATGTTCAGGTGCCATTACTAAAAACACAACACCATAAATAGTTTCAGGACTCGTGGTATAAACGGGCAGATCAACATCATTACCATTATTATCTTTAGTGGTAAAAACGAGCTCTACGCCCTGTGATTTGCCAATCCAATTTTTTTGCATCAGCTTAACTTTTTCTGGCCACTCTAAACGATCAAGACCTTCAAGCAATTTTTCAGCATAATTAGTGATGCGCAAAACCCATTGAGGAACTTGTTTTTTAACAACCAGTGTTCCACAACGCTCGCAGCTGCCCATGACAACTTCTTCATTGGCAAGGCCTGTCAGGCATGACGGGCACCAATTAATAGGCATATCACTACGGTATGCAAGGCCCGCATTGAACATTTTTAAAAATATCCACTGCGTCCACTTGTAATATTCAGGATCAGTAGTATTTACTTCTTTGTTCCAATCATAAATAGCGCCGAGTTGTTTTAACTGGCGTTTAAAATTGGCAATATTTTCTGCGGTGCTAATTTGAGGGTTAATACCTTTTTTGATTGCATCGTTTTCTGCAGGAAGACCAAATGCATCCCAACCCATAGGATGTAGGATGTTATACCCTTCAAGCCATTTAAGACGGGCATAAATATCAGAAAGCACATAACCGCGCCAGTGACCTACATGCAAGCCAGATCCTGATGGATAGGGAAACATATCAAGGCAATAGTATTTTTTACCAGAACCGGTTGGCTTTGATTGTGCAACGGGATGTTTTTCCCAGATATCTTGCCATTTTTTTTCAATGGGACGAAAGTCATAGGCCATGGGGTTTTCCTTACACCTGCAATCTAATATTAATTTTAATGCAGTGTAACACACAATCAAAAAGTGTGAACCTTTTGCGCTTTTTAAGATCTTTTCAGGGTAAGTTAATTGCGTTACCTCAAAAATTATACTAGACTGCGCCCAATTCTTGATAACACAATAAATAGGAGACACCATGAACAAACAATTTTTTATTTTTGCATTTCTAATCAGTATGTTTTATCTACAAACCTCAGCGATGTTTAAACATGAAGTAGCTTTAGCAACTAAAGCTCTTAAAGCAAATAAAAATCAATTTATTTCATGCAAACAACTAGACAACCATACCCATCTATTTAGTACTTTGCAAAAAAAGAAAAAAAAATCAAAAGACCCATTTGTTAACAAGCAAAAGACTAATACTAAGTCACCGGAAGTAAACAGTAAATTATCTAATCATCTTACTTTCTCAAGTGCTTCATATGCCGATAAAATAACAGCCATCACAAAAACCTGCACTGAAAAAATGCATAGTTTATTTATCATTTGTTCTAATCTTCAAAAATCAATATCAGGAGAGGAACAGAGAAATAATGAGGAACTATATGGAGAAAACGTAATAGAGACTTTTCCCAGATTAGTCAAAAAAAAACTCACATTTCTTACTGATGAAGAACTCGCAAACGAATATGGGCGCGTTGATAAAATAATCAATAACAATCTTGTTAAAGGCATAATTAGTGCAAGTATTAGTGGCGCTATGCTCTATTTTACTTCTAATAGTACTTGTGAACTTCTAGGCATGTGTGGTTTGCTCTGTGCTCCCAATTATTATGCTTTGCGTTCATATAAAAAATACAAATATCGCGAAGCACTTTGGTCAGAAGCAGTACATAGAAAATATTAAAACCTAAATTTAAGCATAAAAAATAAGAATATGAAGATACTTATAAGCAGACATTTATTTATTTTAAGTTTGCTAGGCAGCATTTGGTACAGCGCAACCTCAGCCATGATTAAAAATGAATTAGCTCTACTAACTAAAGTTATAACCTCGCTTCAAACAACATCCATATATCATGTAAAAAAAGAAAACATAACTAGACTTTTTAGCTCCTCACCAACCAAAAAAAGCAAAGCCAATGTAAAAAACGAAAATCAAATAAAAGGCACCGATTCCAAAGATGATGGCTTTGATGATTTCTTGAGAATGGCAGCTTTTCACAAATATGGTGCAGCTGGTCATGTTTTGGCTGATATGTATCTAGATGATGAAAAAGACAACAAAAATAGTGAAGAAACTAAACCAACCAAATACAAAAAATTCACAGATGAAGAACTTTTAAAAGAAACTAACCGAAATGACAAACATTTTGCTAGATGCCTTAAAAAAAGTGCTTTAGGTTTTGCTGCCGGTGGAACCATGATGAGTTGCGCTGCTTTAGGAACTATCACTAGTGATCTTGGTCTGCTTACTCTTATGGCAACATCAGGATATTTTTTATTCAATATTGAAAAAATTGACCAAGACGCAAAAGAACTTTGCAAAGAAAATGAACAACGAAATTTAGAAAAAAATAAACATGCAAAACCAAATTAAATTTATTATGAGTACAATCGTATTAAATTCTTAAGGAGAATTATGAACAAACAATTTTTTATTGTAACATTATTAAGTGGTCTGTTTTGTCTACCAGCATCAGCAATGTTTAAAAACCAACTAGCTTTAGCAAACCATCTAATATCTAAAAGATGCAAAAAGCATACTTTAGTATCAAAGAAGGATAAAAAGCTGTCACATTCTTTATTTAGCACACGTCCAGAGCAAAATAAAAAAAAGACCTCTGAGGACCTAAAACCGATACTAATCACATCTCTAGGATTGTGTGCGGCTACGAGTGGCATATTTTGTGTAGATTTTGGAATAAATACCACCTTGTTCGTACACGACCTCATTCTTCATGCCAAACACGCATTTGATCCATCAATGTATTGCAGCCCAAACAATGGGTTAGCATTAGATCTGGCAGGAGTAACTTCTTCTGCGCTATGTACAGCTACTTTTGCAGCAGGATCTGCATTATGCGTTAAAGCATTAAACGATGTTACACAACCTGTTGCTACTGAGGTTGAAAAAATCATAAAAAAAGAAACTATCTCGTAATACTTTCAAGCAACTGGGGGCAAAAATAATTTTTGCCCCCAGCTAGCCCAATAATTAGTTTATCTAGGCATTTTACTCAACCTTTAATACTTCTTTTCTACCCGTTGTTTTTTACAAGAGTTCAGGTAAGGTGATAAACAATAAATCTATTCTTTTAATAAAAGTCGCATTTAACGCACGCGCCACAATCTTAGGGGTCTTGTATGTCACACAAACTATTCATCTCACTCTTTACCATGTGTTATTTTTTTTCTGCGCAGGCAATGTTTAATAAACATTTATTAACCGCAACTAAAGCAGCGATATCAATACATGCTCCCTCTGATCGTAAACCACGAAGAAGTGCACTTTTTTCAAATTATTTTGTGAATCAAAAAAGATATGCCAGCCAAAAATTAACTAAAAAAAAGATTAATGTGGTATTGGCTTTATCTACAGCTTTGAATGCCGCTACTACCTATTGTGCCGGTCAATGTACTCACAAAATATCCCATGAGTTATACAACAATCTTCATGGCTGCCAAACCCTTTTTAATGCCGCTGAATTAACAACATTTGGATTAATAACAACGGGTGCTACTATTTTTTGCGCAGGTATGACTATCAGCAGCTTTGGCCTTTTATTAAAAAAAAATAAAGCACGCGTGTTTAAGCAAGAACTTAATACGTAAGACAATTCTTGCTGACTATGAACATTTGTAGAACTCAACTAATAGTGATAATCTTACCTTGAGTTTATTATTTAATAGAAAGATATTATTATGAATCAAACGACTAGCTCCATACCTTCACCAGCAGCAAAGAATCATGATGAACATATCTTAGTAGTAAAACGATTAACTCTGTTTCAAGATCTGGCATGGCATGGATTAAACACCCAAGGTACTGCAGAGTTAGTTTCAACCATAACTCACAATCAAGAATTTCTACCTCGTTCTTTGATGGAACAAGACCCTACCTACAAGCAAATCATTCCGTATGTTATTTTTAATTTTCAAGATCGCTATTTTGTAATGCAACGTAAAGCAACGGCATCTGAACAACGTTTAAAAAATAAATTTTCATTGGGTATAGGCGGCCATGTACGCCAAGAGGACGTGATGGAAAAACCAATTTTAGATTGGGCTCATCGCGAATTTCATGAAGAAATTAATTATGTTGGCAACCTGCATTTACAACCACTTGGCTTTTTAAATGATGACACCAATGCCGTAGGACAAGTTCATTTAGGATTTGTTATTTTGGCTATCGGTGATTCAGACCAAATCTATGTAAAATCTGAGTTAAAGTCTGGTTACTTGTTAACCAAAGATGAAATTGAGCAAGCATATGGCCAGCTTGAAAGTTGGAGTCAGATTGTTTTTGATCATCTAAAAAATAAATAAAACATTATTAATTATCGTGTTTATCAAACTGCTCGCACAGTGCATGATACAGTTGCTCGGTCGATAATGAAATAATTTTGATATGACCTATTACTTCGGTACAACTGACATCACCCTGATTTCGTGGGATAATATGCCATTTAAAATGTTTTTCAGGACTATTATTGTGAAATCCAATATTAAAATCTGATGCTTTTACAACATGTGTTAATGCATTACAACTCTGAATGATCAATGCCATAGACTCTTGTTGCATATCAGCAGACATATGCTCAATAGTATTAACATGCACATACGGAACAACATTCAAATGACCTGCGTTAAATGGACGTGCATCCAATGCAACATAATTAAATAGTCCACGCTTTATTATGTAACTGGTTTGGCTTTTATTCAGGCAATCAGGGCAGTGCAGATCGCTTACCGGTTGAGGCATCTTTATTGATTGTGCGTTCTCAATCATTTTTTTTACCTGAGCGTACATTGCAGTAAGATCCACCGGTTTATCTTTAAAATGTAAAATGCTTTCATGCTTGTGGTCATACCCAATCAGGTGCCCATGCAAATGACCTGGTATCCCTGCTCCCGCATTTCGACCCATATTAAAACCCATAAAGGTATTGAGTTTGTTTTTTTTAAAAACGCTGTCAATGTGGGCTATTATTGCAATCATTTCCTTGCGCTCACAATCATCGAGCAACAAAAGCGAACCCGTATGCTTGTAGGGCATAACAAGCATATGAGCTTGATCATGGTAGGGGTAGCGAGCAAGAGCAAGGTAATTATAGGTTTTGCGTTCGAGCACGTAATTGTCTTCATCCCGTGATGCAGTAAATTTGTCACACAGCTTACACGCTGAAAGATTAGCTGAAGGCTTTTCAAGTGATTTAGTTGCAGCAACCATGTATGAGCCCCGCCAGGGTGCATTAAAAAAACTTTTTTGATCATTATCTTTCTTCTTTGTGCGCAGTCGGGATAAAAGCTCATAACTACATTTTTTTAATACATTCATGCCAATCAAATGATTGCTTACCAAAAACATAATTAGTACTAGCTGCTTCATGGGGTACCTCTTTTTTGTAGCGTGCTTTGCAAAGGTAAAACTTTACTTTATGTGTATCATGCAATTATATTTTTAAACATTATTATAGGCGAGTAACTAGTGCTCACCTTACTCTACTCTTACTATTAATCAAACATAAAAAGCATAAGGTAATTATGAAGGCAAATGTGTTACAAAGTATCAAGACATATCTGATTGCAAACCTTACGGTTTTGCGCCATCCCATTACGTGGGCTGCAGTTTTACTGTCAAGCGTGATTTTATTTATAACCAGATTGATATTACCTCAGTATTTTAATTACTCAGCAGTAAGCAACTTAGACTTCTCATCGCTGGGCAAAGCGTTAGACCAACTTGAAAATACCAAATACCTTGCCCCCTTAAAACATCTTGCACACTTTGTAGGAGTGTTTCTGGTTATATTTTTGATTGGCGCTGTGATCATATATCTTGCCCGCAAAAAAACACACTCCCTAAGTATCGGACAAGCCCTAAAAGAGACAAGCCAACATTTAGGGACTATAACATATCTTGCGCTTATTGCATTTGCAATCCCGTTATTAACAAGTTATTTAGTAAAGCTGATACCAAACTACTATGTTGGTGTGTTGATACCGCTGGTATTAGCATCCCTTACCATAGCAGTAAATGCGTATGTGTTACCGTTCGCATTGTTGGAAAACATGAATGTGCTGGATTCAATAATAAACTCTTTACGTCTTGCAAAAAAATCAGCAGTTGCATTACTTGTTGGGTTAGTAAGCACCCTTGCCATCAAAGAGTTGTTGCAAACGACAATGGAGCACTTTGCTGATAAATATTTGGTGAATCGCGTTAAAGAAAAAGGGTATTCACTATTTGATAGTATTATTGATAGCTTTAAAAACAATCAGAGCATTAAAGAAAGTTTTTCTCAATCACTTGAAAACATTTCAATGAGTGCAGGAAAAATAATTAGCTTTATTGGCTGGTTACAAAATCTCATCATTGCATATGTGTCATTTGCAATTGCACTCTATTTCGTCTTAGTGTTTATAAGATTTTATAAAAAGTCAGATTCTAAACTCGTTTAGGAAAAACTATGAACAATAGCTTAGTTCAGGATGTTAAAACATATTTTCACGCTCATGTGTTGGCATGGCGTAATCCTGCAATCATCTTAGTAACCTTGCTTGCTGCAGCTTTTTTTTATTTCTTTAATTATTCGTTTTACACGTCTATGTCTCTGCTTGCTTCCCATGGACGCACATTAGGGCCATTAGATTATTTCATTGTGCCCCTGGTGCGCATATTTGAAAATACCCTACAATTTTTAATAGTAGGCGCAATTGCTTATTATATAGCACAAAAAAATGCAGTAACCCTTAGCCAAAGCTTTAAAGTAGCATCTTCTCACATTATTTCGTTTGTGGGGTTTGCCATCATTCAATTTTTATTTTCACGCACATTAGTTGCTCAGTTTCCCCAATGGTCACTCGTAATTACCCTTATTGATACGTTGATCAGAGTTTTTCTTCTATTTTACGCGGTGCAATTTTGCGTTCTTGCAAGCCAAAACGCGGTAACATCGATGACTAACTCATCAAAGTTGGTTTTAAAAACAATCGGTGCGGTCATTATAAGTTTAATCGCATCCTTCATTTTGGGTAACGTAAGCAATCATGCCTTAACCTCTGTTCAAAGAGCATTTGGCCCTGCAGAACAAGCGTACTGGCTGAGCGCTAGCACCGCACTCACGTTGTTAGATCAAGCACTGTTTATGTATCTAAAGGTGGTAACGTTGGGCATCTATGCCACCCTCCTGTATGGCCAAAAAGAATAAACGCACACATTTTAAGCTCATAAATGCATAAAAATTCAAACAATATTGGCTACTGGTGGCCCTATTGCGCTCCAGTTGCCAATTGTAAAATATGTACAACCGTGGTAAAATAACAGGTATTATTTATCATTTTAACCATTTAACCTCCTTTTAATAGGAATTTTGACTAGCTTTTCAGCTAGCCAAAAGGAGCACTACATGTCAAAAGAGTTTATCAAACCCACCCAATTTGCTCACGCAGATCGCGCAGTTCTCATCGATGATGAGTTGCTGAGCTTAAATGATGAGCAAAAACAAGAGATTGATAGCCTGTACCAAGGAGCCCTGGAAAATTTAACTTCCGGTAAGCTCATTCAAGGGACTATCATGAAAGTTACCAATGACGGTGTGGTGGTAGATATTAACTTTAAATCTGAAGGTTTTATACCTCGTTATGAATTTTCAGAATTTGAGTTAAAAAAACTAAAGGCTGGCGATGCTATTGAAGTCATTCTTGATGAAATAGAAACCGCTGAAGGCCAAGTTCTGCTTTCATATGAAAAAGCAAAAGCACTCCGCGCATGGGATGAAATTACTCGTCTTTATGAAGAAGGTAAACCAGTTGAAGGTACCGTTACTCATAAAGTTAAGGGTGGTCTCAGCGTTGATATTGGTATCCCTGCATTCTTGCCTGGATCACAAATCGACTTGCAAAGAGTCATTGACTTTGACCAGTATGTAGGTCAACCAATCACTGCCAACGTTATCAAAATTAATAAAAAACGTGGCAACGTAATTATCTCTCGTCGTAAGTTCTTGTCAGAACAACGCGCAGAAGGTCGCAAGAAAATCTTGGACACCTTGCATGTTGGACAAGTTATTCAAGGTATCGTTAAAAACATCACCAATTACGGTGTGTTTATAGATATCGGTGGCGTAGACGGTCTATTGCACATTACCGATATGACCTGGGGTCGCATAGCACATCCAAGCGAAATGGTTCGCATTGGTGACAACATCTCAGTAGTAGTATTATCATTTGATAAATCTAATGAGAAAATTTCTCTCGGCTTGAAACAACTCAGTGGCAATCCATGGGAAAAAGTTAGCGAAGCACTCAAAGTTGGTGACAAAGTTAAAGGTAAAATCTCTAGCATCACCGATTATGGTCTTTTTGTTGAAATTCAAAAAGGTGTTGAAGGACTCGTACACATTTCTGAAATTTCATGGACTGACAGAATCAATGACTTGGCAAGCAAATTTAAAGTAGGCCAAGAAATTGAAGTACTGATCGTTTCCTTGGATAAAGAAAACCGTCGTATGTCTTTAAGCATCAAACAAATTGATAGAAATCCATGGGAAGCTGTTGACGAGCAATTTAAAGTTGGTCAGCACATTAAAGGCACCATTAGCAACATCACAGACTTTGGTATTTTCGTACAGTTAATGCCGGGTATTGATGGCTTAGTGCACATTTCTGATCTTTCCTGGACTGAACATATTGATCACCCAAGTGACATCTACAAAAAAGGCGACACCGTTGAAGCTGTTGTTCTTGGCGTGGATAAAGTTAACAAGAAAATATCTCTGGGTATCAAGCAACTAACACAAGATCCATGGGAAAACATTGAAAGTGAATACCCAGCTGGAACATTAGTTGAAGGTAAAGTTTCAAAAATCACCAATTTTGGTGCATTTATTAAACTTCCTACCGGCATTGAAGGCTTAGTTCATATTTCTGAACTTGCTGATCACAATGTAAACAAAGTTGAAGACATTCTAAAAGTAGGTCAATCTGCACAATTCCGCGTTATTAACATTAACAAAGAAGAGCGTAAACTTGGCTTAAGCTTGAAAACTAAAGAAACTGGTTCATCATCTTCATACAGTTCTTATGAGCAAGCACCTAGAATGGAAACTGAGCGTAGAGAAAAGCCTAAAGTAGCTCGTGCTGAAAAACAACAACACAGCAAGAACCAAACTACTTCGGCTCCTAAGTCTAAAAACTTGTTCCAACTCGAGCTTGAAAAATATGCAGCTCGTCAAAAACAAGATGGCGATGAAACTACCTCATCTGATTCAGATAACGAGTAAGGAATAGCAATGGCGCAACGTACTTTTGCAATGATCAAACCGGATGCGGTTGCTGCTGGCGATACTGGCAAAATAATCGACATCATTGAAAAAAATGGTTTTACCATTGTGGGCATGAGAAAAGCTAACTTGAGCAAAAATCAAGTTGAAACTTTTTATGCAGTTCACAACCAACGTCCATTCTTTGGCGAAATGGTAAACTTCATTATTTCAGGACCGGTTGTTCTTTTAGCTCTTGAAAAAGAAAACGCTATCCAAGCATGGCGCGATCTTATGGGAGCTACCGATCCTTCAAAAGCTGCCGAAGGCACCATTAGAAAGCAATTTGGTAAAAGCATTGGCAACAATGCAACCCATGGCTCTGATGCGCCTGAAACAGCCCAGCAAGAACTTGCATTGTTCTTTCCTGAGTTGAAATAATATTTCATCTCCTAGAACTAATTGCGGGAAGAGGTTTTGATCTCTTCCCGCTTTTTTTTATGAAGATATTGTTTTATATCCATCACTTATGAAAAAATTATAAAAATAAGGATCAGATGGTATGAAACACATAAAAAAACTAATAATTTGGGGCGTCTCGTTACCGCTCTTTGCCAGTGCAAATACACCCGATAATTCTTTGCCGCTCACTTCATCACATGCTGCAGACATAATTAAATCCCTCTACACAGAAGGCGTTGGCTACACAATTCCCGCCCGCGAAGCTCAGCTCATACGTCGCGTTGGTGGCGACCCCGTGTATGGTGAAATTACCTTTTCAGCACTGCAAACACTTTTAGATGACTTACAATTAAGCAAGCATGATGTCTTTTATGATCTGGGTTGCGGTGTGGGGCAAACTTGCATTCAGGTCGCGTTAGTGACACCGGCAAAAGCGGTTGGTATAGAACTATCAAAAACCCGCTTAAACCTTGCAAAAGAAGCTACAGATAAGGTAAAAAAAATCTATGGGTATGATATCTGTCCTAATCTAGAATGGCGACAAGAAGACATCAGTAAAACTAATCTTTCGGGTGCTACGGTAATCTTTTTATGTTCAACCTGTTTTTCTAATGAACTTATGCAAAAGCTCGTTAACCGGTTTAGCACATTGCCGCAATCGTTAAAAATTATTAGCCTTCGCCAACTAGCCGCCAACAACTTTTTCACGTTAATAAAAACATATAACTTACCCATGACTTGGAACAATGATACTCCCGTGTATGTATACCAGTCCAAGACTGCCACTCCATTGGACAAAAAGGTTAAACCATGAAAAAAACTATAATGACCCTCTTAATACTGAGCGCTACGAGTTACAGCTATGATAAAGTGTGCCGCCAAATAAATCCGCTAGCACGCTATGCGCACCCTTTTAAGGGTTTAACTATTGATTACCAAATAAATTTGGGCATCAACGAAGAAACAAATCATCCTACTATTTGTTATGTGCATTTAACGCTCGAAGATAAAAAGATTTTATGGCAGAAATTGCACACGATACAAGATAAAGCAATTACTAAAGAACTAGTCGAAAGCTTTTCTAACGATTCAGTGGTATCTAAAGTGTTAGCCGATTTTAAAACTAAACATAAGCATGAGTCATCAGCAGTCAGTCACAAAATCACGGTTGGTCACGTTATTAATACTCTCAACTTGAGTGATCTCGTTTACTCTGGAAAAGAATCGTAGCCAGTTTTATCCCAGTCGTTTAAAAACTGCTTGATACCTTCATCGGTCAATGGGTGTTTTATTGCTTTTTCAAGCACATTCATAGGCAGTGTTGCTATGTCTGCGCCCGCCAGTAAAGCTTCATGTAAGTCATCAATGGATCGTATGGACGCTGCTAAAATTTTTGTCTTATACTCATACATATCAATCATAAGCCTAATTTCATTAAGCAGGCCAATACCATCACTATCAATGTCATCCAAGCGCCCGACAAAGGGAGAAATAAAATCGACACCTAATTTGCACATCATGAGACTTTGCAACAAACTAAACACGAGAGTGATGTTAATCGAAACACCTTCCTGTACCAATTGTTTAATGACAGGATAATATTTTTCATGACAAGGAATTTTTACGACAATATTTGAAGCCATTTTATGTATTGCTAATGCTTGGCTATAAACAGCTTGAGGCTCTTCGTGTGTAACTTCAACATTAACCGGACAATCGGGCAATAAGGCACAAATTTTTTGTATGGTTTGGGTCGGGTTACCCGTAGCCTTACTCAGATTGGTGGGATTTGTTGTAATACCATCTATAATTCCCAATGATGCATAATACTCGATGCTTTCTATGTGGGCGGTATCGAGAAAAATTTTCATAATACTTTTCCTTTTTAACGTTAGATAGTATGGTACCTTTTCAGTGATAATCTGTTTTTAATTGCTATGCAAGAGTTTTAAAAAAAGGAGACCTATGAAAAAAATATTAATTGCTACCCTTGTTTTTGGCACCCTTGATACAATGGATAATACCCTGCGGCCGATGAATAAATTGATATTGGACGGTAAAGGAATTGATGAATTTATGGATTCCATGAAAACAACGTTACAAACCTGTAAAAAATTACCCGCTGATAACAAAGCCGTAGCTTTTTATAAAGATCTTACTGGGTGGGTGGAATCATATAACAATGATACGTATACCGCATACTTTCCCCTCTACGCGCGCACATGCGCTGATGATTTATTACAAGCACATATCGATGATCAAGAATTTAACACCTTATATAACAATGCACGAACAACTAACACGCTTGAAGCATGGAATAACTTCCGCATAAGTTCTTACCATATAGGCAAAAAAATAATTGAAAGCCACGGCGTGAAATTTCAAGAACATCCTTCAGCGAGAAGCTATGAAGATTTCATTGCCGCAAATAATGATATTAGTAACGAATCAAAACCTTGGTTATTGGCTGGGACGATGGTTTTATTTTATTTAAGACAAACTCAACGACTAGAATTTGGATTCTGTCCAGAAATACCAAAAAAATAGGAGAAAAATATGAAAAAAATATTATCATTGCTCATCATAATCTGCCCATCACTCTATACGATGGAACCTCAAGAACAACATCATAATTTAGTTATACTTGATCAACCTCACATGGTTCTTTTAAAAGATGGTTTAAATGAAATGGTGGCATCAGGCAAAAAACTTGATGACTGGAATCATAATAAAGCAGTGACCACGTATATTACATTTCAAGAACAATTTAATGCATGCACTGAGCTTAATTATAAGCACCTTGTTAATCAGGATGATCGTAAGAATGTTGACACGTTGTGGCGCCGCGTTAAAGACGCAGAGGAATTTACCAATGCAATTGAAGATGCACTTGAAAAACAAACACCTGAGTCGTGGAAGCAATTTAGAAAAGTTATGGCCACACTAGCGATGAAGGCCATGAAAGAAAAGGGTGTTGCCTTTCAACCTCATCCAAGCAAAGATACACATGCTGATTTTTTAAAAGCAAATCACGACATATCTGATGAAGCTGCTCAATGGCTTTTTCCCGGATCAGTATTATTGTTCTACGCTCAAGAAATTCAAGATATTCATAGTTCTAAACAAGTAAATTACAACGTTGACTGAGTGTGCGCCAAAGGTGGGAGCTAAATAGTTTTTTAGTTTCCATCTTTTTAGAGCAATAATTTAAAAACAGTTATACAATATGATAATCTTTATGTGGATAGACATCTAAATCATCACCATTGAGAAAATTATGAACGTTTTTTATTTTCTGTTATTACTTACTAGTTATTTTATTCACGCACAAGAAAAACAAGTATGGTGTACCCTTGATCGAATTGATTTAGGTGCGGAAGAAATACAGGAAATGAATACGCTCTTTGCAAAAGTTTTAAACCCTGCTAATCAATGGCCCAATCAAGAATTAAAACTTGCTATCGGTACCACCCACAATCTGATTACTATTTTACCAACCAAGCATGCATCATTATTTACCAAATACGTTACCGATAATGCCAGTAGAATCTTACATAAGATTTGTAAGACTCATGAATTTGAAAACAGTTACTATGATGCGCTAACAAATCATACTGACCAGCAATGGCAGGAGTTTCAGGCTGTATTTTGTAAGACAACTATGAACGCCTTGAGTAATAAATTACCCATATGCCAAGTTGCAACACCCGAAGGGTTTCTTACGACTCACCTTGCTGATGAACAGTTAAAAAAGAAATCACAAACCTGGGTCTTACCTGGACTACTCGTGATGATGTATGGCAAAAAAATTCAACGCTTGTGCCAGAAAAAATAGATACTTATTTGACAAATAATGCGTTACCAAAAAACCACGTGGGTGGCTCGTCGAAATCACGCGCAATCATAGAAAACCCTAGTGACTCTAAATACTGCTTTAATTCGCTGTAAGATGACTGGCCATGATACGCATCTATGAAATGTACTTCTGTATAAATTGCTTTGACCGTACTCATAATTTGAGGTGAAGCTTTCATAACAGATAATTCGTGTCCTTGTAAATCAAGCCATAAAAAGTCTACGTGGTCTATGTCGTTATGTTGTGCCCACGCATCAAGGGTAATCGTAGGAACTTGGATCACTTCTTTGTAAACCATAGGCGATGCTTCAAGCCGATCTTTGGGCGCTAGTAATGAACCAGCTTGGCATGGTTTTTCCATTTTTTGTGGGTTTTTTGCAAGATGAAAATTTTCGGTTCCCGTATGATTACTGAGCGCTACAGAGTGCCTCACAATATTTTCAACATGTGTCGTGTTAGCTGCAAGCAGGTGTGCATTTTCGGGCACCGGTTCAAACGCATGCACGCAACCCTCAGGCCACAACGCAGCCATTTTTTTAGTATCTGTGCCATCAAACGCACCCGCTTCGACTATGATGGGATTGACCGGTAAATAGGGTTGCACAAATGAAAGAATTTGGTGATGTTTTATGCGCTGCATAGTAAATTGCCTACGTGGAAAATATTTTATAGTATAGAACACACTCATAACCATTATAAATTAAAAAATCAAAAGGGAACACATGAAACATTTCCTGTTGGGTTTGGTAATCATAGTAACAACAGCCCCTGTTATACAGGCAACATATTATGGAAGTGCTCTTAATACATTAGACAATCTCCAAAACGCATGCTGTGCAGGACCATTGCTTGAGGAGCTTATAAAAGCTGGTGATAGCCCTGAGCGCTTTAGTCACAACTTTAACGAATGGTTTGATACTCGTGAGAAAAAAATCAAATATTACTACAGAAGTACCAAAAAAAAATTAGAACTGCTTGCCCTTGATCAGCTTGACCAGATAGAAAAAGAATTGTTGCAGGCTACCAAGAAAGGTACGTTAATGGTAAAAGGTATTGCCAAAATCACGGCTACAGCTCTTGGTGTTTGGGGAACAAAAAAACTAATTAACTGGATGCAGAGAAAGCAGGTTGAAAACAGATTTCTGGTCAAATTAGGAATAGGTTCTTTTGCAGCGTGTGTTGGATCATACTTTCTTCCAAAAGAGGCTCATTGGGCCTTTTTAGATGGAGCGAGCGACGCAGCTGCACGACCAATTACTTCTACCCTTACTATCCACAAGCAGGACGCTGATACTTATAATGTATACAATCACGGCAATGATACAGCTAATGCTATTTTTATTGCGCTATTCTTTGGTAAAATGCTGCGTTGCGGCCTTGACGCTAGTTATCAAGGAGTATTAGATCTACACAATGGTATACACTATACAAGCTACCTACAGACAAAAAAAAGAAATATTCTGGCAATATTACAGATACTTAAGGTAGGATGCCACGAGGAACAATTAGCTGATATAACCTAACTCTAGCAGGTGTACCCGTGAAAATAAGTATCGTAATTCCCGCACATAATGAAGAACGTCGTCTTGGCAAAACCCTTGAAACGTATGGTCAGTTTTTTCAAGATAAAAAAAATCAACAACTGATTAGTGACTACGAATTACTCATCGTATTAAACGGGTGCTCTGATAAAACTCATATTGTAGCTTCTGAATATGCCCTTGTTAACGCTCAGGTAAAAGTTCTAGACCTTGCTCAAGCAGGAAAAGGGTTTGCCATAGCTCAGGGCTTCTTAAATGCGCTTGAACGACCAAATGACTTAATTGGCTTTGTCGATGCTGATATGGCCACCCATCCAGAGTATTTTTTCCAGCTTATAGAAAATATTCAAACACATGATGGTATAATTGCCAGTCGCTACATGCAGGGAGCCACCGTAAGCCCTGCACGTCCATGGATTAAGCGAATGGGAAGTAAACTGGTCTATGAAAATCTAGCATGGCTATTGTTTGGAATTAGATATGCAGATTTTCAATGCGGCGCAAAAATATTTAAACGTAACGTGATACAAACCATCGTTGATAAATTCACCGTAAAACAATGGGCTTTTGATGTTGAGTTATTATACTTGTGCAAAAAACATAAAGCACAAATAAAAGAAATTCCTACCGTATGGCATGATCAAGCAGATAGCAAATTGCACTTACTCAAAGGGGGCATGCGTATGCTCAGTTCTTTGGTAAAATTACGACTCGTTCATTCACCCTTTAAGCAATTCTTTTCCTAAGATGTACCATCAGTGGCCTGGGCTGAGAAACTTGACATTAAAAAAGTTGGTTGTTAGGATCTCCACGAACCATGTTTTAAAAGTCCCTAAACGAACAATACTTTGGTATTGTTCACCCCCTAACCCTTCAGCTTAATAAGTTGAGGGGTTTTTTGCCCGATTAGCGCGCGTCATTATGCACGTAACGCAATACTCATATCTGCAGCACACAAGGAATCTTGCATCGCATCTATAGTTATCTTTTCAACAAGTGTGTGTGGTTTATCTTCAAGAACTTTGATCAGTGTACATAGGTGCTCGCGCTTACCCGTTACTTTAAGATTTATTTTTTGTTTATGTGGTTGCGACCCTGGTTTTGAGCTGCCCGCATTGTATGAGACAATTTCAAGCCCACATGATTCACATGCCACTACCAGATCTTGAACCATTTCATCACACGTAATAGGTTTTGAATGAATTCCATGAGCTTTGTAATATGCAGCACTGGTAGCATAGCTTTTTAGCATGGTGTGATAGTCTTGGCTCAATTGACGATGATGATTTTTTTTTGATTCTAGTAGGTCAAGTAATGGCTTGGTGTACGATCGGTAAAACAATAAAACTATAAGAGTAGTAATACTAAAAAGCAAAAGATAGATTACACTAGGCGCAAGGCCCGCCACATGTTTTGTCACGTTGAAATTCATCGCTTACTACTCTCCTTTTAGTTGTTAGTTAAAAGTTTGGCTTAGTCCACTGTATTGGGTCTACTTGTATGTTGGCAACGCGCATTTCCCAATGTAAATGGTACCCAGTTGCATAGCCCGTCATCCCCATGGTGCCAAGTGGATTACCTTTTGCAATTTTTTGACCAACTTTAATGTCGGCAAAACTATCAAGATGGAAGAACAACGACAATACACCCATACCATGATCAATTACAACGGTATTGCCACTGTACTCATATCGTTCTTTTAATACAACTACACCATCTTGTGGTGCCCACACAACACATTTAGGAGTATTGATAACATCAACTCCTTTGTGCATGTACCGACCTTTTTCCTTGGTGGTGCGAATCGTTCCAAATTCACACGTTACGCGCGCAACTTCTATGGGTTCACAAAAAGCACCGCGCCATAATTTTTGAGAAGGCGAATTGTGTACTAACTTTTCTAATTCTTGTTCAAGCAACTGCCCTGATAAACTTATCGCTTTTTCTTCAGCGACCTTTTCACTGCTTACATGTAAGGCTTGTTTTTTGAACGGAAACATCACCACTTGAAACTTGGAATCAAGGTTTAATACATTACCCACTTTATCTTTTATCACGATTGACAAAAGGTATTCGTTAGGCATTTCTTCACATGAGATAGGAATGAAGCATTCATAAATTAATGAGTCTTTTGCTTCAGGAAAACATTTAAAACTACGTGATAAGGTATTTATCTGCGCATCTTGTATTTCTTTATTTACCTGAAATTGTAAATGTAATGTTCTGCCTTGAAACACTTTATAATCAGCGTCTGCTCGTACAAAAACACCCTGCAACGGGACATTATCAACGTTAAAAGAACGCTCAATAATTGCTTTGTTTTTGCGCCAGGTACCATCTTGTAGCTCAACTTTTATAGTATGTTTACCATTGGTTATGGTCTTTGTTGGCACAGTAAATGGGTGATCTTGTTCTTTTGCATTTAGTTTAAAACTATTGATCAATGGTTGACCATCAAGCCAAATCGAGAGCTGACCGGTTTTATTGCCAGAAAAACCGCATTGAATATCACCTGCATAACAGGCATCATTTTCAAGACCGGATATCGTTACTACAGGAAGCGTCGGATCAAAAAAATAATTATACACACCCCAGGTGCCCCAAGCTGCGCTCGCCAAAAAAATAAGTAATAAACTATAACGAAGAGAAAGTGCCATAATTAAACCTCTAAAACAATGATGTAGTTGTTATCAATTCACTATAATTCTTTTTCGGTTTCTCGTAAATTTAAAAGCAATTTAATACGTAAAAAAAATACATTTTTACCCACCTGGTTCATTTTTTGCCTTATTTAAGCCAGATTCAAATCTGGGGTCGGCAAACCATTGAGTTTTGTTACAAATATGATTTATTATTATAAATATAAAAAGATTTGTTATAAGGGACAAATCCCTTAAACATTTCATATGTTAATCAATTTTAACCAAAAAAAAGGGGTCACAATGGCTAACGATTTCAAAAAAGGAAATGGTCAACACGGCCATCAAGGTAAACAAGATAAATCAGCTTCACACGAAAAATCACAGCACCAAAAACAAGGTCACGGTCACCAAGGTCATACTAAACAAGGCCAAGGTCACGAACAAAAAGACCAAAATGGTAAATTTGGTAGCACACAAGGTTGGAAACATGGTCAAGAGCATGAAAATAAAAATGCTGACCATAAAAAAGACCACAAAAACAAGTAATTGTTTTACGTTAGAGAGCCGCAATGGCTCTCTAACTTTTTTAACGATTAAAAATTAAGATCTACATTCATTGATTGCAGTTCAGCTTGTACCATTTCAGATACTAATTGGTAAAAAGTAGTTCTTGGTTCCCAACCAAGCTTCTCTTTTGCTAACGATGCATCACCAAGTAGATATTCAACTTCCGATGGTCTAAAATAACGCGCGTCGATTGCAACTAGCGTTTTGCCTGTTTTTGAATCAATACCTACTTCATCTAAGCCACTACCCTGCCACTCAATATCAATACCGATTTCTTTAAACGCAAGTTCTACAAATTCACGCACCGTGTGAGTTTGGCCGGTTGCAATAACAAAATCTAACGGGTCGTCTTGTTGCAACATTAACCACATTGCTTCAATATAGTCACGCGCATGGCCCCAATCTCTTGATGCATCTAAATTACCTAAGTGCAATACACTTGTGTGGCCAGCAGCTACTCGTGCTACCGCTTGTGCAATCTTACGGGTAACAAAGGTCTCACCGCGACGAGGCGATTCATGATTAAACAAAATGCCACTCACGGCAAATATGCCGTATGCTTCACGAAAATTCTTGGTAATCCAATGCGCATACAGTTTTGAAACACCATACGGTGAACGAGGGTAAAATGGTGTAGTCTCCTTTTGGGGAATTTCTTGCACAAGACCAAACATTTCACTCGTAGATGCTTGATAAAATTTCACTTTTTTAGTCATTCCCAAAATGCGAATAGCTTCAAGAATATTGAGTGCACCAATACCATCTGCTTGCGCAGTATAGATTGGTTCTTCAAATGATACCTGCACGTGGCTTTGAGCTGCTAAATTGTAAATTTCATCTGGCTGCGTTTCTTGGATAAGTCGCATTAAATTGGTAGCATCGGTCATTTCACCATAATGCAAAAAGAAACGCTTGTGACGACAATCATCTGACGGATCTTCATAGATGTGATCAACCCGCTTGGTGTTATTTATGAGTGATCCACGACGTTTAATGCCGTGAACAATATACCCTTTGCTCAGCAAAAATTCAGCAAGATACGAACCATCTTGCCCAGTAACACCGGTAATCAATGCTACTTTTGGCTGGGCCTCAAGAATGGGTGAACAACATAATATTATTAATAAGAGAATCTGCTTCATTACTAAAACCTTAATTGCTGTAGTTTTTCAAATACCATTCATACATTGCTCGCACGCCATCTTCTAAATCGGTTTGAGCTTTCCATCCCATAACTGAAAGTCTGTCAACATTGAGTAATTTGCGCGGTGTGCCATCAGGCTTACTCGTGTCATAAATCAATTCACCTTCAAAGCCGACGACTTTAGAAATGATTGAAACAAGCTCTGCTATTGTCACGTCAACGCCAGTACCAACGTTTACCACATCATTTCCTTCATACGTGTTCATTAAAAACACACATGCTTGAGCTAAATCTGCAACATATAAAAATTCACGACGTGGTGTTCCCGTGCCCCATACGGTTACCGATGTGTCACCATTAACTTTTGCGGCATGTATTTTTGCCATCAACGCGGGTAACACATGTGAGTTTTGAAGATTAAAGTTATCGCGCGGACCGTATAAATTTGTTGGCATACACGCAATAAATTTAGTGCCGTGTTGGCGATTGTATGATTGACATAATTTTATGCCTGCTATTTTTGCGATAGCATAGGGTTCGTTGGTTGGCTCTAATTCGCTGGTGAGCAAATACTCTTCTTTAATCGGTTGCGGGCACATGCGTGGATAAATGCATGAGGAACCTAAGAACAACAGTTTTTTTACCTTATACTTATGTGCTGCTTGAATCACATTAAGCTCAATTGATAAATTTTGAGCAATAAAATCTGCCGGATAGGTATTATTGGCAAGTATTCCGCCTACTTTTGCTGCAGATAAAAAAACGTACTCTGGTTTTTCATGATTAAAAAAATTATCAACTGCTTGTGCATTACACAAATCAAGCTCATCTTTGGTCTTGGTAATCACGTTTGTGTAGCCCTGGGCATGCAATTCATCAACGATGTGAGAACCGACAAGCCCACGATGTCCGGCTACAAAGATGCGTGCATCTTTTGCCATCGGGCTGCTTTGTTGATTACATTCAACAACGGCAAAAAGTGTTAACAATACTAAACTTACCAATAGTTTTTTCATACAAATCTCCTTGATGAAATAAAAAATATTACGTACTAATTCTTTTCAAATGTATTGGCTATGAATTGAGTAGCATGCAGATATATATCATGCAGATACGGATTAGTTGGTTGCGTATTCAGATCTATCCAATCATACTGGTCATGATTGTCGTCAAGTTGTTCATGGCCATCATGGTTATCAACAAGCACGGCAAAAACGGCAATATTAACCGTATGCGTCTGGCAATCCCATTCTGAATCGGGAAAAATGGTTGAATAAACACTCAGAATTTTTTGCGGCAGCACGTTAAGCCCACATTCTTGCAAACATTTACGCTGTGCACATGCAAAAAAAGATTCACCCTTAAATAATCGTCCACCCGGGTACCACCACTCATGTTGAGCTGGTTTTTGTTTGCGCATGACCATGAAATATTTTTGAGTAGTCGGGTTATAGACAAAAATATCAACACAACAAATAGGTAGCGTAGTTACTGCCATGGCATATTCATTTTTTGCGCATAGACTGTATGTGTTAACGTTGTCACAGAATAAAAACTGATTATCACTGCATGATGCGGTGATTGAGATAAGAGTAAAGACTAGAATTATTAGCTTCATACTCTAAACTCCCCTTTTTTTATAGGTTGCAAGTTTAGCAAAGGCTTTTCTGGCCAAAAATCTAGCAGGTTTTTTAGAGTTAGCAACTTAAATTATTTACAGAACATACAAAACATTTCTGCAATACTACTTCAATCGCAGTTATTCTTGTAAACAAGACCCTATTTTTTGTAACTGCTGCGCAGTAGCAATGATCGATACTGCTACATTGCCTATGTGCACCACCCTTAGGTGCTTTTTATCAAAAAAACCAGCATCAATTCTTTTTAAAGGGTTACTCTCAAAATCTACTTTTTCTAGACGAGTTGCTTCTTGTAAATCATTACCTTTCACACGGGTTATGTGATTATGATTCAACAATAAGACTCGTAACTGAGTTAAGCCTGTTAACACAGGAACATGGTCTAACTGATTTTCGCCGAGATCAAGAAACCGTAAATGTCCTAAATGTTCAAATGCATCTCGGGGTAATTGTTTGATTTTGTTACCAGCAAGATTTAAATCAACCAGATTGGTAAGGCAGGCAAATGACTGGCTATAAATTTTGTTGATTTGGTTATGATTTAAAGACAGCCATACTAAACGAGAATGGGACGCAAATGCCTGGGCATATACCTCAGTCAGTTTATTGTTTGTCATCCATAATTCTTCAATAGCATCAAACTGTTTTAGTATTGATGGTTCAACGGGTAATTCAGCAATTTCATTGTGATCTAACAGTACAATATTAACATCTTGTTTTCCCGTTACCATTTCAAAACCTTCAAGGCTGGTAATACCGCGTGATGCTAAATTTAATTCAACTTTGTTATCAATGGTATATTCTAATGCAGGTTGTCCTACGCGATTAATATACTGTGCAATAGTTGATTGACCGCCATAAGTTGTTGCGCTTATTAAACAAACCAAAAAGAGCACTTTTTGTGTCATACCATACCTTTCAGGTGAACACTAAACGTTTTTTGGCGTTATAGTTAATATGTTATTAACAACACTGTCAACTATCTGTTCAGTAAACATCTTGAGCATTATATTGCGACGATAATCACTCCATTTATCAACAGCTGAATAAACATATTCTTTTATCTCTTGCTTGGTTAACATTTTACTACCAATGACGGCATCAAGATGGGTAATAGAGAGCAGATCTTTAAAATCATCAACTTTGGATAATTCTTTGTTAATAATGTGCGCATTAGGCAGAGTGTACAGCTGTTGGGTACACGCATTTGTTTGCTGCAGCGCGATCAATATATCACTTTCATCAGAATCCCATTGATCAAATTTAATAATGGGCTCACATTTAATGCTTGTTGATGTCAAACGTGGACTCATAGATGCATATGATTGACAGCTCAATAACGTAAAAACTATAAAAAATAGGTCCATAGACAATCTCATGAAGTTAAAAATTATACTGAATTAACAAAGACTGCACTAGACATTGCACAGCTGATTACTATCAAATTTATTTTTTTGTTACTGCAAAAACTATTTTAGGATGATGATAACACAATCCTACCGAATCAACGTCGGGAGTATCTTCTATTGCCTCTTTATTATGAAAGCTTAATAAAAATTGTAAACAATGGTGTTTTTTGGCTAGCATACCAAGCCCGAAAGGCTCTCTCCAGTCACCACGTGTTGCATAATGAAATGCCCAGGCATACACATCTTTGCTTAACCTATTAAGAACAGGAATAGGCTGGGGTGTGCCACTTATGTACGATATGGTATTGTGTTGATCATGGGCCAAATAAAAACCATGTGCATATGTTCGTTTTACCTCACGTATACAATCAGATAGATTTAGACATTTTCCAACGATCATAGAGTCGCTCAGTAGCAGCACATACTCAGATAAGTCTGAACACAGATTGCTCCAATCATTAAAGGAGTGGATTTTCAATCCGGGCATATGTTTATACTGATCATACGGATGAGTATTGTTAGTAATGACGTGGATGGTTTGATAATTAATAACCAAATTTTTTATTGATTTGATCACTGTGTCAATAGCTAGTGGCCCATTATCAGCAACTATAACGATATCTGCTTTATCCTCATCAGGATTACTCTTGCAATGTTCATAATTCAAGGGAAGCAAGGGATATTTTTTCTTTGCCCGTATGAGCGCACTCCCCAGTACTTGTACATCTTTATTTGCTTTAAAATCATTAATCGGAGTTTGTACGTTACGAATATAAATTACTTCAGAAATAAATTTATGACGGTGTCCAGCCATTTCCATCATAGGATAATAAATTGCAAGATCGGCATTAGCAGGAAAAAATTGCCCTTGAAAATACGGCCCCTCAAATAAAAGATCTTTAAGATGAATTTTTTTAAACAACCAGGCATAAAATGTTCTTAACTGCCCAGGTGCCCACCATTTTTGGCGGTATAGTTGCTTTTGCACCACTTCGTCTGGCAACGGTTTGCAATAGCCCATTTGCTCTGTAGGCCAATTTTTAAATTGACCATAGGTAATCCATACCTGGGGATCTTGATACAATTGATTTATCAGGGCAAATACCTGATTGTGAGCCAACCAGTCATCTCCATCAAAATTAAAAACAATCTCTTCATCATCACACAGGTGCACCGCATTGTATATGTTGGCAAGCGCACGCACTCGGTACTTGTTTTTAATGAGGGTACACCGATGCTGTTGCCCACTTTCTATGATATATTTTTCTACCAGCTCGCCCGTGCCATCATCTGATGCATCATCAACGTAAATAATCCGATAGTTGCTGTATTCTTGGTTAAAAACCGAGTCTAGATTAGCTTTATACCACTCGGCATTATTATACGAAGTAATAACGATGGCAAACCGTTTTTCATCATGATCACATAGGGCATCAGAAAATATACACAATAAAGAAACTATCAGCGCTTTAACATACAAAAAGCCTACTGTTTTCATGTTTAACTTCCTTGTGCCCATGGTGCGGCGTGTAACGGGTGATATGCTGGTTTTTGTCTGATGAATGATTCAATCTCTTCTTGTTGTTTGCGGCGATCGTGAAAAAAAGATAATCGATTTGAATCGTTATAAATATACAAAATATCATCAATATATCGTATGCGTGTTCCTGCCATTTCTATCATGGGCATCATCGTTGCCACGTCAACGCACATCGGTAAAAGATCATTTTGGTAGCACAAATCTTGAAGATCTATGCCCTGATATAACCCCGCATAAAAAGTTCTTACATGTGATGTTGTAAATGGTCTGTGTGTTCTCACCTTACCGTGGCGTAAGATATCCTGCGGCAATGGTTTGCAAATCCCTTTTTTATTTCGCTTCCAATACCAAAACTGGCCATAGGTGAGCCAGACGTCTGGATCTTGATAGATGGTGTTTAAATAAGACAGCACACCATCATGCGCAAACCAATCATCTCCGTCTAAAATCACAATAATTTCATCTTTATTGCATGCATGAATAGCGTCGTACTGATTTGCTAAGTGCCCCCGTCTTTCTTTATTTTTAACAATAGTAACATAATGGTCCATGGCATGTTCTTTGACAAAATCTTCCACCAACTGCGCCGTGCCATCAGTTGAGCAGTCATCAATATAGATTAAATGCCAGTTACGGTAATTCTGTACAAACAAAGAAAGTAGGTTTTTTTGGTACCATTCACTGTTATTGTATGACGCAGTGATAATTTTAAATGTTTTACTTTGATCTGCATTGGATTGCAAACCACCTAAAATAAGTATAAGCACGATAACTAATTTATACACATTCATGGCTTTCTCATTTGAATATACGCTTAGAATCACCATAATAAAAAAATTTAATTCCCTGCAATAAAAATTGCACTATAAATCAAGTCCAAGAAATTTCTAGAAGTCAATAAAATCAATAGGCTATACTACCAAGCAGAGGGGGAATATATGATAAAAAGTACTAATGCTGCGTACGCAATATTAAGCGTCATCTTATTTTGCAATGTTGGGTGTACCATAAATAAACCCGTTATTGCTGTTATTGGTACTGGCTACGTAGGTCTTGTCACCGGAACATGTCTTGCGCATTTAGGTAATAACGTTATTTGTGCTGATATTGATCAAGAAAAAATTAATGCTTTAAACAATGGTGTAGTATTAATGTACGAACCTGGTCTTAAAGAGCTTTTAGATGAGTCAGTTTTAAAAAACCAATTACAATTCACTCATGACTCAGCCAATGCAGCACAACAAGCAGATATTATTTTTATCGCCGTCGATACACCCATGCAAAGCGATGGCACGGCAAACATGGCCTATCTTGAGTCAGCACTCCAAACGATTGCGCCGACTCTTACTAAACACAAAGTGTTATGCATAAAAAGCACGGTTCCCATTGGCACAACTGATTATGTTCAACAGTTGCTCATGTCATGGGGTGTTGAGAAACATGCATTTAGTCTTGTTATGAATCCTGAATTTCTGCGCGAGGGCAGCGCCGTTCAAGATTTTTTACATCCTGATCGTATTGTTATAGGCTCGCGATCATACCAAGCTGCGCAACAAATTAAATCACTGTATGAGCCATTACTCACGAGCAATACTCCATGCACTATCGTTGACCCAGCAACTGCTGAGACCATAAAGTATGCATCTAATTCATTTTTAGCAGTAAAAATCAGCTTCATAAATGAAATAGCAAATTTATGTGAGCAGACAGGCGCGGACATTTGCGCGGTGTCACATGCAATGGGACTAGATAAGCGCATTGGGCCTTACTTTTTAAAACATGGTGCTGGTTTTGGCGGCTCCTGCTTTCCTAAAGATTGTAATGCCTTGTTACATAATGCAAAAAAATGGGGCGTGTCCTTACCAACATTATCAGCGTGTTTGTTGACGAATGAAGAACAACGCAAAAAACCAGTAAAAAAATTATTAGATTTTATGCCCAATCTCCATAACAAAAGTGTTACCGTGCTCGGTTTGGCATTTAAAGCCGGCACCAATGATGTCAGAAACTCCTGTGCTATTACTACCATAGACCTCCTGTTACAACAGGGCGCGCACATTAAAGCTTACGATCCGGTTGCAAATACTAATATGAAGCAACTATTTCCCCGTATTGATTATTGTAATTGTTTAGAAGACGCTATAGATCAAACCGATGCAATTATAATTATGACTGATTGGCCAGAATTTAAACAATTAGAAAACATAAGTAAAAAAAGCTCTGCGCATGACCTTATTATTATTGATGCATGTAATATTATAGATTGCTCAAAGTTAGAAACCAAAAAAATTATTGTAGGCAAAATGGGCAAAAAATATGAAGCAATGGATAATCGTCGGATGTGTAATTAGTTACATAAGTAACAATTACACAATGGAAAAAACGCCAGTACTCAAAGATTATAATGAACCTTTTTTAAAAGCCTGCACTCAAACAAAACGTAAAACCGTACAAAAACTGCTTGATCACGGTGCAGATATACAAACAACCAACTATAATGGAGAAAACTGTCTTCATGTGGTAAAAAAAATAAAAGTTGCCCGACTATTACTTGAGAATATTAAAGATAATCAAGAAAATGAAAATCTATTGCACCATCTGCTTGAACAAAAAAACAAGCAAAGCAAAACACCCTTGGCAGTTGCAGCAACCTATTTAAATGAAGATATTATCGTATTCTTGCTTGAGCAGGGCGCAAATCCTAATTGTGTTGACAATATAGATGAAACACCCTTTCATGAACTTACGCGCATCAAAAATGTGCCTGACCCGGAAGATGATTTTGGTGATGTACTCGTTGAAGGAATACACACTGGCTTAAAAGATAACATTTCTCATTATTTACACCGTGCTGGTGGAAACGTTAATGCTCAAAATGCAATAGGACAAACACCGTGTCACCTCATCGTATCTCAACCGGTTTGGGATAGTGAACTGTTGATCACGTATCTCAACATAGGCGCAAACCTTGCAATAACAAATAGTGACCAACAATCAGTCTTAAGCCTCATGTGTGAAAATGGGACTGATGCTAAAATTGCAAGTATCATAGGCTCTGCACAATTGCCCTTGGATGTTTGCCATGACCCGGAACTGATTTCACTACGGTTGCCAATTCTTAACGAATACGCAAAGCAAATTATTAGCGAAA
This sequence comes from Candidatus Dependentiae bacterium Noda2021, assembly GCA_020886235.1. GTDB lineage: Bacteria > Babelota > Babeliae > Babelales > Vermiphilaceae > Noda2021. The sequence goes on along the minus strand of AP025250.1, from coordinate 65,912 downwards.
AAGTCATTGATTATTATGTGAAGAAAAAAAAATTAAAGCAAAATCACCCCTCAAAAAATTTTGAATTCGAACACCAATGCGCACAAATATTGTTTAAATTCGCCACCGACAAAGAACATAATTCTAAGTCCCATATTATTAGTATTGCTGTTCTGTCAGCTAAATTTCATATTACACGCTTTCGGCAACTTGAAAAAATACTACGAAAATTAACTGCATCAAAAAAACATAATGAGCGCATTACTGAATTGATGATAAATGCAATTGATTATCAATGCGAAGCTCAACGAGTTGAATGGGTAAAAATGATATCTTCAATTCCCGAGTCAGAAAATAAGTATGTTAACTATCTGTTAGAGCTCGTACATCGCACCATAACCCCAGAATTTTATGCTCAGCGTGCGGGTTATGCAAAAGAATATGAATTACGTAAAAAACTGAGTAGTAACAAAACTCTTTAAATAGGGAAACTAATTATTTCTTGAAAGTGTAGGAATGGTATTATTTTCAAATGTTATTGTTAAATAATGACCAGCCTGGGTACAGGCTCGTATGTCTTTTAATTTTTTCGTTAACGGAACATTAACTGGCAATCTATCAGAATCTTTAAGATTACACTTGAGAACTTGCTCTATCTTTTCTTGCTGATTTTTAATTTCTGTTCTTTTCCAGAAAAAAAATGCTCCTATAATTCCTGCACCAGTAAACTCAAGATCTAATTGAGAGCTTTTTGGTCCTTGCTGTGCATACATTACACTTACATGTTTGGTTTTTGGAGCAATAGACAACAAAAAATTTTTACTAAGGGGCTCAACTGTTACCGCGTGGCTACTGTTGTTTACAAAACTAAGATGTATTTTATGAGCATTTGATTCACACGCTTGTACGACACGTGGCACCGCTAATAACAACACATATATTATTTTCATTACTACGCTCCTAAAAAAAGTGGCAGGACTTTCATCCTGCCACCGTATAGATTATTCCCACTCAAGGGCGCCACCTGATTGATACTCAGTAACTCGTGTTTCAAAGAAGTTCTTTTCTTTAGAAAGATCGGTTGATTGAGACATCCAAGGGAATGGATTTTGTGTTCCATATATTTTTGGCAAATCAATTCGCTCTAAACGGCGATCGGTAATATGCTCAACATATTCAGAAAATTGCTGCGCATTGATACCAAGAAGTCCTTGAGGGCACGCATCAAATGCATATTGCTTTTCAAGAACTACCGCTTGTTTAATTAAATCCATAATTTCTTCTTGGAACTCAGTAGTCCAAACCTCTGGATTTTCTGCCTTAATAGTATTAATTAAGTCACATCCAAACGCTAAATGAAGACTTTCATCACGCATGATGTATTCAAACTGCTCACCAATACCAACCATTTTATTTTGGCGCTTTAGAGCAAGCATCATAGCAAAGCCAGCATAGAAGAATATTCCTTCCATGATGACATAAAAGCCGATCAAATCACGCAAGAAGCGTTGAACGTTGGCGGTTCCTTCAGTGGTAAAATTAGGATCAAATAATGATTTGGTAAGATTTACTACAAAATCATCTTTATCTTTAATTGAAGGAATTGTTTCATACATGTTGTAAATATCATCAGGATTTAAACCTAAGGTATCGCAACAGTAAATAAACGTATCGGTGTGAATCGCTTCTTCAAATGCTTGGCGTAATAAATATTGGCGGCATTCTGGATTAGTAACATGTTTATAAACAGCCAATACTAAATTATTTGCGGTTAATGATTCTGCCGTTGAAAAGAACCCGAGATTATAAATAATCATGCGACGTTCTGTTTCATTGAGCGCGGTCAAAGATTTCCATTGCTCAACATCTTTTTGCATGGAAACTTCTTCAGGTGCCCAATTGTTTGCAACGCCATCTTTATAATGTTGGCGTGCCCATAAATATTTCATAGGTAAAATCTTGTTAGGATCTACCGCAGAGTTATTAATTATGCCTCGTTTTTGTTGTGACATAATAGCCCTTTCGTTTTTTTATTGACACACTTCACATTCTGGATCAGCTGAAATAGAGCAGGACGTATTAGACAAAATAATAGTATCTTGTTCTACTATAGTGCTGCTTTGCGTTTCAACAGTTACCGTTTCTGTTTTAGTTTCTACCGTTGTATACTCACGTTTTTGAGTATATCCAAACTTTTTGGCATCAAGTGTAGATTTTTCAATCTGACTTGCACCAAGGGTTCTTAAGTAATAGAAGGTTTTTAAACCTGCTTTCCAACCAGCAATATAAATAGCGTTCAGTTTTTTACCTGATACACCCTTCATAAATACGTTGTGAGACTGGCTTTGGTCAATCCAAATACCACGTTCTGCAGTAAGTTTAACTAACCATTCTGGATCAATTTCAAATACTTCTTTGTATTTATCTTTTAATTTTTGGGGAATACGTTCAATGTTTTGTACGCTACCGTCAAAGTACTTAAGAAGCTCAAGCATATCATGATCCCATAGACCAAGCTTTTTAAGATCTTCAACCAAGTACTTATTAACTACGGTAAACTCACCAGTCATATTAGCTTTTACATAAATATTTTTGTAAATAGGTTCTATGCAAGGGAAGCATCCGGAAATATTAGAAATAGTTGCCGTAGGCGCAATAGCCATTGTGTTAGAATTACGCATTCCATACGCACGTACATGTTTGCGAACTGGTTCCCAATCCAATATACCGGTACGATTTACTTCTACAGCCATATTACGCTCTTGTTCAAGCAAAGTGATAGTATCTTGAGGGAAAATACCTCTATCCCACTTAGAACCTTTATAAGATTCGTAGGCACCACGTTCTTTTGCAAGCATAGAAGAGGCAAGTATTGCGTTGTAAGAAATGATTTCCATTATATTGTTAGATATTTTTAATGCCTCAGGAGAGTCAAAATTAATATCTAGCTTATACAATGCATCTTGCAATCCCATTAACCCAAGCCCAATTGGACGGTGACGGAAGTTAGCATTACGTGCTTCTATAGTTGGATAAAAGTTAATATCAATCACATTATCAAGCATTCGGATTGCACGGTGCACATTGATAGCGAGTTTTTCAACGTCCAGCTGACCATCTTCTGTAACGTGCTTTGTTAAGTTAATGGATCCTAAATTACATACGGCAGTTTCATCTGCAGAGGTATTTAAGGTAATTTCTGTGCACAAGTTTGAAGAGTGTACAACCCCTGCATGATCTTGCGGGGAACGAATATTACTTGGATCTTTAAACGTAATCCATGGATGACCGGTTTCAAACAGACGGCTTAACATCTTACGCCAAAGATCTGCAGCTTTAATAACTTTGTAAAGTTTCATGCTGCCATCTTTTACACGCTGCTCATATTCTTGATAGCGTGCTTCAAAGGCGCGACCATAGATATGGTGTAGGTCTGGTACTTCATCTGGCGAGAACAATGTCCAATTGCCATCTTCAAGCAATCTCTTCATGAACAAGTCAGGAATCCATGTCGCAGTATTAATGTCATGAGTTCTACGACGCTCGTCACCCACGTTACGACGTAAATCAAGAAAATCTTCAATATCAAAGTGCCATAGTTCTAAATACACTACCGCAGCACTACGACGCTTACCGCTTCTGTTGATTGCAGCAGTTACATCATTAGCAATCTTTAGATAAGGAATAACGCCCTGGCTTTCAGTTTTAATACTTTTAACCATTGCACCGGTCGCTCGTACATTTGACCAGTCATTTGCAAGGCCGCCTGACCATTTAGATAATTGAGCGTTATCGCCCAAGCATTTAAAAATATTATGCAAGTCGTCTTGAATAGTCGTTAAATAGCAAGAGCTCAACTGAGGTGATACCAGTCCTGAATGAAGCAAGGTAGGGGTACTTGGAACATAATCCATGTTAGAAACAAGCTCATAAAACTCAAGCACTTGCTCGGTTTTGTTAGTTTCTAATAATGATACACCCATTGCAACGCGCATCCAGAACATTTGTGGCATCTCAATGCGTAAGCTATCAATTTTTGCAAAGTAACGCTCATACAAGGTTCTTAGCCCCATGTATTCAAAGAGACCGTCACGCTCTATACGCAATCCTTGCGCCAACGCTTCTAAATCAAACTCTAGCAAACGCTTATCAAAAATACCTTGTTCAACACCACGCTTGATATTAGATACAAAATATTGTTTATAAATTTGCTCCATATCTATTGAGCGAATTGATGTTCCCGTAACTTCTTTGAACAATTTTTTTAACAAAAATTGCGCTGCTACGAAATTGTAATTTGGATCATGCTCAATATAAGAAACGGTCGCTAAAATTAATGCATCTTCAATTTCAGCAGGAGTAATACCATCAAAAATGGTTTTTACCACTTCTTGCGCAATTAAATCTATTGAAACCGATTTATCATAGCGAGCACATGCCCATACTATTGCATCATACAATTGTGCAATATCAAAAGGCTCAGTATTTCCTGATTTGGTTACCTTAAAGGTTTGATCCAGACGGCTTTTTATAGCCGCGTTATTTTGAGAAACAAAAAATGGTTGATCCTTCATAATGTGCCTATCGCTTGCCATGATTTCCTTTCGATTCTAGCGAATCAATTATTCTTTAATACGGTCAGATCATACAGTGACAACTATAGCCCTCCCTAGAGTTAAACCTAGAGCTTATTTCCATTAAAAAAAATTTAAAATGATTTCTAAATGAAAAAAATGATTACCGTAACACTCTCATAATCTAATGGTTTAGTGCCCCATAATCAAATATTTTTTTTATTTTTTTTCTTGAAAATATATTCTTAAATTTTTATCAGAAAGATCATCACAAATATTACACGCTGAATAATTTTTAATCACGCATTATACCACTGATTACGCGCAGCAGGAGTAGTTTAGTAATCTATTACTGTAAAATTGATAATAAGAATGAGTAAATAAAATTGTCTTATATTTACGTATAAAAATCAATCCGTAATTTTAAGGGTATTGACTCCTTATTTTTATTTCGTTGATACTAGGGATAGTTTAATTACGATCCATTAAAGGAGTTTTTATGATGTCGCGTTATTATTCATCAAGCGTTTTATTGATAACACTTTTGTGTTCGTTAGCCAATGTAAACGCCGGCGTTAAACAAAAAATAACAACCCAGCAACAATTAAATGCTGCAAAACAAAAAGGTAACGTTATTTTAAAATATACTGCTGATTGGTGTCCTGCATGCCAAATGGTAAAAGAAGATTTTGAAACCTTATCAAATTCTTATCCTGATATTTATTTTGCTTCAGTTGATGTAACTGCAAATCCTGATTTAGCAAACAACAACAATGTAAGCGGATTGCCAACCTTTGTATTTATTAAAAATGGCGTAGAAGTTGACCGTGAAGAAGGCGGGCCAGAAAACTTCCAAGCGGCAATGAGCCAAAAAATTAAAAATAGATTCGGTTCAGCGGATCAAAAAAAAAAAGAACCAGACAACATCGAGCAAATCGATAACAACTACACCATCAACCAAGAAGAGCCAGAAATATCAGCGCCCGTGCAACCCAGCGCGCAAGAGCCGGTAGCTGCTAACGGCATATTAGGTCACATTGGCTTATTATTTGCCAATATCTTTAAAACCATTAAAGATATTTTTCTTGGTATTATTGATTGGTTTAGAAAATTGTTGGGTCTGTAATTAATACTAAAAGGCAACCTCACCTGTGTGATGTTGCCTTTTATTTTTTAGAGCAATACAATCTGCGGCTCAGGACTGTATAAAATGCATGAGCTCATCTTATCTTTAAACTGTTTCAATTGATCATTGATATATGCTTTAAGCTCGTTTTGTGAAATAACACCTTGCACATATTCACGCACTTTGCTTGTTCCAATCGCTTTATCAAAATAGGGAGAAAACGTGAGCGCTATTCCATGCGATTTAAAAAATAATAAGGTTTCAAGTAATGCATTGAATGATGAAGTTGTTGAAACTTTTTGTATTTTGATAAGCAACCCATGAAAATCTACTTTTTTTCGTGAGGTAGTGTAATCATAGGCGATGGTTTTAATCCCATGCTTTTTTAATATTTCGGCAAGACGCCACCAGGCACGCTGTGGAATATTAGCATCTTTAGGTAGCCCAATACATCTAAATGAATATTTGCTCCCAAGACCCACATCAAGAGGACGCACTTCGCCCAGTAATCCTAAAAAACTATACCCATAGCATGATTGTTTACTGGTAATATTAGGAGAAAGCGATTTTACCGGGTGATGCATATTGCGTTGGTAATTTTTCATAGGAACTACAACTATGTTAACTTTTTTTTCTAACATGTGTTCGTTAAAAAACTGTGCCAACTCACCCATGGTAAGCCCATGTCTGAGCGGTACGGGTGCTATGGAAATAAATGACACAAGAGCATCTTCAACGGTTGGGCCTTCTGTCAATCCGCCAAGAGGATTAGGTCTGTCAAAAATTACCACTTGTTTTTTTTGGAATGCCGCTGCCTTCATGACATGAAATAACGTAGAGATATACGTGTAATGCCGCATGCCACAATCTTGAATATCAAAAAAAAGCACTTCAACATCACTCACTATTTGTTCTGGAATATGTTTACCTGAGCCATCCTTATACAAACTGATAATGGGAAGTTTCGTCGTTGCATCATAACTGTCCTGTACCGATAGAGCAGCTGCTACCGTGCCGGTTATACCATGCTCAGGGCTTAAAATATACTTAAGGTCTACAAAGGGATGGGCAGCAAGGGTATCAATAGTGCGCTTACCGGCTTGATCAATTGCCGTATGATTAGTAATAAGAGCTGCGCTAATTTTTTTTTGGTGCGCTTGCAGGGGAACATAGTGTGAAAAATTCTCAACACCCAACTTAAATTGTGATGCGGACACCATAGCAAAAAAAGTTGATATGACTATGGTGCCTGCAAACAGTATTCTTGGAACTACAGTTTTCATGATTACACCATGCTTACCCGCGGCACTGGCTTGTATAACAAAATATGTGAAGCGGTATTGAAAAAGATTTTTAACTGTTTGTTAATATCTTGTTCAAGGTCCTGCCACGTGTTAAGTCCCAAAACAAATCCTCGCAATTTTCCTGTTCCCATGTATTGGTCAAATCGTTGATCAAACATAAGAGGAACGCCCGCCTGCTTGAAAAACGTAAGCATAGCAATAAGCGCATTAATGGAAGAAAAATGTTCAATATTTTTTACGAATAAACGCAGCCCGCACACAAAGTAACCTTTTTCTTTGTTGTACGATCTATGAAACGATGATTCTACACCCATTTCTTTAAGCAACATCCTGAGCTCAATCCATTTTGCGCGCGCAAACTTTGTGTTTTCTGGCAACAGGATACATTGCATTTTATAAGCACCGCAGCCCGTTTCAAAGGGAGCAATATAGTTAAACGGAAATAAGAACGTAGTTGCATACCAGCTGTTAATACTTTTAATCGCGTCCAAATATTCTGGCGCAAGCACGTCGAGCGCACGATGATAATTTTCCATCGGTACTACCATTAAATGCGCCTGCTTGGTCAAAAAATTAGTATTAATAAGACGAGCAACTTCACCAATCGTCATACCGTGTCTGACCGGAAGCACATTAGCTCGCTGATGGCTATAGGTGTAAAAGGTACCTTCGATATTAGCCCCTAGCAAATTGGGGCGGTCAAGAACGACAATCATTTTATTGTGTTGTGCTGCACACACCAGTAATTCGCTTAACAACTGTATGTAATTGTGCGCGCTGGTGCCACTATCTTGCACATCAAAAAAAATTACGTCTAAATCTTTAACATCTGATGGACTCACCGCTCCATCATGACGATAAACAGCCTTAAGATCAGGGCGACGAGGTGCTGTCGTTTCAAGAAAATTTCTGTGAGAAAAAGAATCTAAAAAAAATATTTTTGTTAACGGTAAATTTTTCTCTATCAAAACATCTACCGCCGCTTTTCCTGTTTGGGTTGTTCCTGTTTGGTCAGTTATTAAACCCATTTTTTTAAAATTGCTTCCTGAAAAACGCGCGATCAGCGAATCTGATAGTGACTCAAGACCCAGTTTAAAATTAGGTTGAGTTTGAATTATTTCTTCATTGTTGCCATTGATTAAAGAAAACATGCGAGGTAAAAACAAAGCAAGAGCCAATAGAAAAATTACTCTTAGAACTGAAAAACTATAATTGGCTAATTGCGCAACACCTAACTTCATCTCCCCTTTTTACCCCCCAGCTTTTAATTTTAACTCATAATTTCCTTTTTTTATGAGCCTGATACCAGCCTAACAGTAGTAAGTTTTCTTAATCAAGAAATTTCTAATAAAAATTTTTAATAAAATAATAATCTAAATCGCCTTCTAGCCGCTTTTATAGTTTCTGTGTTAGAATGGGATAAAATAATAATTTAGCTGAGTTGTTCATGTACGTAGAAGTTCGCTTACTTAATGGGTTTCCTGAGCCCCTCTTATATAAAATCCCTGCTACTTGGAATTTTAGCACTCCGCTATTGCACGCAATTGTAAAAGTGCCACTAAAGCAAACACTCGTAAGCGGCTTAGTAATCAAAGTGTTAGATCAATTGCCCTCAACGGTCACTTTTGCAATTCGTCCTGCACACAGCTATGAAGTTTTCCCCTGCGATCCTCATTATATTGAATACCTTAAAAAACTGTGCGGCTATTATCAGATTGAGATGTCTCATGTAGTAGCGCGTATTAAACATTTTCTTACCGAAGATCACATTACCGATCATGCAGATAACAAACATGCTGATAGCGCTGGTCCTGAGTCCATCACGTTAACATCAGAGCAACAAACGGTTGTTAATTTTGGATACACGTGTTTGGAAACTAAGTCATTTGCACCAATTTTAATGCATGGGGTTACTGGGTCAGGCAAAACTGAAGTATATAAAAAACTGATCGAGCGAGCCTACCAACAAGGCAAAACAACGGTATTATTGTTGCCTGAGGTAACCTTAGCTTTGCAATTTGAACATGTGCTTAAAAAACAACTACCCCATATTCCCTTATATGGATTTCACTCGGGAACAAGCAGCAAAGATAAAAAACAGTTATGGAGTTTACTCCTTGCAGAAAAACCAGTTCTCTTGGTCGGCGTTCACTTGCCCGTTTTACTCCCTATTGCAAACTTAGGCATGATCATCGTAGACGAAGAGCACGAGCAAGGATACCAAGAAAAAAAACATCCTAAAATTAACAGTAAAGAAGCTGCTCTCATTCGGGCTCACATAGCACAAATCCCCATTCTTTTAGGATCTGCAACCCCATCGGTGAGCTCACTGTATAATGTAAAACATAAAGGCTGGCACTTCTTTCAACTCAAACAACGTTTTTCTGGCAATTTTCCTAACATTACTACCGTATTGCTACCAGAGCAGCAATACCGCAAACAATATTGGATAAGCAAAGAGCTTGAAAAAGCTATTGCACAAAGACTTGCGGCTAAAGAACAGGTAATTATTTTTTTAAACCGCCGAGGATATAGTTTTTTTGTACAATGCAAAAAATGTACCTTTATATTTAGCTGCACCCAATGCAGCGTAAGCTTAACATTACACCAAGACAATAGTTTAACATGCCATTACTGCGGCAAAACTAAGAAGTTACCAACCACCTGCCCGCAATGCACAGCACCTGAAACTGATTTTTTAAAAAAAGGAATCGGTACCCAGCAAGTAGTAACTATTTTAGAAAAATTATTTCCCCAAGCGCGCATTGCTCGTGCAGATCTGGATGTGACGGCCAAGAAAAAAGTTTGGCAACAAACAGTCACTGAATTTGAAGCCGGAGCTATAGACATTTTAGTGGGTACCCAAACCATAACCAAAGGGTATCACTTTCCGCGTGTGACACTTGTGGGAGTAATCTGGGCAGATTTAAACTTGCACTTTCCCGTTTATAATGCAGCTGAAAGTTGCTTGCAACAACTCATACAAGTAGCCGGCAGAGCTGGTAGAAGCACCCAAAAGAGCCAAGTAATCATGCAAACAATGATTGATCATCATATTTTTAAATACATAAATGAAATTGATTACCTTTCATTTTACGAGCATGAGATTACATCACGTGCAACGACGGGGTATCCACCCTGCCAGCGCCTTGCCCAAATCGAGCTCAAGCATTTAAGTGAACATCGAGTAGAACAAGAATCATATCAATTACTTGAAGAACTGATGTATTTAAAAAATAAATTTCAGCTAGCGGTAACCATTTTAGGCCCAGCAAAGCCTGTTGTGCACATGATTAAAAAAACTCATTCACGTGCTCTCTATTTAAAAGGAGCAGATATTACTCATCTTGCAAAGCTGTATGAACAATGCAACAAGTCTTGGTATAAAAGTTCTCTATTTTTCATCCCAAATCCATTGCACTAATTTAGTTGCGGTTTAACCAATTATCATTACAATCATTTGATTATAAAAACCCTCCTAAAAAAAGAGATCATTATGAAAACATTATTACTAGCCTGCGCACTGCTCTCATCATGTGCTTACGGCACCCAGAACACTCCTGATGCACAAGACCTGAAAAACCAGCTACTTGATGAATCAATAAAATTTTATGATTGTATACAATCCTGCACTGCCTACCATCTAGTCAAAGACCTCCTGCCTCTTATTGCCGAAACAGAACTTCGACAACGAGTAGAATCCGTGGTAGCAGCTCAAAAAATTACTTGCTCTGCAAAAAAAGCAATCATAAAGAATATGCTTGAAATACAAAAAAAATTAAAAGAAATGGGTGTTTCAGAAGAAGAAATAACTCAACTGAGCATTGGGCCAACGCTTATTCTTTTCCCAGAAAAAGATGAAAACACAGAACATGCTCAATAAATGTTGGATAATGTTGTGTGTTATCTCATGTACCCTGCGCACACAATCTCCTACTGATAATTTGCATGAACTAGCGCGTATGTGCAATGAGTTACACAATCACATGCAGGTATGCGCACAATACAAAGCGATAGAAGAATTAACACCGCTGTTTTTAACACCCCAGTACCGTAAAGAATTGCAAGAGATTGGGCCGATGTTGGCCCAATCCTGTACAAAAAAAGACGAACTTTTACAATTACTTATCGCGCTTGAACAAAAATTACTCGCAGAAGGCATACCCGCTGCGTTCATTGAGCAACTGGTCGTAACGGGTGCTTTGATTAAACAACATTAAACGTTTTTCATGCCATTTAAAGCAGCTCGTTTACATCAAGATTGTGCTCAAGCGCAAAAATATATTTTTTCAACAGCTCTTCATCAATATCTAGCTTTTGTTCTTCAATTTCTTGAATCTCATCCATGATTGAGCTCAAGCAATCTGCTTCATCTTCAGGAAACGAAAACCACGCATCCTTGAACCACAAGACATTTACCCAATCAATAAATTCTTCAGGACTTAATTGATAATGCTGTAAATAGCGCAGTGCGTGCAAGACATTAAATCGATCAAACATAACAGGTCGGGATAGATGTGCACTCGGCGACACCATGCTATAGAGCTGATCTTTATCTATTTTTAAATCGCGAAATTGTTCTAAGTAATATTTGGTGTTCATAATTACTTACCTAAAAGGATGTACGATACTGTGGTACAAACAACAGCACAATCCAACAAAACTCATTACAGACACTGCTGCTATAGCGGCAGATTTTCTTTCTGCTGCATACAAACGAACTATGTTTTTATATTCATCACTATCATGATTCATTACACAACGGTAAATATTGTCATAGCGCAAAGACACCCTAATATCGGGTCCTAAATTGTCTTCAACTTCACGCGCATATCGCTTCATGTGTGAAATATATTGTTTTAATTCGGGTATAGAATCTTGAATTGCTAATTTTTCATTGCGGTATTGATTTGACTTGATGAAATTAGTTACCGCTACATACGCAGCGACTGCAATCAAGCTCGCCACTACCACTTTGTCTTTAGATTGCCATAAAAGCTCGACACAATCTTGTGATGCATTTTTGATAGCGTACATAATTGAAGGATGAGAATAGGCAGTATTAGTGTTACATATACCAATCATTACTGCACACAAAATAATATTTTTAATCATGATACTTTCTTGTTATTTTCTTCTTTTAAAACTTCTTTAATAGCATCCAGCCAATCTTGCCATGCAGCAGGATCTAATGTGCGACCATCTTTTAGAAATTCCATATCAGTTAACAATGACCCAACGTCATCAGAGTTAGTTCTGCGGGTAATAACCTTTTATAATTTTTGCATTGCAGCTTGTACGGTGGATAAATTATTTTTCATAGTTAATCAGCCTATTCAGCGATGCAAGGTTATTGTCTTTTTTCTGGATAAATTTAAGAAATAAAAAATTGCTTTCTGTAATGTGCCATTTCAGCAATTGAGTATTTAATATCTTCAAGTGCACGGTGATTTTCAGGCTTTTTAAAATCTTTATCGGGAGAGGTTGGATACCATTGATTAACCAATTCTTTAACACTCGTTACATCGATTAAACGGTAATTAAGATAATCACGAATTTTTGGCATGTACTGAGCAATAAAATTACGATCATTCCATACCGAGTTACCTGCCAATAATCCTTCAAAGGGTTTGCAGTGCTTTTTGATAAATTCAAATGTTTGGCGTTCTGCTTCTGCAAGGGTTATCGAAGAATTACGCACCGCATTTACCAGTCCCGATTTGGTGTGGATAGCCTTCACGACATCACTCATTTTGTTGAGTGTTTCTTCATTGTTGTAAATGACTAACTCGGGGCCTTCTGCAATGACATTTAATTGGCCATCGGTGATGATTGTTGCAATCTCTAAAATAACATCTTTGGCTGGGTTTAAGCCGGTCATTTCAAGATCAATCCACACAAAATTACGTTTTTTTTCCATTGCAGAACTCGCTATACTTATTTTTTAAAAAATTGAAGAAACTTTTGATTCATGCGCAACACTTCCCGCTCAGTGGTATAGTTTGTCAGATCATCAAAAGATATCCAAGCTAAATCTATTGATTCCTCGCTTAAAACACATACCGCATCGGGTGGTGCTTGCAATAAATACCGCACATCATAATGATATTCACATTGATTAGGAATTGGGTGAATACTCAAATCAAATATAACTGGTGTGATCAATTGTAAATTGCAGATACCTGACTCTTCATAGGCTTCTTTGAGCGCAACACCTTGTGCATTGCGATCGCCATCAGCATGCCCGCCAAGTTGAAACCAGCTATTATACTTCTTGTGATGAGTTAACAAAGCATGAGTTTGTTCGTGATTAACAATCCATGCAGATCCGGTTACATGGCCAGCATGAGAACGTTCAAAGCATTGCTCATAGCGACTAATAAAGTCTAAAAATTGATTGGCAATTTGATGTTCTTCGCATGTAATATGGTAACTATTTTTGTACTCTTCTAAGGCATTCCATAACAAATGATTTATGTGCTCTTGAAATGATATACCCATAATCGTTAGCCCTTTGTTATTAATTTTTAACATCGATTGAGCATTTATAATATTAATTACTCATGATATTATTTTCCATGATAATAAAATACGTAACATAAAAAGCAACGCTCATAAAACCGCATGCAATAGCATAAAACGAGGAATATACATGGCAAAACTACGCGTTGGTGTACTCATGGGTGGCAAATCAATTGAAAAAGAAGTTTCTTTTAATTCAGGAAGAACCGTTTGCGATCACCTTGATGCAAACCGCTATGAGATTGTGCCCATTTTTCAAACACACACAGGTCTTTTGTATATATTGCCTCAGCATTTTTTGCATCGCGGGAAAATAAGTGATTTTGAGCATAGACTTGCAACAGAAGCAACCGCCATACAGTGGGATACATTACCTCATTACATTGATTTTGCCTATATTGCAATGCACGGCAGCTACGCAGAAGATGGCACGCTTCAAGGGATTTTAGAATTATTTTCTATTCCTTATTTGGGTGCAAAATTATTGGGCAGCTCGCTCAGCATGGACAAAATCATGCAAAAAAAATTCCTGAGCGCTGCTGGTATACTCACACCACGTGGTTTTACTGTCATGGTAGATGAACTCATGGCACTCGACATAGAACGTATTAATCAGAAAATCATAAGTCATAATCTCAAATATCCATTAGTAGTTAAACCGTATCACGAAGGCTCCAGTTACGGAGTGACGATAGTAAAAACGCTAGACGAACTTAGTGCAGCACTTTACAAAGCAGCAACAGTAAGTAATTTGTATGATCAGCACGTTCTTATTGAAGAAAAAATAAAAGGAATGGAGTTTTCTTGCATTGTATTAACTGATTATCAATCAGGCACATTAGTACCTTTGCTCCCTACCGAAATTGTTGCCGATCAGACATTAGATTATTTTGATTATGCGCAAAAATACATGCCGGGACGCGCAACAGAGTTTACCCCTGCTCGTTGCTCTCAAGAAGCTCTTGAATTAATACAATCTACCTGTGTACGCGTCATGCAAACACTTGAACTTCAAACAATGGCACGAATAGATGGTTTTTTAACCGACAACAATGAGATTGTAATATTTGATCCAAACTCACTCTCTGGTATGGCACCTTCAAGCTTTTTATTTGTCCAAGCGGCACATAATAACATGAGCCACAGCCAATTGATAAATCATCTTATTGAAACTGAGTTGCACGCACAGGGGATGTTAGAAAAAGTAATCCGTGAAGAAAAAAGAGAAATGCAAAGCATGAATGTTACTAAAAAAAGAGTTGCAGTATTGCTCGGGGGCGCATCTAATGAAAAAGAAATTTCATTGGAGTCAGGTAGAAATATAAGTTACAAGCTTTCTCCTGCAAAGTATGAATCTATTCCTCTTTTTGTATCAAGCAATATGAAGTTATATCGCATCAACCAGCAATTGTTGGTAAAAACATCGACGCATGAAATTGAAGCTTTTTTAGATGAATCTATGCATATTTCATGGACTGATTTACCACGCATTGCAGATTTTGTATTTATTGGTCTGCATGGAGGACTTGGTGAAAACGGCGCGATCCAAGGAACTCTTGAAATGCTCGGCCTACCCTATAATGGCTCCGGTGTCCTTGCAAGCTCATTGTGTATGAACAAATACAAAACCAATCAGTTTCTCAAACATCAGGGTTTTAGTGTTCCCAAAGGTATATTACTAAGCAAAAAAGAATGGCTTAATAATACTTCTATCGCAGAGGAAACCATCACGGACCTCTCATTGCCTCTCATTGTAAAACCCCATGACGATGGCTGCTCAGTGTTAGTTCAAAAAGTTAATACCCTGAGTGAATTTGAAAACGCGTTACAAACACTCTTTGCCCAAAAAGAATTTGCGCTCATTGAAGAATGTATTACGGGAATGGAATTAACCGTTGGTGTTCTGGGCAACGATACCCCTTTTGCTTTACCACCATCACAAGCAGTTTCAACCGGTGGGATATTGTCAATTGAGGAAAAATTCTTGCCGGGAGCCGGTGAAAATCAAACACCTGCACCTCTTCCTACACCTGCATTAGAATTTGTAAAAGTTACCATTGCAGAAATTTACATGGCATTGGGCTGCAAAGGATATGCACGCATTGATTGTTTTTATCAATCGCCTGATCAATCACCTACAGGCTCTCAACGTGTTATTTTTATTGAATGCAATACATTACCCGGCATGACTCCTGCTACCTGCATATTTCACCAAGCTGCAGAATTAGGCATGAAGCCGATGGAGTTCATTGATCGTATCATAACCTTGGGGTTACAAGAGCATGGTAAACGTTTAACAACGCAACCTGAACAAGTAACTATGGTACACATGTAACACGGTTATTGTCGTGATTGAGCATGCCATTCTTGCTCAATCACATGAACACCAGAAATTATCCTGCGCAACCATGCAAGTTGTATATCAAGCATTTCTTGCTGTGATAATTGCCATGGAATTGTGCTTTGTCGTAAACGGGCATTCAGTTCATATAAACATAACGCAACGCTTACCGATACATTATAACTTTGGGTAAATCCGTACATGGGAATGGTTACAAATTCATCGGCATTATTTAACACATACTGGCTGAGCCCCATATTTTCTGTGCCAAACACTAATGCCAGTTTACGATCTAACGAGATTTGATTGATAGGTGTTGACGTTGCATGAGGTGTGGTAGCAACAATGGCGTAGCCTTTAGCTTTTAAATCAGCAACACATTCATCAATCTTTTTAAAGCGATGCATATCAAGCCAATATGATGAGCCTTTTGCTATCCCAGATGTTGGTTTAAATTTATTTCTATGTTCAACCAGATACGCATCCTGCAATCCCTGACACTCAACGGTACGCACTATAGCACTGGCATTATGAGGTTGAAAAATATCCTCAAGCACAACCGTGATATGTCGTGTTCGCTCTTGAATAAGAGAAGTAATTTTTTGACGCTTGTTAGGCGACACTAAGGTGAGTAAATAATTCACGAGTTGTTGTTTTTTTTGCAGGTCTTCCACCGATATCCCTTGCTTGTAGGGCTAAACATATTTTATTATAGTATACTGGATAACTAAAAATAATTATAAAAAGGTAATAAGCAATGCTCTACATCTATCTTATACTGCTTTCGTTTGCGCTGCCGATCTTTTCAATGAGTGATGATGTTAAACATAAGAGAAAAATTCTCAAAAAAATTAATGCCGCAAAAAATAAGGAAAATAGTAAGAATGTGCCTAACATTGGCATTCCTAGCCCCGTTGATTATAAAAAAATAATTATATTCTCTCCCGGCACAACGCCAGAAATTCAACCTGTTCCTTGTGGGGATGGAAAAAAAACGAACACAAAGGCTCTGGTTGATCAATCTAATACCACCAATCAACACAATTCAATAAATAACTTACAAGCTCAACCTAATCAATCAGTTACCAATCAGAAAGCTATTGCAACAGAAGAATCTGCCCCTCACTTGCAATTCCGATAAAAATAAATCCCAAAGACTTTATTGATTCCGTTAAAAAAAATGAATACAAAACAATAAAAGATGCGCGCCCGGAACATTTAAGAAACACTTACGATGCAAACGGCGATAATTTAATGCAAATTCTATTACGCACAGGCACCAAACCCAATCTTTATTTAGTTAAGCGCTTGATTCCTCTTACCCACTGGGGACACCTTAATAATTCTAATGAATCAGTCCTCGATTTACTTGATGTGTCTTCCAAGCGTCATAGTGAAATTGCTCCCTATATTATTAATACTATCTATGCTTACGTGATGAATAGACCCGATGTGTCAAGAAATGAGGATATTACTAAACAATCTGGGCACAGCATCTCTCCGCGCAAGGATGATAAAGTTAAAAAGAGTTTATCTGCGGGCGCAGTGTTAGAGGAGCCGGCCAAAGAAAAAATCACATCTACCGAGCTATTGTTAAAAAAATATAACATTGTACAAGCGTATATTAAAGACAAAGTAAAAGGGCGCCGGTAAAAAACCCTGGTTTTCACCTGCATGATATTTTTTGCTATACTAGATCTATAACAAATGGAGTATCATGCTAAAAAAACTTATTATTGCCCTTTTTATAGTCATTTTTCTTGTGTGGTGCAGATCACGCATTTCTGCATCAGTTATGACTCTTTCAACCCTTAATCCGGTAACACTCCGCGATCAAAAACGGAGCACTGGTAGCCAGGGCACCTCGATAAGACAGATTGTTGGCATGCTCCAAAATAAAACATTCACCCAACCGACCACTCTATCTTGGGGATCAGATGCTCAAAAAACGGCACTACCCGGCATACAGGTAAACAAGAAGGATTCCACTGTCGTCATTGTTTCTCGTGGGTATGCGTTTTCAGACAACACACCATCTGCAGATAAACAAAATTTTTTCACCCAATTTCCCCGCACCGGTGGAGGGTTTATTTGCGCAAGTAATTGGGTAAAGTATTTAGGCATCACCGTGCCCACAATTAGTTTTGATTACCTTGATAGCTGGAATAATTTTGATTTTGGGCTCAATTCAGACAAAAAAGCCTTAACCCTTGTGATTGATGAAGTTATTAAACAAAATCCTACCGTACAAATTATACTCATCGGATCATGTAAGGGCTCTCGATCAATACTTAATTACATGGCAGATAAACCTGCTTCTAACATTAAAGCGATACTACTTGATGCTCCTTTTGAGAGCGCTCAGGAAGTATGTAAAGCGATACACAAAAATTATTGCTCTTGGTTGCCCTATGGCGACTCTGTACTGTACTGCCTGATGCGCGTATGGTTTCCTCGTTATAATCCCGATCAAGATTTACCTAATATCCTACACGCTTTGCCTAAGGATATTCCTATTTTGATTGGCCATTTAAAAAATGATGTATTGGTTTGCGATGACCAGATTAAACAGTTTGTTGGTCAATTTGATAATCAAGACAAGCTATACTTGTGTGCCGTTTCTCATCCAACGATCACGCACAGCAAGTTGTCGCACATGGTTGCATTCCAACAGGTGGCCAATAGTTTTTTGCAAGAATATGACTTACCTCATAATGAACAAAAAGCCCGGTGCGGCAAAACATGGCTTGCCATTGCACGTCGAAACACTCAGCGCTTGGATTCACTCATCACTATTAAATCACACTAATCATTAATACGTTGGTAACATTTTATAGACCATAATACTGGCCATGAGATTACTAATTATGGCAAAGCCCAATGCATGTATCCAATACATTGAATAGCGACGTGGTAGCAATAAGAAAAACACACCTTGGATCACTGCGTAAATTGCACCCACAAACAAACTTGCTTGCAAGCTGCCATACACAGTAAATACCGGACACTGTGATGGCAAATACTGCAATCCACAGCCAAAAATAAGTACGCCAACTACAAATGCAGAATAGACTACCGCAGAAAATATATTTGCACCGATCGTTAACGCAAGAAGGTGTAATTTGCCCATATCTTGGGTAATGCGTAAAAACATGTACATAAAAAAAATATTAAGCGGTATGTGGTAAACACCCCACGTTACATTCCACAACCATTGTGATAATAAAAAATATCCAAAAGAACTTAACATACTCTCCCCTATAATACTTTGTAATACAAGATTAATAGTGCGCTAACGGCAATGATGTTACTGCTCATACATAACCCAAACCAGCGTTGATATGAATTAGAATGGAATCGAGCCACCATGAATAATAAATAACTCTGAACCAAGGAATATCCAATGGCATGAAAAACAATGAGATAGAGAAGCAAATACGTATTTTCAACCACCGCACTTACATGTGCCAGGGTTGCAGGACAGCAGAGTGAAATCATTCCCTCTAGCAACCAAATACACGCATAAGAAATAGCCACAATGAAGGAAGAAAGCATTGCACTTTTCATGAGCGGCACGCGTTCACAAAGACACAAAATAGCCGCAAGCGCAAGAATATTAATCGGTACATAATTTACGACAAACGAAAAGCTTAAAATAAAACCACTTAAAATAAGCTGCATAAGCGATGGCATTGTTTTCTCCTATGATCTGCACATCGCAAGGCTACTAAGGTGGCAGCGCAAAGTTCAATATATTCTCATTACCGCAGAGCTTGCTAGAGTAGAGAGTAGTCATCACATCATTTTCAATTAAAGGAAGTACCATGACAAAACAACTATTACTTGCAGCAATGCTATTAACCATTGCGCGCACTCACTCAGCTTCAACTGATGAGCCAGAACTCGGCGTACAAATGGATAAATTAATTAAAGAATTGCCAAAACCAGACCTGGTTATCCCTGAGCAATTTAAAGCCCGCTCATTTGATCTAACATCAGTTAAAGGAATTACGTCAAACCAATTGGATCAACACCAAAAACTCTATCAAGGATATGTAAAAAAACGTAATGAGATTGCCCATAGCCTTACAACGGTTGATCGTACTAATAGTGCAGGTATTACCTATTCACCCTTTCGCGCACTCAAAGTTGCTGAAACATTTGCACTTAATGGATCAGTATTGCATGAATTATATTTTGAAGGCTTAGGTACCGGCACCAAACCGGGCAAGAAAACTTTGCAGTTAATTACAGAAAATTTTGGTTCACTTGAAAAATTTAAAAAAGATTTGTTAGAAACCGCAGGTTGCTCACGCGGTTGGGCAATTATGTGTTTTAACATTGATGATGGCAAGGTTTACAATTATTTGTTAGATGCCCACAATGAAACCGTGCCTATGCTTGCATTGCCGTTGTTGATTGTAGATGTGTATGAACATGCATACATGATTGATTTTGGTATTAACCGCGCAAAATATCTTGATATCTTATGGACCAACATTAATTGGGATGTCGTAGAAAAACGTGTTGAAAAATGGGTAACAAAGTTTAAAAAACTTAAATAAAACGAGGCGCCCTTGTGGGCGCCTTTCTTGTATCATTAATCACACTAAGCACTAATGGTAGAACCAGTACCATTAATACTATTAAATACCCATGAGAAACTTGAAATAAGATATTTAAAGTCATCGTCACCAAAGCGTAATCCAAACCCTACAAACCCGTTGGCATTTCGCTTACTTACAAAGTCATCGGCACCAAACGTTATGTACAGATTGCGCAAAGCAAAAATACGATTCAACCATTTTAAATGAGGACGGCGATCATCTTGACGGTTCCATCCATTCATCTCAAATATTTCAAAAGTAGTTACCCAACGAGCTTTATTAGTACCAAGCGGAATATCAAAGTCTACGCCCACGCCGGGTGTATTTTCAAAAAGACCAAATCTAAATGCTACACGATTGAAAATTTTTCCAAACTGTATCCCAATCTTATATTGATAGCGCTGTTTGCGCGTAATATCTTCTCGGAAAAATTGTTTGGTATCAAAGGTTTGTCGCAGCTGAGCATCAGGTATTAAATTGCCTTCACGATCAAAATATTCACGCTCTATAACTTCACGCGTATAATATCCCTTTTCTGAAGAGGCTAACTG
Organism: Candidatus Dependentiae bacterium Noda2021; assembly: GCA_020886235.1. Classification (GTDB taxonomy): domain Bacteria; phylum Babelota; class Babeliae; order Babelales; family Vermiphilaceae; genus Noda2021. The sequence goes on along the minus strand of AP025250.1, from coordinate 44,908 downwards.
CAAGATGTAAAAGCGATCTTCGGTGGGATGGATTCTAATGTCAAAATATCCCTTATTATCTTCAAATCGATAGGTTTCTGCCGGGCGGTACATTGCTTCTGAGTGAGCATCAAATACTATTTGCAGTGTATCAACTTTAGCAAAATAATTTTTAATGCCGTTTACCGCAACTTTGATGTCACGATAGGTCTCTTCTTCGTTGATTAATTTACCAACAAGCCCTTTACCTTCATCTATTTTTTGCACAACGGAGGTAATATTTCTAAAACCATCACGTACTTGCACTGACGCCTCTTCAAGAGCTTGTGCGGTAGCTTCTACTTTACCGGCAACTGAACGAAAATCTTGGTCAAAGGTACTCGAAATTTTTTCTACACCCTCAGCAAAGGTTGGCAAAATATCATTCTGTAATTTATCTGAAAGCGCTTTGACGTGCTCACCGATTTCAAAAATAGAATCAAGCTTATCTTCATTGCGATTTATTGAGCGCTCAAGCACCTGCATAAATGATGCCATGCGTGATGAGGTTTCTTGAATATTGCTCATAATACACTTAAGCTGCTGAGCTCCTTCAGGTCCACCCATCGTAGTTTTTAACGAATCGGTAACTTGCTCTACGTTGTGAGCAATTTTTTTAAACTGTTGCATAAGCTCGTCTACTGAAACAGGGGTAACACTTGGCTGCGATAATGTTTGGCCATGCGTTAACGTTGGCTGCAGCGGATCACCCGGCACTACTTCTAAATATTTAGGGCCTAGAAGACCTTCTTGACGCACCATTGCATGAGAGTCAGAGTATAATTTGTAGTCTTTCAAAACCATCACTGAGGCTTCAACGGGATGATAGGCATCGGGGACAAGTTTGATATCTTCAACCCAACCTACTTTAACACCAGCAATCTTGACATCTGCTTTGCGCGATAGCCCTGAGACATCTTTAAAAAACATGGTGTACTGATTATAGCGTGAGCGATCAAATCGAAACGCTCCTACCTGAAATCCCATATAGGCAAATACTACAAGCGCGCCTAAAACAAATAATCCCACGCGCGTTTCAATTTTTCCTAGCAAACTTGTTCCTCTTCAAAGCATGTATAATTTTTTTATTGTTACGTCATACCGTGTTGGAGCATTTTGCTCTTGTACAGCGGCACGATCAACAATTGCCACAAGTCTCACTGTATTTTGTCTAACAGTTGCATCAGCCGTAATAGAAAAACTAGTCGGCATAACTTGAGTACTTAATAACGTTCCTACACCTGCGGGTAGAGCACTAAATTCTTTTTCGTAGAGTGGCCGCATATATTGAGCCCAATCAACTGCCCAATTATATTGTGTTTTTGCAATTTTTACTACTTCTTGTACGGTACGTGTGCGCGTTTGAGCTTCAAGCTCACTGACGGGACGCAAACCCAGTATATGATTTATTGAATTACTAAACAACCAAGGCTCGAGAGTTTTTTTGCCAGACCAAACCGTAAACAAGTCAGTAAGATAGAGTGAGCGATTCTTATCTTTAACCGGGCCACCTGCTGTCGGCTCAAAAAAAACATTGTTTCTAAACACTTCAAACTCTTTAATCATTAACAACTCAGTAACATCATTGAGTCTATGAGTACGCTCTTTCATAAACTTTTCAAATGACGCAAATACATTTTTACCGCCCATCATTTGCTCAATGCGGCCAAACAATTCTTGCAAGATTTTTTTGGCATCGCCTGTGGGCGCTCCCTCTCCTACAAACTGATGGTTTTTAAAATCATACAATTCGTTAAGATTAAGCTTTCCTTCTTCACACGTGATACACAGTTTAACCTGTCCATCAATACCTTCAACTTTTTCTGTCAGCACAAAGCTCTGCCAGTGGTTTAAAAGAGGCAATACTTTTTCAAGAAAACTCTTTTGATCATCCGTTTGAGCGTTTTTTTCTTGTGATGTATTAGGTTTTTGATCAATCTTTTCATCTTTTTTTGGTTGTTCTGCTAATTGGCTTAATCCTAATTGCAGAGCTCCGTAAGCCAATACCGTCGCTTTTTGCTGTTGCGACATAAACTGAGCATAGGGCAAATAGAGCATACTTTTACTTGCAAGGTACGTAATTAAAAAAACTGCAAGAGCCGTTAAAATTAATGAAAACACAAGAATAAATCCGGGCCGTGATTGAGTGCTATTCATGGAGGTTCCTAAATTTTTGGCGGAGATTTAACTAATTCATCGCGCATCATTTCAATCAAACCTTTAGGTTGTGGGGATCCGGGCGCACCTGGTTTTTGATTGCCCAGCGTTGGCGATGTTTCATTAGTCTTTTCATGTGGTGATTTCTTTTTTTGTGCTTTAGCCGGCGCAGGTTGACCACCTAAAATATAAACCACGTACGTGTAGGACCGAGAGCGTTTATAGCTACTATCCCATAATTCATAGGTTATTTTTGCATACTGAGGAATGGGTGACTTTTGCGCATCACTCTGCGATTTGTTGTCATCAGAATTCCACTGATCAACAGTAATCATCTCAGGCTTTGATTCTTTCTTTTCTTCTTCTGAAGGGTTTTAAAATAACCAAACTGAATTGTACAGGATTTAATACCCGTGACCAGCGTGTATGATTTGATGGAAGAAGATGAGTCAAACTTTCCAGCATCAAGTTCATAGGCTTCTTTAAGTAGCAATCGATACGAAATATTTTTTTGTTTTGTCGGTAACTTTTCTTGCTCAAGTCGGTAGATCACACGCGCTATACGAGGCACCGCTCTTCCCCATTGTTCACCCCAGTATACCTCGAGCGGATTATTGGTGATACACGTCATGAAGGACAAATTTTTATCTTTATTTTCACTAACAAATATTTTTTTTAGCAATTCCTTGGGTTGGTCTTTTTTTTCAGGCGCACTGGGTGATGTTGTTGATTTTTCAGATGGTGATTCTGGTTGAGGCTGCTGTTCGTTAACCGCTTGTACCGGAATAAAGGCCCCACTCAAGCTTCGTTCCAACTGGGTATTAAGCAAGGCAGCTTTTTCATCAAGCGATGTCAGATCATCAATCATATATACATAACGATTTATAGACCATAAAGAACTTAGCAAAAAGACTGAAAGCATTGCAGCAAGAGCTGTTGCTAATAAAAATTCTAATAAGGTAAACCCGCTTTTCATTGCTGCTTACTTTCTTTTGGTCGATGTTGAAATGATACCAACCGCTGGACCTGCTTATTTTTGCCGTCTTGCCACGTTAACGTTACTACTTCCTGCACAACGTTTTTAAAGCTTGATAAGGCGGTGCCCGCCGGTAACGCCTTTAATTCATAATTCATAGTCATAGCCGGATCATTATTTTTTTCTTCTTTTTTGGCTACCGTCTCACGCAAAAACTGAAAATGATTCTGTATTAAAAAATTACGCCCAACAAACAATCTGTTTAACAGGCCAGACGCTTGGTACGTACGGGATAGCACTCCCGTTTGCCACAAAAATAAAGGGCCCATTATCATCGCCGTGATCATAACTGCCACTAATACTTCTAATATGGTAAAGCCCGAGTTATTTTTGGAATGTATCATATTCAGCAAACTGTGCATTGAAGGGGTTGAGCACCAACGAAAATGTGCGTGGTTTTTTTGATGGTAAGGTATCTTTTGTATCAATAAAATTAATAGTGACTGACTGTGATAAACCGCGGGGAATTACAAAAAAATGTACCGCTTCAGTTTGACGTCCCACAAAGCTACCCATTTGATCAAATCCATCAATCAAAAAATTTTTAACCACAATATTTTTTGGAATTACGAGGGTGCTTTTAACGTATGAATTTTTTAATGCTTCAAACTGTGGCTGCTCTTTAGTACTTTTTGATGACATGCGCGTTAATTCAATCTTTTTTTTGTCAAAATCAAATTCAATTTTGTGAATCTGACGGGTAATAATTGCTTGTTGCCAGGCATACCGTGAAAGCGCCTGAAGCTTTGCAATAAATGACACACGCGTTTGTGAAGATGAAAAGCGCCCCCGATTAGTAATAAAAAGAGTAGATACCGCTGCAATCAATCCAATTACAACAATAATCTCTAATAAGGTAAAACCGTTCTGATGGGCACTTTTCATCATAATTACTCATTAATCGCGGTAGAGAATCCACTCAGACTTAGGAGCACCTTTACCTTTAGCACCATATGATGACAGTTCGTATTCACGCTCAGCACCCGGTGTTACACGGTAAATATATTTTCTACCCCATGGATCTTGCGGTTCTTTGTTGCCAGGAACGTATGGGCCATTCCATCTGCCTTCAGTGCCTTGTGGTTGCTTTACCAAGTCCATCAGACGAGTAGGATATTCACCCGTGTGTAAACGGTACAGCTCAATTTCACTAGCAATCTTAGTAATATCTGTGCGGGCTTGCTCTACTTTTGCTTGCCTCATTTTACTGGTAACGTAAGGAACCACGCCCGCCATAATCAAGCCAATAATACCAAGCACAATAAGAATTTCTATTAAACTGAAACCACCTTTTAGGTGTTTTTGTTCTGCGTACATAAATACCTCTTTATAAAACTATTAACCAAATGATCCAATATCTGCCGATTCCATTATAGGTTGTATTACAGCCATTACAATGAGTCCCACAATAAGCGCCATAACAACTAATAAAATAGGCCCTAACTTTGAAGATAAACTATCTGCTACTTCACCAAGCTCCTCCTCATAATTACGCGCAACCGTTAACAACATAAGATCTAATTTACCTGTTTGCTCACCAGTATTAATAAGATATGTTGCCATGGGGGGAAATATGTTGGTTTGTTTTAGATATTGTGCGATTTTACCTTGCTTAATTATTTTATCACGCGCTTCTTGCAAGGCGTCTTTTAAAATTTGATTATCAATAATATTAACGACGATATCGAGCGACTCTGCTAAATTAACACCTGCTTCAGTAAGCATACCAAGCGTATAACTAAATTGCACAATAGCATTGGTTTTTGCAAAGTATCCAATAATGGGAAGCCGCAACTTTAAGCCATCTAAAAATCTTCTACCCCACACCGTCGCTCTGACATATGAAAAGGCTGCTACAAGAATACCAATCATAGTAATTAAAAAGAGATAATGACCGGTAATGAAGTTGGAAATACCCATTATAAATGCGGTGGTACCCGGAAGTTTTTTACCCATTGATTGTAAATTATTTACTAAGGTTGGCACGACACTGGTCAACAAAAACACTACCACCAAAATAGCAAATACTAATTGCATAATAGGATATGACAATGCAGAGCGCACGCGCTTTGCAAGCTCATCACGACGTTCTAAATAATCAGTTAAGCGATCTAAAATAATTTCTAATTTGCCACTCGCTTCACCAGCACGAACCAATTGCACATAAATATTTTCAAACACTTTAGGATATTTTTTTAGTGCATCGGCAAGTGAAGTACCTTCTTTAATATCATCTTTTACGGCGACGATTAAGGTACGCAAATTACCTTCAAATTGCTCAGTTAACAGTTCAAGTGATTGCAGCAACGGAACACCTGATTTGAGCAAGACCGAAAGCTGTTTAGTAAATAATATTTTATCTTTTGTTTTTACTTTTCGGCTAAATAAGCGCCTGTACCAAGGTAGTGCACTTTCTTGGGTTGCTGGTACAATAGTAATAGGATATACGCCTTGTTTGCTCAAAAGCTCTTTAGCTCCGGGCAAAGTTGGGGCATCAATATATCCGCTTACTTTTTTTCCCTCTTTTGAATAGGCTTGATAAAAATATAGCGCCATGCAATCACCCTTGACCTCAGTGCCATTTTACTCGTATTATTTCTTACCATGTTATGAAAATGCTCATGAGCACAGTGCTATAAAGCGCAACGAGCAAACGCATAAGGAGTATATATGAACCGTAGATTACTGCTAATTATACTACTGTTTACGATTTTCAATAATCACTTTAGTAGTTCTAACCCAAATAATGTGGTTAATCAACTGCCAACCACACGAGTTGAAAAAAAACCAAACAGAAGTGGAGATACGATTACTTTCTGTACTCCTGTATGCAACGTGGGTGTTAATCGCTTTATAAAAGATATTTTTAATGAACCATTGTATGCAGAAGAATTTTTACCAAACAATTTTTCACACTTACTCGAACTGTTGCAAAAAAAGAATAAAAGCGGAGATTATATTAAATCGGTCTTGCGTTTATTTACCAATAAAATAAAAGCCAGTAATTACGTCAACTCGTATTCCATAGATGAGCTTTTAGTACAACTGCCACCTATGCTTAAAAAACATTTTGTAATAGATCAAACAAGACAATTTGAATCCACAAAAGAAATTATTCATGAATTGATGTATTCTTCGCTGTCAAGCCAATTTACTCAGTTTAAAAATGCACCAAGCGCCTTTTTAACTGATCTTTCTGCCAAAATTGAAGAAGCAGTAGAATTGCGCAAAGTATTGGTATTGTTTTTAGAGACGGCTATTTCTAAATTAGTGTGGTGCCCGCAGGACCAACTTGAAAGTTGGAAGCTAGTACGAAATATATCTGATCACTTAGCAGACCTTTACGAAAACCAACTTATTACGGATGTTGAAGATTTAAATAGTTTGTACATCACTCTCATTGAACGTTATTGCGTCTTTTTAGATATTGCAAACCCATACCTCAATGCTGACTTTTACACATCAATTAAGAATGACATAACTTCAGAAACATTAAGTATGTTTGCGGTTGCCGAACAAGAAAATGCCTTAGAAACTAAAGCCCAGCGATTATTACGCTCAGTATTAATGGGGCAAGCGCGCCTACAAGCACGTGAACACGGATTAATTTTGTAAGTATATACACCTAATTAGTTTGTAAGCTTTTACTCGCACGTATATCTAACTCTATACGTTCAAATAATTCTTTGCGCTTATGCTCAAATGCAGCAATTTTTTGTTGATCTCCAGGAGAATACACATACATTTTAACCCCACTGTTAGGGTTTAACCAACCGTGCTCATCGTAAGTCATTGCAGCACAAAATTCAAAAAGATCACTTTGTGCTCTATATAAAGCGATTCCTTCATTAGTTATCTTATGATCCCAGTATCGTGATGCGTATTTTACCTTTGTAGGATCTTTATAATATACCTTTAAAATTTCCGAAGAATCTGAGGTGATTTTTTGAATACTGTCGGATTCTATTTGCGCACTTTGATAAGGAGCACCTGAATGTGATAAATATAAAGACTTAGAAACATTGCCTGCGGGGACTGCGATCTGAATAAAGTTACCGTATTTAAAAAGTTCATTACTGTGTTTTACCAATGAATTAATTTCATCAGCATATTTTTTCCATGTTGCAAAGTGTCCATGATCGTCAAACAATTTTGATAAATTAATTGATAATGGATTTTGATTAAAATTTTTAGCTAAATAATAAGGACTATGTGATCCCTGATTTTTTAAATTACCAAATATTGACGCATTTAAAAAAAGCACATATGGCCTTCTGTTAAATTGATCATTATTGGGATTAATAATTTGTTCTCTTAATTCTTTTTCTTTTTCAGCTGATTGTGATTGCCTTACGTGCAGTGATAAAAAGTTTTTATCGCTTTGATTATCATACGTTAATAGAGTTGCAAGCTGTTCATATAACAGTAATTGCGATGTTTGCCCATGATAGAAAACATAGTAATTATTATTGAGCAATTCTTTTTCATGTTGATGCGCCATGTAAAGACTGGTGGCAATTGCTACATCGGTGCTGTAATTGTATTCAGCAAATAACTCTTTAGAATGAGATAAACAATTAATTATTTTGGATGATATAGTCTTCTTATCTCTTTGAATCTCTTCAAAAATCCTCAAGCCAAAAAACGTTGATTGAGCGTATAGATAACTACGGCGTAACTGACACGTTAGCTCGCTTTGCCATTCAGTGTCGTCATAAGAATAATAGAATGTAATAGGTGGATTTTTTTTATCTTTTTTTCTAGAAGTTCCCAACAAATTTTCTAATTCAAAGAGTATTTTGTTAACTTTAGGATCCTCAATGAACCCTTTATTCTCATCAAGAAATAAATGAATTTTTTTCAGAGTGGGATTAAAAATCTTAATTAATTTTTGAACTCCCTCCTCATCTACTAAATCACATTGAACAAGAAATTGATTTAAATGTTTAAGCAGAAAAGGTGCGGTATCAATATCCAAGCATTCTAGTGCGTTGCCAAGGCCAGAAAAGAACACATCTGCTATATCTACTTTTTTGTTTGAAAAATATTTATTGCGCAAGGGAATATATTCAATAAATTGTTTTTTATTTAAAGAATTAACTAGCGGCGTTACCCAATCATCCTGAGAGGTTAATAAAAAAGGCGCTGATTTAATAATAGCATCATGCAAATACTGATTATATTCTTCTTTAGTTAAACGCGCCTGGCACAATGCCGTAATAATTGCAACGCAGTTGTTAGCATCAAATACTTGCTCAGAATTATTTTTAATCAGCTCTAAAATTTTGGTTCGTATCAGATTTTCTTTGAGCAACGTTGATACCCAGATTTTATTTTTCCAAAGACTCGGCATTTTTAATATTTCCAACAGGGTACCAGATGCACTTTCAGAAAGAAATTTTTGCGCAAATGCGTGCGCATCATTTTTAATCTTTTGTTCTTGAACAGTATTAGAATCTATTGCTTGCGCGAGTTCTTGATGCATCTTAATATAAGGATCTAAGGTAACTCCCGCACAAACAAGAGCTCGTTTATTGGCATATTTTTTATACGCAGCATATCCTATTGCGCCTGCACTTAAAGTTACTGCGGCAATTTTTGCTTTGTGGGTTGCAAGCCTGGTTTTAGAAACAAGACCATTTTTTTTAACTGATTTCAACACAAACTGCTTAATTTTACTACTATTATTCAGCGCCCTGCTAATTGCGGTTTTAATTCCCTGCATGCTATGACTGAGAGTAAAACTAAATATAAATGAAACGATAATTACATTTTTATAAAAGATAAGACTTTTCATAATTGCTAATTTTGCTATTGCATCAATGGTTATAAGTGTTTGATTAATTACCTGCTTTGCTTGTGGTTTATTGTTAGCTAATGAGCAATTCCAGACAGGTTAAAGCCTTGCACACCAAATATATACTTGAAAATGTGATTATCATGACTAAAACATTATTGTTAGGTTTAGTCATGATAATCACATTTTCACAATAAATATTAATCTGGTAATTCAAAAACCGATGGTATAACAACCGCTGTTTGTCTCGGCTTAAATTGCCATCCATAATAATTAGATAAGTTAAATACAGGCTTTTTCTGTTTTTCTTTTAATTCTTCTCTTTTAAAAGATCGAGAAGAATTATACAATGCAAGTCCTTCATTAAGTTGCTTTTCTTCATCTTGCTGACGCACCTTACTACGTAATGCATACAGTGCGCGTTGTTCAAGTTTTTCTTGTTTTATTTTTTTTAACTCATCATCCGTTTTGTAATTACGCAATGCCCAACCAAGTTTATTATTCTTAATTTCACAATAGTAGTGCTTGGGATTATTTTTTTGAGAAGCAATAAAACAATTTAAATCTTTATCAAAATTCCAAGACCACCCTTGAGATTCTAGGTACACTTGATTCTCTTCATCAATGTCATTTTCTGCCAGTTCCAAATTGTTTAGAAAGTTCTTTAACATTCGCAATTGGCGCTTTGTTTGAATAGCATTGCTTGTGCGTTCAATTGAGCTGTTATTAACTTTTTTATCAATTATCATAACAACCTGCTTATTGCGCACATCATAGATAGAACGTATCTTTTTGCCTAAAAAATATCCTAGTCCATGGGCAAACATAAAACCTGCAGTCATGGCCACTTGCTGATTATTTGAGCAGCTTAGGTAATAAGATGTGATTTTGTCACAAAAGTCTTTGAGAGAGGCTTGCATGCGGTTAATACCTATTAAGGGTATTAACGCTAATAATAGCAACTTTTTCATGTGATTTCCTCCATGTAATGCTTACTACTAATAATACCAGTTTATTTCTGTTTGTCAATTTCATAATTTTAAATAAAATGCATATTTATGCGCAAAAAGCACTTAATTAAATTGCTAGATACTAAAACATTTTAAACGATTACAGGACCCATAAGACCGTTTTTCGATTGACCTTTTTATTTCAATCTGTAAACTAATTATTGCAGTGAACCTATCTCAAATTTTGGAGATACCGTGAAAAAAATTTTATCATTATTGCTTATAAACATCTTTACATCAGCATGTGAAAAAGCTGAACAAGCAATAAAAGCCTTCAGCATAGAAAATATTAAATACAACGAAATGATGGACGCTGATTTTCAGGGTCCAGCAACACCCCGAATACAACATGCTGTTAAAACAGCAATCGATCTTGTCAAAAAACATGACATACAGCTGCCCGATTATTGTTCATGCAAAGTGATTAAAAATCTTGTGGACGATACACAAGATAAATCTCGTTACTTTGATCTGTTAAGACAATCATATCTAACAGCGATGAATACACGGCCTGTTGATTATGAGAAGTTACATATTTTTAGATTACAATTAAAAGACGAAACAGCCGGCAAGGCATACGGCAAACTAAATACGATATTTATATCTAACATCTTAAATGATGAACACCTCACCTTTCTTGCACGACATGAAGTTGCCCACATAGCCCATAAGCACTATCTTCAAGACAACCTAAGTGAGTATGACAAAGAACGTGATGCTGATACGACCGCAACAGAATTGTGTTTTAAAGCAAATGAATCAGATATTGCCGTAAATTATTATCTAGATGCGTATCAGGCTAGCTGGGATAGATTATCTGATTGGATCAGATTCTATAACAACTGGTCTGCGCCTAATAATACTCTGTACCCTACCGCGTATGAACGAGCACAAATTATTAAAGCAGCCTTGGATCGTTTGCAAACAGCCAGACCCAAAGAAACTACGCTTAAAGAACTTGCTTATCAGATATATCAACGTAATAAATTTGACATCACTACAATTAAAGATTCCACATTAGCTGCAGGTATAGTTGCCTGGGGTGGAAGTTTTTTTGTTCCCGCAAATCTCATGCTAGCCTGCGCTTCTGTCGGCATTGGAATCACCTGCACATTTCCGCTCATTAAATGTTTGAGCGTTGCAAAAAAACAATACGATCTTTACAAACAAAAGTTACTGTAAATCTCGGCGCAGCAACTCAACTAATTTCTCGGCAGTGAGCTGCTCAAGAAGCACCACTTTGCATATGCCATTACCCATGAGAACAACATTGGGGTTTTCGTGGTCATCAGGACGGTTAATGATATTTGCTTCATAATCTACCCCCGCGTAAGAAATAGTTATAATTGCCTGATGCTTAGATGCGTGAGCTCGTTGCTGCAATTTGTGTGCAGCTGAGTGTATCAAACGATTAAATTCGTAAAAATCGCTAACCGTATGTGCAGGCAACACTAACGATGCTTGTGCACGAGACAGCCCATGATTATACAGTAAATGGGTGGATTTTTGTTTTTCAACCTCTTTTTGGGTAGCTAATTCTTGCCGCAAGTCTTCAACAGGAAAAAAATAACTTTTTACGCGCGACTTACTGATCACTTGTGCCGTGACTCCAGGACCCATATTTTCTTGACCAAATTTTTCCTGAACCAAGAATACATTGTAGCTCTTATTATTAACATCAGTTTTAAATGACGATGTTTGCTCACAATTAGCTATCATTTTTACAGCTTTTTGTTTGGCAGAACGGTACACCTGATTTTGTTCATTAACGTACAATATACCTTCTTTACCCAATTTGTAGATGCCGTATCCAACGGCTATACAAGCACCAATTTTAACACTCTGCCGCAACAAGGCATTATTTTGGGTCAACTGGCTTAAATTTTGATAATTGGTATTTGCTGATTCTGATCCCACGATAGTATTACAAAGCATGAGTATTAAAAGCATTACAAAATACATCATTTCCCTCAATTCGCACTACAATTATTTTTATTAGAATAATTTTTTTTGACCACAGAGAGCAATAGCTCAGTTATAATTGACATTAAAACTTTGTAATATGATATATTCAAAAAAAAGAGATTTAGTATGAAAAAAAAATATTTACTTGGACTCGTTTTATTAAGTACAAAATTTTTTGTGCATGCACGTATATCATTTGTTTATAACTTACGCATTGCAGAAACTACCAAAAGTAAAAACTTTGAAAAAGAATTTTACAAACCGTGGATTACTTCTGCCACATTAGTTGGCCAATTTCGCCAGCGTCGCAATGATACTAACCAATATGTTGGCGGTGGGCTAGGCACTTTCATCTACTCGCCCGCAAATTGGTATATTCGTGCAGATTTTGCTGCCGCACGCGTTAAGCAAACGGGGCCGCTAGAAGCTCAAAATCAAGCAAGAACGCAACCCGATGATTTGCTGTTATCTGGAGGATACGGGTTTAATGTAGGAACCCGTACTAAGTTTAGCTTTTCTGCCCTTCTTGGTATTCCCACGCACAAAGACAAGGGGTTATCGTTTGTTCAGTTTGGAACGGGACATGTGGGTATAGGAGCACAGGTTGACGGCTCATTTAATTATCATGCAACTAATACCATTCGCACCGCCGCGCGATACGTACATTTTTTTGGCGGGAGAACTAATTTAGTCCTAAATGATGCCATAGAATTTTTTGATTACAAATTTGGAAACATTAATGATTTTTACATTGCTCACCAAACGGTGATCAAACGACAACATCGCATTGAGTTTGGATATAACCCAAGTTTTTTTTATGGTGCTAAAATCGAACCTGATGTGCCTGAGATTAATAACGAATTTACCTATATCAGAAGCAACTTTTTTGCTACTTACAAATACTATTTCTTAATCAATAAATACCCAAGTGGAGTAATTGTAGGTATATCAAGTGGATTTGATCATATCCCAAAACGTACGGGGCTAAAAAACATTGTTACCGTCTGGGCAGCATGGGGCATAAGTTTTTAATCAAAAAAAGACCCGCTTTGGCAGGTCTCTTCTAATTTCAAATTAAAAATACATTCCTATTTCAAAGCCAGCCGTGGTAAAGAGCGCGACTCGTTTGCCATTAAAAGGCAAGCGCACAAAAGCAGAGCAATGCGGTATTACCAGCGCACAATCACCTAAATGATAATTAAAATCATAGCGCATGTTAAACACCATTTCGTGTCGCGTCCACTCTTCTAAGCTTACTGCGCTGTTTGCAATAGTATTAGAATAGTCATAATTAGATAATGATAAATGGTCTTCACCGTGTTTGTAATATTGATAACCAGCCATTAAAGAAAGGCCACCTAAGAAGTTAAAAAATTGTGCGTACAAGTCATAGCGTTGGTTTAAACCAAAATCTTTGTAAGCACTGGTTTTTGCCAGCAACAATAGTTCAGTTTGATCAGAACATGTTTTAATGCGACGACAACGGGTACTGCCAAACGCATGTTGCAGCTCTATATCAAAACCAGCACGCAGCATATTTCCCCATGTTGCACGCAACCCGCCACCCGCTATCACGGCAAATGCACCATCATATCCAAATGGTAATGCAAATATTTTATCCTCATCTGCTCTCAAACCGGTTGGCACTGAAAATCCAAAACGGCCATCGAGTGCTATTTCACTCAAAACAGGTCGTGATTGAGGATACACCTTAAACCATTCTAATAAAAAGGTTGCATCTCCAAGACCGGTACGCGTCCATCCAAGCAAATCAAGACCATCACCTAATTGATTAACTAATGTGAAAATATCACTCGTTAAAAATTGGCGCACTCGCGCATCAGCAACCGTAACATCTTGCGTTAAATCTTGCCAAAAGACGTTAGATAGCTTTTGAGAAAAGAACGGTAGGTAAAACCCTGCCCAAATTCCCGGATAAAAATAATATTGCAATCCAGCAGCACCACCATACAACAACTCAAGGTCGCCATTAACCCTAAAGTTACCGCGCACACAATCATCGGTTGCATCAATTAAAATACGTAATTGTCCAATATCACTACACGCATCAAAACCGTTTAGCATGGTTAACGCATCTTGGCGTTCATTCCAAATTTGCAACACATTGCTAATTCGTCCATCACAATTAAACCCTTGAGCGTGTTTTAAACCTGCTTCACCCCATACAAAAACACCGACATTCTTTTTTGTATACGGATCAGGTCTGACTAAGGGGTCATAAGGGCGCAGTAAATTCATAGCATCTACGCTATGGCAAACTACTAACGCTAACAAACTAAAAAATATATTTTTTCTTATCATGTACTAAACCTCTGCGCTGTAGTTTATTCATGTACTCGAAGACCAAAGTCACCACTTATCATCCAGCAACCCACTGCCGAGTTACGCACCAATGCACTGACATGGTTAAATTCTTTTAGATCTAAGGGGATTGGTTGTTTAATACCTCGGACATGTGCATTTAACACTAACTTTTCTGAAAATTCTTTATCACGACAATTAAGAAGCATGCTGCCATCAGAAACTATGGCATTACGATAAGAACCCATGTTTGCATAGGTTGATGTTTGATTCATCACGCCAACATCGGGCAAATGCATGAGCACACTATCATCTATCGACGCATTAATAAGACTATTCACACTAAACCGGTTAAGACGTGAACGGTTAGTACCGCGATACCCTGATAATACATACAACATCCCTCCTTCATGCTTTGCAAAATCAGTTGAAACTGATGTGCTGCTGACTCCCACCAATTGCAGTATAGGCATGCTCGTTCCGGGCACTAATACGGGCGTCCACTGGCACGACAAGCTATTGCACGCACGGCGACAATCGTTACCATTTCCAATTCTGTAAAGACCTTGGCTTGTTGCAAGCAGCGCTAACTTATTGCTCACTAATGCATCAGTAAAAATTATGTTTTTTTGCGCGATTGAACCATCATTATGAGTCGCAAGACGTGTGATATCTAGTGTATTAGTTGCAAAATTAGAAGTATCAATAGCTATGCGATCAAAAACCGTATCGGTCAATACATACAGGTAGTTTTCATCGGCAATCACTTTACGCACAAAAGAATAATCGCCTATTTTGGTAAAACTAAATCCAGCTAAATTGGCAAAATGCGGAGCTAAACCTTCGTGGGTATTCCATCCTTTGCCAGACGGATCGCACAGAACCGCAACACCTTTAACGCCGCCGACAACTAACGTACTTTGATCATAGCCGCTCGCAATAGTTGCTGTTGTAATTGCGCCTAATTGTTCACATGTGTGACCTGCACACACAAGAGTCGTAGTGTCAGGCGTTGGCGTTAGGACAATATCATTAAACGCAGTATTACCAAGACAAAAATCTGAACCAGTGTGCGCTTTAACTTTTTGATCTTCACATACACTCGTTTCAATTACCATAACTTTTTTTAACCCAACGGCAACTGCCAGTGAACTATTTCCAAGCCCTGGTGTTTGATACGGAAAATCAAAAAAGCCTTGTACCCCACCACTAGATTCAGGAAATTCTTTACAGACTAAATCAACTAGGCCAGCCATGCTATCCGTATCACCCGTTGACCATGTGGTTTGGGTCACCAGATTACGTTGGCCATCAACTGAGTCAGTGAGTGCGATAAAAGAACCCACATTACTATTATATTTTATGCCCCACACCGGATCGGTGCTCCGTGCTGCACGCGCCCATTGTGACCACCCTTTAACACGACCATGTTCATCAAGCAGCGCTCGTGAAAAGAAAATGCCAGGAGTATGCCCTTCTTGCGCATCACCTACGGTGACGAAAACCACATCTTCATGTACTGCAACATCAGCAATATCACCATACGGCAATTGTCCACCACCAACGCGTGCTGCAGGATCCTCAAGGGTAAGAATATCATGCGGCTCTGCGGGCAATGTTCTAAACCGTCGCCCTAAAAATACATTGTTGCTACCGCCATATAAATCTTCAGGCAGCGCATGCTTGTGTGCAAGCTGACCATGTTTGTGCATATTTTCTGGAGTTGGTGCACCTTTTTCTGTTCTATAATTGGCAAGTGGGAGCGCACAAACCATGCGTTTGGTAGTGCATTCTGCACCTTCATTGCCGCCCACTACAATTAAGTAATCCAGCGATGTGCTGGTATGCATAGATTTCATGTGATGAATTGTAACCTTAGTGTGCGCACCACGACTAGCTACTATTTCATTTTCAGCACCGGTAACAACTACTGATTCTGCCATTATAGGATGCAACATCAATATATTGTCCTGACTCATGCAACCAACGACTACCGCACGCGCACCATCGTTTTTATCTGAGCCCGCTTCAGTTTGCAGGCCAATATAGAGTACGCCAAGCCGTGTATTCCAATGCATACTTACAATAGTACCAAGACCCGATAAATCGTTGCCTATTTTCAAAGCATCGCTTGAGATTGACAATGGGGTAGCACGTGTTTCTTGCGGAAAGTCAGTTTGTTGACCTTGTACTTGAGTAAACACTTTTTTTATAACTTCTTTAACTTCTTTTTTTTCTTCATCTTCAATTTTAACGCGCACTTCAACCGGCACGGCAAATGCAATGCCTGACCCTTCTTGACCAAAGCTGTTGCTTTCTGGTTGAACGGCAAAAAATGCAAATGGTTGTTCTTGCGGTCCGCCAGTTCCTGCTACGGCCATTACTCGTGAAGCCGGTTTACCCTGCGCATCGCATAGTGGTTGCGTGCATGCCATAGCAATGTTTCTAAACGATGTCGTGTTTTCAATAAGATAGGCAACCGTGCTATTGGTAGGCACTACAAACAATCTGTTTCCGCACATTAAACCAAGGTGATCTATGCCATTATCATACAACGGATTATCTACTTCAGGATCGTCATTTAAGGTAACTTTTTCAGGGGCAAGTGGCTCTGTAAAGGTATGGTAGGCACCGATACGTGATAGCGCAAATTCTTTAGCCCCGCACCCACTTTTTGCTCCGGCAAAAAAGCTTGCTTGAACGTCATTATTGTAAGTGACAATGTGATTATTAATGGGAAAATTAAAAGTGGCAAGTGGATGACCGGGGCCATCAACGTTCACATACGACAAGGCAATGTGAGAGACGGCAACCACCATTAGGGATATACCACGCAAGATCTTATTATTCACCGCTATATTCCTTCTTTTTTTAGGCACGATGCTGTGTAACAGCAGTTAGACATGCTCGGTTATGCTGATGTCGTGTGTGCACACAAGTATACAGAGCCCAGATTTTTTTTCATTAATTTTATTTTATACCTATATTCCGATGATTTTTTTATTTCACATTAGGCAAGAAACAATTAAAAATTTGTAGTTATTTTCAAATAAAAAAAATTGTTTATACTAAAAAAAACTGTTAGTACTCTAATAAGATGAAAACGATGCATACAAAAATTTATTCTGCAAGCACCATCGGTGTCGATGCACATTTAATTGAAGTTGAAGTAGATCTCTCTTTTGGGCTAGTTAATTTCTATATTGTCGGTCTACCTGACACGGCAGTAAAAGAAAGCAGTAAACGCATTTTAACCGCACTTAAAAATAGCGGCATTCCTGCACCTGCCAAAAAAATTACCGTCAACCTAGCACCCGCTGATTTAAAAAAAGAGGGTACTCTTTTTGATTTACCCATTGCAATTGGTATCTTACACGCAGCAGAATACATTGATATTACATCAACGTTTTTAAAAGAAACTATTTTCCTTGGTGAATTATCCTTAGATGGTAGTATTCGCTTTATAAAAGGCGCGCTAGCCATTGCCTACGACGCAAAAAAACTCAATAAAAAGAGAATCATTGTACCCAAAGCAAATGCCCAAGAAGCAGCACTTATTAAAGATATAGAAGTAATAGGCGTTGATCATATTACCCAACTGATTAGTTATCTTAAAGGCGAATTGCATATTACGCCAACTGCGTGCAATATCCAATCAAATCAACAAAGTGCTGATTCGTTAGATTTTTGCCAAGTTAAAGGCCAACAGATTGCAAAGCGCGCGTTGCAAATTGCAGCCGCTGGCAGGCACAACATATTATTCATCGGGCCTCCTGGTGCTGGCAAAACTATGCTTGCAAAGCGATTACCCAGCATTATGCCGGCAATGGACTTTGATGAGATTTTGCAAACCAGCAAAATTTACTCAATTAGCGGCAAACTTAACAATCAACCAGTACTTTCTTGCCGCCCGTTTAGATCTCCGCACCACACGATCTCACAAGCAGGACTTGTAGGTGGTGGCTCGTACCCACAACCAGGCGAAATTAGCTTGGCCCATCATGGTATATTATTTCTTGATGAATTAACTGAGTTTAAACGACATACCCTTGAGGTATTACGCCAGCCGCTTGAAAGTAGAAGTGTTAATATTTCCCGCGCACAACATTCATTGAGCTTTCCTGCGTCTTTTTTGCTGGTAGCTGCAACAAATCCCTGCCCGTGTGGTTACTGGGGCGATAAGAAAAAGCAATGTGTATGCAGTACTACTCAAATTGCGCGCTACCTTGATAAACTTTCAGGGCCTTTGCTGGATCGTATTGATTTACAGATAAGCATACAATCAATAGAATACGACATGATTAAAAGTCAAAGTACGAATAATCAAAGCTCAGCAGAGCTGATGCAAGGCGTACAAAAAGCAGTTGCTGCGCAAGAAGCACGCAAAGAAAGCAATGCCAAAACTATGTGGAATGCACATATGCCCGCCGAACTTATAGAGAGATATTGTCCATTAAGTGTTGCTGCTGAATCTGCGGTAAAAAAAGCTTTTGAGTCTTTAAACTTGAGTATGCGTGGATATCACAAGCTCATTAAAATTGCACGTACGATAGCAGATATAGAATCAAGCTCTATTATAGAATTGCAGCACGTTCAAGAAGCTCTCATGTATCGCTCACTCGATTCACACTTAGAAAGACACAAGCTATGATTCTGGGACACGGCATAGATATTGTTGAAATTTCACGTTTTGCCCACTGGCATACCTATTCTGTAAAGCAGTTATCAAAAGTTTTTACTACTCAAGAAATTAGCTACTGTTTGTCTGAGCCGATAAAAAGTGCAGAGCGATTTGCGGCACGATTTGCTGCAAAAGAAGCTGCTTATAAAGCCGTGTGTCAGCTTGATACCTCTTTCAACATGCCTTTCTTTAGCTTTTGCAAAATTATTGAAGTAATTACAACCAAACGCGATCCAATTTTAAAGTTTTCAAGTGTTGATTCAAAAAAAATATATTGTGTTAGACTCTCACTGTCACATAGCAAAGAAAATGCTGTTGCATCAGTTATACTATTTCAACTGTAAGTACCAACCCTTATTTACCATAATGCAGACTAATTAATGATTTTTATTTGATTAGTAGTTTAGCAAACAAAATGTCTACTTTAGAATAGTCATCCTTATCACGTCTGGCTGGTTTTTTCCCATGGCGCTGGCATAAAATTAATAAACCCGACATGTGTAATAATTTTTTCATGTCTGCGCCCCTTTATAAATTTCTATGTGAATTTATTAATAATTTAAAACATCTATAATGTCTCATGTACACAAAATATGTTAATAATGCTTTGCATAACTATTCAAAATTAAACGATATCAATCCATTTTCAATCTAATTCTAATTGAAAATTTTTATAATGGATTAAACTAGTAATAAATGGAGGAAAAAATCATGAAATACCCCACGCATTTACTTACTTTCAATACCAGCTCTGCACTTATAGTCTAATTTGTGCAAGGAATAATCAATAGGCGGGGTTTTATTTAGAATCTCTTATGAAAAAAGATACATAAACCACTCAAATAAAATGGAAAAATAATGAAAAAATTTTTATTACTACTTTGTACGGCAAGTTGTCTATTTTCAAGTGAAACTGTGCCTACACTAAAATCACTCTCACTCTCAGCAACAGCAGAAAAAATGTCTGGCGAATTACAGGAGCGTCAATCAACGAGCGATCGCTTAAAAATAATTAACAAAATAAAGAACAAAGTTGGAATTCTTCACGACGAAGTGCTTACTAACTTTGAGGTAATAAAAAAACAATTTGAAAAACAAGCAACGTGGTCGGGAAAAATACATACTATAACTAAAGATGGTCGGTATATTATCACCTCCGAATCTACTAATTTTTTCCTAAACGAAAATGCACCGTGCCAAGAACTATCTTATCTTCCCCGAGGATTGCGTGCATATCAAGACCATACGGGATTTGTCACTACTGTAGCTTTGGCCAATGACAATCTACACGCAGTTTCTTGTTCATACGACAAAACACTAAAATACTGGGATCTCAGACAGAATAAACCTCTTTGCACACTTAGCGGCCACACCGATTGGGTAGAACATGCTGTCATCTCAAAAAACGATGCAAACGTACTCTCAGCGTCTAAAGATAACACATTAAGATGGTGGGACCTTAAGTCTGAAAAATCAGTTTACACATTTACAGGGCACACAAGTCGTATTACTTATATTGCTGTTTCGCCCGATGAAACTAAAGCATTATCATGTTCTGATGACAATACAATTAAAATCTGGGACCTTAAAGAAGGTAAAATGTTACATTCGTTAAACGGATTAACCTCTAAAGCAACCTTTGCAATATTTAGCCCCGATAGTTCAAAAATTCTTTCAAACTCTGAAAATAATGCATTAACATTGTGGGATACGTCTACAGGACAAAAAATTCAAAACATTAAAGGGCATCCATACCCTAATATAGGCTTAATGATCACAAAAGATAATGAAAAAGCTCTTTCAATTTCACATGATTTTTGTTCATTATGGGATCTTAAAAAGGGGACTCATATTCATTCAATAGTCAACGATACATCAAAAGGGTTACCGCAGTTAATGTATAACGCTAATGCATTATTCCGTCGAGCTAACTCTACTCACCACTTTGACAATGAAATACAGTACAAAAAAACACTCGTGGTTAAGGAACGCGCATTGGCCGATTTAACAACAGGCACCATCTATACAATCAAAAACTGGTCGTCACTTATTCTTTCTATGCCAAAGCCTAAACCTGCACTATTTTGTACATCGCATTTCATAGACAACAGCGATTGTCCGCAAGGCATTGGTTTATTAAAAATTGTACAAAACAAAGAAAAAAAGAAGCTATTATTTGAGACATCTTTTGCAAAGCAACGACTGGCTCATTATCCAACATCCAATTATTTAGTAGGTAAATAATCGGATCAAAATAATAAATCAAAGCAATAGATGCCCTCGTAAGCTACGGGGACATCTATTGTTTAATGCTAGGTAGAAATGCTATTGTTAAAATAAGTCCTATTACAAACATCTAATGCCATTTTGCAATCTTCATTGTTCTCATAAAAATAAAATTATACTTTTCTATCGCTACCTTGCATTGCCTAACGCAATTGGTTAGTCTAGGGGGCAGTTTTAAACGCAGCTTTTAATAAGGAGTACTGCATGAAGAATCTGCTCATAACTTTAAGTGCAATCGCATTACTACAACCACATACCAATCACTGTCAAGAAGGGAGCTGGTACAACCCGGTTGCCAAACTAGCAATTTGGGCCTTTAGCACATCTAAAACTTCTCGCTCAGAACACATAAAAAATGCACGAAAAGACCTTACCGCAAAAAGTTATACGTTCTTGCATACCAGAGAATTAAAAGATGAAACTCACAACTGGGAAAACACTATTCAACAAAAAATAACCAGCAATGGTAATTATCCGGTAATCGTAGATCAAACTAAGATGTTTTTTGTTAATCAAGACAATAAGCTTGAATTAATCAATCCACAAACTAAACAAACGCTCTATCTCTCTGAACACACGGTTGGCGATATGAATAGCCCGGCGCACATTACCCGCGATGAAAGCCGTGCCATTCTATGCCATAATAATTTTACCATTTTTGATCTTAACACTAACACTGAAAGCAATGTTATTCCTGATATTAGTCCTATAAATTGGAACATTTCCTCAAACGACAAGCTGGTAATAACGCAACAGTATGGCAACCGCCACATGAAATTATATAATGTTGACAACGGAGCGTTGACTACCTCATTTAAATCCCAGGAAAACGTTCAATCAGCACATTTTAAAAATAATGACACCCAGGTAGTGTTACCAGGTGCTGAGGGTATTGAAACGTGGAATCTAGAAACTCAACAAAAGCTAAGTACTATCAAAAATTTTCAAGAGGACGATCTAGTCTATAACCGCAAAGCGCAACTGGCAAACAACAAATCAATACTCATTGCCCAACAAGGTTACATGAGAGAAACAAACGGTAACCCATGGACTCAACAATACGTCAATATATATGATCTCAATAAAAACACACACGTAAAAACCGTTAATGCATTAAACGAATCAGCAACTTCATTCTGTGTGAACCCCGAAGGTACCTCTGTAGCCGTGGCATGTATATCGGATGCAAAAAATGGTTTTATTCGTATACAATCACTCGTGGATGATGCTCAAATAACACTCGAAGGTCCAGGAGACCAGGTTTACGCGCTCTGTTATACAAAAGACGGCAGACTCGTGAGTGCCGGAACCAATGGTATTGTACAAATCTGGAATCCAATTAATGGTGATTGCATTAAAACATATACCTATAAAACTGATAAACATGCCGCATTTGCAACCATGCTTGATACCAATAATCAGGTACTGTTGCACAGCTTTAAAAACACCCCTGACAATGAGTTGTACAATGCGCGTATCATACAATTAGATACCGGCGATGTGGTATTTTCAGCCAACGAATCATTGCCCGTTAACGTAGCAGCCGATAGCTCAATGCTTGCAGTTACCCATAGCGATCATTCTATTTACACCGTTACTCCTTTAAAATAGGACAAAAACTACCTAAGAGATTCGGGTATTATATATCGGATCTCTTAGATTTTAGTATTAATCGCTCAGGATATTAGAGAATATTTGACAATCACAAAAAAAGCTCTACTATTAGATCATTAGCATACTTTGAAAATTCGAATCGCGGGGTAGAGCAGCCTGGTAGCTCGTTGGGCTCATAACCCAAAGGTCGCTGGTTCAAATCCAGCCCCCGCAACCAAAAACCCATCAAAATATACTTATCGCTCAATGTATTTCATTAATTATTCAAGTTTTTGCATACTGCGTCGAATTAAATGGGTTCGGCCACGATTAAATTATTAATCCAATCATCGCACACGCAAAATTAGATCAATCTCGATTGTTATATGCTTTTTACTATTATTTTTGTATATTTGTGCCTTATTACGGCTCAGCACAGTTTTATGTTATTTCATAAAGTCATCACGTGCATAAGCCAACAAAACTAACTATATTATTATTTGCTTAAAAAACTCTGTGCGTTCTTGAGTACTTGGCGTGCGTTTTGGTACGTCAAACGAGCAAGCGCTTGCTCATAGGGCAACCAAGAAAAATTCTTGTGTTCACGAGACAACTGGACACCTTGCTGAGTAGTTTGACCTACAAAAAAATAAACAGTTTTATTGATTAAATGACCCGACCGGTCTTTAAACATATAATCAAAAGAATCTTCAAAGCCGTCCATAAGGTCTGCTGATAATGAAGTCTCTTCTTGCAATTCTCTTAATGCTGCTTGCTCTTTGGTCTCACCCGGTTCTATTTTGCCTTTTGCAAAATCCCAATGTCCGCTAATGTAATGTAATAACAAATACAAACGCTCGCCATTATGCATTTTGTAAAGAACAATGCCCGCAGAATATTGTTTTTTTAGATTCATATTACACCACAAATAATTTAATTTTTCTTCTATCATACCGTGTTCAAATGCTCATGGCACGTTAATAATCCAAAAAATACAGGGAGACATTAAAATACGAACGCGTACGATAAATAAGCCAACCGGTTGCTAAACAGAGCGGGCCAACCCATAACCAATATCCAATTTTATACAATAAAAAATGTGCCAAGCCCTGGGGCATAGATACATATATCAGACCATAGAGTGCCGCATATATGCATAGCATTCCACTACAAATAACTAACAATTGTAAGCTATAGCGTTTTAAAAAGGTCAAAAACGGTAGCGCATATAGTTTGAAATCAAATTTTAATCTCAATACGGTTATTAACAAGATTGATTGTACAATTGCTGCAATTACTAAGGTCATTGCAAGGCCTTGTGCTCCGTAGGTTCGCATGAGGAAAAAATTCAACCCGATATTTATGGCAGTACCAATCATGGCTATAACCGATGGTATCCAGGTAACATGTAACGCATAGTAAATATTAGATACAATTTTATTGAGTGCAAAAAAGAATAATCCTGCCAAAAAAATGGTTAATATCTGGCCTGCTTGAATCACTTGTGCCGGAGAAATTTTGCTTGAAGGGAAAATCATAAAAATCTCTTTTGAAAAATATCCCATAATCATGGCAACAGGAATTGTAATCCAAAAAATCAATTTGGCGGATTCTAATAAATAAAAGCTCATCCTTTTTGGTGCGTACGTACTTATGCGAGAAAAATAAGGCAATAAAATGGTAGATAGTGCGGCCACAAATACACCTTGCGGAATACCCATAAATCTATTGGCGTAATAAATTAATGAAATTGATCCTGCAGGCAGGTACGAAGCAAAAATAGTATTAATAAATAAATTTATCTCATTCATGGCAATCAAACACATAAAAAATTTGCCCATGACTGAGCTCACGTGGCGCCAAGCATGCCTATTTATAGGTCCAAACCCCAAGCCAACCTTAAAGTAAGCGACGAGATGAGCAATAAACTGTATGAGGCCACCCAGTAAAACAAAAAAGCAAAAACTCTCAATTGATAAGCCAAACATTAAGGCAATACCAAGACCAATAATCCATACTATGTTGAGCAATACCGGCGCAAAAGCAGGCACAAAAAAATGCCCCACAGCTTGCAGTCCACCTGCCAATAACGCGCTGCTCGATATGAAAAATATAAAGGGCATCAAGATGCGCAAATAACGTGCAGTGCGCTCAATCTGATCAGGCGCAAATCCCGATGCGATAAGCCATACAACTAAAGAAGCTTTCCACATGGCAAGCGCACAAATGATAAGCACTAATGACTGAGTCATCACAAATGCTAAGGACATTAAACTATTTGCTCTGTCTTTACCTTCATTCTTCATAACGGTGATGTAGGTAGGTATGAATGCAACTGAAATTGCACCCTCTGCAAATGCTTTACGCAAAGTGCTGGGAATTTTAAAAGCGGTTAGAAACGCATCTGAATAAATCCCTGCGCCTAAAAATTGTACATTGAGAATTTCACGAATAACGCCAAAAAAGCGGCTGAGCAACGTTGATCCGCCCACATGAATCGTATTTTTTATAAGAGATTTTCGATGTGCCATAGCTAACCCACATGTTTAAGTTTTAGGTTAATTGTAGTTTGAGTATAAAGTAAAAAAAGAATTTACGGGAGAAAAACATGTGGCAAAAGTGTGAGCGTTATCTAATTTTATTGAGCGTACCCTGTTTTAACTCAAAGACGTGATCCATGCGATCAGCAACATAATCATCATGAGTAGTAATGATTAATCCCATATTCCAGGTCCTCTGAGCGTGGATAAGCAAATCCAGTATCTTCGTGGCCAGTTGGAAATCAAGATTTCCCGTAATTTCATCCCCAAGCAAAAATAATGGTTTGTTAAAAAGTGCCCGTGCTAATGCCACGCGCTGTTGCTGACCACCAGACAAGCGTGCGGGCAACTGATCAGCTTTTTCTGCAATACCAACTTCACGCAATAAATTCATTGCATCATCGATAAGATGTAAAGACTGCGGCTTGATAAGTCCTTTGACCATTACATTTTCAAGAACGGTAAGCTCTTGAATTAAATACGAAGCTTGAAAAACAAGACCGATATACTTATTTAAAAATTCTTCATGCTGACGCTGAGTAAACGAATTAACGACCTGATTATTAAAAAGCACAGACCCGCTCGTAGGACTCTCAATCCCAACAAGCATGTGAAGCAATGTTGATTTACCCGATCCTGATGGCCCAATAATTGCATATGATTTTCCCTTGTGAAATTCTGCGGAAATACCATTAAGAACGGTCAGTGTTTGATTTGCTTGATCAAATGTTTTGACAAGATTTGCAACAGCAATCACAGGCGCACCTTTGTATAAAAAAATTATAAGTCAGGTCTTCAATCAAGAGTAGTGAAGATGTTTGAATCTGTATAGAGCCTGCGGGTGGAATTTTTGCCCATAATACTTACTCAAATAGGTTATGTAGTTACAAAATAATTCCTTTTGAAAAACAATTTTTCCCGTATTTATCGATAAATATTGTCTTATAAAAAGACCCTCTCTTACAATTAGTACTAGGGTAATGAATCAATCGTAGGGTTAAAATAACAAAAAAATTTTACGATTCGCAATTTAAGGGGGAGTGTAATGAAAAATAATCTGAATCAAAGTTCAATGGAAAACATACCAAATATGCTCCCGGTAATTCCGACCATGGATGTCGTAGTATTTCCTCATATGATTGTGCCGTTGTTGGTACTTGATGAGAAAATAATACGCGGCGTTAACCGCGCGCTGCAAGAAGACAAAATGGTATTACTATTGGCTGCACGTAAACAAGAAAATCAGCATGAGGCCATTGGTACAAAAGATCTTTATGATGTCGGAACGGTTGCTTCTATTATGCGTCTTATCAAAATTCCTGAAGGAGGAATAAAAATTTTAGTGCAGGGCATATGCAAAGCACGCACTAAAGAAACAGTAGCATACGAGGACGGAATCAAAGCATCTATTGATTGTACCATCCCTATGCAAACGTCCACCAAAGAAGACGTCGCAGCGCGTATAAAAAATATTAAAATGCTCACAGAAAAAATGGCACTCGGGGCAATTCTTTTAGCCCTGATTTTCATATTATCTTGTCCAAAATGCAAGACCCTGAAAAAATTGCCGACTTTATTTTGTCACACCTCACCCTTAATTTAGAACAAGCTCAAGAACTTCTTGAACTATCAGATCAAAGCCAACTGCTTGAAGAGCTTTATCATCACTTAGGTAAAGAAATTGAACGTGGTGAAATTGATGAAAAAATACGCAGCAACGCTCGCGACTCAATGAATCAAGCCCAAAAAGAATTCTATTTGCGTGAGCAACTACGCGCGATCAAAAAAGAATTGGGTGAAGACGACCTTGAAGAGATCGAAGTATTGCGAGAAAAGCTGGATAAATTAGAACTTGCTGACGAAGTGAAAATTGAAGTGAAGCGTCAAATCAATCGCTTAGAGCGCACCTCGCCTGACTCAATGGAAGCAGCAGTTATCCGAAACTATTTAGAATGGATCTTTGGATTACCATGGACTATCCATACTCCCGACAACCTTGACATAGAGCATGCAAAATGCGTTCTTGATTCAGATCATCATGGGTTAAAAGACATTAAAGACAGAATTTTAGATTTCATCTCGATACGCAAACTCAAACAAGATGGATTTGCACCGATCTTATGTTTTGTCGGACCTCCAGGAACGGGTAAAACATCTCTGGGACAATCAATTGCAAAAAGCTTAGGACGCACCTATGCTCGTATTTCTTTAGGTGGCGTTAAAGATGAAGCGGAAATTCGTGGCCATCGCCGCACCTATGTAGGCGCAATGCCCGGCAGATTTATCCAAGCGATTCGCAAAGCAGGTTCATGCAATCCCGTTATCATGATTGATGAGCTTGATAAAATTGGTTCAGACTTTAGAGGTGATCCATCAGCTGCTATGCTTGAAGTGCTCGATCCGCACCAAAATAAAACATTCTACGATAACTATTTAGGAATTCCGTTTGATATTTCTAAAGTTATGTTTATTGCGACTGCAAACAGCTTAGAAACTATCTCAGATCCATTGCGCGACCGTATGGAAGTGATTGAGCTCTCAGGTTACACAATGGAAGAAAAACAAGAGATTGCACGCAGACACTTAATTGCAAAAGCAATATCAGACTCGGGATTAACCGAAGACAAAGTGTGCATTGATTCCTTAGTTGTTGGTGACATTATCAGCAACTACACTAAAGAATCGGGTGTACGACAACTTGAGCGCATCATTCGAAAGCTCTGCAGCAAGGCCGCTCGTAGTATTGTAGAAGAGAATAAATCAATCATCTTTAGCGCTGAAAACTTAGATCGCTATTTAGGACCCGTAGATTCTTAGAAGAAGAGTTAGTAAAAGAAGATCAAGTGGGTATAACCAATGGTCTTGCATGGACAGCGTATGGCGGTGAAATTATTAAAATTGAAGCAGTATTAATGCCTGGTAAAGGTAAATTAATCTTAACAGGGCAGCTTGGCAACGTTATGAAGGAATCTGCCCAAGCAGCACTCAGTTATGCTCGCGCACATGCCAAAGATTTTGATATAGATCACCGTTTATTTACCCAGTATGATCTTCATATTCACGTTCCTGCTGGTGCAATACCAAAAGACGGTCCGTCAGCCGGTATTACTATGCTTACCTCAATATTATCGGTGTTTACTCAGCGACCAATCAACTCTCATTATGCAATGACTGGTGAGCTAAATCTCCGCGGTGAAGTTATGCCGATTGGTGGAGTAAAAGAAAAAATATTGGCAGCTAAGCGCAACCACGTGTCACACATTATTATGCCATATAGAAACAGACACGACCTTATTGGCATAGAAGATATCATCAAAGACATAGATATTATTTGGGTTCACCACGCAAGTGAAGTTATTGATCAAGTGTTATTGCCTCAAGAGCAAAAGCTACAAGTTCATTAACCGTTAATTTTGTTTACACTCGCAAAGGCGCATTAACGTG
Source organism: Candidatus Dependentiae bacterium Noda2021 (assembly GCA_020886235.1). Lineage (GTDB taxonomy): Bacteria > Babelota > Babeliae > Babelales > Vermiphilaceae > Noda2021. The sequence continues at coordinate 16,059 of AP025250.1, read as the reverse complement.
CGCCTTTCGTGTTTTAAACCTATAGGTAAATTTTCAAAACGTATTTGACCCAGAGTAAAAAAATATTTATGTTACAGACAAGTTTAACGCTCTTACGATAGGAAATTTATAATGAAAAAAACATTACTTGTTCTGGCACTACTCATTAGTTACGCTCCAGCGCGCGCACTAAATGATGAAACATTAAAAACATTGAAGGCTGTGGGCGGTGTTACCGTTTTGGGTGCCGTGGCAGCGGGCGGTAATTACGCTGACAAACTTAACTCAGAATATGAACAACTCAATAAAAATCCTGATTTAAAAATGCGTTTAGTTAAATCGGGCGGCATGGTTTTAATGGGTACCGTAATTGAACATTTGTTCTTTAAAGAAGATGGTGAAAAAACCGCCGTTGTTGCATGGCGCAACCTTGCAAAAATTGGTGCATTAACTGCAGCCACTCTATTTGCAACTTCAGAAACAGTAGAAAACATCGCACGCGAAATACCATTAGTACGCGGCTTTTTAACCGATCCTAAAGGCACACGTGACTTGGGCATGATCAATAGATTCGCTCTTGCATGGCTGGTAACACGCAGTCTTGCATTAAATATGATAGAACCAAAATAAAACAATAAAAAAGGCACCCAGAAACGGTGCCTTTTTTATTTTACAATTTTACCGTAAATGCTGCAGCATCTTTATAACTGTCTTTGCCCATGAGTGCTCGCGCTTGTTTTGCACAAAATTCCGCATACATTTCTTCAAGCCTCTTTTTTTCTTCTTTGGGTGCATGAGCAATAGCTTCTTCTATAGCTAATTTTTTTTCATAAAAGTGCTTAAGCTCTGCATCTTTTAATATGAGTCTATTTTTTCTCAGTTGCTGACGCTGTTGCTCTAATACCTGTTGATGCGATTGGCGCATCACATCTTTATTTTCTAAGTTCATAGCATTAATGGCAATTGCTTGTTTTTGTTGCTCATAGATCATTGCTCGTTGCTCAGCATTCAAAAACACATAGTTTCTAATAAGATCAACGGCAATGGGAAGCCCAAAAGAAATAATTAATTTTGCACTATGACGTTTTATAAAATCGAGTGCGCCTGAATTTTGTTCAAAAGTATCATGATTTTCTCGTTCTTCACCCAGTAGCTTTGCGGCTTTTAAGGGTGTATCAGCTGGCAATAATTTTACCGCATGCAGATAATTTACGGACGACATCAGGAATGCTAGAAGTATCATATATTTCATAGTAATCTTTACATTTTTATCAGTTAACATATCTAACAACATATTTTGCTTTATTTTCAGGGTAGGCGGCATAAGCGCATGTGTTTCCAAGTCGTACAACACTTCATAATTTTTTGAGCCGTCCAAATCTTTGATAATAATATAATCAGTTAAAAGCGGACCTGCAATTGCGCACACGTCCTTAAGTTGTTTGCTATACCTTTTTATTTTATCAAGTTGTTTTTGATTATCAGGCTTATTATTTTCTTGATTAACGGCTCGCGTATAATATTTTAACAGCGTTTCGAGTGCAATCCTATTTTCTTTAATTTTTCCCAAGTTCAGCCACTTTAAACCTTTAGAAATTTCTTGAAGATGCTCAATTGACTCAATCATGTTAAATTTTATAATGGCACCATCGATTAGTTTGCTATTGTATTCTATAAGAGCGTCTAATGCACGATCATGATTATTGCGAGCTGCAATCTCAAGATAATCAATAGCAATTGCTTGTTGTACAGGATCTTTATCTTTAATTGAGCATTCAAGCATTTTGTTACCTGCAAGAAAGGCTAGCTCTGACCAACATCGTTCATGCAAATCTTTAGAATTGCACAATAATCCAGCAATATCTTCATAATATTTTACGCCCGAATGTTCTTCCATAGAATTACTTATTGCAGACATGGTCTCAATAAAATAAAGAATACGATAGACATGATTTTTTGGTTGAATATGAGTTGTCATTAAAGCAAGGTCAAGCAGACTATCAAATGCGCGATCAAGATACATCTGCCTTTTTTTGATAGTATCATCAAGATCGACCTGAGTTTCTTTCATAATATCCTGATGCGTATGTTTTGCAGCAGCAAGATTGATTCTCGTCAAAAAGGTATAAATACCATATCGACCCAGTTGATCAGCTGCTTTTATGGAAATTTGCGCTACCTTACTGCCTTTAACTTCAGTCCGCACGGGCAATAACTGCTTTAAGATTTCAGCTGGCATGTGATCAGGCTCAGTAAGTTGAAATGCATTATTTATTAACGTCACGAGCTCCATGTCAATAGTATCAGCCTCATAGATATATTCTTCGCCGTTATCCATAAATAAACAGCCTGAGTTGATTAACGCTTTATCGAGCTCATTATTTTTAACGGTAAAATCATATAGTAATAAGTAGGCTTGTGCACTCAAATTATCTTTAAAAGGAAAAAGCATTTTCCTTTTTTCTGCTGCGTGTGATACCGGCGCTTGCAATAACTCTTGTCCAAAGCAGGTAATTAAACCCTCGCGCAATCCGCGGTTTTTAGAATAGATGGGGTCTTTTGCTAACATTTCAACAGCCATCAAGGATGAACGCTTTGCCGCCTTTTCAAGTAACTTTAACCCTTTTAAATATTGCTCATATGCTTTACTCTCTTGTTCCTCGCAAAACGATAATTTGATATTAAAAACGCCTAGACTTGCTAGGGCTGCCACATTGTCTGCCGATTGTTCTTGGTGGTTCACAAGGCGGTCATGCAGATCAGCAAGGTACTCGTTCTCAATATTTTTTAAGTGTTTATACACAAAATGAAGAGTGCTCAGCTGATAACTTGAGGGCTGAATATTTTTTAGCAACTCAACTAAGAGCGTAAGATCAGTTTCTTTTTGTTTAAAAAAACACATGAGGCGATATACGTTTTTTTTACTTACCTCATCGCTTTCAAGACTCAACATATCTAATCCAGTTAAGGTATTAATAGCCTGTTGATAGTCACCTTTTTCAATAAGATAGCGCGCATATTCAAGATACAATACCGGTTGCTTTGTTTCTTTGATACCTTCTTGATAACATGCATGCACCTCACTGTCTTTTTTTTGCTTTTTGAGGCATTCGGCAAGTTTAATATACCCAGACTTGAGTGATCTCAGAGTGGTAAGCTCTTGAATTGCACGCCCCAGGTCTTTGCCAACAGGTTGTAGATTTCCCTTAATTTCCATTTCAATGCCATCGGCAAATAAACTAGCGAGCAAAAAACGAGCATTCAGGCTATGTGGCTTGTCTTTTAAATATTTTTCTAGTGCATCTTTTGCTGATTTAAAGGGAGTTTTACCGGTACACTTAATAAAAATCTCAGGATAATGCATAGCAATTTCTGCTTTTCTAATCAACGCCTCTTGCCACACTACTACATCTTGAACTTCTTTTTCTATCAAGTCATAGGCACAACATGCGGCCAGCATACAATTTTCATGCTGATTTTTAAGATTAATATCATCGGGGGTTATTACTTGACCTGTTTGAATTGCAATGTGCTTTTTATCAAGAAACATCTTGTTTGAATTAATGGCAATCATGTAGTGAAGATCACCAATAAATTTTTCGTAATAACATTTGATATGGTTATTTTTTTTATTTTGCTCGCGCTTGTTAGATGCTAATGCAATAAGATCGGTACATAGGTTATTAAAAGACTCAGTAAATCGTGGAGTGTCGCGTAACGTTATCAGGCTTTCCATACAAAATATAAAGTAATCTATGTATGGCTGACGGCTTTTGTGATTGAATCTAATAGCACTCAGCATGGCATGTATTTCTTGCATGTTGCTATCACTCAGCCATGCCTCATGTCCTGATAATAAAAAGAGTATTTCAAGTCCTTTTTCTTGCTGCATTTTATCGGCACTTTTTAACAAAGTCCGTAGATGCTGCATAATCTCATCATCAAAGCGATTTCTATTACAGGCATCCCCTTTAATTATTTCTTTTATGCGATCTTCAAGCGGTAAAGCGCTTAGGTTGAAAATCGGGGCTGCAGTAAAATCTTGAGCTGATGTTTGGTTGACTTTGTTATATAAATCCTCCCATATTTTCTTGTGAGAATAATCTTCCATCCATACCCCAAAGAGTGGTTCTTGGATCAACTGATGTAAATATCCATTAAGAATTTTCTTTTGGTTTTTTGAAAGGGGTTGTTCTCCGCTAATCCCTTGGGTAATGAGTCTACAGCAGCGGGTAAAAAAATCAGGACTTTCTTTGTACCCTACAAAAAGCGCCTCCATCTTTTTAATGAAAGTGGCTGCATCATGAGTGTCATCCAGACTCAGCAAAGTATACAATTGCTGAGCGCATTCTTTAGGATCATAGCTTGACTTAATCGCATCATAGTATCGTATTAATACTTCTCGCTCAGCCGGCGCTATCTCGGTTGACATAATAGTTTTGACTGCGGGTGCAATCTCAGCCAGTAGCAATCTTTGATCATCTGATATGATTTTTTTCATACAACATTTGAGGTATTCAATACATCGTAAGCGATCTGAAGATTGGTTTAAATCGGCGCATTGAGTAAACCCTTTTAATCCCCTGATGTGCATATCATGCCTTACCATGGAATCAAAACAATAGCGTATGTCATTTTTTATGGTGTCAAAACCAGAGCTTGTATACAGTGCTTTTAATTTTTGAATGGCATTCTCGCTATCACCTGCGTGATAGGTGAGCATCGCAGCACGTGTTGAAAGCACGTCTTGATACCATTGTTTGAGCGTACTGTTTTTCTCAGCATCCATAAACTCTGCAGCCTGCTGGTAATAATCACATGCAGCTTGAAACTTTTTTTCAAGACAGGCTTTATCACCGGCCATGATGGCCGCCAATGATTGCTTGTTACTCAAAGAATATTTGATGCATTCATTTTTATCTTTGCCTTCGGGCAGCTGGCTTGCATGTAACGCGGTAATTAACGGGTCATTAAAGAGCAATTCCTGGGCGACAGCTTGTGCGGCATGTTGGTTGCCCAACATCATGTTACACAGCCACATACCTTGAGCAGCAAGGGGCGTTGTTCAAAATCAGTAGGAGATTTTTGATACTCTTTATCAAGATCTTGATATATCTTTAATGCGCCTTGATAGTTATGATTGCTGTACGCCTGACGCGCCAAAACTAATTGATTATGTTCAATCCACTTAGTTTTACTTACTTCTTCGCTTGCGTGGATAAAAGATATAACACACAATCCATAGATCACACTTAATTGCTTTTTACTACTCATTGGTACCCCTTTACTGTATCTGCCCACATTCTAACGAGAACCAATAATTCTTACCAGCCCTAAAAATAATTGATAGTTACTTTACAATTGGCGCCTATTGAATTACGTTGATAGTAAATACACAACTAAATTTTTGTTGTTTTAAAAGGTTTTATTCATGGTTGAAACCCCACAAAACCAACCAGTCAATACAGGAAAAGTACTTCGCGTAAGTGGCACTGTTATTGACGTTGAGTTTCCTCGAGATTCTGCTCCAAACATTTTAAATGAACTGCATATTCTTTTCCCTAAAAATGCTGCCCAACCAAAAGCAAGCATTGAAGTTGCTCAGCAATTGGGTGATGGAATCGTAAGATGTATCGCAATTGAAAATATTTTTGACATTAGCCGTGGTCTGACTGTAATAGATACGGGTGGTCCTATCAAAGTACCGGTAGGCGATAGAGTTCTTGGTCGCATGTTCAATGCGTTAGGGCAACCAATTGATGACAAAACATCACAACTTCCCCAAGAACACTGGTCAATTTACCGCGATGCGCCAAAACTATCCGAGCAAAAAATTGGACACGAATTTCAAGAAACCGGTATCAAAGTTATTGATATCATGTGCCCCTACATTAAAGGCTATAAAATTGGTCTTTTTGGAGGTGCTGGTGTTGGTAAAACAATATTAGTGCAAGAATTAATCCGCAATATTGCAACTGAGCACGGTGGCGTTTCGGTATTTACCGGTATTGGTGAACGTACTCGTGAAGGTAACGAGCTATGGTTGGAAATGAAACGTTCTGGCGTTCTTGAAAAAACTGCCTTGGTATTTGGCCAAATGGGAGAAATGCCCGGTGCTCGTTTACGCGTAGGCTTAGCCGGCCTTACTATGGCTGAGTATTTTAGGGATCAAGAGAAAAAAGACGTATTATTGTTTATTGATAATATTTTCCGTTTTGTACAAGCGGGTTCAGAAGTTTCCACCTTGCTGGGTCGCTTGCCCTCAGCAGTAGGATACCAGCCTACTCTTGCTACTGAAATGGGCGCATTCCAAGAACGTATAACTAATACCATTAATGGTTCTATTACTTCTGTGCAAGCAGTGTATGTTCCAGCTGATGATATTACTGATCCTGCTCCGGCAACTACCTTTATGCACTTAGATGCAAGCACGGTACTTTCACGTAAGTTGGTAGCACTTGCTTTGTATCCTGCAATTGATCCACTTGAATCAAACTCTAAGGGCTTAGCTCCTGAGATTGTGGGTGAAAAACATTACCGCGTAGCGCGTTCAATTCAATCCATTTTGCAACACTATAAAGAGTTACAAGACATCATTGCAATTCTTGGTATGGAAGAACTTTCTGAAGAAGATAAAAAGATTGTTCACCGCGCTAAACGTATTCAAAAATTCTTAACTCAGCCACTCTTTACGGCAGAATTTGCCAGTGGATTACCCGGCAGATATGTTTCTAAAGATAAGGCGGTTGACGACTTTGATCGCATTATTAGCGGTGAATATGATCACTTGCCTGAACAAGCATTCTACATGGTAGGAACCTTAGAAGAAGCTAAAGAAAAAGCCCGCTTATTAAAAGGTTCTGTATGAGCTTAATGCTTGCTATTGTAAGCCCTACCCATACAGCTCACATCGAAATTGATTGGATTGAGCTTAATACTCCGGTGGGCAACTTTGTAATTGAACAAGGACATATACCAACTATTGTAACGTTGGTACCTCATGCTCCCTGCATTTACATGACCACTGCAGGAACTCAAGAAATAATTAAACCTCAAAGCGCGATTGCAGAAATTTCGCGCTCTGAGGTTACCATTTTTATGGCTCAGTAAGTCTTACTTAAAACCATCGCGTATCAATTGCCAATCCATTACGTTCATAGGTAAATGAATAGGTTAGCGTGTCTCCTGCTTTAAGCGTTAAAGGATATATCCATACGCCGTTATTTTCTCTCATTCTAAAGTTCTGCTGGCCACCATTATTGATTTTGTAATGTACATCAACAAATTTTGATGCCGCATTAGGAATAAAGGTAAATGTGTTGTTGGCATAGGACTGGGTGAATGGGTCAACCGGTGTTAGGGTATACAAATAGGTTTGAGAAGCGGTATCTACTGAAAGTCCATTTTTCTCATACGTAAATGAAAAGCTAACTATGTCTCCATTCTTTAAACCATCAATAGTGCGAGTCCAGCGCTCTGTGCTTTGACGGGTCATGCGATAATTTAATATTTGGCCATTATTGATTTTCAAATGAATATCGATATAACGAGAACTAATTTTAGAATCAAATTGTACAGTTAATGTACCATCATTTTTAGGCATAAGCTGTGTTGAGTAATCTGCCTGATCTATTCCGGTCGTACTTGGCCCCGTAACACCAGTTTGTGAAGCACCAGTATTTCCTGATGGGCCGGTATTGCCACCTGGTCCAGTATTGCCAATAGGCCCTGTATTGCCTGATGGGCCCGTGTATGCTTGACCCGAATTATAAACCACCCATTGACCTGCTTGCGCAACCACGCGTGTTCCATCTGAGAATTGTACCGTTTGGGCAGTAGCTTGCGGATTATAAACCACATATGATCTGACACCGTTTTTACTAAACACACGATAGGTTGGGATATTAGCCGTCACCGAAGGCTCAACACGGCCAAGTGCGTTGATAGTATGTATCCATGCATAGGTTCGTGCATTGGTGTCACCGGCCTCTGGTGCATAACCTTGGTTAAAGCGCGCAATAGCAGCAACAGGGTCGTAAAGCGCTCGTACACTCATATGAATATCTTGCCACACATTATTATCGCCGCCTTGTACAACCATTTGCTCTTGGTTGTAGCGCAAATAATCAGGATAATTACCAAGATGTAATGAGGCTACACTAATTGGTAAAAAGTTAATGCCATGCACTTCTTGTACGGTCGCTTCCCAGAATACGACATAGCCGCCACCATTTCCCCAAATCATGCCAAGAGTAGGTTTTTTGTACCCTGCAGGGAAGGTAGCATGATCGACGTCAAACCAGTATTGCTCAATAGCTGCTGTTTCTGTGGTATACCACATGATACCAAGATCGCGCAATGTAGTATTGTTTGTTGCAATACCCCATTGTAAAATACCTGCAGCGCAATGAATGGCCTCAGATGATGATTCTTGATTGTTACCGGCTGCAAATTGTGCCGCACCACTTGCCCAACTATGGCCCGCATAGGCATCAAAATTTCTCAAGAACGGAAATTGTGCATCGGATCTATTCCAGTTTGCAACGTCCTTAATAAGCATGTTTACCATGCCGCCCCACTGATCTTCTTGCGCCCATGCTTTGTCATAGTAGGCCACAACTGCCGCAGCACTAATAAAATAACCATAATGAAAATGGTGATCATTTAAACTAAAATCGCTGCCATAACTTGCCGGATAACCAATTAATGTGTTCCATATGTCATCGTAGTAAAACAAGGTAGGTGCATCGGCACGCAACCACGATTGTAATTTTTCTTTAACTTCTTGTAAGAACAAATTACGCGCTTGAGTATGACCTACTTGATCAGCAATAAAAATTAATTGTGAAACTCTATTTAATGCTTTACCCACATTATAAGTATCACCAATTATTTGTCCTTGCCAACGCGTTGCATAACTTTGTTTAAAAATAGTATCTATGTATCCATACAATGTTGCGCGCTTATAGCCGTTAAGATTTTCTTGAGCGGCCAGCGGCAGTGCAGGTAACATGCCTTCAAATCGTTGCGCTACTTCAAAATATGATCCATCAACTACTTTCATCAAGCCGCGGGGAGAGTTGTAGCTATACGAAGTCGGTTGCTGCACCATGTTTAACCATTGGTGACGATATGTTGCAATTAACGGTCTGTTTACTAACCCTGCAGCACTTTCTTTAAGCTGTGTTTCAACCGTAAAACGTGTCACGAGCAACGCATTTTGTTCATCGTAATTCCAGCTTACGCGTGTGTCAGTTACAAATGCGTATGCATGAGTGCGGTAGTCTTGTATCGTTGCAACGGAATTATCAGGCAACACTGCAATCGAATAAAAACCTTTACCAGAAAGTGTTGATGTAATCACCGATCCATTAACTTGCCAGGTAGAGCCTATCGGTGCAAATAACGCATAATGGTGGCCATTAACCGTTAAGCCTATCACCTCATTTTGCCGATACCACACAGTTGGTGTTCGCGCTGTGTTTATTTGCGCCGTTCCGCGGATCGTATCAACGTACATAAACGGCAATCCACGACCAATAGTTACATTCATACCACGTGATGCATCCTGCCATTGTGCAGTAACCGTCCAATCACTATAGCGTGCTACGGTAATAGGGGCATTAGTCATGCCAGTTATTCCCAAACGAAGATCTTCTGCATGTTCATAATGAAATTCTTGTGATTTATATCCCTTTGGTTGTTGTATTTCAGGATAAATAGCCGCGGTAGTTGGGTATCCTACTGACAGCCCATTAAGATAGGCATGGGATGAAAAAGGATCTGAAAAAAGATTTTCTCCTACGTTTTCTGGATTAAACCGCCACAATAACGACGTCCACCATTTGTTGGTATTAATCAGTTGATTAAAGCTTGCCGCCTTTTGAGGAACCGCATCTGCGCCTACTCGATTAGTAGGGCCTTTTTGACCAGATGGTAACTGAGTGGTATAACTCCCTTGCCCAACCGGTTGGCTAGACCAAATAGTCGTGCCCAAGGGCAATGCAAAAAGTATTGCCGTTAATATTTTATTGTTCATAAACACTCCTTTATTTTAATAGCTTTATATTCAGACCCTAAAACAAAAAAGTTTAATGCTGCAAGAAAAGAAGGCTTTTTAAAAATATTGGGTATACTCTTTTTAAACATAAACACTCTAATTTTTCATGTATCGTATGACGACAAAAAAGACACTTGGCACTATTATTTCTGGTTCATTGACTGAAGGTTTTGTAATGCGCGTTGACCCACAAGCGCATATTGAAGATATTAAAACCGGAAAGTTTGTATCTATTGTTGGTGATCGACATACATTTTTTTCATTACTAACAGACATGGCCCTTGCGGTAACGAATCCAGATATTTTAGTATTTCCCCCAGCAGAAGATGAAAAACTTCTTAACTCTTTTTTAAAACTCAAAGATATCTATGCAACAGCGACCCTTAAGCCCATGCTTATGCTCAATCATGAAATGCGCCCGATGCCGGTAAAAACTATACCGCCCCATTTTGCTCGCGTGCATGAGGCGAGCAGCAAAGATGTTGCATTGATTTTTGGTGATGAAAAAGATGCAAGTAATAATTTTTTTAATATTGGCTGCCCACTAGATATGAGCACACCCGTATGCTTAAATCTTGAGCGATTGACTGAGCGTAGTAATGGTATTTTTGGAAAAACAGGAACTGGTAAAACGTTCTTAACTCGCCTTGTTTTGGCAGGATTAATCAAACAAGACAAAGCAGTTAATTTAATTTTTGATATGCACAGCGAATATGGATTGCAAGCGCGAAAAGAAGGCAACGAACAATCATTTGTTAAAGGCCTTAAAACATTATTTCCTAACAAAGTAGTTATTTTTTCTCTTGACCCTGAATCAACACGTCGCCGTGGCGGCATGCCTGATGTTGAAATTACATTGCCCTATCAAGCTGTAAACGTTGATGATATTCTTTCCTTAGCTGGTGAATTAAACTTGCATGCTACTGCTATGGAAGCCGCCTACTTAATTGCAGCGCGTTATCATCAAGATTGGTTACAGGTATTATTAAACCAAGGTGAAAACATAAAAGAATTTGCGCAAAGCCTTGGCGCACATCCTGAATCAGTAGCAGCACTCTACCGTAAATTAAAACGCATTGAACGCTTTCCATTTTTTAAACCGTCACAGCCAGGTGCGTATCGCGTTTCAGTGATAGATCAGATGATGGAATATATTAGTCGCGGTATTTCGGTAATTGTTGAATTTGGTAATTACACCTCAACCTTTTGCTATTTGTTAATTGCTAATATAATAACGCGTCGCATTCACACTGAGTATGTTGCCAAAACTGAACACTTTTTAGGATCACAGCGCAAGCAAGACGAGCCAAAAAAATTAATGATCACTATTGAAGAAGCGCATAAGTTTTTAAATCCACAGGCAGCCAAGCAAACTATTTTTGGCATTATTGCCCGAGAGATGCGTAAATATTATGTATCATTGCTGGTTGTTGACCAACGTCCCTCAGGTATTGATGAAGAGATTATTTCACAAATCGGTACTAAGATTGTCGCACAATTAAATGATGAAAAAGATATTCAAGCTGTACTTACCGGCGTCAATGGAGCGAGTAGCTTGCGTTCGATTCTTGCAAGCTTAGATAGTAAAAAGCAGGCGTTACTTATGGGACACGCACTGACCATGCCCGTAGTCGTACAAACACGTGAATATGATGAATCATTTTATCGCGCAATGAGCATGACGCTTACTAAAGAACAAATTAATACGGCAATGGATGAATTGTTTTAAGAAATGGGAAACACGCGCAACGTGTTCCCCTACATAAGCTTATCCAACAGGAATTAACACCGTATCAAGAATGTGAATTACCCCATTTTGAGCCGGAATGTCACTTCTGGTAACATTGGCACCATTAACTTTTAAACCGTTATCATACACAGCAAACTTAAGATCGTCGCCATCAACCGTTTGCGCGGCACGCAATTGAGCAACTTCTTTTGCCGTAAAAATCCCGGGAATAACGTGATACAACAAGATAGATCTAAGTTTTTCTTTATCTTGCAACAGCGCATCTAATTGAGCTTTGTCAATTTTTGCAAACGCTTGGTTGCTTGGTGCAAAAACCGTAAACTCTGTGCCCCCATTGAAGGTATCTACTAATCCTGCAGCCTTTAATGCCGTAAGCAAAGTGCTAAAATTAGGATTTGAGCTAATAATTTGAGCAATAGTACGTGATGCTTTAGGCAATATGGTAGGTTGAGCCTGCTGGTTTGAGACTACGTTGTTCGGTTTATATAGTGTCTTATTGGCTAAATCAGGACCATAATTTGAAAATCTATCATGATATTCTGCAAATAATCCCCCCGATACCGTAAAAAGTGCGGCAACTAACAATAATTTCTTCATCCGTTCTCCTTGAACACTTATCATCAAAAAACATTATAATTTCTATCATTACAATAACATTGTGAATATTCTATTTGCAACACATGCTCAATTTTGCTTTTATAATAAAGTTTTTGAGTTTAGGAAAATTATTTCATAGACTCACGCGTGAATAAATATTAAAAAACTATTTTTTACATTTTTGAACTACCTTATACACTAAAAAAAATTTTAAAACGGAGAAAACTATGCTTAATACGCTTATTATTATGTTGTGTGCTGCTACCACTCTGCCGATCTTGAGCGCTCAAAACAATGCCCATACCAGCATGTGCTTTTCACACAATCGCGAATTCTTAGCGCGCGGACTTGCAAATAAAATTTGTGTAGTTTCAAATGTTCGTTATGAGGTAGATCCCACCTATTTAAATCACAAAGCAAAAGCCGCAGCTTTAGAATCACTAGCTTTTAGTCCTAACGATAATTTTATTGCAAGTGGCGACAGCACCGGTGTAATACGTATCTGGAATAGTAATAGCACTCAAAAGGTATACAGCTCACACAAGCTTTTTAATAGACGTTCACGATCATCGATCAAGTTTGTACGTTTTGTGGGTAATTACTTACTAACATTAGCTAAAAATAAGCCTGGTAAAGCGCCGGTGGTAAAAGATTGTACAACAGGCAAGACCGTTTGCAAAAGTAGCCACAAGCCCCATGTGATTACGGGTATTGAATCTTCATCCCCCCATATTATTATGTTTTCTGATCAACAAAGACCATATGTCTGGGATATACGCACCAACAAGCACATTCCGGGTAGAACTAATAAGTTTACTCTCGTTGAAACAATTGGGTGTCATCCCACATTGCCCCTTGTTGCTGTTGGCTATACGCCCACCTGCGATGGGTATGAAAAAATTAGAATCTGGAATTATGCAGAAAATAAAATGCTTTCATGCCATAGTCATAAAAGTAGAACTGATGACGGCATAACACACATCACCTTTGATCCACAAAAATATGAATATGCATTTTGCGCTGATCACAAAGTAATAGTGGTTAATGCTGCCGTAGGCACAGAAAAATACCACAGCAAACGTAGTTTTGAAGTCCCCGCGCTGGCATTAACCCACAATGACGAAACTATACTCATGGGCATGAAAAACGGAGAAATAGTTCGTCTTATGAATCGGTACAAAGAATTGTAATATAAACTATTAATCAAAACACATTACTTTGTTTGAATAGTGCTCGATACTAAATAATTTCCCATAGGACGTAGTACCATATTCACCAGATTCCACACGGTTTCAACAGCCGCATCACTGAGCACATGAGCAACGATCGGCGCATGAAATGCAACCGTAGCTTGGGCGTTATTCACCCATTCATTATCTTGTATTGCCTGAGGAACATTGTTTTTATAAGCATAGTATCGCACTGTGTCATAGATCTTTTTCTTGGTATAAGATTTTGCGATAACGGTGATAGGTGATTCGCTGGTCACATCCGATTCCCATTTGAATGATTCTAGCTCTTTAGGTTGAATTAAATAATTAACGGCAAGGTCATATCCTACCTCAATAACATCTTGCGTGGTAATAACTGGCACACCTGCAACCATTATTCTTGTATCAGGTCCAAAATGAGCTTGAGTTAACGCGTAGACATGATCTTTATTTATACGATGCATATAATGTGAAGCCCACAACGCTCCTCTTGTTACTGCTTTTAAGCGAGCAGTGCGCTTTGACGAGTTACGTATATCAAACCAGACCCAAGCGAGTGCTTTTCGCCGCGCTAGTTCAATTGATCCAAGTATAGCGCTGTTTTTTATCACCGCGTCTAACTCGTGCAACGTGTCGTGATTTTCAAGGCCGAGATTCTTGTAAGTTTTATTACTAACTTCTGAACCCTGCATAGATGCAACAAACACAAGCGATAATACTAGCAATTTTTTCATCGTAAAACTCCCCTAAAATATTTTCTTATGATTAGTATATAACACAATTTTATGAGCAAGCGCACCAATGAGATGCATTAATTTGCATTATAACTGGGCAACACGTCACAATAAGATTGTAGTTGGCTATCAAAAATGGTAGATAGTAAAGCGCTTAACTGCTATAACCAAGGATGTTTCATGAACAAATTATATGTACTAAGTTTACTTGTTTCTTTCAATATCATTACGGGAGCTGAAAAAGGAAACATTGTAAAAAACGCTGATTACACCTGCACATCGATCTCAGTGGCTGATGATGAAGAAAAAGTTTCAACCGCATTCTTTTCGGCCAGTGGGAAAAAATGTGCCGCGATTGCACAACTAAATAAAACCTATTTAACATCACTTGCCTTAACCGAAGAAAAACCTTTTAAAAAAACTACCCTTACTAGCTCCACAAACGAATTTGGATGGTGTGGTACATTTAATAACACCGAAAAACTTCTTGCCATTGGCCGCGATAAAGATGGTATTGAATTGTGGGACACTCAAACAGGCCGCCACATGCATAGCATTCAAGCTTATGAGGTCCCTTATGAAAATTTAGATTGCATATCGTCATTACATTTTACCAAACAAGAATTTCATCTTGCGGTAGGCCACACGAATTCTTTATTGCCCGTTAAAATTTTTGATATAGAAAAAAGCCATGCGGTAACTACGTTTGAAAACACATACAATGCAGGCATTGCTTCTATAGCCATAAACGCTAACAACACTCTGTTGATTAGTTTTGAAGAAAGCAAAAGCCCCCTAGTAATTTGGGATTATCGACAAAGAAAAGTTTGTGCCCAGTTAGTACAAGCAGATGGTATAATAAAAGCATTGGCGAGTAACAATGATAACAAAATAATTTTAGGACAAACAAAAAAAATTGATGATGTAATCTCGCCACGAGGAGTAAATGCACATATAACGGTACTTGATACCCGCACTAACAACTCATTGTGGAACACCTCAACCTTTTATGATGCTAAAAATTGCTCATCATTGCCTACCATGGGGTCAGTTGCCATAACTGATGACTCAACCTCTGCGTTTAGCTCTATGAGCTGTTATTTAAATCAATATTCCGTGTCTGCAAATACCGCCGAACCAGTTGTGTACCAAGGCCACTCAGATAAAATAACTCACATCCTGGTACCTGCTAAAGATGTTGTATATACGGTGGCTGCAGACAAAATGATGCGCATTTGGAATATCAACAAGCAACAAGAAGTCAAAAAAAGAAGCGGCCGCTGCATAACTATGTAAATTACAAACTACGTAGCAATAGCCTCTTTATGCTGTTGCTACACGTTTTCTTGACCCTGTATAAGGTATTACATAGAATTTAATTCATATATTCAACTAATTACCAGTAGTAATAAGGAGCACCCATGAAAAAAAGAGATAAAGTTTCTTCACGGCATGATGCTATTAAAGAATTAATTAAAACAACTCCTATTGAAGATCAGCAAACGTTAGTCAGCATGATCAAGCAACGGTATGGAATTGATACCAATCAATCAATCGTCTCACGCGATTTACGCGCGCTCGGTATTGGCAAACATAAAGTAGGCGAAAAAATGGTTTACGAATTGCCTGAGCATGACGCAAGCCGTGAAATATTGCGCCTGGCAATTGCAGACATGAGTCATAACGAAAATACTATCGCGATTAAAACACTTCCTGGATTAGCCTCTT